>CAVTCV010000008.1:0-97435 GCA_963733315.1 uncultured Alphaproteobacteria bacterium | reverse complement strand
GCCTCGTCATTAACCCGGACGGCGTGCTCAACCAGCTCGAAGGCGGCATCATTCAGTCGGCAAGCTGGGTGCTCAAGGAGCAGGTGCGCTTCGACGCCGGCGCGGTTTCAGGCGTCGCCGCGTTCGACTGGGAGACCTATCCGGTGCTTAAATTCAGCGAGGTGCCGGAGATCGACATTGAACTGATCAATACCAAGGACGAGGTGCCGCTCGGCGTCGGCGAGGTCACTGCCGGCCCGGCCGCCGCGGCGATCGGCAACGCCGTCTCGCACGCGCTCGGCGCGCGCATCCGCGAGCTGCCGCTCACCCGCGAGCGCATCATGGCGACGCTGTTGAAGGCCTAAGCGTCAGATCCGCCTTAGCGGATTGGTCAGCGCGAAGAAAAAACCACCGGTTGAAAATACCGCCATTGTCAAAAAGGCGGCGCCGAACGCCTCGCGGATATCGGCCTGAATGGCGAGCCGCTGCGCCGCCGGTAGCGCGGCGCCCGTGCCCGTGTGCTTGACCATGCTGGCGAACACGCGCGCGGCTTCCGGATTGCGCAGCGCGAGAAAGGCGAACAGCACGGTCGCCACCAGCGCGGTGCCGAAGGCCGCGCCGATCGAGCGCGAGAACTGCACCGAGGCGGCCGCTTCGCCGAGCCGCACCGGCCCCGCGGCGCTCTGCACGCTCACCTGCACCACGCCCATCACGGTGCCCATGAACAGGCCGTTCACAACAAGAGGCCGGCGACCGCGCCGGTGCCGAGCGCCGAGACCCAGAAAGCGAGCACGATGAAGATTGCCGTCACCACGGCAAGACCGACGACCGGAAAAACCGTCAGGCGCCCGGTCTTATTGACCAGCCGGCCGGTCACCAGCGAGCCGGCGCCGATGCCGATGGTGAGCGGCACCAGCAGGAGGCCGGTTTCCGACGGCGAAGCCCCGCGCACCACCTGCAGATAAATCGGGAAAAACGTGATCAGCGACACCAGTGCCGCGCCGTGGCAAGCGGCGAGCGCGTCGCTATGCCAGATCGCCGGCTGGCGCAGCAGCCCGAGCGGAATCAGCGGTGACGGCGCCCGGTTCTCGTGCCGTACCAGCAGCACCAGCGCGACAATACCCGCGGCGAGCAGGCCGCCGCCGATCGGCAGCATGCTCGAGATCCACGTGCTGCACCTGCTCGAGCGAGAGCAGCGTCGTGGCCACGAACACCGTGAACAAGATGAGCCCGCCCGGGTCGGCGCGCCAGGGAAGCCGCTCCACCTTCGATGATTGGCAGGCGGCGGGTCAGCGCACACCGCGCCAAGCCCGATCGGCAGATTGACCAGGAAGATCGACTGCCAGCCGAATTGCTCGGTCAGATAGCCGCCAGCGACCGGGCCGAACGTATTGGCGCAGACCGCGACCGCGGCCAGATAGCCCTGGTAGCGCGCCCGTTCGCGCGGCGGAATCGCCTCGCCGACCAGCGCCTGCGACAGCGTCATCAGCCCGCCACCGCCCAGCCCCTGCAACAGGCGGGCGAGTGTGAGCAATTCGATGGTGGGCGCTGCCGCGCACAATAGCGACGCGACGATGAACACCGCGAGCGCCGCGAACATCAACTTGCGGCGGCCGAAGGAATCGCCCAGCCGGCCATAGATCGGCGCCGCGATGGTTGAGGCGATGAGGTAGGCGACGACGATCCAGGAGGCGCGCTCGAATTGCCCGGTATAGGCCGCGATCGCCGGCAAGGCGGTGGCGATGATGGTCTGATCCACCACCGCCAGAAACATCGGCAGCATGATCGAGGGGAAGACGGTGAGGAACGCCGGATATTTGGCGACCGGCCCGGCGGAGCTTTTGCTTTGGTCGGGCCCGTTCGACAAATGGCTCAGTCCTGCTTTCGGAGCGGCTGCCAGACTTATCAGTGCGCCATCAGGACCGGCAAGGTCGCATTTGCCAGGATGTGGCGGGTGGCCCCGCCGAAGATCATCTGCCGCAACCGGCTCTGCGTGTAAGCGGTCTTCACCAGGAGATCGCAGCCGAGCGACGACGCGTGTTCGAGAATGATTTCTCCCGGCGTGCGTGCGCCGCGCTTGACCGCCAACGCGGTCGCTTTGATCCCGTTCCGGCGCAAATGCCGCGCCGCCTCCTCCGCCGAAGGGCCCTGCACGCTGCCGCCCTCGACCATCAGCACCGTCACCTTGTCGGCAAGGCGCAACAGCGGCAGCGCGAAGATGTTGGTGCGCGCCTGCTGCGTGCTGCGATTCCAAGCGACCAGCACGTTGCGCGCAAGCGTCTGCGGCGCGGTCTTCGGCACCACCAGCACCGGCCGACCGCTGTCGAACAGCGCGGCTTCGAGCGGCGGCATGCGGGGATTTTCCGGCTCCGGGCCCGGCCGGCCGAGCACGATGAGATCGAAACTACGACCGTAGCTCCCTACATACGCGTCCTCCGCCGACTCGGCGCGCGGCCAGGCATAGGAATATCCGGCGGGCTCGCGGTCAGCCTGCGGGACGTCGTGGCTCTTCATGAAGGCTTCGAACTGGGCGCGCGCCTGGATGGCGGTGTCGCCCTCGAAGGCGCCCGAGATCGCCAGGCTGCTGACCGGCTCGACCGTCACGTAGGTTCCGGCCGAGGGACGGACGGCGAAGCCTTCCATGTGGCTGTCGAATTGCCGGGCGACCAGCCGAGCGGCTTCCAGCACCGCCGGCATGGCGTCGTGATCCTCGGTCGGTATCAATAGGGTCTTCATGCCGGACCGTTCGCAAAGGCCGCCCGCCCCCAATAATGCCGGTTCTGCGTCGGGGGTCCAGGCGGGCTGTGGGTTTAAATCGCCCGGGCGCTTCTCGCGCCGCAAGCGTATCCTAAACCCTTCCTTAAGGGCGGCCCAGTAGCTTTTCCGCATTGGTATCGGGCTCTACGCCCGAGGCCCTGGGGCACCATGGTCCGCATCGAATTCAACCGGCTGCGTTTTCTCGTCATCGACGACAACGCCCACATGCGCCGCATGCTGCGCACCCTTCTGCATGGCTTCGGCGCGCGCGAGGTGCATGAGGCGGAAGACGGCGCCGCGGGCCTGGAAGCCTTCACCCATCACAGCCCGGATATCGTCATCACCGACTGGGCGATGCCGATCTTCGACGGCCTCGAGCTCACCCAGATGATCCGCCAGCCCGGCGCCAATTCCAATCCTTACGTGCCGATCATCATGCTCACCGGGCATTCGGAAAAGAAGCGCGTCGTCTCGGCGCGCGATGCCGGCATCACCGAATTCCTGGCCAAGCCGATTTCCGCCAAGGGCCTCTATCAGCGCATCGTCAACGTGGTCGCCAATCCGCGTCCGTTCATCAAGACCAAGACCTATTTCGGTCCCGACCGCCGTCGCAACGTCAATCCGAACTATGTCGGCACCGAGCGCCGCAAGGGCGGCAAGGCCGACGTCATCAAGCAAACCGCGCTTTCCGAAAAAGTCCGCTTAAACGGCTGACAAGGCAATGCACCATGGCGCCACATAAAAAAAACACGACCGCCGTTGCGACCTATGGCGACCACGAGGTCATCACGCCGGAAAACAAGCTGCGCAGGGTCGTGAGCATCAAACCGCCGGCGCCCGGCGAAGACAATCCGGTCGAGCGCGCGGAAAAGGCGTTGGCCGAGCTGTCGACCGAATTCGCGAGCTGGATGGAGACCGAATGCGAGCGGCTCGACGCCGCCCGCCGCCTGATCGCGACCGGCGGATTCACCGCTGCCAACAAGGAAGCGGTGTTCCACGCCGCCCATGACATCAAGGGCGAAGCCGCAACCTTCGGATTTCCGCTGGTGGCGCTTGCCGCCGACAGCCTGTGCCGGTTGATCGAGCACACGCCGGACGTGACCCGCATTCCGATCATGCTGGTCGATCAGCATGTCGATGCGGTGCGCGCGATCCACCGCGAATATTCCCGCTCCGACGCCAAGGCGCTCGCCGCTACGCTGACCAAGCGCTTGCGGGTGGTGACCGACGAGTTTCTCATCCACGAGAATCGCGATCGGCCGGACGTGCTCGAACACATACTCGGGCCGTCGATCGCGCCGGAGTGAGCAAATGCGGTGTCCCGGGCGCAGCGCTGCACTTTAGCGGTGCGCTGCAGAACCGGGACCGTTACAAAATCGGAATTTGGGAAGGTCCCGGATCAGCGGCGCATCACTCCGCTGCACATCGTGCTCCGCCGGGACACAAAGACTGTGTTACGCTACCAGCCGGGTGTCGGCGATGAGCGGCGGCAGGCTCGCGCGATCGTCGTTGGCGACCAGATCATCGCAGAACATGCGCGCTTCCTCCCGCGCCGCCTCGACCGCGAACCGCCGCAGCAACGCCACGAGCGAGGTCAAATCGCGGCCGTGCTCGGCCTCGCAGACGGCGAGCACGCGTTCGACCATGCGCCGTTTGAGCTGACCGTCCCCGCCGCGCTCGCCGATGAGGACGCCTTCGCGCATCGCCGCGATCGCTTCGCGGAACGCCGGATAGGCCTGGTCCGGCAGCCCGGCCTTGCGGTAGAGCGCGGCGAAGCCGGAAATATTGCGGTCGTGGACGTAGCTGGTGACGCGGTCGAGCGGTAGGCCGGACAAATCCGCCAGCGCCTCCTCGAACAGCACAACATTGCCGGACAATAGCGCGCGCAGGATGATGCCGGCGGTGAGTTGCTCGCTTTCGCGCAAGTGCTGCACCAGCCGGCTGACCTCCTCGTAAGGCGTCTCGGCGGCGAGCGCGACCGTCGCTTTCTCGCAAGCCTCGCGCGCGGCGTCTTCCGCGTGCTCGGGACCGAGCCATTGCCGCCCGGCGACGAAACCGGCGAGCGTTTGCGACAGCTTGGCCAGCAGCGCCTGGCGGGTCGCCATCGGCAGGTCGGCGCGCGCCAGAACGGTCTCGCGGATTGCCGCCAGATGGCCGAAGCGCTCGACCACGCGGTCGATAGAAAACGGTGCGATGTCAGCGTCGGAATTTTCCAGCAGCGCAAGACAGGCCTGCGCCGAGCCGACTTCGGCGATGGCCGCGGCGAGCGAGCGCGTCAACATGGCGCGGCTGGCGATGGCGGCTTGCACGGCCGGCTGCGCGGTCGCCATCAGATCGACCAGATCGGCTTCCTCCAGCATCGGCGACAGCGCGAGGATCGCCATGGCGATGTCCGGTTGATCGTTGGCGAGCGCGCGGATCACCACCGGCGGCGCCTTCTGCGAGGTGGCGAACACGTCGGCGAGCGCGCGCCGCACCAGCGGCGACGGATCGTCGAGCAGCATGATCATCGCGCCCTCGGCGGCGGCGAGATCGTCGTTCGACAGATCGGAATAGAGATAGGCGCGGGCCAGCGCGGAAGTGGCCTCGGCTCGTTCGCCGGGCGGCGCATGGCGGATCCACTGCAGAAACTGACGAACAATCATTGTACGACCTGACGCGACTGACAACCGTCTCCCACGGCGACGGCACGCGAATACTAACCGGCGACGCTTAACAAAGCGTTCACCATAGAAATTATGGCGCGATTAACCATGCGGTAATCAGCGCGTGCGGTTTTAGATCTTCCCGGCTGGCGGCTTGGCCGCGGCCGCGGGCGGATCGCTGAACAGATTGTGGATCAGCGGCGGCTTGGCTTGCGCCGGCGCCTCAACGCCCGCCGGCGTCCACAGACTGCTCACGGCCTGCGTCACAGCCCGGCTGCCGCGATCGGAGAACATCGACTGGAAGAGCGGTCGCTGGTCCGGCGGCATCTCCGGCACCGGCACCGGGATCGCGAGCGGCGGCTGCTTCGCTTGCGCTTGGGCATAGGCTTGCGTGACGACGGCGGGATCGGGTGTCACGGCTTGCACGCCGCGCAAAGCGGGGCCGAAGGCCATGGCGCGCGCGACCTCGAAGCGGCCGCTGAGCGTTGCATAGACTTCGCTCACACTGCGCGGCTGGCCGGATCGGTTCAGGAAGATGCCTGGATTAGCCGCCGCGGCTTGCGGAAACATCTGCGCGGCATTGGCGCCCGGTTGGCTGCTCACCGCGCTGATCAGCTTCACCGCGCCGTCGGAGCCCAGAAAATGTGCGATGTAAAGCTCTGCCTCGGACGGCTGGCGGCTGAGCGCGGTGGCAAGCTGCGCCGCATTGGTCTGCGTGAAGGCGCCCGCCATGGTCGCGCTCACCGCCGGATCGTTGCGCAGCCGCATGATCGCCGCACGCATGTTCGGATCGGCCACCTCGTAGCGGCCGTCCGCGCCGACCGTGATGGCGTCGGCATATTGACCGTAGCCGTGCGCCGGCCCGGCAGTCTTGAGCGTGGCAAGCCAGGTCTGATCAATGAACTGGTAAAGCCCGGTCGCCGACGAGGTCGTTGCCTGGGCCGCCGGATTGAGGTTGGATTCCATGCGCGCGGCGGTGACCAGGTACTCGAAGCTCGCGCCGGTCGCCTGCGCCGCGTCGCGGATCACGCCCGCGATGCGGGCCGATGCGTTGGCTAGGATGGAATCGATCGCCATGAGGAGCCTAAAGGTCGCGGGCCGAAATGACGGCCTAACCGGACACCGACAAGCGCGATCTCTGTCGATCCTGGGTAATTATGGTAAATGAACGGTTAACGGCGGCGGGGCGGTCCCGCTGGCAATGCGGAGAACGGCGATGGCGGACACGATCCAGCGGCACAAGCGCGGCGGGCTTTATTTCGAGGACTTCGAGGTCGGCAAGACCTACGAGCACCGTTATACGCGCACCGTCACGCAGATGGACAACATGTTGTTCTCCAACATGACGCTCAACCCTCAGCCGCTGCACATCGACCGCCACTTCTGCGAGCAGGAGACCGAGTGGGGCCAGCCGCTGATGAATTCGCTGTTCACGCTTGGGCTGATGGTCGGCATCCAGGTGTCGGACATGACGGTCGGCACGACCATCGCCAATCTCGGCATGACCGACGTGAAGTTTCCCGCCCCGCTGTTCGAGGGCGACACGGTCCACTGCGAAACGGTCGTGGTGAGCAAGCGCGAATCAAAGTCGCGGCCGGGCGCCGGCATCGTCACCTTCCATCACAAGGCGTTCAAGCAGGACGGCACGCTGGTCGCCGAATGTCACCGCAACGCCTTCATCGTGATGCGGCCGAAATAGGCCATCCCATGCGGAGAGTGATTTCCTCACTTCTCGCGATAACGTTAGCCCTATGCGGCGGCGGCGTAATTTTATGGGAGCTTTTCGTTGCTCATATTTGGTTTAGCCGAATGTGGGTATTGGGAGGCTTTCTTATCGTGATTGGTTGCTTCTGGTTTTGGGAAGATTTTCGGAGCCCAAAGCACAACAGTCCACCATAATTAGGTTTCTAAATGCGCTCCCTCTTATTCGTCCCCGCCGATAGCGGGTCCAAGCTCGACAAGGCGATGGCGAGCGGCGCCGACGGCATGATCATCGACCTCGAGGATTCGATCATGCCCGAACGCAAGGTGCAGGCGAGGCAGGCCGCGCTCGAATTTCTCAAAGTGCATGCCGCCAAGACCGGCCGCCCGCGCCTGTTGGTGCGCGTCAACGGTCTCGACACCGGCATGACCGACGCCGATCTCGACGCCGTGGTGCCGGGCAAGCCCGACGCCATCCTGTTCCCGAAAGCCGAAGGTGGCGCGACCGTCACCCATGTCGATGCCAAGCTGACCGCGCGCGAAGCCATGGCCGGCCTGCCGGATGGCTCGATCAAGATTCTGGCGCAAACGGTGGAATCGGCGGTTGGCCTGTTCACCGCCGGCAGCTACCGCAATGCCAGCGCGCGGCTGATCGGCATGACCTGGGGCCCGGAGGACCTGTCCGCCGAGCTCGGCGCCGAGGCCAATCGCGAAGCCGACGGCACGTTGACCGAGCCCTATCGCCTCGCGCGCTCGTTCTGCCTGTTCGGTGCGGCGGCGGCGAAAGTGCCGGCGATCGAGACCATCCACGTCAATTTCCGCGACCCGGACGTCTTGCGCCGCGACACCGAACTGGCGCGCCGCGACGGCTTCGCCGGCCGCCTCGCCATCCATCCCGCGCAAGTGCCGGTGATCAACGCGGTGTTCACGCCGGGTGCGGAGCAGATCGAGAAAGCCAAAGCGATCGTCGCCGCCTTCGCGGCCAAACCGGGCGCCGGCGCGGTCGCCATCGACGGCACGATGTACGACCGCCCGCATCTGGCAAGGGCGCAGGCGCTGCTGGCGCGGATCGGTTGAAATTTACTCGGCGGCTTCCATCGGCGCGACATCGTGCGCGTGGCCGGCTTGCGCTTCCTTCACGTGCTGGGCACGCGCGATAAAAGCGCGCGCCGCATCGGTGCCAAACAATTCATGCGTTTCGGCCTCGTCGGCGGCAACCGGCGTCGTCGCAAGATCCGTATATTCGAAGCGTTGCGGATCGTGTTTGATGCGTAGATAGATGCGGCGCAGCTTCATGTAGAGCGCGCCCCAGCGCACCACCTTGCTCGCCATCTCGGCAAAATATTTCGGATAGAACGACCAGACCGGCTCGATGGCAAAACCGGGCCGCCGGTCGCGGCGATATTTCAACCGCAGCAGCCCGCTTTCCAGCGGGCGGGCGGATGCGGGTGTTGATCTCGTCGAAGGCGTGAATCTCGATGTCGACGTCATCGCCGAGCACGCGGCGCTCGGCGCAATCCTTGGCCAGGCCATAGAGCGCGGCCAGCGAGTTGGACGGCACCGGCGAACGCAGCCATTGGATGACGTAACCGTCTTCGTCGTAATGCGACGGTTTCACCAGCAGGAGGCAGAAACGCCGCCTCGCCTCGCGCCGAACCGCAGCTCGCCCCACCACGCATAACGCCGCCCAAAACTCATTGACCCGCGCAAAGTCTACATGCGATCGGGTCCTGGCGAAACCGGCAGAACCGGTCTAATTGCGCTCGCTTTTGCCGGCCCCGCCATAGACCGACTGCGGGTCGAACGTCTTATCGGCGTTACGAAATTCGAGCCTGACCGCCCCGCTCTGCCCGAGCGGAACCGCGCGGTAGAAACACGAGCGCCGTCCGGTGTGGCAAGCGCCCTCGCCCGCCTGTTCGACCTTGAGCCAGACCGCATCCTGATCGCAATCGACGCGCAGCTCGACCACGCGCTGAACATGGCCGGAGCTTTCGCCCTTCTTCCAGAGCTTCTTGCGCGAGCGGCTGTAGTACCAGGCCTCGCCGCTGGCGATGGTCTTGGCCAGCGCATCCTGGTTCATGTGCGCGACCATCAGCACGTCGCCCGATTGGGCGTCGGTGACGACGGCCGTGACCAGCCCGTCGGCGCCGAATTGCGGCGCGAAGCCAAGGCCTTCCTCGATCTCGGATTTATCAGCCAAACTCGCCTCGCGTGGTTGACGCGGGGCTTAGCGTTGCGCCCCGCGCAGCATGGTCATGAAACGGACTAGCTCATTGGCGTCGTCGCGGAATGCGCCGGTGAAATGCGTGGTCACCGTCAGCGCGCCGGGCTTCTGCACCCCGCGCAGCGACATGCACATATGTTCGGCCTCGATCATCACCGCGACCCCGCGCGGCTTCAGTATCTCGTCGATCGCGGTCGCCACCTGCGAGGTGAGGTGCTCCTGCGTCTGCAGGCGCAGCGAGTAGACGTCGAGCAGGCGCGCCAGCTTCGACAGCCCCACCACCCGCTCGGTCGGCATATAGGCGATGTGCGCCTTGCCGAAGAACGGCATCATGTGGTGCTCGCAATGCGAATTGAAGCCGATGTCCTTGACCAAGACGAAGTCGTCATAGCCGCCGGTCTCGCTGAACGTGCGGTCCAGCACTTCGGCCGGGCACTCGCGATAGCCTTGATAGATTTCCTCGTAAGCGTCGATGACGCGCTTCGGCGTCTCCAGCACGCCTTCGCGGCCGGGGTCGTCGCCCGAATAGGCGATCAGGGTGCGCACGGCGGCTTCCGCCTCTTCGCGCGACGGGCGCGGGCCGGGAGGCGTTGGCGCCGCCCGCACGTGCTCGGACAAGCCCTGCTTGGGCCAAGGCTTGATGATCGTATTCTTGGCGTCCATTTAACGGTCTCTCCGTTCGACCGGCGTTCGCTCACCAAAGAGCAGCACCGGGAGTGTCACCGGGGTGGCCGCGTCAGTAACCCACCGGACCGCTTAAGGTCCAATGCGGGGCGTCGACGCCGCATGCCCGTTCGGCATGGCTTAGACCATGGCGGGCGCGGAACCCCTTCTCGCACCAGCGGGCTACCCCCTATATATTCATTTGAACGGCGGTGGCAATCCGGGCTTCGACGAGGGTCGGCAAAAGGTCAATGATCAACGAGGTCTATAACGAGCAATCCTCGATCTGGCGGGCAATATTCCCCGTCTGGGGCGACTCGAGGCGCCCGACGCCAGCGCCACCGCCCATTCCAAGCTGTGCGGGTCTACCGTCACCGTCGACCTCAAGATGAACGGCCCGGTGGTCGGCGATTTCGCCCATGATGTGAAGGCCTGCGCGCTCGGCCAGGCCTCGTCCTCGATCATGGCCCGCCACGTGATCGGCGCGAAGCCCGCGGAACTGCGCGAACTGCGCGAGACCGTGCGCAAGATGCTGAAGGAAAACGGCCCGCCTCCCTCCGGCAAATGGGCCGACATCGCGGTGCTCGAGCCGGTGCGCGACTACAAGGCGCGCCACGCCTCGACCATGCTCACCTTCGACGCGGTGGTGTCGGCGCTCGACCAGATCGAGGCCAAGAAAGTGCAGAAGCAGGCAAGCGCGTGATCCCGAAAGCGGGAACCGGTTTTCGGAAAAGATCACGCGCTAACGAAAATAACATACTTCGCCGCAGCGATCCCGCCGGTCTTGGGTGCGATCAGATCGGCGCGATCGCCGATCGCCTTGACGCAGCCAGCGGCGAGCCGCGGCAGGTTCTGCTGCGCGCCGGTGTTGCCGAAGCGGATGGCAGTGACCGTGCCGGAACTCGTGGTCTCGATCGTCATCGAGTGGTTGCCGGCGGCGGCAAAGGCGCCGATCAGCGCGGCCGGCACCGTGCCGGTAGCGTAAGTGACAAGCTCGTCGGGCTGGGTGCGCCGCTCGGAGGACACCACCTTGAGCGGCGCCGACATGCGGCCGACCGTCATGGTCACCGTGCCGAGCGCGGCCGGCACCTGGACGCGGCCGCCGTCGTGGCGCCGCTCGATATAGTTCACATCGTAGCTGTCGGGGCCGGCGCAGGCGAGCACGAGATCGAAGCTGCCGATATCCTCGCCTTCGAGGGTGAGCGGCTGGCGCCGCGCCAGCGCGGTGACGCCGGCGTGATCGACCACCGCCCAGCGTCGCTCGCTGATCTCGGTTGCGCGCGTGCCGTCGGTCATGCGCGGGATCGGCCGCTTCAGGATCGGCGCCGGCGCCGCGGCGACGGTGGACGCCGCCGCAACCGGCGCGACCGGCTCGTCGGTCGCAAGCCGCGTCAGGCGCGTCTCCTCCGCCGTCAAGGCGTGCATCGGTTCCCAAGGCGGGATGCGCAGCGCGAGATTGAGCAGATCGATCGAGCCGCCCATTTCGATCGTGTACTTGGCCAGCCGTCCGATGTCGCGCTGCACCAGCACGAGGTCTTCGGCCGTGTAGTTCGCCGCCGTCGGATCGTCGCGCCGGTCACCGAGCCATATCTGGTGCACCATCACGCGCGCTTCCGGCGGCACCACGCGATGCACGCCGCCCAGCAGCACGAAGCCGCACATGGATTCGCAATCGGCGCGCGGCACAAAGCGCCGCGCGCGGCCTCTCCTGGCCGCTCGGGACATCGACGATGCGGCCGACGGTCGTGTCGAGACCAAAGCGGCGGATGTCGCGGCCGAGCTCCATGGCGCCATGCACGGAGCCGCCGTCGGAGTCAAGCACAACCGTTGCGCCGGTGAGGCTATGACCGCGCGCGAACATTTCAAAGTCGCGCGCCGTGTCTGCCGTGATGGCGCCGGTCGCCGAAATCCAGAGCTTGGCATTTATCGCCGCAGGCTTCAGCGGGGCCTTGCAGGCGCAGTTCGAAGCGCATCGGTAACGTGCGGTCGGCGACTTCGCGCCGACGCCGGCGACAGCGAACCTGTCGCCGCCAAAGCGAACGCCATAGCGAACGCCGATAGTTCGAGACATTCTTCCCCTCGTTAGCCGGCCGAGCCCTGTTCTTAGCGTGGTGAGCCCCGTTCTCGCTGAGCTTCGGCGGTTTGTAACCCCCGGCAATTTCCGTACGTCGGAATGCGTAGGTCGGTTTTATGGCAGCAGACACAGTCGGGTCTAGTGTAAAATAGTCTTATCGGCTGGCGTTTTTTCCACTAAACCCGCACGGTTCCATCAGATGGAACAAGATTGTGGAACTTTCATGGTGACGACATACGGCGCAAGTCCTCCATCGCCCGCCTGCCGCGGCTTCTCGGGCGCGGCTTGGTGATGCTGTACCGTTTCACGCTAGCGCCGCTGATCGGCCCGCGCTGCCGGCATCTGCCCTCGTGCTCGGAATATGCCGACCAGGCGGTCGACCGCTTCGGGCTATGGGCGGGCTCATGGATGGCACTTGCGCGCATCCTGCGCTGCCAGCCTTGGGGCACATCCGGGCTCGATTTTGTGCCCGCCGAATTGCCGGCTGACGCCCATTGGTGGGCGCCCTGGCGCTACGGCCGCTGGCGCGGGACGAACGAAGTGCCGCCGCGATGAGCGGACGCGCGCGCCATATTCTCACCGCCGTCATCGCACTCAGCGCGCTGGCCTCGGTCTTTTTCGGTTTGCGCAGCTACAGTTCGTTCCTGTTGTTGCGCTCGGCCTATGAAGCCGGCCGGCCGCAGCTCAGCAGCCTGCGCGCCTGGATGACTCTCGACCATGTGGCGGCGACTTATCGCGTGCCGCTGAACGAGCTGATCCCGCGCCTCGGCCTGTCGCCAAACACCGGCGGCAACGAAAGCCTCAAGGACATCGCCGACAAACGCGGCGTACAGCGGTTCGATTACGTGCAACAGGTGCAGCGCGCGCTCGGCCAAACGGCGCCGGCGCCCGAGAGCGGCCAAAGCTCCGGCGGCCTGACCGACCGCATTTTGTCGGCGCTGCTGATCTACGGCTATCCGGCGCTGGCATTGACGCTGCTGCTCGGGGCGATCGGCTTGCCGCTGCCGATCGGCAGTCGCCGCCGTGCTCGCCGGCTCGCTCGCCGCGCTCGGCAAATTTGAGTTGGGAATGGGCCGGACTCGATCGCCGTCGCCGCCTCGTTTGCGGGCGACATGATCGCCTATGGAATTGGCCGCGCGGTCAGCGACAATTTCCTCGCGCAGCATGGACGCTGGATCGGCTACAGCCCGCAGCGCCGGGACGGCATTCAAGCGCTGCTGCAACAGTGGGGCGGTATCACGGTGATTGTCTCGCGCACGCTGACCTCATCGTTGAGCTCGGTCGTCAGCATTTTCGCCGGCGTCACCCGCTATCGCTTCGCGCACTTCTTCGCCTTCGCCCTGTTCGGGACGCCTGATCTGGACGTCAGCCTATCTGGGCTTGGGCTACGGCATCGGCGGCAATATCGACGCCGCCAGCCAGTTCCTCGGCAACCTGAGCGGGCTGTTGATCGCGCTTGGCGTGCTGGTGGTATCGAGCGTCTATCGGGCGGGGGTTAAGCCCTCCCCGGCAAGCTAAAACCAGTTGCAAGGCCGCGACCGGCTGTTATATCCCCTGCTCAAATCACGCTTACCTGCGTTCGTAGGCAGCGAGTGAGCAAAGGAGACGCGTCATGGTCGCATTGACCTTCCCCGACGGCGCGCGTCGGGACTACCCCTCAGGCACAACCGGCTTGGATATCGCCAAGGGCATTTCGCCCTCGCTGGCCAAGCGCACGGTCGCCATGGCGCTCGATGGCAGCGTCACCGATCTCGCCGACCCGATCGACCGCGACGCACGAAATCGAGTTCCTCAACCGCGAGGACCCGCGCGCGCTGGAATTGATCCGGCACGACGCCGCGCATGTGCTCGCCGAAGCGGTGCAGTCGCTGTGGCCGGGCACGCAGGTCACCATCGGCCCGGTGATCGAGAACGGCTTCTATTACGACTTCTTCCGCAACCAGCCGTTCACGCTGGAAGACCTGCCGATCATCGAGAAGAAGATGAAGGAGATCGTCGCGCGCGACAGACCTTTCACCAAGGAAACCTGGTCGCGCGAGCAAGCGAAGAAAACCTTTGCCGACAAGGGCGAGAGCTTCAAGGTCGAGTTGGTCGACGCCATTCCCGAAGACCAGCAGATCAAGATTTACAAGCAGGGCGACTGGTTCGATCTCTGCCGCGGCCCGCACATGACCTCCACAGGCAAGATCGGCAACGCCTTCAAGCTGATGAAGGTGGCGGGCGCCTATTGGCGCGGCGACAGCAAGAACCCGATGCTCACCCGCATCTACGGCACCGCTTTCGCCAAGCAGGAAGAGCTCGACGCTTATCTCAAGCAGATCGAAGAAGCCGAGAAGCGCGACCACCGCCGGCTCGGCCGCGAGATGGACCTGTTCCACTTCCAGGAAGAAGCGCCCGGCTCGGTGTTCTGGCATTCGAAAGGCTGGACGCTGTTCCAGGCGCTGGAAGATTACATCCGCCGCCGCCAGCAGGACTCCGACTTCATCGAGGTCAACTCGCCGCAGCTGATGGACCGCGAGCTGTGGGTCACCACCGGCCACATCCCGACCTACAACGACATGATGTTCCTGACCGCCAAGCGCGAGGAGGACGAGCGCGTCTACGCCATCAAGCCGATGAATTGCCCGGGCCACGTGCAGATCTTCAAGAACGGCCTGAAATCGTACCGCGACCTGCCGCTGCAAGCATCGCCGAGTTCGGCAAAGTGCACCGTTTCGAGCCCTCGGGCGCGCTGCACGGGCTGATGCGCGTGCGCGCCTTCACGCAGGACGACGCGCACATCTTCATCATGGAAAGCCAGATCGCCGAGGAGACGCTCAAGGTCAACGACCAGATCCTGTCGATCTATCGGGATTTCGGCTTCGACGACGTGCGCATCAAGTTCTCCGACCGGCCCGACAAGCGCATCGGCGACGACGCGGTGTGGGACAAGGCGGAAGCCGCGCTGATGGCGGCGCTGCAAAGCCTCCGGCCGGCCGTGGACGCTCAACAAGGGCGAAGGCGCCTTCTACGGGCCGAAGCTCGAATACGTGCTGCGCGACGCCATCGGCCGCGAATGGCAATGCGGCACCGTGCAGGTCGATCTCAATCTGCCGGGGCGGCTCGGCGCCTTCTATATCGACGAGCACTCCGAACAAGGTGACGCCGGTGATGCTGCACCGCGCGATGTTCGGCTCGATGGAGCGCTTCACCGGCATCCTGATCGAGCACTATGCCGGCCATCTGCCGCTCTGGCTGTCGCCGGTGCAGGCGGTGGTCGCCACCATCACCTTGGACGCCGACGATTACGCGCGCGAGGTGATCGCCGCCGCGCGCAAGCTCGGCCTGCGCGTCGAGGGCGACCTGCGCAACGAGAAGATCAATTACAAGGTGCGCGAGCACTCGCTCGCCAAGGTCCCTGCCCTGCTGGTCGTCGGCAAGAAGGAAGCGGCCGAGCGCCTGGTGTCGATCCGCCGCCTCGGCAGGAAAGCCAGCAGGTGATGCCGCTCGATGCCGCGCTTGCCGCGCTCGCCGACGAAGCGGTGCCGCCGGACGTGCGGCGGGCGAAGCGGCGGCGTGAACCAACACGACCAATTGTTATTCTTGCTTCGGCAGCATCAAGGTCGATCCCGCCGCAATACCGTAGCTGTCGAGGTGCGCGGTCGTGGTGCGTTGTCTCGTCGACGTAATGCGAATGGAAGTAATCGCCCATATGGGTGATGACGCCCTGCAAAGGCGGCGGCGCATAAAACCCGACCACCGAGCCGGCCAGACGCGGCCCCTTGGCCAGTCCGGTGACCGCCATCTCGTCGAACGAGCCGTGGCCTTTGAAGCGCGGATTGGGTGCGGCATTCACGTGCATGACGAAATCGGTGATCGCACCGTTGATGCGAAACGGAAACGGTTTGTGTTCGTCCAAGCCGTTGGCCTTGGCCTGCGCGCGGATGAAGGTCTCGGTCGCCTTGGCGTCGAGATCCTTGTCGATCGCAACGGAGCGCCAATGCTGCGCGGACGCCGTCGCCAGCAAGGTCGCGGTTTCGCTGGCCGCTGCTGGACACGCGGCCGCACAGTCGATGCCGTAGCTGACGATCAGGCGCCCCTCGATCATTGAAATCTCGCCGCGCAAGCCCGACACCGCTCCCACGGCGTCGGTGGTACGGCCGTCGGCGGCATCCTTCAGCACAACGACCGGAAGATAGTTTCGCTCTGTGATCATGCGGCTGAATACGCCATAGGCCTTGAAGCCGAAGGGGTATTCCGCCGAGCGCCGGCGCCTGATGCGATTGCGCCTGGCACCGAGCGTATTGCGGTCACAACGAGCCACGCCGCGCTATCGCCATGGCGAGATGCGTTAATCGTCGTGACGGGTGAGTGACCATCGGCCGCATCGTTGTAAATACTATCGGCGGCCGCACCTCACGTCGCTATGATCCAAGATCATATCACTGCGCGACCGCGCGCAATCGCCGGCGGCCTCCAGCACGGTCAGCGGGCGTCGTGCGTCGCCTGCTTGAGCGCGCGCATCACGTCGCCGCGCGAGATCATGCCGAGCAATTCGCGGTCGGGGCCGAGCACCGGGAAGCTGCGGATCTTGAGGCTCACCATCAATTGCAGCACGCGGGTCAACGGCGTTGACGGCTCGACGTGCACGACGCCCTCGGTCATCACGTCGCCGACCGTGCGCTTCATCAGGGCTTCATAACTCGGCATCAGCTGGCCGGTCGTGAAGGCGAAGGCACGCAGGAAATCGAACTTGGTGACGATGCCGAGCATGTGGCCGTTGTCCACAACCGGATAGGCATCGAAATCGTGTTGCGCAAACAATGTTTCCAGTTCGCCCATGCTGCATTGGCGCGTCACTGTTTTGACCTTCGGGCGTCATGTATTGCGCGGCCGTCGATTTCAAGAAACGAAACATTTTCATCGATCCCTTTCACATCCTGACGCATCGCAACCCGGAAATTCATTCACCGTCTCCTAATTCATAGAGCATGATCCGTCCGAGTGGAATGGATCATGCTCCCGTTGTCGTGAAAGTATTGCGATGGGCGCGCCGGCGGTTCCCGCCGCTGCCGGCGTTATGGCCGCACCTTTCCGCTCATATTGACGCCGGCCTTGCCGCTCTGCGCCAGACTGTCGAGCGAATTGTACAGCAACTGCAGGACATAGCGGCCGTTGTGGTAGGCGCCGCCCGGATCGCGCACGCGAATAGGTGTAGTTGTAGACCGCCTGCATCAGCCGCGGCGTATAGGCCGGGTACTTGTTGGCCATCTTGACCTCTTCCGGATCGATGCGGCCGTTGCCGTTGGTGTCGGCGTACCAATAGGGGAACGCCGCCTTGGTGAAGGCGATCGGCGTGCCGCCGACGGTCTTCGCGTAGGTCTGGATCGCCGCATAAAGCTCGGTCTGCAGGCCCACGATCTCGCGCGCGATCCCCTCTTCCTTGCCGTTGCCGTCGAAGTCGCCCTTGGTCGACATGCGGATATTGGCGAGATCGGCGACCGTCTTGACGCCGGTGTGGCAGCCGCCGCAGCGGTCGATCTTGACCTCGCCGGCATGCGGCAGGTGGCAATCGGTGCATTTGCTCACGTTCGGCATGTGCGCGAAGCGGCCGACATATTTTTTGCCGTCATATTGGTAACCGACCTTCGCCTCGTCGCCGTAGATCGTCGCGCCGGCCGGGAAATAGTGCACGTGCAGGAAGGCGAGCTTCGGATTGGGCGTATCGGACGCCATGCCGGCGATCGCCTTGTTCACGCTCGCGGTCGACTCGCGGCCTTGATGGCAGGTCATGCACAGATTGGCGTCGTTGTTGCCGCTGTCGACGGTGACGCCGCTGGGGAACGTCACCTTGGCGACGGTGTGCCGCGCATAGGTGAGCAAGTCGGCGTGGCAATTGGTGCAGGCGAAGCCGTTCTTGACGTGCTGCGCCGGCGTATTCTTGCCGTCCTTGAGGTATTCCGGAAGGCTGTTGGCGCCGTGGCAGCGCGCGCAGACCGCGGGTACCTCTTTTTCCTTGTCCCAATCGTGGAACGGCTGGCTGGCGCGATCGAAATGGCCCTTCCAAAACTCTAGCCGGATGCCGGTCTCTTCCGCCCGCGCGGTCGCGCCGGCGAGGAAGGTTGCGGCCGCAACGGCAATTGCGAGTGTGGTGAATTTGCGCGCGCGCATGGCTTGCTCCCTCGTGCCGGACGACGAATAGTCGAGCCTCCCCGTCGATTGTCGCCAATCGACCGCTGCAAGCGGCGCGTCCTCGCCCGGATTTTTTGTGAACCTTTTGGCACGCATGGTGAGCCGCGCTTGCCTGCGCGCATTGATCTCAGTCAACGCGCGCAATTGCGCGAAGCGCGCAGCAATTGAATCGCGAGCGGCAAGAACGGTAACGGGTTAGCGGCCCTGGCTCACGATATAGGCCGTGAGGTCGGCGGCCTCGCTGCGCGAGAGATTCATGTCCGGCATTTTCGGATGCGGCAGCAGCAGGTAGAGCGCGAGTTTGGCGGCATCGAACCCCGGCTCCTTGGCGATCGCCGAAAACGGCGCCACCTGGGTATTGCCGCTTTTCTGGTCGGTCGCGACCACATGGCAGGCCGCGCACCAGCGCTTGGCGAGTTTCTCGCCATTCGCCACATCGGCAGCGAACGCTGCCTGCGGCAGCGCCATGACGGCGGCGAGCAACACCAGTCCGGAGATTATTCGGCTCATGAGCGGCGCCCTCGTTGATGGGACTGCATGTTAGCGGCACAAGCGATCGCCAATGTGACCTAGATCAAGACGAAAGTCAGCCGCCGGCCGCGGCGCGCACCTGCGTCCAGTCGTTGCCGGCATGCGGCGGCCGTTCGAGCATCGACCATAAAGCGCTCGCGCCCAATGGGAGAGATCGTTCGCCACCAGCACCTTGTAATTGGCGGCATGGCGCTGGCGGCGCTCCTCCAGCGGCATCGCCAGCGCGCGGTTGATGGCGATGGCGACGCCTTCCGAATCGTAGGGGTTGACCAGCAGCGCGGCGGCGCATTCGTGCGCAGCGCCGGCAAAGCGCGACAGGATCAGCACGCCCGGGTCGTCCGGGTTCTGCGCCGCGACGAATTCCTTGGCCACCAGGTTCATGCCGTCGCGCAGCGGCGTAACCAGTCCTGCGCGCGCGGCGCGGTAAAGCCCGGCGAGCGCCGTGCGGCTGTGCGCCTTGTTGACATAGCGCAGCGGCGTCCAGGACGCCTCGCCGAAGGTGCCGTTGATGCGCCCGACCGCTTCGCCCACCAGCCGCCCGATATCGGCATATTCCTGGATGCCGGTGCGGCTGCGCGGGGTGATCTGCAGATAAGTGACCTTGCCGCGCCAGTCGGGAAAATTGACCAGGAAGCGCTCGAACGCGTTCATCCGCTCCGGCAGACCCTTGGAATAGTCGAGCCGGTCGACGCCGATGATCATGGCGCGGCCGGACAGGCTGTCGAGCACCTCGCGCACGAAGTCCGTCTCGATGGCGCGGCGCGCCAACCGCGCGAAGGCTTCCGTCTCGACGCCGACCGGGAACGTCGCCGATGTGCACGATGCGATTGCCGAAATGGAAGCTGTTGCCGCCGCCCCACGGCAGGCCGCATTCGTTCGCAATGTAGCGCGAGAAGTTGGCGGCATCGACCTCGGTTTGAAAACCGATGAGATCATAGTGACACAGCGCCGGAATGAGTTGGTCGTGGTTGGGCAGCGCGGTGATGATTTCCGGCGGCGGAAATGGGACGTGGATGAAGAATCCGATCTTGTTGACGTGGCCGCGATCGCGCAGCGCTTTGGCGAGCGGCATCAAATGATAGTCGTGCACCCAGATTATATCGTCGGGACGCAGCAGCTTCTCGAGATTCTTGGCGAAGAATTCGTTGACGCGGAAATAACCGCCGAGATCGCGCCGCGTGAATTCGGCGAGATCGAGCCGGTAATGCAGAATCGGCCACAGCACGCGGTTGGCGAAGCCGTTGTAGAATTCCTGGTAGTCATCCTTGCGCAGATCGATGGTGGCGTAGGTGACGTTGTCGTGCTCGACGATCCTGGTCGGGCCCCGGATCGTTATCCGCGGCACGCCCGCTCCAACCGAACCAAAGGCCGCCGCGCCGCCGCAGCGTCGGCCGGATCGCAACTTCGAGCCCGCCGGCGCGCGCGTTGCGATCGGGAATGCCAACGCGATTCGAGACTACGACGAGCCGCGCCAATACCGGTCTCCCCAGCTCCGCGACAGCTTGATCGCGGTCAATATCAATCCTGACATCGAATAGGTCTGCGGAAAATTGCCCCACAGCTTTCCGGTCAGCGGGTGCACGTCTTCCGACAACAAGCCGTAGCGATTGCGCAATTTCAGAGCGTCGACGAACATCTCGCGGGCCTCGTCACGCCGTCCCATTTCCCACATTGCATCGATCAGCCAGAATCGGCAAATCAAAAAGGCCGTCTCCGGCAAGCCGAAATCGTCTGCGGCGACATAACGCATAACGTGAAAGTCGCGCCGAAGTTCACGCTCGATTGCTTCCACGGTGGAAACGAAACGCGGATCGTCGGGCGCGATCAGCCCAATTTCGGCGAGCAACAGGCAACTGGCGTCGAGATCGTCGCTGCCGAAGGCCGCGGAAAACGCCTTGCGCTTGGGATTCCAGGCGCGCGCCAGCACCTCTTCGCCAAGCGGCTTGGCAATCGCGCCCCAATAGGCGGCGCGCTCCGGCAGACCGAGATGGGCCGCGATCGCCTCCAGCCGCTGGCAGCCGGCCCAGCACATCGCCGCCGAATATGTGTGCACGCGCTTGCGGCCGCGATATTCCCATATACCGGCGTCCGGCTCGAGCGCGAGCTGCGCCGCCTGTTCGCCGAGCGGCTCGATCAGCTTGAACAGCGCGGCATCGCCCGGCTTGGGCAGCCGGCGGTCGAAGAACATCGGCGTCGCCGCCATGATGATGCTGCCATAGACGTCGTGCTGGTCCTGGCCGACCGCCGCGTTACCGATGCGCACCGGTCCGTCGCCGTTGAAGCCGGCGAGCGCTTCGGCAGTACGCTCCTCGAGCGTGTCGGTGTGCACCACACCATAGAGCGGCTTGAGCCGGTCGGCGCGGCCGGCCGCTATGCTCAGGATGTAGGAGATGAACTCCTCCATCGTGCGCGTCGCGCCGATGCGGTTGAGCGCGCGCACCACGAAGAAGGCGTCGCGCATCCAGCAGAAGCGATAATCCCAGTTGCGGCCCGATTCCGGCCCCTCCGGGATCGAGGTGGTGAGCGCCGCCACGATCGCGCCGGTCTCCTCGAAGGTCGACAGCTTGAGCGTGATGCCGGCGCGGATGATCTCGTCCTGCCAATCGTTCGAGAACGCGAGCCGGCGCACCCATTCCATCCAATAGTCGCCGGTACGGTCGTAGAATTCGCGGCAGGTGCTCTCGAGCGCGCCTTCGAACGGCTCATCGACGCCCATCACCATATGCACCGGGCGGGTGAGCACGAAGGACGCCTCGTTCTCCACATAAGAGAGCGGCGCGTCGGTGGTCAGCCGCACCGGCACGTCGTCGCGCCAATAGCGGATGTGGTTGCTGCCGGAAGAGCGCGTCGTCACAGGCACGCCGTAGCGGTGCGTGGTGCGGAAGCGGATGGTGATGCGCGGCATGCCGGCGATCGGCTCGATGATGCGCACGAGCTGCGGCGGGCGGAAGATGCGGCCGAAATTGTGGAAGCGCGGCGCGAAGTCGGTGATGCGCACGGCGCTGCCGCTGCCGTTGCCGTCGGACAACTCGGTCACCACGATCGCGGTGTTGCGCATATAGGCCGAGCGGTTGGTCACTTGCCCGTCGAGCACGACGTCGGTGAAACCTTTTTCCTCCTTGGCCGCGAGTAGCCGGCAGAACACCGGATCGCCGTCGTAGCGCGGCAGGCACCACCACACGATTCGTCCGGTCGGTTCGACCAGCGCCGCCGTGCGCCCGTTGCCGATGACCGCGAGATCGAGCGTGGATTCGCTCATGGCCGCGCCTGCCGCTTGGCCGCCAGCCGCTGCAGGGCGCGGCGCACGTCGAGCGGCGAATCGAAAATGCCGGCGAGGCCGGCAAAATGCCGCCCGACCGAGAAGCCGATGCCGCCCATGCCAGGCAAGATCGCGAACACCGATTCGTCGGTGACGTCGTCGCCGATGAACACCGGCATGCGGCCGGCGAACGGCGGCTCACGCATCAGATCGCGCACGCCATCGCCCTTGTTCACGTCCGGACGCTTGACTTCGAGCATCGCCTTGCCCGGCAACACTTCGGTCGCCTCGCCGGGATAGGCGGCGCGGCCGGCCGCGATATGCGAGCGCAGGCGGTCCTCGTGCTGCGGCGCCTGCCGATAATGCAGCGCGAGCGAATATCCCTTGTCTTCGACGATGACGCCGGAGCCCGGCGTCGCTGCCTCGGCGAGATGCCGCCGCAGATCGGGCGACAGCGGCGGGACCGAACGCGCCGCGTCGCCAGCGCGCGGCCGCACCTCGGCGCCGTGACCGCCGACCGCGGGCAGCTTGAGCGGCGCGAACAGCATGTCGAGATCGGCGATCGGGCGCCCGCTCACCAGCGCGAGCGCGCCGCCGGTCGCACGCAACAGGCGCGCCAACGAATCGCGCAGGTCGTCGGCGACGTGCACGGCATAGGGCGACGGCCCGATATCGATCAGCGTGCCATCGACATCGAGCAGCAGGGCGATCGATTTGGCATCGAGCTCGACGAAAATGGTTGAAGCTCTGTCGTTCGCAATGGATTGCGTCGCCATAATCTATTCCAACGATCAGGATTGCGGGTTAGTTCCCGCGGCTCGTTTTGCTTAACGCTTACGCTACTGCGCCAGCACTTCGACGTCGCCGTCCACGCCTGTGACCACCTTGAATTCGCGCTCGAAGACTTTGCCCTCGTTGCGAGCAATGGCGCGATATTCGCCTTCGGCCAGGATCACGCGCGGAAAGGCGCCGATCGATTCCTTGATCACGTCGCCGCCGGGCGTAAGCACCGACCATGCGGTATTGGCGAGCGCCTCGCCGCCCTTCTCGCTCACCAGCTTGAGCGTGATGGCGGCGGCGCGATGGGTGACGGTGATGTCGGTGAGCTTACCGGCCGCCACGCGGATATCGGAGCGCACCACCGAATTGGCGTCGCCGTAGTTCGACACGATGTAATAGGTGCCCTCCGGCACGACCACCACGTTGCCGGTCATCAGGTGTTCGGCAATCGGCCGGCGATCGCCGGGCTCGAACTGACTGCCCTTGTAGACGTCGAACGAGACCTGTCCAGCCGGAATGCGCACGTCGCCGACGCGCGCCTCCAGACGGATCCCGCCCGCCGGCAGGTCGAAGTCCTCACGCACGGTTTGACCGCTCAAGGTCACCGGCTTGACCGCGGTGGCGAGCCCGAAGCCGACATGCACGATGTAGCTGCCGGGCGGCAGCACGAAGGTCGGCGCCGCGGACTTGTCTTCCTTGAGCAACGGGTAGGTGCCAGCGGTGTCGCGTTTGGCGGAATAGATGCGCCAGGTGAGGCCGCCGTCGATCTGCGGGGCGCTTTTGCCGAACCGCGCGCTGAGGGCAAGCGCCACCTGCCCAGCCGGCACCATCGGCACGGCGGTGGGCGCGCTCGCGCGCGGATTGGTCGGTGGCCATTGCTGCTGCGGCGCCAGCACGGCGCCCGGGCCGAACACGTCGCCGCGCGTCGCCGGTGCCGGCGTCAGCAGGCCGTTGCCGGGCTCCGTCGAAAACAGCGAATTCTGCCCCGCCGCCTGCGCCATTGCCGGCTGCGGAGCAAGCAACGACAGGACGATCGCCAGCGCCAGCCACGGCAGGTCGCGGGCGGCGATTGCGGGTGCATTAATCATGGCGCAGCGTTTTTCGGCCCAAATCGCGGCGATTTCAAGCCAGTAGGCCGGTTTGTAACCTTCCAACGTGGCGCCGGATTGGCCGACCAGCGGCGCAAAAATGCGCGGATTCCAGAAGTCGGCAACCACGCGCGAGGCGGCGGCCAATCTCGCCTCACGCTTGCCAACGCGATCGGGCGCGGACCACACGCAATTGGCCAGAGCCGCATTTGCCTGCCACGGCTATCCGTTACAACTATAATTGGTTGCCAAACGCCACAACGGCCAAATGTGAAAGACATGCTAAGCCCAAGTAAAATCGTCACTAGCAGCACGAAATATTTGTTTCGCTCAACCCTTCATTGCCGCTTAACTCCGTGTATACCTACATGACAGCAAGCTGAATAAATCATTCCACAATCACATTTCGCTAATTCCTTGCGCCGATCATCGTGGCGCTATGTGGGGGTCATTTGTTTCTCAATTCGAAGCGTTACGGAATGCGCGGGCGAGACTTCGCGCGCGCAGCGACCAATCGCCTGCGATGGATTTGTTGGCGCCGAGCTCTGTGTGGGCGTCCTATACCTTCCGACTTATTGTCCTAAGCAGTCTCGTTTTGATTGCCGCGATCCTGACTGCAACATGGATTCTGCTGGCAAACCTTCGAAGCGAACAAATAACCGAAAGCGAACACGACCTTGAAAGTCTGTCGCTGGTCCTCGCGGAGCAGTTGGACCGCAGCTTCCAATCGATCGAGGTCATCCAGACCGACCTCATCGACCGAATGCAAAACCTTGGCATCGCATCGACTGCCGCGCTTGAACGGCAAATGTCGGGCTATGACACACACCTACGCCTCAAAGACCAAATCGCCGCATTGCCACACATCGACGCGATCGTGCTCACCGATCCAGAGGGCAAGCTGATCAATTTTTCCCGAAGCTGGCCGATCCCCGACATTCAAAATACCACCAACAACCGGGGTTATGTTTTCAAGAACTCAAATCTGCAGACTTATGTGGATGCGGCGTTGAAAAACCCCGCCAATGGCGCCTGGGTTCTCCCCATTGCGCGCAAGATCAGCGGCCCGAAGGGCGAATTTCTGGGTGCGGTTCTCGGCGTGATCCGCCTGGAATATTTCGAGCAGCTTTTTGAGAATATTGCGCGCAGCAACGACCGCTCGATCTCGTTATTTACTCGCGACGGCATTTTGGTTGCCCGCTTATCCCCGCGACGACAATCTTCGTCAAAAATCGTTTGCCGAGCGCGAGATATTCAAAAATCTGCTGAGCAAGAACCGTTACGGCACGATTGAACAAGTCGCGATAACGGGTGGTAAGGACATCCTGATCTCCGGCCGCAATCTGCCGCACTACCCGATGTCGATTGTCATCACCAAACGGCTCGACGATGTCCTCATCGGTTGGCGCTACGCCGCCATCTATGTTGCAGCCGCGGCGCTGATCATCGTGTTGATGGTCGCTGGTGCTGCCTTTCTCATCGCCCGCAAGGTCGCGAAAAACCTCGAGGCGCAAAATCGCCAACTGGATGCAGCGATCAATAACATGCCGCAGGGGCTGACGATGTTCGACGCTTCGGCGCGACTCATCGTCTGCAACAAGCGATATCTCGAAATGTACAATTTGCCGGAAGCCGCAGTACAGCACGGCGCCTCGTTGCGCGACCTCGTGCGCCTCCGAATTGTGACCGGACTATTTTCCGCCGAAATGTACGATCCAGACAATTACGTCGATGCCATCTTGGCCGACACCGATCGGGGAAAACCGAAGGCCATTGTCTGCGAACTCAGCGATGGTCGCGCGATTGCGGTCGTTAATCAGCCGATGCCGGGCGGCGGCTGGGTCGCCACGCACGAAGACATCACCGAAGCCAGGCGTCGCGAAGCCTCGTTCCAGCTTTTGTTCGAGAACAATCCGGTGCCTATGTGGGTTTACGATCTCGACAATCTGCGTTTCCTTGCCGTCAACGCCGCAGCCGTCGCGAATTACGGCTACAGTCATGAGCAGTTCCTACAGATGACCACGCTCGACATTCGTCCAGTCGATGAACGCGAACGCTTCATCCAATTCATTCGCGACGCCGGCGGAGATCACAATAGTGAACAGATTTGGCGCCACCAGAAGGCCACTGGAACCATAATCGATGTCGGGATTTACGCGCGATCCCTCAACTACATGGGCCACAGCGCGTGCCTAGAGCAGATTCCGGTCGATTTCATGCATAGCCTGCGTGCCTGAAGTAATTGGAAGCTTCACGGGCAGTGAGGGTAGGCGCGAATTTGCCGATCCGGCGGCGCAGACGCGGAATTGTTCGTTCGGCGGCCTTGCGCAGATAGGCCTTGAGCTTGCTGAAAGGCATCTCGATCGGGTTCAGGTCCGGCGAATATTTGGGGAGGTAGCGAAGTGTCGCGCCGCGCGCTTCGATCGCCTCGCGAACACCGGCAGCCTTGTGTGCCGGAAGATTGTCGATCATGACAATGTCCCCGCGTTTGAGCGTCGGGGCGAGACACCGTTCGACATAGACCAAGAATTTCTTTCCGGTCATTGAGCCGTCAATGGTCTGCGATGCTCTCATGCCGTGCCGGCGCAGAGCGGCCACGAAGGTGATCGTCTTCCAGTGGCCCTGCGGCACATGGCTCACCAGTCTGTCGCCGCGGGCGCATCGGCCATACAGCCGCACCATCTTGGTGTTGGCAGAAGTCTCATCGATGAACACCAGCCGGGCCGGGTCAAACATGCCCTGTTCTCGCATCCAGCGCCGCCGTGCGAGCGCCACGTCCGCGCGTTCCTGCTCCGCCGCGCGCAGGCTTTTTTTTGAACGTGATCTTGTGGCGCTGAAAGAAGCGCCACACCGCGGTGCGACTGCCAGGCATCTTGTGCTTGCGCATCGCATAGACTACCTCGTCCAGCGTCAGATCAGGCTGCGCATTGATCAGAGCCAGCAAAAACTCCGCATGCTCCTCCAATGGCGAGGCGCTCCCGCCCCGCGGCTTGGCGGCGCAACGGCCAGTCTCGTGAAAGCACTTCACCCAAATCACCGCCGTACTGGCGCTGATATCGTAGTGTTCGGCCGCCTCGCGCCGCGAAGCGCCGCTTTCCACCCGAGCAATCACGCGCTCTCGCATATCCGCAGAATAGGCCTTCGGCATCGCACCGCCTCCCAAAAGCAAATCAATGCCGATAAACTCGCTCATCCGTGGCCCCACGGGAATCCTCCGAATTCAATCGGGGCGGAACATGCTCTAGTTGCCGCCCATGATATCACCGACCGCAAACGGGCCGAAGAGCAGCTTCGCCGCACCCAAAAATTCCTTGATGCAGTCATCGAAAATGTCCCTGTTCCGATATTGGTCAAGGACATCCCCATCTCCGTCAACGACGCAAGCGGCTGCCGCTATAGCCTCGTAAACAAAGCGCTCGAAGAACTATTTGGCATTCCTCGCGACCAGATCGTCGGCAAGACGATCTCCGAACTGTATCCAAAAGAGCGGGCCGATTTCATCATCGCGGAAAATAACGAAGCATTGCATTCCAGTCAGCCGGTTATTGTCTCCGACCATGCGGTCCATACGCCTCGCAATGGCGTGCGGATCGCGATTGGAAGAACCGTAATCGTTCGGCACGACGATGAGAAAACGCAATCTCTCATTACCGTCCTGCAAGACGTCACTGAGCGCAAGCAGTGGGAGCGGCGGCTGGCGCGTATGGCGCACTATGACAATCTGACGGATCTGCCGAATCGCATCACTTTCAACGACGCAATGGAAACTGCGCTTGAACGATCGGCAAATAGCGGCGAACAATTCGTCGTCTTGTCACTCGACCTTGACGGCTTCAAGGAAGCGAACGACCGGTACGGCCACACAGTTGGCGATGCATTGCTGTGCGAAGTCGCCCGGCGTTTGCAGAAGGCCGCAGCAAAATCGTTTGTGGCCCGGATCGGCGGCGACGAGTTCGTGCTGATCGTGCCAGGCGCCGAACAGCCAGAAACAGCGACGGCATTGGCACGCCGTGTGCTCGACGCCTTGAGCGAAGAGATCACTATCGACGGCCGCAATATAACGATCGGCGCAACGATTGGCGGCGCGATCTATCCGCGACACGGCACCGATGCGAAATCGCTGATGACCAACGCCGATATTGCGCTTTACCGGGCGAAGGCCATGGCGCGCGGCACCCTAATGTTTTTTGACGCCGATATGGGTGATCGTCTGCGCGAGCGGCGCGCCATGCAGGACGATCTTCGATTGGCGATCGAAAACCAGGAGCTACTATTGCACTACCAGCCGCAAAAAAAGATGACCGGGGATCTTGTCGGCTTCGAGGCTTTGCTGCGCTGGCAATGCTCCAGCCGGGGCCTCGTGCCGCCAGGCATCTTTATCCCGATCGCCGAGGAAGCCGAGCTGATCGCTCCGATCGGCGAGTGGGTCTTGCGTGAGGCCTGTCGTGAAGCCGCGTCGTGGCCGCGTCCGCTGACGATTGCAGTCAACGTTTCGCCGGTTCAATTCCGCAACGACGATCTACCCGAACTCGTCCATTCGATCCTGCTGGAAACCGGGCTGGCCCCATCGCGGCTTGAACTGGAGATCACGGAGGGCGCGTTCATCGATAATTTCTCGTGGGCCAAATCAATCCTGGCGCGTCTTAAATCGCTTGGCGTTCGGATTTCGCTGGATGATTTTGGGACCGGCTACTCGTCCTTATCTTATCTGCACGCCTTCTCGTTCGATAAGATTAAGATCGATCGCTCATTTGTCGCTGATTTGGACCACAATCAGAACTCCATTGCGATTGTGCGCGCCGTCATCGATCTGGGGCATAGCCTCGATGTTCCAATATTGGCGGAAGGTGTCGAAACCGCGGAGCAACATGCAAATCTTTTCCGCAAGGGTTGCGACGAGGTTCAGGGATATTTTACCGGCCGGCCGTTCCCGATCGATGCCTATGCCGAACTCCTCGGCCGGGAAGCCCCCGCTCAACCGAAGATGAAGATAGCCGGTTAGCCGTTCAATACGACTGGCGATCCCCAATCAGGCGAATCGGCAACTCGGCTGCGGACGCGGCGGTTATCTTCGGTCATTTCCGTCGGTCGGATCAAACTTGCGGCTGACGAGCTTGCCTGCATCAGGTTAAAATCCCTATTGCAAAGCCCGCACGTCCCCTGCCTCACCCTCCGATCCGCCACGAGAAGCAAATGCCCGACGCCTTAGAGCTGCTGAAAACCCGCCGTTCGGTCAAGCCGATGGAATTGACGGGCCCCGGGCCGACCCGATCGGACATTGACACGCTGCTCGCCATCGCTTCGCGCGTGCCCGACCACGGCAAGCTCGCGCCCTGGCGCTTCATCGTATTCGAAGGCGACGCGCGCCTCGCCGCCGGCGACGCGATCGCTGCGGCCTTTGCCGCCGACCATGCCGACGCCACGCCTGACCAGCTCGAATTCGAGCACAAGCGGCTGGCGCGCGCGCCGCTGGTGATCGCGGTGGTCAGCCGCGCCGGCCCGCATGTGAAAATTCCCGAATGGGAGCAGGAGCTGTCGGCCGGCGCCTCCGCCATGAGCCTCGTGCTCGCCGCCCACGCGCTCGGCTTTGCCGCGAGTTGGATCACCGAATGGTACGCCTACGACCGGCGGGTGCTGGATAAGCTGGGCGTCGGGCCGAACGAGCGCATCGCCGGCTTCGTGCATATCGGACGTGCCGCAAAGCCGCCCGAGGATCGCGACCGGCCGAAACTCGACACCATCGTCAGCTATTTCACGCCCTGAGGAATCGATGTTCTACGAGCCTGACAAACGCGACAAACGGGTGCTGCCGAACGACCCGTTCAAGGCCATCGTGGCGCCGCGCCCGATCGGCTGGATCACCTCCATGAGCTTGAAAGGCGAGGTGAATTTGGCGCCCTACTCGTATTTCAACGGCATCAACAGCCGGCCCAATCTGGTGATGTTCGCCAGCGAAGGCAAAAAGGATTCGGTGAGCTTCATCGAAGAAACCGGCGAATTCGTCTGCAACCTCGCCACCTGGGACCTGCGCGCAGCAATGAATGCGACCTCGGCCCCGTTGCCGCGGGGCGTCAACGAGATGCAACGCGTGGGACTGGAGCCCGCGCCGTCGCGGCTGGTCAAACCGCCGCGGGTCAAGGCCGCGCCCTGCGCGCTCGAATGCAAGCTCATCAAGATTGTGTCGATCGGCGAGGTCGACGGCAAGCTGGTCGACTGTCACATGACCATCGGTCATGTCGTCGGCGTGCACATCGACGACCACTTCATCGTCGACGGCAAGCTCGACACCGCGGCCATGAAGCCGATCGCCCGCTGCGGCTACGACGAATATGCCGTGGTCGAGAGCGTGTTTGCGATGCAGCGACCGCTGAACTAATTCCAATTTGCCGCATTTAACCATTACGTAATCCGCTGGGCGCACGCTTACGTCACGTTTCGGTCACAAGACTCCGCCAGCACTTGTCACCATGTCGGGACGAACCGTTTGTCGGGTGGCTGGCCCGATCCGATGATCGGGGACCGGGGAGACTAGTTTGGTGTTCGAAGGTTTATTCGCGCGCGTGCGCAACGGCGACCGTTCGGCCGAGGCCACGACCGCGCCGATACAGCCGGCCGCCACGCGCCCGACCATTGGGCTCGCGCTCGGCGGCGGCGCCGCGCGCGGCTTTGCCCATATCGGGGTGATGCGGAGGCTCGAAGCGGCCGGCATCGTGCCCGACGTCATCGTCGGCACCTCGATCGGCGCCGTGGTCGGCGGCTGTTATGCCGCCCGCCAGCTCGACGGGCTGGAGGAATGGGCGCGCGGCCTCAACGTGCGCAACATCCTCAGCTATCTCGACATCAGCCTGTCCGGCTCCGGGCTTATCCGCGGCGGCCATCTCGCGGCCCAACTGGAAAAGGCGCTCACCGACAGCCGCATCGACGATCTGCCGATCCGCTTTGCCGCCATCGCCACCGAATTCAACACCGGCCATGAGATCTGGCTGACCCGTGGACGGCTGGCCGAGGCGCTGCGCGCCTCCTACGCGCTGCCGGGAATTTTCCCGCCGGTGCTGATCGGTGGCCGCTGGCTGGTCGACGGCGCGCTGGTCAATCCGGTGCCGGTCTCGGCGGCGCGCGCGCTCGGCGCCCGGCTGGTGATCGCGGTCAACCTCAATTCCGATCTGTTCGGGCGCGGCACCATCATCGCCGACCACGGCTCCGACGAAGGCGACGACGCCGCCCAGGACACGCCGAAGCCGAACGGCCTGCGCGGCCTGTTCAGCGGCGAACGCTCGCTGCGCCGCCAATTCCTCGGGCGGCGCGGCCGCCCCGGCATTCCGACCGTGATGGTGGAAGCGTTCAACGTCATGCAGGATCGCATCACCCGCGCGCGGCTCGCCGGCGATCCGCCCGACGTGCTGATCAGCCCGCGCCTCGGCGGCGTCGGCTGGTTCGACTTCCATCGCGCCGCCGATGCCATCGCCATCGGCACCGAGGCGGCCGACAAGGCAATGGACGCGGTGATTGAAGCGGTCACCGCACTGTCGCAGCCTTACAGCGGCAGCGGAACAGCCAAATAATCCGGTCTACGCGGTACGGATGTAATCGCGCATCGCTTCGGATTCCTGCTCGACCTCCTCGACGCGCTGTTTGACGACGTCGCCGATCGACACTAGTCCGATCAGCTCGCCCTTGGCCACCACCGGCATGTGGCGGAATTTTCCCGTCGTCATGCGCTCCATAATGCTGGCAACGCTGTCATCCCCGCCGCAGGTGGCGACGTTGCGCGTCATCACCTGCCCGACCGGCAGCGTCAGCGCGTCGGCGCCATGTTCGGAAATCGCGCGCACGATGTCGCGCTCGGATAATATGCCGGCAAGGCGCCCTCCCGCGCCGCGGATCACCACCGCGCCGATCCGGTGTGCGCCGAGCAGATGCGCCGCGGCGGTCAGATCCGCCGTCGGTTCGATGCTGATGATGTCGCCGCCCAAGTTACGTGACTTGGCGGCCAGAATTGCCTTGACGTTCATGGCAGCCTCCTTGGTCCGGGTTGCGGATTTGACACCCGCTCTTTGAGTCCCGGGTTCTGCCCAACGATCCTGCCGCGAGGCCGGTTCCGTCAACGGTATTCGGGATGCGGCTGACATGCCGCGATCACATTGCTTAACGCCGAGTTGCAGCCGCTTTATTGCGGCGTTGCAATATCGTCGGCGTGCGGTTCCTGCGGCGCGGGGTCGAACCAGGAAAATAATACCAGGCCGGCGAGAAAACCGCCGATATGCGCCTGCCAGGCCACCACCTGATTCTCGCCGACGCCGGGCAGCGCCAGCGAGCCGAGGCCGAACAGAATGTTGATGCCGAACCACACAGCCACGAAAGCAATCACGCGCGGATCGCGCAGCACGCCGATGAGCGGGATCGCCGGCACGCGATCATCGGTGGCGTCGCCATCGCGCCGGAAGCTGAGCGGACCGCCGCGCTGAAAAGCAAAGCGCATCGCCGCCGCCATGGTGCCGGAAATCGCCGCCGAGGCGCCGATCACCGGAACTTCCTCGCCGGCATGCGTGGCGAGATGCAGCGCCGCGCCCGCCGCCGCCGTCACCGCGAAGAATAAAACAAACCGCAGCGGGCCGAACCGGCGCGCCACCGCGCTGCCGAACGGCAGCAGCCAAATCGCATTCACGCCGAAATGCGTCCAGTCAGCGTGGATGAACGCGTAAGTGACGAAGGTCCACAATTGCGCGCCGAAGCCACCTGGCAGCACGCCGCCGAGCACGATCGATGTATCGTAGCGCGCTGGAATGAACGCGAAGGTGAGCAGGACTTCCAAGTCCTGCTGCTCGCTGAGGACATAGGTGCGCACGGCATGCACCAGCGCCAGCACGGCCAAGAGCCCGACGATGACGGGAGGGATGTTGAAGAGGGGTTCGCGCTTCACAACGGTCCAGGAGCCTGATGGGAGGCTTGAGTTACGCCGCCTGACCGCCCGACCGCAAGCACGCGGCTCAAGAAAAAAGGAGGGCTTTCGCCCTCCTGTCAGCCGTGTGTGGATGGTTCGACGGCGAATCTAGCAGCAATCGCGCCGCCGGCAATTCGATTGCGGTTTTAACGCTAACGCGCGAGCGCCCCCCGGCGGAGGCATCCGCGGCACGGCGCCTGCTCCACCGATGACGTCGCGGCGAAACGCCGGCGCGGATGTCCCAGCCGGGGACACCCAAACGCCGGCGCCGTCTCGCGACGGAACAGGTGGCGTCCATGAAACATCAATCCACGCGGGCCTTATTCGATTACTGGGACAAGAAACGCGGCACCCGGGCAGCGCCGACGCGCGCCGACATCGATCCGACCGAGATCCGCCATGCGCTCAGCGATACCTTCATGCTGGCGGCGGATTTCGCGGACGAGCTGCGCTTCCGCCTGGCCGGCACGCGGGTCTGCGCGCTGTTCTGCCGCGAGATCAAAGGCGAGGTGTTTTCCGAGCTGTGGGGCGAGGAGAGTCGCAAATCGATCGATGAGCTGCTCGCCATCGTCACCCATGAGACGACGGGCGTGGTCGCCGGGCTTACCGCGCGGAGCGAGGACGGCGCCAAGGCCGATCTGGAGCTGCTGCTGCTGCCGCTCGCCCATGCCGGGCATGCCCGCATCCGCGCCATCGGCGTACTGGCGCCGACCGTCATGCCCTATTGGCTGGGCGCCAAGCCGGTCACCGCGCTGACCCTCGGCACACTACGCCATACCGGCACCGATATCAGCATCGCCCCGCGTATCACCGCGGCGGCCGGCAGCCGGCTACGCCACGGCTTCGTGGTCTACAGCGGCGGCCGTGAAACACCGTCCGGCGAGCGGATCGGCTAACGCCGCGTTAACGATAAACTCATAGGGTCATGGACTGGGGGAATAGGCCCCCCAAAGCCCCGTGCGATCATGGCCCTGCCTCTGCCCAAGCCGAGAATCCTGCCGCTGTCACAAGAGCGCCGGCGCCATCAGCGGGTCAAGGTCAACCTGCTCGGCCGCTATATGCTGGCCGATCGGCGCGAGTTTCCCTGCCAGGTCGTCAATATGTCGCCGGGCGGCATCGCGCTGGTTGCGCCGGTGCCCGGTAATCCGGGCGAACGGGTGATCGCCTATGTTGACCACCTCGGCCGGCTCGAGGGCAAGATCGCCCGCATGCTCGACAATGGTTTTGCCATGACGATCGAGGCGACCTTGCGCAAGCGCGACAAGCTCGCCGCCCAGCTTACCTGGCTCGCCAACCGCCACATTCTCAACCTGCCGGAAGACCGCCGCCACGGCCGCTTCGTCCCGCGCAAGGCGATGGCGCGGCTGATCCTGCCGAACGGCAACAATGTCACCTGCCGGGTCATCGACTTGTCGGAATCGGGCGCCGCGATCGCGATTTCGCCCGAACTGCGGCCGGCGGTCGGCTGCATGGTGACCATCGGCAAGACGCCGGGCCGGGTGGTCCGTCACATCGACGACGGCTTCGCCATCGAATTCACCCGCCTGCAGCACGCTGACTTCGTCGAAGAAAACGTCACCAGCGAATAGCCTCAGCGGCCGGTAAACGCCTCGCGTAAAATTGCGCGCATCGCCCGTGGCAAAATCGCGCGCCCGCGGCACCCGCGCCGGTATTACCAAACCGAAATCCCCTGATCGACTTCGTTAAACCGCGCCCGCCGCGGCACGCGCAGCGCCGCGTCATGGCTGCATTTTGCCTATTAATGTATAAACTTTTAGACAAACTGTATTTTATAAGACTTTAATCGAATTCAATTCAAGTTTTTACAGTATTCGCCTCTTTCTTTACTTCAGTTGTCTTCAAAACCGCTTGTATGACTTAGCGGCGACGCAAAAGCTTTGTGCGAATTGTGGTCCCAACACGACTGGGCAGGGGCCACTACAATGGACTGGCGTTTCAAACGAGTTGCGATCCGCGGCGGGCTGGTGATGGCCTGCGTAGCGGTCATGGCCGCCGCAGGCGGCGCTTCGGCGGGCGAGCGGCTCGCCTATGGCGGGCCCGGCACGCCGCGCGAGCGGGCCGCCTATATCGCAGTTGGCGAGGCGACCCGGGCGCCGATCGGCTGGGTCGAGTTCTGCATCCGCTACAAGCCGGAATGCAATGCCAAGCCTTCGGCGCCGCGCGACGTGGTGCTCACGCAGAAGGCCTGGTCCGACATGATCAAGGTCAACGCCTGGGTGAACGCAAATATCGAGCCGGTCACCGACCTCGAGCATTGGGGCGTGGTCGAGCAGTGGGACTATCCCAACGACGGGAAAGGCGACTGCGAAGACTATGTGCTGCTCAAGCGGCGCATGCTGTTGCAGGCCGGCTGGCCGCGCGAGGCGCTGCTGATCACCGTGGTGCGCGACAAGAAGGGCGACGGCCACGCCGTGCTCACAGTCAAGACCAATCGCGGCGAATTCATCATGGATAACCAGGCGGCCGAGATCCTGTCCTGGAACGACACCGGCTACCGCTTCGTGAAGCGGCAGTCGCAATCCGATCCGAATGTCTGGGTCGCGCTTGGCGAGCCACGGGAACCGACCACCGTTTCCGCACGCTAGCACGATCACGACAGGCGGCTGATTGAGCAAACGAGAAGAAAGGAATTCGCGCTCCCGGTCCCGTCCCCACCCCTCCCCGTCCCCAGACCGGGTTCGCGAGCGGCCGGCCTCCCCCAGGGCCGGCCGCACCTTTTTTCGCCGGACGGAACTCACGCGCCGCAAACCTCACACGATTGTCAACGCGCCGCCGGACTCTCAACTCTTTTCCAGCGCACTGCTCCATACGGGAGCGGCGAGACCGAGTCAGGGAGAGTGCCCATGCAACAGCGTATCGATGTGACCAAGGTCAATCCGGCGGCCTACAAGGCGGTGGCCGCGCTGCAATCTTATGTCGATCAATCGGGGCTCGACGCCAAGCTGCGCGAGCTGATCAAGATCCGCGCCTCGCAGATCAACGGCTGCGCCTTCTGCCTGATCATGCACACCCGCGATGCCCGCAAGATCGGCGAAAACGACGACCGCATGCATCTGCTCAACGCCTGGCGCGAGGCTCCGGTGTTCACGCCACGCGAACGCGCCGCGCTCGCCTGGACCGAGGCGCTGACGCTGGTGTCGGAAACGCATGTGCCCGACGACGTCTATGCCGAGGTGCGCAAGCACTTTTCCGAAAAGGAGATCGTCGACCTGACCGCGGCGATCGCCGCCATCAACACTTGGAACCGGATCGCGATCGCGTTCCGTGCGCCGCCGCAAGTCGAAGTTGCGAAAGCGGCAGCTTAGCGCATGATCCCGAAAAGTGGGAACCGGTTTTCGGATTAGATCATGCGCAAAACAGACTAGAGCAGATTCCGGTCGATTTCATGCATAGCCTGCGTGCCTGAAGTAATTGGAAGCTTCACGGGCAGTGAGGGTAGGCGCGAATTTGCCGATCCGGCGGCGCAGACGCGGAATTGTTCGTTCGGCGGCCTTGCGCAGATAGGCCTTGAGCTTGCTGAAAGGCATCTCGATCGGGTTCAGGTCCGGCGAATATTTGGGGAGGTAGCGAAGTGTCGCGCCGCGCGCTTCGATCGCCTCGCGAACACCGGCAGCCTTGTGTGCCGGAAGATTGTCGATCATGACAATGTCCCCGCGTTTGAGCGTCGGGGCGAGACACCGTTCGACATAGACCAAGAATTTCTTTCCGGTCATTGAGCCGTCAATGGTCTGCGATGCTCTCATGCCGTGCCGGCGCAGAGCGGCCACGAAGGTGATCGTCTTCCAGTGGCCCTGCGGCACATGGCTCACCAGTCTGTCGCCGCGGGCGCATCGGCCATACAGCCGCACCATCTTGGTGTTGGCAGAAGTCTCATCGATGAACACCAGCCGGGCCGGGTCAAACATGCCCTGTTCTCGCATCCAGCGCCGCCGTGCGAGCGCCACGTCCGCGCGTTCCTGCTCCGCCGCGCGCAGGCTTTTTTTTGAACGTGATCTTGTGGCGCTGAAAGAAGCGCCACACCGCGGTGCGACTGCCAGGCATCTTGTGCTTGCGCATCGCATAGACTACCTCGTCCAGCGTCAGATCAGGCTGCGCATTGATCAGAGCCAGCAAAAACTCCGCATGCTCCTCCAATGGCGAGGCGCTCCCGCCCCGCGGCTTGGCGGCGCAACGGCCAGTCTCGTGAAAGCACTTCACCCAAATCACCGCCGTACTGGCGCTGATATCGTAGTGTTCGGCCGCCTCGCGCCGCGAAGCGCCGCTTTCCACCCGAGCAATCACGCGCTCTCGCATATCCGCAGAATAGGCCTTCGGCATCGCACCGCCTCCCAAAAGCGAATCAATGCCGATAGACTCGCTCATCCGTGGCCCCACGGGAATCCTCCGATTCAATCGGGGCGGAACATGCTCTAGCCGATCCGCTTCAGGCCCTTGGCATATTGCTGCGAGCGCCGCACGTAAATGTCGGCGCCGCCGCGGATCATCTTGGCGGCTTTTTCGTCCAATGTGCGAATCGCGCGCGCCGGCGCGCCGACGATCAATGAATGGTCCGGGAAGGTCTTGCCTTCGGTGACCACGCTGCCGGCGCCGACCAGCGAATGCTTGCCGATCTTGACGCCGTTGAGCAGGATCGCGCCCATGCCGACCAGGCTGTCGTCGCCGATGATGCAGCCGTGCATGATGACGTTGTGGCCGATCACGCAGTTCGAGCCGATCACCAGCGGGAAGCCGGGATCGGTGTGGAGCGTAGCGTTGTCCTGGATCTGCGAGCGCTCGCCCAGTTCGATCCACTCGTTGTCGCCGCGCAGCACGGCGCCGAACCAAACGCTCGCTTCGCGCTTGAGCCGCACGCGCCCGATCAGCGTCGCGGTCTCCGCGACCCAATATTCACCCTCGCCGGGAAATTCCGGCGCCTGTCCGTCGAGTTCATAGATCGGCATTCGCGTCTCCTAACGCGCAATCGGGCTCGGCGAGCCGCGCGCGGCGCACAATCGCAATGAAAACGGAAAATTGGAAGTAGCTTAAGCCAGCAGCAGCCCGCAGGCCTGCAATGCCGACACTAGGGTCAGCCCCGACATTAGGCTCCAGAAGCCGGCGATCAGCGTCGCCACGAACACGGCTTCAAAGCGGCGGCCTTCCTGGCGGCGGCCAAGCAGCGTGTTGCGCATGATCAGGAACGGCGCAGTCAGCATCAGCAGCGGTACCGCCGCAAAGGTCGAAGCGCTCGGGCCGGCACTGAGCAGGCCGAAGGTCGGCAAGCGGCTGGTGAAAAGCCGGTATCCCGAGCTGCACAGCCCCGCGACGGCAAAACCGAGGGCCAGGGCCAACACGTTTTGTAACGATTCCGGGGACATTTCAGCCTCAACGCAATACTCGAGGCCATGTTTCGCAAAGCCGGCGGGGGGATGCGAGTCAATCCTTAACAAATGGTAAACGCGGCTGGCCCGGGTCCGGAACCGGCGGCGTGGCATAATCCACTTGATTCGTTCGGGAACCCGGCATGGCCACCGTCGTGCACCAGCACGCCCAAAGACGACGCCGCCAGTCCGGCCGCAGTCCACTCACGGCACCGCTTATACTTTTCGCTATCGCCACGCTGACCGCGACCGCTTACGTCGCCTATGTGCTGTGGCCACGCTGGCCGGACGCGCCGGTCACCCTCAACGCGCCGTCATTGCCGATCACGGTGGCGGGCGTCACCTTCAACATCGAGCCGGCGGCGATCCGCATGGCCGTGCAGCGCCGTCCGGGCACGCAGGAGCGCGTCGATCTCGCCTATCTCTGGCCGTCGCTGACCCCGCCCGATCCCGCGCTCAAGCCGACGGTGGGCGCGCCAGTCGATCCCAATCAGCGGCTATTCGTGACCATCGCGTCGGGCGACGACACGCTGCCGCTGATCGAGCGCGTGCAGACGATCTATCCACGCTATCTGGTCGCCGAGCCGACCGCCGGGCCGGACGGGCTCACGCTGCGCCGCTTCCGCGACGGCACGCCCTATCAGGGCGAGGAACTGGTGTTCGAACAGGCCTCGCCCGAACATTTCCTGGCGCGCTGCTCGCGCAGGGGCGTCGTCAATTCCGGGGAGTGCCTGCTCGAGCGCAGGATCGGCAAGACCGACGTCACGCTGCGCTTTCCGCGCGACTGGTTGAGCGACTGGAAAAGCGTCGCCGCGGGGATCGACAAGCTAATGACGCGGCTCCATCCGAACTAGGACGCCAAAGCATAAACGTGCGGGCCAATGTCGGCGCGGCTTCGCTGACGATCGCCAGCACTCGTCAAGCATATCCAGGACTGTGTAACTTACACACTTTCAAACGGGTCGATCCAACCGCGCGGTTCGGTCGACCACCAAACGGCTAAGAGGCGGAAGACAATGGCTTCCGCTTAGGCGAGAACGAGCGAGGGATCATGTGTCTGCCATTCGCCTGGGTTTGATCGGGGACAATGTCGCCAGATCGAAGGCCCCTGACTTGCATCGCGCTGCGGGCCGACTGTGCGGCATTGATCTAACGTACGAACTTTTGGTTCCGCGTGATCTGTCGCTTGAATTTGACGCGGTGTTCGACCGCGCACGCGACCGAGGGTTTCGCGGCCTCAACATTACGTATCCCTACAAAGAGAAGGTCGTTCGCCGGCTCAAGATCGACGACCCCACGGTCCGCTCGATCGGCGCCTGCAATACGGTGCTGTTCGAACCGCCACAGCCCTCCGGCGCGAACACGGACTACACCGGCTTCATCGCGGCGTTCCGAAACCGCTACGGCCTTGCGCCGCCGGGCATCATCGCCATCGCCGGAAGCGGTGGTGTCGGCAAGGCCATTGGATTTGCCTTGGTGGGTCTCGGCGCCAGAGCCTTGCGCTTGTTCGATACTGATCGGACAAAGGCGGAGAATTTGGCGCGCGCCATCATCGCCGATTATCCCGGCTTCGATGTTCAGGTTTCCGCTTCGATCGCGCACGCCAGCGACGGCGCAGACGGCCTTGTGAATGGCACGCCGTTGGGAATGTCCGGTTATGACGGCAGCGCCTTTCCAGAGACGCTTTTTAACGGACCGCGCTGGGCGTTCGACGCCGTCTATACGCCAATCGATACGCCTTTCATGCTTGGCGCCCGTGCAGCGGGCCTCTCGATCATGAGCGGATACGAACTCTATTTCTATCAGGGAGTCGACGCGTTTCAGCTCTTCACCGGCCGCCATGTTGATCCGATTGCACTGCGCAATGCAATTGAACCAACGCTCGCGTGAGACATCAACGTAGGTCTGCTTCCGGGCACTGAGCGGATAATTCGACTGCGCCAGTCAATGTCCGCTTCCGGGAAAGCAGACACCGGCTAGTCGTTGCGCGCAAACCTCGATTAACGAGTACGCGCGCTAGTCCACCAGATCGACGTCCAAAATTGGCAATTCGAAAATATACGACTTGCGGCCCTTCTCGACTTCGAGAAACAGCACGCCGAGAAATTCCTCGCCGATATAGACCTCCAGCGAATCCGTCTTTTTCGGTCGCACCACGACGCGGATGTTCTCGTTGTCGAACTTGCGCCGCAGATAAGCGTTGAGCGTCGGCACCGGCTGGATCGAGGGATCGCTGCCGACCTGGATCACCATGCGGAAATTATACGAGCGGTCGCCGTCCTCGTCGTCGACGGTCAGTTCGCCGAGATCGTCCTCGCCGACGAAGACTTCGGCCATGTCGCCCTTTTTCGGCACCACGCGGATCAGCGCGTTGCCGAACAGCTTCTTGAGATAGGCGTCGAGTTTCCTGACTTCCGCTACGTCCACCGGGCCGCTCCTTTGGATAGGAAACGCCTAGTAGCCTGATTGAACTGATCGACGCAAGCGCCGCGTTAACCGTCGAGCATGATGCCGTAAAGCATCTGGTCCATCACGCGCGAGGGCTCAGGGCAGCCGGCCTCGCCGACCACCTTGGCCGGCACGCCGGCGACGGTGACATTGTTCGGCACCGGCTTGATCACGACCGAGCCGGCGGCGATGCGCGCGCAATGGCCGATCTCGATATTGCCGAGGATCTTGGCGCCGGCACCGATCATCACGCCATGGCGGATTTTCGGATGGCGGTCCTCGTGCTCCTTGCCGGTGCCGCCGAGCGTCACGTCATGCAGGATCGACACGTCGTCGTCGATCACCGCGGTCTCGCCCACCACCAGACCGGTGGCGTGGTCGAGGAAGATGCCGCGGCCGATTTTGGCCGCCGGATTGATATCGCACTGGAACGCCGCCGAGGAGCGGCTCTGCAGATAAAGCGCGAAATCCTTGCGGCTCTTGCCATAGAGCCAGTGCGCCAGCCGATGGGTCTGAATGGCGTGGAAGCCCTTGTAGTAGAGCACCGGCTCGATGAAGCGGCTGGTCGCCGGGTCGCGGTCGAAGGTGGCGACGATGTCGGCGCGGAAGATTTCGCCGATCACCGGCTGGTCGTCGAGCGCGTCGCCATAGGCCTGGCGGACCAGATCGCCGGATACGTCGGCATTGCCGAGCCGTTCGCTGACGCGGTGGACCACCGCCGCTTCCAGCGTGTCGTGGTGCAGGACGTTCTCGTAGATGAAGGTGGCAAGCTCCGGCTCGCGGCGCGCGATGTCCTCCGCCTCACCGCGGATGCGCGCCCAGACCGGATCGACCTTGTCGAGGCCCTTGGTAGGCCGCGTCTGAAACTGAGCCATATCGGTTCTCCAGTTCCTTCCTCTCGAACCCCTACATGGGTCTTTAACACATTTTTCGAGGGGCCAAGAGGGCCGCCAAAAGGCTAAGACGCATGGCTCATGCGCGTTGGTTAAGGAAGTCGAGCACGCCGGCTTTGAAAACTTTGTCGCCGACCGCCATCATGTGGTCGCGCTCGGGAATCGGCAGCGCCCGCGCGCCGGGGATGAGCGCGGCCAGCGGCTCGGGCGGACCCGCCACCTCATCCTTGGTGCCGACCGCGACCAGCACCGGCACCTTGATGGCGGCAACCTGCTCGGGCGTCAACGTTTGGCGTGTGCCGCGGATGCAGGCGGCAAGCGCCTTGAGATCCGATTTGGTCTGCTGCGCAAAGCTGCGAAACATGCGCGACTGCGGATCGGTGATGTCGTCCAGCGACCGCGCTTCCATTCCCGCGGCCACCGTCTCCGGCAGGCCGACGCCGTGCACCAGTTTGATGCCGAGCCCGGCAAGAACCGCCGAGCGCACCCGTTTGGGGCGGTTCATCGCGAGAAAAGCCGTGATGCGCGCACCCATCGAATAGCCCATCACGTCGGCTCGATCGAGATCGAGATGATCGAGCAGCGCGCGCACGTCTTCCGCCATGATGGAGGTGTGATAGGCGGCGGCATCGTAAAGCTTGGTCGATTGCCCATGACCGCGGTTGTCGAGCGCGACGACGCGCCGCCCGGCGCCGGTAAGCGTACGCACCCAGTGCGGATTGACCCAATTCACTTCCTTGGTGGAGGCAAAGCCGTGCACGAGGACGATCGGCTCGCCCGCGCCCTCGTCGAGATAGGCGATTTCGACCTCGCCGTGATTGAATTTCGCCATGACTTCCACGCGCCTGCGCCGTAAACGCTAGCGGTGGTACCACGGCGCCAGCCAATGGCGGAAGCGGATCATCAGCGAGCGCACGCCGACGGCGAAGATCGCCAGGCACAACAGGTAGACGAGAGAAGCATTCTCGTTGAGCTCGTTCGACTTGGTGAACACCGACATGCCCATGCCGTTGACGGATGCCAGCACTTCGACCGCGATCGCGTTGGTGATGCCGCGCGCGAAGCCAAGCTCAATGCCGGCGACGATAAACGGCGTCGCCGACGGTAGCGCGATGCCGAACCAGACGTCACGCGTGCGCGCGCCGAACATCTTGCCGACGTCAAGATAGTCCTTGGAGATCGCGCGCGTGCCGTCAGCGGTGGTGACGGCGACCGGCAGGAACACCGAGATCGCCACGATCACCAGCCGCGCCGCCGGCTGGTAGCCGACCCAGAGGATGACGATCGGCACCAGCGCGACCAGCGGCAGCGCATACAGCGCGCGGATATAGGTGGAGAGGAGCCAATCGACCTCGCGCACGCGGCCCATGGCGACGCCGATAAGGACGCCTGCCACCGAACCGATGACCACGCCTTCTAGGATCGAACTCAGAGTAACGAACACGTCCTGCCAGAATTCCGCACTGGCCACCGTCGTCGGAATCGCCGCAATGATGCCGAGCGGCGTCGCCACGAAATCCGGCAGAGTGGCGCGCACATAGATTTCCCATACCGCAAGGATCGCGAGCCCGGCCACCGCCGGCGCGATGCGCTCGCGCGTGAGCCAGCGGCCGCTCCAGGTCCAGCGCGCGGCGGGCGCCTCTATCCGACTGCTGTATGTCGCCATCGCACCAGATACCGTTCAATCAGTTCGCCGATGCCGACCAGCGCCACCGCGATCGCGCAGATAAACACCGTGACGGCGAGCACCCAGCCGGAATCGACGACGGTGGTGCCTTGCAGCAGCACCGCGGCGAGGCCGTCGGGGTTAAGGAAGAATTCGGCCACCAGCGTGCCGACCATCGACAGCGCGATCGACTGCTTGATGCCCGACATCGCATAGGGCGTCACATAAGGCACAATCACGTCGCGCCAGAGCTGGCCCTCGGTCGAGCCGAAAATCGCTGCCACATCGAGATGCTGGCGCGGAATGCTGCGCGCGCCTTCCGTTACCCCGATGAGAATCGGAAAGATCGAAATCAGCACCGACACCAACACGCGCGAGCCGAATTCGAAGCCGAAGATCACCGACACGAACGGCACCAGCGAGATCGTCGGCGTCGCGTAGAGGATATAAATGTATGGCTCGAACGCCGCGGCAACGAGCTTGCTGCGCGCGAGCAGCAGCCCGAGGGTGACGCCGACCACGATATTGATGGCGAGCGTGACGCCGTAAAGCTTCGCCGACACCAAGAGCCCCGGCAGCAAAGGCCCGCCGTGCAGCATGTCCCACAGCCGGCTCATGGTGGTGGTGAACGGCACGAACAGGACGCCGAAGCTGTGGCCGAGCGCCTGCCACGCGCCGAGCAGAAGCAGGATGCTCAGCGCGTAGCAGGCGAGCCTGATCCACCAGGCGTTGACGGTGCGGAAGCGCGCAACGCGGGCCTCGAAGGATTCCGTCGATCCCTCGGTCAAATCCCGCCCCTGCGCGCTCGCCGCCGTCATTGCCTGACTACTTACTCATGCCGCCCATCTTCTCGACGCGCTTCATCGCCTCGGCATAGAGCGACTTGTCGACCAGCTTGTCGTAGGTCGGCTTGGCCTCGGGCTTGAGCAAGCCATCCTTCACCATCTCGTCGGCCTGACCCATCATCTGCTTTTCATCGAGGCCGTCGTTGTTGACCCAGTAATTGATGGCATGGAACGACTCGATGGCGCCCTTGGCCACGCCGACGTCAAACGATCCGGCCTTGGCCGCGATCTTGGCAAACTCGTCAATGTCGGCCGGTTTGCTGCTGCTCATCAGCTTCTGCGTCATGATCCAGCCCTCGAGGAAGCGGATGACGCCTTCCTTGTTTTCAGCGATCGCCTTCTTCGAGGCGAGCACCGAGCCGTAGTGCAGCCCGGCCTTGATCGAGGCCGGCACCGGGATCAGGTGCCATTTCTTGCCGGTCTTGAACTCGATCTGCGCCAATTCGTCGACATGGAACACGGCGGTATGCACTTGCCCGGCAATGCCCGCCTTCACCAGCGGCGCGTTGGCGAGATCGATCGGCGTCATGTCGGTGAGCTTGAGGCCGCAGGATTCGGCGACTGACTTCAAGAACAGCCAACGTGCGTTGTTGATGCCGTCGGCGGCAACGGTCTGACCCTTGAAACCCTTGCAGTCTTTCACGGTGTCGGAGCCGATGATCCAGTCCTGGTTGGGCATACCGGCAATGATCACGATCGGCGCGCCCGCCCCAATCAGGTTGATCGCCACCGGCGTCGCCGTATAGCCGACCTGCACGTCGCCGGTGATCACCGACTTGGCGGTGTCGGTGCCGCGCTGGAACCAGCGGAAGCTCATGTCGAGCCCGACTTTCTTCCAGTAGCCCATGGCTTCGCCGACATCGGCGAAGGTATTGGAGAAGATCGGGGGACGCCCGATCGCCGAGGCCGCGATCTTGATATCAGCGGCGCTCGCGCCGGTGGGCAGGCAGAACGTCAACGCCGAGAGCGCGAGCGTGGCGCCCACAAGCGTCGGCTTCGGCAACAAGCCAGTCACGTTACGCATGGTAGGTCTCCTCCCTCTCTGTTTGATCGTGACGTCTTCTCGCGGACGCTCTTTTTGGAATCCTATTGCATACGCGCGCCGTTCGCTTCTTGTTGGTCGAACAGATCATGCCAAACCTGTTCACGCAGATTGATGAACTCGCGGCTGGCGACGATGCTGCGCTCGCGCGGCCGCGGCAGGTCCACTTTGCGCACCGCGCGCACATGCGCCGGCCGGCCCGCCAGCACGACAACGCGGTCGCCCATCAGCACCGCCTCGTCGATGGCATGGGTGACGAACATCATCGCCGTCGGCCGGGCATCCCAGATGCGCAGCAACTCGAACTGAAGCTGCTCGCGCGTCTGCGCGTCGATGGCGCTGAACGGCTCGTCCATCAGCAAGAGTTTCGGCTCCATCACCAGCGCGCGCGCCAAGCCGGCGCGCTGCTGCATGCCGCCGGACAATTGATGCGGATAGGATTTCTCGAAGCCCTTGAGGCCGACGAGATCGATGGCGTCGGCGACGCGCCGTTCGATCTCCTCTTTCGGCGTGTGGCGGAGCTTCAGGCCGTAGGCGATGTTGCTCCAGAGATTTTTCCAGGGAAACAGCCCGAAGTGCTGGAACACCATCGACACGATCGGCAGCGGCTTTTCCACCCGTTGGCCGTCGATGCGGATCTCGCCGCGGTTGAGCTGGTTCAAGCCGCCGACGCAGCGCAGTAGCGTTGTTTTGCCGCAGCCGGACGGGCCAACGATGCTGACGACCTCCGCGCCGCCGACGCTAAGGCTAATATCGGCCAGCACGTCGAGCTGCCCGTAGCGCAAAGACGCGTTCTCGATCACCAGCCGCGCTGCCGCTGAATCGGTCATGAATTCGCCGGGCCTGCACCGCCCGCGGCCACGCAGCCGCGACGGTTGGCCTACTCTTCCCAATCAACCGGTGCGCGACGCGCGCCGGTCAGCGAAGCCCCCACGACTTGTTTTCTTTTCTTGCAGCCTATCGGCTCGATCCGGCGAGGGCAATGCGGGAAACGACGGCATCGCGCGCAAGCCGCGTCGGCAAGCGCCACAACACGCCGACGATTTTCATATCGCCGAAATCGCCGCTCGTAGTTCCGCTCAACGGTCGGCGCCGATGCACCGCTTTGCGATGGCGCAAGACGTGCGCGGTGATGCGTTCGGTCGTGCCCTTGAGCGCGGCGACAAAGGACAACACGCTGAAAAGCGCGCCAAGCACCCACATCGCCAGATCGACGGCCGCCGCCGCGAGCGCGATGGCATCGCGGCCGAGCAATTTGAGGATGGCGCGCGTCTTGCCGCCTTCTTTTTCGGCAAGCTTGGCCACCCGCGACATTTCGTCCGGGCTTCGCGTGAGCTTGAGACCGTCAAGCGCGGCTTGCGTACCGGCTTTGCTTTCGACGCGGCTGACGTCGCCGATAAATTGCATTAGCCCCGCCAGCGCGTTCGATTTTCACCGTCTCGCGCGCAGCGCGCACCGTGACAGTCGATTCCGATCCGTCGACCACCGCGCGCCGCAGCATGCGGCCGAGCGCCATCGTGAAATCGATGCTCATGCGCCCGGTGCGGGCCGCGACTTTGATCAGTGTGAGGCCGGCGCGCAGCGGTATAGTCAAGCCCAAGGTCGCGTAGGTCCCGGCGGTGATCGCGACGCCGACCGCCGCCAGGCCGACCACGAGTTCGTCGACCGGCTCGCCGCGCGCGGCATGAATTCCCTCGCGCGTCAGATCGCGAATGTCGCCGACCACGAATAGATCGCCGAGCGCGGTGCCGGCGAGCGCCGCAGCGATTTCGCGGTTGTACCCGCGACGGAGCCGCTTGGAGAATTTTTCATCGAGCGCGCGCCCGGTGATCGCCATGGGATCGTCCGCCAGTCGACGAAGCTTTGCCGGATCGCAATGCAAGGCGTGTGCATTGAACGGCCTAATTTTCGTCGAGCGGCGCCGGGATCGCCCGTCGTCTGATGCAGTCAGCGCCGCAAATACGGCGAGCGCGGCCAGCACCGGCGCCAACCGCAGGCTACTCATTCCTGCCCCTTCTGCGGTCCGATTTCACGCTCATTGCAATCCTTGCCCATCCGCTTCGCGCGGTATGCCGGTGTGCCTATAAGCCGAACGAACTTGGCGATTCGACGGCGTCCCCAGCCGACGGTGACAGGGCGCCATGACCCCGCTATGTTGCGTGGAACTCCAGGCGCTTTTCGAGGTCCGAGCAATGGCAGAGCACGTCGTCCCGCATTTCCACAACGACCCCGGCGTTTCGGTGATCGAGATCGGCGCTAAGGAATTCATGTGCGTGGGCGCGACGCCCCCATACGATCATCCGCACGTGTTCCTCGACATGGGCGACGACAACGAGATTGTCTGCCCCTATTGCTCGACGCTGTACCGCTTCGACCCCAAACTCAATTCACATTCGGCGCGGCCGCCGGAATGCGCGCTCGCGGTATCGGCCGCCGCCTGAGCCAAATCGGAGCTTTTGAGTCTTGGCGTCCGCGCGTCACGTCATCGTCGCCGGCGCCGGCATCGCGGGGCTGACGGCGGCATTGGCGCTGGCGCGCATCGGCTTGCGCGTGACGGTTCTCGAGCAGGCCGCCAAGCTGGAAGAGACCGGCGCCGGAATCCAACTCGGGCCCAATGCCACCCGCGTGCTGGCCGCGCTCGGCTTGCGCGAGCGGCTTGTGGCGTCCGTAATGACGCCCCAAGCGATCCGCGTGATGGCAGGTGGCTCCGGCCGCGAGATCGCGCGCATTCCGCTCGGCGGCGAAGCCGAGCGCCTCTATGGCGCGCCTTACTGGACGGTCCATCGCGGCGACTTGCAAGCGGCGCTCGCCGACGCCGCAGACAACACACCGGACATCGCGGTCCAGCTCGCCACCCGTGCCGAAGATTTCGCCGTCCACGTCAACGGCATCACCGTGCGGGCACGGCGCGATCAGCGCGTCGTGGAGGAACAGGGCCTGGCGCTGATCGGCGCCGACGGCGTTTGGTCGACGCTGCGCGGACAACTGCAGGCGCGCTGTCCGCCGACCTTCCGCCACCGCACCGCCTGGCGCGCGCTCGTCCCGGCCGACGCGGTGCCGGAGGAGTTCCGCCAGCCGCTGGTGCATCTGTGGCTCGGGCTCGAAGCCCATCTCGTGCATTACCCGGTGAAGGCGGGCCGCCTCATCAACATCGTCGGCATCGTGCACGACGAATGGAAGGAAGTCGGCTGGTCGGCTGCGGGCGCGCGCGAGGAAATCCTCCGCCATTTCGCACGTTTTGCTTGGGCGGAGCCGGCGCGCGCGCTGATCGCGCTGCCCGAGCGCTGGCTGAAATGGGCGCTTTACGACCGCGCCGAGCCGTTTCACGGCGGCAAAGGCCCGGTGACCCTGATCGGCGACGCCGCCCACCCGATGCTACCGTTCCTGGCACAAGGCGCCGGCATGGCGATCGAGGACGCCGCTGTCGTCGCCGACATGCTGTGGAAATATCGCGACGATCCGTCCGACGCGCTGCGTGCCTATGAAGGCGCGCGCTGGCATCGCACCTTCCGCGCCCAGCAGGCGTCCCGCCGCCAGGGCCGCATCTATGGGATGAGCGGCCCGCAGGCGCTCGTCCGCAATCTGGCGATGCGCGCGATGGGCGGAGAAAAACTGCTCAGCCACTTCGATTGGCTCTATAGTTGGCGGCCGCCCGAACGATTTCAGAACGCGAGCTAAGCGAATGTTGTTTCCCTCGACCGTCGCCGGCAGTCTGCCGAAACCGTCCTGGCTCGCCGAGCCCAATAAGCTGTGGCCGCAATGGCGCTTGCAGGGCGACGACCTCGCGCAAGGCAAGCTCGACGCCACGCTGCTGGCGATCAAACTGCAGGAAGACGCCGGCATCGACATCGTCTGCGACGGCGAAATGTCGCGCCAGCATTTCGTGCATGGCTTCCTCGAATTCGTCGACGGCATCGACTTCGCCCACAAGGTCGAGATGGGCATCCGCGCCGACCGCTACAAAGCCATGGTGCCGGTGGTGCGCGGCGCGCTAGCGCTCAAGGGCCGCGTGCACCAGGCCGAGGCGCGCCACGCCCGCGCGCACACCGACCGCAAACTGAAAATCACTCTGCCCGGCCCGATGACCATCTCCGACACCATCGCCGACGCGCATTACGGCGACAAAGTGAAAATGGCGATGGCCTTCGCCGACCTGCTCAATCAGGAAGCGCGCGCGCTCGCAGCCGACGGCGTCGACGTCATCCAGTTCGACGAGCCGGCCTTCAACGTGTTCATGGACGAAGTGCCCGGCTGGGGCATCGAGGCGCTGCATCGCGCCATCGACGGCCTGACCTGCACCACCGCCGTGCACATCTGCTACGGCTACGGCATCAAGGCCAATATCGAGTGGAAGAACGCGCTCGGCTCGGAGTGGACGCAGTACGAGAAGATTTTTCCCGCGCTGGCCAAGAGCCGCATCAAGGAGGTCTCGCTGGAAGCCATCAATTCGCGCGTGCCGCTGCGACTGCTGTCGCTGCTCGACGGCAAGGATCTGCTGGTCGGAGTCATTGACGTGGCGACCGACGCGCTCGAGACGCCGGAGCAGGTCGCGAGCGTCATTGGCGATGTTTTGCAGTTCGTGCCGAAGGAGCGCGTGGTCGCCTGCACCAATTGCGGCATGGCGCCGATGCGGCGCGACATCGCGGAGGCCAAGCTCAAGGCGCTCGGCGCGGGGGCGAAGCTGGCGAGAGAAAAGTTCGCCTAACTCGATTGATCGCAATCAACGCTGCCATTTCGGGCGCGGCTAGGCTTTCTTACGAACCATTGCCGCAAAGGAGTTGTCCATGTCTGCCAATGTCGGCACTTTCGACCGCATTGCACGCGTCGTCATCGGCCTTGCGCTGATTGCGTTCGCCTTGGGCTATATCGCCCCGGGCACCAGCTGGAACTGTGTGGGCTGGATCGGCGTGGTGCCGATCCTTACCGCCGTGTTCGGAACCTGCCCGGCCTACAGCATCCTGGGTTGCTCGACGCGGTAAACTCGCACCAAATTACCGCCCCGCCCGGCCCATCACGTCCATCAATTCCTTGACCTTGCGCCTCTGGTCGGCCTTGTCGCCGCTCGAAATCGCGTGCTCGACGCAATGCGCGACGTGGTCGCGGAGGATTTCCTCCTCGACCCGGCGCAACGCCGCGCGCACCGCGCCGATCTGCGTGACGATGTCGATGCAATAGCGCTCGTCCTCGACCATGCGGGCTAAACCCCGGACCTGGCCTTCGATGCGTTTGAGCCGCCCGAGCGTCGGTGTCTTGCTGTTCTTGGCCATGGGGTGTATATACCCCCTGGGGGTATTAAATACAAGAGCCCCCGAATACCGCCGAACCAAAACGAGTGAAAGTTGAGCGCCATGAGCATGACCGCCGGCCATCACGATCACCACCAACACGACGCGCCGGCCGCAGGCAGCGTCATCGATCCGGTTTGCGGCATGACGGTCGATCCGCAAACCGCCAAGCATCGAGCCGATTACGGCGGTCACACCTATTATTTCTGCGCTGCTAGCTGCCGCACCAAGTTCGTCGCCGATCCGCAGAAATATCTGGGCAAACGCGAAGCCGAGCGGGTGGTCGAAGGCGCGACCTACACTTGCCCGATGCATCCCGAGATTCGGCAGGTCGGCCCCGGCGCGTGCCCGATCTGCGGCATGGCTTTGGAGCCCGAGATCGCGACGGCCGACAACGGCCCCAATCCCGAACTCGCTGACATGACGCGGCGGTTCTGGATCGGCCTCGTGCTCGCCCTCCCGGTGATGGTGCTGGAAATGGGCGGCCACTTCGTCGGACCGCACAATTGGGTCGAGCCCACGCTGTCAAATTATATCCAATTCGCCTTCGCCACGCCGGTGGTATTGTGGGCCGGCTGGCCGTTCTTCGTGCGCGGCGCGCAATCGCTCATCACGCGCAACCTCAACATGTTCACGCTGATCGGCATGGGCACCGGAGTCGCCTATGTCTATAGCGTCATCGCCACCTTCGCGCCCGGCATCTTCCCCGAAGCCTTCCGCGGCCATGGCGCGCCGGCGGTTTATTTCGAGGCCGCCAGCATGATCACCGTGCTGGTGCTCATCGGCCAAATGCTCGAATTGCGCGCGCGCGAGGCGACCTCCGGCGCGATCAAGGCACTGCTCGACCTCGCGCCGAAGACCGCGCGCCGCGTCAAGGACGACGGCGGTGACGGGGAGATCGCGCTCGAGGCCGTCGCCGTCGGCGACAAATTGCGCGTGCGTCCAGGCGATAAGGTGCCGGTCGACGGCGTCGTGCTCGACGGCCACTCCTCGATCGACGAATCCATGGTCACCGGCGAATCGATGCCGGTGAGCAAGGACAAGGACGCGCGCGTCATCGGCGGCACCATCAATGCCGGCGGCACCTTCGTCATGCGCGCCGACAAGATTGGCCGCGATACGCTGCTCGCCCAGATCGTGCAGATGGTGGCGTCGGCGCAACGCAGCCGCGCGCCGATCCAGCGCCTCGCCGACCGTGTCGCCTCCTGGTTCGTGCCAACGGTGATCGCGGTGGCGTTGATCGCCTTCGCCGCCTGGGCAACCTTCGGGCCCGAGCCGCGCTTCGCCTTCGGCCTCGTCGCCGCGGTGAGCGTCTTGATCATCGCTTGTCCTTGCGCACTCGGCCTTGCCACGCCGATGTCGATCATGGTCGGCGTCGGCCGCGGCGCCCAGGAAGGCGTGCTGATCAAGAACGCCGAAGCCCTCGAGCGCATGGAAAGTGTCGACACGCTGGTTGTCGACAAGACCGGCACGCTCACCGAAGGCAAGCCGAAAGTCGTCGCGATCGTGCCGCACACCGGCTTCGACGAGGCGCAGGTGCTGCGCTTTGCCGCCAGCGCCGAGCGCGGCAGCGAGCATCCGCTGGCGGCAGCCATCGTCGCTGCTGCAGCCGAGCGTTCGATTGCGCTCGCACCGCTGCGCGGCTTCAACGCGCCGGCCGGCAAAGGCGTGGTCGGCATGGTCGAGGGCAAACGGCTCGCGCTCGGCAATGCCGCGTTCCTCGCCGAGATCAATATCGACACGGCGGCGCTTGCCAATGACGCGGAGCGTCTGCGCCAGGATGGCGCCACCGCCATCTTCCTCGCCGTCAACGGCAAGCTCGCCGGCGTCATCGCCATCGCCGACCCGGTCAAGGCCTCGACACCCGCGGCGCTCAAAGCGCTCGTGGCCTCCGGCCTGCGCGTCGTCATGCTCACCGGCGACAACCGCACCACCGCGCTTGCCGTCGCCAAGCGCCTCGGGATTACCGAGGTCGAGGCCGAAGTGCTGCCAGAGCAGAAGAGCGCGGTGATCGAAAAGCTCACCCGCGAGGGCCGAGTTGTCGCCATGGCTGGTGACGGCGTCAACGATGCGCCGGCTCTAGCGGCGGCGCAAGTCGGCATTGCCATGGGAACCGGCACCGACGTCGCCATCGAAAGCGCCGGCATCACGCTGCTCAAGGGCGACCTCACCGGTATCGTCAAGACGCGCGCGCTGTCGAAGGCGGTGATGCATAATATCCGGCAGAACCTGTTCTTCGCCTTCATCTACAATTCCGCCGGCGTGCCGATCGCGGCTGGCGTGCTCTATCCGCTGTTCGGACTGCTGCTGTCGCCGATCATCGCCGCCGCGGCGATGGCGCTGTCGTCGGTCAGCGTCGTTGGTAATGCGTTGCGGCTGCGGCGCGCGGCGTTGTAAGGATACGAATGCATCGTATCCTTCTTGCCCTGTTCGTCGCGGCTTGGGCCAGTGCCACACACGCCGCCGAATGGCGTCTGCAACATGTCGACGCCCCGGCCCGCGTCAGCGCCGTTGAAACCGTATCGGGTCAGGTGCGTGTCAACGCCGGCGGCCTCTGGTACCGCATCGTCTTCAATGACGAACAGGTTTCGCTCGAATTCCTCGACACGCAGGGAACGCCAAAGCTGCCCGAGGGCGCCCTGCCCGACGGCAAGGTCGTCGAGAGCAGCCGCGACATTGCGCGCGCCTGGTTCGCCGAGCCGACGACGCGGTATGACCACGGCATCCTTGGCGACAAGATCGAAGCCGGCAGCCTGGTGATCGAGACGCGTGACGGCAAACAGCAGACCGTGCGGCTCAAGCCGGATGTCGTCTTCGAGGATCTCGAGCCGCGCCTCGCCGATCTCGACGGCGACGGCCATGACGAGATCGTGGTAGTGAAATCCTCACTCAAGAACGGCTCGAGCCTTGCGGTGATTGCCGCGCGGCGCGGTAAATACGAGATCATCGCCGAAACGCCACCGCTCGGTGCCCCGCACCGCTGGCTTGATCCCGTCGGCATCGCCGATTTCACCGGCGGCGGCAAGCGATCGATCGCGCTGGTGCGGCAGCCGCATGCGATCGGCGCGCTCGAATTGTGGAGCTGGCGCGACGGCGCGTTACGCAAAACAGCCGAGCTGCCCGACATCTCCAACCACATCGCCGGCACCCGCGCGATCGATATGGCGGCCGTTGCCGACTTCGACGGCGACGGCATCGCCGATATCGCCGCGCCCTCGCTCGACCGCACGGATTTGCGCATCGTTAGTTTCGCACCGCGGCCGCGCGAGATCGCCAGCGTCCCGCTACCGGCCAAGGCGGCGACCAATCTCGCCCTGGTGACGCAAACTGAAGGCCCGCCGGCCATCGCGGTCGGGCTTGAAGACGGAACGCTGGCGGTGATTCGGCGTGCGCCGTAGGCGCACTCTCAGCGGATTATGGCGCTTGTCGTCGTTGCCGGCACGTCGGCGCCCGGCACGAAACTGCAATTCTTCTCGACGGCGGCGGCACGCAAGCCTCGCATCTGGCCGCGCAATGTCGCCAGTTCCGTTCCATAGGCGGCATCGCCAATCAACTGCCCGGTGGCGCTGGTGCCGGCTTTCGCCATCAACTGTTCGAGTTCTTTCTGCCGCGTCACCGCACCTTTGGCGGCGCGATCGATATCGTCGCACTGGTACAGCACGTACTTGCCCGGCGCGACCAGGAACGAGGAGGCCGCATCCTCCGACGCGCAGCCGGCGAGCGCAGCGAGCGCCGCGCCGGACGCGATGATGATGAACAAACGGTGGTGCATGATCGGCACGCTAAGCACGACAATAACGGCAAAAAGCTGGTGCGGACGGCCGAACTCGAACCGGCACGGGATTGCTCCCAAGGGATTTTAAGTGTTTTAAATTCTGAGCCATCTATTTGATATCGCAAATAAATTTCATGGAATATCTTCTTATGTGTAAGAAACTGTGTAAGTTTTGGCCACTTTTTAGCTTCCCCGACACAATTGACCTGACGGATTTTATGAACCAGCGGGATAGAGATTACTGCATCGGCACAATCTCATCTAGGTGGTGAGACAAGGGCGCGAATGTCTGTGGCGCCGGTGGCCGATAATTGAGCGCCGAATGCGGTCTGATCGTGTTGTAGTGCTTGCGCCATTGCTCGATGACGATCTGTGCTTCCTTCAGGCTGTAGAAGATTTCACCGTTCAGCAGCTCGTCGCGTAGTTTACCGTTGAAGGACTCGCAGTAGCCGTTCTCCCAGGGGCTGCCAGGTTCGATGAACAGGGTCTTGGCTCCACCCTGCGTCAGCCAGTTGCGCACCACCTTCGCCGTCATCTCGGCGCCGTTGTCCAATCGAATGTGCTCGGGCACGCCCCCCGTATGAGCATGACGTCGGCCATCGTCTCAAGCACGCCGAAGCTTTTGATGCGGCGCGCCACCCTGATGGCCAGGCATTCGCGGGTGAACTCGTCGATCAGGATCATCAGGCGGAGCTTGCGGCCGTCGTGGGTCTGGGCCTCAACAAAGTCATAGGACCAGACATGATTGCGCCGTTCTGGCCGCAGCCGGATGCAGGATCCATCGTTAAGCCAGAGCCGACCTCGCGGCCTTTGTTTCTTGGGTACTTTAAAGCCCCTCACGGCGCCAGATCCGCTGCACCCGATCGCAGCCCACGTCCCACCCGGCCTCGTCCAGCAATGACTTGATCCGGCGATAGCCGTACCGGCCGTATTGCGATGCGAGAGCAATAATGGCCCGAGTCAGCGCATCTTCATCAGCACGGACAATGGTGGTGTAACGCTGCGTTCCGCGTGGCTGGCTGACAATCCGGCAGGCATGACGCTCCGAGAGACCATACTTCCCCCGAATGCGCTCAACGGCCTGCCGGCGCCGTTCGGGGCTTACAAGTTTCCCGAGGCGATATCCTTGAGCACCTGCTTCTCAAGTGACAGGTCGGCAACAAGACGCTTCAGGCGGACATTCTCGCGCTCCAGGTCCTTCATCCGCCTCGCCTGATCGATCTCCAGTCCGCCGTATTCTTTCCGCCAGCGGTAATAGCTCTGCTGCGATATGCCCGCTTCCCGGCAAGCCTCAGGGGCAGATTTACCCTGCGCCATCAATACTTCAATCTGGCGCAGCAGCGTAACAATCTGCTCAGCGCTGAACCTCTTCTTCGGCATGACCAAAGCTCCTTTCCAAGCGCATTTTCTCACATCGCTTGGTCCAAAAAAGCCCCGTCAGGTCACACTCATGCGCGTTTCCCAATGGGACTATCAACCAATGCCGCGACGACTGATGCTTGTGCGGCAATGATCACAGCACGACTGTGCGCTCCATGCCTCTCGACTTTCACGAACGAGGAACCACACGATGCCAAGCGAACTAAGTGGATCTACCCACCATGCTCCGATTAGAAGTTGAGCCACAAATCCCGCAACTACGACGAGAGAGAGCCAGCCGCAGGTGATGCTTTCTATTGCGTCGGCCCGAAGGGCGCGGCTACCGATCGCTTCGGCTAACCGAAGCTTTCGTCGCGATAGAAAATACATGATCGGCATAGCAAGGACACTCACGGCAAGGCCGGCGATTGAGAATTCAGCACCTTGCTGAGTCCAAAATTTCCAACCTGCGCTCACGATGACGTAGCCCGCGAGCGCTAATAGCAGGGCGCCGCCGATCCGCGCGGCATTGCGTTCTGCGGTTTCAGCGAAAGTTTGCCCGTGGCGAAGTTCCACAGCGAGCCGCCATACCAATACACCTGCCGAAACGAGTTCGATTACGCTATCGATGCCGAAGGCGGTAAGCGTCAAACTGTGGGCCTCGATGCCGGCCCCAATCGCAACCACCCCTTCGATCACCATCCATGCGATCGTTAGATACTCGATCCGGAATGCCTCTTGTATCCGTACGGCCCGGTCATTCGTCGAAGATTTGCCTTGCCTCAAGATACTCATGTTTTGTCGTCGCCAGTCTTTTCATTTACCTTTGCGATTGTAAGAACCGAGCGAAAGCCTTGAGCGTGAGTTCTGAGACATGGTGCTCGATTCCTTCGGCGTCTGCTTCAGCAGTTTCGGCGGGAACACCCAGTGCGAGCAATATGTCTACGACGAGCCTATGACGGCCTCGCATCCGTTCCGCCAGCGCCTGTCCAGTTTCCGTCAGGAATACCCCACGATAGGGACGACCCGTTGCCAGCCCCTCCCTCTTCAACCGTGAGATCGTCTTGATAGCCGTTACGTGGGAGACACCTAGACGACGGGCAACATCGGTCGGGCGCGCCTCGCCACTGGTGGCCAGCAGGTCCGCAATAAGCTCGACATAGTCCTCAAGCACCGCTGCCGATTGCGCCGAACGGGTTTTTCCGAACCGTCGCGCCTGGGTCAGTTCGGGCGGAAGCTCTCTGGCAGCCAGCTTCCGCTTTTCCTTCGAGTTTAGCATCGCGCCTTCCCGCTTCTCGATAACCGCATGGTTCACCTTGCGCCGAAAGAACGTGGATTTCAATCTTTCTGTCAAACTGTTGCCATGACTACACTTTGTAGGTTGACATTTCAAGGGTCGTATATAATCTCGAACGTAGCAAGGGTTACATTTTGGTGCAGGTGTTGCATGCCTCCGACGATGTCCAATGTGATGCCCAAAAAAGGGTCGCTGACCGAACGAAACGTCTCGGCGGCTCGCGGGCTGTTGGGTGGCCAGCGCCGCGGAATTGGCGGCTATTTGGCCTTTGCCGGTCCCGCGGTGATCGTCTCGATCGCCTACATGGACCCCGGAAACTTCGCCACCAACATTCAAGCGGGGGCGAAGTATGGCTACGGCCTGCTTTGGGTGGTGTTGCTCGCGAACCTGATCGCGATGCTGTTCCAGGCCCTCTCTGCCAAGCTCGGCATTGTTACCGGAAGGAACTTGGCGGAGCTGTGCCGCGAACAGTTTCCCCAGCCAGTTGTCTGGGCGATGTGGGTGATTAGCGAAATTGCCGCCATGGCGACCGATCTGGCGGAGTTTCTCGGCGGCGCCATAGGGCTCTCCTTGCTATTCCAAATGCCGCTCCTCGCGGGGATGGGCGTCACGGCGGTCGTAACCTATGGCATATTGATGTTCGAAAGGTCTGGGTTCCGGCCCGTAGAGCTGATCATTGGCAGCCTGGTCGGTATTATCGGGCTTTGCTACCTCATCGAGATGTTCATAGTTCCAGTCGATTGGAGCGCAGCAGCGTTGCATACGGTGCTGCCGCAGCTAGCCGATAGCGACGCACTGCTACTCTCCGTCGGTATCATCGGCGCAACCGTCATGCCGCACGCCGTCTATCTGCATTCCGGGCTGACGCAGACGCGCACGCCAGTCCATGATGACAACGAGCGGCGTAAGGTGCTGCGCTTCTCCAATCAGGAAGTTATCATCGCACTGGTTATCGCCGGACTGGTCAATATGGCGATGGTGATGATGGCATCGGGCGCCTTCCACGCCGGACACAGCGATGTCGCGGAGATCGAAACGGCCTACCACACGCTGACACCCTTGCTCGGTATTGGGGCAGCAGGCGTGTTCTTGGTCTCCCTCATCGCATCGGGGATTTCGAGCTCGGCAGTTGGAACAATGGCCGGCCAAATGATCATGCAAGGCTTCATGAGGTTCCGGATCCCGATTCTGGTTCGGCGGCTGGTAACGATGATCCCAGCTTTCATCGTGGTTGCGCTCGGCGCCAACGCGACGAGTGCGCTCGTCATTAGCCAGGTCGTGCTCAGCATTGCACTGCCACTTCCGATGATCGCACTCCTGATGTTCACTCGACGCGCTGACATCATGGGTCAGTTCGCCAATAGCCGGCTAACCCACATAGCAGCGTTGCTTGCCACTGCGTTTGTGCTGCTTCTCAACACTTTCCTAATCGCGCAGACGCTCGGCATTCCAATTCCTGGATTGCCTGCTTCATGAATTTGTATATCGCTACCACTGGGCGAGCCAAAATCGCCACCTCGCCCGGTGATATCCGGATCTTGCTAAACAGCATTGGGCTGCGTTCAACGTCCCGCCGGATCGCCCTCGCAAGTCTGCTCCTTAAGGCTACAAGGCGACGCGTCACTGCCGAAATCCTCTACAAAGAAGCGTGTGACGCACGCTGCTCAGTTTCAAGGGCCACCGTTTGCAACGCGCTACGCCAATTCGAGCGAGCCAGATTGCTGAGACGAATTACGATTCGCCGATCAAAGAAGGCCTGGTTTGTCATTGCGAATGCGAATGTCCCCATCTGTTTGACCTAAATTCGGGGCGATGAAATGGACGCCCCACCTTACCAAGAAACCGAGACGCGCCGCTTTATTGCGAATGTAAAGCAATTACGTATCGGACCTGGCCTCAACAATCATTGAAGTCGGGGAACTCGAACACTCCCCAAACGACCGCACCGATGGCGTCACGGCATCAACATGCCGCATGCCGCCGCACTTGGCGGCGTGACATAGGTCGGCTTATGCCTGAACAGCGGAAATGATTATTCTCGCCGTGACCCACCAAAGCTCTAGACGTAGACGTCCGGTTTTCGGAGAATGCTTGTATTGGGCGTGAAAGAGTTCACTGCCCGCGGGCAAACGCCACGCCGGTTTCGTGATTGCCGGCTGCTAGGTTAGCGGAACCGCGTAACCCAACGCGCCGGATGACTGGTGCGGACGGCGGGATTCGAACCCGCACGGGATTGCTCCCAAGGGATTTTAAGTCCCTTGCGTCTACCATTTCGCCACGTCCGCGTAACAAACCTCGTCACCCGCGCCGCACGCGCGGGACAAAGCCACGCGGTCGGCGCGTCAAACTAGTCCGCTAATAAGGCGCCCCAAGCCTGATCCCAGTCCTTGCCGGCGGCATCGACCACGCGGCCGTCCTTTTCGAAGAACTTGTTGGGGATCTGGAACATGGCGATGAAGGTGCCGCCCTGCGGCGCCCAGGCGGTGTGCCGGCTGCCGGCGGGACGCCAAACGAATTCGCCGGCCTTCACCTCGACGCCGGCGTCAGGGCCCTCTTTGTCGACCAGCGAGCCCTCCAGCACGTAAGTCTGTTCGATCAAGACATGCTCGTGGTCGGGCAACTCCGCGCCCGGCGCCATCTTGAACAGCAGCGTCGCCAGCCCGCTCTTGGCATCGACCAGCAGCGGTTTCATCTCGCAGCCGGGGAAGCGCGTCTTCTGCCACGGCATGTCGACGGGCTTGAGATGATGCGAGCGCAGGTCGTCGATCTTCTGCTGGACGTTCATCGGTTTCCTCCCGGGCGGAGTGTCGCAAGAGCATACACCGAAACGGCGGTCAGTTCGCCACTTTAATATTGGCCTGCACAATGATCTTGCCGAACTTCTCGCTTTCGGAGGCGACGAACTTCTTGAAGTCCGCCGCGTTCATCGGCCGCGGCACGATGCCCTGCGGATTGAGCTTGTCGGCAATCGCCGGGTCCTTGAGCGCCGCGTTCACGATCCCATTGAGCCGGTCGACGATCGGCTGCGGCGTGCCGCCGGTCGTGAACAGGCCGAACCAGTTGAGCAGCTCGTAGCCGGCGAGCCCCGGCGCGCCTTCCGACAGCGGCGCGACATCCGGCAATTGCGGCATGCGGTCCTTCGACGTCACCGCGGCAGCGCGCAGCTTGCCGGCCTTGAGCAGCGGCAGCGCCGCCGCAAGGCTGGTGAAGCTCATAGTGACGGCGCCGGTCGCGACGTCGGTCACCGCCGGCGCCGCGCCGCGATAGGGCACATGCAGTACGTTGGTGCCGGCCATCATGTTCATCAACTCGCCGGCAAGCTGCTGCGGATTGCCGACGCCGGACGAGGAGAACGACAATTTCCCGGCGTTGGCCTTGGCGTAGGCGATCAATTCCTTCGGATTGTGCACCGGCGTCGAGTTGGCAACGACCACCACGCAGGGCACGATGCCGATGAGCGCGATCGGTGCGAGCTCGCGGAGCGGATCGTAGGTCATCTTCTCCTTGTACAAATGTGGAGCGATGGCGATCTCGCCCGAGGTCGCCATCAGCAGCATATGGCCGTCGGGCGGCGCCTTGGCGACCGTGTTGGCGGCGAGCATGCCGGCCGCGCCCGTGCGGTTCTCAACGATCACCGTCTGGCCGAGCGCGTCCTTGAGCGGATCGGCCATCAGCCGCGCCGAGATGTCGATGCCCCCGCCCGGCGGAAAGCCGGCGATGATGCGGATGGTCTGCGTCGGATAAGATTGCGCCAGGGCCGGCCCGGCCAGCAAGGAAGCGCTCGCACTCGCCAGCAAGGTGCGTCGGGTCAGCATGTCGTTTCTCCCTGCTCTCTTTTATTTTCTCTTGTATCTGTATCGTCGCTAGTCGCCGCCCTCGCGGATCGGCGGCACGAAGGCGAGCCCCGTATCCCAGGGGAAATAGATCCAGGTGTCCTGCGACACCTCGGTGATGAAGGTGTCGACCAACGGCCGGCCCATCGGCTTGGCATAGACGGTGGCGAAATGCGCCGCGGGCAGCATGTCGCGCACGATGCGCGCGGTCTTGCCGGTGTCGACCAGGTCGTCGACGATCAGCACGCCCTTGCCCTGCGCGCGCATCGAGGTCACCTCCGGCCCCACGCCCTTGATCACCTTCAGCTCGCCCTCGTTGTTGTAGTTCTGGTAGCTGGCGATGCACACGGTCTCGATCAGCCGCACGTTCAATTCGCGCGCCACGATCGCCGCCGGCACCAGCCCGCCGCGGGTGATGGCGACGACGGCGTCGAACGGCCCGGCGCTCGTGCAGCCGCCAGGCCAGCGCGCGCGAGTCGCGGTGGAACTGATCCCAGGAGACCGGAAAGATTTTTTCCGGGCTGGGCTGGGCTTGCCTGCGGCTTCGGCATTGTCAGCGCGCCGCCGCGGCGAGCTGCGACTTCACCTGCGCCAGCATCGCTTCGACCGCCGCCTTGGCGGCCGCGAGCTTGTCCGGATCGCGCGAGCGCACCACGATGTTGGTGTTGGGCCCGAGCTTCTCGTCGAAGAACGGATAGCTGCCGATGATCGTCTCCGGATTGGCCTTGGCGATGGCGCCCAGTTCGGTGCCGACGTCGCCTTCCTTGGCGTCGGCGCGGATCGTCTCCGACAGCATCTTGGCGCCGGTCTTCAGCTTCGGCGCCACCTCGTCGAGCATCGCCTGCATGATCGACGGCACGCCCGCCATCACGATCACGTTGCCGATCCAGAAGCCGGGCGCGCCCGACACCTTGTTCTCCACCAGCTCGGCGCCGTGCGGGATGCGCGCCATGCGCAGCCGCGCCTCGTTGAGCTCGCCGCCGATCTTGGCCATGCGCTCCTTCAGGATGGCGACCGCCTCCGGATGATGGCTGATGCCGACGCCGAACGCCTTGGCGACGCATTCGGCGGTGATGTCGTCATGGGTCGGCCCGATGCCGCCGGTGGTGAACACGTAGGTGTAGCGCGCGCGCAGCGCGTTGAGCGCCGCGACGATCGCCGCCTCGTCGTCGGAGACCACCCGCACTTCCTTGCAGATCGATGCCGATGGCGGTCAGATAGTCGGCGATGAAGCCGATGTTCTTGTCCTTGGTGCGGCCGGACAGGATCTCGTCGCCGATGACCAGCACTGCCGCGGTGACAATCTCCGGATTGGCGCTCATGATGGTCACGGTATCCTTTCCAGTGCGTGCGAACACCTAGCGTGGCACCGCCGGTCACTCAAGCTGCGGTGACGGCATGGCCGCCGCCACTACCGGCAGCGCGGCCGCCCATAATTTAGGCACAAAGCGGATCGGCCCGGCCTGCGTAAATGCGCGGTTTTCCTGGGTTTTTTTTGGCCTGAAGCTTGCAGCTCAGTCATCGGGGACGGCGTCGCCCGCGTCCCGAGCAGGAAAGGGCAACGCGGCCGGGCGCATGAGCGTTGTAACGAGGGCCGAGAGCTGGGGGTCCAAATGGTTGTCGCCTTCGACGAGATGAAGGGAGCCGACGGTGGCGTGCGCCCGGCCTATGGCGAGCTGTCGCGCTGGCTCGATGAGGTGCCGCCCGACGTGCTCGATTACCGGCGGCGCGAAGCCGAGCTGTCTGTTCCGCCGCATCGGCATCACCTTCGCGGTCTATGGCGAGGCCGACGCGCAGGAACGGCTGATCCCGTTCGACGTCATCCCGCGCATCATGTCCGGCGCCGAATGGCGGCTCCTGGAAAAGGGCCTCACCCAGCGCGTCAAGGCGCTCAATCTGTTCCTCAAGGACGTCTACGGCGCGCGCGAGATCCTGCGCGCCGGCGTGGTGCCCGACGACCTGGTGTTCCGCAATCCGGCGTTCCGTCCCGGAGATGAGCGGGCAGAGCGTGCCCCACGACATCTACATCCACATCGCCGGCATCGACATCGTGCGGGTCGACGCCGAGACCTTCTACGTGCTCGAGGACAATGCGCGCACGCCCTCCGGCGTCTCCTACATGCTGGAGAACCGCGAGATCATGATGCGGCTGTTCCCGGAGCTGTTCGCGCGCCACCGCATCGCGCCGGTCGAGAACTATCCGGACGAGTTGCTCGCCACGCTGAAATCGGTGGCGCCCTCGCGCATCGCGCGCGACCCGACCGTGGTGCTGCTCACGCCCGGCGTCTACAACTCGGCCTATTACGAGCACTCGTTCCTGGCCGACAAGCTCGGCGTCGAACTGGTCGAAGGCCGCGACCTGTTCGTCAAGGACGAGCTGGTCTACATGCGCACCACGCAGGGGCCGCGCCAAGTCGACGTCATCTACCGGCGCATCGACGACGACTTCATCGATCCGCTCACCTTCCGTCCCGACTCGCGCGCTCGGCGTCGCCGGCCTGATGTCGGCCTATCAGGCCGGCAACGTCACGCTCGCCAACGCGGTCGGCACCGGCATCGCCGACGACAAGGCGGTCTACAGCTTCATGCCGGCGATCGTGAAATTCTATCTCGGCGAAGAGCCGATCCTGAAGAACGTGCCGACCTGGCGCTGCCGCGAGGAGGAACACCTCGCCTATGTGCTCGACCACCTGCCACGAGCTGGTGGTCAAGGAAGTGCACGGCTCCGGCGGCTACGGCATGCTGATCGGGCCGTCCGCCAGCAAGATCGCGATCGAGCAGTTCCGCGCCAAGCTCAAGACCGCGCCGAAGAATTTCATCGCCCAGCCGACGCTGGCGCTGTCCACCTGCCCGACCTGCGTCGAGCAGGGCGTCGCGCCGCGCCACGTCGACCTGCGCCCCTTCGTGCTCACCGGCAGCAACGGCACCCGCATCGTGCCGGGCGGCCTGACCCGCGTCGCCATGAAGGAGGGCTCGCTGGTGGTCAATTCCAGCCAGGGCGGCGGCACCAAGGACACCTGGGTGTTGGACGGCTAAGCATGCTCTCGCGCACCGCCGATAACCTCTACTGGCTCTCGCGCTACGTCGAGCGCGCGGAATATCTCGCGCGCATTCTCGACGCCACGCAGCGGCTCTCGGCGCTGCCGCTCGCCTATGTCGGCTCCAGCAACGAATGGGAATCGGCGGTGTTGACCGCCGGCTGCGCCACCGCCTTCTTCAAGCATTACGACGAGGCCAACGAGGAAAACGTCACCGACTTCCTCGCCTTCTCCACCGCCAATTCCTCCTCGATCCGCAATTGCTTCGAGCTCGCGCGCTCCAATGCGCGCGCCGTGCGCACCGCGCTGACCATGGAAATGTGGGACGCCATCAACGGCACCTGGCTCGAGCTCAAGCGCTACGGCAACGGCCCGACCTCGCGCGAGGAATTCTCCCGCTTCCTGCGCTGGGTGCAGGAATCCTCGCTGCGCTTCGACGGCTCCGCCTACCGCACCATGCTGCGCAACGACGCCTACTGGTTCTCCCGCCTCGGCGTCTATCATCGAGCGCGCCGACAACACCGCGCGCATCCTCGACGTGAAATATCATCTGCTGCTGCCCGACAACGAACGCGTCGGCGGCCCGCTCGACTATTTCCAGTGGGCGGCGATCCTGCGCTCGGTGTCGGCGCTCACCGCCTATCACTGGGTCTACCGCGAGAGCCTGAAGCCCTGGCTGGTCGCCGACCTGTTGATCCTGAAGGAGGAGATGCCGCGCTCGCTCGCCTCCTGCTACGAGGCGATCGTGCGCAATCTCGATTCCATCGCCGGCGCCTATGGCCGCCAGGGTCCGGCCCAGCGCCAGGCGCGCGGCATCCGCGCCCGCCTGCAGAACAGCCGCATGGACGGCATCTTCCAGCGCGGCCTGCACGAGTTCATCGGCGAATTCATCACCGAGAACAACCGGCTAGGCGCCGCCATCACCGAGCAATTCCTGCTATGAGCCGGCAGGCGAGGCTGTGCTACAACATCGCCGGACGAAGTAATTCTGCGAGCGCATGCGCATCCGCATCTCCCACGCGACGACCTACCACTACGACACGCCGCCCACCGGCGTGACCCAGATGCTGCGCCTCACCCCGCGCAATCACGACGGGCAATATGTGCTGAACTGGCGCATCGATCTGTCGCAGGATTGCCTGCTGCATCAGCACGAGGACGCCTTCGGCAACATCAGCCATTTCTTCACCGCCGAGGGACCGTTCAACGAATTGTCGGTCGCGGTCGAAGGCGAGGTCGACACGCACGACACCAAAAGCGTGGTCGCCGGCGCGGTCGAGCGTTTTCCGCCGGGCATGTTCCTGCGCGAGACCGCGCTCACCGAGCCCGACGCCGCCATCATCGACTTTGCCGACGGCGCGCGCGCCGCAGCCGGATCCGACACGCTGCCGCTGCTGCACGGGCTGATGAGCGCGCTCAACCGCGAGATGACATTCGACACCGATCCGACCCACACCGCGACCACGGCGGCGGAAGCCTTCGCGCTGCGCCGCGGCGTCTGCCAGGACCTCACCCACATCTTCATCGCGGCGGCGCGCCAGCTCGGCATCCCGGCGCGCTATGTCGGCGGCCATTTCTACCGCGACGACGGCGTCACCGCGCAGGAGGCCGGCCACGCCTGGGCGGAAGCCTATGTCGAGCACCTCGGCTGGGTCGGCTTCGATCCGACCAACGGCATCGGCACCACCGAAGCCCATGTGCGGGTCGCGGTGGGCCTGGATTATCTCGGCGCCGCGCCGGTGCGCGGCACGCGCTACGGCGGCAGCGGCGAAACCCTCAAAGTGGCGGTGCAGCGTCGCCCAGGCGCGCCAGCAGTCGCAAAACTGACATGGCGCATGACCTTATTGGAACACCAGGCTTGGCCGGCGGCACGACCGGACATTGCTGGACATGGGCCGGTGCCGCTATAACCTTGCGGCCGAGCAAAGCAAGCAAAGCAAGAAGAAGTCCGACCCCATGACATATTGCTGCGGAATTCTGGTGCGCGACGGTTTGGTGATGATCGCGGACACGCGCACCAATGCCGGCCTCGACAACGTCTCCACCTTCCGCAAGCTGCACGTCTATACCGAGCCGGGCGAACGCATCATGGCGATCGCCTCCTCCGGCAACCTGTCGCTGACGCCAGTCGGTGCGCTCGATCCTCACCGAGGGCGTGGAAAATCCGGAAACCGGCGAGCGCGAAACGCTGATGAATTCGCCGACCATGTTCCAGGCGGCGCAGCGCATCGGCCGCACCATCCGCACCATCCAGAACGCCGAAGGCAAGGCGCTGGAGGCGGCCGAGATCGACCACGACGTCGCCTTCCTGTTCGGCGGCCAGATCAAGGGCGGCCGCGTGCGGCTGTTCATGATCTACTCGGCCGGCAATTTCATCGAATGCACCACCGACACGCCCTATCTGCAGATCGGCGAGCACAAATACGGCAAGCCGGTGCTCGACCGCGCCATCAGCTTCGACACCGACCTCTATGACGGCCTCAAGATCGGGCTGATCTCCATGGATTCGACCATGCGCTCCAATCTCGGGGTCGGGCTGCCGATCGACATTTTGGTTGTGCGCCGGGACACCTACAACTCCGAAGTGAATTATCGCATCGAGCCGGGCGAACCCTATTTCCAGGACCTGCGCGAGCGCTGGTCGGCCGCGCTGCGCGCCGCCCATATCGCCATTCCGCGCCCGCCCTACCGCAGCGCCGGCTGAACGCCCGCCGCGGGTGTTTACCTTCGGTTAACAGCACCGCGCGAATTGCGGTATCCGGCGGCCTGCCGGCCGGCGCCGGCGCCAAAACGAAAGCGAAAAGCAAGCTTTCGGCCCTAGCTTCCGCCGCAAAAGTCCAATGGGTAGGACAGCTTGAGGGGCTCAAACGTGGCGGCTGTGGCGCGCCCGCGTGCATCCGAGCGGAGCTTACACGAGTTGGGATCGCGCGCGCTTGAGCGTGGTGGTCCCGATCGGCGTCATCGTCGCCGTCGCGATCGTCTGCATCGTCGTCGCCGTGCTCTCCTCCGCCCAGCGCGCCGACGAAGTCGCCGTGCAGCACGAGAAGCAGTTGTTCTCGCGCGCGCTGACCAACTACGGCGAGCGCGTGCTGCGCGAAGTCAAAAGCGTCGCCGCCTCCGAGCGGGCGATCGCGAACATCCGCGTCAAGTTCGATCCCGACTGGGCGAAGACCCGCATCGGGCGCTGGCTGCAGACCTATTTCGATCACGACTACGTCTTCGTCTTCGACGGCGACGACAAGCCGCTCTATTCGCAGCTCGGCCGCCAAGCGGTCGACTCCGCCTGGTTCGATGCGGCGCAGCCCGACCTGAAGTCGGTGCTCGACTATATGCGCGGGCGCAATCCGGACCTGCACGGCACGCTGCGCCTCACCGATGCGAACGCGGCGGACGATGGCCCGCACGCGCAAGCCGCGGTGATCCGCAGCCTCGCCGGCCGCCCCGCGGTCATTGCCGCGGTCGCGGTCGGACCGGTCGGCGACATCCCCGCCGCGCGGGACATCGCCGCGCCGATCGTGATGTCGGTGAAATTCATCGACAGCGACGCGCTCGCCGACATCGCCGCGCAACTGCGGCTGACCCACCTGCGCAAGCTCGACGACGAGCCGGCGCCGCCGACCGATCTGACCTACGAGCTCGACGGGCCGCAAGGCAAGACGATCGCGCGCTTCGCCTGGACGCCGAAGCAGCCCGGCGCCGAGATCGTCAACAGCGTCATCCCCTTCATCGCCGTCGCGCTCGCCGGCTTCGCGCTGCTCGCCGCCTTCGTGCTGCGCTACATGCGCCGCACCGCGGTCGCCATCGCCGCCGGCGAAATCGCGGCTGCGCCATCTCGCCATGCACGATCCGCTCTGCGGCCTGCCCAACCGCATCTTCTTCGGCGAGCGGCTGGAAGCGGTGATCGAGGAGGTGCGCGCCGGCTCCTCGCCGGCCGCGGTGTTCTACATCGACCTCGACCATTTCAAGGACGTCAACGACACGCTCGGCCATCCGGTCGGCGACGAGCTGATCCGCAACGTCACGCTGCGGCTGTCGCACGCGCTGCGCGGCGACGACCTGGTGGCGCGGCTCGGCGGCGACGAATTCGCGGTGATCTCCTCGATCGGCGACGACAGCGCCAAGATGATGGCGGTGGCGCAGCGCATCATCGCCGCGATCTGCGCGCCTTACGCGATCAACCGGCAGAACATCGTCATCGGCGCCTCGATCGGCATCGCCGTGATCGACCGCAATTGCGGCGGCGCCGCCGACATCATGCGCTATGCCGACATGGCGCTCTACCGCGCCAAGAACGAGGGCCGCAACCGCGCCTGCATCTACGACGCGGCGATGGATGCGGATCTGTCCAACCGCAAGCTGCTGGAAGGCGACCTGCGCGAGGCGATCGAGAACGATCAGCTGCGGCTGCTCTACCAGCCGATCGTCAACAAGAGCGGCGAGACCGTGGTCGGCGTCGAAGCGCTGTGCCGCTGGACGCATCCGACGCGCGGCGAGATCCCGCCCAGCGAATTCATCGCCGTCGCCGAGCACAGCGGGTCTGATCATCGAGCTCGGCGCCTGGGTGCTGCGCCGCGCCTGCCTCGACGGCAAGGCCTGGCCGGGCCTCACCGTCTCGGTCAACGTGTCGCCGCTGCAATTCCGCCGCACCGATTTCTTCGACGTCGTGCAACGCACCTTGGGCGAAACCGAGTTCGATCCGGCCCGGCTCGAGATCGAGCTCACCGAAAGCGTGCTGCTCGGCAACGTCGACACCGCGGAAGCCGGCATGCTGCGGCTCAAGGCGCTCGGCGTGCGGCTGGCGCTCGACGATTTCGGCACCGGCTATTCGAGCCTGCTCTATCTGCGCCGCTTGCCCTTCGACAAGCTCAAGATCGACCGCAGCTTCGTGCTGCTCATCGAGAAGGCCGCCGACGCCGCGGCCATCGTGCACGCGGTGGTCAGCCTCGGCCGCGGCCTCGGCATGAAGGTGACGGCGGAAGGCGTGGAGACCGCCGACCAGCAGCTGTTCCTGCGCGCGGCCGGCGTGCATTTCATGCAAGGCTACCGCTTCGGCAAGGCGGTGACCGCCGCCGAGATCAGCGCCCGGCTGCAATCGCCGGCGCCGTTCATGCCGATCGACGTGCCGCAGGCGCTGGCGGGCTAGTCATCCTCTGACAGCCGTAATGGCTGCGCGCTTGCTGATGGCGGGCGCGCGCTTTTGTGATATGGCGGTCCTTCCGATAATCGGGTCAGGGAAGGAAACCCAATGAGTGCGTCCGCGAAAATTGCCCTGGTGACCGGCGCCGGCACCGGCGTCGGCCGGGCGGTGGCGATTGCCCTGGCGAAAGCCGGCTACAGCCTGGTGCTGGCCGGCCGCCGCAAGGAGATGCTCGACAAGGTCGTCGGGCGAGATCAACGCGGTCGGCGCGCAGGCGCTCGCCGTGCCGACCGACGTGTCGAAACGCGATTCGATCCTGGCGCTGTTCGCCACCGTCAAATCGAGCTTCGGCCGGCTCGATGTGCTGTTCAACAATGCCGGCATCGGCGCGCCGGCGGTGCCGCTCGAGGACCTGCCCTTCGAGACCTGGACAGAACGTGGTCGCCACCAATCTCACCGGCATGTTCCTGTGCACGCAGGAAGCCATCAAGATCATGAAGGCGCAGAAGCCGCGCGGCGGCCGCATCATCAACAACGGCTCGATCTCGGCGCACGCGCCGCGGCCGTTTTCGGTCGCCTATACCTCGACCAAGCACGCGGTCACCGGCCTGACCAAATCGACCTCGCTCGACTGCCGGCAATACGACATCTGCTGCGGCCAGGTCGACATCGGCAACGCGGCGACGCCGCTCACCGAGCGCATGGTGCAGGGCGAAGGCGTGCTGCAGCCGGACGGCCGCAAGATGATCGAGCCGCGCATGGACGCCGAGCACGTCGGCAACGCGGTGGTCTACATGGCGAGCCTGCCGCTCGACACCAACGTGCTGTTCATGACGGTGATGGCGACCAAGATGCCGTTCGTCGGGCGCGGCTAGGCACGCGCAGCGGAATGGCCGCCGAACTCGAACGCTGGCACGATTTCTACGTCCTGGTCGGCACCGCCGGCGCGACGCTGCTCGCGCTGCTGTTCGTCGCGGTGTCGCTCGGCGTCGGCTTTTTGACCGAGGACAAAGCGGCGGCGACGCGCACCTTCTACAGCCCGATCATCATCCATTTCGGCAGCGTCTTCTTCATTTCGGCCATCGCGCTCGTCCCGGCGCACGGCAGCAGTTTCTTCGCCGCGGTCATCGGCGCCACGGCCCTGATCGGCGCTGCGATCTCGGCCTTCATCACCGTTGAATTGATCCGGCGCGAGTGGACCCAATATGTGCGCGACTATCTCGCTTACGGCCTGTTGCCGGCGATCGGCTATCTCGCGCTGTTCGTTGCCGCCGCGATGATCTACAAGGAACTCGATATCGCGCTCGACGTGCTCGCCGGCGCGCTCTTGCTCCTGCTGCTGATCAATATCCGCAACACCTGGGATTTGATGCTGTCGATGGTGCGCCATCAGACCGGGCGTCACTGAGCCATCAAAAGCGCCGTCACTGCCGTTCGAGCACGGTCTTGAATTCGGGCTTGTTGCTCGAACAGTCGGCCGCTTCGCCCCAGAACACCAGCGCCGCCTTGCCGTCGGTGACGCGCCAGATCGCATGCACGCGGCAGGCGCCCGCTTTGACCGGATCCCAGAACATCGAGATCAGGTCGCGCTTGTCGCCGATGAAGACGCGCTCGGCGACCAGCCTATCGGTCGTTGCCTCGCGCCCGTCCGCGTCGAGGATCGGAAAGATCAGCCGCTGCGGATCGTCGCCGTCGCGGTCGCGCGTCACATAAACGTAAGCCTGCTCCTTGCGCAGCATGTCGGCGCTGGCGTTGCGCGCCTTCGTTTGCTCGGCGGTCGGGTTCGCATTGCCCGGACAGCCGAGCACGACGAGGCGGCCGCGGTCGAAGCGCTGGTTGGTGGAAAACATCGGCACGCCGTCCTCGGCGCAACTGTGCACGGCCGCCAGCGGCTTGGGCACTTTCTCGCGCGTGACGCGCTCGACCATGGTCATGCGCACGCGGACCATGCCCGGCCGCGGCGGGCACCATTTGTTGTAGGCCTGGTTCGATGCCTCGATCACCTCGTCGGCGTCGCGCACCGCTTTGGTGCGCGTCGCAGGGCCCTCGCAGCGCGCGAAGCTCTCGCAAATCTTCTCGGTGAGATCGAGCTGTTGCGAAAGGGCCTTGCACCTCTCGGCGCCTGACGCCTTCATCCCGCTGTCCACCAGCGCAACCAATTCCTGCATCATCTGTCGTGCGGCCTGCAATTCGCGCTTGCAGGCGGCCTGCCCACCTCGATGGCCGCGGCGCCCTGCGGCGCGCTCAACAAAGTCGATAGCACAACGGAAATCGCGATGATTGTCGATTTGGCCATGTCACCATCAACGCACGGGTCACCGCGATGATAGTCAAGCAAACCTCCGCAACAGCGACAAGCCCCGCACGCCATGGCGTATCACGCCGGCGACTATCGTTTTTTCTTCTTTTTCTTCCCGTAAATCGCGTTCCAGTTATCCTTGTACGCTTGGGTCACCGGTTTCTGGCCCTCGCCCCGGCTATAGCTCTTGGACGCAGCGGCAGCGGCGTCGCCGGTTTCAACCTTGGCCGGCTCTGCGCCGGAAGAAGTCTTGTCCTTCGGCGCGGCCTCGCTTTTCTTCTGTGCAGCGACCTCGGCTTTTGGCGGCGGGTCCGCTTTGGTTTTCTTGTCGTCCTTGGCCATCGTCTTTCCTAACGCCGATATGTCTGATCAACCCGCCACCGAAGGCCCATACTATTTGACGGCCGTGACTTCCACCTTCTCGCCCGTCTTCACCTTGCCCATCGCCTTCACGTTGCCGAGCGCCTTGGCGAACACGTTGCAGGGGCTGGCGAGCCGCGTTTCGTTGCCCTTGGAGATCGGCGTGCGGCCGAAGCCGATGGCGATGGCCGGCCCTTGCGGCCAATAGGCGATCTCGCCCGGCGTGATCACCGCGCGCGCGTCCGGCTCGCGCGCGACGTCCACCGGCACGTCGAAATAGACCTCCTCGCCCCAGGTCAGCACCGACGAGACGATCGGCAGCGCCGCGGCGATCGCCTTGGCGGTCGGCGTGTCGAGCAGTTCGGCCTCGAGCGTAAGCGTGCCGAAATCGAAGCGGATGCGGGCCATGGCGCTCTCCCAGTGTTGCCTTGGCCCCGGCAATTCATGCATTTTGGTGAACGGGCCGGCCTTGGCAAGGCGAGGACCGCGACTTAACCACCGCGGTATGGGGGAAATACGACATGCAACACCTGCAATCCGCGCTTGGCGTCGTCGCCCTGCTGGTCTTCGCCTGGGCGATCAGCGAGCGGCGCGGCGCGGTCAACTGGCGGAGCGCGGGCGCGGCGCTGCTGGTGACGCTCGCCACCGCCGTCCTGCTGCTCGAAGATCCCGCAGATCAAGATCGGCCTTCGCGCTGGTCAACCGCGCGGTCAATGCCGTCGCCGAAGCAACGCAGGCCGGCACCTCGTTCGTGTTCGGCTATGTCGGCGGCGGGGCGCTGCCCTTCGCGCTGACCACGCCGGGCGCGGAATTCGTGCTCGCCTTCCAGGCGCTGCCGATCGTGCTGGTGATGAGCGTGCTGACGACGCTGCTGTTCTACTGGCGCATCCTGCCGCCGATCGTGCGCGGCTTTTCCTGGGCGCTGGAGCGCACGCTGGGCGTCGGCGGCGCGGTCGGCCTGTCCACCGCCGCCAATATCTTCCTCGGCATGGTGGAATCGCCGCTGTTCATCCGGCCCTATCTCACCGCGCCTCACGCGCGGCGAATTGTTCATGGTGATGACCGGCGGCATGGCCGGCATCGCCGGCACCGTGTTCGTGCTCTATGCGACCATCCTGCGCGCCGCCATTCCCGACGTCGCCGGCCACATTCTGGTCGCCTCGATCCTGGGCGCGCCGGCGGCGCTGTTGATCAGCGTGCTGATGGTGCCGGACCCGCCCGGCGAGCGCACCGACATCGGCAAGGTCGAGATCGGCCGCGTCGCCGACTTCAACCATGGACGCGATCGTGCGCGGCACCGCGGCCGGGCTCGAACTGCTGCTCAACATCGTCGCCATGCTGATCGTGCTGGTGGCGCTGGTGCATCTCGCCAACGCCATCCTGAGCCTGCTGCCGGACGTCGGCGGCTCAGCCGTCACCCTGCAGCGCCTGCTCGGCCTCGTCATGGCGCCGGTGTGCTGGCTGATGGGCATGCCCTGGGAGCCAGGCGGTCACCGCCGGCTCGCTGATGGGCATCAAGACCGTGCTCAACGAGCTGATCGCCTATCTCGAGCTCGCCAAGCTGCCCGCCGGCGCGCTCGACGACCGCTCGCGGCTGATCATGCTCTACGCCATGTGCGGCTTTGCCAATTTCGGCTCGCTCGGCATCATGATCGCCGGGCTTGACGCGTGATGGCGCCGGAGCGGCGCGCCGACATCATCTCGCTCGGCGGCAAGTCGATCGTCTCGGGCACGCTGACGACCTGCCTGATGGGCGCGATCGTCGGGGTGTTGAATTAGATGTTTCGCATGAGTCGCCGCGCTGGCGCTGCTGCTCATGGTGGCAACCCGCCCTCGCCGCGCCCCATCCACATCGTCGCCTTCGGCGACAGCGCGACCGCCGGCTGGCTGGTCGCGCGCAAGGACGCCTATCCGGCGCAGTTGCAGGCCGCCTTGCGCAAGAAGGGCTACGACGTCGTCGTCGACAATGCCGGCATCAACGGCGGCACGTTGCTCGATGCGCTGCTGCATTTCGACGAAGCGATCGGCCCGGACACCGACATCGCCCTCGTCGAATTCGGCACCAACGATCTGCGCAGCGGGCCCCGATGCAAACCGTGCGCTCGCGATTGACCGAGATCGTCCGCTCCCTGCGCGAGCGCAAGATCGAGGTGCTGGTCATCGGCTTCGGCAGCCTCAGACTCGACGACGTCGCCCGCGCCGAGAACGTGCGCCTATGCGCAATGGAATCTGCCGCCCGGGAAATACCGCGCGCGCGACCACGCGCATTACAACGCGCAGGGCTATGCCATCGTCGTCGCGCGCATGCTGCCGCAGGTCGAGAGCCTGATCGCGCGCGTTAAGGCGCGCTGACCGCAACGCGCGGCTGCCGCTGCCAGGTCGCCGCCACCAGCGCCAAGGCCGAGGCGACGAAGGCGACACCGATATAGCCCATGGCGTGCAACGAGCCGGCGGCGAACAGAAAGCCGCCGATGCCGGAGCCGATCGCCTGGCCGGTGTAGAGGATCGAGGTATTGAGCGCGATCGAGGCACTGGCGAGATCGGGCGCCGCCGCCGCGAGCCGCGCCTGCTGCATCGAGTTGATCGCGGCAAAGCCGAGCCCCAGAAAACAATGCCGGCGCCTACCAGCGGCAGCCAGCCGGCGCCGAGAGCCCACAGCGCCATGCCAAGCAGGGTCGAGCTCATGAACAGCGCGAGTGTCTTCTGCGTGCCGAGCGGCGTCACCACCGCGCTGGCGATCACATTGCCGGCAAGCCCGACGACGCCATAAAGGGCGAAGAATCCGCTCACGATGCCGGGACCGGCGCCGGCGAGGCTTTTGAGCAGCGGCGCGAGATAGATGAAGACCGTGAACTGCCCCGAGGTTTGCAGCAACGTCACCAGCAGGACCAGGACGATCCGCCTGTTGCGCGCGATGGTGGCGAAGCTTGCGAGCGACAGCGGCTTGCCTTGCAGGCCCGCCGGCAGCGCCAGCAAACAAGAGCGCGGCGATAATCGCAGCGAGCGCCGCCAACGCGGCGAAGGCGAAACGCCAGCCGAAATGCGTGGCGAGCACCGTCACCACCGGCAAGCCGCCGGCGATCGCCAGCGACCAGCCGAGGAAGACGAAGGCGATGGCGCTCGGCCGCTGCTTCCCGGCACGATCAGCGCCACCGTCGCCGCCGCCTGCGGCGTGTAGACCGCGGCGACGGCCAGCATGGCGAGACGCAACGCGAGGATGACGGCGTAATTCGGCGCCAGCGCCGAGGCCGCCTGCCCGGCCGCCAGGATCGCCAGCGTGGCGACCAGCAGCGCGCGGCGGTCGATGCGCGTCGTCAGCCAGGCCATGATCGGCGAGCCGACGCAAAGGATCACGGCGCCGTAGGTGACCAGCAGGCCGGTGTCGTGGATGCCGACGCGCAATCCGTCCGCAAGTTCGATGAGCATGCCGGCCGGGCCGAGAATGGTCAGGCCGGTGACGACATTGCCGAGCATCAGAACGAAGGGCGGAAAGAAACGGCGCACGGATATGGCTCGCGTGAACAGTGTCGGACCTAGGTAGTACGCGCGCCGCCGCGGCGCCATCGCGCGCGGCGTGGGCCATCGCCGAAACATTTCGATGGATCGGATGAGGGTTGCTGATGGGTCGCGCGGGCGCCGCACGCCTGAGCGAGATGGCCGGACCAAGCCCGGCCATGACAGCGATCAGTGCAACCTGAATTCGCCGTTGATGGCTTTGATCTCGGCCGGCTTGATCAGCTTGCAATGCGCGACCTGCACGGAGTGCAGCGGGCCTTCCAGCTTCTCCTGCCAGAACGCCAGGAAGCGCTGCAGCTCGGGGAATTCGGGGAACAGGTCGTAGGCCTGCCAAATATAGGACTGCAGCAGCCAGCGGTGATCGGGCCGCCGATACAGGATATGCGCAGTCGTTAGGCCATAACCGCCGACCTTTTTGCGAAAGTCTCGTGAAACCATCGCGTCCCCCTTTCGAGTCGGACGTAGAGTTTCCAATTCCGGCCTTAGGCATTGCAAGCCAAAATGGTAAACAAACTGTTTAAAATCAAGGCGTTAGCAGCAACCCTACGGGAGTGCTGACAGCGCCGGCTCCGCGTGTTTGAAGGCAGCCAAAGACAACCCGACGGTGCGCCGGGCAGTTCCGGGCCCACGGCCGTTAACCATTGATCGGCAAGGAATTTCCGACCTTCTTGGCACTCGCCTCGAATGAGTGCTAAAAATTTTTCCCGAGGCCCCTTGCGGGCCAGAATGCCTGCACCAACTGCTGTCTAGGTGCCGGCAAAGGGACGCCGGCTACTCAAACCGCAAAATCTTTCAATAACCGAGGAGGACTGCCATGAAGTTCCGCCCGCTTCACGACCGTGTAGTCGTCAAGCGCATCGATGCCGAGGAAAAGACTGCCGGCGGCATCATTATTCCCGATACCGCCAAAGAGAAGCCGAGCCAGGGCGAGATCGTCGCCGTCGGCCCCGGTGGCCGCGACGAGTCGGGCAAGCTGATCCCGATCGATCTCAAGGTCGGCGACACCGTGCTGTTCGGCAAATGGTCGGGCACCGAAGTGAAGATCGACGGTCAGGATCTCCTGATCATGAAGGAAAGCGACATCATGGGCGTGATCGAAGGCGGCGCTGCCGCCAAGAAGAAAGCCGCCTAACCGCTTCGCCGATATCAAACCGAAGGAATTCGCACTATGGCTGCTAAAGACGTCAAATTCTCCGTCGATGCGCGCGACCGCATGTTGCGCGGCGTCGACATTCTGGCCAATGCGGTGAAGGTCACCCTTGGCCCGAAGGGCCGCAACGTGGTCCTCGACAAGTCGTTCGGCGCTCCGCGCATCACCAAGGACGGCGTCACCGTCGCCAAGGAGATCGAGCTCGAGGACAAGTTCGAGAACATGGGCGCGCAGATGGTGCGTGAAGTCGCTTCGCGCACCTCCGACCAGGCCGGCGACGGCACCACCACCGCGACCGTGCTGGCCGCGGCGATCGTGCGCGAAGGCTCCAAGGCCGTGGCCGCGGGCATGAACCCGATGGACCTCAAGCGCGGCGTCGATCTCGCGGTCGAAGCCATCGTCGAGCACCTCAAGGCCAACTCCAAGAAAGTCACCTCGAACGAAGAGATCGCCCAGGTCGGCACCATCTCCGCCAACGGCGACGCCGAGATCGGCAAGTTCCTCGCCGATGCCATGAAGAAAGTCGGCAACGAAGGCGTGATCACGGTCGAAGAGGCCAAGAGCCTTGAGACCGAACTCGACGTGGTCGAGGGCATGCAGTTCGATCGCGGCTACATCTCGCCCTACTTCATCACCAACGCCGACAAGATGCGCGTTGAGATGGACGACCCCTACATCCTGATCTACGAAAAGAAGCTGTCCGGCCTGCAGGAACTGCTGCCGCTGCTCGAAGCGGTGGTGCAGACCGGCAAGCCGCTGCTGATCGTGGCCGAGGACATCGAAGGCGAGGCGCTCGCCACCCTCGTCGTCAACAAGCTGCGCGGCGGTCTGAAAGTCGCTGCCGTCAAGGCGCCGGGCTTCGGCGATCGCCGCAAGGCCATGCTGCAGGACATCGCGATCCTGACCGGCGGCCAGGCGATCTGCGAAGATCTCGGCATCAAGCTCGAGAACGTCACCATCAACATGCTCGGCCGCACCAAGAAGGTGATGATCGACAAGGAAAACACCACGATCATCAACGGCGCCGGCAAGAAGGCCGACATCGAAGCGCGCGTCGCCCAGATCAAGGCGCAGATCGAGGAGACCACCTCGGACTACGACAAGGAGAAGCTGCAGGAACGTCTGGCCAAGCTCGCCGGCGGCGTTGCGGTGATCCGCGTCGGCGGCGCCACCGAGATCGAGGTGAAGGAGCGCAAGGATCGCGTCGACGACGCGATGCATGCGACCCGCGCCGCGGTCGAGGAAGGCATCCTGCCGGGCGGCGGCGTCGCGCTGTTGCGCGCCACCGAGGCCCTCAAGAAGGTCAAGACCGCGAACGAAGACCAGAAGCACGGCGTCGACATCGTCCGCAAGGCGATCCAGGCTCCGGCGCGCCAGATCGCGACCAATGCCGGCGAAGACGGCTCGGTCATCGTCGGCAAGATCCTGGAGAAGGATCAGTACAACTGGGGCTTCGACGCGCAGCTCGGCGAGTACGGCAATCTCGTCAGCAAGGGCGTCATCGATCCGACCAAGGTCGTGCGTTCGGCGATCCAGGGCGCGGCGTCGGTCGCCGGCCTCCTGATCACCACCGAAGCGATGGTCGCCGAAATTCCGCAGAAGAAGGGCCAGGGCGGCATGCCTGGCGGCGGCGGAATGGGCGGCATGGGCGGCGGCGGAATGGACTTCTAAGTCCAATCGCCTCAACCACGAAAATGCGAAGGCCCGGGAGCAATCCCGGGCCTTCGTCGTTTTATTTATCCCCGCAGCAGCCAACCTGTGGCAGGTTTCGGGTCGCAAAAGGAAACGAGCGCGCATAGGCAAAGGTCATGAGATCCGGAACCATTTACACCGGCATCGGCGGCTGGACCTACGAGCCCTGGCGCGGCGTGTTCTATCCCAAGGGGTCTGCCGCACGCGCGCGAACTCGCTTACGCGGCCGAACATCTGACCTCGATCGAAGTCAACGGCACCTTCTATCGCACGCAGAAGCCCGCCACCTTCCGCGCCTGGGCGTCAGAGGTTCCGGCGAGCTTCGTCTTCTCGCTCAAGGCCCGCGTTACGCGGTCAATCGCCGCGTGCTCAGCGAGGCCGGCGATTCGATCAAGCGCTTCCTAGTCCGGCGTGACCGAGCTCGGCGCGCATCTCGGTCCCCTGCTCTGGCAATTCGCGCCAACCAAGAAATTCGGCGAAGCCGATTTTGGCGGCTTCCTCGAATTGCTGCCGAAAACTTTTGACGGCCGGATGCTCGCCACGTCGTCGAAGTGCGGCACGACAGCTTCAAGACGCCGGCCTTCGCGGCTCTGCTGCGCAAGTTCGACATGCCGGTGGTCTTCGCCGAACATGACGTCTACCCGGCGATCGCCGATGTCACCGGCGATTTCGTCTACGCGCGGCTGCAGAAGGGCAGCGAGAAGCTCAAAGCCGGCTATCCGCCCAAGGCGGTCGATGCCTGGGCCGAACGCGCCAAGACTTGGGCGCGCGGCGGCGCACCGCCCGATCTTTCGCGCATCGAAAAACCGCGCGGCAAAGCGCAGCCGCGCGATGTCTTCATTTATTTCATTCACGAGGCGAAGGTGCGCGCACCGGCCGCGGCCATGGCGCTGATCGAACGGCTCAAGAAATGAAGGGGGCGCTGAAAATGGAAACGACCACGAACGAGAGGGCGCGGTTACATCCGCCGTCACCAATTCTCATCGTGGCCGTCAGGCAAACCGGTTTCCCGGCTCGTCACTTACCGCCTTTGTATCGGCAGTTCGTGTCAACCTTGTGACAACCATATGCGTCCTTTGTTTACGATTGGTTACGAGCAGGCCAAGCCCGACGCGGTATTGGGGGAACTCAAGCGCGCGAACATCGAGCTTTTGGTCGATACGCGCGCGGTCGCCGCGTCGCGCCGGCCGGGATTTTCCAAGCGCCAACTCGCGGCTTCGCTTGATGAGGCCGGAATCGGCTACCTCCATCTGCAGAAACTCGGCACGCCGGCGGAAGGGCGCGCCGCGGCGCGCGCCGGCGACCTCGACAAGCTCTGGCGCATCTACGACAAGCACATCAAGACGCCGGAACCGCAGGAAGCGCTCGATGAGCTTGTCTCGCTGCTCAAGTCGGGCAAGCGCGTCGCCCTGCTCTGCTATTGCCGCGATCCGAAAACGTGCCACCGCAGCCGCATCGTGGCGAACGTAAAAAGCGCGCTCGCGTGAAGGTCGAGGACCTGATCCCGCCGCTATTCTAGCTATTCCGCCGGCTGCACGATCGCGTGCCGCGCCTCGATATTGACGATCAGCAACACCAGCGCGAGCGTCGAGAGAAACATCACCAGCGCGATGATCGAATTGGCCGCCGAGTACGAGGCCGAACCCGGCGCCGTTGTGCAGCAGGGAAATCAGCGCGATGGCGGCGCCGGCGCTGATGAACAGCGTGAAGTAGCGCACCGCATAGACGCGGCCGCGCCAAGCGTCGGCGGTGTAGCGCGCCAGAATGATATCGTTGACCGTGACCTGGCCGTAAATCGCCGCAATTGCGATGGCGAGCGCCACCATCAACGAGAAGCCCGTGGCGTAAGTCGCCCACAGATTGCCGGCAAAGCCGAGCGCGGTCACGGCGGCGAAGATGAAGTGCGGCGGCACCCATTCGACCAGCCGGCCGACGGTGAGTTGCGCCAGCGCGCCGCAAACGAGAACGCCGGTTGCGATGCTGCCGACCATGCACCAGCGGCACGGACGCGGCGACGCCTTCATCGACGATCTTCGGCAGCGCGATGGTCAGCACGTTGAAAACAAGGCCGGCGCTGATCGCGATGACGAGAAACAGACCGAACAGCATGGTCATGACCTTGGGCGTCAGCGGCACCGCAGGTTTCGATACGCGCGATTTCGCATGGTGGCGATCGTCCGGCGTCAGCCAGAGATAGACAGCCCCGGTCGCGATGCAGAGCGCGGCGGGCGTCAAAAACGCGGCGCGCCAGCCGAACCAGGTGGCCAGCGCAGCGCTGATACCGGCGGCGAGCGAGACGCCGAGATTGCCGCACACGCCGTTGAAGGCGAGCGTGCGCCCGCGCGCGCTCGAGGCCTCGATCAGCATGGCCATGCCGACCGGGTGATAGATGGCAGCAAACATGCCAAGCACGAACATGCCGGCAGCGAGCATCGGCAAATTCGGCGCGAAAGCCGTCGAGCGCCAACGACACGCCGCAGCCGATGTAGAACGCCGCCATCATGTTGCGGCGGCTCCAGTGATCGGCGAGCCAGCCGGCCGGCAGCGAAAACACGCCGAAGGCGATGAAGGCCGCGCTCGACAGCGCGATCAGCTCGCTGTAGGGCCGTTTGTAAACGACCTCCAGCCCGATCACCACGGTCGGATAGATCAGCAGCACGAAATGATCGATCGCGTGCGCCCAATTGAGGAAGGCGATGGAGCGGCGGCGGGCCGCATCGTCGCGTGCCATGGGCGGTATTGCGGTCGGGTTCATGCGACTTTCGACTCTCCCTGCGTAGCTTAGCGCTTGCCATTTGGCGATGTTCGGCCGATTTTCGTCGCGATCGTGCCATGACCGATACCATACCCATTTACCGCCGCAATATGGACGATGCGCCGCGCCAGGTGGCGGTGATGGCGCGCACCTTCAACGTCGGCCACCAGATCCCGCTGCACATCCACCGCCGCGGGCAATTGCTGCATGCGGTCAGCGGCATCATGCGGGTGGAAACGGCGGATGCCGCCTGGATCGTGCCGCCGGCGCGCGCGCTGTGGCTGCCGCCGCAATGGCCGCACAGCGTCACCATGCGCAGCCATATCGAGATGCGCACGGTCTACATCGACGGCGCCGGCTGCCGATCGCTGCCGCAGCAGCCGGTGCTGGCCGAGATTTCCGGGCTGCTTGCGCGAGCTGATCCTGGCGCTCCTGGAAGAACCGGTCGACTACGATGAGAGCGGCCGCGGCGGCATCATTGCGCAACTGATCCTCACTGAGCTTGCCCGCCTGCAGGAACGCCGGCTGGCGGTGCCGATGCCGCGCGATCCGCGCGCGCTGCGGGTCGCTCGCGCGCTGCTCGACAATTCCAGCATCGATTTCGATCTCGACCGCTGGGCCGAGAAAGCCGGCGCCAGCCGGCGCACGCTGGCGCGCATCTTCCGCAGTGACACCGGGCTCGGCTTTGCCGAATGGCGGGCGCGGCTGCGCGCTATCGATGGCCTCGCCCGCTTGTCCGACGGCGCATCGGTGGCGGAGACCGCGGCCTCGGTCGGCTACGCCAGCCCCAGCGCTTTTTCGGCGATGATCCATCGCACCTTGGGTCACGCGCCGCGGCGATTGGCGAAGACGCCAAGCTGAGACGTCCAACTCCGAAAAACTCGACAACAACTCGCCAACACGCTATAGTTGTATTTACGACTGGTACTTGCTAGCCGGGTGTTTCGGGGCTCGGGGGCCTCAATGCGTTGCGTACGGCGCGTCAGCGCGGCGGTTGTCGCCGCCGCGGCCTCCCTGGTTTGTTGTGTCTGCGTGTCCGCCGGTCCTGCCCGGGCCGGCGATGACGGCGCGCATTTTCTTTTATTTTCCGGCGCTGACTTGTGGCGCGATGGCCAGTTCATGCACGGCGGATTGCTGTGGTCGCCAAACGGGATCGACCGCGAAGGCTTCACCCTGCAAGCGCTGATCTCGGGCGGGCGGTACCGTTACGCGTCCGGTGCGCTCAACAATGCCTGGGTCACCGGCACCGAGGAAGAAGCGCAACTGCTGCCCGGCTGGCGCTTCAAGCGCGATCGGCTCGAGCTCAAGGTTTTCGCCGGCCTCGACATCAAGAACGACGTCACCAGCCCATACGATCCAGATAACCGGCTGCACGGCACATCGGCCGGGTTCCGCACCACCGTCAATCTGTGGCTCGAGCCGACGTCCGCGACGATGCTTGCCGCCGATGCAACATTGTTGTCGATCGCCACCAGCTATGCAGCGCGCGTTGCCTATGGCTGGCGGTTACACGATTGGTTCTATCTCGGCCCGGAGGCGCAGACCTTCACCTGCGACGGCTATCGCCAGCTGCGGCTCGGCGCAGTATTATGACGCAACTGGCACCTGAAATAAGCCAAGGGCCAACTCTCTAAAAGCTGAATAACCGCCCCGATATGCTTTAGATCGCCACGAAACTTAGCGGCTTCCTGCTTAACGTCTTTGAGCTTTCCGGCTATCTCAGCGTGAAGGCGGATGAGGGCGAACGTCGCGGGCTTGCGTTTCATGCCCTGCTAGATAAAGGTGCAGGTTCCTGCATCAAGAAAATTAAGGTGCCAGTTGCGTCATAATACTGGCTCGGCGCACATCTGACCGCATTGAAAACGGGCAAATGGGAATGGTCGGCGGCGGCCGGCTGGTCCGATGACAGCGACCGGCGCACCGGGCCTTATCTGCGGCTTGGCGTCTTGACGCGTCGCTAATCCAACGTCCTTCGGAAGCGCGTGACAGCGATCGTCATCGCGATCAGCATCAAAATGAACAGCGCGATGCCGTCGTAGCGCAGATCGCCGAGCGAAGAGCCTTTCAGCAAGATCGCCCGCACGATGCGTAGATAATGCGTGAGCGGCAACGCCTCGCCGACATATTGCGCCCAAACTGGCATGCCGGCGAACGGAAACAGGAATCCAGACAACAGAATATTCGGCAGAAAAAACATGATGGTCATCTGCATCGCTTGCAGCTGGTTTTGCGCCACCGTCGAGAAAGTGTAGCCGATCGACAGATTGGTGGCGATGAACAGCGTGCTAAGCGCGGCGAGCAGACCGAGATTGCCGATGACCGGCACGCCAAACAGCGTGACGCCTATGCCAATGATCAGCGCCGCCTGCACGAACCCGACCATGATATAGGGCACGATCTTGCCCAGCATGATCTCGACCGGCGTGATCGGCATCGACAGCAGACTTTCCATGGTGCCGCGCTCGATCTCGCGCGTCACCGACAGCGCGGTGAAGATCAGCATGGTCATGGTGAGAATGGTGCCGACCAGGCCCGGCACGATGTTGAGCTGCGTGACGCCGGCCGGGTTGTAACGGGGGTGCGTGCGGATCTCGAACGGCAGCACAGGCGGGCTGGGAACATCACGGTCGTGCGACAGCGCGGTCTGCAACACCTGACCAAGCGCGCTCAGCGCCGTACCGGACGCAACCGGATCGGTGGCATCGGCCTCGACCAACATCGCCGGCTTGTCGCCGCGGCGCACCGCGTGCTCGAAGTTGGCCGGGATTTCAACGGCAAATAGAACAGTCCCCGAGGCGAGCAATTCGTCAACCTCGGCCTCGGTATGCGGCAGCTTGGTGACCTTGAAATATTTGGTGTTTTCAAGCGCGGCGAGGATCGAGCGCGAGAGGTCGGTCTGCTCCTGCAACAGAACAGCCGTCGGCAGATCGCGCGGCGTGGTGTTGATGGCATAGCCGAACAGCATCAACTGCACGAGCGGGATCACGATGATCATGGCGAACGACACGCGGTCGCGCCTGAGCTGGATGAATTCCTTCACCAGCATCGCCCAGGTCTTGCGCGAGAAGCCGTCGCCGGGCAGGCGGCGCGGCGTTTGGGTTGGCAGCACATGGGTCATTGGAAGTTATCCCGTGCCTTGCTCATGAGGTCGATGAAGACATCTTCAAGCGAGGGCTGCGACGGCTGCCAGTCGAGGTTCCGGTTCGTGCGGTAGGGCGCGATGGCCGTTTCCAGCGCCTCGGCGTCGCGGCCGGAGACGTGCAGGCTGGTGCCGAACGGCGCGACCATGTCGACGGCCGGCTTGCCGGTGAGTTCGTGCGACAATTGGCTCAAGCCCTCGCCGTATTCGGCGCTCACCACGTATGTCGTGAGGTGTGCGGACGCGACCACGTGCTCGACGCTGCCATGCACCAGCAGATCGCCATAGGCGATGTAAGCGATCTCGTGGCAGCGCTCGGCTTCGTCCATGTAGTGGGTGGAAACCAGCACGGTGAGCCCGTCGGCGGCGAGCGCGTGGATCTCGTTCCAGAATTCGCGCCGCGCCTTGGGATCGACGCCAGCGGTCGGCTCGTCGAGCAGCAGCAGCTGCGGGCTCGGCAATGTGCAGGCGCCGAGCGCGAGCCGCTGCTTCCAGCCGCCGGACAATTCGCCGGCGATCTGCTCCTCGCGGCCGGAGAGCCCGAGCCGTTCGATCGCCGCGCGCGCGGCGGCGACCGGCCTGGCGATGCCGTAGATGCGGGCAATGAATTCCAAATTCTCGCGCACTGACAAGTCCTGGTAGAGGCTGAAGCGCTGGGTCATGTAGCCGACCTGACGCTTGATCTTGTCGGTCTCGGTGCGGATGTTGTAGCCGAGACACGTGCCCTCGCCCTCGTCGGGCGTGAGCAGGCCGCACAGCATGCGGATGGTGGTGGTCTTGCCGGAGCCGTTCGGCCCCAGGAAGCCGTAGATCGTGCCGCGCTTGACCTGCATCGACAGGTCGCGCACCACCGCCTTGCCATCGAACTTCTTGGTCAGGTGGCGGACGTCGATGACGATGTCTTGTGCGCCGCTTTGCGCCCCGTTTTGCGCGCTCATGGCGGCGTCTCTTTCGGCAGCGTGATAGTCACCGGCTGGCCGACGCGGAATTTCTGCGGCTGGTCCGGCCGCGCCTCGATCAGGAAGACGAGCTTGGCGCGTTCATCGAGGCTGTAGATCACCGGCGGCGTGTATTCCGCGCTGCGGGCGATGAAACTCACCTTGGCGGTCAGGCCCTTCTCGCAGCCGTCGCAGGATACCGCGACGGTTTCGCCGTATTTGATCTGCGGCAGGATGGGCTCGGGCGCGAAGAAGCGGAATTTGAGATTCTGCGGCGGCAGCAGCGCCACCACCGGCTTGCCGGCCGACACCGTCTCGCCGACGCGGTAATAGACCTGCTCGATGGTACCGGCGGCGGGGCTATAGGCATTGCGGCGCGTCAGCCGGGTTTCCGACCAACCGAGATTGGCCTTGGCTTGGCGCAGCGCGGCTTCGGCGTCGTCATAGGTCTTTTGCGTGCCGGCCGCGGTTTTCAGCAGTTCCTTGGCGCGATCGAAATTCTGCTGCGCGTTGACCACGGCGGTCTTTTTCACCATCAAATCGGACTTTTGCAGATCGTCGTCGACGGTAAACAGCAATTGGCCCTTGGTGATTTGGTCGCCTTCGCGCACCTTCAAATCTTCCACGCGGCCCTGTTCGTCGGGCGACACGAAGATCAATTCGGCTTCGACCCAGCCCTGCAATTGATGGTCATTGCTCTTGTCACAGCCGGCGAGACTGAAGCCGGCGAGCGCCAGAGCCGCCACGGCGGCCAATTTCATTCTCATGGCGCACTCCTTGGTGCGAACAACAGCTCGATATGGGTCTTCATCATCTTGCGCACGTCGAGCGGCTCGAAGCGTTCGAACAATCCGCTCCAGATGATGGCGACCAAGCCCGGCGCCGCGATGATCTGCGGGAATTCGGCCAGCGCCTCGGGCACCTCCCCGCGCGCGGCGGCGCGGCGCAGCAGCGCGCGCACCGCGGCAATGATGCGCGAGAGCACCTCGCGGTAATAGAACTCGGCCAGCGCGGGAAAGCGGCGGCCTTCCGCGATCATCAGCCGGATCACGTCCTTGCGTCGCGTCTCGTAGACCTCGCGCACGAACAGTTCGACGATCTGCTCGGTTAGCACGCTGAGCGGCACGTCGGCGGCGCCCAGCGCCTCGATGGTGCCGATCAGCGGCGTCAGCATCGCGCGGATCAGTTCCTGGAACAAACTCTCCTTGTCGCGGAAGTAGAGATAGATCGTGCCCTTGGCGACGCCGGCGCGCTTGGCGACGTCGTCGAGGCGGGCCGCCTCGAAGCCGCGCGTGGAGAATTCATCGAGCGCCGCGGACAGGATCGCCTCGCGGCGGGCGGCGCTGCGTTCCTTGCGGGCGCCGCTGAGCGGCTCCGGTCCGCCGCGATTTTGCAGCGTGGCCGCGCGGCGGCGGCGCGGTGCCTTGCGAAGCGATCGTGGATGCGCGGTGGCCATGGCGGATGCTAAATAATGACTGACCAGTCAGTCATTATTTAGCGCAAGGCGGACCGCCGCACAAGAAAAAATAAGCACAATAAAATCATGATGTTAAGTGATAAAAACGGGTGTCAGCCTTTGGCGTCGCAGAAGAAAGTGCGGATCACGCATTCCTTGCCGCCGGCCTGATAGCACGAGCGCAAGGCTTCGTTCTGGCTGCGGCCGAGCCGCGGCCCCTTGCCCCAGCCATGCGCGCCGCAAGCATTGGTGAAATCGACCGCGAAGGCGGCGCAGCCGCGGCTGGTGACGGCCACCACCCGGCAGGCATCGCCCTGGTGGCATTTCGCCAGCGCGCTCTTGCGCGCGGCGACCGCGTTGCTGAAGCCATAGGCCTCGCCGAACGCCCCGCAAGCGCCGATCGCCAGAGCGCCAGCCGCCCGCGCGGTGTTGACGGCGACCAGCATCAACGTCGCCGTCGCGAGCAACAGCGTCGCGGCCACAAGGGCGCGCATCACAGGCGTGAAACGATCAGTCATTCCCCGTCCCTTACCCGGACACCCGGTCAGATAAGGGCTGAGTTGCGGACGCGATCAATGATTCGAATCTTAAGCGCGCTCGATTTCCGCCTTGACGGCGGAAGTTGACTCGAGTCCGCGACGCTCAGGGGCCGCCGTCGCAGACCCAGGCCTGAATGCCGCAATTCTCGCCGCCATATTTCCGGCAATAGGACAGCGCAATTCGCTCAGCCTCGCCCCGCGATCCAGCATAGGCCCAGCCGCGCGCTTCGCAGCCGGACACCGCGAATGCGCCGCAGGACCCGTGCAGCGTCACCACGACTTCGCACTTGTCGTCGCCGTTGCTTCGGCATTGGGCGAGAGCTCGCGCGCGCGCTCCGCCCTCGGAACCGTAACCGTAGGAGTATCCGACCCGGTCGCAGTGCCCGACGGCGATGGCGCCCGCGGCGTGGGCCGGAGTCCAGTCTACGGCCAACAGTCCCCCAGCAGCCAAAAGCGCGAAAATAATTGACTTGATACTGCCCATCCCTCGCCTCCCCCATGGGCCAAGCTCGGGCGAGCTTACCAGCATTGAAGCGATCGCGTCACGAGCCCTCGAGCTCGGCCTTCACGCTTTTGAACGCGTCGGGCGTGTCGACGTCGGTGAACGCCGCCTCGCCGGTAACCGGAACCTCGACGACCGCCTCGGCATAGCTGCCGATCAGGTGGCGGGCGCCGATATCGCCGCTGATCGCCATCAGGTCATGGAAGAAGCGGCGCGACCACACCACCGGATTGCCGCGCCGCCCGTCGAACGTGGGCACTACGACCAGCGCGCTACGCTCGGGATCGAACGCCGCGATCAGTCTGTCGATCAAGCCGGCATCGACCTGCGGCATGTCGCCGAGGCAGACGATGGCCGCGTCGGCCTCCGCCGGCACGGCGGCAATCCCGGCTTTCAGCGACGTGCCGAGCCCGTTGGCGTAGTCGGGATTATGCACGAAGCGGACAGGCAAGCCGGCCAGCGCCGCCTCCACGCGTTCGCGCTCATGGCCGGTGACGACGATGACGGACTTGGCGCGCGACGCCAACGCCTGCTCGGCGGCGATGCGCACCAGCGGCTTGCCGCCGATTTCGGCGATCAGTTTGTTGATCGCGCCCATGCGGGTGGAGCGGCCGGCCGCCAGCACCACCGCGGCAACGTGGCGGCCTTTTTCGGGCGCCGGCTCGCTGCGCGGTTGCGGCCGGGTGACGATTTCCATGAGCAGGCCGCCGACGCCCATGGCGGTGATATCGGCGCGGCTCACCGGCAGCCCGGCCAAGAGCCGCATCAGGACCCAATCGAAACCATTTTCTTTCGGCGAGCGCGCGCAGCCGGGCGCGCCGATCACCGCCTGCCCGCGCAAGCGGCCGATCAGCATTAGATTGCCGGGATCCACCGGCATGCCGAAATGCTCGATCTCGCCGCCGATCGCCTCGACCGCCGCCGGGATGACATCGCGCCGGTCGGCAATGGCCGAGGCGCCGAACACGATCACCAATTCGGCGCCGGCTTTGAGCACCTCGTCGATGGCGCCGGCGAGCGCCGGCGTCGCGTGCGGCACGCGCCGCTCGGCGACGATTGTTGCGCCGGCGGGCGCAATGCGGGCGGCGGTGATCTTGAGGGTCTTGTCGACGACTTTCGGCGAAAGGCCCGGCAGCAAGGTCGACACAATGCCGATCTTGCGCACTTTGTACGGGGCCACGCGGATCACCGGCTTGGCCGCAGCGGCTTCCGTCACCGCCTTATCGCGCGCAGTTCTTGCGACCGCGAAGGGAATGATCTTCACCGTGGCGATCATCTCGCCGTCGACCACTGGCTTAAACGCCGGCAGCGTGGCGAGCGTCACCGCCTCGTCGATGCGGTTGAGGCGGTCGATCGCGTCCTTGTCGAGCACCAGCACGCCGGCGGTTTCCGCGAACAGATTGCAGCGCCCGGTGAAGGCGCGGTCGGCGCGCACGCCCTCGCCTTGCACGGCCGACGCGATGTCGGCGGCGGCCTGATCTTCCGACACATCACCCGGCTCAAGGCGCGCGACGACGATGTCCTTCACCCCGGCGGCTTTCAGCGCCGCCACTTCCGCCGGCCCGATCAACGTGCCTTTCTTCAGCACGAGGTCGCCCTGGCGGATCGAATGCACCGCGGTGGCGCCGAGCGCATCGGCCGGGGCGACGGGGCCGAATTTCATGCCGCTTCCGCCTTCTCCACCTTCAGGCGCAGCCGCGCGGTGATCTCGGCCATGATGGAAATGGCGATTTCGGCCGGCGACACCGCGCCGATGGCAAGCCCGATCGGCGCATGGATGCGCGCGATGTCGGCGTCGCTGAGGCCGGCTTCCTTCAGCCGCTGGACCCGCTTGGCATGCGTCTTCTTCGAGCCGAGCGCGCCGATATAGAAGCAGTCGCGCGCCAGCGCGTGCTTGAGCGCGGGATCGTCGATCTTCGGATCGTGGGTCAGCGCGACGAAGGCGGTGTAGCGGTCGACGTTGAGCGGCGGCAGCGCCACGTCCGGCCATTCCGCGATCACCTTCACGTCGGGAAAGCGTTCGATCGAGGCGAAGGCCGTGCGCGGATCGACGATGGTCACGTCATAGCCGAGCAATTGCCCGACCGGCGCCAGCGTCTGGCTGATGTGCACGGCGCCGGTGATGACGAGTTGTGGCGACGGCACGTGCACGGTGAGAAACACGCGGCCCTGCGCGGTCTCCTCCATGCCGCTTTTCGCCATGCGGATGCGTTTTTCGATGAGGTCGCGCAGCGGATCCTTGGCGATATCCGCCGCCCTGACCAGCCGCTGCTCGCCGCTCGCCACGTCGGTGACGACCACGACGGCGCGCCGCGCCGCGCGTTCGGCGTTCAGCGCGTGGAGGATGTCGATTTTCAACTGACTTTCTCCACATAAACGCGGATGGTGCCGCCGCAGGACAGGCCGACGTTCCACGCGGTCTCGTCGGCGACGCCGAATTCCAGCATCTTCGGCTTGCCGCTGATCGATCACGTCGATGGCCTCGGTCACCACCGCGCCTTCGACGCAGCCGCCGGAGACGGACCCAAGGAAATTGCCTTCGTTGTCGATCACCAGATTGGAGCCGACCGGCCGCGGCGCCGAGCCCCAGGTCTCGACCACGGTCGCCAGCGCCACGCCACGCCCGGCCTTGCGCCAGTCCTCGGCGGCTTTGAGAATGTCTTCGTCGCGCGAAAGCATGATGTTCCTCCGTCAGGCCACGTCCCGCAGCCACAGCTTCGGATCGTAATCCTTGCCCGGCGCGCCCGACAGGGCGCGCACCAGGTCGCTCATCGAGTCCAGATTGTGGATCGGCCGCAGTTCGTCAACATGCGGCAACATGGTTCGCACGCCCTTGGCGCGGGCTTCAAACCCCTCAAAGCGAAGAAGAGGATTGAGCCAGACCAGCCGGCGGCACGAGCGGTGCAGCCGGTCCATCTCGAAGGATAGCGTGTCGTCGGCATCGCGCTCAAGCCCGTCGGTGATCAGCAGCACCACGGCGCCTTGGCCGAGCACGCGGCGCGACCAGCGCTTGTTGAACTCGCGCAGCGACGAGGCGATGCGCGTGCCGCCGGACCAGTCGGCGACGTTGGCCGAACAGGCCGCGAGCGCCTCGTCCGGATCGCGCGCCCGGATGGCGCGGGTGACGTTGGTCAGCCGCGTGCCGAACAGGAAGGTGGTGACGCGTTTCTCGCGCTCGCTGAGCGCATGCAGGAAATGCAGGAACAGCCGCGTGTACTGGCTCATCGAGCCGGAAATATCCAAGAGCGCCACGATCGGCGGCTCCTTCTGGCGCGGGCCCGAGATATTTGAGATCGATCACCGCCCCGCCCGCCTTCATGCTGGCGCGCAAGCGTGCGGCGGATGTCGATGAGATGCCCGCGCCGGCTCGCGGCGAGCCGCCGCGTGCGCAAAAGATCGAGCGGCAGCGTCAGCCGCGCGATCGCCTGCTTGGCCGCGGCGATCTCGGCTGCGGTCATCTGCGCGAAGTCTTTTTTCTGCAGCACCTCGCGGTCGGAGACGGTCAGCCGCGCGTCGATTTCGACCTCGGACTTGTCCTCGCGCCGGTCGAGCCCGCCGAACAACGCCTCCTGGATGCGCTGCGCGCCGGGCGGCGGCGCCTTGGGCTCGCCGGGCGGCGTGCCGGGCAGCATGGAGGCGATCAGTTTCTCGATATAGCCGCGCTTGCGGAAGAAGATGCGGAACGCCTGGTCGAACAGAATCGTGTGCTCGTGCCGCTTCACGAACACCGCGTGCAGCGTCCAGTAGAAATCGTCGCGGTCGCCGACCTTCGCCACCTGCACCGCTTCCAGCGCGTCGAGCACCGCGCCTGGCCCGACCGGCATGCCGGCGGCGCGCAGAGCGCGCGCGAAGTAGAGAATGTTCTCGGCAAGACGGCCTTCGGCCATGCGAGCTACTCCGCCGCCCTGAGCTCCGACTTCACGTCGTCGAGCAGCGCTTTGACTTTGCTGCCGTCGAGCCGGGCGATGTCGTCCTGATATTTGAGCAGCGCGCCAAGCGTGTCCGACACCGTCGCCGGATCGAGCGCGACCACGTCGAGCTCGGTGAGCGCGCCGGCCCAGTCGAGCGTCTCGGCGACGCCGGGCGATTTGAACAGATCCTCCTTGCGCAAGGCCTGCACGAAAGCGACCACCTGCTCCGACAATTTCTTGGCAATGCCCGGCACCTTGGTGCGCACGATCTTCAACTCGCGCTCGGCGTTCGGATAGCCGACCCAATGATAGAGGCAGCGCCGCTTAAGCGCATCGTGCACCTCGCGCGTGCGATTGGACGTGACCACCACGATCGGCGGATGCGCGGCCTTGACGGTGCCAAGCTCCGGCACGGTGATCTGGAAATCCGCCAGCACTTCCAGGAGAAACGCCTCGAAGGCTTCGTCGGTACGGTCGATCTCGTCGATCAGCAACACCGGCGGGCCGGCCGGGTCGGGTTCGAGCGCCTGCAGCAGCGGCCGCTTGATCAGGAATCGCTCGGAAAAGACGTCGTGCTCGACGCGCTCGCGGTCGCCCTCGTGCTCGGCTTCGGCCAGACGAATGGCGATCATCTGTGCGCCGTAGTTCCACTCGTAGACGGCGGACGAGATATCGAGTCCCTCGTAGCACTGCAGGCGGATCAGCCGCCGGCCCAGCGCCTGGCTGAGCACCTTGGCGATCTCGGTCTTGCCAACGCCGGCTTCGCCCTCGAGAAACAGCGGCCGGCCCATTTTGAGCGCGAGATAGAGCACCGTCGCCAGCGAGCGGTCGCCGACATAGCCGGCCTTGGCCAACAAATCGAGCGTGGCGTCGATGTTGCCGGGAAGCGGTGTAAGAGACATTCCTAGGTCACCTCGCGGACACTTTAACCGAAGCGAGCGCCGCCCTACATTTATAGCCCAAGAGCACCGGTCACCAGCCCAGGATAGCTGCCATGTCCAGCCCCGACACCGCCGAAAAGACCGTTTTGCGCCTGCCCACCATCGATCCGGGGGTCCGCATCGGCCATGTGCATCTGAAGGTCGCTGATCTGCAGCGGGCGCTCGATTTCTATTGCGGCGTCTTGGGTTTTGAGGTGACCACCACCCGCCCCGGCGCCGCCTTCATCTCCGCCGGCGGCTATCACCACCATCTCGGCCTCAACACCTGGGAGAGCAAAGGCGGCCATCCACCCACCCCTGGCACCACCGGGCTTTACCATACCGCGATTCTGTACCCGAGCCGGCCGCTTTTGGCCGACGCGCTGCGCCGGCTGATCGTCGCCAAGATCCCGCTCGAAGGCGCCAGCGATCACGGTGTCTCCGAGGCGCTCTATCTGCGCGACCCGGACGACAACGGCGTCGAACTCTATTGGGACCGGCCAAAGAACCAATGGCCGCAGAAGCCCGACGGCTCGTTGCGGATGTACACCAATCCGCTCGACCTGCACGATCTCTTGGCGCAGTTGGACAAGAACTAGCTGGCAAGATCGCGGCGCGGTTGCCGCAGCAGCAGCGCCAGTAGCGAAACCGCCAACATCACCGAGAACGCGATATTGTAGGTGCCAGTGGCGTCGAACACGGCGGCGCCGAGGTAGGCGCCGATGCCGCCGAAGATCTGATGCACCATGGTGATCAAGCCGGTGAGCGCGCCGAGATGGCGGGCGCTGAAGCTTTCCGACACGAACACGACGGTGAGCGGCGCCGTCACCAGGAAAGTGGCGCCGAACACCAGCGCGAAGATCGCCACCGAGGCCGCCGACTGGTCCACCACTACCAACGCGAACACCGCGACGCGGGCGCCGAAGGCGAGCGCGGTCGGCCACACCGGACCGGCGCGGTCGCTAAGGGCCCCGCCGGCAATCACGCCAACTAGGCCGGTCAGTCCCATCGTCGCCAGCAGATTGCCGGCCAGAAAGACATCGACGCCGCGGTCCTGCGGCAAAAGCGACGACGTGGGTGGTGACGAAAAAATCATCGAAGCCGCAGATCGCGTAGATCGTCAGCAGCAGCCAGAACTGCCGTGAGCGGGCCGCCGTCGGTTACACCGATGCCATCGCTCGGCCGCACCGCCTTCGCCTGCGTCGTGCGTTCGTCGTTTGGGCGAACCTACGTGCCAGATCAGCAGCGGCACGAGCACCAGATTAGCGACACCGAGCCACAGGTAGACCGAGTGCCAGCTGACCGTCACCAGAACCGCCGCCAGTGTGGCGATCACGACGAGCTGACCGGCGCTCATGCCCCGACATCGCCAGCGCATTGGCGATGCCGGTAGGCCGCGTTCGGGAAATGCACGTGTCACCATCACCCCGACCGGGACCATCGATGCCGCGCCGTTGCCCAGCGCAAACACCACGCCGTACAGCGCCAGCGCATGCCAGGGTGCCGTCTATCGCGCAATCGACCGATGCCGATGCCGCTGACCAGCAGGCTCGCCGCCAAGCACCAGCCGTGGGCCGGTACGGTCGGCAGAGATGGCCGGCCGCGAAGCGATTGCCGTCGCCGACACGACCTGAAACACGCGCTGGCGGACGAGGCCGAGCTCGCTACGTCCCCAGCCGAAATCGTCGACGATCGGCCGCAGCGTCAAGCCGACGGCGAAGCGCGCTCCGCCACCGATGAACAGCACGAGGAAGCCGGCCGCGAGGACGAGCCTCCGCGCTCGTGTTAAACGGCTTGCCCGGCAAGGGAACTGAAACGACGATGCGTCTCTGCGTTACGCCGTCGCCTTGGCCACCGCGCGGCGCGCCAAGACGCCGACGAGATGCGCGCGATATTCGGGGCTGGCGTGGATGTCGCTGTTCATGCCGGTCGCCGGAATGCTCATGCCCTCGAGCGACTTCGCCGCGAACCGCTTCTTCAGCGCCTCCTCGAACGACTTCACCCGGAACACGCCGTTCGCGCCGGCGCCGGTCACCGCCACGCGGATATCCGAGCCGCGCTTGCTCACGAACACGCCGACCAGCGCGAAACCCGGAGGCCGGATGCTTGAACTTCTCGTAGGCCGCTTTCTTGGCGATCGGGAAGCTGATCTTGGTGATGATCTCGCCGTCTTCCAGCGCGGTCGAGAACATGCCGGTGAAGAAATCGTCGGCGGCGATGCGGCGCTTGTTGGTGATGATGGTGGCCCCTAACCCCAGGCACGCCGCCGGATAATCGGCGTTCGGATCATTGTTGGCGATCGAGCCGCCGATGGTGCCGCGGTTGCGCACCTGCGGATCGCCGACCGCAGCCGGCACCGAGGCGAGCCCCGGCAGCGCCTGCTGCAACACCGGCGAATTGGCGGCGTCGGCATGCCGCGTCATGGCGCCGATCACGATCGAGCGGCCCTTCTGCTCGACGCCGGTCATGCCCTCGACCAGCGAGAGATCGATCAGCGCCGACGGCTGCGCCAGCCGCTGCTTCATCACCGGGATCAGCGAATGACCGCCGGCCAAGAGCTTGGCTTCCGGATTGCGCGCCAACAGGCCGGCCGCCTGGCGGACGGTGGTCGGACGATGGAAGGTGAAATTGTACATCGCAGTCTCCCTGTTAGGCGGCTTTGTCAGGCAGCTTGGCGCGGTTTGGCGCTTTGCAGCGCCGTCCACACCGCATTGGCGGTCGCCGGCATGGCCAGATTTTCGGTTCCGATCGCGTCGGTGATGGCGTTGATCACCGCGGCGGGCGCAGCGATCGCGCCGGCCTCGCCGCAGCCCTTGATGCCGAGTGGGTTCGACGGCGACTTGGTTTCGGTCAAGCCGACGTGGAACGACGGCAGGTCGTGCGCACGCGGCATGGTGTAATCCATCATCGAGCCGGTCACGAGCTGGCCGTCTTTGTCGTAGACCGCGCCCTCGAGCAGCGCCTGACCGACGCCCTGCGCGATGCCGCCGTGCACCTGGCCCTCGACGATCATCGGATTGATCACGGTGCCGAAGTCGTCGACCGCAGTCCAATTCACCACCTCGGTCTTGCCGGTGTCGGTATCGACCTCGACCTCGCAGATGTGACAGCCGGCCGGGAAGGTGAAATTGGTCGGGTCGTAGAACGAGGTCTCCTTCAAGCCCGGCTCCAGCTCGGCGCCGGTGAATTTGTGCGCGATATAGGCGTTGAGCGCGACGTCGCCCCAGGCCGCCGATTTGTCGGTGCCGGCGACGGTGAACTTGCCATCCTTGAACTCGATGTCGCCTTCCGCCGCTTCCAGCATGAAGGCGGCGACCTTCTTGGCCTTGGCCTCGACCTTGTCGAGCGCCTTGACGATTGCCGACATGCCGACCGCACCCGAGCGCGAGCCGTAGGTACCCATGCCGAACTGCACCTTGTCGGTGTCGCCGTGCACGATGGAAACGTTCTCGAAGGGTATGCCGAGACGTTCCGACACGAGCTGCGCGAAGGTCGTCTCATGCCCCTGCCCGTGCGCGTGGCAGCCGGTGAGCACTTCCACGCTGCCGGTCGGGTTGACGCGGACTTCGGCGCTCTCCCACAGGCCGACGCCGGCGCCGAGCGAGCCGACCGCTTGCGAGGGCGCGATGCCGCAGGCCTCGATATAGGTCGAGAAGCCGAGGCCGCGCAGCTTGCCGTGGCGCGCCGCCTCGCGCTTGCGCTTGCCGAAGCCCTTCACGTCGGCGATATCGAGCGCCTTCTTGAGCGAGGCGTGATAGTCGCCGGCGTCATAGTTCATGATCACCGGCGTCTGGTGCGGGAACGACTTGATGAAGTTGCGCCGGCGGATTTCCGCGGGCTCGAGGCCGAGCTGCCGCGCCGCGACTTCGACCAGCCGCTCGACCACAAAGGTTGCCTCGGGGCGTCCGGCGCCGCGGTAGGCGTCGACCGGCACGGTATTGGTGTAGACCGCGTCGACCTCGCAATAGATCTGCGGGATGTCGTATTGGCCCGACAGCAGCGTGCCGTAGAGATAGGTCGGCACCGACGACGAGAAGGTCGACATATAGGCGCCGAGATTGGCGATGGTTTTCGCCTTCAGCGCCAGGATCTTGCCGTTACCGTCGAGCGCGAGCTCGGCGTGGGTGACGTGGTCGCGGCCGTGCGCGTCGGTGACGAAGGATTCCGAGCGATCGGCGACCCATTTCACCGGCCGGCGCACCTTGCGCGCGGCCCACAGGCAAACGACTTCTTCCGGATAGATGAAAATCTTGGAGCCGAAGCCGCCGCCGACGTCGGGCGCGATCACCCGCAGCTTGTGCTCCGGCGCCATGCCGACGAAAGCGGCGATGACCAGGCGCGCCACGTGCGGGTTTTGCGAGGTATTCCATAAGGTCAGGTTGTCGGTACCGGCGTCGTATTCGGCAAGCGCCGCGCGCGGCTCGATGGCATTGGGCACCAGGCGATTGTTGACGATGTCAAGCTTGGTGACGTGCTTCGCTGCGGCGAAAGCCGCGTCCACCGCTTTGGCGTCGCCGAGCGACCATTCGTAGATGGTGTTCTTCGGCGCGATCTCGTGAATTTGCGGACCGGATTTCGCCTTGGCGGGATCGGTCACCGACGGCAGCACCTCGTAGTCGACCTTGATCTTCTCGGCGGCGTCGCGCGCAGCGGCAAGCGTCTCGCCGATCACCACCGCCACCGCGTCGCCGACACAGTTCACGTTGCCGGAGGCGAGCGCCGGATGCGGCGCCATCTTCATCGGCGAGCCGTCCTTGGAATGGATCATCCAGCCGCAGATCAGATTGCCGATCTTGTCGTTGGCGAGATCGGCGCCAGTGAGCACCGCGACCACGCCGGGCATTTTTTTCGCCGCAGCGGCATCGATGCTCTTGATCTTGGCGCGGGCGTGCGGCGAGCGCACGAACGCGGCGCGAGTTTCGCCCGGCCGCACCACGTCGTCGGTATATTGTCCCTGGCCGGTAATAAAGCGGAAGTCTTCCTTGCGGCGCACCGCCGCGCCGATCCCGGTCGCGCTCATGGCGGTCTCCTCCCGTTGTATTTCTTAAGTTCTATTCGGCGGCAATTCTACTCAGCAGCTTGACGCGCGCCGCCTTTGGCCATCGCTTTTGCTCCCGCGGCGATCGCCTTGACGATGTTGTGATAGCCGGTGCAGCGGCAGATGTTGCCGTCGAGCTGCTCGCGGATGGTGTGCTCGTCGAGGTCGTTGCCCCTGCGGCGCACGATGTCGAGCGCGGCCATGATCATGCCCGGCGTGCAGTAGCCGCATTGCAGGCCGTGGTTTTCGCGGAAGGCTTCCTGCATCGGGTGCAAGGGACCGCCCGGCTCGGCGAGGCCCTCGATGGTGGTGATCTGGGAGCCCTCGCACTGCAAAGCGAGCAGCGTGCAGGATTTCGCCGCGATGCCGTCGACATGCACGACGCAGGCGCCGCACTGCGAGGTGTCGCAG
>CAVTCV010000007.1:0-574637 GCA_963733315.1 uncultured Alphaproteobacteria bacterium | reverse complement strand
GTGGTGCCTGGTTAAACTCGCGTATTGTCTTCAATGACCGAACGGAAGCCGTGGGAGATTGACAACTCTGCCGAAGTTCACTTTCAGCCCTGAGAAGAAGACGGCTACATTGAGCGCTGTTCAACCAGTCGCCATGCTACAGAAACAGGTCGGCCACCCCTCGGTGCCCATGCGTGCCCATCGCCACCAGGTCGCAGCCTTTCTCCTGGATCCGTTTGACGATTTCCCGCACCGGGTCTCCGTAAGCGAGTTCCGCTTCGGCCGGGATGCCGGCGGCTTCAAACTCGACCTTGATCTTGTCCAGATACGCCTGACTCTCTTCAACCGCTTCACCGCCCGCGTCCGGACCGTGCCATTGGGCGGCGACGCTGGTCGCCACGTGGAACACCACTACGTGGCTGTGGAGGATCGTCGCGAGCTGTTTGATGTGCTCGATAATGGCTCGGTCTGTCGGTGTGCCGTCCAACGGCATGAGAATGGTCTTGTACATTGGTACTCCTCTTCCATCCCGCGGACATTTATCCGCCGGTAATAACCTTCCACGCCTCGGTGATCGAATCGGGTAAACCGTAGAGGTCCATCGCGGTAATCAACAGTGCGCTGCCCCAGCCGGCAATCACCAAAAACCAACCGTTCTTCCACGCTCCCATCCGTTTTCGCGATGACGTGAAATGCAGGAGCGGGAACATGGCGAACGGAAGCTGCAGGGCCAACACGACCTGGCTCAGAACCAGAAGGTCGTTCACGCTGCTGTCGCCTCGCAAGCCGATGATGACAATCGCCGGCAGGATGGCCAGCGTGCGGGTGATTAGCCGCCGAATCCATGGCGCGAGCCTCCATTGCATGAAGCCTTCCATGACCACCTGCCCGGCGAGCGTGCCCGTGATGGTGCTGCTCTGACCGCTCGCCAGCAGCGCCACGGCGAAGAGCGTGCTCGCGGCGGCGGTTCCCAAAAGCGGCGCAAGCGTCAGGTAAGCGACGCGAATCCAGTCGCTCTCGGGGCCGAAAGCAACCACGTCGCCGCCCGGCACGGTCACGCTCTCCTTGCCGAAGAACACCATCGCGGCCAGCACCATGATCGCCGCGTTAATGAAGAAAGCGATGGTCAGCGCCACGGTCGAGTCGATGGTGTTGAACCGCAGGGCACGCCGAATGGACCTCTCGTCTTTCTCCAGCTTGCGGGTTTGAACCAGGGCCGAGTGCAGGTACAAGTTGTGGGGCATGACGGTGGCCCCGATGATCCCGATGGCCACGAAAATCATCCCCGCTTCTCGAAAGTTCGGGGAAAACAGGGCCAGCCCCATCTCGGCAAAGCTGGGTTGGGTTTGGGGAAGAACGAAAATCTCGATGAAGTAGCATACGGCGATGGTCGCCACGAACAGCGCGATCACCGCCTCGATCGTCCGCATCCCGAACCGTTGCAGGCCCAACAGCAGCAACACGTCCAGAGCGGTGATGATGATGGCCCAGAACAGCGGAATATGGAACAACAGGTTCAGGGCGACGGCGCTGCCGAGCACCTCGGCCAGGTCGCAGGCGCCGATGGCGACCTCGCCCATCAGCCAATTGGGCCAGCGGGTCCAACGCGGATACCACTCGCGGCAGCATTGGGCGAGATCCTTCCCGGTCACCACGCCCAAACGCGCCGAGATCACTTGCAAGAACATGGCCATCAGGCTGGCCAAACCGACCACCCACAAAAGCCCGTACTTGAACTGGGCACCGCCTTGCAGGTCTGTACCCCAGTTGCCGGGGTCCATGTAGCCGACGCTCACCAGCATGGCCGGCCCGATAAATGCCCGAATCTGCCGCCAGAAGCCGGCCTGATGGCCGGGCAATTGCACGGTGCCATGCACCCCTTCCAGCGACACATGGTCGATGGGATGAACCTCGGTCCCGCCGCCCGCTAATTCGTTGAAATCGCCGTCCGCCCCTAGCTGAATCATCCCTGGCTTTTGCGTTCGCCATCAGGATGATGCCCGTCATATTCTTTCGCCTGCGTCGTCTTTATCGACAACAACCAGCCAAGCCGATAGCGTGCAGCAAGCTTACGCCGCTCGAAGAGTAGCGGCCGGTAACCAAGTACGCGTTTGGTCAGGGCTTCGGCGTGGTGCGCGTCGACGAGCGCGAATTCGTGCTGGCCGATCTGCCCGGGTTGATTGAAGGCGCGCACGAGGGCGTCGGATTGGGCGACCGCTTCCTCGGCCACGCCGAACGCTGCCGTGTATTGTTGCATTTGATCGACGGCACCGGCGAGGACGCCGGCGCCGATTACAAGACCGTGCGCGCGGAGCTTGAGGCCTACGGCCAGGGCTTGACCGACAAGCCGGAAATCGTCGCGCTGTCGAAGGCCGACGCGCTCACGCCCGAAGCGATCAAGGCACAGACCGCGAAGCTGAAGAAGGCCTGCAAGAAGACGCCGCTGATTTTGTCATCGGCGTCTGGGCAGGGCGTCGTCGAAGTCCTGCGCGCGCTGCGCAAGGTCATCGACGCCGCGCGCGAGGATACGGACGAACCGGAATCAAATGAGGCCGCCTGGCAGCCCTAGTTGTTGTGTCGTCAGCGGGCCGGCGCGAAGCGCCGTGACCCAGTGATCCCGCTTAGGATGGCAAGACGCTACCCATCTCAGGGGGATGAGCCGGTCAAGCCCGGCCATGACAAGTAAAGGGAGAATACGCATGGAAACCCGCGCAGCCGTTGCCTGGAAGGCGGGCAAGCCGCTGTCTATCGAGACGGTCGAGATCGAAGGCCCGAAGGCCGGCGAGGTGCTGATCGAGATCATGGCGACCGGCATCTGCCACACCGACGCCTACACGCTGTCGGGCGCCGATCCGGAAGGCATCTTCCCGGCGATCCTCGGCCATGAAGGCGCCGGCATCGTGCGCGAGGTCGGCGAAGGCGTCACCAGCGTGAAAGTCGGCGACCACGTCATTCCGCTGTACACGCCGGAATGCCGGCAGTGCAAAACTTGCCTGTCGCGCCGCTCCAATCTGTGCACCGCGATCCGCGCCACGCAGGGCAAGGGCTTGATGCCGGACGGCACATCGCGTTTCAGATGCGATGGCGACAACGTCTTCCACTACATGGGCTGCTCGACGTTCTCGAATTTCACCGTGCTGCCGGAAATCGCGCTTGCCAAAGTGCGCGAGGACGCGCCGTTCGATAAAGTTTGTTACATCGGCTGCGGCGTCACCACCGGCATCGGTGCGGTGATCAACACGGCAAGGTGAGGCCCGGCGCCAACGTCGCGGTGTTCGGCCTCGGCGGCATCGGCCTCAACGTGATCCAGGGCGCGCGCATGGTCGGCGCCGACAAGATCCTCGGCATCGACACTCAATCCCGTCAAAGCGCGCGATGGCCGAGAAATTCGGCCTGCACCCATTTCATCAATCCGGACGAGGTCGGCCGCGACAAGGTCGTGCAGGCGATTGTCGACCTCACCGGCGGCGGCGCCGATTTCTCCTTCGAATGCATCGGCAACGTGCAAGTGATGCGCCAGGCGCTGGAGTGCTGTCACCGCGGCTGGGGCAAGTCGATCATCATCGGCGTCGCCGGCGCCGGGCAGGAGATCGCCACGCGGCCGTTCCAGCTGGTCACCGGGCGCGTCTGGAAAGGCACGGCCTTCGGCGGCGCGCGCGGACGCACCGACGTGCCGAAGATCGTCGACTGGTACATGGACGGCAAGATCAACATCGACGACCTGATCACCCACACCATGCCGCTTGCGAAGATCAACGACGCGTTCGAGCTGATGCACGAAGGCAAGTCGATCCGCAGCGTGGTGATTTACTGAATCACCTCTCGCAAACGCGGCGCGGCCCTTCGAGCGGCTGGTAGGTGCAGTCCTGCGGATTGAACGAGCTGTAGTGCTCGGCGCAGGTGCGGTAATGGCAGCCGGGGACTGCTGGCGTCGCGCCATCGGCGCGCGCCACCGCGGCCGCCGGCTCGGGCGCACCCTTGGTGCAGAGCCGCCGCGGGCCGCTCGTCGGCTGATAGGTGCAATCCGACGCACGGAACGAGAAATAGGCAGCGGCGCAGGCGCTGAGGTCACATTGCAGCGGCGCTGGCGCGGCGGTCTTTTGCGCCAGCGCGTCGTCGCCCGCTTTTGCCGGCGCGGCGTCATTCACCGCGCCGGGCGGCGGTGCGCCGGCCACGGTCTGCGGAATGGCCGGCTGCACCGCGTGGGCTTTGTCGTCCTGTTTAGCCGCGTCGCGCTGCGTCGGCGGCGGTCCGCGAAAATGGCTCATCGCCTGCATCTCGCGCATGGTCGAGGCGGAGGGCACGACCAGCGCGTCCCATTCCAGCGCGACGCTGAACACCGCGGTGATCAGAATGGCCAAATAGACGAAAAACGGCATCGCGTAGCCCCGAAAGCTCACCCGGCCCCGCCACGCCAACGCCAGGCAGCGGCTCGGAGTTCCCGCGCGGTTACCATCAACACGGTAAGGCCGTACGCGATCCCATGCGGGCGCCGATCATTTTTATTCGAATTGTTCCATCGTTTTTCATCGCCTGGCGAACGAGCCGTGGTTCCCTTGCCTCGATTTCGCCTGCAAGCGATCCTGAAAATTGTCCCGATTTGGTACCACTTAAGTCGTGCACGAACGGGGATTTCCCTTACCACCAATCTGTCGCGGCGCGCGGCGAAGGCCGGCGCGAGTTCGAGGACCGAACGCAATGCGGCATCTGTTTGTCCCGGTCTGCCTGGGTTTGCTGACGTGGGGCAGCGCCATCGGTCCTGAGCAGTCCTACGCGAAGCTGCCCGACGACGGCGAACAAGTCGTCGTCCCCTTCCCAAAAATCCTGAACGCGGAGATGGCCGTCGCGCCGGCGGTGCGCGCCGACACGCAGGCCGACACCGCGGCGCTTCTGGTCTCGACCGGCTACGCCGACCAGTACGAAATTCCGGACCCGGTCGCCGAACGCGTGCCGGCTGTGCCGGCGCAGCTCAAGCCGATCGTCAAACCGATCATCCCGCGCTCGCGCGCGGAAATCTGCGACACCCTCACCGACGCGGCGCACAGCAACAATCTGCCGGCGCCGTTCTTCATCCGGCTGCTATACCAGGAAAGCGGCTTCCGCCCGGGCGCGGTCAGCCCGGCCGGCGCCGAAGGCGTCGCCCAATTCATGCCGGAGACGTCTGCCGACCGCGGCCTCGACAATCCGTACGATGCCGTGCAGGCGATCACTGCCGCCGCCAGCCTGCTGCGCGATCTGGCGCAACGCTTCGGCAATCTCGGCCTCGCCGCCGCGGCCTATAATGCCGGGCCGAGGCGCATCCACGATTGGCTCGCCCAGAAAGGCAAGCTGCCGCAGGAGACGAAAGATTACGTCAAGACCATCACCGGTCGCCCGGCGGCGAATTGGACCGCGGCCGAGCGCGGCAGCCCGGCCATCAAGCTTCCGCGCCACGCGCCCTGCCAGGAAGCTGCCGGCCTACTCGCCTGGGACGGCCCCGACCGCATCCCGCTGCCGCCGACGCGTGAGGTTGCCCGCAAAGACACAGTGCCGGCCAAGCACGACGCGAAAGCAAGACTGACGAACGACACGGCCAAAGCGCCCGCGAAGATCAAAGAGCACAACGCCAAGATCGCGGCCGCCAAACCGAAGCACCGCGCGATGCGTCTGTCGGAGCGCTGACGCAGCCTCCCCTCGCCGCCGCTGGTATAGCCTCGCAGCGTGCCGACGATCTTGCTCACCCACACGCCCGACATGCTGGCGAACTATTACGGCGAGCGCGCGCTGGCCGCGCTGCACAAGCTCGGCCAGGTGCGGCGCAACGATACCGGCCGCGTGCTCGATACGCGCGCGCTGATCGAGGCCGCGCGCGGCTGCCACATCGTCATCTCCGACCGGCAGACCGCCGGCCCGGCGGAGTTCTTCGCCGACGCGCCCGATCTCGTCGCCTTCTTGCGCGTCGCGGTCGACATCCGCAACATCGACGTCGGCGCCGCCAGCACGCAGGGCATTCTGGTCACGCACGCGAGCCCGGGCTTTGCCGCTTCCGTCGCCGAGATGGCGATCGGCTTTATGATCGATTGTGGGCGCCATGTCACCGCGGCTGCCGAGGCCTATCACTCGGGCCGCGTGCCGCCGGCGCGCATGGGCCGCCAACTCAAGGGCGCGACCGTCGGCATCATCGGCTATGGCGTGATCGGTGAATACCTTGCGGACCTCGCGCTCGCCTTCGGCATGACGGTGCTGGTTGCCGACCCGTACAAGCAAGTCGTCGCAACCGGCTTGCGCCATATGGCGCTCGCCGACCTGCTGGCGCAGTCGGACTTCGTCGTCTGTCTCGCCATCGCCAACGAAGCGACCGAGAACCTGATGAACGCCGCCGCCTTCGCCGCGATGAAGCCGACGGCCTATTTCATCAATTTGTCGCGCGGCAATCTGGTGGACGAAGCGGCGCTTGCCGCCGCTCTCGACGACAAGCGCATCGCCGGCGCCGCGCTCGACGTCGGCCGCGCGGCGGACCAGATGCCGACGCCGGCGCTCGGCCGCGCCGCGCCGATGTGATCGCCACCCCACACATCGCCGGCTTGACCCCCGACGCCGCCGAGCACCAGGCCTTCGACACCGTGCGCCAAGTGGAGGCGCTGCTTGCGGGGCGCGTGCCGGAGGGGGCGGTGAATGCGGGGAGTGCGCATCGTTTGAGCCGCTTGCAACGGAGTTAACGCTAGCTCCGCTCGCCATGACTTATTCCGCCCTGCCATGCTAAACCCCCGGCACCCTTAACCTCCGCCGGGCCATGTCGAAATCGCCGCAGACCCCCACCCTCTCCGCCTTCCGCCGTATTGTGGTGAAGGTCGGCTCGTCGTTGCTGGTGGACACCGCCGCGGGCGCGCTCAAGCACGACTGGCTGAGCGGCCTCGCCGCCGACATCGCCGCCCTGCACAAGAACCAATGCGACGTCATCGTCGTGTCCTCCGGCGCCATCGCGCTCGGCCGCGCCGTGCTCAAGCTTCCCGTAGGCAGCCTCAAGCTCGAGGAGGCGCAGGCCGCGGCTGCCGTGGGGCAGATCGCGCTGGCGCGTGCCTGGTCGGAGTTTTTAAGCGCGCACGGGCTCACCGCCGGCCAGGTGCTGGTCACATTGGGCGACACCGAAGAGCGCCGCCGCTATCTCAACGCGCGCTCGACCATCGCCAAGCTCCTGGAATGGCGCAGCGTGCCGGTGATCAACGAGAACGACACCGTCGCCACCACCGAGATCCGCTTCGGCGACAACGACCGCCTCGCCGCGCGCGTCGCCACCATGATGAGCGCGGACCTGCTGGTGCTGCTGTCCGACGTCGACGGGCTCTACGACAAGCCGCCGTCGCAGCCGGGCGCTCAGCGCGTGCCGGTGGTCGCGCGCATCACGCCGGAGATCGAGGCGATGGCGGGCGTCAGCGAATCGGAAACCGCGCGCGGCGGCATGCTCACTAAAATCGAGGCCGGTAAGATCGCCACCACCGCCGGCACGCATATGATCATCGCCTCCGGGCACGTGCCGCATCCGCTCAAGGCCATCGCCGACGGCGCGCCGTGCACCTGGTTCCTCACGCCGGCCAATCCGGTGACCGCGCGCAAGAAGTGGATCGCCGGTTCGCTCGAGCCGCGCGGCGCGCTGGTCATCGACGCCGGCGCGGTGCGCGCGCTGCGTTCGGGCAAGAGCCTGCTGCCGGCCGGCGTCACCAAGGTCGAGGGCGCGTTCGGGCGCGGCGACGCCGTGGTGGTGCGCGGGCCGGATGGCGCCGAGATCGGCCGCGGGCTGATCGCCTTCGACGCCGAGGACGCCGACAAGATCAAGGGCCGTTCCTCGGCGGATATCCCCGCCGTGCTCGGCTTCGCCGGACGCAGCGAGATGATCCACCGCGACGACCTCGTGCTCGGCGGCGAATAGAGCAAGCGCCGGAATTCGATCGGACGCGATCGGGACAGGATCGCGAACATCTCCAGAGAAAAGAGTGAGAAGAAGAAGATGTTCGGCGGGCGAGGAGCGCTGCGCTGCGCGCTTCCGAGAGCCTGACGGCGCGTTATCCCGCGGGTTATCCCCGCCGCGGCGACCGGGGACCCGGGCCAGGCGTCGGCCAATGGCCGACCCGGCGCGGCGCGCGCTGGCGCTCGGCCGCTGGCCGAGGGGTTAGTGCTTGCGCGGGCGCGACTTGGCTGACCGGCGCGTGGTGCCGGATTTGCGCTGCACCGGATGCGTCGGCAATGGGAAGAACGTGCCGTCGGGAAACTCGAGGTAACGGCTGTAGACCTGCACTTGCCCTTCCCCGTGCCGCCGCCCTTCGATCACGAACTTGGTGCCGACCGGGAAACGGCTCGGAAGCCGGCTTGAACTGGACGCCATGACACCATCCTCCTGCGATGTCGCACCCTGACAGCCCAATGTGTAGGTCAATTGACGAGTTCCGGTTGGTGGCCCCTTATCCACGCTATCCCCAGATATCCCATGCGGCTGGCCTACCTCGCCCCAGCGGGCCCGGCGTGTTAGGAACCACTGGAAATGGGGTTTATTGGGCCTAACCCGATGAGCGCGCCGCTGAAAAGCATTGAAGGAACGGGCGATATCGCCGCCCTGATGGTGGGGATGGGCCGCGAGGCGCGCGCGGCCGCCCGCGCGCTGGCGCTTGCCTCGACCGCCCAGAAAGACCGCGCCTTGCAGCTCGTGGCGGAGGCGGTGCGGGCGGAAAAATCCCGTATTTTGGCCGCCAATGCCGAGGATATTGCCGAGGCACGCGCCTCCGGCGTCAGCGGCGCGTTCCTCGACCGGCTGACGCTCGATGCCGGCCGCGTCGAGGCGATCGCCGCCGCCGTCGACGCGGTGCGCGCGCTCAAGGATCCCGTTGGCGTCGTCACCGAATCCTGGACCCGGCCGAACGGCATGACCATCGAGCGCGTGCGCGTCCCGCTCGGCGTCATCGGCATCGTCTATGAGAGCCGGCCGAACGTGACGGCCGATGCCGGCGCCTTGTGCCTGAAGTCGGGCAATGCCGCGATCCTGCGCGGCGGCTCCGACAGCCTGCGCTCGAGCCGCGCCATCGTCGCCTCGCTCGGCCAGGGCCTGCGCGCGGCCGGCCTGCCGGAGGCCGCCATCCAGCTTGTCCCTACCCGCGACCGCGCCGCGGTCGGACTGATGCTCGGCGGGCTCGACGGCAACATCGACGTCATCGTGCCGCGCGGCGGTAAAAGCCTCGTCGCCCGCGTGCAGGCGGAAGCGCGCGTGCCGGTGTTCGCGCATCTGGAAGGCGTCTGCCATGTCTATGTCGACAAGGCGGCCTCGCTCGACATGGCGAAGAAAATCGTGCTCAACGCAAAAATGCGGCGCACCGGCGTCTGCGGCGCGGCGGAAACGCTCTTGGTCGATCGCGCCGGTGCCGACACATTCCTCAAGCCGCTCATTGAGATGCTGATCGATGCCGGCTGCGAAATCCGCGGGGATAAGGCGACGCAAGCCACCGACAAGCGGGTCAAGCCGGCGAGCGAGGAAGATTGGTCGACCGAATATCTCGACGCCATCATCGCCGCCAAGGTCGTGGACGGCGTCGCCGCCGCGATCGAGCATATCGAGCGCTACGGCTCGCACCATACCGACGCCATCGTGACCGACGACGCGGCAGCGGCGGAGAAGTTCTTGCGCGAGGTCGATTCGGCGATCGTGCTGCATAACGCTTCGACCCAGTTCGCCGACGGCGGCGAGTTCGGCTTCGGCGCTGAGATCGGTATCGCCACCGGCCGCCTGCACGCGCGCGGGCCGGTCGGCGTCGATCAGCTCACGACGTTCAAATACCGCATCCACGGTAGTGGTCAGATCCGGCCGTGACAGCGCCAATCCCCGCCCTCCCCGAGCGCGTCGTTCCGCCCCACGCGCCCGGCATGAAAATCGGCCTATTCGGCGGAACTTTCGATCCACCGCACCAGGCGCACGTTGCCGCCAGCCTGCTGGCGCTCAAGCGGCTCAAGCTCGACAGAGTCTGGTGGCTGGTCACTCCGGGCAATCCGCTCAAGAACACCAGCGGGCTCGCGCCGCTTAAGGACAAAATCGCCGGCGCCCGCGCGCTCACCCACCATCCGCGCATCGACGTGAGCGGTCTCGAAGCTGTCATTAAGACGCGATACACTTATGACACCATAAAATGGCTCAAGGCGCGATGCCCACGGGTCCGATTCGTTTGGATCATGGGCGCCGACAACTTGCGGAGCTTCCACCGCTGGCAGAAATGGCGTCGCATAGCGAAGCTGGTGCCGTTCGTGGTGATCGATCGCCTCGGGCCCAGCCTTTACGCCACAGCCAGCGCGGCCGGCCAGGCCCTCTCCCGCGCCCGCATCCCCGAATACGCCGCCGCCAGCCTGCCTTATTGGCAGCCGCCGGTCTGGACTTTCCTGCACGGCCTCAAATCTCCGCTCTCCTCCACCGCGCTGCGCGCTCTGCGCCAGCGAGGGGGGCTTCCGTCCGCGCGAACGGCAAAAAAAAGACTAGGAGTGGCAAGCGTCGAGCGAAATAACTATCTTGATCACGGCCCTGGCGCGCGCCGGGGCGGGTGCAACGCACGCAAAGGAAAACAACCTCTGAGCAAAACTGCACTCTCTCGGGCCGCCCGTGTCATGCCCGAACCCGTCTCCCGGCGCCCGAGCGCCAAGGAGACGCTCCGCATCGTCCTCGCGCGGCTGGAAGACATGAAAGCCGAGGACAGCGTCACCATCGACCTCACCGGAAAATCCTCGATCGGCGATTTCATGGTCGTGACCACAGGCCGGTCGCAGCGCCATGTCGGCGCCGTCGCCGACCATGTGGTCAAAGATCTCAAGGAGGCCGGCCTGCCCAATGTCCATGTCGAGGGCATGCGGCAAGGCGACTGGGTGCTGATCGACGCCGGCGACGTGATCGTCCACGTCTTCCGGCCGGAGGTGCGCGAATTCTACAATCTGGAAAAGATGTGGTCCGCTGGCCGCCCGGACGGACGGCGATCAAGCTGATAACATCGGCGCCGAGATGCGTATCATTGTTGCCGCCGTCGGACGCCTGAAGCGGGGCCCGGAAACCGAGCTTTCCGAGCGCTACGCCAAACGCGCAGCGCAAACCGGCCGCAGCCTCGGCCTGCGCGACATCGACATCATCGAAATCCGGGAAAGCCGTGCGGACGACGCCGGTAAGCGCATGCTCGAGGAATCGATCGCACTCGCCAATATCATTCCGCAACGCGCGGCGGTGGTCCTGCTCGACGCCGGCGGCGAGAACCTCGACAGCGCCAGCCTCGCCGCGCAACTGGCGAAATGGCGCGCCGACGACCGGCCGGCGGCGGTTTTCATGATCGGCGGCGCCGACGGTCTCGCCCCGACCTTGCGCGCCAAGGCCGAATTGCGGCTGGCGTTCGGGGCGGCGACCTGGCCGCATCAACTGGTGCGCGCCATGCTTTTGGAACAACTTTACCGCGCCGCCACCATCCTTGCCGGGCATCCGTATCATCGGGCCTGACCGCCGCAGATCGGTCTTATTCCGCCTGCAAGAGACTGGACGGAACAATGGTCTTGCCGTCCCAAACTGCGGGCGTAACGTGGCTGCAATGATTTGCTTCGGGGGATTCGAACCGCGCTCCGCGCTTGTCGCGGCGCTTGCGCTCGGGATGCCGGTCGCCCTCGCTGCCACGGTTTTGGCGCAAGAGCAGCCGATCCATCTCGCGCAAAACGGCAAGGTCGAAAAGCTCGACGCGCTCCAACAGCGCGATCAGGACCTCAAGGCGGCGCGCGACGCGCAAAGCAAGTCGATCGAAACCGAAGCCGCGCTCAAGCGCGAGATCGAGCAGATCGGCGCCGACCGCCGCAAGCTCAACCAGGATTTGATCGATACCGCCGGCCGCATCCGCGGCGTCGAAACTGAGGTGGCGGCGACCGAAGCGCAACTCAAGCCGCTCGACGATAAGGAGCAAAGCATCCGCAAGTCGCTCGACGGCCGGCGCGCCGTCATCGGCGAAGTTTTGGCCGCGCTTCAGCGCATCGGCCGTCGCCCGCCACCAGCTTTAATCGCCAGCCCCGAGGACGCGCTGCAATCGGTGCGCACCGCCATGCTGCTCGGCGCGGTGCTGCCCGAGATGCGGCACGAGGTCGAGGCCCTCGCCAACGATCTCACTGCGTTGCTCAAGGTGCGCAAGCAAATCGCCGCCGAACGTGACCGCTTGAAAGGCCAGGTCGCCTCGCTGCATGACGAGCGCACGCGCATGACCGCGCTGATCGACGAGCGGCAAAAGCGGCAGGCCGAGCGCGAGAAGGCCCTCGATGCCGAGCGGGCGCGCGCGTCCGAATTGGCACGTCAGGTCGACAATCTCAAAGATTTGATCGCCAAGCTCGAGCAGGGACTGGATCCGGCAACTCGGGCCGCCCGCGAGGCCGCCCGCAGCGATACGCGGCCGGCCATGACGGCGCTGCACGATCCGGGGCGGCTGGCGCCGGCGGTCGCCTTCGCATCGCTGCGCGGCCGAGTTCCAATTCCGGTTAACGGCGTCAAATTGAAGGAATTTGGTGCTCCCGACGGCATCGGCGGAGTGGAAAAGGGCTTATCCATCGCGACCCGGGCCGGTGCCCAGGTGACGGCGCCGGCCGACGGCTGGGTCGTTTACGCCGGTCCTTTCCGATCCTACGGACAACTCTTGATCCTCAATGCCGGCAACGGGTATCATATCTTGCTCGCTGGGATGGAACGGATATCAGTAGATCTCGGACAGTTCGTGCTGACCGGAGAACCCGTGGCGGTCATGGGAAGTAGCTCCCATATCGCGGCTATCCTTGCGACAGGCTCCAGCCAACCGGTTCTCTATATCGAGTTTCGTAAGGACGGGACTCCCGTCGATCCAGGCCCATGGTGGGCGGCTGGCGAAGGTGAAAAGGCTCGCGGATAATGCGCAAGACAACCCTCATACTTCTCGGCGCGGCGGCTGGTGCGGCAATGACGCTGCTCGCAACTCAGCCGTACATGATCTTCGTCGGGTCGACGGCCAAAGCGGCGGCCGCGGACACCTATCGGCAGCTCAATCTGTTCGGCGACGTGTTCGAGCGCGTGCGCGCCGACTACGTCGAGAAGCCGGACGATCAGAAGCTGATCGAGACCGCGATCAACGGCATGCTGGCCGGGCTCGATCCGCATTCGAGCTACATGGATCCGAAAAGCTTCCGCGACATGCAAGTGCAGACCCGCGGCGAATTCGGCGGGCTCGGCATCGAGGTCACCATGGAAGACGGCCTGATCAAGGTGGTCGCGCCGATCGACGAGACGCCCGCCGCCAAGGCCGGCATCATGGCCAACGACATCATCACCCAACTCGACGGCGAGCAGGTGCAGGGCCTCACCCTAAATCAGGCGGTCGAGAAAATGCGCGGACCGGTGAACACCAAGATCAAGCTTACCGTCATGCGCAAGGGCAATGACAAGCCGCTGGAGATCACCATCACGCGCGACATCATCCGCGTGCGCTCGGTGCGCTCGCAGGTGGAAGGCGACGACGTCGGCTATATCCGGCTCACGCAATTCAATGAGCAGACCACCGACGGATTGAAGAAGGCGATCGCCGACATCACCGCGAAGGTCTCCAACGACAAGCTCAAGGGCTATATCCTCGACCTGCGCAACAATCCGGGCGGCCTGCTCGATCAGGCGATCTCGGTGTCAGATGCGTTCCTGCAAAAGGGCGAGATCGTGTCCACCCGCGGCCGCAACCCGGAAGAGACGCAGCGCTTCAACGCGCGGCCGGGCGACCTCACCAACGGCAAGCCGGTGATCGTGCTGATCAACGGCGGCTCGGCCTCGGCCTCGGAAATCGTCGCCGGTGCCCTGCAGGACCACAGGCGGGTCACCGTCATCGGTACCCGGTCGTTCGGCAAGGGCTCGGTGCAGACCATCATTCCGCTCGGCTCCGGCAACGGCGCGTTGCGGTTGACCACCGCGCGCTACTTCACGCCGTCCGGCCGCTCGATCCAGGCCAAGGGCATCGTGCCCGACATCGAGGTGCTGCAGGACGTGCCGCCCGAAATTCAGGCAAAGTCCGACACCAGCACCAAGGGCGAGGCCTCGCTGCGCGGCCACCTGAAGGGCAACTCCGGCAAGGAGCAGACCGGCTCGCAGGCCTATGTTCCGCCGGACCCGAAGAACGACAAGGCGCTGATCATGGCGGAAGACCTGCTGCGCGGGACCGTGGTCAATTCGGCGTTTCCGCCGAATCCGAAGACCCCGGTGCCAAACTAAACGCGGGCCCGGTCAACAAAACGGCAGGTTCCAACGGGGCGGCTCGTAGCGCCGCCCCGTTCGTTTGTGGCAAACCCGCTGAAAATCGTCGCGTGCTAGACTCCGCCGATGATTCGCGAGGATTTGGTCCTTGGCATTGGATGATCTGAGCGCCCCCTTGGCCAGAAGAAAAGAAGCGGCCGTCGAAGCTGCCGGCCGCCGGCCCGCAACTGCTGGCGGGCGTGTTGGGGCTGTTCGGCATTGCCGTGGTGGCTTGGGCGGTCTTTGTGAAAGACCCCCTGGGCGGCGAGCCGACCGCGGTGGTCGCCACCGGCCAGCTCGACCAAGACGACGGCGAAGCCCGCTGTTGGCGATGGCCAGCAACATTCCCGCCATGACGGCACCGCGATCCGACGCCGCGCCGGCCGTGAAGGTGGAGATACCCGCCGCGGCGAACCCGCCGCCGGGCAGCAAGACCATCACCATTATCGACGGCTCCAGCGGAAAGCATCAGGACGTCGTCCTTCCGGGCAAGGAGTGAGAGCCGCGCAGAAACCGGCGGCCGGTCAGGCTCCTGGAAACCACGCGCCATGGCGCCATCCCGAAAGTCGCAGCGGACGGCGCGCGTCCATTCCGGCGCTTTTGCCCACCCACGCAAGCTGCCGCCCGAGAAGACCGGTGCTCCGCGCATTGCCATTATCGTCGGCGGTCTCGGCATCAGCGCGACCGGCACCGCCGACGCCTTGGCGAAATTGCCGGCGCCGGTGACGCTGGCGATCGCGCCCTATGGCAACGATCTCGACAAGCTCGCCGAGAGTGCGCGTGCGGCCCAAGACCACGAAGTGCTGCTGCAGTCTCCGATGGAGCCGTTCGACTATCCCGACAATGATCCCGGGCCGGAGACCCTGCTGACCTCGCTCACGGCGGACCAGAACATCGACCGGCTGCATTGGCAGATGAGCCGCTTACAGGGTTATGTCGGTATCGTGAGTTACATGGGCGCGCGCTTCACCTCCTCCGAACCGTCGCTGGCGCCGGTATTGCGCGAGACCGCCAAGCGCGGATTGATCTATGTGGACGACGGCTCATCGCCGCGCAGCATCGCCGGCCAGCTCGCCGGCAGTCATAACTTTCCGTTCGCCAAGACCGATGTCGTGATCATTCCGTGCCGACGCCGGTCGAGATCGACCGCGCGCTCGCGCGGCTCGAGTTGGCGGCGCGCGAACACGGAACCGCGATCGGGCTCGCCACCGCGTTGCCGGCGACCGTGGCGCGCATCGCCGATGGGCGAAAGCAGTGGAGGCGCGCGGCTTCGTGCTGGTTCCGATCACCATGGTGGCGGTGAAGGAAAAGTCGTCATAGTGTCATTCACGGGCGCGAAGTAACGCGCCACCCCGAATGACGGAGTACGAATGCCCCCCTTCGATCCCTGCCCTATCGTCCCTGCGCCGGGATGATGGTGCTCAACCGCGCCGGTCTCGTGTTCATCGGTCGCCGCCTCGAGCGGCCCCGAGCACATCGACGCAACCCATGCCTGGCAGATGCCGCAGGGCGGCATCGACGAGAACGAAGACCCGTATAAGGCGGCGCTGCGCGAGCTTTACGAGGAAACCAATATCCGTTCGGTGGAGAAGCTTGGCGAAGTCGCTGAATGGCTCGCTTACGACATCCCACGCGACATCGTCGGCCAGGCTTGGGGCGGCAAATACCGCGGACAGAAGCAGAAATGGTACGCGTTGCGCTTCACCGGCAGCGACGACGAAATCGATATCGTGCATCCCGGCGGCGGGCACGCGCCGGAATTCATCGCCTGGCGCTGGGCGGGATTAAGCGAATTGCCCGATCTGGTCGTGCCGTTCAAGCGGCAGACCTACGAGCGGGTGGTGAAGGAGTTCGAGACGTTCGCGCGAGGCAGCTAATGCATCGCCGTGCCGGTCAAGTGCCGGTCGACGGTCCTGAAGTGATCGAGCCGCGTGATGAGCTTGTCGAGCTCGGAGCCGGCCTCGGTCTTTTCGATACGGCTCTCCAATTCCCTGATGCGGGTGGCGATCATCGCGCGGTCGATGTCCTCGACCGTTTCGGCCACATCGGCCAGCACGGTGAGGCCTTGCGCCGATACCTCGACGAAGCCGCCGAGGACGACGATCTTCTGCGTTCCGCTTGTGCCGTGAACGGTCAGAATTCCCGGCCGCACGGTGGCGACATAGGGTGCGTGGTTGGCGAGCACGCCAAAGTCGCCTTCAACTCCGGGTACGTCTACCTGTTCCACGTCGCCGGAGAACAAGAGCTTTTCCGGCGAGACCAGATCGAAATGAAATGCTAGCCATTGTTCTATCAGCCCCTGCCTCTGCCCATCGCGAACCCGACCGCAAGCCCGATGACGCCGCCGATCGCTGCGATGATGGCGATGTGCTGCATCTGGCTGCTGGTCAGCGGCCCATTGCCGCGCGCGACTTGATCCCCCTTCACTTCGATATTCAGCGGACCGAGCTTGATTTCCGCCGACTCCGGCCGCGTGAGATAGCCGCTCAGCGCGCCGACCAGCAAGCCGACGACGAGAAACGCAAGCAGGTTCGAGCGCCCTTGCATCGCTTACGCCGCTTCCGCCGCAAGCTTCTTGCCCTTCTCGACCGCCTCTTCGATGGTGCCGACCATGTAGAAGGCGGCTTCCGGCAGGTGATCGTACTTGCCTTCGCACAGGCCCTTGAAGCCCTTGATGGTGTCGGCGAGGTCAACGAGCTTGCCGGGCGAGCCGGTGAATACTTCGGCGACGAAGAACGGCTGCGACAGGAAGCGCTCTATCTTGCGCGCGCGCGCCACCGCGGTCTTATCCTCTTCCGACAGTTCGTCCATGCCGAGAATGGCGATGATGTCCTGCAGCGCTTTGTAGCGTTGGAGGATCTGCTGCACTTGGCGGGCGACCGCGTAATGCTCGTCGCCGACGATCAGCGGCGACAGCATGCGTGAGGTGGAGTCGAGCGGATCGACCGCCGGATAGATGCCCTTGGCGGCGATGTCGCGCGACAGCACGGTGGTCGCGTCCAAGTGCGCGAATGAGGTGGCCGGCGCCGGGTCGGTCAAGTCGTCGGCCGGCACGTAGATCGCCTGCACCGAGGTGATCGAGCCCTTGTGGGTGGTGGTGATGCGCTCCTGCAGCGCGCCCATGTCGGTGGCGAGCGTCGGCTGATAGCCCACCGCCGACGGGATGCGGCCGAGCAGCGCCGACACTTCCGAGCCGGCCTGGGTGAAGCGGAAGATGTTGTCGACGAAGAACAGCACGTCCTGGCCCTGGTCGCGGAAGTGTTCGGCGACCGTCAATCCACTCAGTCCGACGCGGGCGCGGGCGCCCGGCGGCTCGTTCATCTGGCCGTACACCAGCGCGCACTTGGAGCCCTCGACCGAGCCTTTGCGCGGGTCCTTGTTGACGCCCAACTCGATCATCTCGTGATAGAGGTCGTTGCCTTCGCGCGTGCGCTCGCCGACTCCGGCGAACACCGAATAACCGCCGTGCGCCTTAGCGACGTTGTTGATGAGCTCCATGATCAGCACGGTCTTGCCGACGCCGGCGCCGCCGAACAGGCCGATCTTGCCGCCCTTGGCGTAAGGCGCGAGCAGGTCCACCACCTTGATGCCGGTGACCAGAATCTGCGCCTCGGTGGACTGATCCGTATAGCTCGGCGCTTCTTGATGGATCGCGCGCGTCGCCTTCGCGTTGACGGGACCTGCTTCATCGACCGGGTCGCCGATCACGTTGATGATGCGGCCGAGCAATTCCGGGCCGACGGGGACCGAGATCGGCTGGCCGGTATCCATAACTTCCTGGCTGCGCACGAGGCCCTCGGTCGAATCCATGGCGATGGTGCGCACGGTCAATTCGCCGAGATGCTGGGCAACTTCCAGCACCAGCCTGTTGCCGCCGTTTTTCGTCTCTAAGGCATTGAGAATCGGAGGCAAATCACCTTCGAATTGCACGTCGACGACGGCGCCGATGACCTGGGTGATCTTCCCGACTGCGTTCTGGGTGGTGGCCATTTTAATCCTCTTAGAAGCTCAATTCCTCGGCTCCGAGCCTGCTCATGCTCAGAGAGCCTCGGCGCCGGAGATAATCTCGATCAGTTCCTTGGTGATCATCGCCTGGCGCGTGCGGTTGTAGGTGAGTGTCTGCTTGCGGATCATTTCGCCGGCGTTGCGGGTGGCGTTGTCCATCGCGCTCATGCGCGCGCCCTGCTCGGAGGCGGCGTTTTCCAAGAGCGCGCGGAACACCTGCACTGACAGGTTGCGTGGCAACAGTTCGGCGAGGATGTCTCCCTCGTCCGGCTCGTATTCGTAAGACGCGGCCGCACCGGCCTCCTTGGCCGGCTCGAACATCGGCGGGATGATCTGCTGCGCGGTCGGGATCTGCGCGATCACCGACCTAAAGCGCGAGAAGAACAACGTGCAGACGTCGAAGGCACCCGCGTCGAACAGAGCGACGATTTTCTTGGAAATCATCTCGGCCTGCTCGAAGCCCATCTGCTTGACGCCGCGTAGTTCGATCGTCTCGAGCACCAGCTTGCCGTATTGCCGGCGCAATTGATCGAGGCCCTTGCGGCCGACGCAGAGGATCTTGACCTCCTTGCCTTGGCCGACGAGCGAATTGATGCGCTCGCGCGCGAGCCGCACGATTGATGAGTTGAACGGGCCGCACAGGCCGCGCTCGGCGGTGCAAACGACCAGCAAGTGCACCTTGTCGTCGCCGGTGCCGGCCAACAGCTTGGGCGCGGAATCGCTGCCGGCCACCGCCGACGCGATCGAGCCCAGCACCTTGCTCATGCGTTCGGAATAAGGACGTGCCGCTTCCGCCGCCACCTGCGCGCGGCGCAGCTTGGACGCCGCGACCATCTGCATGGCCTTGGTGATTTTCTGCGTCGCCTTGGTCGCGGCGATGCGAACGCGCATGTCCTTGAGTGAAGCCATCCAGGATCAGTCCTTGCGGATTACGCTTTCAAGGCTCAGGTGAAAGTCTTGGCGTAGCCGTCGACCACGCCCTTGAGCTTGGCCGCGTCGGCGTCGGAGAGGTCACCGCTCTTGCGGATCGAATCGAGCAGGTCGGCGTGCTTGGTGCGCATGAGCGTGAGCAGGCCCTGTTCGAAGGCACGCACACGCGCCACCTCGAACTTGTCGAGATAGCCGTTGACGCCGGCATAGATCACGCAGACCTGCTCTTCCATCTTCAGCGGCGAGAACTGCGGCTGCTTCAACAGCTCGGTCAGGCGCGAGCCGCGCGCCAGCAGGCGCTGCGTGGTGGCGTCGAGGTCGGAGCCGAACTGCGCGAAGGCCGCCATTTCGCGGTATTGCGCGAGCTCGCCCTTGATCTTGCCGGCGACCTTTTTCATCGCCTTGGTTTGGGCGGCGGAGCCGACGCGTGACACCGACAGGCCGACGTTCACCGCCGGGCGGATGCCCTGATAGAACAGGTCGGTTTCCAGGAAGATCTGGCCGTCGGTGATCGAAATCACGTTGGTCGGGATGTAGGCCGACACGTCGTTGGCCTGCGTCTCGATCACCGGCAGCGCGGTGAGCGAGCCGCCTTTGTTGTCGTCGTTCATCTTGGCGGCGCGCTCGAGCAGGCGCGAGTGCAGGTAGAACACGTCGCCCGGATAGGCTTCGCGGCCGGGCGGGCGGCGCAGCAGCAGCGACATCTGGCGGTAGGCGACGGCCTGTTTCGACAGGTCGTCATAGATGATGACCGCGTGCATGCCGTTGTCGCGGAAATATTCGCCCATGGTGCAGCCGGCGAACGGCGCCAGGAACTGCATCGGCGCCGGATCGGACGCGGTGGCGGCGACGATGATCGAATAATCGAGCGCGCCCTGCTCCTCCAGCACCTTGACGAACTGCGCGACGGTCGAACGCTTCTGCCCGACCGCGACATAGACGCAGTAGAGCTTGATCTTCTCGTCGGTCTGCGCGTTGAGCGGCTTCTGGTTGAGGATGGTGTCGAGCGCGATCGCGGTCTTGCCGGTCTGGCGGTCGCCGATGATCAGCTCGCGCTGGCCGCGGCCGATCGGGATCAGCGCGTCGATCGCTTTGAGGCCGGTCGCCATCGGCTCATTCACCGACTTGCGCGGGATAATGCCGGGCGCCTTCACGTCGACGCGCGCGCGGGTGTCGGACTTGATCGGGCCCTTGCCATCGATCGGGTTGCCGAGCGCATCGACCACGCGGCCGAGCAGGCCCTTGCCGACCGGCACGTCGACGATGGCGCCGGTGCGCTTGACGGTCTGGCCTTCCTTGATTTCGCGGTCGTTGCCGAAGATCACGATACCGACGTTGTCGGTCTCTAAGTTGAGCGCCATGCCGCGCACGCCGTTCTCGAACTCGACCATTTCGCCGGCCTGCACGTTGTCGAGGCCGTAGACGCGGGCAATGCCGTCGCCAACGGACAGAACCTGGCCGACCTCGGAGACTTCGGCTTCCTGGCCGAAATTCTGGATCTGCTCTTTCAGGATGGCGGAAATTTCTGCGGCGCGGATATCCATCAGCGGGCCTCTTTCATCGCGATCTTGATCGCATTCAATTTAGTACGGAGAGATGAGTCGACCATGCGGCTGCCGACCTTGACGATCAGCCCGCCAATAATGGCCGGCTCGATCCTGACGTCGAAGTCGATGTCCTTGCCACCGGTCACTGATTTGAGCGCGTCTTTGAGCGCGCCGAGATTCTTGTCGCTGAGCGGCTCGGCGACGGTGACCTGCGCGGTCACCTCGCCCTTGTGGTGGGCCACCAGCGCGCGGTAGGCGCGGATCATGTCGCGCACGGCGAACAGCCGGCGGTTGGTGGTGATGACGCGCAGGAAATTGGCGGCGAGCCCTGTGATACCGGCCTTGTCGAGGATCGCGGCCAGCGCGCGCAATTGCTCGTCGGCGCCGAACACCGGGCTGCGCACCAGCCGCGTAAGGTCGGGATTGTCGGCGATCAGCGCGTCGAAGCGGTCGAGATCGGCCTTGACGGCGTCGACCGCCTTGTTGTCGAGCGCCAACTCGAACAGGGCATTCGCATACCGCCCGGCCATGCCGGAAATAATCGGATCTGTACCAGCCACCTGACGCTCTTTTTTCGTTACTTCATTCACAAGGCGGGCGCCGTCGCAGAATGGCGGCGCAAACTATTGGAATCCAAGAGGGAATTCCGATTTATGAGGACGTCGCGGAAGCCCGCGGAACCCCCATGAAATCGAGGCGCTAGCTAACACAGGGCCGATGGCGGTGCAACATGGCGGGTCAAACCGCAGCGCCGCGTTGTACTCATTTGCCTTCCCCGCGCGAAGCGATGGGGAGGAGAGAAACCCAGCCCGCAATTTTGCATCCGAGGGATACCTCGCCATGCTTGCGGGCTACCGATACCGTGCGCGCCGCTTCACCTGCCCGGGAACCGACGGCACATGTCATCAAAAAACGCCACGCGCGACGCTGCCGCCACGGCAAAGCTGTTGGTCGTGCTGCTGGCCTTCGCCTGGGGCTTCAACTGGATCGCGGCGGCCTGGGCGCTGGTCGAGGTGTCGCCCTGGAGCCTGCGCTTTGCCGGCGCCGGCATCGGCGCCGCGATCCTGTTCGCCGCCGCCCTGCTCACCGGGCACGATTTGCGGGTGCCGCGCGGCGAAGTCCGCCATGTGATGGTGGCCGGCTTCTTCAACGTCGCCGCATTCCAGGTCCTCTCCGGCTTCGCGCAATTAAGCGGGGCAACCAGCCGCGCGATCATCATCACCTATTCGATGCCGATCTGGACCACAATGCTCAGCGCCCTCGTGCTCGGCGAAAAGCTCACCCGCATCCGTATCGTCGCCTTTTGCCTTTGCGTGGCAGGATTGGCCATTTTGCTCTGGCCGCTGTTCGCCATTGGATTTCCGCCCTTCGTCTTCTACTCGCTCGGCTGCGCCCTAAGCTGGTGTATCGCGACCGTCTACATCAAATGGGCCAAGGTCAAAATCGAACCCTTGGCCAACGCGGCCTGGCAGTTGCTGTTCGGTTTCGTCTTCATCGCGGCCGGCACATTCGTTTTCGAAGGCGCGCCGCTTCTGTGGCCGCTCACCGGCAAAACCATGCTGGCGATCCTCTATGTCGGCCTGTTCGGCGTCGGCCTCGCGCATTTCCTGTGGTGGTCGATCATCGGACGGCTGCCGACCATTACCGCCTCGCTCGGCTCGCTGCTGGTGCCGGTGATCGGCGTCAGTGCCTCGACCATCCTGCTCGGCGAGCGGCCGACCGTGCCTGACATCATCGGCTTCCTGCTGATCTTCGCGGCGGCGGCCTGCGTGCTGCTGCAGCCAAACGTCCAGCACACGGAGATGCCGGAGTGAGCGGGCAGCCGCGCCCCGACGCAACTGCTGGCGCGAAGCTCATGGTCGTGGCCATGGGACTGGCCTGGGGCTTCAACTGGGTCGCCGCGCGCATCATTTTGCAGGCGCTGCAGCCGTGGACGCTGCGCACGGTCGGCATCGGCCTCGGCACGTTGACCTTGTTCGCCGCGGCTTACGTCTGCCGCGTGCCGCTGACAATCGCGCGCAAGGACCGGCTCAAGGTCGTCGTCGCCGGATTTTTCAACGTCGCCGCCTTCGGCGTCGGCTCCGCCTATGCGCAGGTCTACGGCACGACGTCGCGCGCCATCGTCATCGCCTATTCGATGCCGATCTGGTCGGCACTGCTGGCGCGCATCGTGCTCAAGGAGCGGCTGACGCCGGTGAAGCTCGGCGCGCTGGCGCTCTGCGCGCTCGGTCTCGCGGTTTTGATCGAGCCGCTGGCGCGCAGCGGCTTTCCCTTCGGCGCGCTGCTTGCGCTCGGCTGCGCCTGGAGCTGGGCAGCCGGCACGATCTACCTGAAATGGGCGAAGATCGCCGCGCCGACGCTTGCGGTGGCATCGTGGCAATTGCTGTTCGGCTGGCTGATGCTCTTCGCCGGCATGGTCTGGTTCGAAGGCCTGCCGCAGCTCTGGCCGCTGCCGACCAACGTCGCTCTCTGGCTCGCCTATAACGGCTTCGTCGGTATGGGCCTCGCCTATTTCCTCTGGTTCGTCATCATCGAGCGGCTGCCGGCAATGACCGCCTCGCTCGGGTCGCTGCTGGTGCCGGTGGTCGGCGTCGTCGGCTCCGCGCTGGTCAATGGCGAGCGGCCGAGCCTCACCGACGCCATCGGCTTCGCGCTGATCTTTGCCGCCGCGGCGAGCGTGCTGCTGCAGCCGAACGTGAAGCATACCGAGTTGCCGGAGTAGCTTTAAAAAAAGCTCTGCGGATCGACATCGACCTCCAGCCGCACATTACCGCGCGGCCTGGGCGCGGCGGCGAGCCATCGCCGCAGATAGGCCGACAGATCGAAAGCGCGCGGCGCCTTCACCAGCACGCGGAAGCGATGCCGGCCGCGCACCACCGCGATCGGCGCCTCGGCGGGGCCGAGGATGCGCACATGCTCGTCCTTCGGCGCATGCGAGATGAGGGTGCGGCCGTAGGACTCCGCGGCGTGCCGCTCGTTGGCGGTGATCACCAGACCGGCGAGCCGCCCGAACGGCGGATAGCCGGTCTTCTCGCGCAGCGCGATCTCGCTCGAATAGAACGCCTCGCGGTCGCCCAGGATCAACGCCTTCATCACCGGATGCTCGGGCTGATGCGTCTGCAAAAAGCCGACGCCGCGCCCTTCCTCGCGGCCGGCGCGGCCGACCACCTGATGCAAAAGCTGGAACGTGCGCTCGGCCGCGCGCGGATCGCCGTTGCCGAGGCCGAGATCGGCGTCGATGATGCCGACCAGATTGAGCTTGGGGAAATGGTGGCCCTTGGCAACGAGCTGCGTGCCGATGACGACGTCGAAGCGACCCTCGGCCACGTCGTCGAGTTCGGCGCGCAGGCGCTCCATGGATTCCACGAGGTCGCTCGACAGAACGAGAATGCGCGCACCGGGGAACAGTTCGGCCGCCTCCTGCTCCAAGCGCTCGACGCCGGGCCCGATGGGCGCGAAGCTTTCGGCGGTGTGGCATTGCGGACATTCCGCCGGCGGCGGCATGGAGAAGCCGCAATGGTGGCAGACCAGCCGCCGCTTGAAGCGGTGATCGACCAGCCAAGCATCGCAATTCGGGCATTGCAGGCGGAAGCCGCAAGCGCGGCACAGCGTCAGCGGCGCGTAGCCGCGGCGATTGAGGAACAACAGCGCCTGCTCGCGGCTTTCCAGCGCGTTTTTCACCGCCTCCGCCAGCCGTGGCGCGATGAAGCGGCCGCGCGGCGGACCCTCGCGCCGCATGTCGATCGCCTCGATCGTCGGCAGATGCGCTCCGCCGAAACGCTCCGGCAGATGGATGCGCTTGTAACGGCCGCGCCGCGCGTTGACTTCGGATTCCACCGACGGCGTCGCCGAAGCGAGCACCACCGGGATCTTGGCCACGCTGCCGCGGACCACCGCCATGTCGCGGGCGTGATAATGCGCGCCGTCCTCCTGCTTGTAGGCGGGGTCATGCTCTTCATCGACGACGATCAAACCAAGATCCGCATACGGCAGGAACAGCGCCGAGCGCGCGCCGACCACCACCGACACTTCGTTATCCGCGACCGCCGCCCAAGTACGTGCGCGCAGGCGCGGCGACAGTTGCGAATGCCATTCCGCCGGGCGGGTGCCGAAGCGGGCGGTGAAGCGGTCGAGCGACTGCGCGGTCAGCGCAATTTCCGGCATCAGGATCAGCGTTTGCCGTCTTTTCCGGATGTTTTCCGCCACCGCCTCGAAATAGACTTCCGTTTTCCCTGAGCCGGTCACGCCGTCGAGCAGCGTCACCGCATAGCCGCCTTGGTCGACGGTGGTGCGCAGCGCATCGGCGGCGGCGAGCTGGCCGAGCGAAAATTCGGGCTTGCGGAAATCCGGATCGGGCGCCCGCGTCACCGGCCCCGGCGGCAACACCACGGTTTCCAGCGTGCCCTCGTCGATCAGACCGTCGATCACGCCGGCGCTGACGCCCGCTTCGCGCGCGGCGTCGCCTTTGGCGCGCGTGAGGCGGTCGGCGAAAACGCCAAGCACGCGCGCGCGCGCCGGCGTCACGCGGGCGGGCTGCGGTCCGGCGAGCCGCACGCCGATGCGTTCGCGCGCCGGCCCGAGATGCTCGCCCATGCGCAGCGCCATGCGCAGCACCATACCGCGCGGCGCCAGCGTGTAGTCGGCGACCCAATCGACGAACTTGCGCAGCTCGGGCTTCAGCGGCGGCACGTCGAGCTTGTCCGCCACGTCCTTCATGCGGTTGTGCAGGCGCGGATTGGGCGCCGGGTTCTCCGCCCAGACCACGCCCATGGTCTCGCCGCGCGCGCCCAAAGGCACCGCCACCAGGTCGCCGACGCCGAGCTCCATGCCCGCCGGCACCCGGTAGGAATAGGTCTGGTCCAGCGCCACCGGCACCAGAACGTCGATAACACGCGTGCTCATAGCGATGGATCTAGGCCGATTCCGCGCGCTTAAGGAAGGGTGAAGAAAGCAGTGACACTCTGCCCGTGATGAACACGCTAGCCGCCCCTGACGTAATCGCCGAAATCGCCCGCTGGCTCGGCTATCTCGGCGCGGAACGGCGCATGTCGCCGAAAACGCTGGAAGCCTATGCGCGCGACGTCGGCCAGTTCCTCGATTTCCTCAGCCATCATCTCGGTGGCGCGCCCTCGCTCAAACAACTCGCCAAGCTCACGCCCGCTGACGTGCGCGCCTTCATGGCCGAGCGACGCAGCGAGGGACTGAGCAGCCGATCGCTGATGCGGGTGCTGGCCGGGGCGCGCTCCTTCGCGCGGTTCCTCGAGCGCAACGGCAAGGGCAAGGTCGGCGCACTCGCCGCCGTGCGCGCACCCAAGGTGGGCAAGACGTTGCCGAAGCCGCTGACCATCGCCACGGCGACACGGATTTCCGATACGGACTTGCGCGCCGGCGAGCACAGCGAGCCGTGGATCGTCGCGCGCGACGCCGCCGTGCTCGGCCTGCTCTACGGCTCGGGACTACGCATCTCGGAAGCGCTTTCACTTAAACCCAATGATTTGGTCGAGGGCGATGCCATCACCGTCACCGGCAAGGGCAATAAGGCACGCATGGTGCCGATGCTGCCGCAGGTCGCCAAGCTGATCGCGGACTACGTCGCGCTCTGCCCGCGCGATCTGCCGGACGACGGGCCGCTGTTCGTCGGCGCGCGCGGCGGGCCGCTCTCCCCGCGCGTCGTGCAACTGGCCATGGCGCGCCTACGCGGTGCGCTCGGCCTGCCCGACACGGCGACGCCGCACGCGCTGCGTCATTCATTCGCCACGCATCTGCTGGCGCGCGGCGGCGACCTGCGCGCGATCCAGGAACTGCTCGGCCACGCCTCGCTGTCGACCACGCAAATCTACACCGCGGTCGATTCCGAGCGTTTACTTGAGGTTTATGCCAGCGCCCATCCGCGGGCTTAACGCCCCTCTTGCGCGCGGACCGGATTTCATAGCAACGTCGCCGCGCCATTCATTGGGGGACGGCGATGAGCGCACACGAAAATCTGGAACATGCCGAGCACGCCGAGCATGCGGCGCATTCCAACAAGAAAATCGCCCTGCTGATTTCGGTGCTGGCGCTGTTCCTGGCGTTCTCCGAGACGCTGGGCAAGAGCTCGCAGACCGCCGCCATCACCTACAACGTCACCACCAACGATCTGTGGGCCTTCTATCAGGCCAAACACATCCGCGGCACGATTCTGCGCACTGCGGCGGAGCAATTGCAGCTCGCCGCCGATCGCGCGACCGACGCGGACGCGAAGTCGCACATTCAGAAGGTGATTGACGGCTGGAAGAAGACCGCCGACCGCTATGACGATGACCCGGAAGGCAAGGACGGGCGCAAGCAGCTCGCCGAACGCGCCAAGGAGTCCGAGGAAAAGCGCGAATTGGCGATGTCGCGCTATCACAATTACGAAATTGCCTCAGCCGCGTTCCAAATCGGCATCGTGTTGGCCTCGGCGCAAGTGATCACCGGCATGGTTGTGCTGGGCTGGCTGTCCGGTCTGCTCGGCGTGGTGGGTCTGGCCTTCACGGGCATCGGCCTGTGGGCGCCCCACCTCGTACATATACTGGTGCACTAGGCCGGCCGGCTGCGGTAGGCGCGGCGGCGCAGCTTCATCAGCCGGCGCAGAAAGCGTCCCGCCCGTTGCGGCTTCAACAGCCACATCAGTTGCTGCGCGCGTTCGCGCACCGGCTCGGTGATCTCGTGCGCCCAATCGCGCGCCCACATGAACCAGTCGAACATGCGAGCGAACCAGCCCAACTGCAGCAGTTTGCCGCGCGTTGCGTCGAACACGAAAGCGGTGACGCCGAGGCCGAGCAGCTTGGCCACGATCAGCACTAGGCCGGCGGCGAGCCATTGCCGCTTGGCGATAAAGAACACCTCGAGGAACTTGAGCGGCAGCAGCACGATGAAGGGGATGATGAAGACGCCAAGCGCCGCCCAGGGCGGCAGGTCCTCGATCATGCTCTTGAGCCAGAGCTTGACCCGGCCCCAGGGAATAACATTGACGGCGCGCGCGACGATGGGCTCGAGATGATCCCACAGCCACGCTTCCAGCAGGAACAGCAGCGCGAGAATGACCCAGAGCGGGCGGAGCCAGCGGCGCATGGGGGAAATATATAGTGCAGTTTGCCGGCACGATTAAGGCGGCCTGAGAAAAATGGCGCGTATGCCGCTTCTTTCCCTCTCACACGAGGGGAGAGGGGAAGCGAGATTGACGAGCGGGCTAGGTTCTCACCCTTCCGCCATCCACATTCAGCGTCTGGCCGGTGATGAACGCGGAATCGTCGCTGGTCAAAAACGACACCGCGCCGACCAGGTCCTCCGGCACCTCCACGCGCTTGATCGCCTGCATCTGGGCGACCGCGGCGAACTCCTCGTCCATCGTCTTGAACGCCGGCCGCGGCGCGCGCACCAGCGTACCGGGCGAGCGCGTCAGGCCGGGCGCGATGGCGTTGACCGTGATGCCGTCGGGCGCGAGATCGGACGCCAGCGCCCGGGTGAAGCCGACAATGCCGCCTTTGCTGGCGACGTAGTGCGCAAAGCCGGTAACCACCGAACCGAGCGTCGACGACGCCATGTTGACGACGCGGCCCCATTTGCGCGCGCGCATGCCGGACACGAACGCCGCCGTCACCAGGAAGGTGCCGTCGAGGTTGATCGACAGCACCTTGCGCCAGTCGGCGAAAGTCATCTCGGGAAATTCCTTTTGCGGGAAGATGCCGGCGCAATTCACCACAATGTCGACGTGGCTGAACTTGGCGCTGACCGCCTTGGCCAGGGCGGCGACCGACTCTTCCGACGATACGTCGGTCTTGACGTAAATCGCCCGCCGCCCGGCGGCTTCTACCAGCTTTACCGTACCGGCGCCGTCAGCGAGATCGACCACCGCGATGTCGACGCCGTCTTCAGCCAGCCGCTTGGCAAACGCCTGCCCGATGCCGTTGGCACCGCCGGTGATGACGGCGACTTTGTCCTTGTGACCCTTGGCCATTGTTTCTCCCTGTGAAAAATTTTTTGATTGTCATTCCCGGCGTGGCGCGCAAGCGCCGAGACCCGGAATCCATAACCCCGGTGTGAGATTAAGTCGATGGCTCTGTGGTTAGGGATTCCGGGTTCGCACGCCTTTGGCGTGCGCCCCGGAATGACAGCGCGCTACATATGAATCGCGCGCTTGGCCACCGCCATGGCGGCTTCCTTCACCGCCTCGGGCAGCGTCGGATGCGCGTGGCAGGTGCGCGCGATGTCCTCGGCGGATGCGCCGAATTCCATGGCGAGCACGGCTTCCGCGATCATGTTGCCGGCGTCGGCGCACACCATGTGCACGCCAAGCACGCGGTCGGTCTTGGCGTCGGCGAGGATTTTGATGAAGCCCTCGGCGGTCTGGTTCACCTTGGCGCGGCCATTGGCCATCATCTGAAACTTGCCGACGTTATAGGCGACGCCGGCGTTTTTAAGCTCTTCCTCACTTTTGCCGACGGTGGCGATTTCCGGATAGGTGTAGACCACGTTCGGAATGGCGTCGTAGTTCACGTGACCGGCCTGCCCGACCAGGATTTCGGCAACTGCCACACCTTCGTCTTCAGCTTTATGGGCCAGCATCGGCCCGGCGATGACGTCGCCGATCGCCCAGATGCCGGGCACGTTGGTCGCGTAATAATGATCGACGACGACGCGGCCGCGCTCGTCGAGTTTCACGCTGGCCTCTTTCAGCCCGAGTCCCTCGGTGTACGGCACGCGGCCGATGGCGACGAGCACAACGTCAGCTTCGATGGTTTCCACCGCGCCGCCTTTGGCCGGCTCGACGCCCGCCTTCAGCTTCGCACCCGACGTATCGACCGCCGTGACCTTGGATGACAGCTTGAACATCATGCCCTGCTTTTCGAACAGGCGCTGCGCCTGGCGGCGGACTTCGCCGTCCATGCCGGGCAAGCACACCGTCGAGGAATTCCACCACCGTCACCTTGGCGCCGAGCCGCCGCCACACTGATCCCAATTCAAGGCCGATCACGCCGGCGCCGACCACGAGCAGATGCTCGGGCACCTTGGGAAGCGTCAGCGCGCCGGTCGATGAGACAATGCGCTTCTCGTCGAGTTCGATGCCCTTGAGCCGGGCTACGTCGGAGCCGGTAGCGACGACGATCGATTTCGTTTCCAGCGTCTGTGTCTTGCCGTCGGCGGTTTTCACCTCGACCTTGCCGGGCGCGGCGATACGGCCGGCGCCGAAATAGGCATCAACCTTGTTTTTCTTGAGCAGGAAGTCGACGCCCTTGACGTTGCCGTCGACGCCCTGGTCCTTGAACGCCATCATCGCCGCGAGGTCGAGCTTGGGCGCGGACACGCCGATGCCCATCTTGCCGAACTTGTGCCCGACCTCCTCGAACAGTTCGGAGGCGTAAAGCAGCGCTTTCGACGGGATGCAGCCGATGTTCAGACAGGTGCCGCCGAAGGTCGCGCGCTTTTCCACCACGGCGGTCTTCAGGCCGAGCTGCGCTGCGCGGATGGCGCAGACATAGCCGCCGGGGCCGGTGCCGATGATGACGAGGTCGTAGGCCATATGCTTACAAATCCAGCACCATCCGTGCCGGGTCCTCCAGGCCTTCCTTGACCCGCACCAGGAAGGTGACCGCCTCGCGGCCGTCGACGATGCGGTGGTCGTAGGAGAGCGCGAGATACATCATCGGCCGCGCCTCGATCTTGCCGCCGACGACCATCGGCCGCTCCTGGATCTTGTGCATGCCGAGGATGCCGGACTGCGGCGCGTTGAGGATCGGCGTCGACATCAGCGAGCCGTAGACGCCGCCGTTGCTGATGGTGAAAGTGCCGCCCTGCATCTCCTCGATCTTGAGCGTGCCGTCGCGCGCGCGCTTGCCGAATTCGCTGATCGTCTTCTCGATCTCGGCGAGCGACATCGTGTCGGCATCGCGCACCACCGGCACCACCAGGCCGCGCTCGGTGCCGACGGCGACGCCGATGTGATAATAGTTCTTGTAGACGATGTCGGTGCCGTCGATCTCGGCGTTGACCGCGGGGATTTCCTTCAGCGCCTGGATGCAGGCGCGCACGAAGAAGCCCATGAAGCCGAGCTTCACGCCGTGCTTCTTCTCGAACAGCTCCTTGTATTGATTGCGCAGGCTCATCACCGCGCCCATGTCGACCTCGTTGAAGGTCGTCAGCATGGCGGCGGTGTTCTGCGCGTCCTTCAGCCGGCGCGCGATGGTCTGGCGCAGCCGCGTCATGTGCACGCGCTCTTCGCGCGCGGCATCGTCGGCCGGCGACGGCGCGCGCATCTGCACCGGCGCGGGCGTCGCGACCGGCGTCGGCGGCTGCGGCGGCGCGCTCGATCGCCGCCATCATGTCGCCCTTGGTGACCTGGCCGCGCATGCCGGAGCCTTCGACTTTGGCGGCATCGACGCCGCTTTCCGCCGCCATTTTGCGCACCGAAGGCGGCAGCGGCATCGCCGATGGCGCGGCGGCGCTGGAGCCGGCGCCGGTTTCGGCGCTTCGGCGGCCTTGGCGGCGGGCGGCGCGGCTTTGGCGGGCGCGGCGCCGGCGCCATCCGTGATCTGGCCGAGCAGCGCGCCGACCGCGACCGTGTCGCCGGTCTTCGCCGCGATGTCGGACAACACGCCGGCGGCGGGCGCCGGCACTTCCAGCGTGACCTTGTCGGTTTCAAGTTCGACCAGCGGCTCGTCCACCGCCACCGCCTCGCCCGGCTGCTTGAACCATTTGCCGACGGTCGCTTCGGTGACCGATTCGCCGAGGGTGGGCACGCGGATGTCAGCCATGGTTCAACCTTTTCTCCAAATCACCGTCGATGACGCATACGGGCTGCGACAGTCAGCCCAACGCCTCTTCCAGCAATTGCTTGAGCTGCGCCAGATGCTTCGGCATCTGCCCGACCGCGGTCGAGGCCGAGGCCGGCCGCCCGGCATAGCGCATGATGCGATGCTTGGCGCCGATCTGGTTGAGGATCCATTGCAGGAACACGTCGACGAAGAACCAGGCGCCCATGTTGCGCGGCTCTTCCTGGCACCACACCATCTCGGCCTGCTTGAAGCGCGACAGTTCGGACACCAGCGCCTTGGTCGGGAACGGATAAAGCTGCTCGACGCGCAGCAGATAGATGTCGTCGATGCCGCGCTTCTCGCGCTCCTCGTAGAGGTCGTAATAGACCTTGCCCGTGCACATGATGACGCGGCGGATCTTGTCGTCGGCCACGAGCTTGATCTTCTCGTTCGGCAGCGCCTGCGCGTCGTCCCACAGCAACCGGTGGAACGCGGTGCCGGCCGCCATCTCGTCGAGCCTGGAGATCGCGCGCTTGTGGCGCAGCAGGCTCTTCGGCGTCATCAGGATCAGGGGCTTGCGGATTTCGCGCTTCAATTGCCGGCGCAGGGCATGGAAGTAGTTCGCCGGCGTGGTGAGGTTCGCCACCTGCATGTTGTCTTCCGCGCACATCTGCAGGAAGCGCTCGAGCCGGGCGGAGGAATGCTCCGGCCCCTGGCCCTCGTAGCCGTGCGGCAGCAGGCAGACCAGGCCGGACATGCGCAGCCATTTGCGTTCGCCGGAGGAGATGAACTGGTCGAACACCACCTGCGCGCCGTTGGCGAAGTCGCCGAACTGCGCCTCCCACAGCGTCAGCGCGTTCGGCTCGGCGGTCGAATAGCCGTATTCGAAGCCGAGCACGGCCTCTTCCGACAGGCTCGAATTGAGCACCTCGAAGCGCGCCTGGCCCGCGCCCGAGATGGTTGAACGGCGTGTGGCGTTCCTCGGTCTGCTGATCGAACAGCACCGAATGGCGCTGCGAGAAGGTGCCGCGCTCCGAGTCCTGGCCGGACAGGCGGACCGGATGGCCTTCCTTGAGCAGCGTGCAGAAGGCGAGCGCCTCGGCGGTGGACCAATCGATGCCCTCGCCGGACTCGATCGTCTTGGCGCGATGATCGAGGAAGCGCTGGATCGTCTTGTGGACGTGGAAGCCCTGCGGGACGGTGGTGATCTTCTTGCCGATCTCGCGCAGCTCGGCGATATCGACGCCGGTATTGCCGCGGCGCGGATCCTCGACTCCGCGGGCGGCCTTGAGCCCGGACCAGCGGCCGTCGAGCCAGTCGGCCTTGTTCGGCTTGTAGCCCAGCGCCGACCTCGAATTCGGCGTCGAGCCGGGCGCGCCAGTCGGCCTTCATCTTGTCGACTTCGCCGTCGGTGACGACGCCTTCGGCGATCAGCTTCTTGCTGTAGATTTCCAGCGTGGTCGGATGCGAGCGGATCTTCTGATACATCAGCGGCTGGGTGAACGAAGGCTCGTCGCCTTCGTTGTGGCCGAAGCGCCGGTAGCAGAACATGTCGATGACCACCGGCCGCTGGAATTTCTGCCGGTATTCGGTCGCGACCTTGGCGGCGAAGACCACCGCTTCCGGATCGTCGCCGTTGACGTGGAAGATCAGCGCCTCGATCATCTTGGCGACGTCGGACGGATAGGGCGACGAGCGCGAGTAGCGCGGATAGGTGGTGAAGCCGATCTGGTTGTTGACGATGAAATGGATCGAGCCGCCGGTGCGGTAGCCCTTCAAGTCCGACAGGCCGAAGCATTCCGCCACCACGCCCTGGCCGGCGAAGGCGGCGTCGCCGTGCATCAGCAGCGGCAGCACCATGGTGCGTTCCTCGGGCGTGGCGCCGTGCTGATCCTGCTTGGCGCGCACCTTGCCGAGCGTCACCGGATCGACGATCTCCAGATGCGACGGATTGGCGGTGAGCGACAAGTGCACCTTGTTGCCGTCGAACTCGCGGTCGGACGAGGCGCCGAGGTGATATTTCACGTCGCCGGAGCCTTCGGTCTCGTCCGGCGTCGACGAACCGCCCTTGAATTCGTGGAACAGCGCGCGGTGCGGCTTGCCCATCACTTGCGTGAGCACGTTGAGCCGGCCGCGATGCGGCATGCCGATGCACGATCTCCTTCACGCCGAGATTGCCGCCGCGCTTGATGATCTGCTCGAGCGCCGGAATCAGCGACTCGCCGCCGTCGAGGCCGAAGCGCTTGGTGCCGGTGTATTTGACGTCGAGGAATTTCTCGAAGCCTTCCGCTTCCACCAGCTTGTTGAGGATGGCGCGCTTGCCCTGAACGGTGAAGCTGATTTCCTTGTCGCGGCCTTCGATGCGCTCCTGGATCCAGCTCTTTTGCGCGGCATTGGAGATGTGCATGAACTCCACGCCGAGCGTCTGGCAATAGGTGCGGCGCAGGATGGCGACGATCTCGCGCATCGACGCGAATTCGAGGCCGAGCACCTTGTCGAGGAAGATGCGGCGGTCCATGTCGGCTTCGGTAAAGCCGTAGGAGCGCGGATCGAGCTCTTCCTCGTTCGGTTCGGCCTGGATGCCGAGCGGATCGAGCTTGGCGTGGAAATGGCCGCGCATGCGGTAGGCGCGGATCAGCATCAGCGCGTGGATCGAATCGCGCGTGGCCTGCTGCACGTCGGTCGAGGAGATTTCGACGCCCTTGGCCTGCGCCTTGGCGGAGATTTTCTCGCCGAGGCGCTTTTCGGTTTCCGCCCATTGCCCGTCGAGCGCGGCCACCAGATCGCCGTCCGGGCGCAGCGGCCAATTCGGTTTCTTCCAGGAGGCGCCGCGCGCGCTTTTGACGACGTCGGTCGGCATAGTCCTTCAGGCTCGGTGAAGAACTCCCGCCATTCGGCATCGACCGCGGCCGGATCGCTTTCGTATTTGGCGTAGAGGTCTTCGATGTAGGCGGCGTTGCCGCCGTAGAGGAACGAGGTGCGGGCGAAGGCGGCATTGGCGTCCTGGCGGGACATGGCTTGATCCTTGCAGAGCATTGAACGGCGCGTCGCGAATGGCGACGGCCCGTGGGACCGGCATCCAACGGCGGATTGCTGTTTTAACTCTATTTATGACGTCTGTAAGTCTACAAAAGACCTAAGGACTGAATCAGGATTTCAGTACTTCTACCAGGGTTTTTCCGATTCGGGCCGGCGACGGCGATACCTTGATACCCGCCGATTCCATGGCGGCGATTTTGGACTCGGCGTCACCCTTGCCGCCGGAAATGATCGCCCCGGCATGGCCCATGCGGCGGCCCGGCGGCGCGGTGCGCCCGGCAATGAAGCCGACCATCGGCTTCTTGCGGCCGCGCTTGGCCTCGTCCTTGAGGAACTGCGCGGCGTCCTCTTCGGCCGAGCCGCCGATTTCGCCGATCATGACGATCGAACTCGGTCTTCGGGTCGCCCAGGAACATCTCCAGCACCGCGATGAATTCGGTGCCCTTGACCGGGTCGCCGCCGATGCCGACCGCGGTGGTCTGTCCGAGGTTCTCGCGGCTGGTCTGGAACACCGCCTCGTAGGTCAAGCGTGCCGGAGCGCGAGACGATGCCGACCCTGCCCGGCTTGAAGATGTTGCCCGGCATGATGCCGATCTTGCATTCGCCCGCAGTCATCACGCCGGGGCAATTCGGGCCGATCAGCCGCGACTTCGAGCCGGCGAGCGCGCGCTTGACCTTGACCATGTCCATCACCGGGATGCCCTCGGTGATGCAGACGATGAGTGGGACTTCCGCCTGGATCGCTTCGCAGATCGCGTCGGCCGCGCCCGGCGGCGGCACGTAGATCACGCTGGCGTCGCAGCCGGTCTTTTCGCGCGCTTCGGCGACGGTGTCGAACACCGGCAGATTGAGATGCGTCGAGCCGCCTTTTCCGGGCGAGGTGCCGCCGACCATCTTGGTGCCGTAGGCGATCGCCGCCTGCGAATGGAAAGTGCCGTTCTTGCCGGTGAAGCCCTGGCAGATCACCTTGGTGTTCTTATCGATGAGGACGGCCATTACGCGGCCTCCTTCACGGCTTTGACAATTTTCTGCGCTGCATCGTCGAGATCGTCGCCCGACGTCACGTTGAGCTTGGACTCGGCGATGATCTTCTTGCCGAGATCGACGTTGGTGCCTTCGAGCCGCACCACCAACGGCACTTTCAGGCCGACTTCCTTCACCGCCGCCACCACGCCCTCGGCGATGACATCGCACTTCATGATGCCGCCGAAGATGTTGACCAGAATGCCCTTCACGCTCGGGTCGGAGGTGATGATCTTGAACGCCGCGGTGACCTTCTCCTTGGTGGCGCTGCCGCCGACGTCGAGGAAGTTGGCCGGCGCCATGCCGTAGAGCTTGATGATATCCATGGTCGCCATGGCGAGACCGGCGCCATTGACCATGCAGCCGATCGAGCCGTCGAGCGCGATGTAGTTGAGGTCGAATTTCGACGCTTCGGTTTCCTTCTCGTCCTCTTCCGTCAGATCGCGCAGCGCGACGATGTCGGGATGGCGGTACAGCGCGTTGTCGTCGAAGCCGACCTTGGCGTCGAGGCAGATCAGCTTGTTGTCCTTGGTCACCACCAGCGGATTGATCTCCAACAGGCTCATGTCCTTCGCGGTGAAGGCGGCATAGAGCTTGGGCAGGATGACCTCGACCTGCTTGGCGAGATCGCCGGTGAGCTTGAGCGTCTGCGCCACGCGGCGGCCGTGATGCGGCATGATGCCGGTCGCCGGATCGACCGAGAAGGTGAGGATCTTCTCCGGCGTCTTGTGCGCGACTTCCTCGATGTCCATGCCGCCTTCGGTGGAGACCACGAAGGCGACGCGCGAGGTTTCTCGGTCGATCAGCGCGGACAGATAGAACTCGCGGTCGATGGCCGAACCTTCCTCGATGTAGAGCCGGTTGACCTTCTTGCCGTGCGGGCCGGTCTGATGCGTGACCAGCGTCGAGCCGAGGATACGCGTCGATTCCTTTTTCACGTCGTCGATGGATTTGACCACTTTGACGCCGCCCGCCTTGCCGCGGCCGCCGGCATGGATCTGCGCCTTCACCACCCAGACTGGGCCGCCGAGTTCCGCGGCGCCCTTCAGCGCTTCTTCGACGGTAAAGGCCGGCGCGCCCCGCGGCACCGGCACGCCGAATTCGCGCAGCACCGCCTTGGCTTGATATTCGTGGATATTCATCGACGTTTCCTAGACTTAATTCCGGGCGCGTTGCGCGCCCGTAAAGCACAACGCTTATCAGGCGAGTGTCGGAGCGATCTTCTTGCAGGCCTCGATCAGGCCTTGCACCGAGGCCACCGACTTCTCGAACATAACGCGTTCGCCGCTGTTGAGCTCAATTTCGACGATGCGTTCGACACCCTTGGCGCCGATCACCACAGGGACGCCGACGTAGATATCCTTCACGCCGTACTCGCCGCTGAGCCAGGCGGCGCAGGGCAATACGCGCTTCTTGTCGAGCAGATAGCTTTCCGCCATGGCAATGGCAGACGCCGCCGGCGCATAGAAGGCCGAGCCGGATTTGAGCAGATTGACGATTTCGGCGCCGCCATTGGCGGTGCGCTTGACGATCTCGTCGACGCGCGCCTGCGTGGTCCAGCCCATTTTCACCAGATCGGGCACCGGAATGCCGGCGACCGCCGAGTAACGGGTGAGCGGTACCATGGTGTCGCCGTGGCCGCCGAGCACAAAGGCGGTGACGTCCTCCACCGAGACGTTGAATTCGTCGGCGAGGAAATATCTGAAACGAGCGCTGTCGAGCACGCCGGCCATGCCGGCAACCTTCTGCTGCGGCAGGCCGCAGGATTTCTGTAGCGCCCAGACCATGGCGTCGAGCGGGTTGGTGATGCAGATGACGAAGGCGTTCGGCGCGTATTTCTTGATGCCGGCGCCGACCTGGCCCATCACCTTGAGGTTGATGTCGAGCAGATCGTCGCGGCTCATGCCGGGCTTGCGCGGCACGCCGGCGGTGACGATGCACACGTCGGCGCCCTCGATCGCTTCGTAGCTGTTGGTGCCGGTGAACTTGGCGTCGAAGTCATTGACCGGCGAGGATTGGGCGATGTCGAGTGCCTTGCCCTGCGGGATGCCTTCCATGACGTCGAACAGCACGACGTCGCCGAGTTGTTTGAGGCCGATGAGGTGGGCGAGTGTGCCGCCGATCTGACCGGCGCCGATCAACGCAATCTTATGACGCGCCATTGTGGGGAAACTCTCGAATTGATGAAGCCGCGGGACGCGGCCACGCGTGACTTATCGAGTTTGCTGTATTGCAGCAATACGGGGCTGTACTTAACGGCTCTTGTATACATTATACCAGCAGAGCTTTCGTCCCAAGTCCAGAGCCGTTTCGCGATTGAGCGGTATCGCGATGTCCTGCGCCGGACTTAGCGCCGGGATGCGAGGCTTCGCAGCCAAAGTCGCGAGGCGATTAGTCGTTTTCCGCACGCGGTCGCCGGCGCTCGTCAGCGCCTAGCGTTTGCGAAGCGCCGGGTCTTGCATCAGCTCCAATTGGATCTGCTGGATTTCCGCCAGCCGCTCCCATTGCCGCGTCAGGATGTGATCGATTTTTTCATGCAAGTGCCGGATTTCGAGTTCGGCTTTTAGGTTGACCCGGTAGTCGTTCTCCGACCGCAACCGGTCCTTCGCCTCCTGCCGCTTCTGGCTCATCATGATGATTGGCGCCTGGATGGCCGCCAGACACGACAGGACGAGGTTGAGCAGGATGAACGGATAGGGGTCGAACCGTTCCTGCTCGATGATGACAACATTGAACGCCATCCACGCGAGCAGCATGACAAAGAAAATGATGATGAAGGTCCAACTGCCGCCGAAGCTGGCGAGATGGTCCGACAGCCGTTCGCCCAACGAACGCTGGCCAACCCATTCGGCTTCGATGTTTTCCGCCAGCGTCTCGTGATCGGCGAGGCTCTGCACCACCTCCTGCTCGAGCTTGGTAAGCTCGCCACGTTCCTCGCCGAGCAGTTCCGAGACGTAGCGCGAGCGGAAGCGGTCGAGATCGTCGCTGCAAATGTAGCCCTCGGCCGGAAGGTCGGGGTGGTCGGCCTTGATCCGGTCGAACAGGCTCGGGCGCACGACGTCGAGTTGGGTGACGTCGCGGGCGGGCCGCTCCCGGCCGCAGATGACGCAGGGGAACCGGACGGGCCGCTCCCGCTTTTGTCGCGCCGGCACTCCCGGCACGGAGGTGTTGCCGTTACCCGGCGTGCTCTGCACAGCGGTGTCGCCGTTTTCCGGCGCGCCGGTTGCGGTCGTCGCGGTGTCCGGCGCGAACGGTTGGTCGGCCATCTTCGGCTCCTGGTTTCCGATTGCTCCCCGGACGGTTATTTCGCGCGTGGCCGCGCAATTGGCAACGAAAAATCGACGGCCGCAATTACTTAACTGCGCGTCAGGTTTCCACAATTTTGCCGGTATCGAGCGCGGGTCCTTGGCGCGGACCATGCGGCAGGCCGAGATAGGACTGCGAGCGCATCTCGATCAGCCGCGACGCCGTGCGCTTGAATTCCAGCGCCTCATAACCGTCGGCGCCGATATAGAGTTCGTCCGGTTGCGCCTCTGCGGAGGCCAACAGCTTCACCGCGTGGTCGTAGAGCGTATCGATCAGGATGATGAAGCGCTTGGCCTCGTTGCGATGGGCGTGATCCATGACCGGAATGCGATCAAGCACGACGGTGTGAAATTCATGCGCGATTTTAAGGTAATCGGAAGCCGCCAAGGGTTGCGCGCAAAGGTCGTCGAATGAAAAACGGGCGACCCCCATGGCCGCCTTTGGAACCCGCACGACATGGCCTTTGACGACGAGTTCATGCGGCGCGCCGGCATGCTCGCCAGCAAGCCGCCGCCAGGTTTCGTCGAGCGCAGCTTCGGCTTTCGCATCGGCCGGCACATACCAGGTCGGCAGGCCGGTCAGCCTCTCGAGCCGAAAATCGATGCGCGCATCCAGCCGTACGACCTCGCAATGCTGTTGCAGCAGCGCGATGAATGGCAGAAACAGTCCGCGATTGAGCCCATCTTTGTAGAGCTCGCTGGGAGCCAGATTCGAGGTTGCGCACACTACGATGCCGAGTTCGAACAGCCGCGTGAACAGACGGCCGAGGATCATCGCGTCGGCGATGTCCGTGATGTGGAATTCGTCGAAGCAGAGCAGCCAGGTTTCCTCGGCGATGGCCGCGGCGGCGCGCTGGATCGGATCCTGCTCGGGCAGCGCGCCGTTCTTGATTTCCTGCCGGTACTGATGGACGCGCTCGTGCACGTCGGCCATGAATTCGTGGAAATGGACGCGGCGCTTGCGCTTGACCACGCTGGTCGCGAAGAACAGGTCCATCATCATGGTCTTGCCGCGGCCAACTTCGCCGTAGACATAAAGTCCTTTTAGCGGCGGGCCGGCCTGCTCGCGCTTCCCGAACAGCCAGCCGAGCGATGACGACTTACGTGCCAGCCGGCGCTGCTCGAGACGGAGCGAGAGTGCGGAAAAATGCCCCGCCAGCATCAACTGCCCGGGATCGGCCTCGATTTTTCCCTCATTGATGAGCGCCGCGTAGTGCGTCCTGAACGTGTCGGGCATGAGCTAGGACATTGCGAGCAAGGCGGCCGAGGATCGTCGGCGGGCGTGGCGGGCGGCGGGCGAATTGGGCACGAGACCTAGGGTGAACCGCGCCGTCTGTAAATCGCCATAAGTGTGCAGTGCCCTCCTACCGATTGCCGGATGCCGCGTCATTTTCCGCACGCGCCGCCGCATAAAAACTAAGCGTTAAGGCTTTGTTAGCCATGCGTTTTTCGCAGGTTTGGGTCCCGTATCATTTATTTTAATCCTTCTTTTTGCTGCATTGCACCATATAGGTGTTACGCGTGCGATTCGTTGGGGCCTTGGCGAGTGCCAAGGCGGGGGGTGACGACGCAAGGCAGTAGGAAAGTCAGGAGATCTGGAATGAGTGAGCTTTTGCCGGACGGCGGAACCATCCGCAAGCTGTGGCTCGGCGAGGGCGACGCCTATCGCGACCACCTGCTCCGCCTCGACCGCGAAAGCCGCCACCGGCGATTTTCCGGCGCCGTATCGGACGAGGTGATCGTGCGTCATGCCACGACCATCGATGAGGTCGGCGTCGTCGTGTACGGATTCTTTGTCGAGGGCGTAATGCACGGCGCCGCCGAGCTGCGGCACGAGGGCTCGCTGTTCTCGCATGAGGCGGAAGCCGCCTTCAGCATCGAGCAGCCGTGGCAGAGCCACGGCGTGGGAACCGAATTGCTCGAGCGCACGCTGCTCACTGCGCGCAACCGCGGCATCAAGTTGTTGCGCATGAATTGTCTCCCTGACAATCAGCGCATGCAGCAGCTCGCCCGCAAGTTCGACGCCGAGTTCTCGTTCGACTTCGGCAGCGTGGTCGGCGAGGTCGATCCGCCGCGCTCGACCGTGCTCTCGTTGATGCGCGAGGCGATGGCCGATAGCTACGGCGTCGTGAACGCGATCTTCGACGTGCAGTCTCGCCTGTTCCGGCCGGCTTAAGACTAGTTCAGCGGATAACTCGCCTCGACCACGTAAGGGCCGCCGCCGACCGAAGCGCGCGACGAAAACAACACGAAGCGCGAGACGCGGAACGCCGGGGTGCGGAAAAGCCCTCGCGCCGAAAGATACTCGGCAACCGCGCGGTTCGAGGAATCGCGCAAGCGCGCCAGCGTCACGTGTGGTGTGTATTTGCGGCCCTCAGGCTCCAATCCGATGCGCTGCATCAGCCGTTCCTGCTCCGCCTGTACGTCGAGCAAGGCCTGCGCCGGCGCCACGGAAGCGACCACCGCGCGCGGCTTGCGGCCGCCGAATGAAGTCAGTCCCTCCAGATAAAGGCCGAACGCATCGCGTTTGACGCGGCCCAGCATGGATACGACCTCTTGCGCGACCATGTCGTCCACGTCGCCGATGAAGCGCAGCGTCAGGTGATAATTCTCCGGGTCGATCCAGCGCGCGCCCGGCAATCCGCCGCGCAGCATCGACAGCGACTGTCCAACGGCGGCGGGAATTTCAACACCGGTGAACAGACGCGGCATAGCAAATTCCGATCATGATCCGCGCGCGCGATGCACGCGCGCGATCAACTCTTCCACCCGAGGTAAAATACGCGCCACGATCACGTCGACCCCAGCGGCGTTCGGGTGCAGGCCATCGCCCTGGTTGAGCTTGGGGTCGGTGGCCACCCCATCGAGGAAAAACGGATAAAAGACCACTGGATAAGCCGAGACAAGAGCCGGATAAATGGCGTCGAAGCTCCGCACATAATCGGGCCCCATGTTGCGCGGCGCCTGCATGCCGGCGAGCAGAACGAAAACATGTCGGTCGCGGAGTTTGGTCAGGATGCCTTCGAGCGCGGCCTTGGTCACCTTAGGGTCGATGCCGCGCAAAGCGTCATTTGCGCCGAGTTCGACGATCACGGCGTCGGTTCCCTCCGGCACCGACCAGTCGAGACGCTCGAGCCCGCCGGACGCGGTATCGCCCGACACGCCGGCATTGGCGACCTCGACGGCGATGCCTTTCGCGGTTAGCGCCTTCGCCAGTTTGGCGGGGAATGCGGCGTCCGCCGGCAGGCCGTAGCCGGCGCTCAGCAAGTCACCGAGCACCACGATTTTCACCGGCCGGTCGGCCGCGGTGGCAACGTCGGCCGCGCCCGCCCAAGCGAGCGCCATCAGCAACACGGCTGCAAGGCATTGGACCCAGCGAAGTTTTGCCCCATATGTGCGGGATCGTGAACGGTAAGGCCACATGAAAGCACCTTCCCAAGGCCCGGCCATAACGCTTGCCGGCATCAATCTCTCGCTCGGGCAGGCGGCGGCCCGCGTGCATATCCTTAAAGACATCTGTCTTAATATAGGCAGCGGCGAGGCAATTGGCCTGGTCGGACCGTCGGGGTCGGGCAAGTCCACGCTGCTGATGGTGATGGCGGGACTGGAGCGCACCGACAGCGGCTCGGTCACCGTCGCCGGCGAGAACTTGAATGCACTCGATGAGGACGCGCTCGCGCGCTTCCGTGGCCGGCAGGTCGGCATTGTCTTCCAATCGTTCCACCTGATCCCGACCATGACCGCAGTGGAAAACGTGGCGGTACCTCTGGAACTCGCCGGCATCGCCGATGCGCAGCAACGCGCGCGCGACGAACTCATCGGCGTCGGCCTCGCCGGAAGGATGCAGCACTATCCGGCCGAATTGTCTGGCGGCGAGCAGCAACGCGTGGCGGTGGCACGCGCGCTGGCGCCCAATCCAGCAATCGTGGTGGCCGACGAGCCGACTGGGAATCTCGACGAAGACACTGGCAAGCAGATCATCGATCTGTTGTTCGCCGGCCATTTCCAGCGCGGCTCCACGCTGGTGCTGGTCACGCACGATGCCGCGCTGGCTGCGCGCTGCGGGCGCATCGTGCGGCTGCGCTCCGGCCGCATCGACGGCGTGAGCATGCCATGAGCGTCGCCGCCATCGCAAATCGGCGCGCGAACGGCAGCGGGCTGCTGCTGCGTTTTGCATTGCGGGAGATGCGGGGGGGCTTGCGCGGATTCTATGTATTCATCACGACCATCGCGCTCGGCTGCATGGCGATCGCCGGCGTCGGTTCGCTGTCCGCGAGCCTCGGCGACGGATTGGCGCGGCAGGGCCAGGTCATCCTCGGCGGCGATCTGTCGTTCACGCTGATCCAGCGCGAGGCGGGGCGGAACGAACGGCAATTTCTCAACAGCCATGGCCAAGTGTCCGCCATCGCCACTTTGCGCGCGATGGCGCGGAGCGCGGACGGCAAGGCCACGCTGGTCGAGATGAAGGCTGTGGACGATGCCTATCCGCTGTTTGGACAAGTTCGTCTCGATCCGCCCGCCGCGCTCGCCGACGCGCTGGCGCAACGCGACGGCGTCTTCGGCGCAGCGGCCGATCCGATCCTGCTGACGCGGCTTGGCATCAAACCGGGCGCGCGGCTGACCATCGGCAATGCGACACTCGAAATTCGCGCCGCGCTCGCGAGCGAGCCGGACAAGCTCGCCGGCGGCATCGGCTTCGGGCCGCGGCTTCTGGTGAGCGAGGCCGCGTTGCGCGCCACCGGTCTGTTGCAACCCGGCAGCCTGGTGCACTGGCACTATCGGCTGCGCCTGCCCGCCAACGATGCGAGCGACACCGCCGCCAAGGCGGTGACGGCGCAGGCGCGCACGCAATTCCCCGAGGCCGGCTGGGATATCCGCAGCCGCAGCAATGCCTCGCCGCAACTCGAACGCAATGTCGAACGCTTTACGCAATTCCTCGCCATCGTCGGGCTCACCGCCTTGCTGGTCGGCGGCGTCGGTGTCGGCAATGCGGTGAAAAGCCATCTCGACTGCCGGCGCGAAACGATCGCCACCCTGAAAGCGCTCGGCGCCTCGGGCCGGCGCATCTTTGCGATCTATCTGATCCAGGTGCAGATGCTCGCCGCGATCGGCGGCGTCATCGGCGTCGTGCTGGGCGCGAGCTTGCCGTTCATGATCGCCTGGACGTTCGGCGCGATTATTCCGCTGCCGCTGGTGCCGGCGCTGCATCCGGGCGAGCTCGCGCTGGCGCTGCTTTACGGACAGATGACGGCGCTCGCCTTCACGCTTTGGCCGCTCGGCCGCGCCCATGACGTTCCGGTCGGCGCGCTGTTTCGTGACCCGGTGGCACCGCAGCCGCGTTTGCCCCGGAAGATCTATATCGCGCTGACTGCGGCCGCGGCGATCGCGCTGATCGTGCTCGCGGTCGCGCTGGCTTACGACCGCCACGTCGCGGTCATCTATGTCGGGGTCGCCGCCGGCGTCTTCGTCACCTTGCGGCTGGTTGGAAGCCTCATGATGGCGGCGGCCCGAAAGGCGCCGCGCGCGCGCTCTACCGTGCTGCGCATGGCGGTCGCCAACATCCACCGGCCGGGCGCGTTGACCGCGACCATCGTGCTGTCGCTCGGCCTCGGCATCGCGCTGCTGGTCACCGTGATCGAGATCGACGGCAATCTGCAGCGGCAGTTTGCCAATGAGCTGCCGGCGAAAGCGCCGTCGTTCTATTTCCTCGATATCCCCGCCGATCAGGCCGAACGCTTCGACGCCTTCGTGCGCGCGCAGGCGCCGGCGGCGGCGCTTGAGGAAGTGCCGATGCTGCGCGGCCGCATCATCTCGGCCAACGGCATCCCGGCCGAGCAAATCAAGCCGAAGGAAGGGGCCGCCTGGGTGCTGCAAAGCGACCGCGGCATCACTTACGCGACCGAGATTCCCGCCGGCTCGCGGCTGGTGGAGGGGAAATGGTGGACGCCGGACTACCGCGGCCCGCCGCTGCTCTCGTTCGAGAAGAAAATCGCCGACGGCCTCGGCCTCAAGCTCGGCGACTTGATCACGGTCAACGTGCTCGGCCGCAACATCACCGCGCGCATTGCCAACATGCGCACAGTCGATTGGGAAAGCCTCGGCATCAATTTCGTGATGGTGTTTTCGCCGCACGCCTTCGACGGCGCGCCGCGCACCCATCTCGCGACGCTGACTTTTGCCGGCGGCGGCACGCCGGCGCAGGAAGGCGCGCTCACCCGCGCGGTCGCCGATGCCTTTCCCATGGTCACCGTGCTGCGGGTGAAGGACGCGCTGGACGCGATCGGCGGCATCGTCGCCAATCTGGTGCTGGCGATTCGCGGCGCCAGCGCGCTGACGCTGGTGATCGCGGCGCTCGTTTTGGGCGGCGCGCTCGCCGCCGGGCATCGCCATCGGGTCTATGACGCGGTGATACTGAAGACGCTCGGGGCGACGCGGCTGCGGCTCGTCGCCGCCTACGCCATCGAATACGCGCTGCTCGGAACCGCCACCGCATTGTTCGGAATGCTGGCCGGGTCGCTCGCCGGCTGGCTGATCGTCGGCGAATTGATGCATCTGCGCTTCGCCTGGCTGCCGCTCCCGGCCCTGGCGGCGGCGCTCGGCGCGGTTATTGTCACGGTCGCGCTGGGCCTCATCGGCACCTACTCGGCCTTGGGCCAAAAACCGGCCCCGGTGCTGAGGAATCTCTAAATTCTTGCGGGATTCCGCCGCCCGGCGGCCCATGCCCCTGCTTCGCCTGAGTGTTTTCCCCTATAGTGCCGTGGGATTAACGATCCGCAATAAAGCCGGGTCATGATCGGGCCATATCTGGCGTACAGGCTTGGCCCGCACTAGATTCAGCCACGAACGCGACGGCTGCCGCCGGCGCGCCTGAGTAACCGGCGAGGAGCCGGGACAAAGAGAGGGAACTTCGATGTCGGACTTCGACCATAACGTAGCTGCCCGCGGCATCGGCACCGCGCGTGCTGCCGAGATCGATGTGGGCCTGCGCGCCTACATGATCCGCATCTACAATTATATGGCCAGCGGCGTCGCCCTCACCGGCGTTGTCGCCTGGTTCACCTACAATGCCGCCGTCGTCACCGACGCGGCAGGCCGTATCACCTCGCTGACCCCGTTCGGGCAGGCGATCTTCGGCGGACCGCTGACGATCGTGCTGTTCGTCGGTACGCTCGGCATCGTCTTTTTCCTGAGCTTCCGCATCAACCGGCTGCAGGCGGGCACCGCGCTCGTTCTGTTCATGCTCTATGCCGGCTTGCTCGGACTGATGCTGTCCTCGGTGTTTCTGACCTACACCCACGCCTCGATCGCCCGCACGTTCTTCATCTCGGCGGCTTCGTTCGGCGCATTGAGCCTGTACGGCTACACCACGCAGCGCGATCTCTCGCCGATCGGTTCGTTCCTGGTGATGGGCCTGTTCGGGCTCATCCTGGCGATGGTCGTGAACATCTTCCTGAAGAGCACCGGGCTCGACTTCGCCATCTCGGCGATTGGCGTGCTGATCTTTGCCGGGCTCACCGCATGGGACACCCAGAAGATCAAAGAGATGTACAGCGCCAACGACGATGGCACCGTCTCCGGCCGCAAGGCGGTGATGGGCGCACTGACTCTCTATCTCGACTTCATCAACCTGTTCCTGTTCCTGCTGCGCTTTATGGGCGACCGCCGCTAAGCGCGAACGGAATGACGGAAATGAGCGCCCCGGCCTAGTGCCGGGGCGTTTTGTTTTGCTAGCCTGTACACCCCATGAGCGTGCCGATCCGCCCCGCCACTTTCGCCGATATTCCGGCCATCACTCGCATTTACGCCCATGCCGTCGAGCACGGCACGGCCTCGTTCGAGCTGGCGCCGCCAGACGAAGCCGAGATGACGCGGCGGATGCAGGCGATCCTCGACGGCAAATTCCCTTATATCGTCGCGGAGATCGACGGCGCCGTGGCCGGTTATGCCTATGCGTCGCTCTACCGGACGCGGCCGGCGTACCGCTTCACCGTCGAGGATTCCGTCTATGTCGCGCCCCACATCCATCGCCGCGGCATCGGCAAGGCCCTGCTCATGAATCTCATCGAGAGCTGCACCGCGCTCGGCTTCCGCCAGATGATCGCGGTGATCGGCGATTTAAATCAGGCGGCATCGATTGGCGTCCATCGCGCCTGCGGCTTCGAGGATGCCGGGAACCTGCGTAGCATCGGCTGGAAATTCGGCCGCTGGCTCGATACGCCGCTGATGCAGCTCACGTTGGGGCCGGGGGCGACGACCCCGCCGCAAGAGGCCGAAACGAAGACCGGCCAAGGCAGCGCGGCCGACAATAACCTGCACTGATCGAACGAGGGCGTGTACTCATAAAATAGGCCGCATGTCCCTGTTGCCCCGAAAGATGGGGTAATCGGCCGGCAGCTTGTGGATAGCTGAAGATTTTGGGTGCTGCGCTTCAGGCTGATGGTGAAACGAGGTCCGTGGTCACGGCCTCAAGCATCAGAAGGAGAAGCGTGAGCCATGGACCATTCTGCTGGACTGGACGTGTCAGTCAAGGAAACAAGTATCTGCATCGTGGATGACACGGGCAGGATCGTGCGGGAAGTGAAGGTGGCAAGCGAGCCGGAAGCATTGCTGTCGGTGCTGACGAACCCCGGCTATCACTTCAAGCGGATTGGATTGGAAGCCGGGCCGCTGTCGCAATGGCTTTACAGCGCCCTTGCCGAAGCAGACATTGGAATGCGTATCCAAGGCAGTATTTGCCTCGCCGTTTTATCAGTCCGCGCCTCTAATTTACCACCAGCGACAGCGGGTCGATCGCGCGCAACACGCGGTCGAGCTCGTGACCGCGGCGCACGATCAGGCCGGTCGCCGAAATCACGCTGTAGGCGCCCTGGCGGCGCGCCAGTTTGGGATTTTTTTCGATGCGGTAGAGCGGGACTTCCGAGGTGCGGCGGAACACCGAGAACACGGCGCGGTCTTTGAGGAAGTCGATGGCGTAATCGCGCCATTCGCCGGCGGCGACCTTGCGGCCGTAGAGATCGAGGATGCGCTTGAGTTCGCGGTGGCTGAAAGTGACCTGGCTGACGGGGGCGGTGGCGCTGCGCTGCGGGGAGCCGCCCCCGAGGGACTGGCTGGGATCGATTTCGCCGGAACCGAACGTCATGCGGCGCCTCCTTTTCTGAAGGTAATGATCGCGCCGGGCAGCGCCGGCGGCAAGAGCTTCGTTTGGCTGGAAAATAACGCGAATACCGGCCAAAACGCGGAAAACCGATCACGAACTCGTTAAAGGCCCCCACAATAACGCCCTATTTCCGTCAATCGCCGGTCACCGTGGGTTGGGATAAGGCCAGCGTTGCCTCAAAGGCCCGGTCCGGTTCGAGTTCCGGATTCCTCAGCCCCCCAGCCCCCCGGGGCTCAGCCGACCGGGCCAAGTTGAGTTCCGCGTACGGTTCAATCCCCTAAACCTTCGGGTCGGTTTGTCGCCGGCCCGATTTTTTTGTCTGTTATTCCGCCGCGGCGTGAAACGCCGAACACGGAATCCATAACCCCGGCGCTGGGAGTATGGATTCCGAGTTCGCGCGAGCGCGCGCCCCGGAATGACAGAAGGAAATTAGTACAAATTCGCCACGGCGGCGCCGAGCATCAGGCCCGGCTTGGTGGCGACGCCGTTTTGCAAAACCACGGCCACGCGGTCGATGTCCTGCAGCGAAAAATCGCCATCGGGGAGACTGGCCACCGGCACGCTGAAGGTTTCCGCCTTGCCGGTCCAGACACCGAGCTTCACCCAGCGGCGCACCACGTTGGTGTAGGTCAGCGTGTGGCCGCGGTTCTCGCCGCGTTCGATGGCGACCTGCGCCGTGGCTGTGATCGGGCAGAGCCAGACCTCCGCGCTGCCGCCCTCGCCCTCGGCGGCCGGAACAGTCACCGATACCTTGCCGTCGGCCACGGTCAGCGTCACCGGCACCGTCAACGGGGCCGCGCTTTGCCGCGTCTTCACAATCGCCTGTTCGATCGCCGCCTTGTCGCTGCCCAGCACGGGCACCATGCCGTTGACCACGACTTGCGGCGTGAAGACTTCGCGGTCGCCGCGCGCGTCGGCATAGGCGCGCTCGCGGTCGGAATGCCCGTGCAGCGCCAGCGTGTCCTTCCAGCCCAGATAGTCCCAGTAGTCGACGGGCAGACTCAAGGTCACCAGCGTCGGGTCATGCGACAACTCGGCGAGCAGTTTGTCGGCGGCGGGACAGGACGAGCAGCCCTGGCTGGTGAAGAGTTCGATGACCGCGCGCGGCTCAGCCGCGCCGGCGGCGGGCGGCAGGGCGGAGGCGGTACAGATCAACGCGCCTACAAAGGCAATGTGGCGATAGTTCATGCCGATCCCACAATCCGCCCGCCCGATGCCGGCCCATATAAAGCGCGTCGTCGATCACCCGCCACTCACTTCGCAGTGAGCGGTTTGGACGGAGGCCATGGCCGAAACAATCAGGTGGCCAGATGGCGCAGCACGTACTGGAGGATTCCCCCGTTCTTGAAGTAATCCAGTTCGTCCAGCGTGTCGATGCGGCAGATCAGCGGCACACGCTTGAGCGTACCGTTGCCGGCCACGATCTCGGCGATCAGCCGCTGGCGCGGCTTGAGATCGCCGTGCAGGCCGCGGATGGTGACCTGCTCGTCGCCCTTCAAGCCCAACGACTGCCAGGACGTGCCTTCTTCGAATACCAGCGGCATCACGCCCATGCCGATCAGGTTGGAGCGGTGGATGCGCTCGAACGACTGGGTGATGACCGCGCGCACGCCGAGCAGCACGGTGCCCTTGGCCGCCCAGTCGCGCGAAGAGCCGGTGCCGTATTCCTTGCCGGCGAAAATGACGAGAGGCACGTTGTCGGCTTTGTACTTCATCGCCGCGTCATACATCGTCATCTTCTGCTTCGACGGATAGTGAATGGTGACGCCGCCTTCGACGCCCGGCACCATCTGGTTCTTGATGCGGATATTGGCGAAGGTGCCGCGCATCATCACCTGGTGATTGCCGCGGCGCGTTCCGTATTGATTGAAGTCCTTCGGACGGACCTGGTGATCGCGCAGATATTCGCCGGCCGGGCTTGATTCCTTGATCGATCCCGCCGGCGAGATGTGGTCGGTGGTGATCGAATCGAGGAACAGGCCGAGGACGCGGGCGTCGACGATGTCCTCGATCGGCTTCTGCCGCTTCTCCATGTCTTCGAAATAGGGCGGGTTCTGCACGTAGGTCGAGCGGTCGTCCCACGCATAGGTCAGGCCGCCCTTAACCGCGATCTTGCGCCAGTTGGCATCGCCCTTGAACACGTCGGCGTATTTCTTGGCGAAGATCTGCTTGGTGACGTTCTTGGCGACGAACTCGCCGATTTCTTTGTTCGAGGGCCAGATGTCTTTCAAATAGACTTTCTTGCCCTTCTGATCGACGCCGAGCGGATCCTTGGCAAGATCGACATACATCGAGCCGGCGATGGCGTAAGAGACGACGAGCGGCGGCGAAGCGAGATAATTCGCGCGCACGTCGGCGTTCACGCGGCCTTCGAAATTGCGGTTACCGGAAAGCACCGCGGCGGCGACTAGGTCATTCTCGTTGACCGCCTCGGAGATCTCCTCCGGCAGCGGGCCGGAATTGCCGATGCAGGTGGTGCAGCCGAAGCCGACCAGATTAAAACCGACCTTGTCGAGGTCCTTCTGCAAGCCGGCCTTCTCGAGATATTCGGCGACGACTTGCGAGCCCGGCGCGAGCGAGGTCTTCACCCAGGGCTTGGCGGTGAGGCCCTTGGCCGCCGCCTTGCGGGCAAGCAGGCCGGCGCCGATCATCACGCTCGGGTTCGAGGTGTTGGTGCAGGAGGTGATCGCCGCGATCACCACGTCGCCGTTGCCGAGGTCGTAGTCTTTCTGGTTGACCGGCACGCGCTTCTTGAGCTCGTTGCCCTTGTTGTATTCCTTCTCCATCGAATTGGTGAAGCCGGCCTTCACGTCGCGCAGCGCGATGCGGTCCTGCGGTCGCTTCGGCCCGGACAGCGACGGCTCGACGGTGGCGAGATCGAGCTTGAGAATGTCGGTGAAAATCGGGTCGGGCGTGGTCTTCACGCGGAACATGCCCTGCGCCTTGGCATAGGCTTCCACGAGCTTGATCACTTCCGGCGGACGGCTGGTGTCCTTGAGATAGCGGATGGTGTCGTCGTCGATCGGCGAGAAGCCGCAGGTGGCGCCGTATTCCGGCGCCATGTTGCCGATCGTAGCGCGGTCGGCGATCGTGAGATGCGCGAGGCCGGGCCCGAAGAATTCGACAAACTTGCCGACGACGCCGCGCTTGCGCAGCATTTCGGTGACGGTGAGCACCAGGTCGGTGGCGGTGAGGCCCTCCTTGAGCCTGCCGGACAGCTTGAAACCGATCACCTCGGGCAGCACCATCGACAGCGGCTGGCCGAGCATGGCGGCCTCCGCTTCGATGCCGCCGACGCCCCAGCCGAGCACGGACAGGCCGTTGACCATGGTCGTGTGCGAGTCGGTGCCGACCACCGTGTCGGGATAGGCGACGTCCATGGTCGCCTGCTTGCCGTCGACCTTGACCTTGTCCTTCTTGCTCCAAACCACGCGCGACAGATATTCGAGGTTGACCTGGTGGCAGATGCCGGTGCCCGGCGGCACCACGCTGAAATTATCGAACGAGCGCTGCGCCCATTTCAGGAATTTGTAGCGCTCCTGGTTCTGCCGGTATTCCTCTTCGACGTTCTTCTTGAACGCCTGGTTGTTGCCGAAGAAGGTGACCGCGACCGAGTGGTCGATGACAAGATCGACCGGCACCTGCGGATTGATCTTCTTGGGATCGCCGCCGAGTTCCTTCATGGCATCGCGCATGGCGGCGAGATCGACCACCGCCGGCACGCCGGTGAAATCCTGCATCAGCACGCGCGCCGGGCGGAAGGCGAATTCATGTTCCGACGTCTTGGTCTTCAGCCATTCGGCGAAGGCTTTGATGTCATCCTTGGTCACCGTGCGCCCGTCTTCGTTGCGCAGCAGGTTTTCCAACAACACCTTCATCGAGAACGGGAGGCGGGAAATTCCCTTTAGTCCGTTTCTCTCGGCGGTGGGGAGACTGAAATAGGCGTAGGTCTTGCTACCAACCTGGAGGGTCTTGCAGCATCTAAAACTGTCGAGCGAAGTCATGTCGGAGGTTTCCATTCCCGAACGGGACAATGGCGCTGGTTCGGTCTAAGCTCTTAGCAAGACAGGCCTTTTCTCGCCGGAAAGACTTGCGCCCGAATTCCACTAAGCTAACGCCATAACGGCGGGCTTATAAGAGCTTTTTGCGCCGGACGCCATATTAACGATGGAACACGCAGAAAAATGCGCCAAGTAACCGGATTTTTCGCCGGCACGACGGCTTTCCCGCCGGCCGAAGGCGGGCTAAAGCGCGCCTGATGCAGCTCAAGGGCAACAATCTTACGTGCAGCAGAGGCGGGCGGGAGGTCTTTACGGGCCTCAATTTCAGCCTGCCGGGCGGCGCAGCGCTGGTGGTGACCGGCCGCAATGGCGCCGGCAAGTCCTCGCTGCTGCGCGTGATCGCCGGGCTGGTGCATCTGGCCGGCGGAGAGCTGGAACTCGACGGCGGCGAACCGGATACCACCATCGCCGAGCAGGCGCATTACGTCGGCCATCAGGACGCGGTGAAGCCGTCGCTCACGGTGGGCGAGAACCTGCAATTCTGGGCGCGCTATCTCGGCGGCGTCGATTTGCCGATCGACCTCGCGTTGCAAGCGGTCGACCTTGCGCCGCTGGTCAATCTGCCGGCGGCTTATTTGTCGGCCGGGCAACGGCGACGGCTGTCCATCGCGCGGCTGGTCGCCGTGCCGCGCCCGCTCTGGCTTTTGGACGAACCAACTTCGGCGCTCGATGTGCCCTCGCAAAACCGCCTCGCGGATTTGATGCGCAGCCACCTCGCCAGCGGCGGCATGATCGTGGCTGCCGCGCACGGGCCGATTGGCCTCGACCGGCCGCGCGAACTGCAAATAGGGCCGTTATGAACGCGTTTGTGGCCCTCATGCTCCGCGACATGCGGCTCTCCGTTCGCGTCGGCGGCGGCGCGCTGATGGGCGCGCTGTTCTTTCTGATTGTCGTCACCATGATGCCGTTCGCGCTCGGCCCCGACCTCAATCTGCTGGCGCGCATCGGCCCGGCGATCCTCTGGCTCGGCGCACTGCTCGCCTCCCTGCTCGCGCTCGACCGGCTCTTTGCGACGGACAATGACGACGGCTCGCTCGACCTCTTGATGATGGGCCGGATGCCGCTGGAACTGGCGGTGGCGGCCAAGGCCATCGCGCATTGGCTGACCACGGCGTTGCCGCTGGTGGTGATCAGCCCGGTGCTCGGCCTCATGCTCAATGTCGAACTGCGCGCCATGGGCACGGTGGCGCTGACGCTGCTGGCGGGAACGCCGGCGCTCACTTTCATTGGCCTGATTGGCGCCGCGCTGTCGGTGGCGCTGCGGCGCGGCGGGCTGCTGCTGGCGGTCCTGGTGCTGCCGCTCACGGTTCCGGTGCTGATTTTCGGCGTCGCCGCGGCCAATGCCGCGATCGTCGGACCCGCGCCATTCGGCCCACCTTTCACCATTGTTTGCGCCCTATCCTTGGCGAGCCTCGTACTGGGGCCGTTCGCCGCCGCGGCGGCGCTCCGGCACGGCCTGGAGTGATCGGTTAGCCGGGCAAAATCGGGCCGGCTTCATGATGCAAATCAAACCGATAGGGCCCCGGAACGGGCATACGGTCGCCGCGGCGCGGCATTGCCCGGGCCGGTAGGTCTGATTAAAAGGCTACCGATGGCTGTCATCGATCTCGCCAATCCGACGCGTTTTCTGACGCTGGTCAATCGCGTGCTGCCCTGGCTGGCGGCGCTGACGATTGCCTTGTTCGCGGTCGGGCTGGTGCGCGCCATGCAGGCGCCCGACGACTATCAGCAGGGCGCCACCGTCAAGATCATGTTCCTGCACGTGCCGGCGGCCTGGCTGAGCATGATGGGCTGGGGCGTGATGAGCGTCGCCGCGCTGGGCACGCTGGTCTGGCGGCATCCGCTGGCCGACGTCGCCGGCAAGGCAGCCGCGCCGGTCGGCGCCGCCTTCACCTTCATCTGCCTAATCACCGGCTCGCTGTGGGGCCGCCCGACCTGGGGCACCTATTGGGTGTGGGACGCGCGGCTCACTTCGGTGCTGGTGCTGTTCCTGCTCTATCTCGGCGTGCTCGCGCTCTATTGGACCGCGGAGGATCCCGGCCGCGGCTCGCGCGCGGCGGCGGTGCTCACGCTGGTCGGCGCGGTCAACATCCCGATCATCAAGTTCTCGGTCGACTGGTGGAACACTTTGCATCAGCCGGCCTCGATCCTGCGCATGGGCGGCTCGGCGATTGACCCGTCCATCCTGTGGCCGCTCTTGATCATGGCGGCGGCCTTCACGCTTCTGTTTTTCACGCTGCATTTCGCCGCCATGCGCAACGAAATCCTGCGCCGGCGCGTGCGCAGCATGCGCATCATGCAGGCACAGGAGGCGCGCGCATGAATCTTGGGCCGCATGCCGATTTTATCGTCGCCGCCTACGCGGTGACCGTTTTCGTGGTGGCCGGCCTGGTCGCCTGGGTCGTTCTCGATTACTCGGCGCAGCGGCGCATCCTCGGCGATCTCGAGGAGCGCGGGGTGACGCGGCGCTCGCAACGCAAGGATGACCGATGAGTTCGGCATCGACCGAAAGCTCGGGCAAGAAGCCACGCAACATTCTGGTGTTGCTGCCGCTCATTGCCTTTGCGGCGCTCGCCGTCCTTTTTCTGGTCCGGCTCTGGAGCGGCGACCCGTCGCGTCTGCCCTCCGCGCTGATCGGCCATCCCGCGCCGCAGACAGATCTGCCGGCGCTTGCCGGTCTCACCACGCGCGACGGCAAACCCATACCCGGCCTGTCCAATGCGGCGTTCCCGGGCGAGCTGACGCTGGTCAATGTCTGGGCGTCGTGGTGCATCCCCTGCGCCGACGAAGTGCCATTCCTGGAGAAGCTGTCGCAGGACAAGCGCATCAAGCTGGTCGGCATCAATTACAAAGACCCGACCGACAACGCGCGGCGCTTCCTCAATCGCTACGGCAATCCGTTTGTCGCCGTCGGCGTCGACGCCAGCGGCCGCACCTCGATCGATTGGGGCGTCTACGGCGTGCCGGAGACCTATCTGATCGGCCGCGACGGCACCATCGTCTACAAGCTGGTCGGGCCGGTCACCGCCGAAAATCTCAGCCAAGTGCTGAACCCGGAAATCGCCAAGGCGGCGGCCAAGACGGCAGCGCCCTAGGGCTTTTCTTCCAGGCTGTATTTCTTAATCAGCGGCATTTGCAGCGCGCCGAACAGGAACGTCAGCGGCACCACGCCGAATAATTTGAAGCTGACCCAGAAATCGGTCGATTGCGTGCGCCAGATAATCTCGTTCAACGTCGCCAGCGCGAAGAAAAACAGCACCCAGCGCCAAGTGAGCTTGCGCCAGCCTTCTTCGGTCAGTTGGAACATCTGATCGAACAGCGTGCCGAGCAGCGGCTTGTCGAAAAAGAGCCCGCCCAGCAGCGTGCCGCCGAACAACAGATAAATGATAGTCGGCTTAAGCTTGATGAAGGTCTCGTCGTGCAGCACCAGCGTCAGCGAGCCGAACACCAGCACGATCACGGCGGTGACCAGCGTCATAACTTCGATGCGCCGTGTGATGGAGTAGGCCACGGCGAGCGCGATCAACGCCGCCACCATGAAGCTGCCGGTCGCCGCGAAGATGCCGAACTTCGAATTGACGGCGAAGAACAGCACCAGCGGCCCGATGTCGAGCGCCAGCTTGAGGATGGGATTGAGTTTTTTCTTTTCGGCCATGATGTCTCGTTAAGTCAGGAATCCAGCCCAACTATGGCGCGCGCGAAATCGCGCGCGGTGAACGGCGCCAAATCCTCGACGCCCTCGCCGACGCCGATGAAATGCACCGGCAGTCCGAACCTCGCGGCAATGGCCACCAAGATGCCGCCGCGCGCGGTGCCGTCGAGCTTGGTCATCACCAGGCCGGTGACGCCCGCCACCTTGCCGAAAATATCGACTTGGCTGAGCGCGTTCTGGCCGACGGTGGCGTCGAGCACCAGCAGCACCGCGTGCGGCGCCGACGGTTCCACCTTGCGCATCACGCGCACCATCTTTTCCAGCTCGCCCATTAGTTCAGTGCGATTCTGCAACCGGCCGGCGGTATCGACCAGCACGATGTCGACGCCTTGCGTCTTGGCGGCGCCGAGCGCGTCGAATGCCAAGCCCGCAGCGTCGGCGCCCGGCTCGCGCGCTATTACCCTCGCGCCGGTGCGCTCGCCCCAGATTTTGAGCTGATCGATGGCGGCGGCGCGGAAAGTGTCGCCCGCGACCAGCATCACCATCTTGCCTTCGGCGCGGAACTTGGCGGCGAGCTTGCCGATGGTGGTGGTCTTGCCCGAGCCATTGACGCCGGCGACCAGGATGATGAACGGCCGCGCCGTCACCTCCAGCGGCTTAGCCACGGGCGCCAGCACGTTCTCGATTTCGCCGGCGAGGACCGCCTTCACTTCGTCCGGCGTGATCGCCTTGTCAAAACGGCCTTCGCCCAAAGCGGCCGCCATGCGGCCGGCGAACTCCGGCCCGAGATCGGCGCGGATCAACTCGTTTTCCAGTTCCTCGACGGCGGCGGCATCGAGCTTGCGCTTGGTCACCAGCCCGGCGATCGCGCCGCCGAGCGACGACGAGGTGCGCTTGAGCCCGCCGCTCAGGCGTTTCCACCAGCTTGTCTGGGTGCTGTCGTTCATGCCGCGCCCGTGATAGCCGTTTCGGCATGACACCGGAAGAGATGCTTGCTCGGCTGCTCTACCGCGACGGGCTGATGCTGGTGATCGACAAGCCGGCGGGCTTCGCGGTGCATCGCGGACCGAAAGGCGGCGAGAGCCTGGAGGATTATTTCGACGCGCTGCGCTTCGGGCTGCCGCGCAATCCCGCGCTGGCGCACCGGCTCGACAAGGATACCTCCGGCTGTCTGGTGCTCGGCCGCCATCGTAAGGCGCTGGCGCTGCTTGGCAAGCTGTTCAAGCAGGGCAAGGTCGGCAAGACCTATTGGGCGGCGGTCGAAGGCTCGCCGCGTGCCGAGGAAGGCCGCATCGATCTGCCGCTCGGCAAACTGGATGACTCGCGCGGCTGGTGGATGAAGCCGGACCCGCACGGCGCGCCGGCGGCGACGACGTGGAAGGTGATGGGGCGCGGGGGCGACCTCGCCTGGCTCGCGCTCGAGCCGCTGACCGGGCGAACGCATCAGTTGCGCGTGCATTGCGCGGAGATGGGCTGGCCGATCCTTGGCGACAACATCTACGGCCGCGCGCCGCGAATCGGCGGTCCACCGCTGCATCTGCATTCGCGCGAGATCGTGGTGCCGATTTCCAAGAACAAGCCGTCGGTGAAAATTACCGCGCCCGTGCCGCCGCATATGCGGGAAGCGCTGACGGCGTGCGGGTGGAAAGGCGAGACTTAGTAGAGCTGCGCCTTGATGCGTTCCGGTGCCTCGCGGTCGTAGGCCTCGCCGCCGAGCCGGCCCTGGCTGAGTTCCGCCACGATAGTGCCGGTCGACGGCAGACTCTTGCGGTCGATCTTGGTCGCTTCGTCCCACAGCTTCGAGCGCACGATCGCTTTCGAGCAGTGGAAGTAGATGCTCTCGATGTGCACGATCGTCACGCAGCGGGGCAGCTTGCCGTTCACCGCAAAACTTTGCATCAGTTCGGGATCGATCGAGATCGAGGCGCGCCCATTCACGCGCAAGGTTTCGCCGACGCCGGGTATGAGAAACAACAGCGCGATGCGCGGATCGCGCACAATGTTGCGGAAGCCGTCGAGCCGGTTGTTGCCAGGCCGGTCGGGAATGGCGAGCGTCCTGTCGTCGAGGATGCGCACGAAGCCGCGCGCATCGCCCTTGGGCGAGCAATCGAGCCCCTCCGGCCCGCTGGTCGCCACCGCCACGAACGGCGCCGCCTCGATTAATCGCCGATAGCTGGCGTTGATATGGTCGATCTCCTTGACCACGGCGGCCGGATTTTTTTCGCCGTAGAGCGCTTCGAGCTGCTCCACGGTCGTTATCAGATGGTCGCTCGCACCCATGTTCCGTTCCCCCTATGCAGCCAGCAATTGCCGGCCGTCATGCCCTGCCATCGTGAGATCGAGAATAGCGCCCGGAGCGACCGGCGCCGCAAGCTTCACCGAAGTGAACTGCTCGGTGTGCCCGACGCCGCCGCGCTCGGTCAGCACCAGACGCCGCGCACCGACCTGCGCGTCGAGATGTGCGCACAGCGCCGCCTCGCCCTTGTCGCGCAAGGCGCGGGCGCGTTCCTTGACGATGTCACGCGCGACCTGCGGCATGCGTGCGGCCGGCGTGTCGGGGCGCGGCGAAAACGGAAACACGTGCAATTGCGTCAGCCCGCATTCCTCCACCAGATCGAGCGAGCGGGCGAACATGTCGTCGGTCTCGGTCGGGAAGCCGGCGATGATATCGGCGCCGAAGGCGACGTCCGGCCGCAGCCGGCGGACCTGATCGCAAAACGCGATGGCATCGGCGCGCGTATGCCGCCGTTTCATGCGCTTAAGGATGAGATCGTCGCCCGATTGCAGCGACAGATGCAGATGCGGCATCAAGCGAGGCTGGTTGGCCAAGGCGTCGAGCAGATCGCCGTCGGCCTCCACCGAGTCGATCGACGACAGCCGCAGACGTGCCAGCTCCGGGATATCCTTGAGGATGCGTTTCACCAGCGCGCCCAGCCGCATGTCGCCGCTCGCGTAGCTCGTGATATCGACGCCGGTCAGCACCAACTCGCGATAGCCGCGCGCGACTAGGCGGCGCGCCTGCGTCACGCAATCGTCCATCGGCAGCGAACGGGAATTGCCGCGCCCGAACGGGATGACGCAGAACGTGCAACGGTGGTCGCAGCCGTTCTGCACTTGCAGGAAGGCGCGGGTGTGGCCCTCGAGATAATCGACCGCGCGCCCCACGTGCCGCGTCACCGCCATGATGTCGCCGACGGCAACGCGCGGACCGCCGCTCCATGTTCGCGGGTCGAGCTTCTCGATGTTGCCGATGACGCGGGCGACCTCGGGCATCGCCGCGAAAGCGCCCGGCTCGATCTGCGCCGCGCAGCCGGTAACCACGATGCGCGCCTCGGGGCGCTCGCGCTTGATGCGGCGAATGCTCTGACGCGCCTGCCGCACCGCTTCTGCGGTGACGGCGCAGGTGTTCACCACCACCGCATCGTCGAGCCTGCTCGCGGCGCGCCGGATCGCTTCCGACTCGGTGATATTGAGCCGGCAGCCGAAGGTGACGACGTCGACGCTCATGACCCCCTCCCTATCCCTCCCCCGTTTGCGGGGGCGGGTTGGGTAGGGGTAAACAGCGCCGGATCGAACGTGCCGGCGAATTCGAACTCGACGGGCCCGGTCATCAACACGTGATCGTCGCTTTCGCGCCAGTCGATGGTCAGTTCGCCGCCCGGCAGCGTCACCGTCACCTTGCGGTTGGTGCGCTTGAGCCGCGCCGCGGCGACCGCGGCGGCGCAGGCCGCCGAACCGCAGGCCTTGGTCAGCCCGGCGCCGCGCTCCCAGGTGCGGATGACGATGGCATCGCGCGACACGATATGCGCCAGCGTGATGTTGGCGCGCTCGGGGAAAATCGGATGATGCTCGAGCAGCGAGCCGAGCTTGGCAAGCTCGTAGGCGTTCACGTCGTCAACCCAGAACACGGCATGCGGGTTGCCCATGTTCACCACCGACGGCGAATGGAGCACCGGCTTGTCGATCGGCCCGATCTGCAATTCGATGGCGCGGGTGTCGCGGAATTCTTCGGCGAGCGGTATCTCGTTCCACTTGAAGCGCGGCGGCCCCATGTCCACCGTGAACATTCCGTCGGCACCCTTCCAGCAATTCAGGATGCCACTGGTGGTCTCAAAGGTCAGCGCGGTCTTGCCGCTCTCCTTCGACACGAGGTCGGCAACGCAGCGCATGCCGTTGCCGCAGGCGCCGGCCTCGGAGCCGTCATTGTTGTAGATGCGGATGAACGCATCGGTGCCGGGCGTGCGCGGCGGGTAAAGCGCCATCAGTTGATCGTAAGGCGCGCCTGCGGGCGCCGCCGCCGCGCGTGCCTCCTCGGGCGCGATCACAGCCGCGCGGGCGCGCAAATCGACAACGACGATCTCGTTGCCGATGCCGTTCATCTTCACGAAGGACTGGTTGGCGAGCGCGCCCAAATGGTCGCCTTTGAATTAATCCGATCCGCGGCTTTTGCCGGGATTCCGCCCGGTTTATATGGCGAATAAACACCGATCGGCCAAGGGCCTATGGTAGGTTACAGCGACATGCCGGGATCGCCGCACTTAAATGACGGAGGCCATTGATGTCGCGCATGCGCCTTGCGGCGCCGCTCCTGCTCGCTATGACGCTTGCGTTCGCCGCCGGCCCGGCCCCGGCGCAACGCGCCGACCCGAAAGCCAATCTCGACACGCCGGCGCCGCTGCAGCCGGGCGACGCCTTCGGGGAGAACGTCACATTGCCGGAGCGCACGATCGTTTACCTGAAGGGCCACAGCAAATGGGACGCGGCCTTCGAAACCCTGGTCGACGCCTTCAAGTCGCTCAACGAGTATCTCGATAAGCAGGGCATCAAGCCGACCGGCCCGGCCATGACCATCTATACCGAGACCGATGATGCCGGCTTTTCATTCCAGGCGGCCTTTCCGATCGCCGCCGCGCCGGCCAACCCGCCGAAAGGCGACATAGCCGTCGGCCAGGCGCCGACCGGCAAAGCGCTCAAATTCGTCCACCGCGGCTCATACGACGCCATGGATTCGACCTACGAAGCGATCACCAATTACCTCGACGACAAGCATCTCGAGTCCCAGGGCCTGTTCATCGAGGAATATGTTACCGACCCGGTGAAAACGAACGCGGAAAATCTGGTGGTCAACGTGTTCGTTCCGGTGAAATGATAGTGAGATGACGATGCCGATATCGCGTGTCCTGATCTGCGGTTTTGCGATTGCCGCCGCCGCGCTGACGCCCGTGTCTGCGCAAACCGCGGAACGAATGGAAAAGCTGATCACGGTGACCGGCGAGGGAACGGTCGCGGCGGTCCCCGACAACGCGATGATCCGCCTCGGCGTCTCCAGTCAGGGCAAGACGGCGCGGGCGGCGAGCGACGCCAACGCCAGGGAAATGACCGTCGTGCTGGACGCGATCAAGGAGAGCGGCGTCGCCGACCGCGACATCCAGACCACCTCGCTGTCGCTGCAGCCGCAATACGAACCGAACAAGACCGGCGCGCCGCATCTGATCGGTTTCCAGGCGAACAATCAGGTCACGGTCAAGATCCGCGACATCGGCCGGTTGCCGAACGTGCTCGACCGCGCCATCGCGGCCGGCGCCAATGAAATGTCCGGGATCGAATTCATCGTGTCCGAGCAGGCCAAGCTCCTCGACAACGCGCGCACCGCGGCGATCGCCGACGCCCGCCGCAAGGCCGAGCTTTATGCCACCGCCGCCGGCATGAAGGTCGGCCGCGTCATGGCCATCTCGGAAGAAGGCGCCGCGCCCCCGGCACGCGTTTACCAATCGATGCGCGCCGGCGCGGCGCCCCCGCTCGCCCCCGGCGAACAGACGCTGCGGGCCGGGGTCACGGTCAGCTACGAATTGACGTCGTAAATCGGCGCCTTGACTTGGCCACAGGCCAACCCTAGGTTCCGTCCGCTTTTACTGCAGACTTGGAATGCCAGTTCCGCCGCCCGGTCCTTGAGAGGCCGGAGGCCACCGCCCGACAGCGCAATGCGCCCTCGGGCGTAAAGGTGTTTTGACATAGGCCTCCCGAAGGGATGGCCGTTTTAAGAGGCTATAAGTTGTTCGACACGTTATCGGAAAAACTCGGCGGTATTCTCGACCGCCTCACCCGCCGCGGCGCGCTCAGCGAGGCCGACGTCGATGCGGCGCTGCGCGAAGTTCGCCGCGCGCTGCTGGAAGCCGACGTCGCGCTCGATGTGGCGCGCGCCTTCACCGACGGCGTGAAGAAGCAGGCCGTCGGCGTCGAGGTGATGAAGTCGGTCACCCCGGGCCAGATGGTGGTCAAGATCGTGCACGACCAGCTCGTGCAGACGCTCGGCGCCGACAGCCAGGGCATCGATCTTAATGCAGCGCCGCCGGTCGCCATCATGATCGTCGGCCTGCAGGGCTCCGGCAAAACCACCACCACCGCCAAAGTCGCCCGCCGCCTCACCGACCGGCAGAAGAAAAAAGTGCTGATGGCCTCGCTCGACGTGCGCCGGCCGGCGGCGATGGAGCAATTGGCCGTGCTCGGCCGCGAGGCGGCCATCGACACGCTGCCGGTGGTCGCAGGCCAGCAGCCGCCGCAAATCGCCAAGCGCGCGCTGGAAGCCGCCCGCCTCGGCGGCTACGACGTGGTGCTACTCGACACCGCCGGCCGCACCACGCTCGACGACGAGATGATGAACGAGGCGGCCGAGGTCAAACGCGCCGCCAATCCGCACGAGGTGTTGCTCGTCGCCGACGCGCTCACCGGCCAGGACGCCGTCAATCTCGCGCGTTCGTTCGACAGCCGCGTCGGCTTGACCGGCATCGTGCTCACCCGCGTCGACGGCGACGGCCGCGGCGGCGCCGCGCTGTCCATGCGCGCGGTGACCAACAAGCCAATCAAGCTGATCGGCACCGGCGAAAAACTCGACGCGCTGGAGGAATTCGACCCGGGCCGCATCGCCGGCCGCATTCTCGGCATGGGCGACATCGTCGCGCTGGTCGAGAAAGCCGCGGCCAATATCGACGCCGAGAAGGCGATGCGCGCCGCCGAGAAGATGCGCAAGGGCAAGTTCGATCTCGGCGACCTGCGCGAACAATTGCAGCAGATGCAGGCCATGGGCGGCATGGGCGGCCTGCTGGGCATGATGCCGGGCGTCGCCAAGATGAAGAACCAGATCGCCGCCGCCGGCCTCGATGACAAGCTCTTGAAGCGCCAGATCGCGATCATCGATTCCATGACGCCGCAGGAGCGGCACAACCCCGATATCCTCAAGGCCAGCCGCAAGAAGCGCATCGCCTCGGGCTCCGGCACCACGCCCGAATACATCAATAAGCTTTTGAAAATGCACCGCGGCATGGCCGACATGATGAAGGCGATGGGCAGCGGCAAGCGCGGCCCGCTCGCCGGCCTCGGCCAGATCATGGGCTTCGGCTCGGGCGGCGTGCCGACGCCGGAGCAGATGGCGGAGATCGCGAAAAAGATGCCGGGCGGCGCGCTGCCCCCGGGAATGCCTGGCAGCTCGGTGCCGCCGGCCATGCCGAATTTACCGCCAAACATGCCGGGCCTGCCCGGGCTCGGCAGCGGAAAGTTTCCTGGATTGCCGGGCTTGCCCGGTCTCGGAAAAAAGAAGTGATTAACGCTTAGGAAAGGAACCTGAAATGTCTCTCGTCATCCGCATGGCCCGCGCCGGAACCAAGAAGCGGCCGGTCTATCACATCGTCGTCGCCGACTCGCGCTCGCCGCGCGACGGCCGCTTCATCGAGCGGCTCGGCTTCTTCAATCCGCTGCTGCCGAAGGAAAAGACCGAGCGGCTTAAGCTAGATCTCGACAAGGTGCAGGCCTGGATGAAGAAGGGCGCGCAGCCGTCCGACCGCATCATGCGCTTCCTCGATGCCGCCGGTATCGCCAAGCGCGAGAAGCGCAACAACCCGGAAAAGGCGGTGCCGCGCAAGGAACGCAAGGCCAAGGCCGAGGAAGCGCAAAAGGCCAAGGAAGCCGGCGACGCGGCCGCCAAGACCGCTGCCACCGCCAAGGCCGCCTCCGACAAGGCCGCCGCGGCGGCGAGCTGACCCTTAGCGCGCCGTGGCCGACCGCATCCGCGTCGCCCGCATCGGTGCCGCGCACGGCATTCGCGGCGAGGTGAAGCTGTGGTCGTTCACCGAGGATCCGCTGGCCGTTACGAATTACGGCCCGCTGGAGACCGAGGACGGCAAGCGGCAGTTCGAGATCGAGGCGGCGCGCCCGGCCAAGGATCATCTGGTCGCGCGCATCGCCGGGATCGGCGACCGCAACGCGGCGGAGACATTGCGCAACACCGACCTTTACGTGCCGCGCGAGCGCCTGCCGCCGATCGAAGAGGCCGACACGTTCTATCACGCGGACCTCGTTGGTCTCGCGGCGGTGAGTGAGGACGGCGCGGCGCTCGGCACCGTCACCGCGATCCATAATTTCGGCGCCGGCGATGTGATCGAGATCGCGCCGGCCGGCGGCCAGACGTTGTTGCTGCCGTTCAACGAGACGACGGTGCCATCGATTGACTTGAAGGCGGGACGTATCATTGTCGTGCCGCCGGCGGTGATCGAGGCGAAGGAAGAAGACTGACGATGTGGCGCGCGAGCATATTGACGATCTTCCCGGAGATGTTTCCCGGCCCGCTCGGCGTCAGCCTCGCCGGCAAGGCGCTCGCCTCCGGCATCTGGTCGCTCGATACCCACGACATCCGCAATGCCGCCTCCGACAAGCACCGCACCGTCGACGACACGCCGGCCGGCGGCGGGCCCGGCATGGTGATGAAGGCCGACGTCTTGGCGCGCGCGCTCGATACCGTCCCGCACGACCATCGCCCGCGCCTCTTGATGAGCCCGCGCGGCAAACCGCTGACGCAGCGCCGCGTCGCGTTACTCGCGGCCGGCTTGGGCGTCGTGATCGTGTGCGGCCGCTTCGAGGGCGTCGACGAGCGGCTTATCAAGGCGCGCCAGCTCGAGGAGGTCTCGCTCGGCGATTTTGTGCTCTCCGGTGGCGAGCCGGCGGCGATCGCCCTCATCGATGCCTGCGTCCGGCTCTTGCCCGGCGTGCTGGGCAAGGAAGCCTCGATCGCCGAGGAAAGCTTCGCCGACGGGCTCCTGGAATACCCGCAATACACCCGGCCACCGGTCTTCGAGGGAGAGCCGATCCCGGACGTGCTCACCTCCGGCGACCATGCCAAGGTCGCCGCCTGGCGGCGTTCGGAAGCCGAACGGCTGACCCGCGAGCGCCGGCCTGACCTCTGGGCGGCCTATCAGGCCCGTAAAACGCCCCAAAACGGGCCAAAAACCCGAGGGTGACAAGCCACAATCTTTGGTCTAGAAGCTCGCCCAACCCATTCAGACCAGACAAGACCGCGCGCCGGTTGCTGGCGCTGCCGACGGAGACTTGAAGCCATGAACATCATCCAGCAGCTCGAAAAAGAGCAGGTCGAGAAGCTCTCGGCCGGCCGCGAGATACCCGACTTTCAGCCGGGCGACACCGTGCTGGTCAACGTCAAGGTGGTGGAAGGCGACAAGGCCCGCGTGCAGGCCTACGAGGGCGTGTGCATCGGCCGTTCCGGCCGCGGCATCAACGAGAGCTTCACCGTGCGCAAGATCTCGTACGGCGAAGGCGTCGAGCGCGTGTTCCCGATCCACTCGCCGATGATCGACTCGATCAAGGTCGTGCGCCGCGGCAAGGTGCGCCGCGCCAAGCTCTATTACCTGCGCGGTTTGCGCGGCAAGAAGGCCCGCATCGAGGCGCAGGCGACCGGTGGGCCGGAAGCCGCCGAGGACGCCGCCAAGGAATAATCACGGCGATACGTCGTCGACAAAGGGGCCGCGTTAGGCCCCTTTTTGTTTGGCTTCGTCATTCGTTGTCGGAAACGGACCGAACGGCTATATAGCCCCCATGGTTTCCGAAGCTCAGCGCATCACGCTTTCCGATCACGCCCGCCTGCCCTGGCGATTTTTCGGCCGGTTGACGGCGGTGCAAGCGGGACTTTGACCGCCTCGCCGGTATCGCCGGCCGCGTGCAAGCCGCTTTCCCATTCCATCCGAGCAAGGCATTCGAGTCATGAAACCGCGCACCCTCTACGACAAGATCTGGGACGACCACCTGGTGGACGAGCAGCCGGACGGAACCGCGCTCATCTACATCGACCGCCATCTGGTGCATGAGGTGACCTCGCCGCAGGCCTTCGAAGGTCTGCGCGTCGCCGGCCGTCCGGTGCACGCGCCCGACAAGACGCTGGCGGTGGTCGACCATAACGTGCCGACCTCCGACCGCAGCAAGCCCAATCCCGATCCGGAGAGCGCCGAGCAGATCGCGGCGCTGGCGCAGAACGCCAAGGACTTCGGCATCGAATATTTCAACGAGTTCGACAAGCGCCAGGGCATCGTCCACATCATCGGCCCTGAGCAGGGCTTCACGCTGCCTGGCACGACGATCGTCTGCGGCGACAGCCACACCGCCACGCACGGCGCTTTCGGCGCGCTCGCCTACGGCATCGGCACCTCGGAAGTCGAGCACGTGCTGGCGACGCAGACGCTGATCCAGAAGAAATCGAAGAACATGCGCGCGGTGGTCGACGGCCAATTGCCGGCGGGCGTCACCGCCAAGGACATCATCCTCGCTATCATCGGCGAGATCGGCACCGCCGGCGGCACTGGCTACGCGCTGGAATATGCCGGCGAGGCGATCCGCGCCTGCTCGATGGAAGGGCGCATGACCATCTGCAACATGTCGGTGGAAGGCGGCGCCAAGGCCGGCTTCATCGCGCCCGACGAGAAGGCTTACGCTTATCTCAAGGACAAGCCGAAGGCGCCCAAGGGCGCGGCCTGGGACGCGGCCATGCGCTATTGGGAAACGCTCGCCTCAGACGAAGGCGCGCATTTCGACCGCGAGATCAGGCTCGACGCCGCCAAATTGCCGCCGCTGGTGACCTGGGGCACTAGCCCCGAGCAGGTGGTATCGGTCACCGGCCGCGTGCCGGTCGCCGCCGAGATCGCCGATGAGAAGAAGCGCATCGCCGCCGAACGCTCGCTCGGCTACATGGGCCTGCAAGGCGGCGAGAAGATTTCCGACATCAAGCTCGACCGCGTGTTCATCGGCTCCTGCACCAATGCGCGCATCGAGGACCTGCGCGAAGTCGCGCGCGTCGCCGCCGGCAAGACGGTGAACGCCAACGTCTATGCCATGATCGTGCCCGGCTCGGGGCTGGTGAAGGAGCAGGCGGAAGCCGAAGGGCTCGACAAGATCTTCAAGGCCGCCGGCTTCGACTGGCGCGAGCCGGGCTGCTCGATGTGCCTGGCGATGAATCCGGACAAGCTCAAACCGGGCGAGCGCTGCGCCTCCACCTCGAACCGCAACTTCGAAGGCCGCCAAGGCTACAAGGGCCGCACGCATCTGGTGTCGCCGGCCATGGCGGCGGCGGCGGCGATCGCCGGGCATTTCGTCGACGTGCGTGAGTGGAAATAACGAAGGAACTCCATTCTAGAAAACAAAAGGCCCGCCACACGGCGGGCCTTTTTCGTTTCACGTGGAAAGCATCACCAGCAGCGCCAGGCGCGGCGCAGGACCCAGTGACCGTGCCGCCGGACGCGCACGCGCGCCCAACCACAGTCAGGCCCGGCGAAGTAAGGCTCGGCGTAATAGGGGTAATAGGGATAGCCTCCCCAGCCCCAACCGGAGCCAAAGCCGAAGACAAAGCCGGGTCCGAAGCCACCGCCGCGCCAATGGCCGCCGCCGCCATGCCAATGGCCGCCGCCGTGGTGATGTTGAGCCGCGGCCGGGCCCGGCGTCATAGCGAAAGCGCCGGCCATCAGAGCCGCGATTGCGAAGAACTTCACGAGTTTCGACATGGAAGAACCTCCGATGCCCCCAGAGTATGAACGCTAATCTAGGAAATTCCCTGCGCGCTGGCTATCGCCACCAGCACTGCTGCTGCGGAACGATCACCGGCCCACTAACCCGGTACTCCGTCCCCAGCCAGAAACGACAATAGCGCTTGGCATTGGGGCCCGGTTCGAAGCGGCGCGGACGGATGATGATGTGCGGGCGGCGCACGGTCTGCGCGGCAAATTCCCGGCTGACGCGCGCCTTTTCGACGGCGTTGACCGGCATACCGGCAAAAAACGCGGTCATAAAGACGGCAACGGCAAACACGCTGCGGTTTTTCGGCATAATCACCATCCGAACAGCAACGGTTGCCCATTCCAGTCATTCCGTCAACTCGCGCTTGAATTGGTTTCATAAGGTTCGGGCGCGGTTTAAAAAGCCGTCATGCAGGCTTCATCCAACGATCCTTTGGCTTGGCGCGGCATTCCGGCGCCGTCGCTGGCCGAGATCGAGTTGCTGGCGGCTGACGCCTATGGCCGCCTGCCCGAGAACTTCCGCGCGCTCTGCGACAATCTGGTCATCCAAGTGGCCGATTTCCCGACCGAGGATGTGCTCGAGACGATGAACGCCGAATCCGAGTTCGATCTGCTCGGGCTGTTCCAAGGCGTCGGTCTGCCGTTCCAGTCGGCCAGCGTTCCAGAGCCGATGCCGAACATGATCTGGCTCTACCGGCGGCCGATTCTCGACTACTGGGCCGAACACGACGACAGCCTGGGCGCCATCGTGACCCACGTGCTGGTGCACGAGATCGGCCACCATTTCGGTTTGTCGGACGCGGACATAGAAGCGATTGAGGCGAGCGCCGACTGAAAGGAGACGACCATGCGATTAGACGGCCGCTGCCACTGCGGTTATCTGAGCTTCGAAGCCGAAGGCGATCCGGCCAACGTTTCGATCTGTCACTGCACCGACTGCCAGACCGGCACCGGCTCGGCTTTCCGCGTCAGCATCCGCACGTCCGGCAAGACCTTCAAAATGCTAAGCGGCGAGCCGACGCGCTACGTCAAGACCACGGCAGAAACTGGCAATCCGCGGGTGCAGGCCTTCTGCCCGCGCTGCGGCACGCCGATCTATTCCACCTCGCCGGGCGACAATCCGGACAGCTACATGGTCCGCGTCGGAACTTTAAGCCAGCGCGACCAACTCACGCCGAAGCAGCAAAACTGGTTCCGCTCGGCGCGCCCCTGGGTCACCGAACTGGGCTCGATCCCGCGCAACGAGAAGGGCCGCGCGTGAGCAAGCCCGGCACCGAGGCGCCGCGATCAACCGCGCGCATGAGTCCAATCGAAAACATGTATTGGATCGGCCGGCGCGCGGGATGCGATAGTTGCCGAATTCGCTGAACTGGAAAGGCTGCCGCATGATCGTCACCGTTTTCCGCTCCCGCTTGATGCCGGCACTGCAGGAGGAATACGTGGCGCTGGTCGACCGCATGGTCGAACTGGCGTCGGCCATGCCCGGCTACATTTCGCATAAAGGTTTCTTCGCCGAGGACGGCGAGCGCTGCACCATCGTCGAGTTCGAGTCGGAAGAGGCGCAGCGGGCCTGGCGGATGCATCCGGAACACCGGGACGCGCAGCGCAAAGCCAAGGAAATCTATTACCAGGACTATTCGGTGCAGGTTTGCCAGGTGACCCGCGAGGCTCGCTTCAAGCGCCAGCCGGAAATGGCCGCTTCGAAGACTTGACCTGACGGCGGCAAGACCGCAAGAAAAGGGCCCTAGTCGGCCTTCCCTACAGGGATCGAGGATATGGACAAATTCACCACGCTCGAAGGCGTCGCCGCGCCCTTGAAGATGATCAATGTCGACACCGACATGGTCATCCCCAAGCAATACCTGAAGACCATCAAGCGCACCGGGCTCGGCAAGGGCCTGTTCTCCGAGATGCGCTACAAGGACGACGGCAGCGAGAACCCCGACTTCGTGCTCAACAAGCCGGCCTATCGCAAATCCAAGATCCTGGTCGCTGGCGATAATTTCGGCTGCGGCTCCTCGCGCGAGCATGCGCCCTGGGCGCTGATGGATTTCGGCATCCGCTGCGTGATCTCGACCTCGTTCGGCGATATTTTCTACAACAACTGCTTCAAGAACGGCGTGCTGCCGATCCGCGTTTCGCCGCAAGACCTCGAGAAGTTGTTCGACGACGCCGACCGCGGCGCCAATGCCACGCTCAGTATCGATCTGGAGAAGCAGGAAATCCACGGGCCCGATGGCGGCGTCGTCAAATTCGAGATCGACGCCTTCCGCAAGCACTGCCTGCTCAATGGCCTCGACGACATCGGCCTGACCAAGCAAAAGCAGAGCAAGATCGAAAGCTACGAGGACAAGGCCAAGGCGGCGCGGCCGTGGGCGTAAGGATCGCGCTGCTCGCGGTTTTGTGCGCGCTCGTCGCCGCGCCGGCGGTCGCGCAGAAATCGACCGAGGACGGCCTGCGCGATTGCGAGAAGTTTTCCGCTGTCAAGTTCAAGCAGGAAAATCCGGCGTTCAAGAAGTTCACGATCACGCGTTTCGACGTCGAGGAAGACAAATTCGCCGACAAGGTCGGCGCGCAATTCGTCTCGACGGTCTATCACGGCAAGGCGACCTATCAGGCCGCCGACGCGCCGGCCGAGGTGCGCTTCATCTGCCTGCATGCAGGCGTGGGCAAGGGCGCGGTGTTCGTCTACACGCTGCCGCAGTAAGGCGTGGCCTTATAAATACGTCGACGGGTCGCTCGCAGGAGCCCGCTTTCGCGCCCACACGCGTAACACGACGCCGAGCGCCGCTTTAACAAGGCTATTGTCGCTCAACCTGCACGCCGATGCGCGATCATCAACTCCACCGGCGGAATTGAACCGGGGCCTCGAGCAGCATGATCCGATTGGGTTGTGCGCTGACATGTCATCCTCCGCTAAGCCGCTAGCCACCGCGCGAGGTCTTCGGCCTTCGGCAAGCCGCCGGCATGCACGACCTTGCCGTCGATGACGATGCCAGGCGTCGAGGCGATGCCGTAGCCGGCGATCGCCGCATAGTCGGTCACCTTCTCGACCTTGACCGGCACACCGAGCTTGTCGGCTTCGGTCTGCACCATCTCGGCCGTCGTGACGCAGCGCTTGCAGCCCGGGCCGAGGACTTTGATGTCTTTCATGACTCTTCTCCGTTTCGCTACTGGAACAGCGCGTTGAACAGGAAGCCGACCGCCAGAATGCCGGTGCCGACGACGCCGACGAATACGGCGATCAGCCGGATCGTCAGGACCTTGCGCAGGATGATCATCTCGGGGAGCGACAGCGCGATCACCGACATCATGAAGGCCAGCACGGTGCCGAGCGCGGCGCCCTTGGTGATGAGCGCCTCGACCACCGGGATGATGCCGGCGGCGTTCGAATACATCGGAATGCCGATCACGACCGCGGCCGGCACCGACCACCAGGCGTCCCGCCCCATGATCGAGGCCAGCAGATCCGCGGGCACGTAGCCGTGGATGAAGGCGCCGACAGCGATCCCGGCGATGATCCACGGCCAGACCTTGCCGACGATTTCTTTGACTGCCTCGATACCTGCCTTGATGCGATCGACAGCGGTGAGTTCTTCCGGCGGCAGATCGATTGCAGTCGAGCGGATGTTACGAACCCATTCCTCCAGCCAATGTTCGAGATGCAGCCGGCCGATGATCCAGCCGGATACGATGGCGACGGCGAGGCCAAAGCCGAGATAGGTGAGCGCCACCTTCCAACCGACCAGCCCGAACAGAAGTCCGAGCGCCACTTCGTTCACCATCGGCGCGGAGATCAGAAACGAAAACGTCACGCCGAGCGGCACGCCCGCGCTGACGAAGCCGATGAACAAAGGCACGGCCGAACACGAGCAAAACGGAGTGACGATGCCGAGCGACGCCGCCAGCACGTTGCCGATGCCTTCATGTTCTTCCGGCAAGCAGCGCCCGGGTTTTCTCCGGCGAAAAGTAGCTGCGCACGACGCCCATGGCGAATACCACCAGCGTGAGCAGCATCAGCACCTTCGGCGTATCGTAAGCGAAAAAGCTGACGGCATCGCCGAGATGACTGTTGGGATCGGCCTGCGTCGATGCCACCACCCAGTCCGAGAACGGGACGAGCTGGCTATAGACGCCGCCCCAAGCCATGAGGGCAACGAGGGTCCAGCCGATCCATTTTGCGGTCGAAGGGCCGGCACCCGGCGCACCGTCGGTGATCGAGTTGACGCTCATGCGGCGTGCCTTTCCTGAACGGGCGGCATCGCCAGCGCGGCATCGACAAGCGCAATCACTTCTTGCGCAAGATTCGGTGCGCGGCGGTAGCGCACCCATTGCGCATCGCGGCGGTCAGTCACGAGGCCGGCGGTCTTGAGCGTCGCCATGTGCCGAGACATGCGGGACTGGCTGGCGTCGAGCTTCTGCATCAATTCGCAAACGCAATGTTCCTGGCCGTCCCAGACCAGCCTGAGAGCCTCGATCCGAGTCGGCTCCGCCAGGGCGGAAAGAATTATGATTGGGTTCATATACTTACATCTCTCAGGTGCTTATGCGCATAAGCGCATATACCCTCTTTGACGGAAGAAGGCAAGTCCTTGCAGATCGCATTTACGGCCGACGATTTTTCGGCGAGCTGCCGGCACTTCGTGGATGGGCTCAGGGCCCCTAGCGCGGAGTTGGCTTTGAAAAAATCCCATCATCGATTAGAGCGTGCAGCCGAGACGCACCAAGTAAGCTCACCGTCCATCCTCCCAGGCGATCCCCGTGACCACAGCCGAAATCAGGATCCTGAGCACCCACGCCGCTCTGGACGTGCTCAATGTGCTCGGCCCCCAGTTTGAGCGCGCGCATGGCTGCCGGCTTTCGTTCGGTTACGATCCCGCCAAGGCGGTCAAACGCCAAGTCGAGAACGGCGCAGCCTTCGACGTCGCCATCGTCACGCGGCCGGTATTCGACGAACTCGTCGCCCAGGGCAAGATGCTGGACGCGCCGCGCGGCGACGTCGGCCGGTCGGGCTTGGGCCTGTCTGTGCGCAAGGGCGCAGTGAAGCCGGACATCGGCACCACCGAAACCTTCAAGCGCGCGCTGCTCACCGCGAAGTCGGTCGTGCGCTCCACCGAAGGCACCAGCGGCATCTATTTCGACAAGCTGCTAGACCGGCTCGGTATCGCCGAAGCGATGCGCGACAAGATCGTGCTGGGCCCGAGCGGGCGGGTCGCCGAATTGGTCGCGCGCGGCGAAGCGGAGATGGCGGTGCAGCAGGTTCCCGAGCTTCTGCCGGTCGCCGGCACGCAATATGTCGGACCATTTCCGCCGGAGCTGCAGCTTTACTCGGAATTTGTCGCCGGTGTCGCCGCCGCCAGCAAACATCGCGATGTTGCGACGGCTTTCGTCAAAATGCTGACCACGCCGGAAGCGGCCGCGTTGTTCAAGGCAGCGGGGCTCCAGCCCGCCGCTTAATAGCCGTTCGCCGCCTATAAGCTTGCCGTGCTGGTGCGGGCATCGCGTTATAAGCGTTCGATCGCGCTCGGCTTAGGCTATGAGGCGCTGACCGAGTTATTCCGCGGCAACGAAGCTTTCCAGATTGGCGCCCTTGGTCTCCGGCGTGGCGATGATCGCGTAGATCGCTAACAGCGCATAAAGCATCACCAGACCGCCGATATAGAGATAGGCTTCGTGGACGCCGTAGGCTTTCAGGAATAACCCGGCGATGATCGGGATCAGCCCGCCGCCATAGACCTGCGCGATTTGATAACCGGCATTCGCCCCCGAGGCGCGATAGCGGGTCGGGAAATTCTCCGTGTAAAACGTCGGGATCGCGCCATAGCCGAAGCCGAACACGAAGCCGAATCCGATAATCTCGGCGATGGTCGCGAGCAGGAAGCTGCCGGTGTTGATCAAGTAAAAATACGGGATGGCGAAGACCAGGAACACGACCGCGGCGATCAACAGGATCGTCCGGCGGTTGATGATGTCGGCGAGCAGCGAGCCGATGATCATGAACACCAGCATGAAGGCTGCCGCGATCAGTCCGATCTGCTCGGGCGTCGATCCGGTGAAACCGACCGTCTTCATGTAACCGGTGCCGAACACGAAGTAGAGAAAGAACGCTCCGCCGAACATCGCGTTGACCAGCGAGGTGCGCAGAATCGTGCCCGGCATGTCGCGCCAAACCTGAGCTGCGGGATGGTCGATAATTTGGCCCTGCGCCTTGTGTTGTTCGAACACGAAGCTGTCCGGCGTGCGCGTGCGGATGATGAGGCCGACAATCGCCACCACGAAGCCGACGACGAACAAGATGCGCCAGCCCCAGGCGGCGAAAGCTTCCGGCGGCATCAGCGACTTGACGAAAATCACCGAGCCGAAACCGAGCAGCAGCCCGATTGGGATCGCGAAACCGACCCAGGCGCCCCAGAAAGCGCGGTACTTCGATCGCGCCGCCTGTTCGACCACCCAGGTCGAGGCGGTGCCGAATTCGGCGCCGAAGCTGATGCCCTGCAACAGCCGGAACACGATCAGCAGGATCGGCGCGACGATGCCGATGCTGTCGTAGCCCGGCGTCAGCCCGATCAGCAGCGTGCTCACGCCCATCAGCACCAAGGCATAGACCAAGGCGTCCTTGCGGCCATGCCGGTCGGCAATATTGCCGAAGATAAAAGCGCCGACCGGGCGGATGATGATGCCGATGCCGTAGACGCCGATCGCCGCAGCAACCGCAGCGACGGCCGGCAGCTTGAAGAAGACGCCGCCCCAGACGGTTGCCGCGATCACGCCGGTGACTAGGAAGTCGAATTGCTCGATCACCGAGCCGACGATGCTCGCCAGCGCGACTTTATAAATCTGCCTTTGGGTCGGGCTTGCGGCTGTATCAAGCATTTTTCTCTCCCCCGCATTATGCCGCCCCTTTAACCCTGCGAAACCATTTTAAGTTCCAACTACCGGCATGCCGCCGCCAGCGACGGCAGCGCGGCTCCCGTCACGGCGCCAATGCCTCGACGGCGAAAGACCTTATCTTGGTGCCTATTTTTTCCCGCATCGCCTCCAATTCCTTGTGCCGGGGCGAATCTCGCCAGGCGCGCGCCTTTTCCATGTTGTCGAAGACGATGACGACAACGCGTTTCGGCGGCTCGCCGCTGAAGGATATTGGTTTGCCGCCGCGCACGACATAACGGCCGCCGAAGGCCTTCGCAACGGGTCCAAATAGCGGGGCGATTTTAGCATCGGCTTGCAGATCGCGCGCATCGATCTCGTCGATGACGCAGACCGCTGGCGATTTGCTCTGTGCGCGCACCCCGCCCGGAGCCCACGAAAAAAGCAGGATCCCGCCAAGCGCCATTACAGTTACGCGCAAATTTGTGTTCATGACATTGCCCTCCGAGTTGAACGGCGGCGCCAGAATCACCAGAATCAAATGCCAATCGTCACTTTGCCTTCAGGCCGGCCTTTTCCACCAGCGCCGACCATTTGGTTTCCTCGCGGTCGATGTCGGCGGCGTATTCGTCCGGCGTGGTCGGCAGCGGCTCGGCGCCTTCGGTGGCGATGCGCTTGTGCACCTCCTCGGAGTTGAGCGCGCTGCGCAGCGCGGCGTTGAGCTTGTCCACGATTCCGCGAGGCGTGCCGGCCGGCGCCACGATGCCATAGTGCAGCACAGCCTCGAAGCCGGGCAGCCCCTGCTCCGCCACCGTCGGCACGTCGGGAAAGATCGGCGAACGCTTCAAGCCGGTGACGCCGAGTGCGCGCAGCTTGCCCTCCTTGACCAACCCGATGGCCGGCGGCAGCGAGGAGAAATAGAGCGCCACGTGGTTGCCGAGCAGATCGGTGAGCGCCGGACCGGAACCCTTGTAGGGAATATGCGTGAGTTCGATGCCGGCGGTTAGAGCAAACAACACGGTGCCGAGATGGATGCCGCTGCCGCGGCCGGCCGAGGCATAATTCAGCTTGCCCGGCTGCGCCTTGGCGAGCGCGATCAGCTCCTGCACGTTGCGCGCGGGCAATGACGGGTTCACCAGGATGATGAGCGGGCTGGTGGCGATCAGCCCGACCGGCGTGAAATCCTTGCGCGGGTCGTAGCCGACACTTGGATAAAGCGTGGGATCGACGGCGAGCGTGCCGGTGCCGCCGAGCCCGAGCGTGTAGCCGTCGGGCGCGGACTTGGCGACCTGGCGCGTGCCGAGCGAGCCGCCGGCGCCGCCGTGGTTCTCGATCACCACCGGCTGGCCGAGCGTCTTACCCATGGGTTCGGCGACGCCGCGCGCCAACACGTCGTTGCCGCCGCCGGCGGCGTAGGGAACGATCAGCGTGATCGGGCGCGCCGGATAATCGGCCTGCGCCCGCGCGCCGAATGGAAATGTGGCAGCGGCACCGCCGATAAGCGAGATGAAATCGCGTCGTCGCATGGGCTGTCCCCCGGGGTCAGGACTGCGCTTGGCGCGCAACCGAAGAATAGCAGCTTGGCGCCGGACGGCGAGCGTGGAATCGTACCGATTACGCTTGCGCGGCAATCGCCTCGGCGATTGCCACGGTGCGGCGCGCCATGTCGGCGTGCAGGCGCTCGACCATGCGGCCGTCGATCGACACCACGCCTTTGCTCTTGTTCTCCGGCAGGTCGAAGGCGGCGATCATCTTGCGCGCGAGCGCCACTTCTTCCGGCGACGGCGAGAATGCCGTGTTGCAGGGCGCGATCTGATTAGGATGGATCAACGTCTTGCCGTCGAAGCCGAGCTCGACGCCCTGCCGGCATTCCATCTCGAAGCCATCGGCTTTGCCGATGTCGTTGTAGACGCCGTCGAGAATATCGATACCGTATATGCGCGCGGCGGCGACGCAGGTCGACAGCCAGGACAGCATCGGCGCGCGGCCGGGGACAAGGCGCGCGCGTGTGTCCTTGGCGAGATCGTTGGTTCCCATGATGAAGCCGGACAGCCGCGCTTCCGAATCCTTCGCCTCGGCCGCGATCGACAGAATGTTGAAAATCGCGAGCGGCGTCTCGATCATCGCCCACACCCGCGTCTTGTGATCGGTGCCCATGTCGAGCAGGCGGCGGCCGATCATCTCGAGCATGTCGGGGTTCGATATTTTCGGCACCAGGATGGCGTCGGGCGCGGCGTGGGCGGCGGCCGCCAAGTCGTCGGCGTGCCAGGGCGTGTCGACGCCATTGACGCGGATGAACACTTCGCGCTTGCCGAAACCGCCGGCCTTGACCGCATCGACGACCTGCTTGCGCGCCGTTTCCTTGGCGTCGGGGGCGACCGAATCCTCAAGATCGAGGATGACGCCGTCGACCGGCAGCGTTTTCGCCTTCTCGATGGCGCGGGCGTTGGAGCCCGGCATGTACAAGACGCTGCGGCGCGGACGGGTATTCATGCGGCAACTGTATCGGGCGTCCGGAAACTATCAAGCCGCGCGACTGCCTAGATGGACCGCTTGGTGCCGATTATTTGGCCGCCGCGGTCTGCGGCTTGAGGATGCGGTAAAGCTGGAAACGGTCGCCGTCGGCGATCAACTTCAGGCGCGAGGGATCCGGATTGGGCGCCTCGTCCTCGGTGAACAGCACGTAGAGATAATCGAATTTGGTCCAGTTCAACCAGAATGCCGGCATCCAGGGCAATGGATGATCGACCGCCTGGATAAGTTGCGCCACCGCCGGCGGCGTGCCGTCGCGCAAATCGGCATAGTCGTGGAATTCGGGCCGCACGTGCAGCACCTGCTTGCCGGCGACGGTGAACACCGTGGTGACCAGCGCCGAGCGCTCGATAGTGGCGATACAGGCGGCGTGCACCAGGCCGAGATCGCGCACGTCCTCGCCGAGCGAGCGGTCGGTATAGGCGACGAAAACCTTTGAGCCGGGCGCGATGCGGCGCACGGAGGTGCGGAACTCGCTGGTCGAATCCGACAGCTGCGACCAGTTGTAATCGATTTCGATCAGCCGCGCGGTGATCAACACGATCAACACGATCAGAAATGCACGCCGCACCAGTCGGCGGCGCAGTTCCAGGTCGCCGCAGGCGAACAGCATGAAGACGACGCCGAGCGGCACGCGCTGATCGGTCATGTAGGTGTCGAACATGATGCGCGGCAGCGCGAAGTACACCACGGCGCCGACCGCGATCAGAGCGAAGACGATGGGGTGGAAGCGCAACACGCGGTGGCGCACCGCCCACACGATGCCGCCGACCATCGTGGTCACGATCAGGAAGGCGACAATGTCGGAATAATTGCTGACCACATACATCAGCCCGTCGATCTTGCCGTGCTGGTCCCAATAGGTCGAGCCGACAAGCTGCATGGTCGGGCTGGCCATCAGCAGCGGCACGGCGGCGAGGAACGGCAGACCGCTGGCGACAAAATCGACGATGCGGGCCGGCCAGGGTTCGAGCCGGCGCTCCCACAGCCGCGCCAGTTCGAACGAGAGCACGCCGATGCCGTAAATGCCGAGCGCCGAGAGATGGCAGAAGAATAACGCCAGCACGCACACCGTCGACAGCGCGAAGCGCGCGGCCCAGGCGCGCTCGCGCAGCGCGACCCAGCCGGCCAGCGCCCACAAGGCGACGCCGATGCCGAAAATGTAGTTCATCAACCCGACCAGGAAGACGTAATTGTAAAGCAGCGGGAATGCGAACAGCGGGAACACCGACCAGCGGCCGATCAAGGCGCGATTGAGCGCGAGGCAGCCGGAAATGATGAGCGCGAACATGCCGACGATAAACACCTGGCCGGCGAGGTAGACGTTCATGACGCGCGCCAACAGCGGTACGATCAGATCCATGGTCAAGTTGGGGATCACCTGCCAGTCGATTTCGTAGAACTGGGCGAGCTGCGTGTTCTTCGACAGCGTCGCAATCACCTGCATGCGGGCCAGGTGATTGACGTAGTCCGACAGCGGCGGCAGCGGGTGCGTCCAAATCGGAATCGAAATGAGCAGCATGAACGCCGCGAACAGCACGCCGATTTGCGGCGGCGAGAAGCCATGCGCGCGCGACCGCATCGGCGGTGGATTGGAGAGAATGGGTTTGTTCGGCTGCAGCATGAGCGATCTTTTGCATCATTCAGTCGTCGATTGCACCTGAACGGGCAATGAACATGCCGCGATTCCGGCCGGGGAAAGGCATAAAACAGAGCCGGTGCGCTTAAAATCGCGGCCATGTCCACGCGGAACCCCGCGCGGCGATCTGCCTGCGACGATTAGGGCATGGCGTTTGCTTGGCTTGTTCGGATAGCTAATAAATTAGGCAGCATGGAGCGACGCCCGACGATGAATTTTCCGCAGCGGCTGATCGACGGTTACAGCGCCTTCGCGGGCGGCCGACTGCCGCGCGAGCAGGACCGCTATCGCGAGTTGGCCGAAACCGGGCAGAAGCCGGAGATCATGGTGATCGGCTGCTGCGATTCGCGCGTGTCGCCGGAGGTGATTTTCGATGCCAGCCCGGGCGAACTGTTCGTCGTGCGCAATGTGGCGAACATCGTGCCGCCTTACGCGCCGGATGGGCAGGCGCACGGCGTCTCGGCCGCACTCGAGTTCGGTGTCGGCGCGCTGCGGGTGAAGCACATCGTCGTGCTCGGCCACGCCCATTGCGGCGGCGTCAAAGCCTTTGCCGAAGACGCCGAGCCATTGTCGCCCGGCGATTTCATCGGCAAATGGATGGCGTTGATGGCACCGGCGGCGACCAAGACGCCGCGCGGAGAGTCCTCGCCCGCGGATTATCTGGTACGGCTGGAGCAGGCCAATGTGGTCAACAGCCTCGACAACTTGATGACCTTCCCGCGCCTCGCCAAGTTGATCGAGAAAGGTAAGATTGCGACGCACGGCGCCTATTTCGGCGTCGCAAGCGGCGATTTGTCGGTGCTGGATAAAGCGAGTGGGAAGTTTCGACCGGTTGAGCGCAAGTGATTTGTCATTGCCCGGCCTGGCCCGCCAATGACAGCGGAGAGGCAGGCGGCGAGAAAAACTACGCCGCTTTCTTCTTCGCACTGATCAGCTTGCGGTTGATCAGGCACTCGGCGATCTGCACGGCGTTGAGCGCGGCGCCTTTGCGCAGATTGTCGGACACCACCCAGATCTGCAGGCCGCTGTCGACCGTCGGGTCGGTACGGATGCGGCTGATATAGGTCGCGTCCTCGCCGACGCATTCGTACGGCGTCACGTAGCCGCCGGGCTCGTGCTTGTCGATGACCAGACAGCCGGGCGCGTTGCGCAAAACGGTGCGCGCTTCCTCGACGCTGATCGGCTTTTCGAACTCGATGTTCACCGCCTCGGAATGGCCGACGAAGACCGGCACGCGCACGCAGGTCGCGGTGAGCTTGATCTTGGGATCGAGAATCTTCTTGGTCTCGACCACCATCTTCCACTCTTCCTTGGTGTAGCCGTCTTCCATGAACACATCGATCTGCGGAATGAGATTGAACGCGATGCGCCGGGGGAACTTCTTGGTCTCGATCTCGCCGAGGGTGAACACCGCCTTGGTCTGCGAGAACAGCTCGTCCATCGCCTCCTTGCCGGCGCCCGACACCGATTGATAGGTCGCCACCACCACGCGCTTGATCGTCGCCTTATCGTGCAGAGGCTTGAGCGCGACCACGAGCTGCGCGGTCGAGCAATTCGGATTGGCGATGATGTTCTTCTTGGTGAAGCCGACAACCGCGTCGGCGTTCACCTCGGGCACGATCAACGGCACGTCCGGGTCCATGCGCCAGGCCGAGGAATTGTCGATTACCACCGCGCCCTGCGCGCCGATCTTGGGCGACCATTCCTTCGAAACGCTGCCGCCCGCCGACATCAGGCAGATGTCGACGTCGGAGAAATCGTAGTGGTCGAGCGCCTTCACCCTCAGCGTCTTGTCGCCGAACGAGCACTCCTGGCCGATGCTTTTACGCGAGGCGAGCGCCACCACTTCGTCGGCGGGAAACGACCGTTCGGCCAGAATGGCGAGCATCTCGCGCCCGACATTGCCGGTGGCACCCACCACGGCGACCTTGTAACCCATTGTTAACGCTCCAAAATAATTTCCGCACCGCACCCAGCCTGGGTACAATCGGATGGCAGCGCTTCTAGGCGAGAATTGCCCGCAAGACAACGGCCTGAGAGCGACAAGGCCATGCATCCGGCGCTGCATTCTTGGCGAGAGGAACTGCCCACCGCGTTTGTGCGGCTACTCGCCTATTTGGGCGGCGTCGCAGTGTTGTCCATAGCGGCCGCGCAGGTATTCAAATCGCCGGCGATCCGGCCGGCGCCTGCCTACCGCCCGGAATGGATCCAGATCGAGCGGCCGTTCCCAGCTTTCGCGTTGTCGATCCCGGAAGCGGCCGATGCGCCGTTGAGCTATGTCATTCGTCGCCACGCCGAGGGCGGCGGGCGCAAGGACATCCTGGTGCTTGGCGAGCCGGACAGTGCCGTACCCTATCTGCAGGTCGAAATTTACCGCCCGGGCAACGAGATCCACCGTTTCGCCGGCCCGAAGGCCACCATCGCGGCAAACGCAAGCGCGCTCGGACCGGTGGCGTTGCAGCACGCCGCGGAACCGCTGCCGAGCAAATTCGGTCCGCTCGAGATCGTCGCGTTCGAGACGTCGCAAGGCGTGGCCCGCCATTGCCTCGCTTTCGTGCGTTCCTATGACGATCCACGGCTGCAATTGTCCGGCTGGTTCTGCCTGGGCGGCGCCGACTTCATTGAACGCTCGACGCTCGCCTGCGCGCTCGACCGGCTGACGCTGCTGTCCGCCGGCAGCGAGCCGAAGGTAGGCGCGCTGTTTGCGCAAGCGGAACTCAACCGCAGCTTCTGCGGCCAGCGCGACCCGATCCTGGCATCGACGCCCAAGTACACGCTGCTGTGGAAGGCGCTGGCGAACCGACCGGAGCCGCGGCGCATCGGACGCTGAGCGATCCGCGCGCAGATCTCGTTCGCCGTCATCTCATTTTCATTTGTTGATGCAATCTTCGCTGCAGCGCGAGAGCGATTTGTCGCAGTCCAGCCGCCATTTTCATTTGACCGGCCGGTCGTTTCGGCGGATCATATTCACATAAAAATATCTAAGGCCGCGGCGATGGCCGGGTCGGCTGAAAAAGAAGTCTCTGGGGAGAGCAAACAATGATCACACGACGTCACTTGCTTGGGACCGCCGGCGCGGGCGCAGCGCTGGCCGTGTCCGGAATCGAGTCTGCCGCAATTCTTCGAAGCCGAACGCCGCCGAAACGCCATTGACGCCGGGCGTGCCCGAGGGCGTCCGCAGTTACGCGACCATGGCGACGTTGCCCGGCAAGAAGCCTCTGATCAGGCTGTCCGACCGCGGCCCGAATTACAGCGCCGCTGGAATATTTCCGCACGCCGATCACGCCGAACGACGAATTCTTCGTCCGCTATCACCTGTCCGATATCCCGGAGGTCGACGCAAAGACCTACAAGATTTCGGTCGGCGGCGATGGCGCCAACGGCCAAGCCGAAATCACCTTCGATGATCTGAAGAAGATGCCGGCGGTCGAAGTGGTCGCGGTCAATCAATGCTCGGGCAACCGGCGCGGCCTTTCCAAGCCGCACGTCGCCGGCGTCGAATGGGGCTACGGCGCCATGGGCTGCGCGCGCTGGAAGGGCCCGCGCCTCAAGGACATCCTCGCCAAGGTCGGGGTGAAGACCGAGGCGATCGAGATCGGCTTGAACGGCGCCGACGGCCCGGCGATCGACAAGACGCCGGATTTCATCAAGAGCATTCCGGTTTGGAAGGCGATGGATGACGACACCATCGTCGCCTACGAGATGAACGGCGCGCCGCTGCCGCACTTCAACGGCTTCCCGGCGCGCCTCATCGTGCCCGGCTGGACCGGCACCTACTGGATGAAGCACCTCACCAACATCAATGTGCTGACCAAGCCGCATGGCGGCTTCTGGATGAAGCCGGCCTATCGCATCCCGGTCGGCAAGTTCCCGGTGGTGGAGCGCTTCATCACACAGGAAGACGCCACCTCGACGCCGATCACCGAGATGGTGGTGAACTCGCTGATCACCAGCCATCGCGACGGCGAAAAGATCAAGCGCGGCAAGGTCACGGTCAGCGGCCTCGCCTGGGACGGCGGCTACGGCATCCGCGCGGTGGAAGTCTCCACCGACGGCGGCAAGACCTGGTCGGAGGCGACGCTCGGCCAGGATCTCGGCAGGTATCGCCTTCCGGCCGTGGAGCTTCGCGCTCAACGCCAAGCCCGGCAAGAACACGGTGATGGTCAACGCCACCAACAAGATCGGCCAAAGCCAGACCGCCGAGTTGATCTTCAATCCGGCCGGCTACCACAACAACGTGATGCAAAACATCACGCTGACGGCCTGAAGGGAGAGCACCATGCGGACTTATATCGTTGCATTCATCGCCGCACTAATCGCGCTTCCCGGCGCTGGCCGACGAGCAGACGATCACGCTCAAGAAAGCGCCCGGCGCCGACAAGGTGGAGGCCAATTGCCAGGCCTGCCACAGCCTCGCCTATATCCCGATGAACTCGCCGTTCCTCAATGCCGCGCGGATGGGACGCCGAGGTCAACAAGATGATCAAGGCGATGGGCGCGCCGATCGACGACGCCGACGCCAAGGCCATAAAGGACTACCTCACGAAAAACTACGGCGGCTGACGTCGCGCTCGACGATTTGGCGTAAACACGAAAAATATGGCCCCGCCTCCCCGGCGGGGCCGTTTTCTTAAGGAATGGGCGTAACAATTGGGTGTGATTCGCTCTGTTGCGGCGAACGGAAGCCAGCTAGACTGCGTTGCAACATCAGCCCCCTGGCGAGGACCCTATGCGCTTGAAATTTTTTGCCACCGCGTTTGCCGTGACCGCTGTCCTGGCCTTGCTGGCCGCGCCGGCCGATGCGGCCACGAAGAAGAAGCGCGTGGTCACCGGCGTCGGGGCTGGGCATACGGTATTCGTGAGCCGGGACGAAGACGGCCGCACCCGCACCCGCATCATCATTCAGAAGCGGTCCTATCTCGACCCCGGCACCGAAGCCTTCCCGGGCGAGCGTAGCAACCATGAATATGCGTGGCAGGGCAACCACCGGGCCGACGGCGTGCTCGACAACACCATCTTCGGCAGCAACCAGACCGCCTTGCCGGGACCGTTCACAATTCCACTCAAGGATAATCCCTGGCTGCGCTTCTAGTCGGCAGCCGGAACGCAAAACGAAAACGCGGCCCTGGGGGCCGCGTTTTTTGTTTATCCTGAAGCGTGCGCCGCAGGCGCGCCTCGATGGATGACGCTCAGCCAAGCGTCTCCAGCTCCGCCAGAATCGCGTCGCCCATTTCCGCCGTCGAGACAACCATGCAGCCCTCCGACTTGATGTCGGCGGTGCGCAGGCCCTTGGCGAGCGCCGCGGCGATCGCCTGGTCGATCATGTCGGCTTGCTTGCCGAGATTGAACGAATAGCGCAGCGCCATGCTGAACGAGGCGATCATGGCGATCGGGTTGGCGATGCCTTTGCCGGCGATGTCGGGCGCCGAGCCGTGCACCGGCTCGTAGAGCGCTTTACGCCGTTTGGTCTTGGGATCGACCTCGCCCAACGACGCTGACGCCAGCATGCCGAGCGAGCCGGTCAGCATCGACGCAACGTCTGACAGCAGGTCGCCGAACAAATTGTCGGTGACGATGACGTCGAACTGTTTTGGATTGCGCACCAGCTGCATGCCGCCGGCGTCGGCCAGCATGTGCTCGAGCTGCACGTCCTTGAACTCGCGCGCGTGCAGTGCCGTCATCACCTCGTTCCACAGCACGCCCGATTTCATGACGTTGCGCTTTTCCATGGAGGTGACCTTGTTGCGCCGCTTGCGCGCCAGCTCGAAGGCGACGCGGCCGATGCGCTCGATCTCGTAGGTGTCGTAGACCTGCGTGTCGATGGCGCGCTTCTGGCCATTGCCGAGATCCGTGATGGTCTTCGGCTCGCCGAAATAAACGCCGCCGGTCAGTTCGCGCAGGATCATGATATCGAGGCCTTCGACCAATTCCCGCTTAAGGGAGGAGGCATCGGCAAGCGCCGGGTAGGTCACTGCAGGACGCAAGTTTGCGTAGAGCGCGAGATCCTTGCGCAGCCGAAGCAAGCCGGCCTCGGGGCGCGCGTCATAGGGCACCTTGTCCCATTTCGGCCCGCCCACCGCGCCGAAGATCACGGCATCGGCGGCCTTGGCCTTCTCCACGGTCGCGTCGGTGACGGCGACGCCGTGCGCATCGTAGCAGGAGCCGCCGACCAGCGCCTCCTCGGTAGAGAACCTGTCGGGGCCCTTTTTGTTGAAGAAGTCGATCACGCGCTTTACTTGCGCCATCACCTCGGGACCGATGCCGTCGCCGGGGAGCAGAAGGAGATTGTGGGTAGCCATACGCAATGCCTCGCAGGAACGTTGTCGCGCGGATTGCTAGAGCCTCACCGCAGACTTGGCAACTGGGCGCCACGGACCCACACTGGCGGACGCGCAACCGGGAAACATCCATGCCGGAACAGCGGCCGAGAGTGGTGATCGTCGGAGCCGGCTTTGGCGGGCTGGAAGCCGCCAAGACGCTCAAGCGCGCGCCGGCCGATGTGATCGTGATCGACCGGCAGAACCATCATTGCTTCCAGCCGCTGCTCTATCAGGTCGCGACCGCGGCGTTGTCGCCCGCCGACGTGGCCTGGCCGACCCGGCACATTCTGCGCGACCAGCGCAATGCGACCGTGCTGATGGAGGACGTCCGAGGCGTCGATGTGCAACGAAAGCATTTGCGTACCAATTTCGGCGAGGTCCCTTACGATTATCTGGTACTCGCCACCGGCGCTACGCATGCCTATTTCGGCCATGACGAATGGGCCGATTTTGCTCCGGGCCTCAAACGCATCGAGGACGCGACCCGCATTCGCCGCAGCATCCTGATCGCCTTCGAGCAGGCCGAACTGATCACCGACGCCGAAGAACGGCGGCGCCTGCTCACGTTCGTCATTGTTGGCGGCGGCGCCACCGGCGTGGAGATGGCCGGTGCGATTGCCGAGGTCGCGCGGCAAACCTTGGCCGCCGATTTCCGCCGCATCGACCCGCGCTCGGCGCGCATCGTGCTGATCGAAGCCGGTTCGCGCCTGCTGCCGGCATTTCCGCCCGAACAGTCCGACTATGTGCGCGCGGCGCTCATGCGTGGCGGGGTCGACGTCAAGACCGATACGCGCGTCACCAAGTGCGATGCGCGCGGCGTCGACACCGATGGCGGCCGGATTGATGCCGGCACTCTCATCTGGGCGGCCGGCGTGGTCGCGTCGCCAGCCGCCGGCTGGCTCAACGCGGAAGCCGACCGCGCCGGACGGGTAAAGGTCGGTCCCGACCTATCGCTGCCCGGGCATCCGGATATCTTCGTCATCGGCGACACCGCGACCGTGACCGACCAGGCCGGCCACCTGGTGCCGGGCATCGCGCCAGCGGCGAAGCAGATGGGCAAATACGTCGGCAAGCTGATCGCGGCGCGCATCGCCCGACACGCCGCGCCCCGCCCGTTCCGCTACATGCATCTCGGCGAACTGGCGACGATCGGCCGCCGCGCGGCCGTGGTGAAATTCGGCCGATTGCAGCTCAAGGGATTCATCGGCTGGATGTTCTGGGCGGCGGTGCACGTTTATTTTCTGATCGGCGTGCGCAACCGCTTCATCGTCGCCTTCAACTGGCTGTGGACTTACCTGACATTCCAGCGCGGCGCCCGGCTGATTACCGGTCCTGAACCGCCGCCGCCGACATAACGCCCGGCGCTAAAGCCCCGAGAACCAGTTGTAGCCCTGGTCCTCCCAATAGCCGCCCTTGTCGGTGTTGGTCACTTCCATCGCCACCACGTATTTCGGGTTCTTGAAGCCGAGCTTGGTGGGGATGCGGATCTTCATCGGGAAGCCGTAGGCGCGCGGCAGGATCTTGTGGTCGAACTTGAACGACATCTGCGTCTGCGGATGCAGCGCGGTCGGCATGTCGATGGTGTTGGTGTAACCCTCGGCGCATTTGAACCAGACGTATTTGGCGCGCGTGTCGGCGCCGATCCGCTTGAGGAAATCGGACAGCACCGCGCCCTGCCAGGAGCCGATGGCGCTCCAACCCTCGACGCAGACGTGGCGGGTGATCTGCGAGACCTCGGGCAGCACATGCAATTCGGCGAGCGTCCACGGTTTCTTGGTGTCGACCAGGCCGGCGATCTCGAGCTTGTAGCTTCCGCCATCGACCACCGGCGCCTCATCCTCGTCGTAATAGGCGTTGAACGGGAACGGCCGGGTAATGTCTTTCTCTGAAAACGTCGGCGCCAACGTGGTGTTACTGAACAGCGCCGCTTGCACGCCGTCGTTAAACGAAGACACCTTGCGCAGCAGGTTCTCGGCGCTGTCACCGTCGATGATGTCGCAGCCGGTGAGGAAGGCGAGCGCGCCCAAGCTTGCCGCGCCACGCAGGAAACCGCGCCGGGCCGGATCGGGCATCAGCTTGACGGCATCCTTGATCAAGAGCTTGGAATCGACGCCCGGGATGATCTTGCGCTGGCGCATGGTGTGTTCTCCTAACGCCCCGTGATCATGGCGCGCAGGCTCGTCGGCACCAGCAGCGCCAGAGCCACATGCACGCATAAGAATCCGACGATCGCGCTCATGGCGAAGAAATGCACGTAGCGGGCAAAATCGTAGCCGCCGAACAGCGCGGTCAATACCTGGAACTGCACCGGCTTCCAGATCGACAGGCCCGACAGTACGATCAGGGCGCCGGTGAGGATCACGCCCGCGTAAAGCGTCTTCTGCACCGCGTTGTAGTGCGTCAGATCGTCATGCGCGAGCTTGAAGGTGAGCGCCGCCTTGGCGTCCGCCAGTACCTCGGACGGAGTGATCGGCAGCAGTTTGCGCTTGAAGCGGCCGGAGGCAAGCCCGAGCGTCACATAGACAATGCCATTGACCACCAGCAGCCACATCGCCGCGAAATGCCAGAGCAGCGCGCCGCCCAGCCATTGGCCGAGCGTGATATGCTTGGAAAATTCCAGCGAACGGAACAGCGGCGCGGCGTCGTAGATCTGCCAGCCGGAGCCGATCATTATAAGGATCGCCAGCGCATTGATCCAATGGCACACACGCACCCAGCCGGGGTGAATGGTCGCGTCGCCTGGCATGATGGCTATGGTTTCAGCGGTCATCGCGAACCTGCCGTGTCATCCTAAACAATCGTGGTCCGAATGAGTATACGGCGCGGCCGGGCCCGCGGATGCACGAGCCCAGCCGCGAGCCGGGCTTAGTGACCCATCTTGTCCTTGGCCATTGCGTCGTCCTTCTTCATGCCATCGTCTTTCTTCATGGCATCCTTGGACATGCTGTCCTTTTTCATGCCGTCGTCTTTCTTCATTTCGTCCTTCGACATGGCGTCCTTCTTCATGTCGTCGGCGTAAGCCACCGGCGCAACCGGGGCCATGGCCAGACCGGCCGCGATCAGCGCCGACAGCACAATGCTCTTTTTCATTTCGTGTTCTCCTCGGGAATGAACTTGACGATCAACCCGCTAACACAGGGCTTAAACACGTCCTCATCAGTTCCCCTTGTCGGATGCTGGCGTTCGGCTCACGGTTTTGTGAGAATGGCTAAGTTAGGGCAGGATCGGATGAAGGAGCCCCTCTTGTGACCAAAGCGTCTGTGCCGAAGACCAATCCCGGCAATTTTTTCGAAGACTTCCGCCTCGACCAGCAGATCCGCCACGCCACGCCGCGCACCGTCACGCTCGGCGACGTGGCGGTCTACAACGGCCTGTTCGGGCCGCGCTTTGCGGTGCAGTCGTCCGACGTTTTCGCGGCCAAGATCGGTTATCCGCGCTCGCCGGTCGATGATCTGCTCGTTTTTCACGTGGTATTCGGCAAGACCGTGCCGGATGTCTCGCTCAATGCCGTTGCAAACCTCGGCTATGCCGATTGCCGTTTCCTGAAGGCCGTCTATCCCGGCGACACGCTCAACGCGGTGTCGGAGGTGATCGGGCTGAAGGAGAATTCCAACAAAAAGACCGGCATCGTCTATGTGCGCTCGCGCGGCTTCAACCAGAACGGCGACGTCGTGCTCGACTATGCGCGCTGGGTGATGGTGCGCAAACGCGACGAGGCGGCGCCGGCGCCCGGCGACAAGGTGCCGGACTTGCCGGAAAGCGTGGATCCTTCGCAACTCGGCGCCGCCTGCCCGACGATCGATGCCGCGGCCTACGACACGGTGCTCGCCGGCAGCCCGCACCGCTTCGGCGACTACAAGACCGGCGAGAAGATCGACCACGTCATCGGCATCACCGTCGAGGATGCCGAGCACATGATCGCGACGCGGCTTTATCAGAACACCGCGCGCATCCATTTCGACCACTTCACCGAAAGCAAAGGCCGCTTCGGCCACCGTCTGATCTATGGCGGCCACGCCATTTCGTTGGCGCGCGCGCTGTCGTTCAACGGGCTCGGCAACGCGTTCCACGTGGCGGCGATCAATGGCGGGCGGCACGTGGCGCCGCTATTCGCCGGGCTGACCGTGTTCGCCTGGTCGGAAGTATTGGCGGCCGCCGATCTGCCCGGCCACAATGATGTCGGCGCGCTGCGCCTGCGCACCGTCGCCACCAAAGATCGCCCTTGCGCGGATTTTCCTTACAAGACCGGCGGCGCCTATGACCCGGCGGTCATTCTCGATCTCGATTATTGGGTGCTGATGCCGAAATGAAGCCATCGCGCGGCGGCGCAGCGAACATAAGGTTGAGGGAGGACAATATGGACGGCGAGACGCGCGTGATGCACAAGCTTTACGAAACGGAAGAACGCCTTCTCGCCGAGTTGCGCACGCTACGCCGCTCGCATCGAACAGGCCACAAGGACGAATATAAACTCAAGCTGGGCCAGAGGATCGCCGACGACGTCGCGGCGATGATGGGATCGTGGACGTTCATCATCATCCAGTCGGGACTTCTCTTAATCTGGATCGTGCTCAACGTCACCGCCTATGTACAGCAATGGGATCCCTACCCGTTCATCCTGCTCAACCTCGCGCTGTCGTTCCAGGCCGCCTACGCGGCGCCCTTCATCATGATGAGCCAGAACCGGCAGCAGGACGTCGACCGCAAGGCGGCCGAGCACGACTATCAGGTTAACGTGAAGGCGGAGCTCGAGATCGAGCTCCTTCATCAGAAGATCGATCAACTGCGCGAGAAAGAAGTGTTGGCGCTGTCGGATCTCGGTCAAACAACTCATTGAATTGCTGGGCAAAGCCAACGCGCAGCCCGGCACAGCGTAATCTCAACAGCGACTCACGCACTCGCGCGCAGATGATCGACAAGCTGCCGTGCATAGGGCGGCAGCGTTTCGATGTCGCGCACGCAGATCGACAATTCGCGCAACGCCCAGGCATCGGTCAGCCGCACCGCGCTGATCGCCATATTGCGCTCGGTCCGTTTCACCGTGGTTTCCGGCACGATGCCAACGCCGACATTGCATTCGACCAGGCGGCAGATGGCGTCGAAGCTGCGCAGTTGCACGCGCAGCCTCAAGGGACGGCCGACACGGTTGGCCTTGTCGGCGAGGAAGCGCTGGATCGCGCTGGCGCGGTCGAGGCCGACCATGTCGTAGTCGAGCACCTCGGAAAAGCCGATGCGCGAACGGTTGGCGAGCGGATGGCTGTGCGCGACCACCAGCACGAAGCGGTCGCTGCGGAACGGAAACGTGTGCAGCCCGCCGTAATCGACCGTGCCGGCGACGATGCCGATGTCTCCAGTGCCATCGGCGATCAGCCCGACGATCTCGTCGGAGAGCCGCTCCTCGAGATCGACGCTGATGTTGGGATAGGCCATCAGGAATGAACTCAGGGTCTCAGGCAAAAATTCGGTGAGCGCATTGGTGTTGGACAAAACCCGCACCTGGCCGGCGAGCCCGCGCGCATAGGGACTCAGATCCTCCTGCAGGCGTTCCGATTGCGCCAGGATGCCGCGCGCATGCTGCAGCAGCGTGCGCCCCGCTTGCGTTGGCGTAACGCCGGCCCGGCCGCGCACCAGGAGTTCCGTGCCGAACGCCAATTCCATCTTGCGGATGCGGGTCGAGGCGGCGGCCAGCGCCAGATTGGAGCGCGCTGGCGCCATGGGTGATGCTGCCCGCCTCGACGATGTGGCGGAACAGGCTGAGATCAGTGAAGTCGAAGCGCATTGGCTACTACCTTCTTATTTTGCGAAGGCTGACTATGCAAAACACATATTGTATAATGGTAATTGAAAGTGCAAGGTTTCGCAATTGGTGAAGTTGCCGGTTGCGGCATTGAATTGAACTGCAAAACGGCGGCGGTCCAAGGCGTGCAAGACAGGCGAAGCGGTATCGCCGTCCTGCGCGGTGAAATTTTGTATGCGTAAGACCGTGTGACTCGCGGAATGGTGCGTTGCGACGTTGACGGAGTTTGGTTTAGTTACCACGCGTGACCGTCGGCGCGTTCAAACGGCGCGACTTGAGCGTTCTGGAGAATGACGATGGCCGAGATTCCGGCGGGTTCGACGAGAGGACCGCGACGGTCCCGTCCGCTGTCCCCGCACCTGCAAATCTACAGGCCGATGCTGACGTTGTGATGTCCATCTTTCACCGCATCACCGGCAGCGCGTCTTGTATTTCGGCATGCTGCTGCTCGCCTGGTGGCTGATCGCGGCGGCGTCCGGGCCCAATGCCTACGCTACTTCGAATGGTTCATGGGAGCCTGATCGGGCGGCTGGTGCTGTTCGGCTACACCTGGGCGCTGCTCCATCACATGCTCGGCGGCATCCGCCATCTGATCTGGGACCTGGGCTATGGCTTCGGGCCGGCCGAGCGCGAGTTGCTGGCGCTGGCGACCATCGTCGGCTCGGTCGCGCTCACGCTCGTCGTCTGGGTCGTCGGCTATCTGGCCATGGGAGGCCCGCGATGAAAGAGCTCGTCGATGCGCACCCCGCTCCGCCGCGTGCGCGGCCTCGGCTCCGCCCACTCCGGCACGCACGCATTTCTGGCATCAGCGGATGACGGCGGTCGCCAGCGTCCCGCTGACTGCATCGCCGCGATCGTGATCGTCATCGGCGCTGCTCGGACGCAACCACGCGGCCGTCGTGCAGATTCTCGGCTCGCCGCTCGTGGCGATCGTCATGCTGCTGTTCATCATCGACATCGTCTATCACATGTGGATCGGCATGCAGGTGATCATCGACGACTACGTGCACGAGGATAAGGTCAAGCTCGCGACCCTGCTGGCGCAACACGTTCTTCTGCTTCGCCGTCGGGCTTCGCCTCCGCCTTCGCGATCCTCAAACTCTCGTTCGGAGTCTAGAGTCATGGCGAAGAATGGAAAATCGAACGGCGCGCCCGCGGTCAACGGCCGCGCCTATCCGATCGAGGACCACAGCTACGACGTGGTGGTGGTCGGCGCCGGCGGCTCCGGGCTTGCGCGCCGTGGTCGGCTGCAGCGAGGCCGGCCTGAAGACCGCCTGCATCACCAAGGTGTTCCCGACCCGCTCGCACACGGTCGCGGCGCAAGGCGGCATCGCCGCCGCGCTCGGCAATATGGGCGAGGACGACTGGCGCTGGCACATGTACGACACCGTCAAGGGCTCCGACTGGCTCGGCGACCAGGACGCCATCGAATATCTCTGCCGCAACGCGCCGGCCGCGGTCTACGAGCTGGAGCACTGGGGCCTGCCGTTCTCGCGCCGCGAAGAGGACGGCAAGATCTATCAGCGCCCGTTCGGCGGCATGACCACGCATTTCGGCAAGGGCACCGCGCAGCGCACCTGCGCCGCCGCCGACCGCACCGGCCACGCCATGCTGCACACCATGTACGGCCAGGCGCTGCGCGCACGCCGCCGAGTTCTTCATCGAATATTTCGCCATCGACCTGATCATGGACGACGAGGGCCGCTGCCGCGGCGTGGTGGCGCTCAACCTCGACGACGGCACCATCCACCGCTTCCGCGCCCACATGACGATCCTCGCCACCGGCGGCTATGGCCGCGCCTATTTCTCCTGCACCTCGGCGCCCATACCTGCACCGGCGACGGCAACGCCATGGTGCTGCGCGCCGGCCTGCCGCTGCAGGACATGGAGTTCGTGCAGTTCCATCCGACCGGCATCTACGGCGCCGGCTGCCTGATCACCGAAGGCGCGCGCGGCGAAGGCGGCTATCTGGTCAACTCCGAGGGCGAGCGCTTCATGGAGCGCTACGCGCCGTCGGCCAAGGATCTTGCCTCGCGCGACGTGGTGTCGCGCTCGATGACCATCGAAATCCGCGAGGGCCGCGGCGTCGGCAAGCACAAGGACCACATCTTCCTGCACCTCGATCATCTCGATCCGGAGGTGCTGCACGAGCGGCTGCCGGGCATCGCGGAAATGCGCGCGCATCTTCGCCGGCGTCGACGTCACCCGCGAGCCGATCCCGGTGATCCCGACCGTGCACTACAACATGGGCGGCATCGCCACGCAACTATCAGGGCGAGGCGCTGACCAAGAAGAACGGCGACGCCGACACCGTGATCCCGGGCCTGATGGCGCTCGGCGAGGCCGGCCTGCGTGTCGGTGCACGGCGCCAACCGGCTCGGCTCGAATTCGCTGATCGACCTCGTCGTGTTCGGCCGCGCCGCGGCGCTGCGCTGCGCCGAAATGCTCACGCCCGAACGACAAGCAGCCCGAGCTGCCGAAGGATTCCGCCGACCGCGCGCTCGTCGCGCCTCGACCAGCTCCGCCACGCCAACGGCGGCACGCCGACCGCCGAGCTGCGCACCCGAATGCAGAAGGTGATGCAGAGCAATTGCGCGGTGTTCCGCACCGGCGAGGTGCTGCAGGAGGGCCACAAGCTGATCCACGAGGCCTATGCCGCGGCCGGCCGACGTCGCGCGTCACCGACCGCTCGCTGATCTGGAACTCCGACCTGATCGAGACGCTGGAATTCGACAACCTGATCGCGCAGGCGGTGGTGACGATGGACGCGGCGCTCGAACCGCACCGAAAGCCGCGGCGCGCACGCGCGCGAGGACTTCCCGGACCGCGACGACAAGAACTGGATGAAGCACACGCTGACCTGGATGGACGACAAGGGCAACGTGACGATCGACTACCGCCCGGTGCACACCTACACGCTGACCAACGACGTCGCCTACATCGAGCCGAAGGCGAGGGTGTATTGAACGAACGATGGTCGAACTCACCCTTCCGAAGAACTCCAAGATCACCGAGGGCAAGACCTGGCAGCGCCCGACCGGCGCGCGCGCACGTCACCGCGTTCCGCATCTACCGCTGGAACCCGGACGACGACGCCAACCCGCGGATGGACACCTACTTCGTCGATCGCGACGACTGCGCGCCGATGGTTCTCGACGCGCTGATCTGGATCAAGAACAAGATCGATCCGACGCTGACCTTCCGCCGCTCCTGCCGCGAGGGCGTCTGCGGCTCCTGCGCCATGAACATCGACGGCACCAACACGCTCGCCTGCACCAAGGGCATGGACGAGATCAAGGACGCCGATGCAAAGTCTATCCGCTGCCGCACATGGCCGGTGGTCAAGGACCTGGTGCCGGACCTGACGAACTTCTACGCGCAGTACGCCTCGATCGAGCCGTGGCTGCAGACCGACGTCGCCGACGCCGGAGAAGGAATGGAAGCAGAGCCACGAGGACCGCGCAGAAGCTCGACGGCCACTACGAGTGCATCCTGTGCGCCTGCTGCTCGACCTCGTGCCCGAGCTACTGGTGGAATTCGGACCGCTATCTCGGCCCGGCGGCGCTGCTGCAGGCCAACCGCTGGATCAGCGACAGCCGCGACGAGGCGACCGGCGAGCGGCTCGACAATCTCGAAGACCCGTTCCGGCTCTACCGCTGCCACACCATCATGAACTGCACCAAGGCCTGCCCGAAGGGCCTCAACCCGGCGAAGGCGATCGCCGAGATCAAGAAGATGATGGTCGAGCGGCAGGTCTAGTCACGGCATCCCGCGGCGCCTAGTTGCACTTGGCCGCCAGGCAAAGTTTTTCCAGTTCGGGGAACGGCTTATAGGCGCGCGTTGCCGCATTGCTCCTTGGTCGCCACGACCAACTGGTTGAGATGGCCGCCGTAGAAATAGGCGATGCGGTCCGTGCTGGCGCCGTATTGCCGGGGCTGGAGTCCCGGCGGTGTAGCGGACACAGGACGTGTAGCGCTGCTCCTTGTCGACCGGCGGTGAGCACGGGATCGGAAATAAAGGCATTACGATATTGGTCGGATCGGCCAGCGTGCGCGACAGCGTCATCGAGAATTTCCTGCTTGAAAGCGGTGGGAAACAGATTCGGGTCGACCGCGACCTTCTTGCTTGCTCAAGCCGCAAGCGCGCGAGGCCCGCCGGCAATCCGAGCCGCCCGGATCAGCCGACCAGTGCCTCCTGGCCGAGCTGTCGCATCGGCTGCCGCTCAGCTCAATCGAGCTTGAGCTTCTTCCGGCGCTGCGCCGAGCGTGCGCAGCCGCAACGCATTGAGCTTGATGAAGCCTTCGGCGTCGCGCTGGTCGTAGGCGACCGCGCCTTCCTCGAAGGTCACCAGTTCCTGGTCATAGAGCGAATATGGGCTCTCGCGCCCGATCACGGCGACGTTGCCCTTGTAGAGCTTCAGCCGCACCCGGCCGGTGACGAATTCCTGGGTCTGGTCGATCGCCGCCTGCAGCATCTCGCGCTCGGGCGCGAACCAGAAGCCGTTATAGATCAGCTCGGCATATTTCGGCATCAGCTCGTCCTTGAGATGCGCGGCGCCGCGGTCGAGCGTGATCGATTCGATGCCGCGATGGGCGGCGAGCAGGATGGTGCCGCCCGGCGTCTCGTACATGCCGCGCGACTTCATGCCGACGAAGCGGTTCTCCACCAGATCGAGCCGGCCGATGCCGTTGGCGCGGCCGAGTTCGTTGAGCTGGGCCAGCAACGTCGCGGGCGACATCTTCTTGCCGTCGATCGCGACGGCATCGCCGCGCTCGAAATCGACGCTGATGACGGTCGGCTTGTCCGGCGCCTTCTCCGGATCGATGGTGCGCGAATAGACGTAGTCCGGCACTTCCCTTGCGCCGGGTCCTCCAGCACTTTGCCTTCCGATGACGCGTGCAGCAGGTTGGCGTCGACCGAGAACGGCGCCTCGCCGCGCTTGTCCTTGGCGATCGGGATCTGGTGCTGCTCGGCGAACTCGATCAGCTTGGTGCGCGAGGTCAGATCCCATTCGCGCCACGGCGCGATCACCTTCATGTCGGGCTTGAGCGCGTAATAGGCCAGCTCGAAGCGCACCTGGTCGTTGCCCTTGCCGGTGGCGCCATGCGCCGACCGCGTCGGCGCCGACCTTGCTCGGCGATCTCGATCTGCTTCTTGGCGATCAGCGGCCGCGCGATCGAGGTGCCGAGCAGATACTGCCCCTCGTATAGCGCATTGGCGCGGAACATCGGGAACACGTAGTCGCGCACGAATTCCTCGCGCAGGTCCTCGATGAAGATGTTCTCCGGCTTGATGCCGAGCAGCAGCGCCTTCTTGCGCGCCGGCTCGAGTTCCTCGCCCTGGCCGAGGTCGGCGGTGAAGGTCACCACCTCGCAGCCGTAGGTGGTCTGCAGCCACTTCAGGATGATCGAGGTGTCGAGCCCGCCCGAATAGGCGAGCACGACTTTCTTGGGGCTTCTCTTGGTCTCGCCTGGCATGGTGCTCTTTCCGTGGCGGCCCGGATACGGGCGCTTCACGGACCTGTTGAACTCAGGATGGCGGCGGCGGTCAAGGGGCGGCGGCGCGCTACTTGGTTACGTCCTCGTACACGTCCATATCCGCGCTGCCGGCCAGGATGGCACGCCAGCCTTGCAGGAAGGTGCGCACCATCGGGTCGCTCGCCACCTTGTGACGGTTGAGCTCAAGCGCGGCATGGGCGGCGTATTCGATCTCGATTACGACCTGGGCCCGGTCGTCGACATTCTGCAGGATGCGGAAGCCGGTCCCGCCGATGGTCCGGTAGAACGGGGCAGCGCTGCGGATCAGCGCGAGCACCTGCGCCGGCTCGCCGAGCGCCCGCATCCGCAGTTGCAGCACCCGCTTGAGGTTTTCTTCAGGCTCAGTCACTAACCCCTCCCACGCACGAATCGGCGCGATTTTAGCATCAGCGGGCCTGCCGCAGGTGCGGCTGTTCATCGCCTTCTGACGATCATCGGCAAGCCGCCGTCCGGCCGCAAGGTCACCCGATGCATCGGCCAGACCGCATGGCCCGGCGCCAACTCTAGCGTGAAATTCCGCATAATGGTGGCGACAACGATCGAGGCCTCCTGCATGGCGAAGGCTGCACCGATGCAAATGCGCGGGCCCGCGCCGAAGGGCAGATAGGCGAACCGGTCGATGCGTTCGCGTGCGCTGTCGAGGAAACGGTTGGGATCGAAACTGTCGGGATCGCTCCATAACGCGCGGTGCCGGTGCAGCACGTAGGGCGCGATCACGACCATGGTGCCGCGCCGGATCGATTCGCCGGCGAGTTCGTCGGGCGTAAGCGCGGCGCGGCTGATGGCGGCGAGCGGCGGGTAGAGCCGCATGGCCTCCTCGATGACGGCGCGCGTCTCCACCAGGCGTTCGGAAAGTCCGTCGATGTCGCCGTCGAGCTCGCGGTCCGCCTCGTCCTGCACGCGGCTGCGCCATTCGGGCGACTGCGACAACAAATAAAGCGTCCAGGCGATGCCGTTGGCCGTCGTTTCGTGGCCGGCGACAATGAAGGTGAGGATGTTCGCCCGCACCTCGACCTCACTCAAGCCTGCGCCGGTTTCCGGATCGCGCGCTTCGAGCAGCAGCGTGAGGATGTCGCGCGGCACGGCTTCGGGTTCTTCGGCGAGGCGGCGGCGGCGGGTGACGACGATCGCGTCGATCGCGGATTCGAACAGCCGCAACATGGGTCGCACCTTCCAGCGGCTGAGCCGCGGCACCGCGCTCGGCAGGCCGAGCACGTCGAACGGATCGAGCCGCCCGATCGCCTCGAAGTAGTGCTTCATGGCGACGCGGATATCTTCGCTATCGCGGCCGAGGCCGTCGGAGAACATGGTCCGCTCGAGCACCTCGAGCGTCACGCGCGTGACCTCCACCGCGATGTCTTCGACCTCGCCGTCGCGCAATCGCAGGCGCTCGACCAGCGCCGCGGCGGCGGCGATCATGGCGGCGGAAAATCCGAGCACGGTGCGGCGCGCGAACAGCGGCGCCAGCGCGCGGCGCTGCGTGCGCCATTGCTGGCCCTCGGCCGTGAGCAGCCCGTTGTTCAGGCCGGCCGACAGCACGCGCCGCGTCAGCCAGTCCTTTTGATAGTTCTGGCTATTGTCCATCAGCACGCGGCGGATCGCGGCCGGGTCGCTCACCAGCGCGACCTGCCCGATCGACAGGCCGCCCATGACGATCGGTTGCTCGAAATGCGCTTGCGTCCAGGCTTCCAGCGGGTTCTTCGCCAGCGCGCGCAACAGCGCCAGCGGACCCAACGGCTTGCTCCGGGGCGTCGGAGCCGGCGGATAGAATTTGGCGGACGGGCCGTGCACAAACCACTCCAAGCGTTACAGAAAATGATTTTTTTATCGATCCTGCCCGGCGCGCTACCCCGGCAATGAGCCAACGGGAACAAAGTTCCCGATTCACGTTAACGCGCCGGCTGCCGCAAGGCCATAAAAGCCGGAAAACCGGCCGTTAAAGCTCGGTTTTGCGCTTGCGCAGGAATCCGACAAGAAAATTGTGCCCCGGCAGCGCGATACGCTCGATGCCGCGCTCGACACCCTCGTCTGTCAGCCGCGTGCTCGGCCAGCGATAGATCAGCCCATGCACAATCCAGACGATCAGGAACGTGAACACCCCGGCGAACACCACGTCGCTAAAGAAATGTCCGCCCGCCATGACGCGCAAAGCCGCCATGCCGGCGCCGAGCGCGAGCGCCGCGCCGTAGGCGAGCGCCCGCCATTGCGGCGGCACCAGCGCCGCCGGCGCGATCGTCCACACCGCACCGGCGACGTCGCCGGAGACGAAGGAGCAGTTGCCCGGGCAGTCGCCGCGCGGGTCCCACCAGGCGACGAAATGCTGATCGCCGCCGAACTGCGTCACGTCGATCGGCCGCGGCCGGCCCCAGTGATCCTTGAACCCGACATTGACCAGGAGACCGGGGCCGAGCGCCAGGGTCGAGATCAAGAATACGATGGCGCGTCCCGACAGCAGAAGGCGCCGGCGCGGCAGCACCAGCTTAAGCAGCAGCGCCGCCAAGACCGGAACAATGATCGCGGTCCCGACCCACAACCCAATGTCGCGCGCAAGCATCAACGGCGGACAGGTGCGCGTATAGAAATTGACGTTGTTCTCGACCATCGCGTTGAACGGTGCGGAGATCATCAGATCGAGCTGCGGAAAGAATCCGAAGATCACGCCGACAATGGCGGCGAGGCTTAACGCGATGATCAGCCCGGTCCGGTTCATGGAGACTCCCCGACAGCGGCCTGCGGTCTAGCCGAGCAAGACGGCAAAGGGAAGTCAGCGGCCGCGCCAGCGGCCGGCATTGCGGCCGGCGATCAGCCAATAGCTGAAACCGAACACCACGCCGACCGCGGCCGCGATCTCGGCCTGACGCGAGATCGGCGGCGGCGGATGATCGATCGAACTCTTCGTAAGCCGAGGTGAAGCCGGCGCTGTAATAGCCGAGCAGGAAAATCGCGGCGCCGGCCGCCGCCTGGATCACCAGCGAACGGATGGAAAAGGCCTCCGCCAGAACCACGGCGATCAGGATCGGTAGGAAGCCGACGAACACGGTGACGCCGGAGGCGAAGGCGGCGGTGCCCCAAAAGAACGCGTGATCGACCGGATCGGGGCCGAGCATGTGCAATTCGAGGCCAAGCAACGCGATGGCGGCGGCGATACCAGCCATCGCCGTCGCCATGAACAGAGCAAACAGAATGACGATGATGCGGCCAAGAAACGCCACGGGCTAGTCCGTCATCGCCATGGCGCGCAACGCCATGCGTTCACGAGCGGAAAGCTTCTCGCTCGCACTCTTGAGCTGGCCACAGGCGGCGAGGATGTCGCGCCCGCGCGGCGTGCGCACCGGCGAAGCATAGCCGGCATCGAAAACGACCTGCGAGAATTTCTCGATCTGCTCCCAGTCGGAGCATTCGTATTTGCTGCCCGGCCAGGGATTGAACGGAATGAGATTGATCTTGGCCGGAATGCCCTTGAGCAGCCGCACCAGCGCTTTGGCTTCGTCGATCGAATCGTTGACGCCCTTGAGCATCACGTATTCGAAGGTGATGCGCTTGGCGTTGGAGGCGGCGGGATAATTGCGGCAGGCGTCCAGCAATTGCGCGATCGGATATTTGCGATTGAGCGGCACCAGTTCGTCACGCAGCTCGTCGCGCGTGGCATGCAGCGACACCGCCAGCATGCAGCCGATCTCGCGGCCTGCGCGCTCGATATTCGGCACCACGCCGGAGGTAGAGAGCGTGATGCGGCGCTTGGAAATGGCGATGCCGTCGCCATCGGCGACGATCAGCAGCGCGTCGCGCACGGCGTCGAGATTGTAGAGCGGCTCGCCCATGCCCATCATCACGATATTGGTGATGCAGCGATCGCCCGATGGCACAATGCCGTCGGTCGGCCGTGTGCCGCCCGGCCAGTCGCCGAGCCGATCGCGCGCAGCCATCACCTGGCCGACGATTTCATCGGCCGTCAGATTGCGCACGAAGCGCTGCGTGCCGGTGTGGCAGAACGAGCAGGTGAGCGTGCAGCCGACCTGGCTGGAAACGCACAGCGTGCCGCGCTCGGTGTCGGGAATGTAGACGCATTCGACCTCGTGCGGGCGCTCGCCCTGCACTTCGCCCGGCAGCCGCAGCAGCCACTTGCGCGTGCCGTCGACCGAGATCTGCTCGGCCACCACCTCGGGCCGATCGAGCGTGAAGCGGTCGCTGAGCTCGGCGCGCAGCTCTTTGGACACGCTGGTCATGGCATCGAACGAGGTCAGCCCACGGAAATAGATCCAATGCCAGAGCTGCTGCACGCGCATCTTGCGCTGGCCTTCCGGCACGCCGATGGCGCCGAGCAGCGCGCTCAGTTGCACGCGCGTAAGCCCGGCCAGCGACGGCTTGTCCGGCGCCACGTAGCGCTCGAGCGGCGTCTTCTCGACGAAGGCGGCTGTCGAGGCCGGTGCGATTTTGATCGTTGCTGCCATAGGATCAGGTCGTCATCGCCGCGCGCTGCGGCTTTGCCGCAATATAGGGTGCGCGCAGCCTACTTGCACTCCTCGGCCACCTTGTCGAGAGCCTGGTCGAGACCCTTGAGCGAATAGGTATCGGTCGTCTTGGCGCCGGTGTGCGACACGCTCTTAACCACGAGTTCGGAGCCTTTGCGCATGATGGCGACCATCTGCGCTTCCTCGGCGGCGTTTTTCACCCAAGCGCCGTCGTTCTGGGTGTAGAGCGCGTAGCTCGCCGAGCCGATGGTCGCGGTGGCATCGACGCCCGCCTTCTGGGGATAGCCGACGATCACCGACACCTCGTTGCGCACCTTCTCGGCCGGTCGCGTCGAGACGAAGGCATAGGACGGATCGCGCTTCTTGTTGGACGGCACGATCAACGCCGAGGTCGGTTTCGACAGCGCGAAGCAGACCTTCTTGCCGCCAGGCGAGGCCGTGTAGGCGCCCCAATCGCCGAACTGGCCGAGCAGCACCGCCTGTTCGGTCGGCTCGAGTTTGGCGGCCGGCTTTTTCGGCGCCGGCTTGGTTTGCGCGAAGGCGGCCGTACAACTGATCGCTACGGCGAAGGTCAGCGGTGCAATGGCGCAGCTTTGCAGAAGCGTCTTCGTCATCGGGCCCTACCGTTTGAAGTGAATGACTCTAGTCGAGCCGCCCCCATAAGAACCGACGGATATTAAACGATTGGGGACGAAATTCGACAAGGCGCACGGCGGCAATCGGTCGCCTTTCCTGAAACTATAGGCCTAAATCCGACGCCGCCAAACCCACCCGGGACCATGCTACAGAGCCCGGCAATCTCATATCCGACCGAGGCGCCATGAAAGCCCTGCTCTGCACCCGCATCTGCACCCCCGACGAGCTTGAGCTTGCCGACATCGCCGAGCCCACGGCCGGACCTGGCGAAGCCGTGGTGCGCGTCAAGGCGGCCGCGCTTAACTTCTTCGACACGCTGATCATCGCCGGCAAATATCAGCACAAGCCGCCCTTCCCGTTCTCACCGGCCGCCGAGTTTGCCGGCGAAATCGAGATTGTCGGCCCCGGCGTTACTGGATTGGCGCCGGGCGACCACGTGATCGGCAATATCGGCTGGGGCGCGGCGCGGGAGAAGGTCGCCGTCGCCGCCGATCAACTGGTCGCCATGCCGGCGGATCTCGATTTTGACCGCGCCGCCGGCCTCACCGTCACTTACGGGACCACGATGCATGCGCTGAACGACCGGGCCAAGCTCAAGCCTGGCGAGACGCTGGCCGTGCTGGGTGCCGCCGGCGGCACCGGGCTCGCCGCGGTCGAACTCGGCAAGCTGATGGGCGCGCGCGTCATCGCCTGCGCGTCATCTGACGACAAAATCGCCTTCGCGCGCCAGCACGGCGCCGACGACGGCGTGAACTATGCCACAAGCGACCTCAAGGACGCGCTGCGCCAATTGACCGACGGCAAGGGCGTCAACGTCGTTTACGATCCGATCGGCGGCGCGCAGGGCGAAGCCGCATTGCGCGGCATGGACTGGGGCGGCCGATATCTGGTCATCGGCTTTGCCGCCGGCGACATGCCGAAGCTGCCGCTCAATCTGGTGCTGCTGCGCAGCTATGACGTCCTCGGCGTCTATTGGGGCGCCTGGACCCAGCGCAACCCGCAAGGCCATCGCGCCAACATGACGAAGATTCTCGCGTGGTGCGCGCAAGGCAAGCTGTCGTCGCATGTGTACGCGGTTTATTCGCTGAGCGAGACGCCGGCTGCGCTCAAGGCGATCGCCGCGCGCCAGGTGATGGGCAAGGCGATCCTGCACCCTTAGAGTTTTACCAACGCGTTATGCGCCGCCTCGCGATGCGCCGGGCGGATATTGTTGGCGACGAGTTTGATCGCAGTCGCCAGCACCGCGGCATCGTCGGTGAAGCCGATGACCGGCAGAACGTCGGGAATGGCGTCGACCGGCAAAATGAAATAGGCGATCGCAGCGACCAGCGTCGCCTTCACCGCGAGCGGCGTGTCCTTGTCGAACGCGCAGTAATAGGCGGCGAGCAACTCCTCGGCAAAGGGAATACGCGCGGCCACGCGCTTCAGCTTGCGCCAGAAGTTGCGCTTGAGCGCGTCGTCGTCGTCGCTGCGCCAGAATGCGGTGCCTACGAATGCCATCGCGTTTAAATGGGCGCCGAAACCCGCCGCCGCAAGGCGCTAGCCAACGCGCGCAATGAGCCGCTGGAGCATCACGCCGGGCCGCCGCTCGACGGTCCCGTCAAACAGGATCGTCTGTCCGGCCAGCGCGCCGCGCACTTGTTTGCCGACATAGGCCGTGAATAGCCGCCCGTCCTTTTCGCGATGGTCGGCGTTCTCGGTGATGCGGAAGCTCATGTAAATGACGCCGCCCGGCTTGAGGATCTCCAGCATGCGAGCAACCGCCGGTGCGATTTCCTCACGCGGCAAATGCATGAGCACGGTCTCGCAGCACACATTGTCGAAATGCCGGGCCGGAATTCCGCTCAACTCGGGCAGCGCGGCTTTTTTGAATTCGATGTGCGGAAAGCGGGCGCGGGCCTGCGCCAAAAGGCCCTCCGAGAGGTCATAACCGATGGTCGGGAACCCGTTGGCCGTGAGCCAGGCCGCGTCGCGACCGCTGCCCGAGCCGATATCGGCGGTGAGCCCGGGGCGGAAGAATTTCCGCAACAGCGCATAGACGTCGGCCGGCTCTTCCTCGGCGAGCCAGCGCTGCACAAAGGCCAGTGCAGCCGATTCATAGGCGGCAAGCGTTGTCTTATCCATGATCAACCGGCGAGCCTGTCCATCGTCTCGGCGAGCTTGATATCGAGTTCGGTCACCCCGCCGGCATCGTGCGTCGACAGCGTCACCTCGACGGCCTTGTAGACGTTGAACCACTCCGGATGATGATCCATTTTCTCCGCCACCAGCGCCGCCCTCGTCATGAAACCGAAGGCCTGGTTGAAATCCTTGAAGACGAATTTCTTGGCGATGGCGTCGCGGCCGGCCACCTCGGACCAGCCGGCGAGCTTGGCCAGGGCTGCCTTACGGGCGTCTGCGGTCAATTTCTGCGCCATGACAATTCCCTCCCGGGCGAACGCATAACCCTCGCAAAGGGTCCGCCGCGATATTACCTTTTACCGAGCGCCCCCGACCATACGAGGCTTTTCATGTCCTGGTCATTGAATATCGGCAGGGTGGCCGGCACGGTCGTCCGCGTCCACCTCACGTTCCTGCTGTTTCTCGCCTGGATATTCGCCGCCAGCTACAGCCAAGGCGGCGCCGCGACTGCCGTGGATAGCCTGGTGTTCATGGTGCTGCTGTTCCTGTGCGTGCTGCTGCACGAGTTCGGCCACATCCTCACCGCGCGCGCCTTCGGGGTGCCGACGCCCTATGTGACGCTGCTGCCGATCGGCGGCGTCGCCCAGCTCGAGCGCATCCCGGAAGAGCCAGGCCAGGAATTTCTCATCGCCATCGCCGGCCCGTTGGTGAATATCGTCATCACCGTATTGTTGGTGGTGATCGGCGGCGCGACGTTGAACTCGAACGCCGCGGCCGGTCTCGACAACACGCAGTTTTCCCTGGTCGACCGCCTGGCCGCCGTGAACTTGTTCCTCGCCGTATTCAACATGATCCCGGCGTTTCCGATGGACGGCGGCCGCGTGCTGCGCGCGCTCTTGGCAAGCCGCATGGGCTATGTGCGGGCGACCGAAGTCGCCGCGGCGATCGGGCAATTCGTCGCCTTCGCGCTCGGCTTCATCGGCTTGATGTACAATCCGATCCTCATCTTCATCGCCATCTTCGTTTATCTTGCCGCCAGTTCTGAGGCACACATGGTGGCGCTGCGGGCCGCCTCCCGCGGCGTGCCGGTGAGCCACGCCATGATGACGCAATTCGAGACGCTGACGCCCGAGGAGCATCTCGACGCGGCGGTGCAGACCTTGCTGCAGACCGGCCAGGGCGAGTTTCCCGTCGTTGACGCCACCGGCAAACCGGTCGGCGTGCTCGGCCGCGGCGATCTGATCCGCGCCATCAAGCAGCGCGGCCCCGACGCCCGCGTCGCCGACGCCATGGTCGCGGCGATGCCGACGATCGGCCACCGCACGACCCTTGAGCAGGCCTTCAAGCTGCTACAAATGAAGCAAGCACCGGCGGTCGGTATTATCGACGGCGGCGGCAAACTGGTCGGCCTGGTCACCGGTGAGACCATCGCCGAAATGATGATGCTGCAGGATTCGCTGCCGAAAGGCGTCAAAATCGGCCCTTGGACGCAGCCGCCCTCCTCCAGAGCCGCTTAACCGAGGCGGCCTTTCGCCGGTTGCTTCTGGCCGTTTGGTGACTATATTGCGCCGCAATAGCGTCGCGTCGCGGGTCCATAAGGGCCCGCGCTTTGGTTTTTAGAACCCAAGCGCACGATCCCGAAAAGTGGCAACCGGTTTTCGGAAAAGATCGTGCGCAGAGAGAAACGATGAATCTTCGCAACGTCGCCATCATCGCCCACGTCGACCACGGCAAGACCACGCTGGTCGACCGGCTGCTGCAGCAATCGGGCGTGTACCGCGCAAACGAGCGCGTGGTCGAGCGCGCCATGGATTCCAACGACCTGGAGCGCGAGCGCGGCATCACCATCCTGGCCAAGGCCGCCTCGGTCGAGTGGAAAGGCACCCGCATCAATATCGTCGACACGCCCGGCCACGCTGATTTCGGCGGCGAGGTTGAGCGCATCCTCAACATGGTGGACGGTGCGCTGGTGCTGGTCGACGCCGCCGAGGGCCCGCTGCCGCAGACCAAATTCGTGGTGTCCAAGGCGCTCAAGATGGGCCTGAAGCCCATCGTCGTGATCAACAAGGTCGACCGCTCCGACGCGCGACCGGTGCAGGTGATCAACGAGGTGTTCGACCTGTTCGCAGCGCTCGATGCCACCGACGAGCAACTCGATTTTCCGATCCTCTATGGCTCGGCCAAACAGGGCTGGATGGCGAAGAGCCTGGACGGCTCGCACGACGACGGCATGCAGCCGCTGTTCGATCTCATCCTCAGCCACGTCAAGCCGCCGGTGGTCGAAGAAGGCCCGTTCCGCCTGCTCGGCACCATCCTGGAAGCCAATCCCTATCTCGGCCGCATCGTCACCGGCCGCATCACGTCTGGTTCGGTCAAGCCCAACCAGCCAGTGAAGGTGCTCGACCACGACGGCAAGCTGATCGAAACCGGCCGCATCACCAAAGTGCTGGCCTTCCGCGGGATCGAACGCACCGCCGTCGATGAGGCCGAAGCCGGCGACATCGTCGCGCTGGCCGGATTGCCGAACGCCACTGTCGCGATGACGATCTGCGATCCGTCGGTGGAGACGCCACTGCCGGCACAACCGATCGATCCGCCGACTTTGGCGATGACGTTCCGCGTCAATGACTCGCCGCTCGCCGGCACCGAGGGCGACAAGGTCACCGGCCGCATGATCCGCGACCGGTTGCTGCGCGAGGCGGAAGGCAACGTGGCGCTGCGCGTACGCGAATCCGACGACAAGGATTCCATGGAAGTTGCCGGCCGCGGCGAATTGCAGCTCGGCATTTTGATCGAGACCATGCGGCGCGAAGGTTTCGAGCTATCGGTGTCGCGGCCGAAGGTGCTGCTGCGCAAGAACGACGCCGGCGAACTGGAAGAGCCGATCGAAGAGGTCGTCATCGATGTCGACGATATCCACTCCGGCATCGTCGTGCAGAAGATGGCCGAGCGTAAAGCCGAGATGATCGAGCTCAGGCCGTCCGGCGGCGGACGCGTGCGTATGGTGTTCTACGCGCCGACGCGCGGATTGATCGGCTACCAGGGCGAGCTGCTGACCGATACGCGCGGCACCGCCATCATGAACCGGCTGTTCCACGCCTACGCGCCGCACAAGGGGCCGATCCAGGGCCGCCGCAATGGCGTGCTGATCTCCAACGACCAGGGCGACGCGGTCGCCTACGCATTGTGGAATCTAGAGGACCGCGGCCCGATGATGATCGAGCCGGGCTGGAAGGTCTACAAGGGCATGATCGTCGGCGAGCACACGCGCGACAACGATCTCATCGTCAACGTGCTCAAGGGCAAGCAGCTCACCAACATCCGCACCACCTCCAAGGACGAGGCCGTGCGCCTCACCCCGCCGATCCGCATGACGCTGGAGAAGGCGCTCGCCTATATCGAGGACGACGAGCTGGTCGAGGTGACACCGAAGTCGATCCGTCTGCGCAAGAAGCTGCTCGACGAGAACGACCGCAAGAAGGAAGACCGGGCGCGCGCCGCCGCCGCGGAGGCAGTATAAGTCTCGCCGGCCCTGCCCGGCGCGCGGCGGTAATGCTGTCCTATATTGGGATTCCGCGAATTTGAAAACCGAATCAGCGGCCGCGGCGGCGCCGCCTGATGCGCGGCGCAGGCAACGCGCACGGCCGCGAATGGTATTTTTACTTGCGACTCCAGCGCGATTTCTCAGCAACGGCGGTGTGTTTCAGCGCACCTGTGGCCAGTAATCCACACCGTTAACGCTTCATTAATTATAGGGCTTGAAGGCCGCAAAGTTCATTGCTTCAATTCCGAAATGAGTACGACCCTCATAGAGATTCGCCGAGCGAAAGCTTCCGACGCGATCGACGTCGCCACGACGCACGATCAGGCGTGGCGGACCGCCTATCAGGGCATCATCCCGGGCAACGAACTCGACAGGCTGATCAACCGGCGCGGACCGGATTGGTGGGACTCGGCGATCCGCAAGGGCAGCCGCATCACCATCCTGCAGTTCGGCGAGCAGATCGCCGGCTACGCCAATTACGGGCGCAACCGGGCGCGCAGCCTGTTCTATGACGGCGAAGTCTACGAACTTTATCTGCGGCCCGAGTTTCAGGGGCTGGGCTTCGGCCGCCGCTTGTTCTCCGCCGCGCGCAAGGATCTCACGCAGAGCGGCCTGAAGAGCCTGGTGGTGTGGGCGCTGTCCGACAACGAGCCGGCGGTGGAATTCTATCGCGCGCTCGGCGGTCGCGCGGTCGCGCGCTCCTCGGAACGCTTCGGCACCAAGACGCTCGATAAGGTCGCCTACGCCTGGCAGTGAGGCGTATCTAATAATAATCAAATCTTCGGTGTCGGCAGGCCGTTCTGGATGCACGCGGCGCTGAGCGTGTTCAGCAGCAGGCAGGCGATAGTCATCGGCCCGACGCCGCCGGGCACCGGTGTGATCGCGCCGGCGACCGCTTTCGCCTCGGCATAGGCGACGTCGCCGACAATGTGCGCGTGGCCGTGCTCGCCAACGACGCGGTTGATGCCGACGTCGATCACGGTCGCGCCCGGCTTGATCCAGCCGCCGCGCACCATTTCGGGCCGGCCCATCGCCGCGATCAGCAAATCCGCGCGGGCGCACACCGCCGGCAAGTCAGCCGTCTTGGAATGGGCGATGGTCACCGTCGCGTTCTCCGCCAGCAGCAATTGCGCTACCGGCTTGCCGACGATGTTGGAGCGGCCGATCACCACCGCCTCCAGCCCCGCGAGCGAGGGGTGCACGGTCTTGGCCAGCCGCAGGCAGCCGAGCGGCGTGCACGGCACCAGACCGGGCAGGCCGCTGGCCAACCGGCCGGCATTGAGCGGATGGAATCCGTCGGCGTCCTTGTCGGGATCGATGGCGGCGATCACCTTGTCCGCATTGATCTGCGGCGGCAGCGGCAACTGCACCAGGATGCCGTTCACGTTCTCGTCGATGTTGAGACGTGTGATCAGATCCAGCAGCTCGCTTTCGCTGACGTCTTCGGGCAAATGCTGGTCGAACGAGCGCAGGCCGGCTTCGCTCACCGCTTTGGTCTTGTTGCGGACGTAGACCTTGCTGGCCGGATTATGGCCGACCAGCACGACCGCGATCCCCGGCACGATGCCGCGGTCGCGCCGCAGACGGTGCACCGCGTCGGTCACCTTGCCGCGCAGATCGGCCGAGATCGTCTTGCCGTCGATGATGCGTGCGGACATGGCCGATTGTTAGCCTTTCGCCGCGATCTTCTCCAGAGCCGCGATCAACGTTGGGCCGTTGCCCGAAATCGCGAGTTGCTTGACGCGGGCAGTGGCGCCGGCGCTGAGCGTCACGTCACGCGGCGGGACGCCCACCGCCTTGGCGATGAGCCGCACCAGCGCGGTATTCGCCTCGCCCTCGCTCGGCACCGCCGCCACGCGCGCCTTGAGCACGCTGCGCCCGTCGGCCAATTGCGCAATGCCGTCGACGGCGTCGCGGCCGCCCTTGGGCGTCAGCCGCACGGTCAGCGCGATGCCGCCGGCCATGAGCGACCACGGCCGCGCCGCCACCATCTCAAAACACGTTCGGATAGATGTAGCGGATGATCACGTTTTCCAGGAACAGGATGATCAGGATCAGGATCACCGGCGAAACGTCGATACCGCCGAGACTGGGCAGCATCGAGCGGATCGGCCGCAGCAGCGGCTCGGTGAGCCGGTACAGCATGTCGGCCACCATGTGGACCACCTGATTGCGCGTATTGACTACATTGAACGCAATCAGCCACGACAGCACGGCCGCGGCGATCAGCAGCCAGATATAGATTTGCAGCACCAGCAGAATGATATCGAGGACCGCGCGCATGAGGCTCCGCCTGTTCGAGGTGGCCGGAAATTAGCGGTTCGCATGGTCCCGAACAAGCCGAACCGGCAGCCGCCGCGCCGGTCCAGCCGCATCCTTGACAGCCCCAAACCCTGGTCCTAAATGGCGCCCACTCGCTGAAAACGCGCAAAAATGGTGCGCCACGAAGGCGGGGCCGTAGCTCAGTTGGGAGAGCGCCTCGTTCGCAATGAGGAGGTCAGGGGTTCAAATCCCCTCGGCTCCACCAGCCTTCGCTCCTTCGGAGCTTCGGCTGGCAAGCCAGCTAATGCGCGAAGGCTGGCCGCCGAAGCTTTAGCGAAGGCGGGCTTTTTACTGGCCGCTACCCTGCAGCCTGCGCACTCGGCGCGCGACCAATCCAATGATCGATGAAAGCGGTGAGCCAGTTGCGCGACGCGTGATCGTGCACGGCGCGGTCGGCGATGTGCTCATGCCGCTGCTTGGTCCCGGGCAATTCCATGCGATGGGCGCCGCGCACCAGCCAGCGGTACATCATGGCGTGGGTGACCTCGGGGTGAAACTGCAGCGCGTAACCGGTGCCGTAGTGGAACGCCTGGATGGAGAAGGCATCGCCTTCGGCCAATAGCTCGGCGTCGGCCGGAAGATCGAAGCCTTCGCGGTGCCATTGATAGACGGCGTCGGGCCAATCGGCGCAGATCGCCCGCCCGGCCGGCGTCGGGCGGATCGGGTAATAGCCGACCTCGGCGTGGCCTTGCGGATGCGGATAGACGCGGGCGCCAAGATGGTTCGCCATCATCTGTGCGCCGAGACAGATGCCGAGAAACGGTTTCCGGTCGCGCAGGGGCACGCCGATCCAGTCGATCTCGCGGTGGACGAAATCCTCGGTGTCGTTGGCGCTTTGCGGACCGCCGAAGATCGCAGCGCCGGCGTGTTCGTCCATCGTCTCCGGCAACGGATCACCGAAACGCGGACGCCTGATGTCGAGCGGATAGCCGAGCTTGGCCAACACCTGGCCGACTCGGCCGGGCGAGGAATGCTCCTGGTGCAAGATGAGAAGGACCGGCTTCAACATGGCGGTTCGGCGCCTAGTGCATGATCCCGAAAAAGCCTGCCCCCGACTCGATCGGGGGTGGTAACCGATTTTCGGAAAAGATCATGCTCAAAATCGATTCTTGCGCGCGCCACCTATGAGTAACGGCTTTGCCGCTGTTTGCAACATGGACCGCCGATAGCGGCTATGTGCGCGGCGCGGACCTGCGCCGGCGCTGCCTCGCGTCCACCAGCGCCAACACCAAACCGCGCGGAACGATGCGGATCAGCGAGACGACCGCCTTATTGACCAAGCCCGGCACCACCGTGCGGCGGCCCTGCATCAGCCCGCGATAGCCGGCTTCCGCCACCTGCTCGGCGCTAAGCGTGAGAATTTCGGGGGCCATGCTGCCGGACGATATGCCGGCGCGCTCGGCGAATTCGGTCGGCACCGGGCCGGGGCATAGCACGGTCACCCGCACGCCGTGCGGCTTGAGCTCGCTGTGCAACGCCTCGCTGAACGACAGCACGAAGGCCTTGGTGGCGTAGTAGACCGTCATGCCCGGCCCGGGCAGGAAGCCGGCCATCGAGCCGACATTGAGGATGCCGCCGCGGTGGCGCGACAGGCTGTCGACGAAGGCGAGCGAAAGCTCGGCGAGCGCGCGCATGTTGAGGTCGATCATCGCCAACTGCTCGGCGCGGTCGAGCGTGGCTGCGGTGCCGACCAGGCCGAAGCCGGCATTGTTGACCATGAACTGCGGCTCGGCGCCTTGCCCGGCCAGCGCCTCGCCGACGGCGCGCACGGCATCGCCGCGCTGCAGGTCGGCCGCGATCACCAGCGGCCTGGTGCCGCCACCTGCCGCGATTTCGTCGGCCAGCGCGCGCAGGCGGTCCTCGCGCCGCGCCACCAGCGCCAAAGCATGTCCATGGCGCGCGAACACGCGCGCCAGCGCCGCGCCAATGCCGGCCGAGGCGCCTGTGATCACGGTGACCGGCTGCAAACTCATTGCTGTGTCCCGTCCCCGACCGCGCGCGACGCCGAAACCCGCTCGCGCAGCGCGACCCGCTCGCCCTGCGAGATGCCGAGCAGGTCGGCCGCCCGCCAGATCAAGTTGTCCTCGAATTCGGTGACGACGCCGTCGGCGTACGCGATCTGCCACATCATCTCCACCATGCGCGCGCGGCCCGCCTCGTCGAGCGAGCGGTTGAGCTTGGCGGTGAAGTGATAGAGATCGACCGATTTCTGCTCGGCAATGGTCGCCTCAGCGACCAGGTCGTCGGCCGCCTCATCGCCAAGATCAAAGCGCTCCTTGATCAACCCATGCAGCTTGTCGCGCTCGGAATTGGCGATCGAACCGTTGATGGCGGCCGCGTGCACCAAAAGCGCCGCTGCGGCCACGCGGTAATCGTCGTCGGCGAAGCGGCTGGCGTGCTTGCCGCCGTCGCCCAGGTCGGAAATCAATTTCCGCAGTGAATCGAACATGAAAATTCCTCAGGCAGCGCGCCCTCGTACGTTATCTAATAACGCGAGCGGCCGCCCGAAAGCCCGGACGGCCGCCGTCCCGGTGAAGCGACCGCGCCCCATTATTCGAGATTCTTGCTTGGCGGGAAATCGCGCGAGAACACCGGCTGTTGGACCGCCGCCTTGGGATCGTAGGTCCAGAATTGGCTCACCTGCGGATAGGTCTTGATGATGGTGTTGGTGAGCTTGCCGTTCACACGCGCCACCTTGCGGATGTGGATGTCGAGCACCGGGGTGCCGAAGTCGTCGAGCTTGACTGGGCCGATGGGGCCGCGGGTGAGCCGCACGTCGTGCATCGCCTTGAGAAACGCGGCCGCGTCCGCTGTGTTGCCCTTGGTGGTCTTGAGCGCTTCCTCGATGATCAGCAGCGCCGTATAGGGGCCCGCCGTATAGAAGCCGGGATCGTGCTTGTATTCGGCGTTGATGCCGGCGACGAATTTCTTGTTGTCCGGCGTGTCGAGGCCGGCGGCATACCAGCCGGCGCTGTAGACGCCGACCGCCTCTTCACCCATCACCTTGAGAATGCCCTCGTCGGTCATGGTGGTATTGCCGAGCACGGCGACCTTGCCCTTCAGGCCGTAGTCGGCGAACTGCTTGAGGAAGCGCAGCGGATTGCCGCCGGCAAAGCCCGTGTAGATCGCGTCCACGTCCGGCTTGATCTGCGCCAGATATGGTGCGTATTCCGGCGCGTTGAGCGGCGGCCACAGCTTCTGCACGATCTTGCCGCCGGCCGCCTCGAAGGCGAGGTGAAATCCGCCGGCGCCCTCGTGGCCGTAGGTGAAATCCTCGGCGACGATGCAGATCTTCTTGAAGCCGAGCGTCTTGGCCGCGTAGTCGCCGAGCGGATAGGTCACCTGCGGCGCGGTGCCGAAGGCGTGCAGCACGTAAGGATGCGGCTGGCGCGCCTTGAGATCGACGGTCGCGGCCGAGGTTGTGGTGATCAGCGGCACCTTGCTCTCGCGCACGTAGCCGTCCATGGCCAGCGCTTCGTTGGTGGCGAGCGGGCCGATGGTGACGCTCACTTTGGAGCGCTCGACCAGCTCCTGCAGCTTGGTCTTGGCGAGCGCCGGCTGGCCGGCGGTGTCCTGCGTGATCAGCTCGACCTTGCGGCCGGCGATCATGCCGTTGCGTTCCTTGAGGAAGAACGCCGCGCCTTCCTCCTGCTGTTTGCCGCCCGACGCGAGCGGACCGGTTAGGACGGTGAGGAAGCCGATTTTGAGCGGTTCCGGCGATTGCGCGAAGACATGCGGCGCCGGGAGCATGCTGATCGCCGCGCCGGCCTTAAGCAGCATGCGGCGCGACACGCCCGATTTTCTCATTCCAGTAGACATGGCAGCTTCCTCCCTGATTTTCAGTCGTTTCCCTTGTCTCGGGAAATCGATTTGATAATTGAGCGTTCGCCCGGAACTACAATAGCAGGTGGCGTGGCTCGTCGTCCCCGCCCCCAATCAACCCCACGCGCGTGACAATATTCGCACATCCACCAAGCGAGGCAATGAATTGAAGGCGGCCCGCGAAGGTTTCTCGCGCCCGTATCAAGAACCAGCGATATGGAGAATTGACGCCGCGGTTGGGGATTTTCCGCGCGCGGGCTTTACGGCTTACTGGATGGCCTTGCCGGTGCGGTAGCTGTCGGCCAGAAGCTGCAGATTGTTTGCCACGTATTTGTTGCCGGGATCCTTGCGCTGCGCTTCGGCAAGCTTGTCACGCGCGCGCTTGTAGTCGCCGCGCAGCATGTAGGAATAGCCCTGGTTGTTCAGGATCTCCGCGGTCGGTCCGACAATGCCGATCGCCTGTGCATAGGCGCGGTCGGCGAGATCGAAGCGGCGCAGGCGGTCGTAAGACGCGGCCAGGCCCAGCCACGCTTCAGCGTCGCGCGGATGCAATTCGGCGGCGTGGCGGAAATATTTCTCGGCCAGTCCGAAATTATTGGCGCGGTACTGCTTCTTGCCGAGGCTCAAGGCGTCGTTCGGATCGCTACCGAGCAAGCCGGGTTCCGGGGCGGCCGGTGCGCCAAGCAGTGGGTTGGCTGTCACGTCGTCATTCGCCGGCGCCGCGGCGAAAGCGTCCGTGCCTGGCGTTTTGGTATCGAATGGATTGGCGATTTTGCCGCCGCTGCAGCCCGCCAACCACAGGCCGGCCGCCGCAAGACACAGGACTCGGACAATTCCACGACGCATGACACAACCTGACGGAACCGCCCGTGACCGGGACTAGGGTTAAGCTAGGAGAGGTTAGTTAAGAAATTCTTCACCCTCTGATGTACCGCTGGCGGATCAGAAGAAATGATTGACATGCAGGCGCACGAATACCGGTAGCAGGATCACCACGAACAGCACCGGGAAGATGCAGACCATCATCGGCACCGACAGCTTGGCCGGCAGCGCATAGGCTTTTTCCTCGGCGAGCGAGAGCCGTTTGTGACGCATATCGTCGCTGTAGACGCGCAAGGCATCGGTGATGCTGGAGCCGAGATCGATCGACTGGTTGATCAGGGTCGCGAACGCATGCGCCTCGTCCAGCGCCAGCCGGTCGGCGAAATTCTCCAGTGCCTCCTTGAGCGGGCGGCCGGCGCGGGTCTCGAGGTTGGTCATGTGGATATTGGCCGAGAGCGAGGGATAGCTGTCGCCGAGCTCGCGGCCGACGCGTTCGAGCGCCGCTTCCATCGACAGGCCGGAGTCCGCGCACACCACCAAGAGATCCATGAAGTCCGGAAAACCGGCACGGTGCTCCTGCTTGCGAGTTTTGATGCGCTGGTCGATGTACATGCTGGGGCCGACATAGCCGACGATGCCGCCAACGATCATCATCAGCCAGAAGAACGTCATGCCATGCGAGGTGAGCATCGGCCGCGCCGCGAAAACGATGGCGGCGAGGCCGACGGCGAGCGCCGTACGCGCAATGAAGAAAAACGCGACGCCGCGCGGGTCGTAGATGCCGGCCTGGACCAGGCGCCGGCGCAGCACCCGCATGTTCTCGTCGTTGGTCGTCGAGTAGTGTTTGGTGGTGTATTCCAGAAGCTGCGACACCGCCTTGAGGCTGGAATAGCGCAGCGAGCGCTTGGAATTGCGGCGCTGGCTTTCATCGAGCAGGTTAGTGGCGCGCCGCTTGACCGAGCCGCGCACGCGGGCGAACGCCATCACGGAAAAGGCCAAGGTGCCGGCGGCGAGAAACACCAGCACCGCCAACAGTACGGTGGCGTTGTCGCGGAACATGTTGTCGAAGATCAACGTCATTGCCTGCATGGCTCAGATCCTGAAATTGACCATGCGGTACATGATGAAGTTGCCGACGCCCATCCAGCAGCCGGCGAGCACCAGCGCGATCTTGGTCAGGTCCTCGCCCCAGACGCTGGCGTAGAAGGTCGGCACCAGGAAGTTGATCACCGCGAACATGCCGATCGGCAGCGACGACAGGATCAGCGCCGAGGCGCGGCCTTCCGCCGCCAGCGCGCGAATTTTGCGGCGCATCTTGAAACGCAGGCGGATCACCCCGGAAAGGTTTTCCAGGATTTCGCCGAGATTGCCGCCGGTCGAGCCTTGGATCGCGACCGCGGTCACGAACAGCGGCAGGTCGTCGGTGCCGACGCGGAAATAGAGATTGCGCATCGCCGTCTCGAGATCTGCGCCGTAGGTGATCTCGTCGGTCACCGTGCCGAACTCGCTGCCCATCGGGTCGGGCAGTTCGCGCGCCACCATGTTGATGGCGATCGGCACCGGATGGCCCGCGCGCAGCGAGCGCACGATGATGTCGATGGCGTCGGGAAACTGGGCAGCGAATTTCTTCTGCCGCCGCGAGCGCAGGAATTTGAGCACCATGAACGGCAGCACAAAGCCGCAGAACAGCGCGGCGCCGAATGCGTGCAGCACCCGGCCTTCGAAGATCATGGTCGCGGCGAAGGCGCCGACCATGGCGAGCACGACCACCAGGATCAGGCGGTTGAGGCCGATGGTCAGGCCGGACTGCAGCACGAGCTGATTGAAATTGACCAGCGGCAGCCGGTAGTCGCCGCTCGAGGTCAGCCCGCGTTCACGCCGCAACTGCACCAGCACGCTTTCGCGGTCCGGCTTTTTATCCAGCACCTGCAGGCGCCGGTTGATGTTCTGGCGGTAGGACGCCTTGTTGTAGAACAGCAGATAGAAGCCTTCCGCGAACATCGCAGCCGACACCCCGACCAGCAGATAGATCAGATAAACAGGGTCGAAATTGAACATTTTGGTTCAGAGCTGCTGCGAGGGATCGAAGAGATTGCCGGGCAGTTTGACGCCCTGATTGACCAAATGGCTGAGGAAGCGCGGGCGCACGCCGGTCGCCTGGAAATGGCCTTGCACGGCGCCATCCGGCGCGGTGCCGGTGCGCACGAATTTGAAGATTTCCTGCATCTGGATGATATCGCCTTCGAGCCCGGTGATCTCGGCGATCGAGGTGACCTTACGCTTGCCGTCGGACTGGCGCTGCAACTGCACGATGAGCTGGATGGCGCCGGCGATCTGGCCGCGGATCGAGGCGACCGTCATCGGCAGGCCGGCCATGCCGATCATCTGCTCCAGGCGCGAGATGGCGTCGCGCGGCGTGTTGGCGTGGATGGTCGCCATCGAGCCTTCATGACCGGTGTTCATGGCTTGCAACATGTCGAAGGCTTCCTCGCCGCGGCACTCGCCGAGGATGATGCGGTCGGGCCGCATACGCAGCGCGTTCTTGACCAATTCGCGCTGACGGATTTCGCCCTTGCCTTCGATGTTGGGCGGCCGCGTTTCCATGCGGCCGACGTGCGGCTGCTGAAGCTGAAGTTCGGCGGCGTCTTCGATCGTGATCAAGCGCTCTTTTTCCGAAATGAACGCCGAAAGCGCGTTGAGCATCGTCGTCTTGCCGGAGCCGGTGCCGCCGGAAATGATGGTGGTGATGCGCGACTTCACCGCCGCCGCCAGCAGGTCGGCCATTGGCGGGCGCAGCGCGCCGACGTCGACGAGCTTGCTCAGGTTGAGCGGTTTCTTGGAGAACTTACGAATTGAAACCAGCGGTCCGTCGACGCCGATCGGTCGCACCGCGACGTTGACGCGCGATCCGTCCTGCAGGCGCGCATCGCAAAGGGGATGCGATTCATCGACGCGGCGGCCGACGGCGGAGACGATCTTGTTGATGATGCGTAGCAGGTGCTGCTCGTCCTTGAAGCGCACCGACAGCGGTTCGAGCACGCCGCGACGCTCGACATAGACGCATTCATGGCCGTTGATCAGAATGTCGTTGATGCTCTCGTCCTTGAGCAGCGGTTCGAGCGGACCCAAGCCAGTCATCTCGTCAAGGATTTCCGAGACGAAGTCGTTGAGTTCCTGCGTATTGAGTGCCAGCCGCTCGGCCAGCACGTATTGCGACACCAATTGCTGCACGTGCCGGCGCGTTTCATCTTCCGGCAGCTTTTCCAGCGCGGAAAGGTTGATCTCCTCGATCAGCCGGCGATGCAGGCGCACCTTGGCGTCGAGCAGCTTGTCGCTGAGCAGCGGATTGGCCGGCTGCGGCTGTATCGGCGCCTGTTCGGCGGGCACTTCCGGCAACGCGGCCCAGCTCGTGGTTGCCTGCTCCGGCGCCGCCGGCTCGCTCACCGGCGGTTCGGGAGCCGCAGCGCGTCGAAATGTGAAACGGCCGGCCATCGCTTCGGTCCCTTATTAGGCGGCGGAACGCTTGAAGATCTTGGCGAGCGGCACGGCTTTGATTTCGCCTTGCGGCTTTTTCGCCGCGTCGTCCACCAGCAGTTTCTTCAGAGTCGCGCTGATTTTGTTGCCGGGCTTGACCTCGTCGAGCGGAACGCCGCGGTCGATCGCCTCGCGCACCAAGGCGTAATCGTTGGGGATCGCCGCCACGAAGGCGTCGCCGAGCGTCTGCACCAGATCGCTGCGGCGCAGGCCGGACGAGAACATGCGATGCTCGAAGCGGTTGACGATGACCTGCGGATTGGGTCCGTCGCCCAGCCGCTCCTTGATCGCCGACACCAGTTGCTTGGCGTGGCGCAGGCTGGGCACGGTGGTCTCGCTGACGATGAACAATTTGTTCGAGCCGAGCAGTACGCTGTCGGTCCAGGAGAACCAGGTGCGCGGCATGTCGAACACGACATAGTCGAAATTGGCGGAGACGAGGTCGAGCAGGCGCGTCACCACGTCGGGATCGAACGAGCGCATCTCCGCCGGGCGGTTCGGCGCCGCGATCACGGCAAGGCCGGAAGCGTGATAGGAGAGCATGACCTCGAGCAGTTGCCGGTCGAGCCGGTCCGGCCGCGGCTCGATTTCCGCGAGGTTCAGGCGCGGTTCGAGATCGAGATAGTCGGCCGCCGTGCCGTTCTGGAAATTCAGATCGAGCAGACAGGTGGAAGCCTTCACGCGCTGGCCGCCGCTGTTGAGCATGACCATCGCGGTCTGTACCGCGAGCGTCGTCACCCCGGCGCCTCCTACCGCGGGCAGGAACGTATAAATCTGCGCTTCGGTCGGCGTGGCCGCGCCGGAATGGGTCTGCGAAACGCGCGCGCAGGCGCGCACCAGATCGAGGGCCGCCACCGGCTTCACCAGGAAGTCGGCGACGCGCATCTGCAGCAGCGTACGGGCGACGGTTTCGTCGAAGCTCTGCGTCACCGCGACGACCGGCGGCCACACGTGCACGCGCGCCATCAGCCGCGCCAGCGCCTGCATCTCCGCCTCGCTACCGGCGTCGAGATCGACCACCACGACGGTGGCGGTCGCGACGTCGAGCGTATCGCCATGATCGGCGACCCGGCCCGGCACGATGGTCAGCTCGATCGCATTGCTGGCGCCGAATGTGGCGCGCACCGAACGCTCGAACTCCGCGTCGGCGGTCAGCACCACCACGTGGGTTCGATTCGAATCGGGATTGGGACCGCGGCCTAAACGCATGGCTTCAATCAACTATTTCACCGGCGCCGCCGCCTGGCTGATCGTCGGCCCAACCGGCGTCGTATTGTTCTGGTTGCTCGGGTTCTGCTGATAATTGTTCGACGTGCCGATGCCCTGCGGCGGAATCACGCGGCCGGTGCGATAGCGCTCGACCGCCGATTCCATCTTCGCGCCGTTGAAGGCGATATTCTTGTCGGCGCTGGCGCGCGGCCAGGGGTCGACCATCTGGCTGACTTCGTTGGTCGCGACCGAATTGCCGCCGCTGAGCGCGATGGTGTCGCGGCGGTCGAGATATTCCGAACAGCCGGCGAGCGCGGCGATTAAGGTGGCGAGCGCGAGCGCGCGCAGCATGTTATTGGATGGCCGCATTGGCGTTCCCCTTCGGCAAATCGAGCATGTGGCCGGTGAACGGACGGTCGCCGGCTTCAGCGATGCGGGCGGTGACGGGCGTGAGCGCCATCGCCTGCTTATGCGTGAGCTCGGTCTTGCCGAGCAGGAAATAGTCCACATCGTTGGGCGGCACCGTATCATCGGCCGGCGTGCGCAGCTCGTCGCCCGGCCGCGTCGGCCGCACCAGGTGCGGCGTCACGATGATGGCGAGATCGGTCTGGTTCTGCTGATAGGACTTCGAAGAGAACAGCGTCCCCAACACCGGGACGGTGCCGAGCCACGGCAGTTGATCGAGCTGGTTCTGGTTGTTGGTCTGCAACAGGCCGCCGATCATGAAGCTTTGGCCGTCGCGCAACTCGATGGTGGTGGAGGCGCGGCGCACGATCAGGGCCGGCACCGCGACGCCGGTGCTCACCGAAATCGTGTGCGTCGTGTCGATCTGGCTGACCTCCGGCTCGATCTTCAGGTTGATCAGGCCGCGGTTGAGCACGGTCGGCGTGAAAGCGAGGCCGACGCCGTATTTCTTATAATCGACGGTGACCTGCCCGAAGCTGCCGGCCACCGGGATAGGATATTCGCCGCCGGCGAGGAAGCTCGCCGTGTCGCCGGACAGCGCGACCAGGTTGGGTTCCGCCAGACTGCGGGCAAGGCCCTTCTGCTCGAGCGCATTGAGCGCCACGTCGATTGTGGTGCTGCCGCCGACGATGCGGCCGAGCGCAAAGCCGAACGGCGACGCGCCGGAGAGAACGCCGGCGGCGATCTCGCCAGCCGGGATATTGTTGCTGCCGGTCGGCGCCGTTATCGGCAGGTTCGCGGCAGGCTGCTGCGAGCCAATATTGGCCGTCGCGTATTTGTTGAACACGTTCCATTGCACGCCCAATTCGCGGCCGGCGGTGCGCGACAGCTCGATGAACCGCACTTCCAGCATCACCTGCTGCGGCGACATCACCGACACCGTATTGATGATGTCCGGGCTGAACTGGCGCGCGATGATCACCGCCTTGTCGAGCGTGGCCGCGTCGGTCACTTCGCCCGACAGCATGATGCGGCCGTTGACCGACGACGCACGCAAATGCGAGCCGGGGAAATTGCGCTTGAGCTCGTTGACCAGCCGGCTGATGTCGTAATTCACCTCGACGTCAAAGATGCCGATCAGCTTCTTGCCTTCGGCATAGACTGACACGCGGGTGGTGCCAATCTTCTTGCCGAGGATCGACAGCGTATGGTCGGTCAGCGGGTTGACGTCGGCGACGTCCGGATCGCCGACCATGATGTCGACGAAGCTGGTGGCGGTGCGCACGTCCTGCGACTTGCCGATGGTGACCGTCACCGTGGCCGTGTGCGTGTTGCCGCTAATCTGGATGACGCGATCCTGCGCGTAGGCGTCGCCCGCCATCAGCAGAAGCGCCGCGATCAACGCCGCGCCCAAGGCAATCGCCAGATCACGCAGCCAGTACCTAGTGGTCCTGTCGGAGCGCCGCCAGGCAAAGCCGGCGACTAATTCATTTTTGTTATTCACGGCACACTCCCCCGCCCTTGTTTGACCCCATGCCCGGAATTACCGGGCGCCCAAAGCCTGACCGGTCGTCGTCATATCCCCATGACTGCCTTCGACCGGCACGCTGTATTCCTGTTTCGCCGACGCGCGCGTGACCACGACGGTCGCGCTGGCGTCCTTGTCCTTGCTGACCATTTCATTGCCGCTCAAATCGTTAAGCGTGATCTTGCGCGTTCGCGATTCGGCGGTGTCGCCCGCCTTGCGCAGCAGCAGCGACAGATTGCCGACCGATGAAGCGAGCCAGACTTTTTGCGCCTCGACCGTATTGACCTCGAGCGTGACCGACTTCGCCACGCTCGTCTTGGCGGCGCGCTCGTCCGCGCTCTGATCGACCGCCAGCACGCGCGTGTTCTGCAACACGATCTCGGTGGTGGCCGAGCCCTTGTCGATCTGACGCGTGAGCACGACGTCGACGCGGTCGCCCGGCAGCACGAAGCCGCCGACGCCTTCCACGTCATTGACGCGGATGGTCACCGCCTTCATGCCCGGCTTCACCAGCGCCGACAGCGTCGCGCGCTGGCCGGGTCCAGTGATCTTGAGCGACAGCACCGGCTCGTTCGGCTCGATCGCGGTGAGCACCACGCGGCGCCCGCCGTGCAACAGGTCGCTGATCTTGTTGAAAGCGCCGGCCGGTATCGAGGCGGCCGGCCATTCGATTTCCTGCAGCGCCGACGCAGTGAGCTCGGTGCCGAAGCGCAGCGGCTGCTTGGCCACCACAACGGTCTGCATCGTTACCGGCTGTTTGTTCGACTCGTAGTTTTTCGCCTGCTTGCTGGCCTGGTTGTTGAGCCAGACCTGCGCGATGAAGACGGCGAGCAGGCCGAACACGACGGCGAACCCGATCATGACAATGGTGCTGGCTCGCAAGGTTTTTTGTCCCGTTTGACGCGACCTGAAACTCGGTCATCACGAGACTAAGAGGGACAAAGTATTCAATTGCTAATTAGATCAATCCAATTGCAGCTATGCTGAAGACCGGCTGAATTACTATTGTTTACGATCGGTGACCTATCTGCATAACTTTAGAGTAACCCTGCGGCCTATTAACAATACTAGGCGGTGCCCTCCCGCGATCCGTAACGATTGATTGAGGCTAACGATGTCTTGCGCGCGGCGAAAAGCCCGCAAACACAGGACGCGCGCTCGGATGGTGCGCATTCCGCGCGGGCGCGGTGGGCCGACGGCGCGGCCACAGTGGTTACCGGACCGCCGCGCCGACGTTGCCCATGCCGGGCGGTTGCGGCAACATGCAGCTAAATACCGCGCCTGCAGGCGCGGTCATAACAATCGTTCCTGGGAGGAAATGGTCAATGTCGAAACCGCGCATCAGTTACGTCGACCCCGCGACGGTGTCCGATCCCGCTATGATCGCCGAGTTCGAGCGCTGCGCGCGCGAAGGCACGCCGCGGCCGGAGAGCCAAGCGATCCGCGCCCATGTGCCGGCGACGTTCTGGTCATTCGCCAATACCTGGCGCGACGTGTTCAAGAACGGCGTGGCCGATCACAACATCAAGGAGCTGTGCCGCATCTATGTCTCGCGCTCGGTGTTGTGCGAGTTTTGCGGCAACCAGCGCTCGATGAAGGCGGCCAAGGCCGGCCTCAAGGAAGACGACTACTCAGACCTGATCAATTTCGAGAGCTCGACGCGCTACGACGATCGCCAGAAGGCGGCGCTCGCTTATGCCGAGGCGATCACCTGGGATCTGCCGGCCGGCGACGAATTATGGGATCGCCTGCACAAGCATTTCAGCGAGCCAGAGCTGGTCGAGATCGGCTATTTTGTCGCCATTACCATGGGCCAGCAACGTTGGCTGCGCACGCTGAACATCGAGCATCACCAGATTCTTGCAGGCACCGATGGCTCGATGGCGCCGGGCTTCGAGACCGAAGAGGCGCTGCGGCAATCCAAACAAGCCGCCGACTACTGGGCCAAGATCAACCCCAAACCTTCATCCGAGGCCGCCGAGTGACACAGCAACAGGCCACTGTATCCGCGCTCCGCGCGGCAACTCGCGCTACCGAACCGCGCATCCGCGTCAAGGGGCTGGCCAAGCGCTACGGCACGCTCGAAGTATTCCGCAACATCGACTTCGAGGTGGCCGAGCGCGAGATCGTCGCGATCGTCGGCCCGTCCGGTTGCGGCAAAACCACGCTGCTTCGTTGCATCGATGGGCTGTTGCCGCATGACGCCGGCGAGATCTGGGTGGGCAAGGAGCGCGTCGAGGAGCCGATCGCCGGCGTCGCCATGGTGTTCCAGCATTTCGGCCTGTTCCCGTGGAAGACGGTGTTCGACAACGTCGCCTACGGCCTGCGCATGGCGGGCGCGCCGAAGGCGGAGATCGAACGCAAGGTGCCGGAATTCATCAAGATGGTCGGCCTCAGCGGTTTCGAGGCCGCCTTCCCCTATCAGATGTCGGGCGGCATGCAGCAACGCTGCGGGCTGGCGCGCGCGCTCGCCATCGAACCGAACGTGCTGCTGATGGACGAGCCGTTTGCGGCTGTCGACGCGCAGACGCGCGAGATCCTGCAATTCGAGCTGCTGCGCATCTGGGAGGAACGGCCGACCGCCATGGTCTTCGTCACCCACTCCATTGAAGAAGCGGTGCTGCTCGGCCACCGGGTGATCGTGCTCAAGGGAAGGCCCAGCAGCATCCACGAAACCATCACCATCAATCTGCCCAATCCGCGCACGCGGGCGACGCTGCGCGAGCCGCGCTTCGCGGAATTGCGCGAGCAGGTGTGGGGCACGTTGATGCGAGAGGCGCGCGAAGCCGAATTCGTACTCGAACGCTAACAAGAAACTGAACCGAAAAAGGGAGGATTTCAATGATCCGCAGAATCTTTGGCCTGACGGCGGGCGCCGCCGTGCTGGCCGCGCTGCTGATGGGCGCCAACCCGGCCGCCGCCGAGGGCAAAAAGCTCGTCCTGGCGATCCCGGGCATTCCGCCGATCTATTCGGCGACCATCGCCTTTGTCGCCGAGAAACAAGGCTTCTTCAAAAAGTACGGCGCCGACGTCACCATCAAGCCGTTCGACAACGGCACCGCCGCCGCGCGCGCGGTCGTCGCCGGCGACATCGACATGGCGTGGTCACCGACCCCGCCGGTGATCGTGCAGATTTCCAATGCCGGCGTGCCGCTGGTCGGCATCTACGGCATGCCGAACCCGGATTGGGTTATCGGCACCACCGAAGTCGGCAAGACCTGCAAGGACATGGCGGGGCAGGACGTCGGCGTCGATTCGATCAACGGCGCGCGTTCGATCGCGCTGCGCTCGATGCTCGCCGCCGGCTGCAAAGAAGTGAAGATCGACCAGGTCAAGCAGATCGCGCTCGGCTCGAGCCCGGGACCGGCGCTGCTCGCCGGACGGCTTCAGTTCGCCGTGCTGCATCTCGACGACCTCGCCGAGATCGCGCACCAGGGCAAGAAGCTGAACATCCTGCTGGCGATGAAGAACACCAACCCGACCAGCCATTATCTGACGCTGGTGGTGCGCAAGGACAATCTGGCGAAGAACCGCGACGCCGTCGTGCGTGCGGTCGCCGCCCTGATCGCGGCCGCCCGCTTCATGCAGGATCCGAAGAACGCCGACGCGGTGGCGGAAGCGGCCGCGGTGACCGGGCACAACAAGGAAGTGAATAAAGAGGCGCTCAAGTCGTTCCTGGCGATCGACTTCTGGGCCGTGAAAGACGACGGCCTGCCGCGCAGCAAGCTGGAAGCCACCGCCGCGCTGATGAAGAAGATCGGCTCCATCAAGCCCGACAAGGAGCCGGTGACCTATGACGCGCTGGTCGATCAAAGCGTCTGGAAAGACGCCAACGCGATGGTGAAGTGACACTTGTCATTCCGGGGCGCCCGCGCAGCGGGCGAACCCGGAATCCAGAGCAGCGACGTCAGACTTGGGCCTGGATTCCGGGTTCCGGCCATCCAAGTCGGCTATAGCCGACTTGGACAATTAGAAATTACTGATCTCGGGTAAACCCGAGATCGGTGGGCCGGCCCCGGAATGACGGGTTAGGAAACGCACACGTGCAAGCAACCATCCGCCGCCATGCCCCGGTCTGGCTCAGCGTCTTCGCCGGGCTCGCGCTGTGGGAAATCGCCGGGCGCTCGACCAGCGCGGCCTTCATGGTGCCGTTCTCGGAAACGCTGGTGCGGCTCTGGCAATTGATCGCGCGCGGCGAATTCATCACCCAGTTCCTCGATTCGGCGACGCTGTTCCTCACCGGCTTCGGTCTGGCGCTGATCGTCGGCGCGCCGCTCGGCCTGCTGCTCGCGCGCGTGCGCGTCCTGCGCATCGGCATCGAGCCCTATCTCATGATCCTCTATGCCACGCCGATGGTGGCGCTGATCCCGTTCATCCTGTCGCTGATGGGCTTCGGCTTTGCGCCCAAGGTGCTGGTGGTGTTCCTGTTCTCCGTTTTTCCCGGTGCTCTACAACACGGTCGAAGGCGCGCGCAGCATCAAGCCCGAGCTGATCGAGGTGGCGAAATCCTACCGCTCGAGCGAGTGGTCGCTGTGGCGCGAGGTGATGCTGCCCTACACCCTGCCCTACATGATGACCGGCGTGCGCCAAGCCATCGGCCGCGCGCTGGTCGGCATGATCGCGGCGGAGTTCTTTCTTTCGGCGACCGGCCTCGGCCAGCTCATCATGGGCGCTTCGCAGGATTTCGATACGGCCGGCGTCTTCGCCTCCATCCTGGTGATCGGCCTGATCGGCGTCGGCTTGACGCGGCTCGGCCTGGCGATCGAGCAGCACTTCGCGCGGTGGAGACAGTAGCCGATGGCCGAGACCAGCATCGGTGTCGCATCGGCCGCAGTCCCGGCGGCGCCGGCAAGCTCGCGTCCTGCCGCCTTCTCCGGCAGTTTCGTGCCGCGTTTCCTGACCGGGCTGGTGATTGTGTTGAGTTGGGAGATCGTGGTCCGCGCGATCGCTCCAGCTTACGTGGCCAAGCCGAGCACGGTGGTGCTGGCGATCCCGCGCGTGATCACGGACCCTGAATTTCTCCATGCGCTGGGCGCGACGCTGGCCGCGGTGGCCGAAGGACTGGCGATCACGATCGTCGCCGGCACCGCGATCGGCCTGCTGATGGGCCGCAGCCACACCGTCGACCGGATGATCCGCGTCTACATCAACGGCTTTAACGCCATGCCGATGATCATCGTGCTGCCGTTGTTCTCGCTCTGGTTCGGCTATTCGGGCGGGGCGCGCATCGCCACCATCATCTTCGCCGCGATCTTCGCCATCACCATGAACGTCGCCGACGGCGCGCGCGCGGTGCCGCGCGAATACCTGGAAGTCTCCCGCTCGTTCCGCTCCGGCCGCCTGCGCACGCTGATCGATATCGTCCTGCCGGCCTCGATGCCCTATCTGCTGGCCGGCTTCCGCCTTGCCGCCGGCCGCGCGCTGATCGGCGCCGTGGTGGCGGAATTCTTCCTTTCGATCGGCGGGCTCGGCTACTACATCCTTTACAATTCGCGCGCCTATCACCACAACGAGGCCTTCGTCGGCGTTCTGCTGCTCGCGGCCTTCGGCGTCAGCTTCGAATTGCTGGTGAACTGGTGTACGCGGCACTTCATGCCGTGGTATCGCCGCGACGAAAAATCCAACTAACGCAATTCAAGGAAATAACGCATGTCCTCCGATCCCTTGCTCAAGGCCGCGATCGCGCATTGGGGCGCGCGCTTTGTCGCCAATGGCGTGGTGCTGACCGACTTCGAGGAGATCACCGGCAAGCTCGCGTCCTATGACGACTGGTGCCGCGCCTGGTCGGAACGCGCCGCGCATCACGAGCAGCTCGGCCGCGAAGCCTTGGCGGCCAAGCATTTCCTTACCGCCGGCGAATGCCTGCAGCGCGCCGGCGTCTACTACCATTTCGGCTCGTTCCTGTTCGCGCACGATCCGGCGCAGATGAAGGCCGCGCACAAAAAGCAGATCGAATGCCGGCAGACTGGCGCTGCCGTATTTGAGCCCGCCCGGCGAACGAGTCGAAATTCCGTATCAGGGCAAGACGCTCGCCGGCATTCTGCGCAAGCCGGCGGGCATCGACAAGCCGCCTGTGGTGGTGATGGCGGTCGGCCTCGACTTCGACCAAGGAAGAGACCGACGCCTACGAAATGCCGTTTCTCGCGCGCGGCATGGCGACACTGGTGTTCGAGGGGCCGGGCCAGGGCGAAGCGCAATACGATTTCCCGATCCGCGGCGACTACGAAGTGCCGGTCAAAGCCGTCATCGATTATGTCGAGACCCGAAGCGACCTCGACAGCAAGCGCATCGGCATGTGGGGCGTCAGCCTCGGCGGCTATTACGCGCCGCGCGCGGCGGCCTTCGAGAAGCGCATCAAGGCTTGCATTGCGCTCGGCGGACCGTTCGACTTCGGCGCGGCCTTCGACACATTACCGGAGCTGACGCGCGAGACCTTCCGCATCCGCAGCCACTGCAAGACCGTCGAGGAAGCGCGCAAGAACGCGCAGACGCTTTCGCTCACCGGCATCGCGCAGAACATCACCTGCCCGATCTTCATCGTCAACGGGCGGCTCGACCGCATCATCCCCGCCGCCGACGCCGAGCGGCTGGCGCGCGAGGTCAAAGGCCCGGTCGTGCTGATGATGATCGAGGACGGCAACCACATTGCCAACAACCGCGCCTACCGCTGGCGTTCGCAGAGTGCGGACTGGATGAAGGAGCAGTTGGGGTAGGTGTTATGCCCGCGTAGGCGGGCATGACATCAAGAATCACAAACCCCCTCGGGATCGTGTGCATCCGCTCGATCCCGCTTTCCGTGATCACCACCATCTCCCCCGTCTGCACGCCGGCGGTACCGTCGCGCGTCGTGACGTTGGGCTGGATCACGACCGTCTGCCCGGCGCGGAACGGCTCTTCCGGCACCGAGCCAGCGGGGCGGCTCTTGCAGCCGAGCACCGGCGGCAGATAGCCGCCGCCATAGCCGTGCAGCAGGTCGTCGATGATGGTGAAGCCGGCCTCCTCGATCACGCCTGAGGCTTCGATCACCTGCGCCGGCGTGGCGCCGGCCCGCAGCACGGCGGCGATGGCATCGAAGGCGGCGTCGGCCGCGGCATGCAGCTCGCGATAGAGCGGCATCGGCTCGCCCAAGGCGAAACTGCGCAGCACCTGCCCCGGATGATCCCAGAACGCGGCGCTGATCTCCGCGACAACGACGTCGCCCTTTTGCACCGGGCGCGTCGTTGCAAATTGCCGCGGCACGCCGAGATCGGGCGCGGACATCGACGTTATACCGATGTAGTGAATAACGTTTGTCGCGCCCTGCGAAATATACGCGCGCTCGATGGCGTCGCCGAGCTCGCGCTCGTTCAATCCCGGCTTCAAGCCGTCGCGCAACGCCGCCATACCGAGATCGGTGAAATACGCGCCGATGCGCAGCCAGTCGAGTTCCTCCGCCGACTTCACCTGCCGCAGCTTGGTGTAGGCGCGCGTGAGATTGGCGACATTCGGATAACGCGCGGAAAGGCGCGCGTGCTGCTCCGCGGTGAGCGGCCCGACATAACCGATGCGCCCGCTGCGCGATTTGCGCTTGTCAAGCATCTCGATCGCCGCGGCAATCGACGATTCGCCACCCCAGGCGACATCCGCCTTGTCGGCAATGAGCCGCGCCTGCGGCGCGTGGTTGACCCACTGCACGAACAGCGCGTCACGTTCGCCAGGGCTTAGCACGCCGACCGCCTCGGCGGTCACCGGCCATTGCGTGAGCCATTGCACCGCCGAGCCGAAGCGATTGAGCCCGCAAAATACGAGGTGATCGCAGTCATGTTCGGCGAGCAGCGCCTCCACCGCCGCGCGACGCCGCGCCAGCTCGGCGCCGGAATAGCGCGGGATTTCGGCGGCGACAATGCGGGCGAGATTGGGGGGTAGTGCACTCATGACGTTCTCAACCGTGTCATCACCGGGCTTGTCCCGATGATCCCGCTTAGGAGGGCGAGACCTTGCGTCCCTAATCGGGATGGCCGGATCAAGTCCGGCCATGACCAAAAATTCGATTACGGTGTCTTCTTCGGCAGCGCTACGATCATGTCGAGCTCGATGCGCGCGCCCGGCGAGGAGAGCTGGTTGATGCACACCGTGGTCGAGGCCGGCCGCCAGTCGCCGAAATACTTGGCCATGGTCGCGTGCATGGCGTCGGCCTCGCGGAAGTCGGTGAGATATTTCGTCACCTTCACCACGTCGCGCCAGGTGGCGCCGGTGTGGTCGAGGATCGACTTGATTGCCTCCATGGCGCGCGTGGTCTGCTCCTCGATCGAGTGCGGGTGGATGTGCTCGGCCTCCACATGCGGGTGCTTGTGGTAGAGCGGCGACGGGGTCGCGCCCGACAAGAACATCAGATCGCAAGCGCCGACGACATGTATAGCCGGTGCGTAAGGCATCGTGTGTGCCTCCTCCGGCTTCGGATGCACCGGCTCAAGCTTGAAGCCGCGCTGGGGCTCGGTTCTCACGTTCATGCAGGTCTCCCGGACGCTGTCATGGCCGGGCTTGTCCCGACCATCCGGCTTAGGTTAGCACAGCACCGCGCCCTTGAGCGTCCAGGAGACACGAATGCCCTCGACCATCCTCGATTCCGCGGTGTTCCGCGACATTTTCACCACCGAAGCAATGCGCCGCGTGTGGTCGGACGAAAACCGCGTGCAGAAATATCTCGATTTCGAAGCGGCGCTGGCGCGGGCGCAAGGCAAGCTCGGCATCATCCCGAAGAATGCCGCCGCCGAGATCGTGCGCCATTGCTCGGCCGACAAGATCGACATGGCCAAGCTCAAGGAAGCAACCGAACGGATCGGCTATCCGGTGCTGCCCGTGGTCCAGCAGTTGGTCAAGCTGTGCAAGGGCACGCTCGGCGAGTGGTCGCATTGGGGCGCCACCACCCAGGATATCACCGACACCGCCACCGTCCTGCAGATCCGCGAGGCGCTCGCCATTGTCGAAGACGACCTCGACGCTATTTCCGACGCGCTGGCCAAGCTCGCCAAGAAATATCGCGACACGCCGATGGCCGGGCGCAGCAACCTGCAGCAGGCGGTGCCGATCACCTTCGGCTACAAGATGGCGACCCTCCTCGGCGCCTTCGAGCGGCACAAGCAGCGGCTCAAGGAGCTCAAGCCGCGCGTGCTGGTCGGCGAATTTGGCGGCGCCGCCGGCACGTTATCCTCGCTCGGCAAGGACGGGCTCAAGGTGCAGGCTGAGCTCTGCAAAGAACTCAAACTCAGCCAGCCCGCGATTTCTTGGCACACGGTGCGCGACACTATCGCCGAGGTCGGCTGCTTCCTCGGCCTGATCACCGGCACCTGCGGCAAGATCGCCTTCGACGTGAAGTTGCTGATGCAGACGGAAGTCGAGGAAGTCTACGAACCGTTCCACCAGGGCCGCGGCTCGTCGTCGACCATGCCGCAGAAGCGCAACCCGATTTCCTCAGTCTACATCACGGCACAAAGCGCGATGGTGAAACAGCTCGCCGCCGCCTTGCTGGAAGCAATGGTCGAGGACCACGAACGCTCGACCGGCCCGTGGGAAATCGAATGGATAGCGCTGCCGGAAATCTTCATGCTGTCGGCCGGCGCGCTGGCGCAGACGCGCTTCCTGGTGGAAGGCCTGCAGGTCAACGAAAAGAAGATGCGCGAGAACCTCGACATGACCAAGGGCTTGATCATGTCGGAAGCGGTGATGATGGGCTTAGGCGACAAGATGGGACGCAATTACGCGCACGACGTGGTCTACGACATCTGCCGCGACGTCGTGAAAACCGGCCGCCCGCTGGTCGATCTGCTTGCCGAGAACAAAGAGATCAGCAAGCACGCCAGCCGCAAGCAACTCGAAAAGATGGTCGATCCGGCCAATTATCTCGGCGTCGCCGGCGAGATGGTCGATCGCGTCTTGAAGATGCGCAAATAAAAACGGCCCCCGTTCGCACGGGGACCGTTATCTCTCCGGACAACACAGCTAGGCGCCCAACTTGGCGCCCGCCTTCTTGTTCTGCCGGTTGTGCACCAGATCGTCGACCACGGCCGGGTCGGCGAGCGTCGAGGTGTCGCCGAGATTGCCGAACTCGTCCTCGGCGATCTTGCGCAGGATTCGGCGCATGATCTTGCCCGAACGCGTCTTCGGCAGGCCGGGTGAGAACTGGATGAGATCGGGCGAGGCAATCGGGCCGATCTCCTTGCGCACCCAGCCGACCAGTTCCTTGCGCAACTCCTCGGTCGGCTGCTCGCCCGCCATGAGCGTCACATAGGCGTAGATGCCCTGCCCCTTGATGTCGTGCGGATAGCCGACCACGGCGGCCTCCGACACTTTCGGATGCGCGACCAAAGCGCTTTCGACCTCGGCGGTACCGAGCCGGTGACCGGCGACGTTGATCACGTCGTCGACGCGGCCGGTGATCCAGTAGTAGCCGTCCTCGTCGCGGCGGCAGCCGTCGCCGGTGAAGTAACGGCCGATATAGGTCGAGAAATAAGTCTGCACGAAGCGTTCGTGGTCGCCATAGACCGTGCGCATCTGCCCCGGCCATGAATCGGCGATGCACAGGTTGCCGCTGCCGGCACCTTTCAGCTCGTTGCCTTCGGCATCGACGATCTGCGGGATGATGCCGAAGAACGGCAGCGTCGCCGAGCCCGGCTTCTGCGCGATCGCGCCGGGCAGCGGCGTGATCAAGATGCCGCCGGTTTCGGTCTGCCACCACGTGTCGACGATCGGGCAGCGGTCCTCGCCGACCACGTGGTAGTACCACTCCCAGGCTTCCGGATTGATCGGCTCGCCGACGGTGCCGAGCAGGCGCAAGGATTTGCGCGAGGTCTTCTTCACCGGATCGTTGCCGCCCTGCATCAGCGCGCGGATCGCCGTCGGCGCGGTGTAGATGATGTTGACCTGGTGCTTGTCGCACACCTCCCAGAAACGCGAGGTGGACGGATAGTTCGGCACGCCCTCGAACATCATGGTGATGGCGCCGTTACTGAGCGGGCCATAGACGATGTAGCTGTGGCCGGTGACCCAGCCGACGTCGGCGGTGCACCAGTAGATGTCTCCGTCGTGATAATCGAACACGTATTGGTGCGTGATCGAAGTGTAGACCGCGTAGCCGCCGGTGGTGTGCAGCACACCCTTCGGCTTGCCGGTCGAACCCGAGGTGTAAAGGATGAACAGCGGGTCCTCCGCGTTCATCTCCTCGCACGGGCAATCGGCCGGCACAGTCTTGGCGATCTCGTCGTAGTAGAAGTCGCGCCCGGCCTGCATCTTGACCTTCTCGCCGGTGCGGCGCACGACGATGATCGAGGTGACGCCGCCGGCCTTTTCGGCCGCCGCATCGGCATTGACCTTGAGCGGGATCTTGCGGCCTCCGCGCACGCCTTCGTCGGCGGTGACGATAATGGGCGACTTGCAGTCTTCGATGCGGCCGGCGAGCGAGTCGGGCGAGAAACCGCCGAACACCACAGAGTGGATGGCGCCGATGCGCGCGCAGGCGAGCATGGAGATCGCCGCTTCCGGAATCATCGGCATGTAGATGGTGACGCGGTCGCCCTTCTTGACGCCGCGCGCCTTGAGCACGTTGGCGAAGCGGCAGACTTCGGCGTGCAGCTGCTTGTAGGTGAGCTTCTTGTCGTCCTTGGGATCGTCGCCTTCCCAGATGATCGCGGTCTGGTCGCCGCGCTTGGCGAGATGCCGGTCGACGCAGTTGTAGGCGATGTTGAGCGTGCCGTCCTCGAACCATTTGATCGAGACGTTGTGCGGATCGAAGGAGGTGTTCTTCACCTTGGTGAAGGGCTTGATCCAGTCGATGCGCTTGGCCTGCTCGGCCCAGAATCCGTTCGGATCCTTGATCGAGCGCGCGTACATCTCCTGGTATTTGGCTTTGTCGGCGAAGGCGCGTTTCTGCCAGGCAGGCGGAACGTCGTAAATCTTGTCGGACATCGCAATTTCCTCCCGCCCGCGGGTCAGGGCCGCAGGCACCGTCTTCATTGTTGGGTCTATTATGCGACGGTGGTTGCACGCGCGACAAGGCGCGCCAAGCCCCACTTTTGGTGGGCTTCAGTGGCCCAAGCCGCGCCCAGACACAGGTCTTTTTCCAGTACCGGGATAGTGAATCCGGCTATAGCCCGCCCATTTGCAGACGACCTTCCACTCGGCCTCGGTCACCGGCTGCACCGACAGCCGCGTGTTGTTCACCAGCACCATCGCCTTGAGTTTCGGCTCGGCCTTGATTGCATCGAGCGTCACTGGCTTGGGCAGCGGCTCGACCGCTTTCACGTCGACGACCACCCAGGGCTCGCCGGCTTTGGCGGTCGGGTCGGGATAATGCTCGCGCACGATCTCGACGATGCCGACCGCGGCCTTCTCCTCGCCGGAATGATAGAACAGAGCGCAGTCGCCTTTTTTCATCTTCATCAGATTGAGCTTGGCCTGATGATTGCGCACGCCCGACCAGGCTTTGCCCTTGGCGCCTGATTTCACCTGCTGCTGCCACGACCAGGCGCCGGGTTCGGATTTCATCAGCCAGTAGGGCATGTCATCTCCTCCGCCTTGATCGGTCCTTGTCAGCAGCGACTTCGATGGCCGCGTCTCACGCTCTCAGCTTGCCGGCAAGAATGGCGGCGACCGCGGCCGAAATCGGCATCTCGATATTCTTCGTCGCGCGCCATTTCCAAGAGCACCGGCGCGGTAAAGGCGCCTTCCGCCAGTTTGCCGTGCGCGGCGGCGCCCGGCGCCTCGCCTTTGCCGAGCGCGACGCCGAAGGAGAAATTGCGCGACTGCGGGCTCGAGCAGGTCAGGATCAGATCGCCGAGCCCGGAGAGGCCCGTCATCGTCTCGGCCTTGGCGCCATGCGCCTTGCCGAAACGCACGAGCTCGGCGAAGCCGCGCGTGGTCAGCGCCGCCGAGGCGCTCGCGCCGAGCCCCCGGCCGGTAACGATGCCGGCGGCGATCGCCAGCACGTTCTTGGTGGCGCCGCCGATCTCGACGCCGCGCACGTCGGTCGAGTGATAGGGCCGGAACGTGCCGGTGTTCATCGCATGCGCGAGGTCGCGCGCAATCGCTTCGTCGCCGGCCGCGACGGTCACCGCCGTCGGCAAGCCGCGCGCCACATCGATGGCGAAGCTCGGGCCGGAGAGGATGGCCGGCAGCGCGTGCGGCGCGCATTCGGCGATCACCTCGGTCATGAATTTGTGCGTGCCCGGCTCGATGCCCTTGGCGCAGGCGATCAGCGGCGTGCCGCTGGCCGATCGTTTGCGCCAGCGATTTGATCACCGACCGCATGGCCTGGGCGGGCACGACCAGCAGGATCGCATCGGCGCGCGAGGCCTCGGCCAGCGCGCGGGTCACCTTGATGCTGTCTTCAAGGCGCACGCCCGGCAGGAAGCGGCTCTCGCGCTTGCTTGCCAGATGCTCGGCATTGCCCGCGTCGAATTCCCACAGCGTGACGTCGCGCCCGGCGCGCGCGCAGGTCAGCGCCAGCGCCGTGCCCCAGGCACCGCCACCGAGCACGGCGATGCGTTGGATGGTCATGCGCTTGGCCCGCTCATTTATACGCCGCCGTGCGTTGCAGCTTGCCCTTGGCCGCCGCGATCTCGTCAAGCGGCCAGCGCGCGCGCGGCGCCACATCGAGCGTATCGGTCAACCCCAGCGCCAGCCGCTCGCAACCCGCCCAAGCGATCATGGCGCCGTTGTCGGTGCACAATTCAAGCGGCGGCACCACCAGCGTTGTGCCGACCTCGAAGGCAAGGCGCTGCAGCACCTTGCGGATTGCCTGATTGGCGGCAACGCCACCGGCGGCGACCAGCGCGTTGGGCGCGCCGAAATGCGAGCGGAACAGCCGCAAGCCGGCACGCAGCCGGTCGAGCACCACGTCGACCACCGCCTGCTGGAACGAGGCGCACAGGTCGGCGACATCCTGCTCGGTGAGCGGCGCGATCTTCTCCGCTTCGAGTCGCAGCGCGGTCTTCAATCCGGACAGCGAGAAATCGGCCTCTTTACGTCCATGCATCGGGCGCGGCAGCGGGAAGCGGGCGGCATTGCCGCGCGTGGCTTCCTTCTCGACCAGCGGCCCGCCCGGATAGCCGAGGCCGAGCAGCTTGGCGGTCTTGTCGAAAGCCTCGCCGATCGCGTCGTCCTGCGTCGTGCCGATGCGCACATAATCGCCGACGCCGCGCACCGCGACGATCTGGGTGTGGCCGCCGGAAGCGAGAAACAGGCAATACGGGAAAGCCGTCCCATCGGTCAGCCGCGCGGTGAGCGCGTGCGCTTCCAGATGATTGACCGCGATCAGCGGCTTGCGCTGGACCAGCGCGATTGCTTTCGCCGTTGTGAGCCCGACGATCACGCCGCCGATCAGTCCGGGCCCGGCGGCGGCGGCGACGCCGTCGAGCGCGGCGTAGCCGTATTCGGCCTGCGCCATAGCCCCGGCGATGATCAGGTCGAGCGCCTCGACATGGGCGCGCGCGGCGATCTCAGGCACGACGCCGCCAAAGGCGGCATGTTCGCTCACCTGTGACAGCACGACATTGGACAGGATCTTGCCGCGGCCGTCCGCGGAACGTTCCACCACCGCCGCCGCCGTCTCGTCGCAGGTCGTTTCGATCCCGAGAACGATCATCGCCATTCCATTGTCATGGCCCAGCGGGCCCCCCGGAAGACGGAGCAGAGGCGGGCCTTCCCTTTTCCGGGAAGTGTGCACTACAACGTCCGCCCTAGCATTGAGAGGTAATATGGCGCAATCCACCGCCCCTTTGCGCATCGGCACGCGCGGCAGCCCGCTGGCGCTGGTGCAGGCGCGCACCGTGCGGGCGCGGCTTTTCGCGGCGCTCGGCATGCCGGAGGATGAGATCGATCTCGTCATCATCCGCACCTCGGGCGACGCGATCCAGGATCGCCCTTTGGCGGAGGTGGGCGGCAAGGGCCTGTTCACCAAGGAGATCGAGGAGGCGCTGCTTGGACGGCCGCATCGATCTCGCCGTGCACTCGGCCAAGGACATGCCGACGTTTTCGCAAACCGGCCTGATGCTGGCGGCCTGCCTCGAGCGCGAAGACCCGCGCGACGTGTTCATCAGCCGCAAGGCCGGCTCGCTCGCCGAGCTGGCGCAGGGCGCGACGCTCGGCACCGCCTCGCTGCGCCGGCAGGCGATCGCCAAGCGCGCGCGCAGCGACCTGCGCGTGACGCCGCTGCGCGGCAATGTCGAGACGCGCCTGCGCAAGCTCGAGGCCGGCGAGGTCGACGCCACGATCCTGGCACTCGCCGGGATGAAGCGGCTCGGCCTCACCCAGCACGCGACCAAGATCATGAGCACCGACGAATTTCTCCCCGCGGTCGGGCAAGGCGCCATCGGCATCGAGGCGCGCGCGAACGACATGCGCACACGCGACGCGCTGGCGCGCATCAACCACGCCGACACTTTCACCGCGCTGTCGGCCGAGCGCGCCTTTCTCGCGGTGCTCGACGGTTCCTGCAAGACGCCGATCAGCGGTCATGCCACGCTCAGCGGCGATTCAATCGCGTTTCGTGGTCTGATCGCGCGCCCCGACGGCGCCGCCGCGCATGACATTGCCGCGAACGGCCATCGCGCGGATTCGATCAAGATCTGCATGGAAGCCGGCCGCGAATTGAAGCATCTCGCCGGCCCCGGATTTTTTGATTAGCGCATGATCGCGAAAAGTGGGAACGGATTTTCGGAAAAGATCATGCGCGGAGAAAAATGACTCATGCGCCTCGTCGTCACCCGTCCGCAGGCCGATGGCGAACGCACCGCCGCTGCCTTGCGCGCGCGCGGCCATGAGGTGCTGCTCGCGCCGCTCATGCGGATCGAGCCGGTCGCGGCCGAATTGTCCGGAGGCTGGGGCGCTGTCATCATCACCAGCGCCAATGCGGCGAGCGCGATCGCCGATCATCCGGCGTGCAAGACGCTGCTGCATCTCCCGGTCTTCGCCGTCGGGCAGCGCAGCGCGGAGGCCGCGCGCCAAGCTGGCTTCACCGACGTCACCTCGGCCGGCGGCGACGTGCGCGATCTGGTGCGGCTGATCGCCGAGCGGCGCGCCGACGCGGCAGCCCCGCTCTTGTATCTCGCCGGCGAGGACCGCGCCGCCGATCTCGTCGGCGAATTGATCATGCACGGCATCGCGGCCGAGATGGCGGTGGTGTATCGCGCGGCCACCGCGCCGTTTCCGCCCGAACTGACCGCGGCGCTGCAAGCCGGCGAGGTCGATGCGGTGCTGCATTTCTCCAAGCGCAGCGCCGGGAATTATCTCGCCGGCGCGGCGCAGGCGGGCGTGACTGGCCAGGCGCTCGGCGTGCGGCATATTTGCCTGTCGGCGCAGATCGCCGCGCCGCTCGCCGACGCGGGCGCCGGCCGCGTCGCCATCGCGCCGCGCCCGGACGAAGCGGCATTGATTGCAAGCCTGGAGCCGGCGCAGGCTTGATTGGCGCGCCCGCGCTATTTGCGTTATTTCCTGCGGACGGGTGGGCCGATTCGAGGACGTGCATGGCAGACAAGCCTACGACGCCGGAAACCCCCGAAGGCACGCCGCAGCCGGCGCCCGAGCGGTCGCGCCGCAAGAAGCGCGCGGCGACCATCGACCTCACCGCGACCGAAGTATCGCCGCCGCACACCGATCCGCCCCCGGCTCCCGAGCCGCCGCCTGCCGTCGAGGAGCCCCCGCCTCAACCACCTGCAGATACCGCTCCGGCCGAAACGCCGGCAACGGCGCGCGTTCCCTTTGGCCTGGCGACGTTTGCCGCCGGCGCCGCCGGCGCAGTGGCTGTGTTGCTGGTTATGTTTGTGCTCTGGCTCTCCGGTCTGCTGCCGCTGCAAGTCGCGACGCCGGCCGGCACGGGCCAGCAAGTTGCCACCGATAGCAAAGCGCTCGACGCGCTGAGCGAGCGCGTGAGCCAAATCGAAGACGCGATCAAGAAACTGCCTTCCGGCGATGCCGGTGTCGCCGGACGGCTGATTGCCGCCGAAAACGCCATGAAGTCGCTCGGTGTCGCGCTCGCCGCGCTCAATCGCCGCAGCGACGATATCGCTAGCACTGCCAGCCAAGCGCGCAAACGCGCCGACGCGGCCGCCAAGGCCGTCGCGGACTTGCGCGAGTTGATGAAGACAAGCGCCTCCACGGGAGCCGCGCGCGCGGACATCGAGGCGCTTGACAAGCGCATCGCCGCGCTGGAGAGCGCCGCGCAATCGACGCAAACCGACATCGGCAAGATCGCGGCCAAAAGCAGCGGCAACGACACCGCGGCGCGGCTCGCCTTGAGCGCCGAAGTCTTGCGCGACGCCGTCGCGGCCGGTGCTCCGTTTGCCGATGAACTCGCGGCGGTCAAGCAGCTCGGCGGCGACGACAAGGCGCTGGCGCCGCTTGCGCCGTTCGCGGCGAGCGGCGTGCCGGCGGCGCAAGCGCTGGCGCAGGAGCTGCACGCGCTGCTCCCGGCCATGCTCGCAATTTCCGGCGCATCAGCGCCGCAAGGCGGCTTCCTCGAGCGGCTGCAGGCCAATGTCGGCAGACTGGTGCGCATCCATCCGGTTACCGCACCGGCCGGTGACGAGCCGTCCGCCGTGCTGGCGCGTCTTGAGATCGACACGTCGAAGGCCGACATTGCGGCGGCGCTCGCCGATCTCGGCAAGCTCGACGACGCGACACGCGCGCCGGCGCAGGCCTGGATCGCCAAGGCGCAAGCGCGCCAGGCCGCGCTCGACGCCGCGCGCAAATACGCCGCCGAGACGGCGCGCGCATTGGGGCCCAAGGCGGGAGCACAATGATCCGGGTCATCACCTTCCTGCTGGCGGTCGCGGTGCTGGCGGCCGGTTTTGTCTGGTTCGCCGACCGCCCGGGCGACGTCGCCGTTACCTGGATGGGTTACCGCACCGAAACGTCGGTGATGGTGGCCGCGCTCGCCGTCGCCGCGCTGGTGATCGTGCTCATGGCGCTTTGGACCATCGTGCGCGCGATCCTGCGCTCGCCCGAGCAGGTGTCGCTGCTGTTCCGCCATCGCCGCGCCGCCAAGGGCTATCTCGCGATCTCGCGCGGGCTGATCGCCATCGGCGCCGGCGATCTGCGCGGTGCGCGCAAATCCGCCCTTGAGGCGGCGCGGTTGTCGCCGGGCGACCCGCTGGCTTTGCTGCTCACTGCGCAGTCGGCGCAGATGGCCGGCGACCGCAGCGGCGCCGAGCGTGCCTTCCGCGAAATGACCCGGCGCGAGGACACCAAGCTCTTAGGCCTGCGCGGACTTTATATCGAAGCGCAGCGGCGCAATGACGCGCCTGCCGCGCGGCTCGCCGCCGAGGAAGCCGGCAAGATATCGCCGGCGCCGGCTTGGGCCGGACAGGCGGTGCTCGACTATCGCTGCGCGGCCGCCGATTGGGCCGGCGCGCTCGACGCGCTCGATCGCATGAAGCCCGCGCTCGAGAAGGCCGACTATCGCCGCAAGCGTGCAGTTCTACTGACCGCCCGCGCGATTGCACTCGACGGCAGCGACCGCGACGCCGCGCGCGCCGCGGTGCTGGAAGCGGTCAAGCTTGCGCCCGATCTGGTGCCGGCGGCGGCGCTCGCCGGGCGGCGGCTGGCGGAAGCGGGCGAACAGCGCAAGGCGCGCAGAATTCTGCAACGGGCCTGGGCCGCCCATCCGCATCCCGACTTGGCCGAGGCCTATGCCGATTTGCGCCTGGGCGACAGCGCGCGCGAGCGGCTCGCCCGCATGCAGAAGCTCGCCGATCTCGCGCCGGGGCAGCTCGAAGGTGCGATTGCCGTAGCGCACGCCGCGCTCGACGCGCGCGACTTCGCCGCCGCCCGCGCCGCGCTCGCGCCCTATCAATCGGCCCCGACCCGCCGGGTCGCGACCTTGATGGCCGACCTCGAGGAAGCCGAGCACGGCGACGAAGGCCGCGTGCGCGAATGGATGAGCCGGGCCATGCGCGCGGCCGGCGATCCGATGTGGACCGCGGACGGCACCGTCTCCGAGCACTGGCTGCCCATTTCGCCGAGCGGCCGGCTCGACGGCTTCGCCTGGAAGGTGCCGCTGGCCGAGATCGGCGTCGTCCGTCCGGTGATCGAGGCCGCTCCGCGGGAACTGGCGCCAGCCGCCGAGCCGATCGCGGTCGCGCCGCCCGCGCCTCCGCCGCAAGCCGAGCCGGAACCGCCGCCGCGCAAGCCGGCAAAATCCGCGGCCAAACCGGTGGCGAAGCCGGTCGAGCCGGTGATCCCGCTGGTGCATGCCCCCGACGATCCGGGGCCCGATTCCGCCCTGGAGAGTGACCCGATACCGGAAACCTCGTCGTCGCCGCCGCTCGCCCCCTGGCAGCGTTTCATGCAGTTATTTCGCTAGGCGGCGATCGGGGACGCCGCCGTATTGCTATTCCAGACTTGCGTCGATATGAGTGCGAATATTCAGCCGGCGTAGCTCAGCGGTAGAGCATCCGCTTCGTAAGCGGGTGGTCGGGGGTTCAAATCCCTCCGCCGGCACCAACCTTCGCGGGTCGCGGCCGCTTCGGTTGGCAAGCCACGCCTCGTTCCGCGAAGGTTGCCCGTCGTAGCCCGCAGGGCGAAGACGGGCGACGTCGGTTCACACATCCCCCGGACTCAACACCTCGGCCGAACTGTGCGCCTTGATCTCGCGCGCCGGAAATCTGCCCGCGGATGTCGCGGCCGGTCGGTTTCCAGGTGCAGATCTGACTCTCGTCCACCCACACGGTCTTGAACTCGCCGGGCGCGAAGAATTCCGCGAACACCAATTCGCTGTCCGGGGCGGCTTCGAGATAGTGCCGTTCGCGGTCGGGATAATAGATCACGTCACCCTTGCGTACCGCGAACGGCCGCTCGTTGGCATAGACCGTGCCGCGCCCGCGCAGCACGTACATGAAGTGCTCGGCGCCGACGTGATGATGATTGGCGGCCGCGGTGCCCGGCGGGTAGATGATCATCTCGCCCTTCACCGCCGTGGTGCCGAACAGCTTCGGCGTCAACAGATAGATGCGCTTGCGCGCATCGTGTTCGGAATCAAGCACCGGCTCGCGTGTCCAGTCGACGATGCGGAAGGCTGGCGGATTTTTTTCGAGGTTCGGATCGAGCCACGCGGCGTCGGGGATTTCGCCGGAAAGCAGCGCCGCGCCTCCGCTCGATGCAAGGGTGGCTGCGTCCCCCGGCGGCAGGAACACGACATGCGCGTCGGTCAATGTCGCGCGGTTCCCTTCACGCGTCAGCGTGGCTGCGCCGTCCAGCACTTGGAACCAGGCGAGGCCTTGCGCCGGCACCGATAAGCGCGCTGTGCCGCCGGGCCCAAGCGTCAGCCGGTCGAGCAGGATGCAAGTTCCCGGAACGCGCGCTTGGGTGACCAAGCGCTGGCGCGCGGTTCCATTGTCGGCCGGTTCCGCGGCGACCGTGCTTTCGTTAAAAATCGTAGCCATCTCAGCCGCATCCCCCCAATTCGCTCAAATTCTTCTCGTTATCGCCGGCAATCTTACAATTTTAGCATGCCGCTTGGTCACCAAAAAATCGCCATCGGACCCGGAAAAACCGGGAACGAAAACCGGCCCCCCCGCGTTGCTCCGCCCAGACTTCCCCGCGCGCGTTGCGCCAACGAGGAGGCTACGCCATGTGGACTTCGCTGTTTGCCATTACCGCCGCGCTCGCGATCGCCCTCACCATGGCAGCGATTGTCGTGGATTCCATCAATGGTGGGAAATTCCGCTTGTAGTTGCGTCCTGTCTGAAGCGACCCGACTGGGCGGCCCATGGGCCGCCCTTTTTTATTGTGCAAAGGCCGATACCGCGCGCAGGGGACTTTGCCATACTGGGCGCAATGCCGCCGCCCCTTCTCCTGTCGAGGCGCTTTGCGCCGCTGTTCGCCTGCCAGTTCTTCGCGGCGTTCAACGATAATTTTCTCAAAACCGCGCTGGTGTTCCTGATCCTGTTCCGCACCGCCGCGTCCGACACGGAAACCCTGATCACGTTGGCGGGCGCGATTTTCATCGCGCCTTTTTTCTTCCTCTCCGCGCTCGGCGGCGAACTGGCCGACCGCTACGATAAGGCGCGCGTGGCGCAAAGGCTGAAATTCATCGAGATCTTCGTCGCGGCGCTGACCGTCGTCGGTTACGCGCGCGCCTCGTTGCCGATCCTCTTTGTCGCACTGTTCGGTTTCGGCGTACTGGCATCGCTGTTCGGGCCGATCAAATACGGCATCCTGCCCGATCATTTGCGCCGCGCGGAATTGCCGGCCGGCAACGCGCTGGTGGAAGGCGCAACCTTCGTCGCCATTCTCACCGGCACCATCGTCGGCGGGCTGGCCGCGCGCGGTGGCGATGTGGCGCCGTTCGCGGTGCTGGTGATGGGCTTCGCGCTGGCTTGCTGGCTGTCGGCGCTGCTGATCCCGCCGACCGGCGAAGGCGCGCCGCAGCTCAAGGTATCCTTCAATATAGCCGTCTCGACCGCGGCGATGATCTGCCATTTGCGCGCGGACGCCCGGCTGTGGTGGGGTGCCATGGTGACGAGCTGGTTCTGGCTGGTCGGCATCGTGGTGCTGGCGCTGCTGCCGCCGCTGATCAAGACGCTGATCGGCGGCAACGAAGACACCGTCACTGCCTATCTCGCGCTGTTTTCGGTCGCGGTCGGGGCCGGCTCCGGCCTGGCGGCCGTGATCGCTCGTGGGCGCATTGTGCTCAACACCACATTGACCGGCGCAGTCCTGCTCGGCGCTTTTGCGCTCGATCTTGGTCTTGCGATCTCCGGCGTCGCACCCGCGCCCATGCCGCAAGGGCCGGCCATAATATTCTCATCCACGCTCGGGATGCGCGCCGCGATCGATCTCGCCGGCATGGCGGTTGCCGGCGGGCTGTTCATCGTGCCGACCTTCGCGGCGGTGCAGGCCTGGGCCGGCGCCGATATCCGCGCGCGGACCGTCGCCGCGGTCAACGTTCTCAACGCCGCCTTCATGACCGGCGCGACTGTGATGGTCGCCATCATGCAGAAATACGGCGTCACCGTGCCAGCGCTGTTTCTACTGCTCGGCGTGGCGACGCTGCTGGTCGCCGCCGCCATCTGGCGGACGATGCCGAAGACGCAATCCGCCGCTTAAGCGGCGGCCATGAATTTTCCAGCGCCGCTGGTCAATACGGCGATTTTGCGCGTGCGGCGCCAGCGCCGGGTCCATATAGGCGTGGCGCTGCGGGTCCTTGCGCACGGCCGTTTCGGCCGATTTTGCTGCGGTTTCCGGACACCGCCGCCCTAGAAATTCAGGCCGATTAGTCAATCTTTACGCTATTTCGAGCTTTCGCCCGAGACTTCGCGCGCACGCATTATAATTCGCGCAGGTCAACCACCTCCGAGGCAGATATGATGTTTCGGCGTGCGGAATTTTTTGCGGCCGCGGTGATCGCGGCGCTGCTCGCGGCAACTCCGGCGTGGGCGGCAACCCATGATGTCGTCAGCTTCTCCGGTTACTCACCCGGCACCATCGTGGTGAAGACGCAGGAGCGCCGGCTTTACTATGTGATCGATCCCGGCCGTGCGCTGCGCTTTCCGGTCGGCGTCGGCAAAGCCGGCATGACCTGGACCGGCAACGCGCATGTCGAAGGCAAATTCGTGCGGCCGGCCTGGGCGCCGCCGCCGTCCATCCGCCACGAAAATCCGCGCCTGCCCCGGGTCATTCCCGGCGGCGCCCCCAACAATCCGATGGGCGTGGCCGCGCTCACCTTGCGCGGCGGCGAATACGCCATTCACGGCACCAATCATCCCGAGCTGATCGGCGGCTTCGTCTCGCACGGCTGCATCCGCATGTACAATGCCGACATCCGCGAGCTCTATCGCCTGGTCAATGTCGGCACGCCGGTCGTCGTGGAACGCTGACGCGCGGCGCGTTTAGCCGCACCAGCTTTCGCGCCGGCCGCCGGAATAGCGGCGCGCGTAGCCGCCGGCGAACAACGCCTCCGAGGAGACATCCGGCGCGCGCGGTCGAAACATCGGCGTCGACGCGGCCGCCATATTTGTCCTGCCCCACACGCGAGATGCCGATCGAGCCTTCCGCTAAGAGCCGCGTCAACGCATCGCGCGCGGCCATCGCCTTCACCCGCTCGTTGTCGCAGCGCGCGTGCAGCTCCGGCGCGTCGATGACGCGCAGCACCTCGGCCGGGTGGCCACTGCGTAGCGCGGACGCCGCCGGCTCGCGCGTTTGCGGCGCGGCGAGTGCTTCGCTGGGGCGGACGCTCGCCGGCACGATCAACGCCCCGGCCGCAAGCCCGGCGGCGAAGGCGGCGGCTACGAGCAACAGCGCGGCGGAGCGGCCCGGGTGGACGGAGGAGGTCCGCGCTAAGAACATAATCCTTTCTTGCTGCCGGTAACCGATTCGCGCAAGCACAATCTATGGTAGTTTTTAAATACAGCTGCCATTATTTCGTGTCCCGCCCCGAGGCTTAAACCTGTGTATCGCAGAGGTTTTTTCAGCTCCCTTCGCGTCCCGGCCACAATTCGTGGCAATGATTGGACATGGCGCGTCCGCGCATCTCTCCGCAGCCGGAAGTCCCCGGCCTCGCCGCCCGAAGGATCGCCGCCGACATTCTCGACGGCGTCTTGCGGCGCAAGATCGCGCTCGACGAACAGCTCTCCGGCAGGGCCGCGCATCCCGGCCTCGCGTCGCTCGCCGACCGCGACCGCGCGCTGATGCGCCGGCTCGCCGCCACCGTGCTGCGGCGGCTCGGCACCTTGCGCCATCTGCTCGGCAGCTTTCTCGACAAAGGCTTCCCCGCCGACGCGCCGCGCGCGGAAACCATTCTGCTGATCGGCGCCGCGCAGATCCTCTGGCTGGAAGTGCCCGACCACGCCGCCGTCGATTTGTCGGTGCGCCTGGCGCAGGCCGACCGCCGCGCCGCGCGCTATGCCGGGCTGATCAATGCGGTGCTGCGCCGCGTGGCGCAAAGCCGCAGCGCGCCGCTCGCCGATCAGGCGACACGCGATACGCCGCAATGGCTGCTGGCACGCTGGACTAAGCATTATGGCGCCGACACCGCGCGCGCCATCGCCGCCGCCAATGGTCACGAGCCGGCGCTTGATCTCACCGTCAAATCCGAGCCTGAGTCCTGGGCTGAGCATCTGCACGGGCGCGTACTGCCGATGGGCACCGTACGCACCTTGGCACAGGGCGCGATTTCGCTGCTGCCGGGTTTCCGCGAAGGCGCCTGGTGGGTGCAGGACGCCGCCGCCGCGCTGCCCGCCCGGCTGCTCGGTGACGTGCGCGGCAAGGCCGTCGTCGATCTTTGCGCGGCGCCCGGCGGCAAGACCGCGCAGCTCGCTCTCGCCGGCGCCAGCGTCATCGCGGTCGACCGCTCGCCGGCGCGGCTCAATCGCCTGCGCGAGAATCTCGGCGCGGCTCGAACTGCAAGCCGAAACCATCGCCGCCGACGCGCTGGAATGGCAAGGCGGCCCGTTTGACGCCGTGCTGCTCGACGCGCCCTGCTCGGCGACCGGCACCATCCGCCGCCACCCCGACATTCCGTGGCTCAAGAGCGAAACCGACATCGCCACGCTCACCTCGCTGCAGCAAAGGCTGCTCGACCGCGCGGTCGATCTGCTCAAGCCGGGCGCCACACTGGTCTATTGCGTCTGCTCGCTCGAGCCGGAGGAAGGCGAGGCGCAGATCGCGGCGCTGCTGGCGCGCGATCCGCGCGTCGCCCGCGCGCCTGTTGCGGCGCAAGAAGTCGCCGGCCACGCCGAGTTCATTAACCGCCGACGGCGATCTGCGCACGCTGCCGCAGCAATTGCCCGATCCCGACCCGCGCTGGGGCGGCCTCGACGGCTTCTACGCCGCCCGGCTCATCCGTAAAGCGTAGCCGGCGATATTGGACCTTTGGCGACCCTTCGCTATCGTATGGATCGAGCGCGAGAATCAGGCCGCGCCGCAGGGGACGAGCGACTTCATGACGGGTTTCGGTCGCGGAGCGATTGCGGATCTCCGTGCTCATCGGCGCGCCGCGCGTTCCGCAGCGTCGCCGGCCGCATCAGCACGCATCCGTTGCTGCGCTGGCGCTTCGGCACGGCCAAGACCGACCGGATGATCATCGCGCCGCAGGACCTGCGCACCGCCGACGCCACCCGCGCCAGCGAAATTTATGCCGGCCGTTTCGCCTTCGCTGGCAAGATCGTGATCTGCGACCGCCGCTCACCCTTCGAGATGACGCCGCCGTCGGACGAATGGGCGGTGATGCTGCTCTCCTTCTCCTGGCTGCGCCATCTGCGGGCCGCCGACAGCGCCATCACCCGCGCCAATGCGCGCTCGCTGATCGACGACTGGATCAACCTGCAAGGCGGCTGGCATCCGCTCGGCTGGCGCGTCGATATCCTGTCGCGCCGGATCGTGTGCTGGCTCAGCCAGGCGCCGTTCATCCTGCAGGACGCCGACGCGCGCTTCTACCGCCGTTTCCTGCGCAGCCTGTCGCGCCAGGTGCGCTGCCTGCGCCGCTCGCTGAAACAATCGCGCGACGGACTGCCGCGGCTGCAGGCGGTAATCGCGCTCAACTACGCATCGCTGTGCTTGCAGGGGCAGTCGCGCAGCCTGCGCGGCAATGCGCGCCGCCTGATCGAGGAGTTGCGGCTGCCAATCCTGCCCGACGGCGGCCATATCAGCCGCAATCCCGGCGCGCTGATCGATTTGCTGGTCGACCTCTTGCCGCTGCGCCAGTTGTTCTCGGCGCGCCATCTGCAGCCGCCGCAGGCGCTCAACAACGCCATCGACCGCATGATGCCGATGCAGCGCTTCTTCCGCCACGGCGACGGCAATTTCGCGCTGTTCAACGGCATGGGTCCGACGCTCGCTCGATCTGCTCGCCACCGTGCTCGCCTATGACGACGCGCGCGGCGCGCCGTTGTCGAACGCGCCGCATTCCGGCTATCAGCGTGTCGAGGCAGGAGCGACCGCGTTGCTGATGGACACCGGCCGGCCGCCGCCGCTCGCGCTCAGCCAGGAAGCGCATGCCGGCTGCCTCGCCTTCGAGCTGTCGTGGAAGCAGCAGCGGCTGGTGGTCAATTGCGGCTTGCCGGCGGTGAACAAGGATACCTGGCGCCAGGTCGCGCGCGCGACCGCCGCGCATTCCACGGTGACGTTCAACGACGCCTCGTCATGCCGCTTCTTCGAATCCCGGCATCTGCGTCGACTGCTGTTCGGCGTACCGATCGTCGCCGGACCGCGCAACGTGCCGGTGACGCACGACGATACGCCGGACGGAACGCGCTTGACCGCCTCGCACGACGGCTATGCCGCCGCCTTCGCCGTGATCCACCATCGCGCGCTGCGGCTGTCGCCGGACGGCCGTACGCTCGATGGCGAGGACAGCTTCACGTCGTCCACCGGCGACACTTTGCCGGTCGACAAAGGCGACGAATTCGCCGTGCGCTTTCACCTGCATCCGTCGATCAAGGCCAACCGGCTGTCGGACGGCCGCGGGGTGATCCTGCTGCTGCCTGACCGCGAGGTGTGGACCTTCACCAGCCACGCCGAGGGCGGGGCGCGCATCGAGGAAAGCGTGTTCCTGTCCGGCCCGGACGGCCCGCGCCGCACGGTGCAGATCGTGATCTACGGCCACGGCCGCAGCGAGCCCGCGGTGCGCTGGAGCTTCCGCCACACCCCGCCGGCGCCGGGCACCCGTCCCGAAAAGGCGGACGAGCCGGAATTACCGCTCTAATCATACTGTGGATGCCCGTCAAAACCGGGGGAATCCCGAATACACTTCCGCCCGCTTCCTGTGCTAGCCCCTCGCCCATGACCAGTCACCCGCGCCGCATCACCCGCGCCCTGCTGTCGGTCTCCGACAAGGCGGGCCTTGTCGATTTCGCCACCGCGCTTGCCGGCTACGGCATCGAGCTCGTCTCCACCGGCGGCACCGCCAAGGCGCTGAAAGACGCCGGGCTAACGGTGCTCGACGTCGCCGAGCTGACCGGTTTCCCCGAGATGATGGATGGAAGGGTCAAGACGCTGCATCCGAAGGTGCATGGCGGCCTGCTGGCGATCCGCGCCAACAAAGAGCACGCGGCGGCGATGGAGAAACACGGCATCAAGCCGATCGATCTCCTGGTGGTGAATCTCTATCCGTTCGAGGCGACCGTCGTCAAAGGCGCCGCCTTCGACGACTGCATCGAGAACATCGACATCGGCGGCCCGGCGATGATCCGCGCCGCCGCCAAGAACTACGCCGACGTCACCGTAGTGGTGGAGCCCGCCGACTACGGAAATGTGCTGGCCGAGCTCGCACTGCACGGCGGCATGACGACGCTCGAACTGCGCCAGAAACTGGCGGCGAAGGCCTATGCGCGCACCGCCGCCTATGATGCTGCGATCTCCAACTGGTTCGCCGACACGCTACACGATGACGCGCCGGACTACCGCGCCTTCGGCGGCAAGCTGATCCAGTCGCTGCGTTACGGCGAGAACCCGCACCAGAGCGCGGCATTCTATCGCGCGCCTGGGGAGCGCTTCGGCGTCGCCACCGCGCGCCAATTGCAGGGCAAGGAACTGTCCTACAACAACATCAACGACACCGACGCGGCTTATGAATGCGTCGCCGAGTTCGACGCCAGACGCACCGCGGCCTGCGTCATCGTCAAGCACGCCAATCCGTGCGGCGTGGCGGAAGGGGCAAGCCTGGTCGATGCCTACAAAAAAGCGCTGGCCTGCGATTCAACGTCGGCCTTTGGCGGCATTGTCGCGCTCAACCGCACGCTCGACGCGCAAGCCGCGAAGGCGATCACCGAAATCTTCACCGAGGTGATTATCGCGCCTGACGCCAACGACGAAGCGATCAAGATCGTCGCGGCGAAAAAGAACCTGCGGCTGCTGCTCGCCGGCGGTCTGCCCGATCCACGCGCGCGCGGGCTGACGGCGAAGACGGTCGCCGGCGGACTGCTGGTGCAATCGCGTGACAATGCGGTGGTCGACGAGATGCAGCTCAAGACCGTCACCAAGCGCGCGCCGAGCGAAGCCGAGTTCAACGACCTGCGCTTCGCCTTCCGCGTCGCCAAGCACGTGAAGTCGAACACCATCGTCTATGCCAAGGGGCTGGCGACCGTCGGCATTGGCGCCGGACAGATGAGTCGGGTCGATGCCGCGCGCATCGCCGCGCGCAAGGCCGAAGACGCCGCCAAGGAATTGAAACTTGCCGCGCCGCTGACCAAAGGCTCGGTGGTCGCTTCCGATGCGTTCTTTCCGTTCCCGGACGGCCTACTGGTCGCCATCGAAGCCGGCGCCACCGCGGTGATCCAGCCCGGCGGCTCCGTGCGCGACGCCGATGTGATCAAGGCCGCCGACGAGCACAACGTCGCGATGGTGTTCACCGGCGTGAGGCATTTCCGGCATTAGACAGGGGCCATCTCCCGGACGCGGTGCAGCGCCATAAGCGCGTTTACGCGCGTCTTTGACGCGCCATGGCGGTGCACCGCAGATCCGGAACCCAGCTTATTTGAAGAAGGACCGGGGTCCCGGATCTGCAGCGCACCACTTCGTGCTACGCTGCGCCCGGGAACCGCAATCAATTCCGCGCCAAATCGCCCAGTAAGCTCGCCGCCACCGACAGCTTCGACAGCGTCAGACCCGAGCCGGCGATTTCGTGGATCGCGGCGCGGATGCGCTCGACCTCGCTGCGGCGCGGCTTGATCCATTCCTCCACTGCGCCGGCGCCGGCGAAACCGTTGCCGACCATGGCGGCGGTGAGCCGCCGCTCGGCGTCGCCGATCGAATCGAGCGCGCGGTCGAGCGCCAGGCGGTCGAAATAATCCGACACCACGATGTTGCCGACTGCGCCGGCAACACGGTCGAGTTGGAAGAAGGCCTCGGTCGCGAAATAGGTCGCCGTCACCTCGGCGACAGGCTTCTTGCCTTGGTCCGCCACCAGCACGATGTCGGTCGCGGCCTTGAGCACGCCGAGGCTGGCGATGCGGCGCGCCAGCGCCTGCGGCACGGCGGCCCGGGTGAGTTCGGCCTCATGCGCGGCGCACGCGGCCGAAGCCGGCTTCGACAATGCGCGTATCGAGCGCCGCCGCCACCTGCGCGATGCCGTCGTGGTAATGCGCGATGATGGTTTCCAGGCCCTGCTTGAGATCGACATTGCGCAGGAACCAGACCAGCCGGTCGAGCAGCAAATTCTGCACGGCGGCGTAAAGTGAGAGTTGCGTCTCGCCGGAGACCTTGTTGTCGAGCGCGTCGACCTCGCTGTTGAGCGCGATCAGGTCGTAGCTGTTGCGCACCGCCGCAAAGGCGGCGGCGATCGCGGCAGCAGACGCGCCGGTCTGATCGGCGATGCGCACAACGAGCGTCGCGCCGCCGCGGTTGATCATCGAATTGGTGAGTTGCGTGGCGATTATTTCGCGCCGCAGCCGGTGAGCGTGCAGCGCGTCGTCGTGGCGCTCCGACATTTCCTTGGGGAAGTAGCGCTCGAGCTCGCGCCCGAGATAGGGATCGTCCGGCACCGCGCTGTCGAGCAAATCGGTGTAGAGCGAGAGCTTGGCATAGGCGAGCAACACCGCCAGCTCCGGTCGCGTCAGCGCCAGGTTGCGCTTGCGCCGCTCGGCGATCGCCATCTCGTCGGGCAGGAATTCCACCGCGCGGTCGAGCTGGCCGCGCTGCTCTAGCGTCTGCATCAAGCGCTGCTGGAAGCCGAGATCCTCGAGCCCGCGCCGCTGCGCCAGCGACAGCGCCAGCGTCTGCTGATAGTTGTTGCGCAGCACCAGGCGCGCAACCTCCTGCGTCATCTCGGCGAGCAGCGCGTTGCGCGCTTGAAGTGTCAGCGCGCCGGCGCGCAGCGGCCGGCTCAGCGCGATCTTTATGTTAACCTCGACGTCGGAGGTGTTGACGCCGGCGGAATTGTCGATGGCGTCGGTGTTGAGCCTGATGCCGGCGAGCGCCGCCTCGATGCGGCCGCGCTGGGTCATGCCGAGATTGGCGCCCTCGCCGATTACCTTGCAGCGCAGTTCGCCGCCGCTGACACGAATGGCATCGTTGGCGCGGTCGCCGGCCGCCTCGTCGGTTTCGCTCGATGCGCGGATGTAAGTGCCGATGCCGCCGAAGAACAGCAGATCGACCGGCGCTTTCAGGATCGCCTTCATCAGTTCCTGCGGCGTCACGCTTTCGCCGACGTCGAACCGCTTTTGCGCCGCGGGACTGAGCCGGATTTCCTTGGACGACGCGCGGATAAACGCCGCCGCCCGCCGAGATCAGCGTCTTGTCGTAATCCTGCCAGCTCGAGCGCGGCAGATCGAACAGCCGCTTGCGCTCTGCGAAGGCCTTCGCCGGATCGGGATCTGGATCGATGAAAATGTCGCGGTGATCGAAGGCCGCCAAAAGCCGCGTGGTCTGCTCGCGCAGCATGCCGTTGCCGAACACGTCGCCCGACATGTCGCCGACGCCGGCGGCCGAAAACGGCGTGACGCCGATATCGACGTCCATCTCGCGGAAGTGGCGCTTGACCGATTCCCAGGCGCCGCGCGCGGTGATGCCCATCGCCTTGTGGTCGTAGCCGGCCGAGCCGCCGGAGGCGAAAGCGTCGCCCAGCCAATAGTCGTGCTCGATCGAAATCGTGTTGGCGATATCGGAGAAAGTCGCGGTGCCCTTGTCGGCCGCCACCACCAGATAAGGATCGTCGCCCTCGTGCCGCACCACGTCGTCGGGCGGAACGATCGTGCCGTCGTGGTGGATGTTGTCGGTGATGTCGAGCAGCGTCGCGATGAACAGCTTGTAGGTGGCGACGCCTTCCGCCTGGAACTGCTCGCGGGTCGGCGCCTTCGGCATCAGCTTGGGCACGAAGCCACCCTTGGCGCCGACCGGCACGATCACCGCGTTCTTCACCTGCTGGGCCTTCACCAGGCCGAGAATCTCGGTGCGGAAATCCTGCGGCCGATCCGACCAGCGGATGCCGCCGCGCGCCACTTTGCCGAAGCGCATGTGCACGCCTTCCACGCGCGGCGAATAGACGAAGATCTCGTAGAGCGGGCGCGGCAACGGCAGATCGGTGATCTTGCCGCTTGCGAACTTGATCGCGATCAGCGCCTTGGGCAGGCCGTCCTTGTCGGTCTGATAGAAATTGGTGCGGATCGCCGACTGCACCGCGTTGACGAAGTGGCGCAGGATGCGGTCCTCGTCCAGGCTGTCGACCTTCTGCAGGTCCTCTTCGATGCGCGCGGCGATCTCCTTCTGCTTGGCGTCGCGATCGCGCGCCGCGTCCGGGCGCGGGTCGAAGCGGGCGTAGAACAACTCGACGATATGCGCGGCGACGGCGGAATGCTTGGTGAGCGTCGCCCACATGTAGTCCTGCGAATAAGGCACGCGCACCTGGCGCAGGAAGCGCGACAGCGTGCGGATCAGCGCCACCTCGCGCCAGGCCAGCGAACCTGCGAGCGTGAGCGCGTTAAATCCGTCGTTCTCCGCCTGCCCGCGCATCACCATCAGGAAGGCGGCTTCCAGGTGCGCCTTGCTTGCGGCGAGATCGATCATGCCGCCGTCGCCGCGCTCCAGCAGCATGTCGTGGAACCAGACGCGGGTGGCGTCCTGCGGCGTGATGCGGTAGGTGCGCTCGTCCACCACCGTGAAGCCCATGTTCTCCAGCACGGGCACGCGTTCCGACAACGGCAGCGGCCGGCCGAAGCTCCACACGCTTGCAGCGACACGTTCTGCCGCTCTTCCGCATTGCGGTGGCGTAAATCGACGGCGAGTGGACGCTCTCCAGTGAGCGCTTCGATAATGCGGATATCGCTGGCGGCAATCGTCGGCGCGTATGATTTCGTGGAAGCCCTGCGAGAAGGCGTCGCGATAGCGGTCGAACAGCGTCCGCACCTTGTCGGGCGGGTAGACCAGCGCCAGCGCGTCGTGCAATCCGTCAGTCCACGAGCGCACGATCGCCGCGACCTCGCGCTCGAGGCTGGCGCTGTCGATCGACGGCGTCGCGCCGCCGGAGCGGCCGATGATGAAATGCACGCGTACCAGCGGGCCTTCCGGGAAGAACGGATAGAACGCCGAGACGTGGCCGATGAAGGCGCGGCTCAAATAGTCGCCGATCTTGGCGCGGAGGCCGCTGTCGTAGCGGTCGCGCGGCACGAACACCAGCACCGACACGAAACGGTCGAAGCGGTCGCGCCGCGCCAGCAGACGCACGCGTGGCCGCTCGTCGAGCTGCAGGATGGCGAGCGCGAAACGATAGAGCGTATCCTCGTCGACCTGGAACAGCTCGTCGCGCGGAAAATTCTCCAAGACGTTGGTCAGCGCCTTGCCGGAATGGCTGTTGGCGTCGAAACCGGCGCGCGCCTCGACGCTGGCGATCTTGCGGCGCAGATAGGGAATGCTGTGCGCGGCGCGCGTATAGGCGGTGGAGGTGAACAGCCCGATGATGCGCTGCTCGCCGACCAGATTGCCGGCCGCGTCGAAGCGCTTGATGCCGACGTAGTCGAGATAGACGCGCCGGTGCACGCGCGCGTGGATATTGGCCTTGGCGATGATCAAGCAGCCGCGGCTCGCGCAGGAACGCCATGATCTCCGGCGTGTATTCGAGCAGCTCGCTGCCGCGCTTGAGCACGCGTAGCTCGGGCGAGCGCATGATGCCGAGCGCGCTGTCGAAATCGGGCTCCAGCGTATTGCCGTCGAAGGTGTAATTGCGCACGCCGAGGAAGGTGAAATTGTCGGCCAGCAGCCATTGCAGGAACTGGATCGCCTCGGCGATCTCGTCCACCGGCAGCGGCGGCGGATTGGTCTTCAGATCGGCGACCATGCCGTTGGCGCGCTCGAGCATGGCGCGCCAGTCCTGCACCGCCAGCCGCACTTCGCCGAGCACCTCGCTCAGCGCGCGCACGATGTCCGCGCGCGCGGCCTCGTCGGCGATCGGCTCGAGGTGGACATGGATGAAGCTCTCGCGCGCGCTGGCCTGCGGCGTCGGGCGCGCCGAGCGCCACCAGCTTCGCGCCGTCGCGCCACACGCCGAACACCGGATGCGCCACCAGTTGCACTGCGAGCCGGCGCTCGGCCAGCTCGCCCATCACCGAGTCGAACAGAAACGGCATGTCGTCGTTGACGATCTCGATCGACCGTGACCGCCTTGCGCTCGCCCGACTCCTGCATGCGACCGTCTCGCAGCGGATTTTCGGCGCGCCCGGCGCCGCGTCTTGCAGAAAATCGAACGCCCGCTCGGCCAGCGCGGCGAGATCGGCGGCCGCGTAGCACAGCACGTCCTCCGCTCCCGCGCGGCGCATAGAGCTGCGCGACGAAGCTCGCCGGGACGTCGGCGCGGCGCGCGGCGAGCGCGGCGCCGGCCTGCTCGATAGCGGCGCGGGCGGCGTTTTCGTGCTCGCTGGCGGGAAATTCGGCGGCCATGGAGCCGGATGCAGGTTGAGAGAATCGGTCGAGCATGGCTTGGGAGTTTTCACGTTCCAGGGCGGGCCGTCGAGAGCAACACACCATTTGGTGACGCGGCCATGACGGATTCGCAAAGTCGGCCTTCGCTGCCGCCATAAGATGCTGACAGAAAAGGCAAAAGCATGGTCGCGCGGTCGTATCGCGCGGCGGTGGAACATTGTAATCTTGTCGCGGGCGACGACAGCAAGGGGCGCGGGCGATGGGCAAGGCCGGCAAATCAGTCAAAACCGCCAACAAGGCGCGCCAGCGCGCAAGCCGGCGCTGCTCGCCATCAAGGGCGGCAAGCCCGCGGTCGAAGCCCGCCTCGCGTCAAACCGGCGCGCTACGGCAGCCGACGACGCGCCGATCGATCGCGCTCAATCTGCCGATGGCGAAGCTCACGCCCGCCATGGCCGCCTATTTCAAGAAATGCCAGGACAAGCTCGGCTTCATCCCGAACGTGCTGATCGCCTACGCCTTCGACATGGCCAAGCTCGAAGCCTTCGTCGCCATGTACAACGACCTGATGCTGGGCGAGAGCGGCCTCTCCAAGCTCGAGCGCGAGATGATCGCGGTCGCGGTGTCGTCGCAGAACCGCTGCTACTACTGCCTCACCGCGCACGGCGCCGCGGTGCGGCAATATTCCGGCGATCCGCTGCTCGGCGAGCAGATGGTGATGAACTATCGCGCCGCGCGGCTCTCAAAGCGCCAGCGCGCCATGCTCGACTTCGCGGTCAAGCTCACCGCCGCAGCCGGGCAACGTCGAGGAAGCCGACCGCGAGCGGCTGCGCCGCGCCGGCTTCTCCGACCGCGACATCTGGGACATTGCGGCGGTGGCCGGCTTCTTCAACATGTCGAACCGCGTCGCCTCGGCCACCGACATGCGGCCGAACACGGTCTATCACGGCCAGGCGCGCTAGCTTGCTCCGTGCATCTTCCGCTCAGTCCCGCGCGAGGGGAGTCCAGGTGACATAAAGAGCACTGAGTCCGCGCTTCGCGGGACAGCGGTTGAATGCAAAGCTTCGATTGACGTCATCGCATCATGTCCTTCACGTCGCCTTGCTGCTGGCAGCGCCTCGGCTCACGCCCAGGTCGCGCCGGTCGACGCGCGCGCCGGTCATTCCGCCGGCGACGCGCGATCCTCGCGCACAACGGCATGGTGGTGGCGCAGGAGAGCCGCGCCGCCCGCATCGGCATCGAGATCCTCGACCGCGGCGGCAACGCGGTCGATGCGGCGGTGGCGGTCGGCTTCGCGCTCGCGGTCACCTATCCGCGCGCCGGCAATATCGGCGGCGGCGGCTTCATGGTGATCCATCTCGCCAAAGGCAACCGCGACACCGCCATCGACTATCGCGAGACCGCGCCGGCGGCGGCGACGCCGACGATGTTCCTCGATGCCAAGGGCAATCCCGATCCGAAGAAGTCGCGCGACTCCGGCCTTGCGGTCGGCGTGCCCGGCACCGTGGCGGGGCTGGCGCTGGCGCAGCAAGAAATACGGCTCCGGCAAGCTCTCGCTCGCCGAGCTGATCGCGCCGGCGATCCGGCTGGCGCAGCAGGGCTTCCCGGTCGAAGACGACACCGCCGACTCGCTGCCGCGCGCGCGCGAGCGGCTGGCGCGCTGGCCGTCGTCGGCGAGCATTTTCCTCAAGACGGCGGCGAGCCGCTGCACGAAGGCGACCGGCTGGTGCAGTTCGATCTCGCCGACACTTTGCAGGCGATCGCGCAAGACGGCCCGCGCGCCTTCTACCAGGGCCGCATCGCCGAGGAGATCGCCGCCGCGGTGCGCGACGCCGGCGGCATCATGACGGCGGACGATCTGAAGAATTACCGCGCGGTCGAGCGCAGCGTCGTGCGCGGCACCTATCGCGGCTACGACATCGTCTCCATGCCGCCGCCCTCTTCCGGCGGCGTGGCATCTGATCGAGATGCTCAACATCCTGGAAGGCTACGATCTCGGCCAAGCTCGGCCGCGGCGCGCAGTCGCTTGCATGACATGATCGAGGCGATGAAGCGCGCCTATGCCGACCGCGCCGTCTACATGGGCGACCCCGACGCGGTGAAGATGCCGATCGCCGGCCTGATGTCGAAAAAATACGCCGCCGCATTGCGCGCGAGCATCGGCGAAAAGGCGACGCCGGCCGCCGCGATCAAGCCCGGCAAGCCGGCCGAATGCGAAGGCAAGAACACCACGCATTTCTCCGTCATCGACCGCGACGGCAACGCGGTGTCGAACACCTACACGCTGAATTTCTCCTACGGCCTCGGCCTGGTCGCCGACGGCACCGGCGTGCTGCTCAACAACGAGCTCGACGATTTCACCGCCAAGCCGGGCGCGGCCAACGCCTACGGCCTGGTCGGCTTCAACGCCAATTTGCCGGGGCCGGGCAAGCGCCCGCTGTCGTCGATGACGCCGACCATCGTGCTCAAAGACGGCAAGCCGTTCCTGGTCACCGGCTCGCCCGGCGGCAGCCGCATCATCACCGCGGTGCTGCAGGTGATCACCAACGTGATCGACTTCCATATGCCGATCGACAAAGCGGTGAGCGCGCCGCGCCTGCATCACCAGTGGCAGCCGGACGAGACCTTTGTCGAGCCGGGCTTTGCGCCGGCTGTGCTCGATGCGCTCAGCAGCGCGCGGCCACAACATCGTGCCGACCGAGCCGCACACCTCGGCCAATTCGATCGAGGTGACGCCCGACGGCTATGTCGGCGCCGCCGACACGCCGCACCCGCGGCGCGCTGGCGGCGGGGTATTGAAACATATGAAAAGCCCGCCTTCGCTAAAGCTACGGCGGGCAACCTTCGTGCAAAACTGGCTTGCCAGTCGAAGCTGCGGAGCAGCGAAGACTGGAGCGGGCGAAGGGATTCGAACCCTCGACCCCGACCTTGGCAAGGTCGTGCTCTACCCCTGAGCTACACCCGCATCCGATAGATATTTGGCCGGCAAGACTCGGCCGCCAAGCCCGTCCTATAGCCAAAAGCCGGGCCACATTGCAACCACGCCCGTTCAAGTCTCGTTAATCCCGCCGCGTGTGGCGTTTTCTATGCTTTACGGGCTTGTTTACCTTGGGCGCGTACCAGCCCGCCCAACGCGGGTTGGGGTTGCAAAAGCCGCGATTGCCGGCGATCACGTTGGGCCTGCACTCCTCGATCGAGTTATATTGGCAGTCCCAATAGACGGTGCCATAGCCGAAATTGATGATCGCACACCAGGGCGATTCCGGCCGGGCTTGCGCCGCGGGCAGCTGAAAGATCAGGGCGGCGAAGATGACAGCCCCGGCGCAAATGATCCGCTTCATCGTGAGCCTCATAAGTTGGCTTTCCATTATATAGGCATAACACCAAACAGCCCAACCGCGTTCATGCCGGCGACCCCCGACCAGCTTTTTGCCGCCCTCGATGCGCTCGGCATCGAGCACAAGACCGTGAAACATCCGCCGCTGTTCACGGTCGAGCAGTCGCGAGCCTTGCGCGGGCAGATCCCCGGCGGCCACACCAAGAACCTGTTCCTGCGCGACAAGAAATACGAGCTTTATCTGGTGGTGGCGCTGGAAGACGCCGAGATCGACCTCAAAGACCTGCACCGCCAGCTCGGCGCCACCGGGCGCTTCTCGTTCGGCTCGTCCGACCTGTTGCGCGAGGTATGGGGGGTCGAGCCCGGCGCGGTCACCCCGTTCGGCGCCATCAACGACACGGAGGGCCGCGTCACCGTGGTGCTCGATGCCGCCATGATGGAGCACGAAACGCTCAACTATCATCCGCTGGTCAACACCATGACCACCTCGATCAAGCGCGAGCGATCTGGTGAAGTTCCTGCAATCGACCGGGCACATCCCCCGCATCGAGCGGGTGTCCGGGCATCCGGCCGGGACGCTCCTGACCCGATTGCATTCAAGCCCCGGATAACCCATGTAATCGGGCGTGGAACGGGCCTTGCGGTCCGCCAATCGGCTAACGCGCGAGGAAATATGCTGCAAAACGGCGGGGGAATGACGGCGGCGGCCGACAGCGTGGTCGTCGACACCACCACTCAAGGCTTCATGAAGGACGTGATCGAGGAATCCAAGCGCCAGCCGGTGCTGGTGGATTTCTGGGCGCCCTGGTGCGGGCCCTGCAAGCAGCTGACCCCGATCCTGGAAAAGGCGGTGAAGTCGGCCAAGGGCAAGGTCAAGCTCGCCAAGATGGACATCGACAAGCATCCGGAAATTCCCGGCCAGATGGGCATCCAGTCGATCCCGGCGGTGATCGCCTTCGCCAACGGCCAGCCGGTCGACGGCTTCATGGGCGCGTTGCCGGAGAGCCAGGTGGTCGCGTTCCTGGAGCGCGTCACCAAGAGCAAGATCGGCGCCGAGGAAAAAGATCTGATGAAGGCCGCCGACGAGGCGCTCGCCGCCGGCAACGCAGCCGAGGCCGCCAATCTTTACGGCCAACTGCTGACGCAGGACGGCGGCAATATCGCCGCGCTCGCCGGGCTCGCGCGCTGCTACGTGCAGACCGGCGCGCTCGAGCAGGCCAAGCAGACGCTCGCCATGGTGCCGGAAGCCAAGCGCAACGACGCGGCCGTCGCCGCCGCGCGCGCCGCGCTCGACGTCGCCGAGCAGGCGAAGTCGGTCGGCCCGATCGATGAGCTGGAACAGAAAGTCGCCGCCAATCCGCTCGACCATCAGGCGCGCTTCGATCTCGCCGCCGCGCTCAACGCCAAAGGCAAGCGCAACGAGGCCGCCGATCATCTGCTCGCCATCGTCAAGCGCGACCGCAAATGGAACGATGATGGCGCGCGCAAGCAGCTCGTGCAGTTTTTCGAGGCCTGGGGTCCGGCCGACGCGGCGACCGTCGAGAGCCGCAAGCGGCTGTCGTCGATTTTGTTTTCGTGACTGAGAATGTCATCTTCCGCGAAGGCAGACGATCCAGTACTCACTGCGGTGCGTACTTATTGACGTCAGTGATTACTGGATACCCCGCCTTCGCGGGGCATGACAGTAGTGGTGCGGAGCAAGCGCCATACCGATGAACGCCCAGTATCGCGGGCCGATCGATCTGCCCGAAGTCATCCCGGTGTTCCCGCTGCCGGGCGCGCTGCTGTTGCCGCGCGGGCAGATGCCGCTCAACATTTTCGAGCCGCGCTATCTCGCGATGATCGACGACGCCTTGCGCGACGGCCACCGGCTGATCGGCATGATCCAACCCGACGCCGCGCATGGCGGCGGCGCCGACAAGCCGCCGCTGTTCAAGGTCGGCTGCGTCGGCCGCATCACCCAACTCGCCGAGAGCGGCGATGGCCGTTATCTCATCGAGCTCACCGGCGTCGCCCGCTTCCGTATCGAGCAGGAACTGCCGGTGAAAACCGAATACCGGCAATGCCGCGTCACCTATGCGCCGTTCGCCGACGATTTCATCGCGCGCAAGGGCGAGGAGGCGGTCGATCGCGAGGCTGTGCTCACCGCGCTGCGCGCCTTCATGAAAGCCAACAACCTGAAGGCGGATTGGGAGGGTATCGACCAGGCGCCGAACGAGGCGCTGGTCAATGCGCTCGCCATGATGTCGCCCTATGGCGCGCCGGAAAAGCAGGCGCTGCTGGAGGCGCCCGACCTCAAGACGCGCGCCGAACTGCTAGTCGCCATCACCGAGATCGAGCTCGCCAAGAAGAACACCGAGGGCGAGTCGCAGCTGCAGTGATGAATTTCAATTTGTCATCGCCGGGCTTGTCCCGGCGATCTCGCTTAGGCGGGCACGGCCGTGCGTCCCTAATCGGGTTGGCCGGGACAAGCCCGGCCATGACAGATTAATATGCCACTGCAATTATCGGGAGCCCGCTCATGTCCTCAACCCCGCCCACCGAACCGCCGGCCGGCAGCGTCGATCCCAAGCTGTTGGAAATCCTGGTCTGCCCGCTGACCAAGACGACGCTGGAATACGACGCCGCGAGGCAAGAGCTGATCTCGCGCAAGGCCAAGCTCGCCTACCCGATCCGCGACGGCATCCCGATCATGCTGCCGGAAGAGGCGCGCAGATTGGAGTAAACTAATGCCGCGTGTCCCGGATGCGGTGCACCGCTGATCCGGGACCTTTTCAAACGACTTCGTGTGTAACGGTCCCGGTTCTGCAGCGCACCACTATCTGCTGCGCTGCGCCCCCGGGACACGATGCAGAAAATGGGAAGGAAACCGCAATGATCAAAATCTGGGGGCGCAATACCTCGTCCAACGTGCAGAAGGCGATGTGGGCGGTGGGCGAGCTCGGGCTTGAGCACACCCGCATCGATATCGGCGGCGCTTTCGGCAAGAACAAGGAGCCGGCTTATCTCGCCATGAACCCGAACGGGCTGGTGCCGACACTGGAGGAAGAAGACGGCTTCCTATTGTGGGAATCGAATTCCATCGTGCGCTATCTCGCCGGCAAGCACGACAAGAACAACATTCTCGAACCAAAGGATCTCAAGCAGCGCGCGCTCGCCAGCCAATGGATGGACTGGCAACTGTCGGTGCTCGGCCCGGCGATCACGCCCGCGTTCTGGGGCCTGATCCGCACGCCGCCAGAAAAGCGCGACGCGGCGGCAATCAAGGGCTCGCAGGAAAAAACCATCGCCGCGATGCTGATGCTCGAAGCGCAGCTCGGCAATACCGCCTACGTCGCCGGCCCGGCGTTCTCGTACGGCGACATCCCGGTCGGCGTGATGGCGTACCGCTACCGGCAACTGGTGCCCGATCGTCCGCCGACGCCGAACCTCGAGCGCTGGTTCGAGGCGATCGCCAAACGCAAACCGTTTCACGATCACGTCGGCAGCATTCCGCTGACGTGATCGCTAATCCCTCCCTGAAGGGGGCTTATAGCGCCTCGCCCTTGAGCAGCTTCGGCACGTCGCCGGTAAAACCCGCCGCCTCGCGGATAAAGACGCGCTTGAGCGCCGGAATCCGCTCGACCACGCCGAGGCCGAGATCGCGCACCAGGCGCAGCACGTCGGAACTGTTGGAAAACAGCCGGTTCAGTCCGTCGGTGGCGACGCCCATGGTCATGGTGTCGAAGCGGCGCCAGCGCTGATAGCGCTCGAGCACGTCGGCGCCGCCGATGTCGAGCCCGAGGCGCGCGGCGTCGGCGACCGCTTCCGCCAAGGCGGCGACGTCGCGCAGCCCCATGTTGAGGCCCTGCCCGGCGATCGGATGAATGATGTGCGCGGCGTCGCCGATCAGCGCCAGCCGATCGGCGATGAACGAGCGCGCGGTGAACAGGCCGAGCGGAAAGGCGCGGCGCGGCCCGATCACTTGGAGATCGCCAAGATGCAGGCCGAAGCGCTTCTCGAGCTCGGCGTGGAAGTCCGCGTCCGACAGCGCCACGATGCGCTCGGCCTCGCGCGCGGTCTCGGTCCAGACGATCGACGAGCGTTTGCCGGTCAGCGGCAGGATGGCGAACGGCCCAGCGGGGAGGAAGTGTTCCTCGGCGCGGCCATTGTGTTCGCGCTCGTGCGCCACCGTGGTGACGATCGCCGACTGGTCGTAATTCCAGCCGTGCGAGGCGATGCCGGCCTGCTCGCGGATCTTCGAACGCGCGCCGTCGGCGCCGACCAGCAGGCGCGTCGAGATCATCTCGCCCCCGGCCAACTGCACGTCGATCGCATTCGCTGCCTGCGCAAAACCGCTGACCGTGTCCGCGCGCAAATCGACGCCGATCGCTTTCGCCTTGTCGACCAGCGCGTCGATCAGATGGCGGTTCTCGACCATATGCGCGAAGGGTTCGCCGTCCTCCACGTCGCCGCCGAAGGTGAGGAAGGTCGGCCGCACCGCGTCGTCGAGCTTGCTGTCGGTGATCACCATGTCGAGGATCGGCTGGGCGTCGGCGGCAACCGCGTCCCAGACCCCGATCGCCTCGAACAGGCGGCGCGCGGCGGCCGCGATCGCCGAGGCGCGCGGGTCTTTCGACGGCGCCGTGGCCAGCGCCGGATCGACCACCGTCACGGCAAAGCCCTCGCCCAGCCCCTGGCGTAAGGCGATCGCCAGCGCGAGGCCGGCAAAGCCCGCCCCGCCGATGACGAGATCGGTCTTTTTATGATGGTCTTTCAGCACCTTCGGCATGGGACTTTTGTCGCGGCTTCCTTGTAAAACTTGGCCCAGCATAGCAGGTTGGAGCCAGCATTTGACCTAATAGCGGCCAACCCATGACCTCCAGCACTTCCGCCGTCGACGACCTCCTCACGATCCTCGATCTCGAGCCGCTCGAGGTAAATCTGTTCCGCGGCCGCTCGCCGCAAACCGGTTGGCAGCGCGTGTTCGGCGGCCAGGTGATCGGCCAGGCGCTAGTTGCGGCCGTGCGCACCGTGGAGACGCGCCCGCCGCATTCAATGCACGCCTATTTCCTGCTGCCCGGCGACCCCAAGCAGCCGATCATTTACGACGTGGACCGCATCCGCGACGGCAAGAGCTTCACCACCAGGCGGGTGACGGCGCGCCAGCACGGCCATCCGATCTTCTCCATGCTGGTGTCGTTCCACTCGGACGAGCCCGGCCTCGATCATCAGGCGAAAATGCCGGATGTGCCGCCGCCGGAGAAATTGCCGAGCGAATCCGAGGTGCGCGAAAAAATCCTGCCGATGATGCCCGATCCGGTACGCCGCTATTACGAGCGCGAGCGGCCGATCGAGCTGCGCCCGGTCGAATTCGATCGCTATCTCGGCAAGAAATATCCCGACGGCCGTTTCAACGTGTGGATTAAGACCACCGGCCGGCTGCCCGACGACCCGGCCATCCACCAATGCGTGCTGGCTTACACCTCGGACATGGGATTGCTCGACACCGCGCTGGTGCCGCATGGACGCACGCTGTTCGAGAAGGAGTTCATGGCCGCCAGCCTCGATCATGCGCTTTGGCTGCACCGGCCCTTCCGCGCCGACGAATGGCTGCTCTATGCGCAGGATTCGCCCAATCTGCATGGCTCGCGCGGCTTCTCGCGCGGGTTGATCTTCACCCGCGACGGCACGCTGGTCGCCTCGGTGGCGCAGGAAGGCCTGGTGCGCCGCCGGAACGCGCCTTAGTTCAGATTATGAAGCGATCGTTCGCGGCGTTTGTTTTTCTGGTGTCGCTGGCGGCGGCAGCGCTCGCCGCCTCCGACCAACGGCCGGCGCCGCCCGGCGCGTTACCGGACGCGCCGCCGCAATACACGCGCTTCTCCAGCGCCGAGTTGATGCGCGGATTTCTCGCGCTCAGTTTCGGCTCTGATCTGCGCATCGGCGTGGCCCCGCGCGGCATCCGCCGCTTCGATCACCCGATCCGCGCCGCCGTAATCTCCCACGGCAGCGTTGATCGCGCCGCGGCGATGCGCAACGTGCTCGATGACTTCGCGAACCAGGTCCCGAACTTACGGCTGACCATCGTGCCCGACGCGGCGTCCGCTGACATCGAGGTGCACCTGATCGACGAAAAGGATTTCCGGTCGGCACTGACGGCCGCGTTCGGCGCCAGGATCGCCAGGGTCTTCATCCGGCGCACCGACCCGCAATGCATGACCAGCGTGAAATCGAGCGGTGACGGCGTCATCTTGCGCGCGATCTCCTTCGTTATCGTCGACAAGGGCGAGGACGTCTTCCGCGACTGCGCCTATCACGAACTGCTGCACGCCTTCGGCCTGTCGAACCACGACCAGCGCAATCCCTGGACCACGCTCAACCAGAAACGCCTGGTCGGCTATCTCACGGTCTACGACCACGCGCTGCTCACGCTGCTTTACGACCAGCGCATCGAGCTCGGCATGACCGCGCGGCAGGTGCGCGCCCGCCTCCCCGCCGTGATCCAGGTGCTCGGCCTTGCCGCCCCGGCCCAAGGCAAGTAGGACAATAATACTGCCATAAACTGCTCCACCGGGCGGCGATTGCCTTTGGAAACGGCAATAATGCCGCTTAATTTTTGGCCCGGCTGTCGATACGGTAGGCAAATCAGGCCCGCCGGCAGCCGCCGCGAGGGCTATCTGCTGCGTTTGATTCCGAAAAGTCCGGTCCCCCACTTAAATCAAGGTTGGAACCCGGGCTTCGCACTAGATCAAACGCCAGCCACAGACTTTCCCGGGAAGGACAATCATGAAGCTGGTCATTGCGGTCATCAAACCGTTCAAGCTCGACGAGGTGCGCGACGCCCTCACCCGCATCGGCGTCCACGGCATGACCGTGAACGAGGTCAAGGGCTATGGGCGGCAGAAGGGCCACATGGAGATTTATCGCGGCGCCGAATACGCGGTGAATTTCCTGCCCAAGCTGCGCATCGAGGTCGCGGTCTCCAGCGAGCAGATCGAGCAGGTGGTGGATGCGATCGCTGCCGCCGCCAAGACCGGACAGATCGGCGACGGAAAAATCTTTGTTACGCCGCTCGAGCAGGCCGTGCGCATCCGCACCGGCGAGACCGACGACAGCGCGCTTTAAAAACTTGAATATCTGGGGGTATGAAATGACACGGGCGCAATTACGCCTCGCGGCAACTATAACGGCGGTATCGGCGACACTGGCCGCATCACCGGCTCTCGCGGAAACCGCCAAGATCGACGCCGCCGACACCGCCTGGATGATGGGCGCCACCGGCCTCGTCTTGATGATGACGATCCCGGGTCTCGCGCTGTTCTATGCCGGCATGGTGCGCAAGAAGAACGTGCTCGCCACCATGGCGCAGTGCATGGCCGCCACCTTCCTCGTCTCCGTGCTGTGGGCGCTGATCGGCTACTCGCTGACCTTCACCGGCGACGGCGCATATATCGGCACGCTCGACCGGGTTTTCCTCAACGGCATGACCATCAACTCGATCTCGCCCTTCGCCAAGACCATCCCGGAATGCCTGTTCATGATCTACCAGATGACCTTCGCGGTCATCACGGTGGCGCTGGTGGCGGGCTCGGTCGCCGACCGGTTCCGCTTCTCGGCGTTCCTGTTGTTCTGCGTGTTCTGGCTGCTGCTGGTCTATGTGCCCATCGCGCATTGGGTGTGGGGCGGCGGCTTCCTCAGCCAACACGGCGTGATCGATTTCGCCGGCGGTCTGGTCGTGCATCTCAATGCCGGCGTCGCCGGCCTGGTCGCCGCTTACGTCGTCGGCAAGCGGCGCGGCTATGGCAGCGAAAATCTGTCGCCCTACGATCTCACGTTGGCGGTGGTTGGCACCGGCCTGCTTTGGGTCGGCTGGTTCGGCTTCAATGGTGGCTCCGCGCTCGGCGCCAATGCGCGCGCCGCCATGGCAATCACCTCGACGCATCTGGCGGCAAGCGCCGGCGCCTTCACCTGGATGGCGCTGGAGTGGTGGACGCGCGGCAAGCCTTCGGTGCTTGGCATGATCTCGGGTGCGGTGGCCGGGCTTGGCACCATCACGCCGGCCTCGGGATATGTCATGCCGATGGAAGGCGTGCTGATCGGATTGGTCGCCGGTGGCGTCTGCTTCTGGGCTTGCACCTGGCTCAAGCTCAAGCTGGGCTACGACGACTCGCTCGACGTCTTCGGCGTGCACGGCATCGGCGGGCTGACCGGCACTTTCCTCGCCGGCGTCCTGGCGGTCGGCGCCTTGTCCGCCAGCCCCGAGCTGCCGGGCGGCGTGTCCGGCCTGCTTGAAGGCAATCCGCGGCTGGTCCTGGCTCAGCTCCTCGGCATCCTGGTGACGTTGGCGTGGTCCGCCATCATGACCTTCGTGGTGCTCAAGCTGGTCGGCGCCATGGTGCCGCTGCGGGTGCGCTATGAGGACGAGGTGATGGGGCTCGACGTCACCCAGCACGGCGAAGCTTTGCAGTAGGCTGATCCTGAACCGCACCCCGCTTGGGGTGCGGTTTTACCGCTCCGAGACGCCTGCCTAAAACTTATGCAGGCCCTATGAACTCTTGGCGCGAGATTGGGCTCACGCCCAAGGGCCCCTTCAGGCCGCCGCCGCATTCGTAAAAATTCGTTCATCGAATCAGCCAGATGCGGGTCAGTCCGGCATCTGGCACGGCGTTTGATTCTCTTGGCGCGGCCATGCCTGCAAAGCTTGCTTTGTGGGTCCGGCTCAGTGAACCCGCCCGCACTGCGTGAATGTACAAAACGGGCTCAAGCGGGGATCGAATCCATGAAAATCGTCATGGCCATTATCAAGCCTTTCAAACTCGACGAGGTCCGTGACGCTCTGACCTCCATCGGGGTGCAAGGACTAACTGTCACCGAGGTCAAGGGCTACGGGCGTCAAAAGGGTCACACGGAAATCTATCGTGGGGCCGAGTATGCGGTGAGCTTCCTCCCGAAAATTAAAGTGGAAGTGGCGGTGGCGACCAACCAGGTCGACAAAGTCATCGGCGCCATCACCGGAGCCGCCAAAACAGGTCAGATCGGCGACGGCAAGATTTTCGTCTTTGCCATCGATAGCGCGGTGCGCATCCGCACCGGCGAAACCGACGCGGCGGCGCTCTAGTAACCCGCACCGCAAAACATACGGACAGGAGTTAGACCATGACGTTGAAGAAATCCTCCCGTGCGGGACTTGCAGCTCTCGCTCTCGGAGTTCTGCTCAGCCTGTTTCTGAGCCTGGCGACGTATAGTACGTCGTACGCGCAGACACCGGCTCCCGGCGCTGCTCCGGCCGCGCCCGCGGCGGCGCCCGCGCCGGCGCCGGCGCCCACGCCGTCCTGCGCCAGCGATCCCGACCCCAAGAAGGCCGTCACGGCCAAGTGCTCGCCCAACTCGGGTGACACCGCCTGGATGCTCACCTCCATGGCGCTGGTGCTGATGATGACCGTTCCGGGCCTTGCCCTGTTCTATGGCGGCATGGTGCGGAAGAAGAACGTGGGCGACACCGTGATGACGAGCTTCGCCGTCACCTGTCTGGTCACGATCGTCTACTCGATCCTCACCTACACCTTGGCGTTCACGCCTGGCTCGCCCTACATCGGCGGACTCAGTCGTTTGTTCCTGCAAGGCATCCTGAGCGATATCTCCTCCGGCGCGGGAAATCCGAACGGCCTTGCGGTGACCATCCCTGAGACCGTGTACATGTGCTTCCAGATGACCTTCGCGATCATCACTCCTGCGCTGATCGCGGGCGCCTTCGCCGAACGCATGAAGTTCTCCGCTATGCTCTGGTTCATGGGGCTGTGGTCGATCTTCGTCTACGCGCCGGTCGCGCACTGGGTCTGGGGCTCGGACGGCATGCTGTCGTCCGCGAATTCCGACGCCCTGATCAAGGTGCTCGACTTCGCCGGCGGCACCGTCGTGCATATCAACGCTGGCGTCGCCGGTCTGATGTGCGCGATCATGCTCGGCAAGCGCAAGGACAGCGGCCCCGGTCACAACATGGTGCTGACGTTGATCGGCGCCTCGCTGTTGTGGGTCGGCTGGTTCGGCTTCAACGCGGGTTCGGCGGTCACCGCCGGTCTGCAGGCCGGTATGGCCATGACCGTGACGCAGATCGCCACCGCGGTCGCGGCCTTCACCTGGATGCTGGTGGAATGGGCGGCGCGCGGTAAGCCGACCGTCATCGGCATCTCCTCCGGCGCGGTCGCTGGCCTCGTCGCCATCACTCCGGCCTCGGGCTTCGTCGGCCCGGTCGGCTCGATGGTGATCGGCGTCGCCGCCGGCGTGGTCTGCTACTGGGGCGTCACCGGCCTCAAGCGCATGCACGGTATCGACGACGCGCTCGATTGCTTCGGCGTCCACGCGGTCGGCGGCATCGTCGGCGCGCTGCTCACCGGCGTATTCGCGATCAACGAATACGGCGGCACCCCTGGCCTGATCGAAGGCAACGCGGGGCAGGTCCTCAACCAGCTCGAGGGCATCTGCATCGTTTTCTTCTACGATGCGATCGTGTCGCTGATCATCTTGAAGATCATCGACGTGATCATCGGCCTGCGGGTCACCGAAGAGGTGGAACGCGACGGCCTCGATCTCGCGCTGCACGGCGAGATCGTACAGTAACGGTCAAAAGCTAGCGGTAGGGGCGGAAACCCGGCACTGTCCCTTCCGTCGAGGCCCCCGGTTCGCAAGAGCCGGGGGCCTCTCTCTTTTTGGGCGCTCTCAAGGGCCAGAGTTGGCAGCTCCTGCCCGATGGTTAATCGGGTCTTAACCTCGCCCTATTTAATGTGGCTCAACCGTACTGCCGCGGGCTCATCCCGCATCGTGGCCCTATGCCGACAATGACCGCCCAGCGCGAGCTTGCAAACGTCCCTGCCCCGGCGGTCGAGGGCCGCTCACCTTTCGTGCGTCTGACCGAGCTGATCGCCGGCATCGCGCCGGGCAAGCCGCCCATCAATCTGTCCGTCGGCGAGCCGCAACATCCGATTCCGTCTTTCGTCGGGCCGCAGATCGCCGCCCACCTCGACGAGTTCGGCCGCTATCCGGCCAACAAAGGCGGCGAGCCGTTCCGCCGCGCGGCCGCAAGCTGGCTCAACCGCCGCTACAAGTTGGCGCGGCCGGTCGATGCGGAGAACGAGGTCCTGGTGCTCAACGGCACGCGCGAGGGTCTGTTCCTCGGCGCCATCGCGGCGAAGCGTTGGGTCACAGTCCGCGCCGGTAAGCCTGCGGTTCTGATCCCCAATCCGTTCTATGCCGCCTATGGCGCCGGCGCGCAGGCCGCCGATTGCGAGCCGGTCTATATGCCGGCGACACGCGCGAGCGGATTTCCTGCCCGATCTCGATACGCTCGACGATGCGCTGCTGGCGCGCACGGTTGCCTTCTATCTCGCCTCGCCGTCGAACCCGCAAGGCGCCGTCGCCAGCCGCGCCTATCTCGATAGGCTCGCCGGCCTCGCCCGCCGCCACGGCTTCCTGGTGTTCGCCGACGAATGCTATTGCGAGATCTACAGCGAGCATGCGCCGGCCGGCATGCTGGAAGCCTCCGGCCCCGACTTCGCCAATTGCGTGGTGTTCCACTCGCTGTCCAAGCGCTCGAACCTGCCTGGCTTACGTGTCGGCTTCGCCGCCGGCGACCGCCGGTTCCTCGCGGCCTTTCTCGAATTGCGCAACGTTGCCGCGCCGCAGGTGCCGGGACCGGCGCAGCATGTCGCCGTCGCCGCGTATGGCGACGAGGCGCACGTGCGGGAAAACCGCAAGCTCTATTCGGCCAAGTTCGATCTCGCCGACCAGATCATCGGCGACCGCTACGGCTACAAACGTCCGGCCGGCGGATTTTTTCTCTGGCTCGACGTGTCGCAATACGGCGGCAGCGAAGCCGTCACCAAGCGGCTCTGGCAGGAAGCCGGCGTGCGCGTCGTGCCCGGCCGCTATCTCGCGCGCGAGCAGGCCGACGGCTCAAATCCCGGCGCGGACTATATCCGCGTCGCCATGGTGCAGGACAAGGCGACCACGGCGGAGGCGCTGCATCGCCTCGTCGCGGTCCTCGGGTGAGGTAGAAATAGATGCCCGCGATCGACCGCAGCCTCGACGCCGTCGCTTTCATCACCGAGCACTTCCGTGACATCCTGCGGCGACGCCTGAGCGAATTCGCCGGCCTTGCGCTGATCACGCTGGCGTTCCTCGCAGCGATCGCACTCGCCACCTGGTCGGTGCAGGACCCCTCGCTCAGCCACGCCACGCAGGCGCCGGTGCGTAACCTGCTCGGCTTCCCGGGCGCCATCTTCTCCGACCTGGCGATGCAATTGCTCGGCCTCGCCGCCGTCATGCTGCTGGTGCCGGAAATTCAGCTCGGCTGGCGGCTCCTGGCGCACCGGCCGGTCGGCGAGAAATGGCGCGGCCTGCTGTGGATCCTTGCAACCTTCCTTGCCGCCGCTTTTGTTTCGACGTTGCCGCGCCTCGGCTCCTGGCCGCTGCCCACCGGCTTGGGCGGCGTATTCGGCGACGCGCTGCTGCGCGCGCCGGCGTGGCTCATCGGCCATCCGCTCCACGGCGTGTCGCTGCTGATTGAAGGGCTGATGTATGGCCTTGCTACCGCGGCGACCGCCGCCTTCGCTTGCGGCTTCGGCAGCAAGCAGCCGGCCGAACGCGCCGCCGCGCGCGACGACGAAGAAGATGATGCGAGCGAAGACGAGGAAGGCGATCGCGCCTCGGCCTGGCTCGGCATGATCGCGCACGCACTGCTGAGCTGGAAGGCGCGTGCCGGCCGCCTGTTGCGCCGGACGCCGCGCACACCACTGCGCGCCGCGATGCCCGCCACAAGCAGCCCGCGTCAGGAGCCGCGCTTCGATGGCTATGCCCGCGCCGCCATGCCGGCCGAACCTGCGTTCGCCGACGGGGACGACGACGACGCGCCGCCTGCCCCGCGCCGCCGCGCCGCCGCGCGCGTGCCGACGCGCCGCTCCGCCGGCGGCTACCAACTGCCGTCGCTTAATTTCTTGACGGCGCAGCGCGCCTCGGAGCGTTCTACGCTGTCGAAGGACGTCATCGATGCCAATGCCGTGGCGCTGGAAAGCGTGCTCGGCAGATTTCGGCGTGCGCGGCGAAATCATCAACGCGCACCCCGGCCCGGTGGTGACGCTGTACGAGCTGGAGCCGGCGCCCGGCATCAAGTCCTCGCGCGTCATCGGCCTTTCCGACGACATCGCCCGCTCGATGAGCGCGGTGTCGGCGCGCGTCGCCGTGGTCTCCGGCCGCAACGCCATCGGCATCGAACTGCCCAATCCGACGCGCGAGAAAGTTTATCTGCGCGAATTGCTCTCCGGCAACGACTACAACGAAACCGCCGCCAAGCTGCCGCTCTGCCTCGGCAAGACCATCGGCGGCGAGTCGGTGATCGTCGACCTCGCGCGCATGCCGCATCTGTTGATCGCCGGCACCACCGGCTCCGGCAAATCGGTCGCCATCAACACCATGATTTTGTCGCTGGTCTACCGGCTGCGTCCCGACCAGTGCCGGCTGATTATGGTCGATCCCAAGATGCTCGAACTCTCCGTCTATGACGGCATCCCGCATCTGCTCACGCCGGTGGTCACTGACCCGAAGAAGGCGGTGGTCGCGCTCAAGTGGGCCGTGCGCGAAATGGAAGAGCGCTACAAGAAAATGTCCAAGCTCGGCGTGCGCAATATCGACGGCTATAATGCGCGCGTCGCCGAAGCCAAAGCGAAAGGCGAAACGCTCACCCGCACGGTGCACACCGGCTACGACAAGGAGACCGGCGAGGCCATCTACGAGAAGGAAGAGCTCGAGCTTGAGCCGCTGCCGTTCCTCGTCGTCATCGTCGACGAGATGGCCGACCTGATGATGGTCGCCGGCAAGGACATCGAAGGCGCCATCCAGCGCCTGGCGCAGATGGCGCGCGCCGCCGGCATCCACGTCATCCTGGCGACGCAGCGCCCCTCGGTCGACGTCATCACCGGCACCATCAAGGCGAATTTCCCGACCCGCATCTCGTTCCAGGTCACCTCCAAGATCGACAGCCGCACCATCCTGGGCGAGCAGGGCGCCGAGCAACTGCTCGGCCAGGGCGATATGCTCTACATGGCCGGCGGCGGCCGCATCAGCCGCGTGCACGGTCCCTTCGTCTCAGACGACGAAGTCGAGAAGGTAGTGCGCCATCTCAAGACGCAAGGACATCCGGAATATCTCGAGGAGGTCACCGCCGGCGATCCGGAAGAGGCTGAGGACGGCGCCGTGTTCGATGCGACCGGCATGGGGCTGGCCGAAGGCGGCGACCTCTACCAGCAGGCCGTTGCCATCGTGAAGCGCGACCGCAAGGCGTCGACCTCCTACATCCAGCGACGGCTGCAGATCGGCTACAACCGTGCCGCCTCGCTGATGGAACGGCTCGAACAGGAAGGCATCGTTGGCCAGCCCAACCATGCCGGCAAGCGCGAGATCCTGGTCCCGGAAAATCCGGTCGATGACCGCTATTGAGCCCGCGACGTTCGGACGGCAGACGGCGGCGAGGCAACAGTTTTGTCGCGGTAAAGGACGAATCAGCACATGATCGGGGCCGCGAAATAGCCACAGCCGGCCCATATAGGACGCGACGCAAGACTTGAACTCAACTCGGGGCGCGAGCGAGGCGGAAATCGTGATGGCGCAATATCTTAATGCGCAAGCCGGCCACACACTGGCGATAGCTGCACTGCTGGCCAGCCTGGCCGGCGCTCCCGCACTGGCGCAAAGCGTCCCGCTCCCGACCCCGCGCCCGACCATCCACCCCACGACCACCGGCTCGATCGCGGCGCCGCGCACGGCGGTTCCCGCCGCGGCGCTCGGCGCCCGCGCGCAAGCGCCGCAGGTCCCGGCCGGTTCGGTACCCAATCCGGTGTCCAATCCCTTTGCCGCTTTGCTGGGCAAGCCCGGCTCGACCACCGCGCTCAGCCCCGAGCAGCGCAGCATCATCGAGCGGGTGAACAATTATCTGTCCACCATGCAGGTGATGTCGGGCAAATTCGTGCAGGTCGCGCCGGATGGCCGGCGAACGCAAGGCGATTTCTATATTTCCAAGCCCGGCCGCGTGCGCTTCGAATATGACGATCCGAGCCCGATCGAATTGATCGCCGACGGTCAGTCCGTGGTGGTGCGCGACCGCAATCTGGCGACGCAGGACGTCTATCCGCTGTCGCAGACGCCGCTGCGCTTCCTGCTCGCCGACCATGTCGACCTGATGAAGGACACCAGCCTGGTCGCGGTCTATGCCGACGACGTGTTCGTCACGGTGGTGGTCGAGGAGAAGAACACTCTGGTCGGCACCAGCCGGCTGATGATCATGTTCAGCGCCAAGGACATGCAGCTCAAGCAGTGGACGGTAACCGATCCGCAGGGCTACGACACCACGGTCGCGGTGTACAATCTCAACACCACCCAGCGTCCCGATCCCAGCATGTTCAAGATCGACTACACGAATTATCACAACTGACTTCTTGTCATTCCGGTTCGCGGCCGAAGGCCGCGAACCCGAAATCCAGAAAAATCGCAAAGCCTGTGAATGGGTTCTGGATTCCGGATTCGCTGCTTCGCAGCGCCCCGGAATGACGTGCTAGGTTCTTTGCATGCCTCTCAAGATCACCACCTGGAACATCAATTCCGTCCGCCTGCGCATCGATCTGGTCGCCAAGTTTCTTAAAAGCGCGCGGCCGGACGTGCTCTGCCTGCAAGAGACCAAGTGTCCGGACGACGCCTTCCCGCTCAAGCGCTTCAATCGGCTCGGCTATGAGCACGCGGCGCTCAACGGGCAGAAGGGCTATCACGGCGTCGCCGTGCTTTCGCGCCTGCCGTTCGAGCGCTTCGGCTTCGAGAATTTCTGCGGCAAGACCGACTGCCGCCACATGTCGGTGACGCTGGGCGAGCGCGCCGGCCTGAAGGAACCGATCACGCTGCATAATTTCTACGTGCCGGCCGGCGGCGACGAGCCGGACCCGCACATCAACCCGAAATTCCAGCACAAGCTCGACTTCCTCGACGAGATGCGTGCCCATGCCGGCCTGCGCCCGGAAAAATTCCAGCGCGCAATCCTGGTCGGCGATCTCAACGTCGCGCCGCTCGAACACGACGTCTGGAGCCACAAGCAGATGCTCAAGGTGGTCTCGCACACGCTGATCGAATGCGAGAAGCTTAACCTCGCGCGCAACGCCGGCCGGTGGATCGATACGATGCGCGTGCTCACGCCCGAGCCGGAGAAGCTCTACACCTGGTGGAGCTATCGCGCGATGGACAACTGGAAAACGGCCGACCGCGGCCGGCGGCTCGATCACATCTGGACCTCGGATGCGCTCGCCGACCGCGTCTCCAAGATCAAGATCGCCAAGGATTATCGCGGCGCCGCGCGGCCCTCCGACCACGTCCCGGTAACCGCGACGGTGGAGGTTTAATCGGCCTCATGGTGAAGAGCGTCGCGAAGCGACGCGTCTCGAACATCGCAAGTCGGGTTTACCCAATTTGCGCATTAAAACATTGCGGATATTGGGTAAACCCGACATCGGCGTGGCCGCCCCATCCTTCGAGACGCCCGCTGCGCGGGCTCCTCAGGATGAGGCGGAGCTACTTCCGTTTCTCCAGCGTCCGCTTCACCGTGCCGAGTTCGCGCATCCAGCCGTCGACGCGCTCGGCCATCATGTCACGCAATTTCTGCGCGGCGTCCGGATAGCCTTCCATCATCTTGCGGAACAGGCTGCGTGAGATACGGATCACCACCGTCGGCCCGCGCGCGATCGCGGTGGACGCGCAGACCGTTTCGGTGAACAGCGCCCGCTCGCTCACCAGCGTGCCGGGACGGGCGACGAAGCGCTCGTGGCTCAGCGCCGAGTTGGGCTCCAAGACCAGCGCGCCTTCCTGCACCACATAACCGCCGTCGGCGGGTTCGCCGGCGTAGAACAGCACTGCGCCGTTCGGCAGCTGCCTGGTTTCCGCGCCGATCGCCAGAATGCGCAACGCCTGCTTGCCCAGCGCCGCGAAGGTGGGCACCTGTTCGAAGAAGGCGATGTCGTCTTCGAGGGCCATGAGTTAATACGCCGTCATTTCGGCGCGCCACCCAAGTCGGCTATAGCCGACTTGGGATACGTTAAATCCTGATCTCGGGTAAACCCGAGATCAGGTGCGGCGAACCCGGAATCCAGAGCGACAATGAAGCGCATCATTTTTGTCTCTGGATTCCGGGTCCGCGCGCTGCGCGGGTGTCCCGGAATGACGGTGACTTGTTCGCTCACGGCACCAGCTTGTAGCCGCCGGCTTCCGTCACCAGGATCGCAGGTTGTGCGGCGTCCTTTTCGACCTTCTGCCGCAGCCGGTAGATGTGCGTCTCCAGCGTGTGGGTGGTGACGCCGGAATTGTAACCCCACACTTCCTGCAGCAGCGTCTCGCGCGACACCGGCTTCTGCGCCGCGCGATAGAGATAGCGCAGGATGGCGGTTTCCTTTTCGGTCAGCCGCACCTTGCTGCCCTTGGGGCTGAGCAGCAGCTTGGAACTCGGGCGGAAGGTGTAGGGCCCGATGGTGAAGACGGCGTCCTCGCTCGCCTCGTGCTGACGCAGTTGCGCGCGGATGCGCGCGAGCAGCACGGCGAAGCGGAACGGCTTGGTGACGTAGTCGTTGGCGCCCGATTCCAGCCCCAGGATGGTGTCGCTGTCGGTGTCATGGCCGGTCAGCATGATGATCGGCGCCTTGAAGCCGTTCTTGCGCAGGATGCGCACCGCCTCGCGGCCGTCCACGTCCGGCAGCCCGACGTCCATGATCACCAGATCGACCTGGCCGCTTTTCGCCGCCTGCACGCCCTTGGTGCCGCTGTCGACCGCGACGGCGTCGAATTCCTCGTGCAGCGCCAATTGCTCGACCAGCGCTTCGCGCAGCTCGGCATCGTCGTCCACAATCAGGATTGTTCGTCGGTTGGGCATCGTTAAACGGGCCGCCTCACGGGAATACTCGCGAAGTAGAGCATTCAGGGCTAAAAGAGCAAGAGTGAACTGGTATTTAGCCTGGATTCGGGGAGTTTTGCAGCGTGGCCCGGGCAGAACGCGAAACATCGTTGCGGCGACTGGCCGTGCGGCGCAAGCCGGCGCAGCCGACGCGTGGCGTCTTGCGCGCTGGCCTGCTGGCGCTGCCGGTGGCGCTCGGCCGCGGCGGCATCAAGGCCAACAAGCGCGAGGGCGATGGCGCGACCCCGCGCGGATGTTTCCGGCTCAAGCGGCTGTGGTGGCGTGCCGACCGCCATCCGCGTCCGGTGACGATGTTGCCGATCCGCCGCATCGCGCCCGACGACGGCTGGTGCGAAGACCCGGCCGACCGCCATTACAACAGGCCGGTGAAAGTGCCGCCGGGTTCGCAAGCCGACCGGCTGGCGCGGATCGACCCGCTCTACGACTTCATCATCGAGATCGACCACAACACCCGCCCGCGCGTCGCCGGCCGCGGCAGCGCCGTGTTCATCCATGTGGCGCGGCCGGGTTTCGCGCCGACCGCCGGCTGCGTCGCGCTCACCATGCCGTCGCTGCGCCGGCTCATCGCCCGCCTCGGCCCGCGCACCAGGATCACGGTTAACTGATTATTGCGATCGATCGGCGCGGCGGCGACCATTGATTAAGCATAGTCGCGCGCCGTTATACGCGTAACCGTCACATTAACTGAACGGGCATCGCGCCGTGGTATTCGATGGCTGCACGGCGGCACCGCAAGAACTGCAGAACAAAGCCGCGCGAGGTGATCATGGACACTGCAAACCCGCACCATGCCCATCATTCCCATCACGCTCCGGCGCCGGGCCGCGCCGGGCCGGAAATGATCGGCCGCGTCGCGGCGGTCTCGGGCTCGCAGGCCACCGTCGAACTCACGGCGCGCCCGAGCGGCGGCGAAAATCCCACGGTCGGGAAATTCATGGGAATGGCGGCCGGCAAGACCCTGATCATCGGCATCGTCACCGAGATCGGCGAGCAGGCCATGGTCGCGCCGGGCGGCGGCGGGCCGTCCTATCGCAAGATCGCGCGCCTCGATCTGGTCGGCGAAATCCGCTCCGGCGAAAACGGCGCGCCGCTTTTTCAGCGCGGCGTCATGGAATATCCCAACATCGGCGACGGCGCTCTGCTGCTCACGGAACGCGAGCTGCGCCTGGTCTATGGCGCAGCCGACGGCGACCACGCGCATGTCGGCGACCTGCAGCAGAACAACGACATCGGCGTGCACATCGACATCGACCAGTTGGTGAGCCGGCATTTCGCCATCGTCGGCGCCACCGGCGTCGGCAAGTCGAGCGGCGTCGCCATCATCCTGCAGAAGATTCTCGACACGCGCCCGAACCTGCGCATCTTCCTGGTCGACCCGCACAACGAATACGGCCGCTGCTTCGGCGACAAGGCGCAGGTGCTCACGCCGCGCAACTTGCGCCTGCCGTTCTGGCTGTTCAATTTCGAGGAGACGATCGACGCCTTCTTCGGCGGCCGCCCCGGCGTCGACGAGGAAGTCGAGATCCTGTCGGAAGTCATTCCGCTGGCGAAGTCGGCCTACCTGCAGTACCGCGTCAACAACGAGCGCACGCTCGCCAAGAAACGCGATCCGCGCGACACCGGCTTCACCGCCGACACGCCGGTGCCCTACCGCATCGAGGATCTCATCAATCTGCTCGACGAGCGCATGGGCAAGCTGGAGAACCGCTCCTCGCGCATTGTCTATCACAAGCTGATCGGGCGCATTCAGACCTTCCGCAATCACCCGCGCTACGCGTTCATGTTCGAGAACGCCAATATCGGCGGCGACACCATGGGCGAAATCCTCGCGCATCTGTTCCGCCTGCCGCCGGAAGGCAAGCCGATGACCATCATGCAACTCGCCGGTTTCCCGGCCGAGGTGGTGGACTCGGTGGTGTCGGTGCTCTGCCGCATGGCGTTCGACTTCGGCCTGTGGAGCGACGGCGTCGCTCCGCTTCTATTCGTTTGCGAAGAGGCGCACCGCTACGCGCCCGCCGACAAGCACATCGGCTTCGGCCCGACCCGCCGCGCGCTCTCGCGCATCGCCAAGGAAGGCCGCAAATACGGCGTGTTCCTCGGCCTGGTGACGCAGCGGCCCGCGGAAATCGATCCGACCATCGTGTCACAGTGCTCCACCCTCTTTGTCATGCGGTTGTCGAACGACCGCGACCAGGACCTGATCCGCTCGGCGGTGTCGGACGCGGCGACGAACCTCTTGTCGTTCATTCCTTCGCTCGGTACCCGCGAGGTGTTCACCTTCGGCCCCGGCGTGGCCTTGCCGACCCGCATGCGGTTCGCGCATCTGCCGCCCGAGCTGCGCCCGGCGAGCGAAGCCTCCGGCAATACCCGCTCCGACGCCGGCACCAATATCAGCCGCGATCTGATCTCCTCGGTGATCGAGCGCTGGCGCGCCGCCAGCATGAGCCACCGCAGCGATGATGAATTCGCCGACTACGGCTCGGGACTCGATTCCGTGCCATTGCAGCCGGCGCTGGTGCAGTTTCCGCCCGCACCCGCGCCGGTGCCGCCCTCGCCGCGCGGCGAAGCGTTGCGCTCGAGCCTGTTGAAGAAGCCGCTCGACGCGAGCCCGCTCGGCACGCCGCAGGCGCCGCAGCCCGCTCGGCCGGGTTTCCCGCCGCCGCCACGGTTTAGGTAAAGACCGTCGTCCCCGCGAAAGCGGGGACCCGGTAATCCCTGAATGTCCGCATCTTGATCGCCGGGATTACTGGATCCCGGCTCGCCCTCCCCCCGGATCAAGTCCGGGGGTCGCTTGGCCGGGATAACAATGGCGGCCGCTCGCCGAAAATCGCGCTGCCGACACGCACATGGGTGGCGCCGAGCCCGATCGCGGTCACGAAATCCGCGCTCATCCCCATCGACAGCAGCTTGAGCCCGTTGCGCCGCGCGATTTTGGCGGTGAGCGCGAAATGCGGCCCCGGCGCTTCCTCGAGCGGCGGGATGCACATCAGGCCCGCGATGGTCAGGCCGTATTTGTCGCGGCACTGCGCAAGAAACGCGTCGGCTGTCCTCCGGCAGCACGCCCGCCTTCTGCGGCTCGGCGCCGGTGTTGATCTCGACGAACAACAGCGGATGGCGTCCCTGCTTGGCGATTTCCTTCGCCAGCGCCTCGCAAAGGCTCGGCCGGTCGACCGAATGGATGGCGTCGAACAGCGCCACCGCCTCCTTCGCCTTGTTCGATTGCAGCGGGCCGATCAGGTGCAGCGCGATGTCGGGATGCTCGGCCTTGAGCGGCGGCCATTTGGCTTTCGCCTCCTGCACGCGGTTCTCGCCGAACACGCGCTGGCCGGCGGCGATCACCGGCTCGATCGCCTCGGGCGGAAAGGTCTTCGACACCGCGACCAGCGTCACCTCCGCCGGATCGCGGGACGCATCGCGGCAGGCGCGCGCGATGTCGGCGCGGACGCGGTCGAGGCCGGTTGTGGCGATGGCTTCCATGCCGAGCCAAATACCAGCTTGTCATCGCCGGCGGAAGCCGGACGGCACGGCATTCAAATAAACGGCCGCGGCCGGTGCGGGCTCAAATCGTCGCCGGCGAGGTTCGCCAGCGTGGCGTGGTCGAGCAGCTCGAACACGCGGCCCTTCCAGCGGATGGCGTTGGTCGCATAAAGGCGCTTGAGCGTCTTGTTGGTGTGCACCAGCGACATGCCGAGCGTGTCGGCGAGATGCTGCTGGGTGAACGGAAACTGGATGGCGCCATCCTTGGTCAGCCCGCATTCTTCGCTGCGCGCGAACAGATGCAGCAGCAAAAACGCCGTGCGCTCGATCGCGCTGCGCCGGCCGAGGCTGAGCAGATATTCGTCGATCAGCCGCTCCTCGTGTGCCGCGAGCCAGGTGATGTCGAAGGCGAGCGAGGGGAAATGGCCGTACAGTTCCCATAGCTTGCTGCGTGGAAAGACGCAGAGCGTGAGCGGGGTGAGCGCCTCCACCGAATGCTCCATCTCGCGCATCAGCGTGCCTTGCAGCCCAAGCATGTCGGCGGGCAGCGCGTAATTGAGAATTTGCCGGCGGCCGTCGTCCAGCATCTTGTAGCGGAAGGCCCAGCCGCTCAACACGGTATAGAGATGGTCGCTGCGCGCGCCTTCGCGCAGGAAGCTCGCGCCGGCCTCGACGCGCAGTTCGTCCACCTTGAATTGCTTGACGAAGCCCAATTCCTCCGCAGTGAACTCGCGCAAGTTCCCCCGCCGGCGCAGCGGACATTGCTCGCAAGGTGTGAGAGTGCCGTTCGGGCGTGCGTTACCGACAATCATAAAAATGCAAACCGTATGTCTTTTTTAAATGCCGACGATTTCAATTCGGGGCACAAGAAAAAGTTCCATGAATGACTTTGGAGCCAGCTTTCGTGGCGCAATCGCTCAGGGTACTTGCCGGCAAACGTTGTCTGGTGCTGGAAGATGAATTGTTGATCGCGCTCGATATCGAGCTGATCCTGCAAGCGGCCGGGGCGGCGAGCGTCATCTGCCTCGCCAGCGCCGACGAAACCTTGGCGGCCTTGCGTGGCGGATCGCGCTTCGATGTCGCCGTGCTCGACATTCTGTTGCGGGGGGCGACGCGCACCAGCGCCAGCGTCGCCGCCGCGCTACAACTGCAGAAAACGCCGTTCGTCTTTCTCACCGGCATGCGCGGCGCAGATTTGCGCGCGGGAGAATTTCCCTCGGCCCCGGTGGTGGAGAAGCCGTACCAGCCGGCGCTGCTGGTCGAGGCGGTCTTGCGCGCCCTCGCCGCGCGTTAAGCGCGGGTCACGCGGCGACCTGCCACTCCAGCATTACCTGGCGCGCCGGCTTGGTGAGGTAGACTTTGTCGTCATCCAGGCTCTGCACCAGCTGCACCGGAATGATGTGGTGCTGGCCGCCCGACTGCGGATCGCCCTTCGTCAGCACGATCTTGTCTTGGCCCTTTGTACAGTCGACGGTGCCGACGTGCTTGCCGTCCGCGCCCACCACCTCCATGTGCTCCTTGATCTCCTGAATTTGTATGGTCATGCAGCACCTCCTGTTGCGCGGTGCTAACCCGCGCCGGCGGCGGCTGGTTCCTTTGATTTTATTGGCGAATTTGTTCCGCTCGGTTGACCGCAAAGCCCCTTTCGTGTCTGGTCCGTGCGTCTTAAAAGACCCCACAAATGACCGCCGAATCGCGCAAAAACGACCGCTACAACGCCCGCGAGGCCGAGGCCCGCTGGCAGAAGACATGGGGCCAGCGCGGCATCTTCGCGACCCAAAACGACGATCCGCGCCCGAAATACTACGTGCTGGAGATGTTCCCCTACCCGTCGGGGCGCATCCACATGGGCCACGTGCGCAACTACACCATGGGCGACGTGGTGGCGCGCTTCAAACGCGCCATGGGCAGCGCCGTGCTGCACCCGATGGGCTGGGACGCCTTCGGCATGCCGGCGGAGAACGCGGCGATCGACCGCAAGGTGCATCCCAAGGCGTGGACCTACGACAACATCGCTTCGATGAAGAAGCAGCTGCAGTCGATGGGGCTGTCGCTCGACTGGGCGCGCGAGGTCGCGACCTGCGACCCGGCCTATTACAAGCACCAGCAGAAGATGTTTCTCGATTTCCTCAAGGCGGGGCTGGTCGCGCGCGAATACCGCAAGGTGAACTGGGACCCGGTCGACCAGACCGTGCTCGCCAACGAGCAGGTGATCGACGGGCGCGGCTGGCGTTCGGGCGCCGAGGTCGAGCAGCGCGACCTGTACCAGTGGGTGTTCAAGATCAGCGACTATTCGCAGGAGCTGCTCGAGGCGCTCGACACGCTCGACCGCTGGCCGGACAAGGTCAAGCTGATGCAGAAGAACTGGATCGGCCGCTCGGAAGGGCTGCTGGTCCGCTTCATGCTCGATCCGGCGACGGCGCCGAATAAGGAAACTGAGCTGGAGATTTTCACGACGCGGCCGGACACCTTGTTCGGCGCGAAGTTCATGGCGCTGTCGCCGGACCATCCGTTGGCTCAAGCCGCGGCCGCGAAAAATCCGAAGCTCGCCGCTTTCATCGCCGAGACCAAGAAGATCGGCACCTCGCAGGCGGCGATCGACACCGCCGAGAAGATGGGCTTCGATACCGGCATCAAGGCCGTGCATCCGTTCGACCCGAACTGGAAGCTGCCGGTCTATGTCGCCAACTTCATCCTGATGGAGTACGGCACCGGCGCCATCTTCGGCTGCCCGGCGCACGACCAGCGCGACCTCGACTTCGTCAACAAATACGGTCTCGGCAATACGCCGGTGGTCTGCCCGCCGGGGCAGGACGCGAAAACCTTCGTCATCACCGATGTCGCCTTTGACGGCGACGGCACCATGGTCAATTCGCGCTTCCTCGACGGCATGACCATCGAGCAGGCGAAAGAAGAAGTCGCCAAGCGGTTGGAGAAAGATACGCGCGGCAATCGTCCGGTGGCGCAGCGCCAGGTGAACTATCGCCTGCGCGACTGGGGCATCTCGCGCCAGCGCTATTGGGGCTGCCCGATTCCGATGATCCACTGTGACAAGTGCGGCGTAGTGCCGGTGCCGGAACAAGATCTGCCGGTGACGTTGCCGGAGGACGTGACCTTCGATAAGCCGGGCAACCCACTCGATCGCCACCCGACCTGGAAGAGCGTGAAGTGCCCCAATTGCTCGGGTCCGGCGCGGCGCGAGACCGACACCATGGATACCTTCGTCGACTCGTCCTGGTACTTCGCGCGCTTCACCGATCCGTGGAACGAGCAGGCACCGACCACGCCCAATGTCGCCAATCGATGGATGCCGGTCGATCAGTACATCGGCGGCATCGAGCACGCGATCCTGCATCTCCTGTACTCGCGCTTCTTCACGCGCGGCATGAAGAAATGCGGCTACGTCAATCTCGACGAGCCGTTCGCCGGCCTGTTCACGCAGGGCATGGTGGTGCACGAGACCTACAAGACGAAATCCGGCGAATGGGTGATACCGGCGGACGTCACGATCGAGGGCATGGGCGAGGCGCGCACGGCCAAGCTCACCGCCACCGGCGAACCGATCGAGATCGGCTCGATCGAGAAGATGTCGAAGTCGAAGAAGAACACGGTCGACCCCGACGACATCATCGCCGCCTACGGCGCCGACACCGCGCGCTGGTTCATGCTCTCGGATTCGCCGCCCGAGCGCGACGTGATCTGGACCGAGGATGGCGTGCAGAGCGCCTGGCGCATGGTGCAGCGGCTGTGGCGGCTCGCCGGCGAGATCGCGGACATCAAGGGCGCGCCCGCGCGGCCGGTGCAATTCGGAGATCAGGCGTTAGTGGTCCGCAAGGCCGCGCATCGCGCCTTGGCCAACGTCTCCGACGACATCGCCAAGCTGCGCTTCAACCGCTGCGTCGCGCATATCTACGAGTTCGCCAACGCGCTTTCCGACGCCCTCGGCGCGGCCGAGACGGCGCCCTCGCCCGACTTCGCCTGGGCCTTGCGGGAAGCCGGCGACATCCTGGTGCGCCTGTTCCACCCGATGATGCCGCATCTCGCCGAGGAATGCTGGGCCGCGCTCGGCCATAAAACGCTGGTTTCAGCCGAAGCCTGGCCGCAGGTCGAGCTGGAATTGCTGGTGGAAAACACCATCACCTTGCCGGTGCAGATCAACGGCAAGAAGCGCGCCGACGTCACCGTGGCCCGGGATGCGGGAAAAGAGGCCGTGGAGGCTGCCGTTTTGGCTCTCGATGCGGTAAAAAAGGCGCTGGACGGCAAAAGCCCGAAAAAGGTCATTGTCGTCCCGCAGAGGATCGTCAATGTGGTGGCGTGAAATCCCGCGACTGACCCGAGTGCTGCTGGTGCTGGCGCTGGCCGGCCTGACCGCCGGCTGCTTCCAGCCGCTCTACGGCGAGAAGACCGTGGACGGCAGTCCCGGCATCGCCGACAAGCTGAGCAGCGTCGACGTGCCGCCGATCAATGCGCCCAACGGCACCCGCCTCGCCCGCGTCGGCGTCGAGTTGCGCAACAACCTGCTGTTCGGCCTGACCGGCGGCGGAGCCGCCGCGCCGTCGAGCTACAAGCTCGTCATCAACCTCACCTCCACCCAGCAGCAGGTGATCGTCGACATCAACACCGCGCGCCCGGACATCCAGAACTACGGTATCGATGCGAGCTACACGCTGACCGATCTGCGCACCGGCAAGCCGGTGATCAACGGGCAGACGTTCTCGCGTGTGTCGTACGATATTCCCGGCCAGCAGCAGCGTTTCGCCGGCGACCGCGGCTTGCGCGACGCCGAGAACCGCGCCGCCAAGGCGATCGCCGACAGCATCCGCTCCCGCCTGGCGTCGTATTTCGTGGCGGGGACGTAATTCTGAATTGTCATGGCCGGGCTTGACCCGGCCATCTCGCTTAGGCGGGCAAATGTAGTGCCATGATGATCGGGATCACCGGGTCGCGCCGCTTCGCGGTGGCCCAGTGATGACAAAGAAATGACCGCCATCAAATCCTCCGACGTCGAGCGCTTCATCGCCAGGCCCGATCCGGCGCAGCCGATCGTGCTGGTGTACGGCCCTGATGCCGGCCTGGTGCGCGAGCGCGTCGACGCCCTGGTGAAGGCCTCGGTCGACGACCCCGCCGATCCCTTCGCACTGGCGCGCATCGAAAGCGAGGAACTGTCGGCCAATCCGGGCCGGCTCGCCGACGAAGCCAATACGGTGCCGCTGTTTGGCGGCCGCCGCGCCGTGCTGCTGCGGGTCAATTCACGCCACAACATCGTGCCGTCGATCGAGGTGGTGCTGGCAGCGCCGCCGCGCGATTGCCGCATCGTCGTCGAGGCCGGCGAGCTACGCAAAACCGCGCCGCTGCGCGCGCTGTTCGAGAAGGCCAAAGCCGGCGCCGCCATCGGCTGCTACCCGGACAACGAACGCGATCTTGCGCGGCTGATCGACGAGGAGATGCGCGCGGCGAGCTTGACGCTCGCGCCCGACGCGCGCGCCGCGCTCACCGCGCTGCTCGGCGGCGATCGTCTTGCCTCGCGCAACGAGATCCGCAAGCTCGCGCTCTACGCCCGCGGCCAGAAGACCGTCGAGCTCGCCGACGTGATGGCGGTGGTGGCCGATGCCTCGGCGCTGGCGCTCGACGGCGTGATCGACGCCACCTTTGCCGGCGCACCCCGCGACGTCGAAACCGAATTCGGCAAGGCGCGCGCGGGCGGCTCCTCGCCGGCGGCGATCGTCTCGGCCGCCATCCGCCAGGTCGCCAATCTGCACAAGATGAAGCTCGCCGTCGAAGGCGGCGATTCAGATCGAATGGGCGATGAAGCGCGGCGCGCCGCCGGTGCATTTCAGCCGCGCCGACGCGGTCGGCGCCGCGCTGCGCGCTGTGGACTCCGGTGCGCCTGTCTGCGCGCCATGGCGCAGCTCGCCGAGGCTTCGCTCGACATGCGGCGCAACGCCGCGCTCGCCGAGGCCATCGCGCAACGTACGCTGCTGTCAATTGCGGTGAGCGCGCGGCGGAGGGATCCGAGCCTGAACGCGTCTACAAATTCATCTGATAGCTGTGCGGCACCCAGCGATAGGCGCCACCGCTGCTCTCGACATAGCCGAGGCCGGGAAACGGCATGTATGGAATCCCGCGACCAGCAGGCCTTCGTTTGCCACCATGTCGAAGATGCGCTTGCGGGTCGCCGCCGCTTTCTCCTTGTCGTCGTCGACGTCGAGATGCAGATCCGGCCGCTGCAACGACACCACGTACTGACCGCCGTGTCGGCCCAGTTGAGCAGCCGCTTGCCCTCGCTCTCGATCATGAAAGCCAGCATGCCGGGCGAATGCCCCGCGGCATCCACCGCGATGATGCCCGGCACCACCACGTCGCCCGGCTTGATCATGGTGGCGCGGTTGGCGAGCGGCACCACGATCTTCACGTAGAGCTCGCGGTTGAACTTGCGCGCCTCGCGCACGTTCTCGCCCTTGTTCCAGAAATCGAATTCGGCGGCGCCGAACACGTAGCGCGCGTTGGGGAACACCGGCTGGCCGCCCTTGGTCAAGCCGCCGATATGGTCGGGATGGCCGTGGGTGATCACCACCACGTCGACGTCCTCCGGCTTGTAGCCGGCCTGCGCCATGCGCGCGACCAGGTTGCCCGGCGGCAGGCGGCCCTTCATCTGCTCGTATTCGTCGCGCAGCGAGCCGTTGCCGGTGTCGAACAGCACCAGCTCCTTGCCGGTATTGACCAGCATCGGCGTGAACGGATGCTCGTAGCGGTCGGCGTCGATACGGTTGGCCTTGGCCAGCGCCTTGACCTCCTCCGGCCGGCCTCGCCGCCGAAGCGGGGCGTCAGCCCCGAGCGGATCACCTTGCTGTCCATGATGGTCGCGACCTCGAAGCCGCCGAGCTTGAAGCGGTAGATGGTCGGCTGCATTTCGCCTTGCATTGAAGCGGGCACGGATGTCCTCCCTGGCTTGTCTGGCCCATGATTAGCAGTATTTTCGCCCCGCGATCCAGTGCGACGATGGGTGCGGCGCCGTCATTAGCCTTGCCGGTCGCACGCCGCCACACTTGCCGGTAGACGCCGAGCGCGGTGAAGCCGCCGTCGACCGGAAGGTCGAGCCCGGTGAGATAGCCCGCCTCGTCGCTCGCCAGGAACATCACCGCGTGGGCGACGTCTTCCAGCTACGCGCTGCGCTCGAGCGCGGTCACGTGCTCCATGGCTTCGACGAATTTGTCGGCGCCCGCCACCATCGGCGTCGGCACGATGCTGGGATGCACGGCGTTCACCCGGATGTTCCAGTTGGCGTATTCCATCGCCGCCGCCTTGGTCAGCCCGCGCAGGCCCCATTTCGACGCGCTGTAGGCGGCCGCGAAATGCCCGTTGATGCCGGCGGTCGAGCCGATATTGACGATCGCGCCGCCGCCGGCCTCGCGGATGAGCGGCGCCGCCGCCCTGATGCCGAGGAACGGCCCGGTGAGATTGACCGCCAGCACGCGGTCCCAATCGGCGCGCGAGGTACTGGCGAGATCGACGCCGCGCAGCGATACGCCGGCATTGTTGACCAGCACGTGCAGCGAGCCGAACGCGCTCTTGGCAAAAGCAACGGCGTCGCTCCAATCCGGCTCGCTGGTGACGTCGAGCCGGCGGTATTCGGCTTTCCCCCCGGCGGCGCGGATCGATTGCGCCAGCGCGTCACCTTCGGCCGCCAGCACATCGGCGATGACGACCCGCGCGCCGGCTGGGCGAACAGCCGCGCCTCGGCCGCCCCCTGTCCGCGGCTACCGCCGGTGATCAGAACGGTTTTGTCGGTGAAGTCGTGCGGCACGGCGCCGTCCCCCTGTTGTTGTGACGCGATTAACTAAGCCAACACATTGCATGTCGTGAAAGCCGCGGCGAGCGCGCATTTGCCGGGATTCGCGCGGCGCGCCGTACCGATACACCGCCTGATTGAATTTGCGGCAGATTTGGCCGGCGCGTCTTAAGCCGCCCTTAGAGATAGGCCGGTACATCATCATGCTGGCTCCTAGGGCGCGCAATGTCGGAAGCATTACCCGGTCCCCATCACTGCCTCGGCACGGCGCGCACCGTAGCCGACATCGTCTATCGCAGCTTGCACGCTCAATGCGTTGCGCGCGGCGGTGCGTTGTCGGTGGAAGACCTCGAGCACTGCTACGCCGAAATCATCGAAAGCTTATCGTGCGGCTACGACATCTTCGAGAATCGGCACATGCATTGCATGCACGCCAGCGTCAGCATGGCCGAGATGCCGTTCGCGCGCGATCACATCCTCGCCACGATCTTGCGCGCCTGCGGTGAAGATGCCGCGCGCCAGGTTTACGCCGCTGAGATCGAGCAGCTGGACGAGGCGTGGTTGCGGCCGTTTTTCGCGGCTTTCGCCGACTATGTCCGCCAGCACCTGTGCGTCGACGCCGACCAACGCCTGACCGCCGCCTATGTCGAAGCCGGACTGACCTACCAAGGCAAAATCACACTCAACGCATTGCTCAACCACAAGATCGTGCTGAATGTGCTGCGCGATTGTGCCCGGCCGCTGGCGGAGCAACCGATCCCGTGCGGCCTGGTCAGCCAGGTCTGCGGCAGCCTCAACGATTACACCGCCCGCAAGGCCGCAATGGCCGACGCGACGGCGATCAGCGTCAGCGACGAGCAGATGGCAAATTTCCTCATCTTGCTGGCGCACCAGATCGCCATGCTGGTCCCGGCCGGGCTTTCGCTGCACGAAGCCGAGCTCTATTCGCTCGCCGACCATAAGAAAAAAAGCATCATCGTCTTCTAGCGACCCGGCTGCGCCGCCCCCTGGCGCCGGTACGCACCTGCGCCTAGGCTGATGTCTGCGAAGCTCGCATCAACGGGGGCCGCCGATGGCTAAAAAGACGCGTAAGAAATCCGCTTCGAAGAAGAAGAAAAAGAAATCCGCCGCGCCAGCGCGCAAAAAGCGCAAGACGGTGGTCAAGAAGAAATCCAGGGCCGCGGCCAGGAAAAAGCCGGCCGGCAAGTCCAAGGGCGTCATCGGCACCATCGTCGGCGCCGCCACCGCCGTGGTCGATACCCTCACCGACGCCGAACGGATGCACCACAAGATGGAGCCGCACGTCCCGCCGGATCCGGAATAAGGCGGCCCGGCTGGAACCTGCGCCGCCGCCTCGCGTTGCCCGAACGGGCGGCGAGCCGGATAGGCGGAGGCGTTCCATGTCCCATAATCGTGTGCCGGGGCGCGGCGGGGCGCTGTCGCGCCGGCAACTGTTCCCGAAGCTGGTTGGCGCCGTCACCATCGCCGCCGCAGTGAGTTCGCTCGCCAGAAGCGACAGCGCCGCGGCGCAGTCGAAGGTCGACCAGAAGACGGCGAAATATCAGGACTATCCCAAGAACGGACAAAGCTGCGCGCAATGCAACTTCTTCCGTCCGCCAAAGTCGTGCCAATTGGTCGCAGGCGGCATTTCGGCGAACGGCTGGTGCAGCTACTTCGCCAAGAAGCCGTAAGATTCACTCGCTCTGCAGATAAGCGACCAGGGCACCGCCGACCGCGAGTAGGCCGCAGGCGAGGAAGATGTAGTGCAGCGTCAGCACCGCGCGTGACGGCGCCTCGGTCGCGCTGGCGAGTTCGTAAAGCTGCCAGGCCACCAGCGCCGCGCCGATTAGCGCCGTACGGGTCCATCGGCTTTTGCCGGAATGCGGTGCGCTCACATTAACCCCCAGAATGGCCGCACTTCTTGTAAGTAGCGCGGCGCGGCCGGGAGGTTCACGGCGCGGGCGCCGGCGCATCGAGCACCTGGCGGATCTTGCGCGCCACCACGCCCTCGATCAGCGGCTTGGAGATCAGCTCGGTGTCGGGGTCAAGCCGGCCCTGATGCACGATCGCGTTGCGCGAATAGCCGGTCATAAACACCACTTTGGCGCCGGGGCAGCGGCGCTTGACCTCGTCGGCGAGCTCGCGGCCGTTCTTGCCCGGCAGCACCACGTCGGTCAGCAGCAGATCGAACTTCTTGTCGGCCTCGAGCAGGCGCAGCGCGGCGGCGGAATCCTTGGCTTCGATCACCTGATAGTTCAGGTCGCGCAGGATTTCGGCGGCATATTGCCGCACGCCGTCGTCGTCCTCGACCACCAGAATGGTTTCGCCGCGGCCGCGCTCGGAGCCGGCCGGCTCCTCCGACGGCGACACCGGTTCTTCGCCGTGGAAGCCGCGGCAGATAGAGCTTGACGGTCGTGCCTTCGCCGACCTCGCTGTAGATCTTGACGTGCCCGCCCGACTGCTTGACGAAGCCATAGACCTGGCTCAGGCCCAGGCCGGTGCCTTTGCCCGTCTCCTTGGTGGTGAAGAACGGATCGAAGGCGCGCTCGATCGTCGCCGCCGACATGCCGGCGCCGGTGTCGCGACACCGCGATCAGCACGTATTGGCCCGGCTTGATGCCCGCGTGCACGGCGGCATAGTCGTCGTCGAGATAGGCGTTGCTGGTTTCGATCGTGAGCTTGCCGCCGTCCGGCATGGCGTCGCGCGCGTTGAGCGCCAGGTTGAGCAGCGCCGTTTCGAGCTCCGGCGCGTCGGCCTCGACCGTCCACAGCCCGGCGCCGCTGATCGTCTCCAGCGCGATATTTTCGCCGAGCGTGCGGTTCAGCAGGTCCGACATGCCGACGATCAGCTTGTTGACGTCGAGCGCGCGCGGATCGAGCGGCTGCCGGCGCGAGAAGGCGAGCAGGCGCTGGGTCAGTTGCGCGGCGCGCTCGGCGCCGGCCAGCGCATTGTCGAGCGCGCGCTCGGCGCGCGCCTCGACCACGCCGCGCCGGGCGATGCCGAGATTGCCGATGATGATGGTCAGCAGGTTGTTGAAGTCGTGCGCGACGCCGCCGGTCAGTTGGCCGACCGCCTCCATCTTCTGTGCCTGCCGTAGCGCCTGTTCGGCGGCTTCGCGCCGCTCGGCCTCGTTATAGAATTCGCGCGTGCGCTGCATGGTCATCAGCACCAGCACGATCAGGACGAGAACGGCGGGAAGCCCGAAGTAGAGATGCGCCGTGATCGTGCGCAGCCAGTCGTCGATGATCGCGTCGGTGCCCATGCCGTCGGAGACGTAGAGATTGCCGAACCCCAGCGGACGAAACGCGATGCGCCGCTCGACGCCCTCGATCGAATGACCGGTGGTGATGATGGCGCCGACGGGATACTTCGAAACGTTGCGCATGAAACCGCTCTCGGGCCCGAAGCGGTTCACCCCTTCGGGCGCCGCCGGATAGCGCGCGAGGATCGCGCCATCGGCGCGCGCCAGCGAAAAGCCGCCGCCGCCGGCGTCGCGCGCGAGCTGGGCGTAGAAATCGGTGAACACCTTCGGCTGAACCGCGACCATGATGACGCCGGTGAATTCGCCGTTTTTCGACGGCCGCCGCCGGCTGACGCCGAAGAATTCGCCCTTGCGCAAGCGCGGCTGCAGCACCCCGCCGATGAACGTCCCGGCGTCGCGATCCTTCTGCGCCCGGAAATAATCGCGGTCGGCGACGACGGCCGTGGGCGGGACCGGCGAGAGCGCCGAGGACACCAGCGTGTGCCCGTCCTTGTCGGCGATGAGGATGGCGTCGACCGCGCCGGTTGCCTTTTCCAGCTTGCTCAATTTCGCATGCAAAGCCGGCTCCGCCGCCTTGATCTCCTCGTCGGTGAGATCGCCGGCGATCGCGTCCACGCTGGTGAAGGTCAGGTCGACCGACTGGAATATCCTGGACGTATGCTCGGACATGATGCCCAAGCTGGCCCATAGTCTTTCGTCGGCATGCGTGTAGGCGTTCTGATGGGCGACCCAACTGGCATAGCAAAAGATCGCGACCGGAATCACCACCGAAGCGCCCATCATGGTTTTCAGCAGGCGGATGGCGGCGTCGCGGCGGGCGCGCATGGGGTCCACACGGGTGGGCGAAAACCGGTCGGTTCAATCTATTGGGAACCGAAATTCGAGGGAAGCCCCGAAAAAGTTCCAGCCGGGGCCGGCGGCGGGCGGTTTGGTGCGCCGCCGCGCAGCGAAATTTCGCCACCTTTGCCGCGCAAAAATGGCCCACCGTAAGGACTGGCTGCGCCGCTCATGCACGACACCGCGAAGGCGACCCAGAGCAAAGTTCCCGAAGTCACCCTCATCTTCTGGCTGATCAAGATCGCCGCCACCAGCCTGGGCGAAACCGGCGGCGACAGCGTCACCATGACCCTGCATTGGGGCTATCTCGCCGGCAGCGCGCTGTTTCTCGCAGCCCTCGCCGTACTGGTCGCCTGGCAGATCGCCGCCGGCAAATTCCACCCGTTCCTCTATTGGGCGACCATCATCGCCTCCACCACCTTCGGCACCACCATGGCGGATTTCGCCGACCGCTCGCTCGGCATCGGCTATGCCGGCGGCTCGGCGGTGCTGCTCGCTTGCCTGCTCGCGGTGCTCGGGCTGTGGCACTGGTCGCGCGGCACGATCTCGGTCGACACGGTGGCGACGCCCAAGGTCGAAGTATACTACTGGGCGGCCATCACCTTCTCGCAGACGCTCGGCACCGCGCTCGGCGACTGGACCGCCGAATTCGACCGGCCTCGGCTACGAATACAGCGCGCTGGTCTTCGCCGCCGGTCTCGCGGTCGTCGCCGCCGCCTACGTCTGGACCGGCGTATCGCGCGTGCTGCTGTTCTGGATCGCCTTCATCCTGACTCGGCCACTGGGCGCAACGGTCGGCGATTATCTCGACAAGCCCGTGCGCCATGGTGGGCTCGCGCTCAGCCGTCCGGTCGCCTCGGCGGTGATTGCCGCGTTTATCCTGGCCTGTCTGCTGATCCTGCCGCAACGCGCCGGCAAACATCCGGGGCCATCGCAAGAGATCGCCTAAGCGCGAGCGCCCCACCGCCTTCGGGTACCGCCTCCGCGCCGTCAGACCTTGTTAAGCACAAGGGTCTATGAGCTACGCCATGAAAAAAGCATTGCCCGAACACATGTTCTCCGTAACCGATCAGCAGCCCAGGCTGACCACGCTGCGCAACTGGGTGCTCGATCACAAGGTGACCGAGATCGAGATGAACGAGCAGCAGTTCTGGAATTTCGCGCTGCTGCAGCCGGTCGCCGAGAAGCCGTGGGTCACGTTCATGGGCCGGAACTTGCGCGTGCCGGACATGCCCGAAGGCGCGCAAAAGCAGCTTGGGATTTTCGACAAAATAAACGGCCCGGGCGCCATCTGATCGCGCGCCGCGCGCGATTGCGGGCTTGCCCGGCGTTACCTGGGCGCCGGCGGCGGAGCCTTATAACCGGTGCCGCCGCAGCGCTGACATTTCACTTTCTTGTCGCCTTGTTTGACGAGACCCTTGCCTTCGCAGTTCTTGCACTTCGGTTTCTTCTTGCCGGCCTGCATGGTCGCTCCTTGGTCAAGGCCGATGCTTACTCCCCGCCGATGGTGAAAGCCACCGATTGCACGGCGCGGGCCCATGCGACCGGCGCGCCATTGAGCGGCGGCGACGTGGCCGATATCGTGCCCCTGATCGAAACTCCGAGCACGACCGAGGCAGCGCATGGGCGGCATGGACAAAGAAGACCCCTGGAATTGGATGCAGCCCTATGACGTGCGCCGCTTCGGCGACGTCATTCTCGACGAGAAGGAGCAGGAACGCTGGTGCCGTGCCGTGCTGCTCGGCGGCCTGCCGTTCATGTGGCGCAAGGCCGAGGTCGCGCGCAACGTCATCTATGACCGACTCGAGCTGCGCGAAGGCGACAAAGTGCTGATCATCGGCGAGTGCATCGAGCCGTGCGGCTTCGTCGACGACATGCGCGCGCGCATTGGACCCAAGGGCGAAGTCCGCGTCATCGACATCACCGACGAGGCGCGCGACAACTACATCGCCAAGAAGCGCGGCCGAAACGGCCAGCTTGCGACCTGGCAATGGACCTACACGCGCCACTTCGCCGACGGCGCGTTCGATTGCGCCGCCTGTCTGCAAGGCGTGCAGCACACCGACGATTGGCGCGAGACCGGCGCGGAGATGCTGCGCGTGATGAAGCCCGGGCGAAATTTGGTGCTGGCCGAGATCGCCTACAGCCCCGAGACGGCGATGAAGATCGGCCTCGACATGCATATCGAGTACGTCTTCGACAAGCTGCTGGCGCGCGTCGGCTGGAAGCTCGACGAGTTTCCCTATTACAGTCCGAAGGACCTGGAGAAAGCCTTCGCCGGGCTGGTCTCCGATCCCGGCAGATTCGTCTGGAAAGGCATCGAGATGTTCTGGGGGCGCAAGCCGTAGCGGCTTGAAGCGCGCGGTGGCCGGCTCTTTCCGACCTGCTACGATTCTAAACGCAATTAACAGAGGAGCTTCTCCGGTGACGATCATCGATTCCCAGGTCCACGCCTATGAGGCGAACACCCCGAAGCGGCCTTGGCACAACGTGCCGAACTGGCCAGCGCATGTGACGGGCGACGAGATGGTGGCGGCGATGGACAAGCTGGGCATCGACGGCGCGATCTTCATCTCCGCCTTTTCGCTCTACCAGTACGATGCGAGTTATGCGGTCGAAGTGCAAAAGGCCCATCCCGGCCGCATGGCGATCGTCAAGCCGGTCGACCCGGACGATCCGGCCGTGACCGACGTCGTCGCCGACTGGAAGCGGACGCCGGGCGCGGTCGGCATCCGCATTTTCCTGACCAAGGAGGCCAAGCGCAATCCGAATGACCCGGGCCTCGACCGCATCGCGCGCGCGGCCGTCAAGTACGATTTCCCGGTCAACGTCCTTTGCTGGGGCAACCTGGACGCAGGCATAGCGGTGATCGACCGCCACCCCGATACGCGCTTCATCATCGACCATCTGGGCATCCTGCAGCCGCGCACGCCGCCGGCGCCGCCGCAGCCGTGGGCCGACCTGCCGAAGGTGCTGGACCTCGCCAGGCGCAAGAACGTCGTGATCAAGGTGAGCGGCGCCTGCACGCTGTCGAAAGAACCGTATCCCTTCGCGGACATCTGGGATCCGCTCGCCCGCGTGTTCGACGCCTGGGGGTTCGAGCGCTGCCTGTGGGGCACGGACTGGACGCGCGCCTACGCCGTCGTCAACTACGAGCAGGCCGTCGAGCCGTTCCTCAAGACCGACCGGCTGAGCGACAGCGAGCGGGCGATGCTGATGGGCGGCGCCTGCGCCAAGGCTTATCGCTGGGAGCCGAAGAAAGGCTAAGTCAGCCGGCAGATCGGCGGATTTGAGGCTCCGGGTGCCTTTCGCGGCACTTCGGCCCAGGGCCGCGCATGTAATGCCGCTCGGGCCGATAAGAAACCGACGCCGGCACCAATTTTCCAAGCAGCCAGCGAAAGAGGCGGGGTAACTGCGAATTTCCGTTGAAGAATGCCATAGCTTACGCTCGCGGTGTACGATGTCCTCAGGCGCGATTTTTGATGAATCGCGAAACGGGAGCGCCTCGATTTAGAGGCTGACGAACGTGTGCACGATGAGCACGGCAGACGTCGCCATGATGACGTAAGGCAGCGTTTCCAGGACGAATCTCGACGTTCGCTCAAGCATGGAAGGACTCCGTGATTCTTAGGCCGGCAACCTCGCATTTCATACGCTTGAATGAAATTCAAACAGCCGTTTGAGGCGGAACCATGACGTTTGGCTCCGGCCGGGCGATCAAAGACGTTTGCATTTTGTTGCAAGAGGCATTATGCAAACAATTCAAACACTTGTTTGAATTGGAACCTCATGACGCGTCCGTCTGAATACACCCGCAGTTCGATCATGAAGGCGGCGACTCAGCTCTTGGCTGACAAGGGCTACCAGGCCACGAGCGTTCGCGACATCGTGGCCAAGGCGCGCGTCAATCAGGCCGCCATCAACTACCATTTCAAGGGAAAGGACGGGCTCTATCTCGAACTGCTCAAAACGGCATTCGAGAAGCTGACGGAACAGGCCGGATTCGATCCCGCGAAACTTAAGTCTCTTTCTCGCGAGGAAGCCCTGCGCAGCTTCGTGCATCAGCAGTTGCGGCCGCTGCTGTTTCGCGACGAGTTAAGCCTGTACATCCGCATATTCGCCTGGGAGGCCGCGCATCCGAGCAAGGTCTTTCTCAAGTTCATGGCGAAGAATTCGGTCACCTATCTGACCGCCGCCGTCGATATCGTGCAAAGGTTCTTGCCCTCGGGCACGGATCGGCGGGTCGCCCTGTGCGGCGCTATTTGGCTGATGGGACAATGCAGCACCTTCGTGCGAAACCGTGAGCTTTTCGCGCAAGAGCCGTTCAAGATCGCCCCGGACACTCCGTTTGTGGATGAGCTAGCCGATCTCATCTCGCGTCTGGCGCTCGGGGGCTTGCGACAGGCATCAAAGGCGCCTGATCGCTGATTGCGTCCTTTCCTCAAGACTGGCTGCCAGAGCGACAGCGAGCGCGCGATGCAGATGGGCGGCGCCTGCGCCAAGGCTTATCGCTGGGAGCCGAAGAAGGGTTAGGCCGGTCGTCATTCCCGCGCGGCTGCTTGCTCTCTTCCCCCTTCCCTTGCGGCAGAGGGAAAGCGCGAACGCTCCACGCCATTCATATCGAATCGATGGCCACGACATGGCACGTCGTGTTGCGGGACGCGTCGTCGTATTTGAAAGCGACGGAAGACCCGACCCAGACCCAGACGTTGGGGTCGCCGCCCGGTTCCCCCCGGGTGGTTTGAATTCGCTGAATGTTCGTAGAAAAAATTAATCGTAAAATCCCGACGCCCGGATGGCGAGTTACTAAAAAGAATGTGATTGGGCATTACGATCCCCGATCACTAACAGCAAAGCAACGCGCATTTCGCGAACCGCAAAACGTCACCCGCCCCCCAACTTCCTCAACACCCCATCCAACTGATCCAAATCCTTGTACTTGATATGCAGCGTGCCGCCTTCGCCGCGCTGATCGATGCTCACCTTCAGCCCTAGCGAGTCCGACAGCCGCCGCTCCAGCGCGCGGGTGTCGGCGTCCTTGCCGGCCGCGACGCCGGCGCGGATTTTCTTCTGCATGGCGTCGAATGTCGCATCGCCGGGCTTGCCCTCCTCCTCGCGCACCCACTCCTCGAGTTGGCGCACGCTGAAGCCCTCGTCGACCGCCATCTCGGCAAGCACTTGCGCGTTGGCGTGGCCGACGAGCAGCCGCGCGTGGCCGGCCGACAGTTTGCCCGCCCGCACCAGGGCCTTCACCGGCTCGGACAGCTTCATCAGCCGCACCATGTTGGCGACGTAAGGCCGGCTCTTGCCGACGATCTGCGCGACCTGGTCCTGCGTGTGGTTGCACTGCTCCATCAGCGCGATGTAGCCGGCCGCCTCTTCGATCGGATTCAAGTCGGCGCGCTGCACGTTCTCGATGATGGCGAATTCGAGCGACTGCACGTCGGTCGCGTCGACGATGGCGATCGGCACCTCGTGCAGGCCGGCGCGCTGCGCCGCGCGCCAGCGCCGCTCGCCGGCGATGATCTCGAATTGTTCGGGCGCGCCGGTGGCGCGCACCACGATCGGCTGGATGATGCCGCGTTCGCGGATCGACTCGGCGAGTTCGCCGAGCTCGGCCTCGGTGAAGGCGCGGCGCGGGTTGCGCGGATTGGCTTTGAGATTTTCGATCGGCGCGCGGCGCGGCCGGCGCGCCGGCTCCGGCGCTGAGGACTCTTCGCCGACATCGCCGATCAGCGATGCCAGGCCGCGTCCCAATCGCGAATGATCCGCCATCGCCGCCGCTCCTGAACTCCGTGTCACGCTTGCCTCTTAAAATTTGTTGACGCTTTGGTTTCTTCTTATCCCTCCCCCTTGTGGGGAGGGTCGATCCGAGCGAAGCAAGGATCGGGGCGGGGGTCACGCCTGATGGAAAGTTACCCCCAACCGGGCTCGCTGCGCTCGCCACCCTCCCCACAAGGGGGAGGGAAAAGCAAACTAACCCGCCTTCAACGCCTGCTCGCGCTGAATGATCTCGGTGGCCAGCCGCAAGTACGCTTCGCTGCCGACGCATTTCAGATCGTAGACCAGCACCGGCTTGCCGTAGGACGGCGCCTCCGAGATGCGCACGTTGCGCGGGATCACCGTGTCGTAGACCTTGGCGCCCATGTGCTGGCGCACGTCGGCGACCACCTGGTTGGAGAGGTTGTTGCGCGAGTCGTACATGGTGAGCACGATGCCGTGGATCGACAGCGTCGGGTTGAGGCTCGACTTCACCTGGTCGACCGTCTTCAACAATTGCGACAGGCCTTCGAGCGCGAAGAACTCGCATTGCAGCGGCACCAGGATCGAGTCCGCCGCCGCCATGGCGTTGACCGTAAGCAGGTTGAGCGACGGCGGGCAGTCGACCAGCACGTAGCTGTAGTCGAAATTGCGCGGGCCCTTGTTGAGCTCGGCGAGCGCGGTGCGCAGGCGGAAGGCGCGGTCGCGCTCGCGGCCGATCTCGAGCTCGAGGCCGGACAGGTCCATGGTCGAGGGCGCGATGTCGAGCTGCGGCACCACGGTCGGCAGCACGGCCGAGCGCAGGGAGGCCTTGCCGGTGAGCACGTCGTAGGTCGACACGTGCCGCGCCTTGCGCTCGATGCCGAGCCCGGTCGAGGCGTTGCCCTGCGGGTCGAGGTCGACCACCAGCACATGCTCGCCGATAGCGGCGAGCGCGGTGCCGAGATTGATCGCGGTCGTCGTCTTGCCGACGCCGCCCTTCTGGTTGGCGACCGCCAGCACGCGCGGCCGGGCGGCGTCGGGCCTGGCCGGCTGCGGCAACGGGACGACGTCGGGATGATCGGTTGGCACGTCGGACATTTGATAATTCCGCTGTTTAATCAGTTACTTATCGTTAGCGCCGAGGATTTTTCAGCTTACGCAGGCTGCGCACCACGACGATTGAGCTAGCCGGATGAGTTACGCTGGGCACCATCGAGGCCTGAATACTCCAATATTTAGCGGCTTCGGTCAATTCAGCCGCTACATCTTGTCCCTTGGGGAACAGGCCGACCGCGCCTTTGGCGATCAAAGGAAACGCTTGATCACACAGGGTTTTCAATGGGGCGACCGCGCGGGCCGTCACCACGTCGACGGCTTCTGCACAGGTTTCCCCAAATTTCTCCGCCCGCTCCTGGTGGACCTGGGCCGGAATTCCAATGGCCTGCACCACCTCGCGCAGAAAATTTGCCTTTTTCCCTACGCTTTCAACCAGGTGCACCATGGCCCCGGGCGTGTCGGCCAAGGCGCAGGCGATCGGGATGCCGGGAAAGCCCGCGCCCGATCCGAAGTCCACCCACACCTTCGCCTGTGGCGCCAGTGGCAGGAGTTGGAGCGAGTCTGCGATGTGGCGGGTCCACAGAATTGGCAGCGTGGAAGAAGCGACCAGGTTGAACTTGCTCTGCCAAAGAAGAAGCAGAGCAACGTATCAACTCAGCCGCTCTTCTGTTTCACGTGAAACAGGCGTGAGCGCGAGTGCGCGTTTCTTGTCGGCGGCGAGATCGAAAACGCCCTGCCCGCTTGTTTTCAAGCGCGCTTCGCGGCGTTCTTGCCGCGCTTCACATGCGCGACCAAAAGCGTCAGCGCCGCCGGCGTGATGCCGTCGATCTTGCTCGCGTGGCCGATGGTGCGCGGCCGACTTGCTTGCAGCTTTTGTTTCGCTTCGTTGGAAAGTCCGCGCATGGCTTCGTAATCGAGATCGTCCGGCAGCGTGAAGCTTTCATCGCGCCGATACGACGCAACATCGGCCGCCTGGCGCGAGAGATAGACGTCGTACTTCGCATCGATCTCGATTTGCTCGGCGACTTTCGAATCCAACTCGGCAAAGCGCGGCCAAATCGACGCGAGATTCGACATCGAAATGTTCGGATACGACAGCAATTCAAATGCGCTGCGCCGCTGGCCGTCTTTGTTCAGAGCAAGTCCGTGATGCTCCGCCTCTTTCGGCGTAAGCGAAACCGACTTGGCGAACGCGCGCGCATCGTCCAGCGCGATCATTTTTTCCGTGTGCAATTGCGCGCGCGTCGATCCAATGCAGCCGATGGAAATTCCCGTATCGGTCAAACGCTGATCGGCGTTGTCGGCGCGCAGTTGCAAACGATATTCGGCGCGCGAGGTAAACATGCGATACGGCTCGCTCACGCCGCGCGTGACGAGATCGTCGATCATCACGCCAATGTAGGCACGCGCGCGATCGAAGATGATGTCGCCGCCGGCGCCGGCCAGCGACGCCGCGTTGAGACCCGCAAGAAGTCCCTGTGCCGCAGCCTCTTCGTAGCCTGTGGTGCCGTTGATCTGGCCGGCCAGGAACAGCCCGCGCAGCCGCTTCGTCTGCAACGTCGGATGCAATTCGCGCGGATCGACGTAGTCGTATTCGATCGCGTAGCCGGGCCGGACAAACTTGGCGTTTTGCAATCCGGGAATCGTCGCGACGAGTGCGTGCTGCACCTCTTCGGGAAGCGACGTCGAAATTCCGTTCGGGTAGACGGTGTGATCGTCGAGACCTTCCGGCTCGAGGAAAATCTGATGGCCATCGCGCTCGCCGAACTTGACGATCTTGTCTTCAATCGACGGGCAATAGCGCGGGCCCCTGCTCTCGATTTGCCCCGAATACATCGGCGAGCGATGCACATTGGCGCGGATGATCTTGTGCGTCGCTTCGACCGTGCGCGTGATGGCGCATTGGATCTGCGGATTGTCGATACGCGTCGTGAGGACTGAGAACGGCTCGGGCGGATCGTCGCCGGGCTGCATCTCGAGCGCGGACCAATCGATGCTGCGGCCGTCGAGGCGCGGCGGCGTGCCGGTCTTCAAGCGGCCGAGCATGAAGCCGATTGATTCCAGCGTGCGCGAGAGGCCAAGCGCCGGCGCTTCGCCAACACGGCCGGCGGGAATTTTCGTTTCGCCGATATGGATGAGGCCGCGCAGAAAGGTGCCGGTGGTGAGAACCACCGCGCCGCAGCCGAGTTCGCGGCCGTCGGCGAATTTGACCCCGCAAACGCGGCCATTGGTAATCACGAGATCGTCTGTTTCGGCTTCGAACACCTGCAAATTCGGCGTTTGCGAAATCGCCGCCTGCATCGCCGCCGCGTAGAGCTTGCGGTCGGCCTGGGCGCGCAGACCGCGCACGGCGGGGCCTTTGCGGCGGTTCAGGATGCGGAATTGGATGCCGCCCTGGTCGGCGACGCGGCCCATTAGGCCGTCCAAAGCATCGATTTCCCTGACCAGATGGCCCTTGCCTAGGCCGCCGATGGCCGGATTACAGCTCATGGCGCCGATAGTGGCAAAGCGATGCGTCACCAACGCGGTCCGCGCGCCAATGCGTGCGCTGGCAGCCGCGGCCTCACAGCCGGCATGGCCGCCGCCGATCACGACAACGTCGAATCGAGTGCTCATAGGACCTCGGATGCGGCGTTGTAGCGGAGGCGCGGGGAGGGGTCAAAGACAAGCGGTTTTGCCGGAATGTTTCACGTGAAACATTGCGCTCCCGGTGCCAGAATACCTAAGAACTCGATCTTCTGGCGCCAGATGTGGCCATTGCTCGCACCGAACTAGGTCAGAAGTGAAGGGTCTTCCGACCCTCCGACGCCAGAACATCGGCCGGTGGGGAGACCTGTTCTGGACCCGCTATTTGCCGATGCAGAAGTCGCGGAAGATCACGTCCAGGATATCCTCGACATCGACCCGGCCGGTCAGGCGGCCGAGCGCGCGTGCGGCGAGCCGCAGCTCCTCGGCGAGCAGGTCTTCCTTGGCGGCGACCTCGGGGCTTTGGGCGCGCTGGAGCGCTGCCACGGCCTCCTCGAGCGCCCGCCGATGGCGTTCGCGCGTCACCAGGGCGGCCTCGGTCCCGGCCAGGAAAGCCTCCGCCTGTCGCGTCAATTGAGCCAGTAAAGCGTCAAAACCCTCGCCAGTCAGCGCTGAAATATTGAATTCTGATTCAGATATATCGGATATTGATTCACTCTTATAATTTAAAGGATTATTAACCATATTTCTTAATAGCTTATTAGAGATGGATCGCGTTTCATCCCTTTGATATCCCTGTATTCTAGATTCATTTCTTTGTTGGGCACGAATCTGATCGATTTTGTTGCGGATCAGCCAGGCGGGCGGAGCGGGGAGGCGCTCAATTTCGTCATTCCCCGGCACGCCGGCTAATTCACCGTCAATCCGGGACGGCCAGAAGGGCCGGGCCCGGAATCCAGGGGCCACGGCGTGGGCCCCTGGATTCCGGGTTCGCTCGCCTTGCTCGCGCCCCGGAATGACAGGACTGGTGTCGGACGCGCGCCCGGCGGAAATTGCTGCACCCCTTGCTGCAGCATTTTTTGCGTCCTCGTCCGCCGCATCCACCACCCACAGCACCAGGTCGGCGGCCCGAGCGCGTTCGCGCGCGCGCCGCACGCCCTCCATCTCCACCGAGTCTTCGCTCTCGCGGATGCCGGCGGTGTCGAGCAAAGTCACCGGCCAGCCGCCGAGGTCGAGATGCACCTCGATCACGTCGCGCGTGGTGCCGGCATAAGGCGACACGATCGCCGCCTCGCGCCTGGCCAGCCGGTTGAGCAGCGTCGATTTGCCGGCGTTCGGCGGCCCGGCGATGGCGACGGTCAGCCCCTCGCGCAAGCGTTCGCCGCGCCCGCCATCGGCCAGCGCCGCAGCGATTTCGCCCGCGAGCTCGCGCGCGATGGCCAGCGCCGGGCCGAGCAGATCCTCCGGCACATCGGCCTCGTCGGAAAAATCGATGCGCGCCTCGACCAGCGCCAGCGCCTTTATCAGCCGCTGCCGCCAGGTTTCCGCGCGGTTGCCGAGCGCGCCCTGCAACTGGCGCAGCGCCTGCCGGCGCTGGCCTTCGGTCTCCGCCGCGACCAGGTCGGCGAGGCCTTCCACCGCGGTGAGATCGAGCTTGCCGTTCTCGAAGGCGCGGCGGGTGAATTCGCCGGCCTCGGCCGGGCGTAAGCCCGGAAGGCGGGCAAGCGCACGAAGCGTCGCCGCGACCACCGCGCGGCCTCCGTGCAATTGCAGCTCGGCTGTGTCCTCGCCGGTCTCGCTGTTGGGCGCCGGAAACCACAGCGCCAGCGCCTGGTCGATGGCCTCGCCGCAAGCGGGATCGCGCACGCGGGCGAGCGCGGCCGCGCGCGGGGCGGGGACCTTGCCGATCAGCGCTTTGAGCGCCTCGCCGGCGCGTGGGCCGGAGATGCGCACGACCGCAATCGCCGCCGGCCCGCGGCCAGAGGAGAGGGCGAAGATGGTGTCGGGGAGAGGTTCGGACATCGCGGCGCAGGTGAGCGCCGGGGAGGGAGTGGGTCAAGGGCCCAAGTAAACCAGCATGACAACAGCGCTGGCCACGCTATCATTCGCGCGCACTGGGAGGCGGAATGCCAGAAGTCAAAGTCGCGTTCGACGACGCCGCGGCCTACGACCGCGTCATGGGCCGATGGAGTGGCGCCGTTGGCGCGCGGTTTCTGGACTGGCTGACACCCACTTCCGGCCTGCGCTGGCTTGATGTCGGCTGCGGCGCAGGCGCCTTCACCGAGCTCGTGCTCAAACGTTGCTCGCCTGGCTCAATCGTCGGTGTCGACCCGGCTGCCGCGCAGATCGAATACGCGCGCCGGCAAACACCGGCGGCCGAATTCCGCACCGCCGCCGCAATGGCGCTACCGTTTGCCAATGACGAATTCGATATCGTGGCGTCGGCGCTAGTGATCAATTTCATTCCCGACCGCGCCAAGGCCCTCGCCGAGATGCGGCGCGTACTGCGGCCTGGCGGCACTGTCACGGCTTATCTCTGGCACCGCTCCGCGACGGCCAATGATGCGCCATTCGCTCCCATCGAGCGCGGTCTTGAAACAATTGATGCCAATGTCCTGCGGCCGCCGATGCGACCGGAATCCGCCCCAGAGGGGGCACGGATGGCATTGGAAACTGCAGGCTTTTCCAACATCGCCATCACCATACTCGAAGCAACCCGCACATTCCTGAGCTTCGAGGACTATTGGGAAACGCATTGCCTACCGATCGCGCCACCGGGACAATCGATCGCCGCGCTGAGCGACGAAGGCCGGGCGCGGTTGCGTGCGACGATGCAAGCGATGCTGCCCGCGGCCGCCGACGGCACCGTCAGCTATTCCTCGCGCGCACTCGCTTTCAAAGCACGCAAGCCCGAATGATGCTGATGCCCAACGCCTATAATCCTGAAGCCTGGCACGAACTTTATGTCACGCTCGGCGGAGCAATCGCAGCGCTGACCGGGCTCCTTTTCGTTGCAACGTCCTTGCACGTCGAAAACATTGCCAAGACGCCGCACTGGGGCCGCCGCGCTTTTACCAACATCTTTGCGCTGATCGGCGCCTTGATCGAATCCATTCTGGTCCTTGCGCCACAGCCGCCCGACTGGCTCGGCGTTGAGCTGATTATCCTGAATTTATTACTGCTGCTGCTTCTGATGGTGCCGCTGATCCGGAGCTGGATCGCAACAGTCGCTGGATTGCCCCCGCTGCGATTGTTCGCGGGCACGCTCACCTGGCTACTTGGCGCCGGTGGTGGGGCAGGGCTGATTGTTCACGCCGGGGGCGGCATGTACCTTGTGACCGCGAGCTGTATCGTCCTGATCTGGGTGTGTGTCTGGAATGCCTGGTCGCTGCTGATTGCAAACTACCAGGGGTGACCATTCCTCGCTCCTCATCTTCGCGATTGCTCTTCAGGATGAGAAAGGCGTGAATGCCCGCCTTCGCGAGCATGACAACCGAGTGTGTGGCGCCCCGCTCCGCCCCGCTCACTTCTCCGGCGGGGTCTTCTCCGCCTTGAAGCCGCGGAAGGCCCAGCCGGCGGCGAGCCCGAACAGCAGCATGGCGATCGGCGGTCCGAACAGCAGGACGGGGATCTCATACAGTTCGCGGTTCGTTTTGAACCCGCCGTGCAGACCGTACATGGTCAAATAGATCGCCCAGCCCATCAGCCAGGCGGCGCAAAACAGCAGCCAGACGCGAAACAGGCCGCGGCGCCAATTGACCGGCAACGGTTCCTCCTCCTCCGCTCTCTGTCGAGCGGCGGGGAATGCCAAAATGCACCATTCTGACTGTGCCCATGGTTTTGCGTGTTCACTGTAGCGAATTTCGCCGCGCCGCGCGAGCCGAATGCCAGCCGGGCTCTAGTTCCGCACGTGCGCGGAATAATGCCGCGATCGTCCAAGGTCCGCCGCGGATGATGCTGAGAACATGCGGCGCGGCGCGCCTGGCGGTTTGGACGAGTTTGTTGGTCCCGAGCGTCATGGCAGAACCTCGCTATGAGTTCCGTGACAGCCCCGGGAAACTAACAAACCGGCGCGCGAATACGTCGTTCACAATTTGCTGAACTTGTGCCCCCACTGGCCGGTGTTGCCCTGCTCTTCGCCCTTGCGGGTGACAAAGAGGGCAGCCGTTGGGTTCGTTCGCTGAAATGTTGAGCTTCGCCGGACGGTACTGCTGTCGCAGGGCTGCTCTCCGGAAACTGCATTAATAGATGCATCAGTATCCCGATATGTCTGCCACAAATCGATATTCTATGTTCCGCGTGCGACGGTGCGAGAAGTGCCACCCGTGCTGGGCCGACGGAACTCTCTCGGCCCGCGCATTCCTGACATAACAGCATCAATTTTATCAGACCGCTTTAAGCCTCCCGTGAGCCTCTTGGAGTACCACTCGCGGCGTCATGAGCCTCTCGCTGACCGCTCCATCGCTATCGTCCCGACCGCGACCGACGTTCGCCCGTTCGTCGTGGCTGAGTTGGACCATCGCATTCGCTCTGTTCCTGTCCGCGGCCCTGGTCGACATCGAAGGCTGGCAGATGTGGCACGTGCGCCAGGCGAGCCTGCACAGCGCCAAGATGGTCACCGCGAGCCTTGCCGAATCGCTTTCCCAGCAGATCGAGACGACATTCAAGACCGCCGATACTGTCGTCGGCAGTCTGGTGCAGCGGGTCGAAGCCGAAGGCGAGAACCCCGAGACCCTGCAGCGCCTCTACGGCATGATGACGTCGCTCGCCGCGGCCTTGCCGGCCATCCACGAGATGGGCATCACCGACACGGACGGCAACGCCATCGTCAAGTCGCTGGTGCCGCATCCGGTCGGCATGAACTACCGCGAGCGCGACTACTTCCGCTATCTCAAGAGCCACAACACGCGCGACGTCTTCGTCGGCGAGCCGGTGCGCAGCAAGGTCGACAACACGCTCAACATCACGGTGTCGCGCCGGATCAATGAACGCAACGGCGATTTCGCCGGCATCGTGGTGACCAGCGTGTCGATGGACTTCTTCCGCAAGCTGTTCACATCGGTCCGCAACAAGGACGGCCGTTCCATCGCCATGATCTCGGATGATGGCACGTTGCTCGCCAGCAGTCCCGCGCACTTCGGCGACGGCGAGCTCGCGGCGCTCGTCGCATCGCACGGCAACGTCGAATATCGCTCACCGGTGGACGGCGTCGACCGCGTCGGTTCGTCCAAGCATCTCATACACTATCCGATGACCGTTCTGGTCGCCGAGGACAGTTCGGCGATCCTGAACGACTGGGTGAGCCAGTTGCAGGTACACGGCGCGATCGTGCTGTGCATCCTCGCGGTCATTGGCGTGCTCGGCTATCGGGTCGATCAGGCCAACCGTGCGACGCGTATGCAGGCCTTGCGCGACGGACTGACCGGCCTCGCCAATCGACGCTGTTTCGACCAGACCATCGAGCGGGAATTCCGCCGCGCCACGCGCAACGGGCTGCCGCTGTCGCTGATCATGATGGATATCGATCACTTCAAGGACTTCAACGACCATTATGGTCATCCGGCCGGCGATGCGTGCCTGCGCGCCATCAGCGCGGCGGTGCAGAACGCGTTGCACCGGCCGAGCGACTTGGCCGCACGCTTCGGCGGCGAGGAAATCGCGGTGCTGCTGCCGGAGACGGATGTGGGCGGCGCCGCGCAGGTCGTCGAGGAGATGCGGGCCTGCGTAAGCTCGCTCGCCATCCGGCATGAGACGAGCCCTGATGGCGTCGTCACGCTGAGCGCCGGGGTGGCGAGCTGGCATCCCGGGCAACCGGCGACCTCGGCGTGGTTGCTTGAAGTGGCCGACGCGGCGCTCTACGCCGCCAAGGCCCGTGGCCGCAACACGTTCACGGTGCATCAGAACGCCGAGCCCGCTGCATCGGCTGCGCGGATCGCGCGCGAGCAGGCCGCCTAAGAGCGTCGCGTCACGCCCGATGCGCGGCGCAAACCTCAATCGAGATTCATTCCGCGCGTGAAGCGGTACAAGGCAAAACGGCCGACAGCCAGCCCGACGATGGCGACGCCACCAGCCGAAAGCATGAAGTCAATCCACCAGGGCCACATCCGATTCTCCTTGCGAGAAATGGGTTTGTCACACAACAGACAAAACACGAATCTCACGCCCGGGCCCGGAAATGGTCATTCCGGTGGCCGCACAAATGCTTTTCGAATCACTCGATGATGCGCGAGTTTAAAATCGCTCCCGACTCGTCGCAAGCAATAATGAACGGCGCCGTCATGCCGCCGCCACGCAATCTATTTCGATATCGAACGGGCCGGTAAACGCGGGCACGTGCAGGAAGATGCGCGCCGGCGCGTCGCTCGGGAAATAGCGCGCGTAGATGTCGTTGAACGCCGGAAAGTGCGACGGCTCGGGCGTGCAATAGACGTTGCACTTGAGCACGTCGCGAAGCGAGGAGTTGGCCGCCTCCAGGCAGCGCTTCATCTGTTCGAGCACGAGCTCGGCCTGCCGCTCGAACGACAGGCGCTTGATGTCGCCGGTTGCCGGATCGAACGGCGGCAGGCCCGACACAAAGACCAGGCCGTTCGCGATGGCGACCGGGCAGATCGGCCCTTTGCGGCGGCGTTCGAGATAATCCGAGATCGGCTCCACGCGTAGTCGTTTGATCATGCGCGCCTCCTTGCGGCAGCCGCAGCACCCTAGCGCGCGCCGCCGCCGCGATGGTTCGGCCGCGGCCGAATGATTGCCGCTAGGCATCGACGCGCGCAGGGCGCTACACTCGCGCGATGGCCGCGGCGGCAAATATGGTGGAGGTGGCGGCGCTGGTGGGCGATACCGCGCGCGCAACCATGCTCGCCGCGCTGATGGGCGGGCAGGCGCTCACCGCCAGCGAGCTGGCTTCGCTCGCGCATATCGCGCGGCCGACCGCCAGCGGCCATCTCGACAAATTGGTGCGGGCGCGCTTGCTCAGCGTCACGCAGAAGCGGCGCAACCGCTATTACCGCATCGCCTCGCCGCTGGTCGCGCGCATGTTGGAAAGCATCAAGGTGGTGGCGGCGCTGGAAACGCCGGGCCGCTACCAGCCGCGTGCGGCGCAAGACGACGCGCTACGCTTCGCGCGCACCTGCTACGATCATCTCGCCGGCCGGCTCGGCGTCGCGCTCGCCGATGCGCTGGTGACGAAGAAGTTCGTCGTGCTGAGCGAGGAGGGCGGCGCCCTCACCGCGCGCGGGCGGACGTTTCTGACACAATTTGGCGCCGCACTTTTGGCGAGGCCGGGGAGCCGGCGTGTCTTCTGCCGCGCCTGCCTCGATTGGAGCGAGCGACGCTATCATGTCGCCGGACTGGTTGGCGCGGAGATTTTGCGCCGCTGCATCGAGCTCGGCTGGCTTGCCCGCACGCGCGGCAGCCGCACCTTGCGCCTGACACCGGCCGGCCGGCGCGGTTTGCGCGAGACCTTTGGCATAAGCGACGGGACATTGTCCGTGCTCGCTTGCTAGGATTGCCAATTGCTCCAACCGGGGAGAGGGTACGATGAAAGACGCCAACATCAGATTGTCGCTGCTGGCCGGCTGCGGGCTTGCGTTGCTTGCCGGAGCGGCCAGCGCGGCCGAGCCGTATGGTGTGTGGCTGCGGCCGTCGACCGGCTCGCAGGTGCGTTTCTACGATTGCGGCGGCAAGCTTTGTGCCAAAGTGATCGCGGTCAAGGACCAGGCGCGCAAGGGCGAAGTCGGCAAGTCGATCCTGCACGGTGCGGTCAAGTCGGGCGAGAACATCTGGAAGGGCGATCTGACTGACGCCGGGACCGGCAAGGTCTATTCCGGCACGGTCACTTTGGAGAACGCCAGCGCACTCAGCCTGCAAGGCTGCATCGGCGGCTTCCTCTGCCAGAGCGAGACCTGGACGAAGGTGAAGTGACGGCTTGCCAAAGCTTCATCGCGCACACGCTTGATGTGAATCAAGGTGGCCGACCGCCGATGCTCTTTCATTGCGAGCATCATGGCTAGAAGATCGAGCCCTCGCACGCGAGACGGCGCCCCCGATCCGATGCAGGCCGCGCAGCCATTGGCGCGTGCGCTCCGCCTCAGCGTCCTGTTGGCGTTGGTCTTGTGGATCGGCAGCACGGCGGTCAGCCAGGCCGCCGGATACTGGACGTGTACCGGCGGCACCTGGATCGCCATCGGCAATCCAGGGCACGCAATACCGCTCAAATCCTGCGGGTCGCATTTGGACATACCAAACACCCAGCTCGCCTGCGAAAGCACCGGCGGGACATGGGGCCGGGCGGGCCTCTTTCCGAGGCCCATCTGCAAAATGCCGACGCGCGATGGCGGGCGGGTTTGCGCCGACGTCGGTGAGTGCGAAGGCTTATGCCTCGCCGCGCTCAGGCCGGAGCAGCGTGATCTGCTCCGCAAACACGAAAAACTGGAACTGCTTGGAAATTGCACTTCCGTTTCGCCAGTGTTCGGCTGTATGGCGCTCGTCAGAGCGGGAGTGGTTTCCGGTCTCTTGTGCAAGGATTGAAGATCGGCCGGCTCGGGCGACATCTTGCGCTCAATCCCGCACAACGCCAACGAGCGTTAATTAATCCTTAAGACCCCTCTCACATTATCCTGACTATTCCATTACCCATGGAGGAAACCATGCGAACATTCGCGTTCCTCGTTTTTGCAACCCTGATCGCCGTCACATCCCCGGCACCCGCCGCCAACGAATTCGGCTCCAAAGACGAAGCCGTCGCAATGGTCAAGCGCGTGCAGACCGAATTCAAGAAGGACGGCGCCGACGCAACCTTCAAGGCCGTCTCGGATAAGTCGGTCGCGCAATATCACGACCGCGATCTCTATCCCTTCATCTACGACATGACCGGCAAGTGCGTCGCGCACGGCGCGCGGCCCGCGCTGATCGGCAAGAATCTCATCGACCTGAAGGACCAGGACGGCAAATTCCTGATCCGCGAAATGGTCGACATGGCCAAGGGCCCCGGCAGCGGCTGGATTGCCTACAAATGGCCCAACCCAATCACCAACAAGATCGAGGACAAGATCAGCTACGTCGAGAAGATGGGCGACTATTTCGTCGGCGTCGGCGTCTACAAGCAGTAATCGCTCATGCAGGACGCCGTTTCGCACGCGCTACAAGCGCCGCCCATCCGCTCGGGCGACGCCACCGGCGTCTTCGGCTTCCTGCACAATATACCGATCAATCTGAAGGCCTTCGCGGCCTCGGCCGTGCTGCTGATCTGTCTGCTCGGCCTCGGCGGCAATGCCTATATGACCTCGACGAAATCCGCGGAAGGCCTACGGCTTCTGTCGTATGAGCTCGAGCCCAAGCTGCAGGCACTGTCCAACGTCAACGACGCTGTCGTCGCGACGCACATGAAGATCTTCCGCTACGTGTCGTGGGCGAGCAACGGCGTGAGCGGCACCCTGCTGAAGGAGCTGTACCAGCAGATCGTGGCCGATCTCGCCGGATTGTCGAAACGCTTCGACGCGCTCAGCCGGCGCGCCGACTTGTCCCCGGAAGAGCGCGCCACGCTGCAAGGACTCCTGGTGCGCTGGCAAAAGTGCAAGAGCCAGGCCCAGGACACCATCGACGTCGGACAGACCGATGCGGCCATGGCGACAATGATGCTAGGGCAGACCGACGACGGCTTCAAAGCCGTCGACGCCGACATCCAGAAAATGTCGCTCACCACCGTGGAAGCCGCCAATGCGGTGCGCGCCGGGCTTTACGCCGATGCGGAGTGGACCAAGAACCTCATCACCTTGGGGACTGCGCTTGGCTTCGTCATCAGCGCCTTCGTCAGTTTCATGGTCGGCGCCTCGATCGTGGGGCCGATCAAGTCGATCACCGCCGTGATGCAGCAGCTCTCGGCCGGCAAGACCGACGTCGAAATCGGCCACCGCGACCGCAGCGACGAAATCGGCAAGATGGCGCAGGCCATCGACGTGTTCCGCAAGAACATGATCGAGATCCGCTCGCTGGAGCAAGCCACGCACCAGGCCGAGCAGAACCGCGTGGCCGAGCGCACCGCCGCCATGCACGAACTTGCCGCCGAGTTCGAGAAATCCGTGCAGCACATCGCCCAGGAGCTCTCCGATGCGGTCGGCGCCATGCACAGCAACGCCGAGGCGATGTCGATGATCGCCGCGCAGACGCGCGACAAGTCGCAGTCGACGGCCGGCATCGTCATCCACACGCAGACCAACGTTGACTCGGTGGCGAACGCGGCCGAAGAATTGGCGGAATCGATCGAACAGCTCTCCGCGCAAACGCATCACGCGCGCGAATTGACCAACAAAACCGTGACGGAATCGGCGAACGCCAGCGCCAACGTACAGCAACTGCTCGATGCCGTCAGCCAGATCGTCCCCATCACCGGCCTGATCCAGGCGATCGCACAGCAGACGAACCTCTTGGCGCTCAACGCCACCATCGAGGCGGCGCGCGCGGGAGCGGCCGGCAAGGGCTTCGCCGTGGTCGCGGCGGAAGTGAAATCGCTGGCGCAACAGACCGCGAAAGCGACCGAAGAGATCAATCAGAAAATCACCGCGGTGAACGCCTCATGCGGCGCGGTGGTCGCCATCATGGAGCAGGTGATCAGCGCGATCGGCCGGCTCGGCGAAGGCACCATGGAAATGGCGAGCGCAGTCGGCCAGCAGGCGGCGGCGACCCAGGAAATCTCCAGGAACGCGCAGCAGGCCGCGGACAGTTCGCGCCTCGTCGCAAATAACATTGTCGAGCTGGACAAGAAAACGCGCGAGAACGACGACGCCTCGGGCCAGGCGCTCACAGGCGCCAAGCGTCTGCTCGACCATGCGGCAATTCTACAGCGCCAAGTTGATAATTTCCTTCGCCACGTGCGCGCGGCATAACGTTCTCCGCCGCGCCCATTGTTAAGGCGAAATTTCCCCCTGTGTTCAAATCGCATAGGTCCGGCGCACAAATCGCGCTAGGCTCTCTGCATGTCTGCGTCGCCCAACACCGCGCACGAAAACCGGCTCGCCGGCGCGACGTCGCCCTATCTGCTGCAGCATAAGCACAATCCGGTCGACTGGTGGCCGTGGGGGCCGGAGGCGCTGGCCGAGGCCAAGCGGTCGAACCGCCCGATCCTGCTGTCGGTCGGCTACGCCGCCTGCCACTGGTGCCACGTGATGGCGCACGAGTTGTTCGAGGACGAACAAACGGCGAAAGTCATGAACGAGTTGTTCGTCAACATCAAAGTCGATCGCGAGGAACGGCCCGACATCGACCAGATCTACATGAACGCGCTGCATTTACTGGGCGAGCAGGGCGGCTGGCCGCTCACCATGTTCCTTACTCCCGCCGGCGAGCCGGTTTGGGGTGGGACTTACTTTCCGAAAGACTCGCGTTTCGGCCGCCCGGCCTTCACCGACGTGCTGCGCGAAGTGGCGCGGCTGTTCCGCGAGGAGCCGCAAAAGATCGAGCAGAACCGCGCGGCGCTGCTGGCGCGGCTCGCCGACAAGGCGCGACCCGCGGGCAAGGTCACCATCGGGCTCAAGGAACTCGATGCGGCGGCGGCGCCAGGTCGGCAATATGTTCGATCCCGCCAATGGCGGCTTGCGCGGCGCGCCCAAATTTCCGCAGCCGGCGATCTTGGAGATGCTCTGGCGCGCCGGCATGCGCAGCAGCGACGCGCGTTTTTTCGAGACGGTCGAGCACACGCTCGAACGTATGAGCGAGGGCGGCATCTACGACCATCTCGGCGGCGGCTTCTCGCGCTATTCGGTCGACGAGCGCTGGCTGGTGCCGCATTTCGAGAAGATGCTCTACGACAATGCGCAGTTGCTCGAGCTGCTGGCGCTGGCCTGGCAGCGCAGCGGTAAACCTCTATTCGCCGACGCGCGCGCGGGAAACGGTCGGCTGGCTCAAGCGCGAAATGACCACGCCGGAAGGCGCTTTTGCCGCCTCGCTCGACGCGGATTCGGAGGGCGAGGAGGGCAAGTTCTACGTCTGGTCGCTCAAGGAAATTCGCCAGGCCCTGGGCGCCGATGCTGATAATTTTATGCTGCAATATGACGTGACCGCCGGCGGCAATTTCGAGGGTCATAATATCCTCAATCGTCTCAAGCACTTACCGCGCAGCATAGATTCCGGTGCGGGAGGCGGAGTGGATGTCGCGTACAGCAAAACCGATGCAGCACGAATTTCCATGCTGCGCGGTAAGCTATTGGAATTACGCGAGAAGCGGGTCAGGCCCGGGCTCGACGACAAGGTATTGGCCGACTGGAACGGGCTGATGATCGCCGCCCTGGTCAATGCCGGAATCATCCTGGAGGAGCCAGGCTGGCTGGCGATGGCGCAACAAGCCTTTGATTTTATTGCAGGAAATATGACGCAAAGGCAACCGGCTCGGCCATTCCTGGCGAGCCGGCAAGCTGACCGTCCCCGGTCTTGCCTCGGATTTCGCCGCCATGATCCGCGCCGCGCTCGCGCTCTATGAGGCGACCGGCGAGCGCGGCTATCTCGAGCGAGCCGCTCGCCTGGCAGCGCGCCTTCGACGCCCATTACGCCGACCCCGACACCGGCGGCTATTACTTGTCCGCCGACGACGCCGACGATCTCTTGCTGCGGCCGCATTCGACCGTCGACGACGCCACCCCCAATCCGAATGCGCTGGCGGCGCAAAACCTGGTGCGGCTGGCGGTGCTCGCCGGCGACGACGCCTTTCGCGCGCAAGCCGACCGGCTGATCGAGGGCATTCTGTCGGCGGCCGAGCGCAATCTGTTCGGCCACGTGGCGCTGCTCAACGCGCTCGACCTGCGCCTGCGCGGCGCCGAGATCGTGGCCACCGGCGCGGACGCCGAGCGCTTCGCCCAAGCCGCGCTCGAGCTGCCGTTCCTCGACCGCATCGTGCTGCGCGCGGCGAGCGCCGCCGACCTGCCGGCCGCCCATCCGGCGCAGGAAAAGCTCGCCGCGGAGTCCGGCAGCGCTGCCTTCGTCTGCGTCGGCGAACGCTGCTCGCTGCCGGTGACTGAGCCGGGGCAGGTTGCGGCGGCCGTGGCGGCGATGCGTTCCTAAATCGCGGCCGCACTCACAAGCATTTACGAACGCCAGCCGCGCGCTATAATTTTCCCGCCGGGCGACACAGCAACGGAACTTTCCATGCGTCACGTCATCCCGCTCGCCGCTTTGTTTGCCCTCACGCTCACTGCCGCCAACGCCGCCGAGTGGTGCGGCTTCGTCGACAAGGCGAACGCGCCAGTGCGCTGCGGCTATTCCAGCCTGGCCGAATGCAAGCAATCGGTCGGCGACAAAAAAGACGGCTACTGCATGCCCGACCCGGGCTTCGCCAGTCGCGATAGCGGAAAGATGAAAGTCGCGAGCCGCGCGGGCGAGTGAATTGTCTTGTCATGGCCGGGCTCGTTCCGGCCATCCCGCTTAGGAACGCAGTGGCTTCCTAAGCGAGGTCGCCGGGAGAAGCCCGGTGATGACAAAAATCACGCGGTTTTCTTCAATGCCTCCGCATCCTGCGCCAGCCAGCGGCTCCACGGCTCGGGCGCGAGCAGCGTCGGGCTCACCCACACCGGCCAGATGTAATTCTTCTCGTCCATGCGGCCGATCACCGCCGGCATGTGCAGATGCTGGTTTTCCGGATCGAGCCGCACGTCGAAGCCGGACGGCGCGCGGATCGAGCGGCCGGCGAGCGCGCGGCGCACCGCGTCGACATCGGTGGTGCCGGCCGCGGTCACCGCGTCGGTCCATAGCTTGAAGCCGATCCAGCTTGCTTCCATCGGATCGTTGGTCATCGCGTCGGGATCGCCGGTGAACTGCGCGCCATTCGTCGATGAAGGCGCGGTTCTCCGGCGTGTCGAGCGAATGCAGATAACTCCATGACACCATGTGGCCGACCAGGTTGCGCTCCTTCAGCGCCGGCATTTCCGCCTCGCCCAGCGACAGGCTCATCACCGGCAGGATGTCGGCGTCGAGTCCCTGGCGCGCGCGCTCGCGGAAGAAATGCACGTTGGAATCGCCGGACAGCGTGGCGATGATGGCGCCGTCGCGGCCGGCGAATCTGCGGATGCGCATGCACCGCGCTCCTGCCAGTCCTTCTCGCCGAACGGCACGTAGAGCTCGTCCACCGCATCGGCGCCGATGCCGCGCTCGGCGAGATAATTGCGGATGATGGCGTTGGTGGTGCGCGGATAGACGTAATCGGTGCCGACCAGGAAGAAGCGCCGTGCGCCCGAGTGCAGCAGATGATCGACCGCCGGCAGCGCCTGCTGCTGCGGCGTGGCGCCGGTGTAGATCGACGTGCGGCGACTGCTCCTCGCCTTCGTACTGGCTCGGATAGAACAGCAGCCCGTTGTGCTCGGCCAGCACCGGCAGCACGTGCTTGCGCGAGGCCGAGGTCCAGCAGCCGAAGATCGCCGCCACCTTGTGGTCGGCGAGCAGCGCGCGCGCCTGCTCCGCATAGGCGTTGGCGTCCGAGCGCGGATCCATGATCACCGCCTCGACCGGACGGCCGAGCAAGCCGCCGCTGCTTGTTCAGCTTCTCGATCATCATCACGAGAAGCTGCTGCAACGGCCGTTCGCTGGCGGTCAGCGTGCCGGACAGCGAATGCAAAATGCCGACCTTGATCGAGCCGTGATCGAGATCGGCGAAATAGCGGCTGACCGAGCTCGCCAGCGATTCCGCCCGCCCGATCAGGTCCTCGGCGGTCGAGAGCACGGCGTCGCCCGCGGTCGCCACGTCGGTCACCACCGAGCGGATGCCGGGGAGCGTCTGGCTCACTTTGGCGGCGACTTTCATCGCCTCGCTGCCGATGACGCCGAGCTGCGCGATCTGCTGCTCGATGATGGCGTTGATGTTCTCGTTGACGCCGCCCATGGCGGCGACGCTGTGATCGACCGCGAGAATCGCCTCGGCGGTCTCGCGCACGGCCTGCTGGATGCCGTGGATCTGCGCGCTGATTTCCTCGGTCGCCTTGGCGGTGCGGCGCGACAGCTCCTTCACCTCGGCGGCGACCACGGCAAAGCCGCGCCCGGCCTCGCCGGCGCGCGCGGCTTCGATGGTGGCGTTGAGCGCCAGCAGCGAGGTCTGCCCGGCGATGGCCTGAATGAGCTTGATGACTTCCTCGATGCGGCCGCGCGGCCAGTCCGAGCTTGCGCATGGTCTCGTCGGCGCGGGCCAGCTCGGTCGTCGTGCGCTTGGTCGCTGCGCGCGCCTCGACCACCTGCTGCGCCGAATTCATCACCAGCGTCTCGACGTCGCGCGCCGCGGCGGCGACGCCGGCGACGTCCTCGGCGGCCTGCGCCGCGGCATCGGAGGCGAGCGTCACCTGCTGCGCCATGTCGCGGTTGCTCTCGCCGAGCTCGGTGGCGGTGCGCCGGATGCGCTCGCCGGCGCTGGTGAAGGCGTTGACCACCTCTTCCACGGCGCGGCGGAAATTGCCGGTGAAGAACAGCCGGCCGGCGTGATGCAGGCGCGCTTCGGTCTCGCGCCGGCGCTGGTCGACGGTGAGTGTATCGGCTTCGATCAGCGCGGCGCGCACGGTTTCCGCGGTGCCGGCGAATTGCTGGATGGCGCCGTCGCCGACCAGTTCGGGCAGCGAGGTGTAGCGGTCGCCGCGGGCGATGCGGTCGATCGAGGAGATGATGCGGGCGAGACGGGCTTCGGCGAAGGCGCCGACCAGCGCGGCGCCGACCAGGGCGACCACCACAGCGGCCAGCACGCCGGCCTTCAGGCTCGCGGCGACCACCAGGCTGACGACGAAGCTCGGCACCGCAATCCACAACGCGGGACGCGTGATCTTCGGCGGCTGTGGCGCAGGCATTGACGGTCCGTCCGAAATTCCCACACGCCAATTCGCCAGAAGATGGTTTCGAATTCCTTTCGCACTTGCGAAAAGCCCGCATGAAATAAGGGCAAATGCGCACAAACTTTGGGCGACTGCCCTCTCCCCGTGTAGCGGGAAAGCAGACGCTCGAGCGATGAGCGAAAGCGGCGCCGTGAAGGGCCCGCCGCTTAGCCGCGCGGGTTGACGAAAACGTAGCCGCGCAGATCGCGGACGTGCAGCCGCGACAGCCCGCCGCCGGAATTGTAGTCGCGGATCACCCATTCGCCCGTCGCCGGCGGCGGCCTCGATATACATCACGTGGTGCGAGCGGACCGCGGCAAGTCCGGGGCGCGGCGCGGCCTCATGCGGAAACAGGCGCGCCCAGTTGTGCGCGAGATTGAGGCGCACGTCGGAGAGCCCGAGATATTTGCGCAGACCGCAGCCGCAGTAGGCATGCGGACAGCCGTCCGGCCGCGCGCCGATCACGGTCCCTTCGTCGACCGAGGCAAAGGCGCGATTGCCGCTGTCGTCGATCGCCATTTGGTTCGGCCGACTGGCGGGCCCGCACACTTTGCGTCCTTCATTGGTGAAGCTGCAGCCGCTGTCGGACCGCAGGGCGTGTGCATGCCTAAGCCGCAAGGCGACGTGATGATGGTCTCGTTGCTGGAACGAATGCCGGTGATAAGCATCGGCCGGATGAACTAGAAAAACGACAAGGAGCAATGCGGTCGGCGCTCCCATGACACGCAATCCATTCATGGTGTCCCTCTCTGGCTGGCTGAGGTGAAGCCCCCCAACGCACCCTCCTTCGGGCGCGAGCCTGAACACGCACTAATGCGGTGCTCCCGCGGGTCACCCCGCGGGATTACGACAACAGTGCAAACGCGTAGAACGGCACGGAACCTCCCGGATTGACTTGCCCTTTAACGGGCGAACAGCGTTTGGGTTCCGGAATACCTTCGCACCAGCCCAAGGTACTGAAAAACCAAACAAAATGGCCGGCGCGAGGCCGGCCATTCAGCGCGTCGGATGCGAAATCCGTTACGTGTTCATCGACTCGAAGAACTCGGCGTTGTTCTTGGTGTTGCGCAGCTTGTCGAGCAGGAAGTCGATGGCGTCCATGGTGCCCATCGGATTGAGGATGCGGCGCAGCACGTACATCTTCTTGAGCACCGCCGGATCAGTGAGCAGCTCTTCCTTGCGCGTGCCGGAGCGCGTGATGTCCATGGCCGGGAAGGTGCGCTTGTCGGCAACCTTGCGGTCGAGGATGAGCTCCGAATTGCCGGTGCCCTTGAACTCTTCGAAGATCACTTCGTCCATGCGGCTGCCGGTATCGATCAGCGCGGTGGCGATGATGGTGAGCGAGCCGCCTTCCTCGATGTTGCGCGCGGCGCCGAAGAAGCGCTTCGGCCGTTGCAGCGCGTTGGCGTCGACGCCGCCGGTCAGGACCTTGCCGGAGGAGGGGACGACGGTGTTGTAGGCGCGGCCGAGGCGGGTGATCGAGTCGAGCAGGATCACCACGTCGCGCTGGTGCTCGACCAGGCGCTTGGCCTTCTCGATCACCATTTCGGCGACCTGCACGTGGCGCGAGGCCGGCTCGTCGAAGGTCGAGGACACCACCTCGCCCTTGACCGAGCGCTGCATGTCGGTGACTTCTTCCGGCCGCTCGTCGATCAACAGCACGATGAGGTAGCACTCGGGATGATTGGCGGTGATCGAGTGCGCGATGTTCTGCAGCAGCACGGTCTTGCCGGTGCGCGGCGGCGACACGATCAGCGCGCGCTGGCCCTTGCCGATCGGCGCGACGATATCGATGACGCGGGCCGAGAGGTCCTTCTTGGTCGGATCCTCGAGTTCCATCTTCAGCCGCTCGTCGGGATAGAGCGGCGTCAGGTTGTCGAAGTTGATCTTGTGGCGCGCCTTCTCGGGGTCCTCGAAATTGATTGTGTTGACCTTGAGCAGCGCGAAGTAGCGCTCGCCTTCCTTCGGTGAACGGATGTGGCCTTCGACGGTGTCGCCGGTGCGCAGGCCGAAGCGGCGGATCTGGCTGGGCGAGACGTAGATGTCGTCGGGGCCGGAGAGGTAGTTCGATTCCGGCGAGCGCAGGAAGCCGAAGCCGTCGGACAGCACTTCGACGACGCCTTCGCCGATGATGTCGACTTCCTGCGTGGCGAGCTGCTTGAGGATGGCGAACATCAGCTCCTGCTTGCGCATGGTGCTGGCGTTTTCGACCTGGTGCTCTTCGGCGAACGACAAAAGCTCGGCCGGTGTTTTGGACTTGAGGTCCTGGAGTTTCATTTCCCGCATTGGGGGCATTGATCCTTGGGAGAGTGACCGGCCGAGTCCTGACAAAATACGAAGACTGGGACCGATTGACTTGAGGAGAGAGATCGCAGGTCTGGGGTAACGAGGGAGTTTTGGAAAAGTGCCCGGAACCCGATGCTGCGACCGGCCCGAACGTGGGTGCCGGAACGCGACTAGCATCCGCCTGCGTTCGGTGGGAGACCACAACATAAGCGGGAAAGCGCTTTTTCGCAAGTGGCCAGCGCGCCTTTGTGTGCGAACGACGGCTCGCTTAGAACGGCTTGACGGTCACCAAAAGCACGATAGCGATCATCAGCACGGTCGGTATCTCGTTGATAATACGATAGAATTTCTGGCCGTGCGCCGGTTGCTGTCGGCGGCGAATTCGCTTGACCCAGCGGACGAAGAGCCGTGCAGGCCGGACATCGCCACCACCAGCGCGAACTTGGCCCGGAACCAGGCGCGGCGAGCCAGTGGCCGTCCAGGCGAGCCAGACGCCGAGCAGCCAGGTCGCGATCATCGCCGGATTGATGATCGCCTTGAGCAGCCGGCGCTCCATCACCTTGAAGGTTTCCGACTGCTCGGAGCCCGGCTCGGCATCGCAGTGATAAACGAACAGCCGCGGCAGATAGAGCATCCCGGCCATCCACGAGATGACGGCGATGATGTGCAGGGCTTTCAGCCAGAGGTACATCGTCGTCGCGCCTAGCCGCGCACGCGCTTGAGCATCCGCTCGACATGCGCGATCGGCGTCTCGGGCAAAATGCCGTGGCCGAGATTGAAGATGTGCGGGCCGTCCGACAACGCGTTCATCACGTCGTCCACTTCGCGGTCGAGCGCTACGCCGCCGGCGAGCAGCGCCAGCGGATCGACATTGCCTTGGACGGCGACGCGCGGCTGCAACAACTCGCGCGCCATTTTGCGGTCGAAAATCCAATCGATTCCGATCGCATTCAAGCCGGTTCGCTCGGCATAGGGCAGCGCCATGGTGCTCGCCCCGCGTGGAAAGCCGATGACCTTCGCACCAGGAACCTGCGCCCGCACGCCGCTGACGATCTTCCGCGTCGGCTCGATGCACCAGCGCTCAAACTGTTCAGGCCCCAGCACGCCGGCCCAGGTATCGAAGATCTGGACGCATTCGGCGCCGGCCTTGAGCTGCTCGACCAGATAATCGATCGAGCCTTGCACCAATCGGTCGATCAGCTTTTGGAAATTGTCCGGATCGCGATAGGCAAACAGCCGCGCCGGCGCCTGATCGGGCGTCGCTTCGCCCGCCACCATGTAAGTCGCCACCGTCCAGGGCGCGCCGCAAAATCCAATCAGTGTTGTTTTGCTGTCCAGCCCGGATTTGGCCTTGGCCACTGTTTCATAGATCGGCGCCAGGATTTTTTGATCGACGCTGTCGCGCAAACCTTCAAGTGCCTTGCCATCCGTCAGCGGCTCGAGCTTCGGTCCTTCGCCCGCCTGGAACTCCACCTTGCGCCCGAGCGCCAGCGGGATCACCAGGATGTCGGAAAACAGGATCGCAGCATCGAAACCGAACCGGCGGATTGGCTGCAAAGTCACTTCCGCCGCCAAGTCCGGATTGAAGCAGAGCTTGAGAAAGCTGCCCGCTTTCTCCCGCACTGCACGATATTCCGGCAAATACCGTCCGGCTTGCCGCATCATCCAGACTGGTGGCACCACTTGCCACTCTCTATTGAGCACGCGCAGCAGTGGCTTTGTCCCCAGTCCTTCGGTTTTGCCGGCTTCTTCCATAAAGACTCTTATAAATTTCTTTGTAGTGGTTGTTAGAGGGTGGATTGGACTCATGCCTTCCGATCAACAGTCTGTCCACCGTATCGCGGCTGAAAATTCAGAATTCCGGCTTAATCTCGCTCGCCACCGTCCACAACCATTCGCTCCGTTTTACTGGTCTTCCGGCAACATATCCCCCGCTGTCCCCAGACCTCTATGCACATCCCAATATCGAAACCGTACTGGTGTCGCTACGTTGTCCCGGCGGCAGTGGTGTGGATGGATATTGGACGGATTGGCAGGGCGCGCTTGCGCCACGCACAAAGGCGTGGCCTTCTCCCGTCTAATCCACACGCGGTCCCGCCGCTATACAGATGCCAGACACCGGCTATTTCCATCTCCATTTGGTTTCCGACGCCACCGGCGAGACGTTGATCACCGTCGCGCGCGCCGCTGCAGCGCAATACGCCAATGTGCAGCCGGTCGAGCATCTCTACCCCATGGTGCGCTCGAAGAAGCAGCTCGACCTCGCGCTGGCGGAGATCGCCGAGGCGCCCGGTCTGGTGCTCTATACGCTGCTCGAGGAAGACCTGATCGAGACGCTGGAAAGAAAGTGCCGCGAGCTGGCGCTGCCCTGCATGTCGGTATTGGGCCCCGTCTTAAGGCTGTTCCAGTCCTATCTCGGCGCCGAGACCATCCATCGCGTCGGCGCCCAGCACGTCCTCAACGCCGAATATTTCCAGCGCATCGACGCGCTCAACTACACGATGTTTCATGACGACGGCCAGCACGTCGAAGGCTTGCAGGACGCCGACGTGGTGCTGGTCGGCGTGTCGCGCACCTCGAAGACGCCAACCTCGATCTATCTCGCCAATCGCGGCATCAAGACCGGCAACGTGCCGCTGGTGCCGGGCGTGCCGCTGGCGCCCGAGGTGGAGAAGCTCACCCGGCCGCTGGTGGTCGGGCTCTATGCCAGCCCCGAGCGAATCGTGCAGATTCGCGAGAACCGGCTGCTCGGGCTGAAGGCACACCGCGACGACGACCGTTATATCGACAAGGCGGCGGTGGCCGAGGAGGTGGCGTTCTCGCGCCGACTCTGCGCCAAGTATAGTTGGCCGAGCATCGATGTGACGCGGCGCTCGATCGAGGAAACCGCCGCCGCGGTGATGAAGCTGTTGAGCGAACGCCGACGCCAACCGGTGACGTGATATCGCGCCGGCGGCGGACGCAAGGCCAGCTTGCGGTGTTTTCATTACGCAGGGGGTTGGGGAAAACCGTCATGGCGCTCTGGCTTAGTCCGCAGCCGCTGGTGCTGGCGTCGAAAAGCGACGTGCGCGGCAAGATGCTGGCGGCGGTTGGCCTGCGTTTCGAGATCCGCCCGGCGCAGATCGACGAACGCGCCATCGAAGCCGAGGCCAACACGACCGATGCGGCCGCCGCCGCCCGCCTGCTCGCCCGCGCCAAGGCTGCCGCGGTGGCGAAGACGCTGCCCGGACGCCTGGTGCTCGGCGCCGACCAGACGCTGGCGCGCGGGCCTAGGCGCTTCAGCAAGCCGGCCAACCGCGCGGAAGCCGCCGAGCAATTACGCAGCCTTCGCGGCCGCACGCATGAGCTCAATTCCGCGGTCGCGCTGGTGCGCGACGGCGCCGTGCTGTTCGATTGCGTCGACAGCGCGCGGCTGACCATGCGCAATATTTCCGACCGCTTCCTTGATGACTATCTCGATATGGTGGGCGACGCCGCCTTGGCGAGCGTCGGCGCCTATCAGCTCGAAGGCATCGGCGTTCATCTGTTCGAGCGGGTGGACGGCGATTTTTTCACCATTCTGGGGCTGCCGCTGTTGCCGCTGCTCGGCTATTTGCGGCAGAACGCGTTGATTGATGGCTAACGCCTCTCATGTCCCGGGCGCGGCGCAACATGAATTGTTGCGACGCAGACCCGGGACCGTTACGAAACGCGGAATTTGAAACGGTCCCGGATCAGCGGTGTACCGCTTGCGCGCTGCACCGCATCCGGGACACGGAGCCTCGCATGTTCATCCTCGGCCTGACCGGCTCGCTCGCCATGGGCAAATCCGCCACGGCGAAGATGTTCGTCGAGGAAGGCGTGCCCTTGCACGACGCCGACGCCGTGGTGCACCGGCTCTATGACGGCGAGGCGACGGCGGCGATCGAAGCGGCATTCCCCGGCACCACCGCGGGCGGCAAGGTCGACCGCGACAAGCTCGGCAAACGCGTCCTGGGCGATGCCGCGGCGATCAAGCGGCTGGAGCAAATCGTGCATCCGCTGGTGCATGCCGCCGCGGCGAAGTTTCTCGCCGAGGCGGAGCGCAAGGGCGCGCCCGTCGCGGTGCTCGACGTGCCGCTGTTATTCGAGACCGGAGGCGACAAACGCTGCGACGCTGTGGTGGTGGTCTCGGCGCCCGCTGAACTGCAGCGCCAGCGCGCGCTCGAACGCCCCGGCATGACCGAAGACAAGCTCGCTGCCATCCTCGGTAAGCAGATGCCGGACGCGGAAAAGCGGCGGCGCGCCGATTTCGTGGTGGATACGTCGCAGGGATTCGACCACGCGCGCGCCCAGGTGCGTGATATATTGCAGCGCGTGCGTACAATGCCGAGGCGGCCGCAGTGAGTCGTCCTGTCATTCCGGGACGGCCCGAAGGGCCGGACCCGGAATCTAGGGTTTCATGCAACGCTTCCAATTTGGCTCTGGATTCCGGGTTCGCTCGCTACCCTCGCGCCCCGGAATGACGAAGAGAAAATAAATGCGCGAAATCGTCCTTGATACCGAAACCACCGGGCTTGACCCTAACCAAGGTCACCGGCTGGTCGAGCTTGGCTGCATCGAGCTGCTCAACCGCATCCCGACTGGCGCGACGTTCCACCGCTATCTCAATCCGGAGCGCGAGATGCCGGCGGAGGCCTTTGCCATCCACGGGCTGGCGACCGAGTTTCTAAAAGACAAGCCGCTGTTCGGCGACATCGTCGAGGATTTCCTGACCTTTATCGGCGACGCGCCGCTGGTGATCCACAATGCGAGCTTCGACCACGGCTTTCTGATCGCCGAGCTCAAACGCGTGGCGCGGCCGCCGATCGCGCGCGAACGCCTCGTCGACACGCTGTTCCTGGCGCGGCGCAAGCACTCGGTCGGGCCGTATAGCCTCGATGCGCTGTGCGCGCGCTACGGCATCGATAATTCGCGGCGTACCAAGCACGGCGCGTTGCTCGACGCCGAGATCCTGGCCGAGGTCTATCTCGAGCTGATCGGGGCGCGCCAGGCCCAGCTCGGGCTCGCGGAAAGCTCGCAACGGCGCGGTGAGGGCGGCAATGGCGCTGTCGCGCGGCGCGAGCGCGAGGTGCCGCTCGCTCCCCGCCTCACCGAGGCCGACCGCGCGGCGCACCGCGAGTTTGTGGCGAGCTTGGGTGAAAACGCCGTATGGCGGAATTACCTGCCGGACGCTCAGCCGTAGCGTCAGGTCTGCGCCGCCGGCGCGCCGGTCGCCTGCATTTCGCTCATGCGCTGGCGATAGAGCCCGACGAAATCCACCGGATCGAGCAGCAGCGGCGGGAAACCGCCATTGCGCACCGTGGTGGCGATGATTTCGCGCGCGAACGGAAACAACAGGCGCGGGCATTCGATCAGCACCATCGCATTCAGGCTTTCCGGCGGGATGTTCTGCAAACGGAACACGCCGCAGAACTCGAGCTCGAAGCGGAACATCAGGCTGTTGTTGATTTCCGCCTTGCCGTCGAGCTTGAGCGTCACCTCGAAGTCGTTGTTGGCCAGCGGCTTGGCGCCGACATTGATCTGAATGGCGATTTGCGGCTGCGTGCCGGCGGCCGACAGCGATTGCGGCGCGTTCGGATTCTCGAACGAGAAATCCTTGATGTACTGCGCCACCACGTTGATTTGCGGCGGTAGATTTTCGGCCGGCGCGGGGCCGCCATTGGTTGTCGACATGAAAACTCCTTGCCGCCGTAAAGGACTTCTAGCTCTTGCGCATGATCTTGTCCGAAAACAGGTACCCACTTTTCGGGATCATGCGCTAACGCGGCGGTTGGCTAACACAGGGTTTTGGGAGGAACAAGGATAGGCAGTTACGGCTTGCCGCGCTCGTCGTCGCGCCGGCGCGGCAGCGAGGGATCGGGCACCTGATGCCACTGCTCCGGCTCGAGATCGACCACACCGTCGTCGCGCCTGGGCGCCGCATTCAGTCCGAACAGCCCGGCCAGCGCCTGGCGCAGCGGCGTGATGAGCAGCAAAAGGCCGAGGATGTCAGTGATAAACCCCGGAATCAACAGTAGAATCCCAGCGAAAAGGGTGGCGGCCCCGGCGCTGTCGGCTTGCAGCGCGGAAAAGCCGCCGTCGCCCATGGCGACGCGCACGCGGGCGATGTGGTTACCGCCGGCATGGCGCAGCACCATGGCGCCGGCGAGTGAGGTGGTGACGATCAGCATCAGCGCCCACAAAAAACCGATGGCCTGGGCGACCGCGATGAACGCCGCCAGTTCCATGAACGGCAGCGCCAGCACCGCCAATACTAGGTATTTTGCCACATTCATCGGCTGTTACTCTGAAACGCTGAGGTTGGCGTAGCCGTCCCGATCGTTTAAGCTTTGTTCGCGAAGCACAATTGCGCCGAAATCCGGCGCTGGGCCTATGGATTGGCGCGGACACCGGCATAGATAGGTACGGTGAGCCCGGCCGCCACGCCGTCGACCGGGCCACGGGTCAAACTACCGGTACGGTTACCGAAAGCATGCGAGACGTGTTCGATATCTACACCATCATTTTTCTAGCGCTGGCAGTGTTCATTTTCCTGCGTCTGCGCAGCGTGCTCGGCCAGCGCACCGGCCGGGAGCGGCCGCCTTACGACCCCTATGCCGCGCGCGAACCGTCGCGGCCGGCGCCAGAGAAAGTCGTAGCATTGCCCAACCGCACGCTGGAAGCCGTTGCCGCCAAGCCCGCCGAGCCGGCTCCGCCCTCGGGCGAGCGCTGGAAGGGCGTTGCCGAGGCAGGCACGCCGCTGGCCGCCGGGCTCGATACAATCATCGGCGCCGACCCCAATTTCGATGCCAAGCATTTCTTGACCGGCGCGCGCGCCGCCTACGAGATGATCGTCAACGCCTTTGCTGAAGGCGACCGCCGCACGTTGAAGAATCTCTTGTCGCGCGACGTCTATGAAGGCTTCGAGTCCGCCATCTCCGAGCGCGAGAAACGCGGCGAGACCATGGAGAACCGTTTCGTCTCCATCGACAATGCCGAGATCACCGCGGCTGAATTGCGCGGCCGCGTCGCGCAACTGACCGTGCGCTTCCAGTCCAAGCTGGTGACGGCGACACGCGACAAGGACGGCAACGTGACCGACGGCAATGCCGAGAAGGTCACCGACGTCACCGACGTGTGGACTTTCGCCCGCGATCTGTCGTCGCGCGATCCAAACTGGAAGCTGGTTGCCACCGAAGCCGGGCAATGACCGCATGGCGCCACGACCCTCGCGCGCGCAGATCGGCCTGACCTTATCTCTGATCGCGGCAGCGAGCGCCCCGGCTTCGGCGCTTGAGCTGAAATTCCGCAACGCCAAGGTCGAGCCACTCACCTTCGCCAAGCTCGATGGCTGGAAGAACGACGACCATGCTGCCGCCTTTCAGGTCTTTCTGAAAAGCTGCAGCGCGATTCTGCAAGGCTCACCATCGGTGCGCAAGGCGCGGCCGGTCTTCGCGGGGCTTTACAAGGTGTGTGAGCGCGCGCGGATCGCGGCCCCACTCGATCGCGACAAGGCACGCGCCTTCTTCGAGGCCAATTTCAAGCCGGTGCGCATCCTGCCGGAAGTTCACACCTACGGCTATTACACCGGCGCCGACGGCTTCTACACCGGCTATTACGAGGCCGAAGTCACGGGCTCGCGCTTCAAGACCGGGGACTATAACGTCCCGCTCTACCGCGTGCCGTCAAGATTTGCGGGCAAGAAGAGCACGGTGTTCTCGCAATTCGATCGATCCGCCATCGACGGCGGGGCGTTGGCCGGCAAGGGACTGGAAATCTGTTGGATCAAGAACCCGGTCGATGCCTTCTTCGCACAGATCCAGGGCTCCACCCGCGTCAAGCTCGATGACGGCGAATTGCTGCGGCTTAATTACATTGCCAGTAACGGCAAGCCCTACACGCCGGTTGGCCGCATCATGATCGACCAGGGCCTTTGCACGCCCGAAGATATGTCGATGGATAAGATCCGGGAATTCATGGAGTCCAACCCGGACGAAGGCAAAGCGCTGCGCGAGAAGAACCGCTCCTTCGTGTTCTTCTCCGAGACGCGGCTCAAGCCCAATGACGAGCCCCTCGGTGCGCAAGGCATCCCGCTGACGCCGGGGCGGTCGCTCGCGGTCGATCCACACGTCCACGTCTACGGCGAGCCGATCTGGATCGACGCCAAATTCCCGATCAACAGCGACGTGCCGCAGGACGCCTTCCAACATCTCATGTTCGCGCAAGACACGGGCTCCGCCATCCGCGGGGTGGCGCGCGCCGACATCTATTTCGGTCACGGCGAGGATATCCCGCACATCGCCGGCCGCATCAAACAGTTCGGCAAATTCGTTATGCTGCTGCCGCAGGGCGTCCCGGTGAACGGCGTCGCGCCGGAGCCGGTCAAGGGCATCCCGCTGCCGAGGCCGAGGCCGAAGGACGTCATCGCCGACAATGCGCCGGCGCCCATGCCGAAGCCATGAGCGCGGGCAACCGGCGCCGCGCCCTCACCAGCGAGGAGCGCGTGCTCTGGGCGGCCTTCACCAAAGCGATCGAGCCGCTGAACGCGGGCGCGCATTTCGACACCGGGGATGACGCGATCACGCCAAGTGCTCCGCCGTCGCCGCCGGCAATGTCCGCGCGGCTAGCGCCGCCGGCTCCGGCAAAACAGACGCCGCCGCCTTTGGCGCCGCTCGGCCGCCGCATGCGCCAACGCGTCGCGCGCGGCAAGGAGGCGATCGACGCCCGGATCGATCTGCATGGGCTGACGCAGGCGCAGGCGCATTCGGCGCTCCTGCATTTCTTGCGCACCGCGCATGCGCGCGATGCCCGACTGGTACTGGTGATCACCGGCAAAGGCGGCCGCGGCGAGGGCGAGCGCGACCGCGGCGTCTTGCGCCGCCACGTGCCGCAATGGCTCGGCCTGCCGGAATTCCGCGCATTCGTGGTCGGCTTCGAGGACGCGCACATCGCCCATGGCGGCGAGGGCGCGCTTTACGTGCGGGTGCGGCGAACGCGCACGGCCTGATCCGCGTTGTTGCAACGTAGCAGGGAGCAGGAAATGTCCAACAAGACGAAATCCCCCGGCAAAGCGCATGAATCCGACAGAAAAGTGCTCGAGCGCGAGCTCGAGGAAGGCCTGGAGGAGACTTTCCCAGCCTCCGATCCGGTCGCGGTGACCGAACCGGCACCCAATCACGACAAGCGCGGCAAAACGAAGTAGGCTCGCCTTCTGTTTGCAGGAGGATGCGTCATGTCGCGCGCGTTCGTACCGGCAATGATGCTGCTGTGCCTTTTTTGTGCGGGCGCCTATGCGCAATCGGCCATGAAGCCGACCGCGCCGCAAAAGATGATGTCGCCCGACGAGCAGAAGAAGATGCACGCCTGCGAACAGCAGGCGGCGGATCAGAACATCCCGATGGACCAGCGCTCGAAATTTGTCATGGAATGCATGACGCGGAAGAAACCCTAGTCGCAATCCTGATTATCCGGCGGCCGGAAGCCGGGCACGTGCATCTCTTTCCAGTTGACCTCGAAGGCGTAGGTCTCGCGCATGTAGTCGGGGCCGGCCTTGGTGTCGGCGATGGCGCGGAATGCGAAGGGGACGCCCGGCTTGCCACGCGCGGGTTTTTCAAAGAACACCTCGATGGTGGCGGGCTTGCCCCGTTTAGGCGCGATCTCCGCCTGGCCGCACCAGGGCGTGCCGGCATCGAGCGGATTGAGCGTGTTGACGAGTTGGCAGCGGCCGCCCGACCATCGGATCGATTTCGCGGTGTCGCCAACGACGTCCTTGAGCCATTGCTCGACGTTGCGGCTGTCGCCGCAATGCTTGCGGAAGTCGTCGATCTGCTCGAGCCGGGCCGCGCGCGCGGCCGGGGCTAACGCGGCGTTCGACACGCCGCGGTCGGCGGCGTGGACGGCGCTCGACAGCGCCGCAAGCGCCAGCGCAATCGCCGCGACCAGCGTGCGGCTCACAGGATGAACCGGCTCAGATCCGCGTTCTTGGCGAGATCGCCGATGTGCTTCTGCACGTACGCGGCGTCGATCTTGACCGTGTCGCCGGAGCGGTCGGTGGCGGCGAAGGAGATTTCGTCGAGCACGCGCTCCATCACCGTCTGCAGGCGGCGCGCGCCGATATTCTCGATCGTGGAATTCACCGCCACCGCGATGTCGGCGATGGCGTCGATGGCGTCCTCGGTGAAGTCGAGCGTCACGCCTTCGGTCTGCATCAGCGCGACGTATTGCTTGATCATCGAGGCTTCCGGCTCCGTCAGAATGCGGCGCATGTCATCGCGCGAGAGCGCGCTCAGTTCGACCCGAATCGGCAGCCGGCCCTGCAATTCGGGCAACAAGTCGGACGGCTTGGAGATGTGGAAGGCGCCGGACGCAATGAACAGCACGTGGTCGGTCTTCACCGGGCCGTGCTTAGTGTTGACGGTGGTGCCTTCGATCAGCGGCAGCAGGTCGCGCTGCACGCCTTCGCGCGACACATCGGCGCCCATGCGGCCCTCGCGGCCAGCGATCTTGTCGATCTCGTCGAGGAACACGATACCGTTCTGCTCGACCGCCTTGATCGATTCCTGGACGAGTTGCTCGTTGTCGAGAAGCTTGTCGGATTCTTCGTTGATCAGGATCGCATGCGAGTCCTGCACGGTGACCTTGCGTGTCTTGGTCCGGCCGCCGCCGAGCTTACCGAAGATATCGCCGATATTGATGGCGCCCATCTGCGCGCCGGGCATGCCGGGGATTTCGAACATCGGCATGCCGCCGCCGCCGGCCTGCACTTCGATTTCGATTTCCTTGTCGTTCAATTCGCCGGCGCGCAGTTTCTTGCGGAAGCTCTCGCGCGTGCCAGGGCCGGAGCCGGGGCCGACCAGCGCGTCAAGCACGCGCTCTTCGGCGGCGAGTTCGGCCTTCGCCTGCACGTCCTTGCGTTTGCGGTCGCGGGTAAGCGCGATGGAAATCTCGACCAGGTCGCGCACAATCTGCTCGACGTCGCGGCCGACATAGCCGACCTCGGTAAACTTGGTGGCTTCAACTTTGAGGAACGGCGCGCCGGCGAGCCGCGCGAGGCGGCGCGAAATCTCGGTCTTGCCGACGCCGGTCGGCCCGATCATCAGGATGTTCTTGGGCAGCACTTCCTCGCGCAGCTTCTCGTCGAGCTGCAGCCGGCGCCAGCGATTGCGGAGCGCGATGGCGACCGCGCGCTTGGCGTCATTCTGGCCGACGATGTAGCGGTCGAGTTCGGAAACGATTTCGCGGGGGGAGAAGTCGGTCAACGGGGCACTCTATGATTTCAGCGACTCGATGGTGACGTTGCGGTTGGTGTAGACGCAGATGTCGGCGGCGATGTCGAGCGACTTCTTTACGATCGCCTCGGCGTCGAGCGGGCCGTCGAGCAGCGCGCGCGCCGAGGCCAGCGCATAGTTGCCGCCGGAACCGATGCCGGCGACGCCCGCTTCCGGCTCCAGCACGTCGCCGGTGCCGGTCAAGACCAGCGAGACCTGCTTGTCGGCGACGATCATCATGGCTTCGAGGCGGCGCAGATAGCGGTCGGTGCGCCAGTCCTTGGCGAGTTCGACCGCGGCGCGCAGCAACTGGCCGGGATACTGCTCAAGCTTGGATTCCAGCCGCTCGAACAAGGTGAAAGCGTCGGCGGTGGCGCCGGCGAAGCCGCCGATCACGTCGCCCTTGCCGAGCTTGCGCACCTTCTTGGCGTTAGCCTTAACGATGGTCTGGCCGATCGAGACCTGGCCGTCGCCGCCGATGACGACGGTGCCGCCTTTGCGGACGGTGAGGATGGTGGTGCCGTGCCAGGATGGAATTTCGTTGGAGGACATACGCGTTAACCCCTGCAATCAGGGTCATCTAGGCATGTCGCGGCGCGTTTGCAAACCGCCCGCAGCCGAGGTGGCGAATCCGGCAAACCCCTGATAAAAGGCGCGCGACCGAAGGATATCGCCATGCGCAAAGCCGCTGTGAAGCGCAAGACCAAGGAAACCGACGTCGAGGTCGAGGTCGATCTCGACGGGGCCGGCCGTTCGTCGGTCGCGACCGGCATCGGCTTTCTCGACCACATGCTCGACCTGTTGGCACGGCACTCGCGCATCGACATCGCGGTCAAGGCCAAGGGCGACCTGCACATCGATCATCACCACACCACCGAGGATGTCGGCATCGCGCTCGGCCAGGCGGTGAAGCAGGCGCTTGGCGACATGAAGGGCATCACGCGTTATGCGGACGTGCACCTGCCGATGGACGAGGCGTTGACGCGCGTCGCCATCGACATATCCGGCCGGCCGATTCTGGTGTTCAAGGCCGAGTTCGTGCGCGACAAGGTCGGCACTTTCGACACCGAATTGGTGCAGGAATGGTTCCAGGCCTTCGCCATGAATGCCGGCATCACGCTGCACGCCGAGACTTTATATGGCACCAACGATCACCATATTGCCGAGTCCTGCTTCAAGGGCCTGGCGCGCGCGCTGCGCGCGGCGGTGGCGATCGATCCGCGCGCCAAGGACGAGGTGCCGTCCACCAAGGGTTCGTTGGGTGGGTAGATTGCCCTCCCCCTTGTGGGGAGGGCGGCGAGCGACCGAAGGTCGCGAGCGGGTGGGGGTAGTTGAGAGTTCTTGATGATCGAGGTTCAGTAATCAGGACCCCCACCCCGCTTGCCTCGCTAAGGCTCGGCAAGCGACCCTCCCCACAAGGGGGAGGGTGAAGAGAACGCGTCATGCCCACGTACACCGTGCACGCACCGCCGCCGCTGAAAAGCGAAACCGCGAGCGCTCCCGAGCGCTTCGTGTTCGTGCGCGACGGATTCCACGTCTGGGCCTTCGTGCTGACGCCGTTCTGGGTACTGCGCTACCGGTTGTGGCTGGCATTTGCCATCTATGTCGCCGTCAGCATCGCGCTCGCGTTTGTATTGCGACTGATCGGCGCCGGGGCGACGGTGCAATTCCTCGGCGGTCTCGTCATCTCGCTGCTGATCGGGTTCGAGGCGTCGACCCTCCGCCGCCGCAAGCTGGCGTGGTGGGGCTGGTCGACGCTCGGCCTTGTCGTCGGCGACGACCTGGAAACGGCGGAGCATCGCTTCTTCGGCGAATGGACCAAGCGCGGCGAAGTAGCGCCGCCGCCCCCCGCGCCGCCGCCAAGCGCGCTGCTGGTGCCGCGCCAGACGCCGCCCGACATTATCGGCCTGTTCCCCGAAGCGGGGACGCCGCGATGAGCGTGGCCATCGTCGACTACGGCTCCGGCAATCTGCACTCGGCGGCGAAAGCCTTCGAACGCGCCGCGCGTGAGAGCGGCCACGACCAGCCGATCGTCGTCACCAGCAAGCCCGACGAAGTCGCCGCGGCCTCGCGCGTCGTGCTGCCTGGCGTCGGCGCCTTCGCCGATTGTCGGCGCGGGCTCGACGCTATTGCCGGCATGATCGATGCATTGGATGAAGCCGTGCGCAAACGGGGCACGCCGTTTTTCGGGATTTGTGTCGGCATGCAACTGATGGCCGAGCGCGGGCGCGAGTACCAGGTCACGCCGGGGCTCGGCTGGATCGCCGGCGAGGTCGATCGCATCACGCCGAGCGACGCGACGTTGAAGATTCCGCACATGGGCTGGAACACGCTCAATATGCTGAAAGCCCATCCGCTGCTCGAGGACATCCCGCTCGGGCCGGACGGACTGCACGCCTATTTCGTGCATTCCTATGAGCTTAAACCCACGCATCGCGGCGACCTGGTGGCGCAGGCCGACTATGGCGGCCCGCTCACGGCTATCGTCGGCCGCGACAACATGGTCGGTACGCAATTCCATCCCGAGAAGAGCCAGCGCTTGGGCTTGAAGCTGATCGCGAATTTTTTGAAGTGGGCGCCATGATCCTCTTCCCCGCCATTGACCTGAAGGAAGGCCTCGCCGTGCGGCTGCAGCAGGGCGACATGGCGCGCGCGACCGTGTTCCATCGCGATCCGGCGGCGCAGGCGCATGCCTTCGAAACGCAGGGCTTCGAATATCTGCACATCGTCGATCTCGACGGCGCCTTTGCCGGCAAGCCGGTGAACGCCGCCGCGGTCGATCGCATCCTGGAGGCGGTGAGCATTCCGGTGCAGCTCGGCGGCGGCATCCGCGACACCGCCACCGTCGAAGCCTGGCTCGACAAAGGCGTCAACCGCGTGATCATCGGCACGGCGGCGGTGCGCGACCCGCCTTTCGTCAAACAGGTTGCGCGCGATTATCCGGGCAAGATCGCCATCGGCCTCGACGCGCGCGACGGCAAGGTTGCGGTGCAGGGCTGGGCGGAAACCTCGGAACTGTCGGCGCTGGAGATCGCGCGCCGCTTCGAGGACGCCGGCGTCGCCGCCATCATCTATACTGACGTCGCCCGCGACGGCATGTTGAAGGGCCTCAACCTCGATGCAACAATCGCGCTCGCCGACGCGAGCGCGATTCCCGTGGTAGCCTCCGGCGGCTTGGCCTCGATCGACGACATCAAGGCGTTGCTGCAGCCGCGCGCGAAGAAGCTGCAAGGCGCCATCGCCGGCCGCGCGCTCTACGACGGGCGGCTCGATGCGGCGGAGGCGCTGAAGCTCATTCATGACGCGCGGGCGGCGGCCTGAGCCATGTTCAAAGTCCGTGTCATTCCCTGCCTCGACGTGAAAGACGGCCGCGTGGTCAAGGGCGTCAATTTCGTCAACCTGCGCGACGCCGGCGATCCGGTCGAAGCCGCGATCGCCTACGACGCCGCCGGTGCCGACGAACTCTGTTTTCTCGACATCACCGCGAGCCACGAAAAGCGCGACACCATCTATGACGTGGTGAGGCGCACGGCGGAGGCCTGTTTCGTGCCGCTCACCGTCGGCGGCGGCGTGCGCACGGTCGACGACATCCGCAAGCTGCTCACCTGCGGCGCCGACAAGGTGTCGATCAACACCGCTGCGGTCGAGCGCCGCGGCTTCGTCAAGGAAGCGGCGGAGAAATTCGGCGACCAGTGCATCGTCGTCGCGATCGACGCCAAGATCGTATCGAATCCGGGCGAGAAAGCGCGCTGGGAGATTTTCACCGTCGGCGGCCGTAAGCCGACCGGCATCGACGCGGTCGAATACGCCAAGGAAGTCGTCGGCCTCGGCGCCGGCGAGATCCTGCTCACGTCGATGGACCGCGACGGCACGCGGCGCGGCTTCGACATCGCGCTCACCCGCGCGATCGCCGACGCGGTGCCGGTCCCCGTGATCGCCTCCGGTGGGGTCGGTACGCTCGATCACCTGGTCGAGGGCATCCGCGACGGCCACGCCACCGCGGTGCTGGCCGCCTCGATCTTCCACTTCGGCGAGCACAGTGTGCGGGAAGCCAAGCTTTACATGGCGAAAGCCGGGCTGCCGATGCGGCTGGATGCTTAGCGCCGCGCCCCGGAATGACTAGGGAATGCAGAGGTGCTATGGGAGCGCCACCATGAGCAAATTCACCCTCGCCGACCTGGAAAAGCGGGTGCACGAGCGCGCCAAGGCGAGCGCGACGGAATCCTATACCCGGACACTGCTCGACAAGGGCATCGCCCACTGCGCTAAAAAATTGGGCGAAGAGGCCTTCGAAACCGCGATGGCTGCCGTGCAGGACGACAAGCCGCGCGTGATCGCGGAGACGGCCGACCTCCTCTATCATCTCCTGGTCGTGCTGGAGGCGCGCGGCGTGACGCTCGCCGAAGTCGAGGCCGAGCTGGACAAGCGCACGGCGCAAACCGGCCACCAGGAAAAGGCTGCGCGCGGGTAGCGGGCGGACGCGTCAATGGAACAGCGCACCGAAGAAACGCTTTCGCCCTACCGCACCTTCTCGCGCGCGGAATGGGCGGCCTTGCGCGAGGACACGCCGATGACGCTGACCTCGGAGGAGGTCACGCGCCTGCGCTCGCTGCACGACCGGCTCGACATCAAGGAAGTCGAGGAGATCTATCTGTCGCTGTCGCGGCTGCTCTCGCTCTATGTGGCGGCGACGCAGCGGCTGTTCCGCGCGCAGGAGCGCTTCCTCGGCACCGAAGACGTCAAGATGCCGTTCATCATCGGCGTTGCCGGCTCGGTGGCGGTGGGCAAATCGACCACCGCGCGCGTGCTGCAAGCCTTGCTGGCGCGCTGGCCGAACGTGCCCAAGGTCGATTTGATCACCACCGACGGGTTTCTCTATCCGAACGCGATCCTCGAGCGCGAAGGCCTGATGGAGAAGAAGGGCTTTCCGGAAAGCTACGACCTGCCCGCGCTCCTGCGCTTCCTCACCGACGTGAAGGCTGGCCGCCGCCCGGCGCGCGCGCCGGTCTATTCGCATCTGATCTACGACGTGATGCCGAACCAGTGGGTCGAAGTCGACCGGCCGGATATTCTGATCGTCGAGGGCTTGAACGTGCTGCAGACCGGCCGCCTACCCAAGGACGGCAAGGCGATCCCCTTCGTATCGGACTTTTTCGATTTTTCGGTCTATCTCGACGCCAACGAGGACGTGCTCAAGTCCTGGTACGTCGATCGCTTTCTGACGCTGCGCAGCACCGCGTTCCGCGATCCGAAATCATATTTCCATCGCTATTCGAATTTGTCCGACGCGGAAGCGATCGAGACCGCGTCGTCGATCTGGACGCGCATCAACCTGATCAATCTGCACGAGAACATCATTCCGACGCGCCAGCGCTCCGACCTCATCTTGAAGAAGGGCGAGAGCCATCAGGTCGAGCAGGTGTCGCTACGGAGGTTGTGAGCCCCACCGCGCGCCGGAAATAACCTTTTGTCATCGCCGGGCTTAGCCCGGCCATCTCGCTTAGGTGGGCACGGTGCGACCATAAACGAGATCGCCGGGACAAGCCCGGCGATGACAGCAACAGATTCGGAACGAAGCCGATTACGCCGCCCGCTGGGCGACCGCGAAGTGCTCGACGTAGCGCTGCTTGATCGCCGACACCGGCAGGATGATCAGCACGTCGGTGGTGCCGAACTCGTGGTCGACCACCGCGCCGTCGCCGATATAGGCGCCGACCCGCAGATAGCCCTTGATCAGCGGCGGCAGAATGCGCAGCGCCTCCTTCGGATCGATTGCTTCCTTCGAGATGCGGCTCATCTCGACGTAGCGTTCGGGCAGCGCCCGTGCGCGCCATTCTTCCGGCGCCCGCGCGTAGTGATGCAGGAACGACAGCGGCATCGCCAACTGCTTGGGGTCGGTACCGTCGAGGCTGGCGCAGCCGAACATCACGTCGGTCTTGTTCTGCCGCAGATAGCCGGAGATGCCGTGCCACAAGCAGCTCCATCGTGCGCTTGTTGCGGTAGGCCGACAGGACGCAGGAGCGGCCGAGCTCGAGGAATTGCAGATTGGCGTGGCGCGCGATCAGCGCGCCAATGTCGAATTCGCCCGAGGTGTAGAAGCCGCCATATTCTTCCGCCACCGGCTGGCGCAGCAGGCGATAGGTGCCGACCACCGCCGGCCGGTTGGCGTTCTGCTTGTCGCGCATGGCGTGGTCGAGCACCAGAAGGTGGTCGCAGATCGCGTCATAGGCGTCGACGTCGCGCCGCGCGAACAACCGCCCCGGATTGGCGATGGCCGCGCCCTCTTGGTAGAAAACGCGATAGCGCAATTTCTGCGCCTGCCGCACCTCAGCGGCGGTCTGCGCCAGCCGCACTTCCAGTGAGCCGAGACGGCCCAGGCTCTGCGTCGGGCGGTGCGCGCGCGCTGCCCAAGCCTGCAGCCCGCCATAGGCCTGCAGCGCAGAAATCAGGCTGGGGACGGCCGGGCCGGCGGGCGCGGGGCGAAAGCGTTCGAACAGGCGCGGCAGAGAGAGACTGTCGCTGCGTGCCATGGGGTTTCGGCTCCTTTTCGGGGCAAAAAAGCGCGATTAGCCGGAAACTCAAGCAAAACGACTCGGGCACCGAGTACCGTCACCCTCCTACAGCATGGGCGGGGCACGGATTTATGACAAGGCGGGGAAATGCGCGATCAGGCGGCAAGCCGGTTGGCGATGAGTTCGAGCGCCTCGCGCAGCCGCTCGCGATCGAGCGGCTTGACCAGCAGCCCGTCCATACCGGCGGCGAGGCAGGCGGCGCGGTCGTCGGATCTGGGCGTTGGCGGTGAGGGCGACGATGCGCGTGCGCGGTCCCGCCGTTCCGGTTTCGGCGGCGCGGATGCGGCGGGCGGCTTCCAACCCGTCCATGCCCGGCATCTGCACGTCCATCAGCACCAGATCGTAAGGCTCGCCGACCGCGCGCGCGGCGGCCCAAATCTCCACCGCCGCTTCGCCGTTGCCGGCGATCGCCGGGCGATGGCCGAGCCTGGTGAGCAGCGCGCGCGCCAGCAGCGCGTTGATCTCGTTGTCCTCGGCGACCAGGACCGACAGGCCCTTGCCGGAAGCGGCCGCGGCTCGCGGCCGCGGACGTCTCCGCCGGCATGTCTTCAAAGGCAGCTTCGGCGGCGAGCCGCGCGGCGAGCGAGGCCTTGCGCACCGGCTTGACCAGATAGCCGGAGAAACCGTGCTCCTTCAGCGCGGGCAATTCATGCCGCTCGCTCGGCCGGATCAGCACGATGCGGCGCGCGCCGGCAAGCCGCACGAGGTCGCCGCGCGCGATCAGGCCGCGCGCCAGCGGAGAGTCGACCAGCAGCGCGTCCCATGCCGCTTCGCCAACAGCGCGGGCGCGCCTTCTTCGTCGGCCGCGACCAGGTCTCGGCGCCCCAGCTGGCGATCCGGCGCGCCAGCAGTGCGGATTCGGCGTCCGTCGCGGCCGCGATCAACACCGCCTTGCCGGTGAGATCGGGCGCGGTGAATTCATGCGCGCCGTCGCCGGCGCGGCGTCAGCGGCACGGTAAAGCTGAAGGTCGCGCCGCTTGCCGGCTTCGCTGTCGACCGCGATGCGGCCGCCCATGTGCTCGACGATGCGCTTGGAAATCGCGAGCCCGAGGCCGGTGCCGCCGAACTTGCGGGTGGAGGAGCCGTCGGCCTGCTCGAAGTCGCGGAAGATGCGCGCCTGATCTTCCGGCTTGAGGCCGATGCCGGTGTCGCGCACCAGGCAAAGCGGATGTCGTTGCCGCTCCGGCTCGACGGTCACCGCGACGCCGCCGGTTTCGGTGAACTTGATGGCGTTGCCGGCGAGATTGAGCAGCACCTGGCGCAGGCGCGCGGCGTCACCCACGATTTTCTCCGGCAGCCGCTCGTCGACGAAGCGAGGCGATCTCGATGTTTTTCGCCTGCGCGCGCGGCGCCAGCAGCTCGACGGTCTCCTCGACCAGCGGCGCCAGCGCGAAAGGCTCCGCCTCCAGCTCGAACTTGCCGGCCTCGATCTTGGAGAAATCGAAAATCTCCTCGATCAGCGACAGCAGCGTTTCGCCCGAGGCTTTCGCCGCTTTCGCATAAGTGAGCTGCTCGGGCGTGAGCGGCGTGTCGAGCAGGAGATCGGCCATGCCGAGAATGCCGTTGAGCGGCGTGCGGATTTCGTGGCTGACGGTGGCGAGGAAGCGCGACTTGGCGCGGTTGGCGCTTTCCGCCTGGTCGCGCGCCTTGGCCAGCGCGCTCACTTCGATCTCGTGCAGCTCCCAATTGTCGTCGGACAATTCCTCGATGCGCATCTCCAGCGCGCGCACCTTGTCCTTATGGTTGCGCTGGCGCATCAGCATGAAGGCGATGACGGCGCAGGCCGCGGCGAACAGCGCGCCGACGCCGGTGCCGTAGGCGTAAGGATCGTAGTTCGAGCTCTTGCAGTTTGACGCCGGTGAGGAAGCCGAGCCAGCCGGACACCACCGCCATGGTGGCGACGACCGAGCGGCCGAACAGCACCAGCGCGGCCTTGTTGCGCGCGCGCCGGCGCGCCCGATAAGCAATTTGGTTTAACGACCCCGATCCCATGGTCCGGCGCCTGCAATGCCCGCGTCCGGGGCAGTTTGGCGCCGGGGACGTTGCATTTCCATTCCCCGCCGCCGCTCGCGCAGCGTGCGGATGCGAACGTGGTGAAGGGAGCATTAAGGCGGCGGTAAGCGCGGAGGCCGCCGCGCGGGACGTCAGTCGCGGCCGGCGAATTCGCGGCCGGAACCGGCGGTCCTGCGGCCGTTTTGCCAGATCGCGGCGAACATCGCTGCAGCGTCCTGTGGCGAGAAATTGGCCGAATGCACGTAAATCTTGTAGGCCGCCGGCGCGGTCGACAGCGCCACCGTGATGTCGGGGTGGCGGGCCTGGGATCGATGCGGATGTTGCTGGATGGCTGTGGCGCCGGCGCAGACATTGGCGGTGTCGCCGTCGTCGACCAGTACGAAATCGGCGGCGGCTGCATCGTCGATCAGCTGCATGCGCAGGTCGGGGTTGGCCGCGGCATTGTCGATGCGGACAGTGACGTCGGCGCCATCGGCGCCGGAGATGCGATAGCCGGTGTCACCGGCGATGAAGCACGGCTTGGCGCTCGGCGCGAAGAACGAGGCGGCGGTGGCGGCGGGGATCGCGGCGGCGAAAACCAGCAGTGCGGCAATATGCGTGCGCGTCATGAGCCCTCCTGGGCGGCGCGGACGGACGGCCCCGCGTTCAGGAAGGTTAACGCCGCGCACTTACTTGTTTGTTAAGGTTGTAACCGAAACGCGTCAACATTAAGCGGCGCGGCGCACTTCGTCGGCGAGCGCGCGGTAGGACAGCGCCTCGGCCAGATGCACGCGGCCGACTTTCTCGGCGCCGTCGAGATCGGCGAGCGTGCGGGCGACGCGCAACACGCGGTGATAGCCGCGCGCCGACAGATGCATCGAGTCGGCGGCATCGCGCAGCAACGCGAGCCCGGTGCCGTCGGCGCGCGCGATCTCTTCCAGCACCGGCCCATGCGCCTGCGCGTTGGTGCGCACATTGTCCAGGCCAAGTGCGGCATAGCGGGCAAGCTGGATGTCGCGGGCGCGCGCCACGCGGGCGGCGACCTCGCGGCTGCCTTCCGACGGCGGCGGCAGGATCAGATCGGCGGCGGTGACCGCCGGCACCTCGATGTGCAGGTCGATGCGGTCGAGCAGCGGGCCGGACAGCCGGCCCTGATATTCGGCGACGCAGCGCGTGTTCGGCCCGCGCTTGCAAGCGAAGCCCGGATCGTTGGCGCGGCCGCAGCGGCAAGGGTTCATGGCGGCGACCAGCATGAAACGCGCCGGATAAGTGATGCGGTGATTGACGCGCGCGATGGCGACGTCGCCGGTTTCCAGCGGCTGGCGCAGCGAGTCCAAAACCTGCGCCGAGAATTCCGGCATCTCGTCGAGGAGCAATCCCGGACCTTGGAGCTTTAACGGAAATTTTGAAGTGAGGTCCCCGACAGACCGTCAGTAAATCGACAGCGCCGAGGGACCCAATATTATCGAATGACGGGAACAGTAAGCACTATGTTGAAATCCCAAGGGGCAACCAGTGGACGCCAGCAGGTACGCTAATTAGGATGTGTACTCACAAATTAGTGGCGGTGAGAGCAATGATCGCCACTGTCCGCTTTACCAATAGCAGACAAATATCGCAGTGCCGCAAATGCCGACATGTCGCCAAAAGGCCGAAGTCAATTCAATAAAGCTCTTAGTCATGGCATCGCGAATTAAGCACGATGGTAAACTCGTCAATATCCAAAAACGTATAAGGGTCTTGAATACCTTGTTCGCGAAGCCACTCAAGTTGTAGATGATATGCCTGCGGTTCGTTCGCAGCGAAGCATGCGGCTTTGACATCGTTTAGTCGTTGTAGGTGGTGAACTAGCTCGTGCAACAGCGCAGACTGATCATGGAGATCGTTGGGGTTCCAATTGTCGGGCAAGTAGACCTTATGAGTTTCGACAGAATAAAGCGCGCCAATTCGCGGCTCGTCCGAAGCGCTCCCGTCGCCATGGTACATTTTAAGAAGCTGTCCGAGACTAACAAAGCAAATTGACGGCCGCTCTTGAGCAGCCCACTCGGTTTTCGCGACAATCCATGCAATTAAGTCCGTAACAATGCCGGGCTTAATTGTTCCTTGATTACACACAACTTCGGACGAGCGGGCGTCGACGAACATCACCAACATTAATGCCATCGCAGTGAAGGCCGCGATGGCATTCTTTTGAACGGGATGCGCGTTCAATAGCGTCTGTCGAAAACAACGTGGAGCGGGAGACGCGTCGCCAAACTACTTGGCCTGTAGGCGGTAGACATACTCGGTTAAGGCAAGAATTTTCGCGCGCGCGAACGCCTCCGCATTATAATATGGGTTTACATAAGAAGCCTCGGCGCTGAAATTTCCGCCCCAGATGGGCATATCCTTCGGGCCGTGAGCCTGCACCTGTTGCCTTCCATCGATAATTTCATACACCCGCGCGAACGGAAACACGCCGTTGTTTTTCTTAGATAGCTCGGTCACGTCAGGCACTTTGATGATATTTTTTAGTATTCGTGTTGCATAAAATCCGTCGCCTTTACCTGTGGCGCCATGGCACGCACTACAGTTTGAATCATATTCATACTTGCCAAGATCGATACTTTCCTTTGGAGTGCTGCTCTGTTGCGCATATGTCATTGTAGCGGCACCGACTGTAAATACGCCGACTATCACTGCTTTGATTAATTTGGAGTTCATCGATGCCTCCCACCGGATGTTGCGCTAACTACGCAGGATGCGCCAGCCTACTTCGCTTGCAAGCGGTAAACGTATTCGGTCAAAGCAAGAATACGAGCACGCACGAAAGCTCCGGCATTGGCGCGAAAATCGTCATAGAAGGTCTCTCCAACGATTTCACTCCTATATCGAGGGCCCCAAACGGGCATGTTTCGCGGCCCGTGCGTCGTCACGCTCTGTGTGCCATCAATAATTTCATATACCTGCGTGAACGGAAACACGCCGTTGTTCTTTTTGGAAAGCTCGGTGAGGTTGGGCATGACCGTGCCTGATTTGAGTTGCTGCGCAAAAGGTCCATCACCCTTACCACTCATTCCATGGCACGTAGCGCAGTGCGCATCGTATTCATACTTTCCCCTATCGAAATTTTGTGCTGCGGGGCCACTCTGTTGTGCATGTGCCATTGTGGCGGCACCGATTGCGATTGCGCCGACAGCGAATGCTCTGACCAATGTGGAATTCATGATTTGCTCCCGTCGTGCGAAGCAAGAACGTTTTCAAGTTCAGATCGCCTAAATGACTAGGCGCATTGACGTGGATCAAAAGGCCATGCGAATTGCACGGACGAAAACGACGACAGACGGTGGGGTTTTCAGCTTTTACCGCCGCTGCACAGGGCCTACCCGACTAGGCCGTACGGGTTGGTTCTTTACTGGCTTTGCGCCGGGCTAGCGGCGATGGCGGCAGCGGGCGGCGCGGCACTACTAATTTGGCTCGTAGGGAAAGCCTTGAAGTTCATCCTAACAGGACCACGCTAGGCGCCGTCCCCTAGCGATAGTTCGGTAATTTGGCATTGACACCTCGCGTGGTTGAAGGCGGGTAGCCCAGGCGCGACCTGCACCTGCACGTCGACGGCGCGGGCCTCGATGCCCTCGAAGGCGATCGTCGCGACACGCTGGACCATGGGATGTCCCTCAACCCGATACCCGTCAGAGTAGCGGAAGCTGGCCCTTACAGCGAGAACGTTCGCAGAACGAAATACATGAAAAATCGCGTGAACAGCCGACCGTGTCAGGCCTTTCGCTTGGCCTCGATCTTGTCCCAGATCAGCGCCGCGGCGTCCGGCCCGCCGAGATTCTTCACCGCGCGGATGCCGGTCGGCGAGGTAACGTTGATCTCGGTTAGCCAGTCGCCGATCACGTCGATGCCGGCGAACAAGAGCCCGCGCTCGCGCAGCGCCGGGCCGAGCCGCTGATAATTTCCTGCTCGCGCGGCGTCAGGTCGGTCGCCTTCGGCGAACCGCCGCGCACCATGTTGGAGCGCAAATCGTCGGCGGCCGGAATGCGGTTGACCGCGCCGGCGAACTCGCCATCCACCAGCAGGATGCGCTTGTCGCCCTCCTTCACCTCGGGCAGAAATTTCTGCACCACCCATTGCTCGCGGAAGGTGACCGAGAACATGTCGTAGAGCGAGCCGAAATTGAGATCGTCGCGGGTGATGCGGAACACCGCGCCGCCGCCATGGCCGTAGAGCGGCTTCATCACGATGTCGCCGTGCTCGGCGCGGAACGCCTTGATCTCGGCGAGGTCGCGGGTGACCAACGTCGGCGGCATCAGGTCGGGAAATTCGGTGACCATCATTTTCTCCGGCGCGTTGCGCACATGCGCCGGGTCGTTGACCACCAGTGTCTTGGGGTGGATGCGCTCGAGCAGATGGGTGGTGGTCACATAAGCGAGGTCGAAAGGCGGGTCCTGGCGCAGCAGGATCACGTCGAATTGTGGCGAGCTCCACCCGCTTCGGCTCACCCAAGCGTGAAATGATCGCCGGCCACGTCGCGCACGCTCAAACTCTTCGACCGTGGCGAACAGGTGGCCGTTGAGCAAACGCCAGCCGGTCGGGCGTGTAATAGGACAGCGCATGGCCGCGTTTTTGCGCCTCCAGCAGCAGGGCGAAGGTGGAATCGCCCTTGATGTTGATCCGCTGGATCGGATCCATCTGCACCGCGACTTTGAGGCTCATGGGGACCCTTTGGCAGCTTTTCTGGGCAACGAGAAGCTTAAGGAAAACAGACCGTTAACACATTACCGCCAGTATAGCCGCTCCACGGACCCACAATTCAAGGGCAGGGGCCTGGTGACTTTGCCGAAGCTTTCAATCGCCGCCAAGCTCTATGCGATCTTCGCGCTGATGGCCACCACGACCGTCGCGTTGTCGGTGGTCGCGGTGACGACGGCACGCCACCACGCGATGCTCACCGACGAATTCGAATCCGCCAATGCCGGCACCTGGAACGTCGAGCGGGTGAACGGGCTGATCTACGCGGTCGTGATGGAATCGCGCGGCGTCTACATGTCCTCCGACATGAAGACCTCGAAGGTCTATGCCGACGGCATCCGCAAATTCGACAAGCAGATCGCCAAAGTCGTCGAGGACTGGAAGAAATCGGTGCGCGGCGACGACACCGAACCGTTCGCGCAGTTTTCCAAGCGCATCGCCCAATTCGTGACGTTCCGCGACGAACTGGCGCGACTCGGCACCGAAGTCAGCCCGGCCGCCGGCCGCGTGTGGGGCGACAACGACGCGAATCGGTCGGTGCGCAAGGCGCTCAATAAGGATCTGGAGACGCTCACGCAGCTTTACGCAACGCGCGCGACGCGGGTCTACGGCGAGATGAGCGCCGCCATCGACAAGGCCGCCCTGTGGCTGAGCCTGCTCGCCGGTTTCGCTGTCACGTTGGCGACCGCCGGCGCGCTGGTGATTTCGCGCGGCGTGGCCAAGCCGATCGCCGAAATTACCCGGGTGACCGAGGCGGTCGCCGGCGGCGACGCCTCGATTTCGGTTCCGTTTAGCGAGCGCAAGGACGAGATCGGCGCGTTGGCCCGCTCGATCGGCGTGTTCCAGCGTGCCATGCAGAACAACGACGAGCTCAACCGCACGGTGCGCGGCGACGCCGAGACGCGCGCACAGCGTCAGGAGCAGATGTCGGGCGAGATCACCCGCTTCTCGGCGGAGGTGGAAGCGACCCTCTCCGAGCTTGGACGCATTTCCGATCAGATGCTGTCGGCCTCGACCCAGCTCGCCAACGCCGCCGACGCGGCCTCGGCCAAGACCGACCAGCGCGACGGCCGCCTCGGCGGAAGCCTCCTCCAATGTGCGCGACATCGCTTCCGCGGCCGACGAATTGTCGGCCTCGGTGAACGAGATCGACCGCCAGGTGGCGCAATCGAACGCCATCGCCACCAAGGCGGTGAACGAGGCCGGCCGGACCAACATTGCGGTCAAGGAATTGGACGAAGCCGCCGGCACGCATCGGCGACGTGGTCAAGCTGATCACCGACATTGCCGAGCAGACCAATCTCTTGGCGCTCAACGCCACCATCGAGGCCGCGCGGGCGGGCGAGGCCGGGCGCGGCTTTGCCGTGGTGGCCGGCGAGGTGAAGGCGCTCGCCGGGCAGACCAGCCGCGCCACCGAGGAGATCACCGCGCAGATCGCCGGCATGCAGCGCGCCACCGTGCGTTCGATCGAAGCGATCACCGCGATCGAGCACATCATCCGGGAGATCGGCGACATCAGCGGCGCCATCGCGGCCGCGGTCACCGAGCAGGGCGCCGCCACCGCGGAAATCGCGCGCAGCGTTGAAATCGCCGCCAAGCGTACGGCGGAGACCGCCGACGAAGTCAGCATGGTCGGCACCGCCACCGAAGACACGCGCGCGAGCGCCGGCGCGGTGAAGGCGGTGGCCGACGATCTTGGCGGCGTCGCCGGCCGCATCCGCGGCCAGGTGGACGCGTTCTTCGAGCGGCTGAGCGCTTAGAGCCTGTCCCGGGCGCGGCGCGGCATGAAATGACGCGCCGCAGACCCGGGACCGTCACAAAATCAAAATGTGGAAAGATCGCGGATCAGCGGCGCACACTCCGCTGCCCTGCGTGCTGCACCGCATCCGGGAAAATTAGTCACGTCTCAAACGCCGCTGGGATGTGGCGGGGCAATTTGCCCGGCGCGACCAGGATCGCGTCGAAGCGGATATCGCGGATCGCCGGCAGCGGGTTGTTGGCGAGCCAGATTTCCGCCGCCGCGGCGATGCGCTGCTTCTGCCGTTCGGTCACCGATTCCGCCGCTTCGTCGAGTGTCGCCCGCGCCTTTACCTCGACGAAGATCAGCAAATGCCGCCGCGCCGCGCCGCGACGATGTCGATTTCGCCGAGCGGACTTTTCCAACGCCGCGCCAAAATGCGGAAGCCGTGCGCGATCAGCCAGGCGGCGGCGCGGCTTTCGGCGGAAATGCCGAGACCGAACGCGGCAATTTTTTCAGGACGCGCTTCGCGCTTTTGTCTTTCCGGCCGCGGCGCCGGCTTGGGCGGGCGCGGCGTGCCGCTACGGCGCGCCATCGCCGTTCTCCTTCGCCAGCGCGAGCGCGCGCTGATAAATCTCGCGGCGCGGACGGCCGGTAGCGAGCGCCACCTCACCGACCGCATCCTTGACCGAGACGCGATTGAGCGCGTTGCGCAGCAGCTCGTCGACGTCGCCGGCGGTCTCGTGCTCGTCCGCGGGCGGCGCCACCACGATGACGATCTCGCCGCGCGTTTCGCCGCCCGCCGCATAATGGCGCGCGAGCGTGGCGAGATCGTCGCGGCGGATCTCCTCGTGCAGCTTGGTCAGCTCGCGGCAGATCGCGGCGGCGCGCGGACCCAAGCCGGCGGCGAGATCGGCGAGCGCCGCTGGCAAACGCGGCCCGCTTTCAAACAGCACAAGCGTCGCCGGAATGGCGGCGAGCGCGGCGATGCGCTTTTGTCGCGCCGCCTGCTTGGGCGGCAGGAACCCCTCGAAGAAAAAGCGGTCGGTCGGCAGGCCGGCGCTAGCGAGCGCGGTCAACACCGCGGAGGCGCCCGGCACCGCGATCACCGCGTGTCCGGCTTCGCTCGCCGCGCGCACCAGTTTGAAGCCGGGATCGGAGATCAATGGCGTGCCGGCGTCGGAGACCAGCGCCACCGCCTGCCCGTCGGCCAAGCGCGCGAGCAGCTTCGGGCGCGCCTCGGCCGCGTTGTGCTCGTGATAGGGCGTGAGCGGCGTCGCAATCCCATAGTGTTCCGTGAGCTTGCGGCTAACGCGGCTGTCCTCGCAGGCGATCACGTCGGCGCCGGCGAGCGTTTCCAAGGCGCGCAGAGTGATGTCGCGCAAGTTGCCGATCGGCGTTGCCACCAAATAGAGCCCGGCCGCCTGTCGCGGGGCGTCAACGTCAACGCCGGCCAGCGCGTAGCGGCGCGGGCGAGGGGCGTCCGCAGATTTGTTGTCCCTGGCCATGGCGGCGAGTTTAGACGGCGGTTGCCGGCGCGTCATCGTGACAAATTCCCTTTCGTTTCCACGGCTTTACTTTGCCGGACAAAATGGCCGATAGTCGCCTTGACCTGACATCGGATTGTCACGTGGGGAGCCACCATGCCGGGGAGGCGGGCTGAAGAGGGGACACCGTCGCGCGGACGACGCCGGGTCTGCGCGGCGCTCTGCTTTGCCGCCGCCGCCGCCGTCCTCACCGCCTGCGCCGGCGGCAATTCCGAATTCTTCAGCAACACGCCGCCGCCGGGCGCCGAACCGGCACCCGCCGCCACGCTCGGCCAAGGCCAGATCCGCGTCGCGCTGATCCTGCCGCTGTCGGCGCAGGGCAATGCCGGCGTCGCCGCGACGTCGATGAAGAACGCCTCGGATCTCGCGCTCGCCGAGTTCAAGAATCCGAACATCCAATTGCTGGTGAAGGACGACGGCGGCACGCCGCAGGGCGCGCAAGCCGGCGCGCAGCAGGCGATCAACGAGGGCGCCGAGATCATTATCGGCCCGCTGTTCGCGGAAGCCGTCAGCGCCGTCGGCGCAGTCGCGCGCCAACGCAATATTCCGGTGATCGCGTTCTCGACCGACGTCAGCGTCGCCACGCGCGGCGTCTATCTGCTGAGCTTCCTGCCGGAGACCGACGTCAAGCGCATCGTCGAATACGCCGTCTCGCGCGGCAAGCGCTCGTTCGCCGCGCTGTTGCCGGACAGCGCCTATGGCGCGGTGGTGGAAGCGGCGTTCCAGCAGGAAGTGGCGCGGCGCGGCGGCCGCATCGTGGCGCTGGAGAAATATCCGCTCGATCCGACCAAGCTCGCTGAGCCGGTGCGGCGTGTGGCGCAGGCGGCGCCGCATGCCGACGCGATTTTCATTCCGGACGGCGCTGACGCGGTGCCGCAAGTGGTGCGCGCGCTCGCCGCCGCCGGCGTGAACCTGAAGCGCGTGCAATTGCTCGGCACCGGCCTGTGGGACGATCCGCGCATCTTCTCCGACAAGTCACTCGATGGCGGCTGGTACGCGGCGCCGGAGTCGAGCGGCTTCCGCAATTTCGCGCAGCGCTACCGCACCCGCTACGGGCAGGAGCCGGTGCGCACGGCGACGCTCGCCTATGACGCGGTGGCGCTGGTCGCGGCGCTGGTGAAGACGCAAGGGCCGCAGCGCTTCAGCGAGCAGGTGCTGACCAATTCGTCGGGCTTTGCCGGCATCGACGGCGTGTTCCGCTTCCACGCCGACGGCACCAACGAGCGCGGGCTGGCGGTGCTGCGCGTGACGCCGAACGGCGGGCAGGTGGTGAGTCCGGCGCCGCGGTCGTTCGCGCCAGGGACGTAAATCTCGTCATTCGGGGCGCTCGCGAAGCGAGCGAACCCAAAATCCAGAAATTAATTCAAGCTTTGCATCTGGATTCCGGATCGCGCGCGAATGCGCGCGTCCGGAATGACGGCTAAGGTTATGCAGCCAGATCGGCGACCACCGCATCGAGCACGGGAAATCCTCTACTGCGTCACGCGCAGGCGGCCTTCGCGCGTGGTCTCCACCGCGCCTTCGTCGCGCAGAATAGAAATCCGCTTGGGATCGAGCGTGCGGCCGGAAAGCGCGGTGAAGCGCTCGGGATCGATGCCTTCGGCGAGCCGCAGCCCCATCAGCAGGAATTCGTCGGCGGCTTCGCTCGACGTGAGCCTCTCGTCGACGATCAGGCCGTCGCCGGCGACTTCGACGCGCGTCGAGCCAGCTTTCCGGCCGCTTCTCGGTTTCGGTCGCGTAGCGGCGGCCGTCGATGTTGAGCCGGCCATGCGCGCCCGGCCCGACGCCGGCATATTCGTGGCCGCGCCAATAGACCAGATTGTGCCGGCATTCGGCGCCCGGCCGCGCGTGGTTGGAGACTTCGTAGGCCGGCAAGCCGGCCTCGGCGCAGGTCGCTTGCGTGAGATCGTAGAGATCGCGCGCCGAGATCGTCGTCGGGAACGACGAGCTTGCCGGCCTTGTGCAGGCCGAAGAACGGCGTGTCCGGCTCGATGGTGAGTTGATAGAGCGAGAGATGCTCGGCGGCTTCGCGCGATGGCGCGCTTGAGCTCGGCGCGCCCAGGCTGTCGAGCGTCTGGCGCGGCCGCGCGTAAATGAGATCGAACGAGTAGCGCTCGAAGTTCGCGCGCGCGATGGCGACCGCGTCGAGCGCTTCCTGCGCGGTGTGCAGGCGGCCGAGCTCCTTCAGCGCGCCATCGTCGAGCGCCTGCACGCCGAGCGACACGCGATTGACGCCGGCCGCGCGATAGCCGCGGAAGCGCGTCGCCTCGACGCTGGTCGGGTTGGCTTCGAGCGTCACTTCGACGTCGGGCGCGACGCTCCAGTGTTTGCCGATGGCGTCGAGGATCGCCTGCACCGACGACGGCTGCATCAGCGAGGGCGTGCCGCCGCCGAAGAAAATCGTCGACACCGTGCGGCCGGGGACGCGCGCGGCGGTCGCGGCGATTTCGGCTCTCGATTGCGCGCACGAAGCGCGCCTCGTCGACGCCGCCGTGGCGCACGTGGCTGTTGAAGTCGCAATAGGGGCACTTCGACAGGCAGAACGGCCAGTGCACGTAGACGGCGAAGGGCGAGGGTTGGTTAATGTCATGTTAAGCATCATAGGCTGCGTCGTGCGCTCGCAGCCAGGGCCAATGCGCTGTCGCAGCGGAGAAGTGATTAAAATTGTAACGATCGGGATCCGTTCAAGTGCTGCGCAAGCATGCGTCCGCCAGTTTCACGAAAGCGCGCGCGCGATGCGACAGGCCTTGGCCTTTCGGCGGCAGCCCGTGCTTTTCCTCCGCGCTCATCTGGCCGAAGGTGCGCTCGAACCCGTCGGGCTTGAACAGCGGATCGTAGCCGAAGCCTTTGTCGCCGCGCGGCGGCCATACCGCGACGCCATCGACGCGGCCTTCGAATTCTTCCACATGGCCGTCGGGCCAGGCGAGACACAGCGCGGCGATGAAATGCGCGCGCCGCTGCTCGGGCGTCTTGCGCGCCGCGTTCGATCAGCAGCGTCTGGATCGTGTTCATGGCGAAGCGGAAGTCCTTGTCGGGTCCGGCCCAGCGCGCGGAATGAATGCCGGGCTCGCCGCCGAGCGCGTCGACCACCAGGCCGGAATCGTCGGCGAAGGCGGCCTGGCCGGTCGCTTTCGCCGCGGCCATCGCCTTGATGCGCGCGTTCTCGGCGAAGGTCTTTCCGGTTTCCTTCGGCTCGGCCAGGCCGAGCTCGCCGGCCGATTGCGCTTCGATGCCATAGGGCGCGAGCAAGCTCGCGCATTTCGGCGAGCTTGCCGGGATTATGCGTGGCGATCACCACCGGGCCGGTTAGCTTTCGACTCACGTCACCGCCATCTTCTGCAAGCCCACCAGTTTCTCGATGCCCTTGCGCGCCAGCGCCAGCAGCACCTGGAACTGATCCTCGCTGAACGGCGTCTTCTCCGCGGTGGCCTGGATTTCGACGATGTTGCCGGCGCCGGTCATGACGAAATTGGCGTCGGTGTCGGCTTCCGAATCCTCGGCGTAATCGAGATCGAGCACCGCCGTGCCCTTGCAGACGCCGCAGGAAACGGCGGCGATGTGATCGCGCAGCACCTGGCGGCTGCGCAGCATCTCGCGCGCCTTCATCCAGGTAAGACAATCCGACAGCGCCACCCAGGCGCCGGTGATCGAGGCGGTGCGGGTGCCGCCGTCGGCCTGGATCACGTCGCAGTCGATGGTGATCTGGCGTTCGCCCAGCGCCTGCAAGTCGACGACCGAGCGCAGCGAGCGGCCGATCAGGCGCTGGATTTCCACCGTGCGGCCGCCCTGCTTGCCGGCGGAAGCCTCGCGGCGGGTGCGCTCGGAGGTGGCGCGCGGCAGCATGCCGTATTCGGCGGTGACCCAGCCGCGGCCCTGGCCCTTGAGCCAGGGCGGCAGCCGCTCTTCCAGGCTGGCGGTCACCAGCACATGGGTGTCGCCGAATTTCACGAAACAGGAGCCTTCGGCGTATTTAACCACGCTGCGTTCGAGCGAGACGCGCGCGCAATTCGTCGACTTGTCGGCGGCTTGGCCGCATCGGGCTTGCTCCTTTTGCCGTTGGTCCGCACACCATAACCATATGTCATGGCTTGAACAAGTCCGGCCGCGATGGCCATTGTTGGCGGGATGTAAGGAGTAGGCCGTGGCTTCGCACGACGTCCCGATCGGCGCGAACCAAGTGAGCCTGGCGGCGCTCAACGAGCGCTCGCGCGAGATTTTCCGCCAGATCGTCGAAAGCTATCTCGCGACCGGCGAGCCGGTCGGCTCGCGCAATCTGGCGCGCATGCTGCCGATCACGCTGTCGCCGGCCTCGGTGCGCAACGTGATGTCGGATCTTGAGCAGCTCGGCCTGATCTTCGCCCCGCATACCTCGGCCGGCCGGCTGCCGACCGAATTGGGCCTGCGTTTCTTCGTCGACGCGCTGATGCAGATCGGCGACCTGACCGAGAGCGACCGCCGCTCGATCGAAGCGCAGATGGCGGGCGCCGGCAGCGGCAAGTCGCTGGAGTCCGTGCTTACGGAAGCCTCGCAGACGTTGTCCGGCTTGACCCGTTCGGCCGGCGTGGTGCTCACCGCGCAGACCAATGTGCGGCTCAAGCATATCGAATTCGTGCGGCTGGAGCCGGAACGCGCGCTCGCCGTGCTGGTGGCCGAAGACGGCCAGGTGGAAAACCGCATTCTCAATGTGCCGGCCGGCCTGCCGACCTCGGCCTTGGTCGAGGCGGGAAATTTCCTCAACGCCCGCATCCGCGGCAAGACGCTGGCCGAATTGCGCAGCGAGATCGAAGCCGCGCTGGTGGCGGGCCAGGCCGAGCTCGATCAACTGACCCAGAAAATCATCGCGGCCGGCTTGCGAGCTGGTCGGGCGGCGAAAGCGAAGAGCGCAAGCTGATCGTGCGCGGCCACGCCAATCTGCTGGAGGACCTGCACGCGCTCGACGATCTGGAGCGGGTGCGCTCGCTGTTCGATGCGCTGGAGACCAAGCGCGGGGTGATCGACCTGCTCGGCCGCGCCGAGCGCGGCGACGGCGTGCGCATCTTTATCGGCTCGGAGAACAAGCTGTTTTCGCTGTCCGGCTCCTCGACCATCGTGGCGCCCTATCGCGACAGCAAAGGCAGCATTGTGGGCGTGATCGGGGTGATCGGGCCGACCCGGCTCAATTATGCCCGCGTCATCCCGATGGTCGATTATACCGCGCGGATCGTGAGCCGGCTGCTGTCCGGCTGAAACGCTTGATTTTTGGCTGCCCGAACCCTGATATCCCCCGCATCCGAACCATTTGATGGATCAAGCACGATGACGGACCCGACCGCTCGCCAGGCCGAAACCGCGGTGCCGAGCCCGAAAACGACCGGACGCAGCCGGGACGCCGGGATTGGCCGGCCGAGCAAGTCACCGTGGCCGAGCTTGTGAGCGAGGCTGCCGAATACAAGGACAAGCTGCTGCGCACGCTGGCCGAGATGGAAAACCTGCGCAAACGCACCGAGCGCGAGGTCGCCGACGCGCGGCTCTACGGCAATGCCAGTTTCGCCCGCGACGTGCTGGCGGTCGCCGACAATATGCAGCGCGCCTTCGAAGCCGTGGGTCCCGAACTGCGCGCGCAAGGCGATGCGAAGGTGAAGGCGCTGGTCGAGGGCGTCGAACTCACCGAGCGCGAATTGCTCAAGGTGCTGGAAAAGCACGGCGTGAAGAAATTCTCGCCGGCCGGCGAGAACTTCGATCCCGAACTTGCATCAGGCGATGTACGAGGTGGAAAATCCCGAACTGCCGGCGGGTCACGTCGCGCAAGTCATCCAGGCCGGCTACATGCTCGGCGACCGCGTGCTGCGCCCGGCGCTGGTCGCGGTGGTCAAGGCCGCGCCGAAAGCGCCGCCGGCCTCCGCCAACGACAATCCCCAGCCCGGCGCGAAATAAACCGGCTTCGCCATCGCGTTGAATTTTTGCGTACGCACTCGCGCGTTCGCGAACGCGTTCAGCGGCTTACGCCGGGCAATGTCTTTGGAATAATTTGCGGCCGCCAGTTTTTCATTGGACGAGTTATAAACTATTGATTTCTTGTCGCTTTTTATTGACGTCGCGATCCGTCGCAACGAAATTCTGGCGACAAATTCCGCTCGCAGGAGTTCATCATGGCGACATCAATCATCCCAACGCTGCGCCAACTCGCCGAACTCGCGAAATACGCGGCAGCGTCAAAACGATCTTCGTCTAATGTACAGCTGCGCGCGAATCATGCGAGGCAACGGCACTACAATGGTACGGACGCTTTTGGCGGGGGCCGCGCTCGCTTTCGCCCCTGCCGGCGCGCAAGCCGACCGACAAGGCGAAACCGCCGGCTTCGATCTGGGAGCAGGACACGCTGACCGGCGATTGGGGCGGCGCGCGCACCGCGCTCAAAGACAAAGGCATCGACATCACGCTCATCTCGATCAACGAGATCTTGGCCGTGTTGTCCAGGCGGGCTGCATCGCCAGGCGAGCTACGAAGGCCGCATCGAATTTTCGGTCGACGCCGATCTGCGAGAAATTGGTCGGCTGGAACGGCGCGCACCACGCATTTCACCATCTACCAACTTCACAACGCCGGCCACGATCGTCGCCGACAATGTCGGCAGCATCGGCGACCCCAGCAATATCGACGCGCTGGCGACGACGCGGCTGTTCACCGCCTGGTTCCAGCAGTGTCTGCTCGACGACAAAGTGTCGATCCGCATCGGCCAGATCGCGGCGGACGACGAATTCCTCAACAGCCCGACCGTCGGCGGACCTGCTCAACGGCACCTTTCGGCTGGGCCGAGCCTTGTGTCGGCGCCAACATGCTCAGCGGCGGACCGGCCTTTCCGCTGGCCACGCCCGGCGTGCGCGTCGCCGTCAAGCCGACCGAACAGATCACCTGGCAGACCGCGGTGTTCTCCGGCAATCCGGCCGGCGCCAATTGCAACGACAATCCGCAAGCCTGCAATCGCTACGGCACCACCTTCAGCTTCACCGGCGGCGCGCTGTGGATGAGCGAGCTGCAATACGCGGTCAATCAGGAGAAAAACGCAAAGGGCCTGCCCGGCATCTACAAGCTCGGCGGCTGGTACGCGACCGCCGACTTCGCCGACCAGCATTACGGCCTCGACGGCTGCCGGCAATGTCGTGTCGCTCGCCGATCCGACGCCGCCGGGCCCGCTCAATCATCGCGGCGACTGGGGCATCTACGGCATCGCCGATCAGATGGTCTGGCGCGCGGACAAGACCAGCCTGAACTCTCTTCCTGCGCGGCGGCTTGGCGCCCTCCGACCGCAATCTGATTTCGTTTTATGCCGACGGCGGCTTCGGCATCAAAGGCCCGCTGCCCGGGCCGCGCCGACGACGTGCTCACCTTCGGCGTTTCCTACGCCAAGATCAGCCAGGACGCCGCGGCGCTCGACCAGGACACGCTCGCGCTCAACGGGCCGCCCTATCCGATCCGCGACGAAGAGGTGGTGTTCGAGCTGAGCTACCAGGCGCAGATCGCGCCATGGTGGATCGTGCAGCCGGACCTGCAATACATCGTGCATCCCGGCGGCAATGTGCCAGATCCGAACAATCCCAATGCCGCCGTGGGCAACGCCTTCGTTGCCGGCATGCGCAGCACGATCAAGTTCTAGCGTTGCCGGTTCAGCGCAACTCGATCCCGTCGCGCACGGCGCGGAAGCGGGTGAACAGCGCGTCCCAATCGTCCTTGCGGCCGACGCCGACGATGCGCAGATAGTTGCCGCCGCTGAAACGCAGCCATTGCGCCACCATGACCGGCTCGCCATTAAGCCCTTTGGCCTGCGCCCTGATCTCGTAGCCGGGCAAGCCCGCCGATGCGCATGGCGTCCGCCGACTGCAGGCGTGATATCGCGCAGCGGCGCCGACGACAGCAGGTCGCGCGCGAACCGCGGCGCGGTCGTCGGGCTGCTCCGGCGAGCCGCGTCCGATCGAGACGATGACATAAGGCTGCTTGCTCAGGTCGTCGCCTCGGCCCTCGGTCAGGATCACGCCGCCGGCGCGAACACCTTCATCACCCGGAAACCGGCCAGTTGTCGTCGAGCTTGAACGGCAGCATGCCGAGCTGCTCTTGGATCGGCGCCGGCCGGAACGTGACGCTGGCCAACGCCTTGCGGACCACCGCGTCGGAATAGACCGCAAGCGCGGCCTCCGGCACTTCGACATTGATCAGCGCGGTGAGGTCTTTGTCGGCGGCCGCGGTCGCCAGCAGAATCCATTTGTGCAGCGTGACGTCGTTGACGCTGGGCGCGGCCGGTGATCAGCAGCCCGCCGCCGCTGCGGAACGAAAAGTTCTCCCGCTTCACCTCGGCGAGATCCGCGCTGGTTCTTGGCGGTTGCCGCGCGCTCGAGTTCGGCATAGGCGCCGGCCGGCAGGTCGAGAATAGTGATGGCGACCTTGCGGTCGATGTCCTCGAAGCCGGAAAACGCGTGCTCGGCTTGAGGTCGCCCGGCGGTTCGAGCCCGATGCGCAGGCCGGGCGGAAACACCGGCTCGGCGCCGAAAGCCGGCGCCAGCATGGCAAGGGCGGCCCAGGCCGCAACGAGGTAAGCCGACAACCGGCGGGGCATGGCGACTGCTTTCCTGTTCGGGGGCCGGTCTGCCTAGCCGGCCTCGCCCGGCTCGGCAACGGCTAGATTAACCCTGACCGCGTCAGGTGCCCGGGATAGCCGGCCATCGGCTCGCGATTTCGTGACAGGCTGGCTTGCAGGGCGGGGAGGCCCTCCTATATGAGCCATTGAGCCGCAGAAATGCGGCAAAAAGCGTATCCAGGGGGCTGGATCAGGGGGTCTGCGGATGAGCCGCGGAATCCCATTCGGGCGCCAAGCGGCCCGGCCGGCCCGCCGCAATTTTGAGAGGAAGAACCATGGGCAAGGTCATCGGCATCGACCTCGGCACCACCAATTCGTGCGTCGCCGTCATGGAAGGCAAGACTCCGAAAGTCATCGAGAACGCCGAAGGCATGCGCACCACGCCTTCGATCGTCGCCTTCACCGACGACGGCGAGCGTCTCGTCGGCCAGCCGGCCAAGCGCCAGGCGGTCACCAATCCGGAAAAGACCATCTTCGCGGTCAAGCGCCTGATCGGACGGCGCTACGACGACCCGATGGTCGAGAAGGACAAGAAACTCGTCCCCTACAAGATCGCCAAGGCCGGCAACGGCGACGCCTGGGTCGAGATCGACGGCAAGAGCTATTCGCCCTCGCAGATCTCCGGCTTCATCCTGCAGAAGATGAAGGAAACCGCGGAGGCCTATCTCGGGCAGAAGGTCGACCAGGCCGTCATCACCGTTCCCGCTTATTTCAACGACGCCCAGCGTCAGGCCACCAAGGACGCCGGCAAGATCGCCGGCCTCGAAGTGCTGCGCATCATCAACGAGCCGACCGCGGGCGCGCTCGCCTACGGCCTCGACAAGGAGAAGACCGGCACCATCGCGGTCTACGACCTCGGCGGCGGCACCTTCGATATTTCCATCCTGGAAATCGGCGACGGCGTGTTCGAAGTGAAGTCCACCAACGGCGATACGTTCCTGGGCGGCGAAGACTTCGACATGCGCCTGGTCAATTATCTCGCCGACGAATTCCAGAAGGAGCAGGGCATCGATCTGCGCCGCGACAAGCTGGCGCTGCAGCGGCTGAAGGAAGCCGCCGAGAAGGCCAAGATCGAGCTGTCGTCCACCACGCAGACCGAAATCAACCTGCCGTTCATCACGGCGGACGCTTCCGGTCCGAAGCATCTCACCATGAAGCTCACCCGCGCCAAGTTCGAGGCGCTGGTCGACGATCTCATTCAGAAGACCGTCGAGCCTTGCCGCAAGGCGATCAAGGATGCCGGCATCTCGGCGGCCGAGATCAACGAAGTCGTCCTGGTCGGCGGCATGACGCGCATGCCGAAGGTGCAGGAAGTGGTGAAGCAGTTTTTCGGCAAGGAGCCGCACAAGGGCGTCAATCCGGATGAAGTCGTCGCCATCGGCGCCGCCATCCAGGCCGGCGTGCTGCAGGGCGACGTCAAGGACGTGCTGCTGCTCGACGTGACCCCGCTGTCGCTCGGCATCGAGACGCTGGGCGGCGTGTTCACCCGCATCATCGACCGCAACACCACGATCCCGACCAAGAAGAGCCAGGTATTCTCCACCGCCGAGGACAATCAGAACGCGGTCACCATCCGCGTGTTCCAAGGCGAGCGCGAGATGGCGGCCGACAACAAGATACTCGGCCAGTTCGATCTGGTCGGCATTCCGCCGGCGCCGCGCGGCGTGCCGCAGGTCGAGGTCACCTTCGACATCGACGCCAACGGCATCGTCAACGTGTCCGCCAAGGACAAGGCGACGGCCAAGGAGCAGCAGATCCGCATCCAGGCCTCGGGCGGCCTGTCCGAAGGCGACATCGAGAAGATGGTCAAGGACGCCGAAGCGCACGCCGAAGAGGACAAGAAGCGCAAGGCGGCGGTCGAAGCCAAGAACCACGCCGAGGCGCTGGTGCATTCCACCGAGAAGGCGCTCGCCGAGCACGGTTCGAAAGTCGGCGAGGCCGAGCGCACCGCGATCGAGAACGCCATGGCGGACTTGAAAGAAGCGCTCAAGGGCGACGACGCCGACGCCATCGCGGCCAAGACCAATGCGCTGGCGCAGGCTTCGATGAAGCTCGGCGAAGCCATGTACAAGGCGCAGCAGGAGCAGCCGGCGCACCGGGCGGCGACGGCGCTTCGGCGGAGAAGAAGGAAGACGTGGTCGACGCGGAGTTCACCGAGGTCGACGACAAGAACGACAAGAAGTCCGCCTGAGCGGAAGGCGCTGGCCGTGCGCTCGTCATCCGGCGCGAAATGTGCAACCCCGGGGCATCGTCCCCGGGGTATCACTTTCCAGAGCGCGGCGGACGGCCGAATCAAGTACGGCTATGGCGTTCTGATCTAACGGCGGGACCGGCATGTCGAAACGCGACTATTACGAGGTCCTGGGCGTCTCGCGCACCTGCAGCGACGCCGAGCTCAAGGCCGCGTTCCGCAAGCTCGCGATGCAGCATCATCCGGACCGCAATCCGGGCGACACCGAATGCGAGCACAAGTTCAAAGAACTCAACGAAGCCTACGACGTCCTCAAGGACGGCGACAAGCGCGCCGCCTATGACCGCTTCGGTCACGCCGCCTTCGAGCAAGGCATGGGCGGCGGCGCGCACGGCTTCGGCGCCGATTTCGCGACTCGACCTTCTCCGATATTTTCGAAGACCTGTTCGGCATGGGCGGCGGCCGGCGCGGCGGCCGCGGGCAGGGCCGCGAGCGCGGCGCCGACCTGCGCTACAACATGGAAATCAGCCTCGAAGAAGCGTTCGAGGGCAAGACCGCGCAGATCCGCATTCCGACCTCGGTGATCTGCGAGGCCTGCTCCGGCACCGGCGCCAAGGCCGGCAGCAAGCCGAAGCCCTGCGCGACCTGCGGCGGCGCCGGCAAGATCAGGCATGCGCAAGGCTTCTTCACGCTCGAGCGCACCTGTCCGGCCTGCCAGGGCCGCGGGCAGGTGATCGAAAATCCCTGTCCCGTCCTGCGCCGGCGCCGGGCGAGTCACGCGCGAGCGCAATTTGTCGGTCAACATTCCGGCCGGCGTCGAGGACGGCACCCGGATCCGCCTCGCCGGCGAAGGCGAAGCGGGTCTGCGCGGCGGGCCGGCCGGCGACCTCTATATTTTCCTCTCGATCACGCCGCACGAGTTCTTCCAGCGCGACGGCGCCGACCTACACTGCCGGGTGCCGATCTCGATGGTGACCGCGGCGATCGGCGGCGAATTCGAGGTGCCGGCGATCGACGGCAGCCAGGCCAAGGTCAAAGTGCCCGCCGGCACGCAGGCCGGGCGGCGTTTCCGGCTGTCCGGCAAGGGGATGCCGGTGCTGCGCTCGAAACAAACCGGCGACATGTACGTTCAAGTTTCGGTGGAAACGCCGCAAAATCTCACCAAACGCCAGCGCGAATTGCTGGCCGAGTTCGAAAAACTGTCATCCGAGGCGACTCAGCCGGAATCGGCCGGTTTCTTCAGCCGGGTGAAGGATTTCTTCGATGGGCTGGGAAATCGGGGCAGCCATACGGACTAGCCATCTTGACCCCCTGACCGGGGCCCTATACCCGTGAGTTCCTTGGACTAAAGTTCAGTCCCTTGCACGCGTGACCCACACCGATGCCATCACATTCAGTCGCCCGCGTCGCCAAGAAGAGCCTCGTCTCGATGACGAGATGCAATTCATCCGTTCCTGGATCGAGAAGCCGCTTTCCACCGGCGCGGTGATGCCGTCGAGCAAGGCGCTGGCGCGCACCATGGCGCGCTACGTCGATCCGCAAGCGAGCGGTCCGGTGATCGAGCTTGGCCCCGGCACCGGTCCGGTGACCGAGGCGCTGGTGCAGCGCGGCGTCGATCCGGCGCGGCTGATCCTGGTCGAGTTCGATCCCGATTTCTGCCGGCTGCTGCGCACGCGCTATCCGGCGGCGACCGTCGTGCAGGGCGACGCCTATCGGCTGCGCCGTCTGCTCGAGACCTTCGTGCGCGAGCCGGCCGCCGCGGTGGTGTCGGGACTGCCGCTGGTCACCAAGCCGCTGCGCACGCGCCTGCGCCTGATTTCGGACGCCATGGGCCTGCTGGCGCCGGGCGCGCCGTTCATTCAGTTCACTTATGCGATGGTGCCGCCGATCCCGAAGGCGCTATCCGGCATCAAGGCCGAGCCCTCCGAGCTGATCTGGCTGAACCTGCCGCCGGCGCGCGTGTGGGTTTATCGCGGGCGCTGAAGTTCTCGGTGTCATTGCCCGCGCAGGCAGGCAATCTAGTACTCACGTCGCCGGCGCGTCGCATGTTTCATAACTCACGGGCGTACTGGATGCCCCGCCTGCGCGGGGCATGACAGCATTTGCTGTTTGGTATGATATGGAGCCGATTCGGAGCCGCCGATGGCCACGCCGAAAATCCTCGTCCTGCCCGGCTCGACCCGCACCGGCTCGCACAACGTCAAGCTGGCGGCGCTGGCGGCGAAAGAACTGGCCATGATCGACATCGACGTCACACGCATCTCGCTCGAGGATTATCCGCTGCCGCTCTATGAGGGCGATCTCGAGGCCAATGCCGGCCCGCCCGCCAACGCGGTCAAGCTCAAGCAGATGATCATGGCGCATCACGGCGTGTTCATCGCCAGTCCCGGAATACAGCGCGTCGGTGACGCCGATGCTCAAGAACGCCATCGACTGGGTCTCGCGCGTGCGCGAGCGCGGCGAGCCGACCTATGCCGCCTTCAAGGGCCGCGTGTTCGCGATTTCATCGGCGTCGCCCGGCCGCACCGGCGGCTTGCGCTCGCTGATGGCGCTGCGGCAAATCCTCGAACTCGGCTGCGGCGCGCTGGTGATCCCCGAGCAGGTGGCGATCGCGCAGGCCGACCAGGCCTTCGACGACATGGACAATATTGCCGACACCGGCACCGCCGATCTGCTGCGCGCGCAGCTCGCGCGGCTGGTGGACATGGCGCGGCTGATGATGTGAACCGGGGAGTATGGAATTGTCTTTGGATGCACGCGAACGTCTGATCGTCGCTCTCGACCTGCCCTCGGTGCAGACGGCCGAGGCCATGGTGGCGAGGCTGGGCGAGTCGGTGTGCTTCTACAAGATCGGCTATCAGCTCGCCTTCGCCGGCGGGCTGCCGTTCGCGGCCGGCCTGATCGCCGCCGGCAAGCAGGTGTTCCTCGATCTCAAGCTGCACGACATCGGCAACACGGTGCAAAAGGGCGTCGAGAGCGTGGCGCAGCTCGGCGCGACTTTCCTCACCGTGCACGCCTATCCGCAGACCATGAAGGCGGCGGTCGAAGGCAAGAAGGGCTCGACGCTGCGCATTCTCGCGGTCACCGTGCTCACCTCCTATGACGACGCCGATCTCGCCGCCGCCGGCTACGACCTGAGCGTTCGCCGAACTGGCCGCCGCGCGCGCGGCGCAGGCGCGCGACACCGGCGTCGACGGCCTGGTCTGCTCGGCCGAGGAGGCCGCCAACCTGCGCGGCATCGTCGGCCGCGGCATGGTGCTGGTAACGCCGGGCATCCGGCCGGCGGGCAGCGCCACCGGCGATCAGAAGCGCATCATGACGCCGGCACGCGCCATCGAAGCCGGCGCCGATTATCTGGTGGTCGGGCGGCCGGTGGTGGAAGCGGGCGATCCGAAGGCCGCGGCCGACGCCATCGTCGCCGAGATCGAACAAGCAACGGGAAAGAATAAGGGGAGCTGACATGGCCAAGGGCTATTGGATCGCCAATGTCGATGTGCGCGATGCGGACGGATATAAGGCATACGTCGCCATGTTGCCGGACATTTTCCGCAAATACGGCGGGCGCTACACGACGCGCGGCGGCCGCACCGAATGCGTGGAGGGCAAGAGCCGCAGCCGCGATCGTCGTGATCGAATTCCCGAGCTACGAGGCGGCGATGACCTGCTACCGCTCGCCGGAATACGCCAAGGCCATCGCGCTGCGCCAGGCCGCGGCCGATGCCGACCTGATCGTGATCGAGGGCTACGACGGCCCGCAGCCGTAGCGCTTTCTCCCTCTGCCGCGCTTCGGCGGCGCCCGAGAATGACAGGGCCTGTGTCGGGCCGCTATACCCATCGCGAAGTTCCGGGAGTTGGTGCCATGGCCGAGATGCGGCTTGTGGTCGCCGGCGCCGGCGGGCGGATGGGCCGCACGCTGGTCAAGGCGATCGCCGATGCCAAGGGTTTTGCGCTGGCGGGTGCGCTGGAAGACGCGCGCTCGCCGCTGATCGGCTGGGATGCCGGCACAGCTCGCCGGCCTCGGCGAAAACGGCGTCAAGCTCGCCGGCGATGCCGGCAGCGCTGCTGGACAAGGCCGACGGCATCGTCGATTTCACCGCGCCGTCGGCGACCGGTGACCTTCGCGGCGCTCGCCGCCAAGGGCGGCAAGGTCCACATCATCGGCACGACCGGCTTGAGCGCGGCCGACGAGGCCAAGATCAAGGACGCCGCCAAGAACGCGGTGATCGTCAAGTCCGGCAATATGAGCCTCGGCGTCAACCTGCTGGCGGCGCTCACGCGGCGCGTCGCCAAGACGCTGGACAATTCCTTCGACATCGAAATCCTCGAGATGCATCACAACCAGAAGGTCGATGCGCCGTCCGGCACCGCGCTGATGCTCGGCCGCGCGGCGGCGGAAGGTCGCGGCATCGAGTCTCGACAGATCATTCGGTGCGCAGCCGCGACGGCCATACCGGCGCGCGCAAGGCGGGCGATATCGGCTTCGCCACGTTGCGCGGCGGCAGCGTGGTCGGCGAGCACAGCGTGATTTTCGCCGGGACCTGCCGAGCGCATCGAGCTCGTGCACAAGGCCGAGGACCGCATGATCTTCGCGCGTGGCGCGCTGCACGCGGCGCTGTGGGCGCGCGGCCAGAAGCCGGGGCTTTATTCGATGGCCGACGTGCTCGGCCTCGCGGGGTTTTAATCGGGGGCGACGATCATGACACCGGAACAAGTCACCAAGCGGACTGGCTATATGTACGCGACGATCGGCGCCGGCATCGCCTGCCTCGTCATGGCCTATCAATACGCCATACCGCCGACCGGGCGCGCGGAACCGCCGCCGGAGTTCGCGCCTTATTTGTTCGGCGGCCTCGGCATTGTCTGCTTTATCATCGCCGGTATCCTCTGGTCGAAGTTGAAGAAGGATCCGACGCCGCCGGCCAAGACCGATCTCAGCGGACCGGACGGCAAAAAGGTCATCGTCCTCCTGGTGATTGGCTTCGCCGCGCTGGCCTGCACCTGGCTGACTGACTACGTCATACCCAAGAACAGCGACATCTTGAACGCGGCGGTGTCCGCCGTCCTCCTGGTGGTCGCCATCGTCTGCCTGTTCGGCGCCGCCCGGATCGGCAGGAGAATCCGCCAAGCATCGGCAATAGGAGCCGCAAAGGAATGACCGATCGCCGGAGTGCCGGCTAGCGCGGCGTTGCTTACGAACGCAACAGCGACACGCCGGTCATTTCCGCCGGCTTGGGCAGGCCCATCAACTCCAGTAAAGTCGGGGCGATATCCGCCAGCCGTCCCTCCGCCAGCAGCAGGCGGTTGCCGGCGCCGAAGAGAATGAGCGGCACCAGATTGGTGGTGTGCGCGGTGTGCGGGCCGCCCGTCTCCGGATCGCGCATCATTTCGCAATTGCCGTGGTCGGCGGTGACGAGCAGCGCGCCGCCCACTTTCTTGATCGCGTCGGCGATCTTGCCGAGGCTGGTATCGACCGTCTCCACCGCCTTGATCGCCGCCGGCAGGCTGCCGGTATGGCCGACCATGTCCGGCGTTGGCGAAATTGAGCACGATCAGGTCGTATTTGCGCGACTCGATCGCTTCCACCGCCTTCGCCGTCAGTTCGGGCGCCGACATCTCCGGCTGCAGATCGTAAGTCGCGACCTTTGGCGAGGGCACCATGATGCGGTCCTCGCCGAGAAACGGCTCCTCGCGGCCGCCGTTGAGGAAGTAGGTGACGTGCGGATATTTCTCGGTTTCCGCCATGCGCAACTGCGTGCGGTCGGCGTTGGCGACGACTTCGCCGAGAATGTTCGGAAAAGTCTGCGGCGGAAAAATCGTCTCCATCAATTTGTCGAGTGCGTCGCTGTACTGCGCCATGCCGACCGCCGCGGCGAAGCGCACGATGCGTTTGCGCGGAAAGCCGGAGAAAGCCGGTTCGAGCATGGCGCTGAAGATTTCGCGCACGCGGTCGGCGCGGAAATTGAAACACAGCACGCCGTCGTCATCCTTCATGCCACGGTAGTCGCCGATCACCGCCGGCACGATGAACTCATCGTAGAGCTTGTGCGCATAGGCATCGGCGATGGCCGCTTGCGGGTCGGCGAAGCGCGGCCCCTCGGCTGAGACGATCGCGTCATAGGCCCTGACCACGCGCTCCCATCGCTTGTCGCGATCCATGCCGTAATAGCGCCCGACCACGGTCGCGACCGGAACCGAGCTCGGCAGCGCAGAGGTGAACTTGTTGAGATATTCCGCTGCCGATTGCGGCGGCGTGTCGCGGCCGTCGGTGAGCGCATGCACCACCGCCGGCACTCCGGCACGGTCAGAGAATCTTGGCAAGCGCGACGGCGTGATCCTGATGCGAATGCACGCCCCCCGGCGAAACGAGGCCGACCAGATGGCAGGTGCCGCCGCTTTGTTTCAGCTTGGCGATCAGGTTCACCAGCGCCGGCGCTCGTGCGATCTCGCCGTTGGCGACGGCCTCGCCGATGCGCGGCAAGTCCTGCATGACGACGCGGCCGGCGCCGATATTGAGGTGCCCGACCTCGGAATTTCCCATCTGACCGGGCGGCAGACCGACGTCGAGCCCAGAGGTGCGCAGGAATCCATGCGGGTCGTGGGCCCAGAGTCGGTCGAAGGTCGGCGTCTTGGCTTGGCGCACGGCGTTGTCGGCGATGTCCTCGCGCCAACCCCAGCCGTCCAATACGACCAGCATCACCGGACGACGCTTCTGCATCGCTGCAATCCTCACCAAAGGCCGAATGCGCTGCGGTTGTGAGGGATTGCGGCGCGAGCGTCAACGGGCGGCGAGGGATTAAGTGCCTCGGACGCGGTGCATCGCTGATCCGGGGCCTTTGCAAAGACTGAATGCGAGAAGGTCCGGGGTCTGCAGCGCACCACTTCGTGCTGCGCTGCGCCCGGGACACGGGGCGTGCGTTACGCCGCCGCCATGCCGGCTTCCCAGCCGAGCATCGCGCGCTTGCGGGTGAGGCCCCAGTGATAGCCGGTGAGGTCGCCGCTCTTGCCGACGACGCGATGGCACGGCACCACGAAGCAGATCGGGTTTTTGCCGACCGCGGCGCCGACCGCGCGCGCCGCTTTCGGATCGCCGACCTTGGCGGCGACGTTGGAATAGGTGACGAGCTTGCCCATCGGAATGGTGAGCAGCTTCTCCCAGACGCGCACTTCGAAATCGGTGCCGATGAGCACCACGCGCAACGGCTGCTCGGGGCGCCACAGCGCCGGATCGAAGATACGCCGCGCGGTCGGCGCAGTCGCCGCGAAGTCCTCGACATAGCGCGCATTCGGCCAGCGCGAGCGCATGTCGCGCAACGCGGAACGCTCCTTGCCGGCGTCGGCGAGCGCAAGACCGGCCAAGCCGCGCGGCGTCGCCATCACCAGCGCGGTGCCGAACGGCGACGGGTGGAAGCCGTAGGAGATGGTGAGACCTTCGCCACCTGCTTTCCATTCGCCCGGCGACATCGCCTCATGAGTGACGAAGAGATCGTGCAGCCGCCCGGGGCCGGAAAGGCCGACTTCGTAGGCGGTGTCGAGCACGCTTGCCGAGGAGCGCAACAGGTCGCGCGCGTAGCTGAGCGTCAGCGCCTGCAGGAAGGCTTTCGGCGTCAGCCCGCACCAGCGGCGGAACAGATGGTGCAGGTCGGTCGGCGTGACGCCCGCGGCGTGGGCGATGGTTTCGATCTCCGGCTGCGAACGCCAGTTGCCGCGGATATGGGCGATGGCGCGGCGCACGACGTCGTAGTCGGCCGCCGCGGTCGGCAGCGGGGCGAAGCGCGGGAAGTTCTCGGCGATGGTCTGTTTTGCAAGGGTCATGGTCATGCCCAGTATCTAGGCCCGAGCGTCGGGCGCAACCACCCGATTCCTGGGTTTCTCATCCCTCCCCTGGCTATCGCTATACCCCCCTTTCAGGGGGAGGGATTAAGGCAGGACCGTCCGCGTCACTCCGCGCTTGGCCTCGCTCAGCGCGTTGCCGAGCGCCTGCGCGAAACTCGCCTTCTCGTCGGGCCCGAGGAAATTCGCGATCGCCAGTTGTTTGCCGCGCGACACCAGGAACAACCGCTCGATGCCGTATTCCTCGTGCACCACCTTGTCGAGCCTGACCCAGAGCGGATTGAGCACCCATTCGCGCGCCGCACCGCGGTGGCTCACTTTGCGCACCTTGAGCGCGGTCGGCGTGACCGAGACCTCCTCGTAAGCCGCGGCGTGCCGGTAGTTGATCCGGAATGCCCAGTAGAACAGCAACACGTCGAGCCCGAAGAATCCGAACACCGGCCAGGCACCCATCAGCAGGAACGCGATGCCGGAGACGAAGCTGACGCCGCCGAAGACAATCATCAGGACCAAGAAGCCGACATTGCCGAGCGAGCGGTGCGGCGTGATCACCGCGGAAAAGATCGTTGGTTCGAGTTGGGCGTTGTCGTCGCTCATGCCGCTCAGTATACCGGAATGATGGCAAAAAAGTTGGCGCGAAAAACTTCGACCAAAGTCGGCAAGGGCAAGGCGCCCAAACGGGCGAAGTCTGCGGCACCGAAGCCTTGGACCAATGCGCAGATCGAAGAAGCGTTCCGGCGCTTCGCCAAGGCCAATCCGGAGCCCAAGGGCGAACTCAAGCACATCAACCCGTTCACGCTGTTGGTAGCGGTGGTGCTGTCGGCGCAGGCGACCGACGCCGGCGTCAACAAGGCGACGCCGGCACTTTTTGCGCTGGCCGATACGCCGGAGAAGATGGTCAAGCTCGGCGAGGAGCGCGTGCGCGAGCTAATCAAGACCATCGGCCTTTTCCGTACGAAGGCCAAAAACGTGGTCGAGCTGTCACGGCGCTTAGTGGCCGAGCACGGCGGCGAGGTGCCGCGCACGCGCGAGGGGCTGGAGGCGCTGCCGGGCGTCGGCCGCAAGACGGCGAATGTCGTGCTCAATATTGCCTTCGCCGAGCCGACCATCGCGGTCGACACCCACATCTTCCGCGTCGGCAACCGCACCGGTATGGCGCCCGGCAAAAATCCGCTCGAAGTCGAAATGAAGCTCGAGCAGGTCGTGCCGGCGCAATACAAGCGCCACGCGCACCATTGGCTTATCCTGCACGGGCGCTACACTTGTCTGGCGCGCAAGCCGCGCTGCGAGGTCTGCCTGATCGCGGACCTGTGCCAATGGCCGGAGAAAACGGTCGCCAAATAACGCTGCGTGGGAGAAGCGGATGGAAGGCTCAGCCGGCGGAAAGCCCGCCGATCAAGGCGATCCGCGCGTCACTCTGGAGCATGCCGGGCTGCCGCCGCGCGGCGTGGCGCTGTGGCTCAATGCCAAGCCGCAGTTCCGCGATAAGTTCAAGCGCGACGCCGCGGCCGGCACGCGCTTCTGGCGCGCTGGCACGAATCTCTTGGCCAAGCTGCCGAAGAAGCCGCTGCGCACTGTCGAGCAGCAGCTCGCGGCGGATATCATCCTTTTCCGCTGCCGCGACGCGCGCGAACGCTTTCTCGCCGCGCATGCGGAAAGCGTCTATCGCAAGCTGACCAACAGACTGGAAAAGTTTCTGCGCGTCGAGGAGCTCGTCGACGAAGCCGCCAAGCTGGTGCCGGGACTGACGCCGGCGCCGCGGCAGGTCAACGCCGAAAGCCGGCTGATGCAATCGGAAAAAGACGGCGTCGAGATCGATCAGGGCATCTTCCTGGCGCAGGTAATGGCACTGCCCGAAAGCGGCATGCATCTCTGCGAGGCCATGCTGCGGCCGAAAATGGAAGCCATCGAGCGCATGCCGGAGTTCATCAGCAAAGGCGTCATCGACTTCGGCCCCGCGCGGGTCGAACGGCAGGGCAAGGCCGCGGTGGTCACCGTCAACAATCCGCGCTTCCTCAACGCCGAGGACGATGACACGCTCGACGACACCGAGACCGCGGCCGACATCGCCATCCTCGATCCCTTGAGCGAGATTTGTGTGCTGCGCGGCAGCGCGGTCGAGCATCCGAAATATGCCGGGCGCAGGATCTTCTCTGCCGGCATCAATCTCACGCATCTCTATCACGGCAAGATCCCCTATCTCTGGTACATCCGCCGCGACATGGGCGTGGTGAACAAGATGCTGCGCGGGCTGGCGATGCCCGGCGCGGCCAGCCCCGACGAAGTCTACGGCGGCACGCGCGAGAAGCCCTGGGTCGCGCAGCTCGATGTCTTCGCCATCGGCGGCGGCTGCCAGTATCTGCTGGCGATGGACTATGTGGTTGCCGGCAGCGATGCCTATATGACGCTGCCGGCGCGCAAGGAAGGCATCATTCCGGGCGCCGCCAATTTGCGTTTCCCGCGCTTCGTCGGCCCGCGCATCGCCCGGCAGGCGATTCTGATGGGCCGCCGGCTCGACTGCGACAGCACCGAGGGCCGCATGGTCTGCGACATGGTCGTGCCGCCGGGCGAAGTCGAGCAAGCGACCATGACGGTGTGCGACGATTTCACTTCGTCAGGCGTGGTTAGCGCCGCCGGCAACCGGCGCGCCTTGCGCGTCGGCGAGGAGCCGCTCGACACCTTCCGCCGGTACATGGCGGTCTATTGCCGCGAGCAAGCCTATTGCCACTTCAGCCCGGCGCTGATCGCCAATCTGGAACAGCACTGGAACGCGGCGCAGCGGAAGATCTAGCGGCGCGGCTCGATCAGTTCCAGCCGCGGGCCCGACATGCGCTTGTGGATGTGCACCATGTAGGCCATGGCGAAGATCGGTGTTGCCAGATTGACCAGCGGGATCGAGACGAACACCGCGATCACCATGCCGGCAAGAAAGATGTAGGGCGCGTTGGCCTTGCGCAGCGCCTTGGCCTCGTGCGGCGAGCGAAAGCGCATGGCGGCGAATTCGAAATATTGACGGCCGAGCAGGTAGGCGTTGGCCAGGAACAAGATGATCACGCCGAGCCCGGCAAAGAAGATGAACGGCAGCGCGCAGAGATAGACGGCGAGCGCCAGCAGAGCGAACTTCACGCCCTCGATCAGCGCGCGCAAGAGCGGCAGCGCCTTGCCTGGCGGCTCGGCCGGATAGGTGTCGCGCTCGACCGCGTCGCCCACCTCGTCGACGAAGAAGCTGCCGACGAAAGCGGTGATGGTCGGCATCAGGAACAGCGCGCCGGTGATGATGCCGAGGCTCGCCATGATAGACAGCACCCAGGCGAGCGCCGACCAGGCCGCGTGCGGCGCCACGCCAGTGGCGTGCTCGGCCCAGGTCGCGCCGCTTGCCGCCAGCGCGTTGATGATGCGGTTGAGGACGATGCCGACGATAACGATCAGCAGCAGGGCAAGCCCCACCGCCTTCATGAGCACCGCGCGCAGCGGTGGCGTGAACAGTTGCGTGAGTGCCGTGAGGGCCGCGTCGAACATGCCGACAGAAGTAAGCCGGCGAGAGGGCCGGGACAAGCCCGGCCATGACCAAGAAATCAACCCGCCTGCGGCAGCCGGTCAGTGTCGATCTCTTCGCCCTGCATCGGCACCAGCGGCATCAATTCGCGGTCCTCGGCGATCGGCAGGTCGGCCCAGGCCATGGTCTTGTAGTCGAAGCCTTTCACCAAAGTCGGCTTGACCACTTCGAAATAGGGCGAGATGTCGAAATCGCGCGGCGCGTAGAGCGAGGAATGGCGGATTTCCAGGATGTCCTGCCAAGCCTGCTCGCTCGCCGCGCGCGCCACCTTGGGCAGGATCGGATAGCGCACGTTCTCGAAAGCCTGCGCGATCAGCGCCGAGCAGATGATGCGCGTCGGATGGCCGGAGCCGAGCGCCATCAGGCGGCGGCGCCAGCGCTGCGGCACCGGCAGCGGAAGCAGATAGCGCATCAGGTCGATGATGTTCTTCAAGTCGTAGTCGAAGCCGATGCGCTCGGCGGCATAAGCGCAGACGCGCGCGCAATCGTCGTCGGTCAACTTGGTCGGCCGGCAAATGCGGGTGTGGCAATGGATGTATTTCGACAGCGGCGCCGCCACCACGCCGTGGCCAATGTGCGCTTCCACCAGCACCAGCGGCTCGCCCTCGTCGGTCATGCGGTCGCCGATCGGCCCGACATAGAGCGCGGCGTGCGACCAGGTCGACTGCGTCAGATATTTGATGACGCCGGAAATATGGTTGTTGCCTTCGACGAGCAGCACGTCGCCCGGCCGCAACGTCGCGCGCAACGCGTCGGGGTCACTCGGCGTGAACGGCGCGTAGCCTTGCGCCGGCTTTTCCAGATAGCGGGCGAGAACGCGCCCAAACCCATCGAATACCCAACTCATCGCACTCACGTCCCTGCGCCGCTCATTGACGCCGCACAGCGTTCCCCCTCCATGCAGGGTTATCGCGCCCGCACGTCTTGTTGCGGACGAATTTAACGAAGAACTCATTGCAATTTGGTTCATCCGCCACGCGCCCGGGTTACCATCCATTAGCTATAAGAATTGCGATGCGGCGCGGCTTACGGCAACCTGGGGCGTTCGGGCAGCAAGGATTGGGATACCATGTCGATATTTCGCCACTGGTTTAGCTTCCGCCGAGAGGCTCGCCGATGACCGCCCGGCCGAAAGCGCTGATCGCCTGGTCGAGCGGCAAGGACTCGGCCTGGTCGCTGCATGAGGCGCGCCGCACCAACGAATTCGACATCGTCGGCGCGCTCACCACAGTGACCGACACATTCGCGCGCGTGAGCATGCATGGCGTGCGCGAGGAATTGCTGCTGGCACAGCTCGATGCGGTCGGATTGCCGCCGATAGTCGTGCGCATACCCTATCCGTGTCCGAACGATGTCTACGAGCGCGAGATGGCGAAAGCCGTTGCCGACGCCAAGGCGGGCGGCGTGACGCATATCATCTTCGGCGATTTGTTCCTGGAGGACATCCGCGCCTATCGCGAGAAGAATCTCGCCGGCACCGGCATTGCACCAGTGTTTCCGCTCTGGCTGAAGCCGACCGACGCCTTGGCGCGCGACATGATCGACGGCGGATTGGAGACGTATCTCTCGACCGTCGATCTCAAGAAGCTGCCGGCGTCCTTTGCCGGGCGCAAATTCGATGACGCCTTGCTCGCGGATTTTCCGGCCGGCATCGACCCTTGCGGCGAGAACGGCGAGTTTCATTCTTGCGTGGTGGCGGGGCCGATGCTGTCGCGCAAGATTGCCGTGCGCGTCGGCGAGACGGTCGAACGCGACGGCTTTGCGTTTGCGGACTTGCTGCCGGCTTAACACTTCACCGTCGTCCCCGCGAAAGCGGGGACCCAGTAATCCCTGTCTATCCGCATCATGAACACCGGGGTTACTGGGTCCCGGGTCTTGCTTCGCTCGCCCGGGACGACAATCACTACGCCCGCAGCACGCCGCCGGTCTTCTTGCCGACCTCGGTGACGATCCTGGCGCCCAGCGCGTCGATCTCGGCGTCGGTCATGGTCTTCTCGCGCGGCTGCATGGTGACGGCGATGGCGACCGACTTCTTGCCGGGATCGATGCCCTTGCCTTCATAGACGTCGAACACGGTCACGCCGACGATCAACTTCTTGTCGACGGCTTGCGCGGCGCGCACGATGTCGGCGGCCTTCACGTTGCTCTCCACGACGAAAGCGAAGTCGCGCTCGACCGGCTGGAACGCCGACAATTCGAGCAGCGGCTTGGCGCGCGTCGCCTTGGCTTTCGGCTCGGGGATTTTCTCCAGGATCACTTCGAAGGCGACCAACGGTCCTTCCGCCTTCAGCGAGGCGAGTGCACGCGGATGCAATTCGCCGAAGTGGCCGAGCACGTTCTGCGGCCCGATCTGGATCGTGCCCGAGCGGCCCGGGTGGAACCAGGCCGGCCCGCCTGGCACGACTTGCAACGCCTGCATCGGCGCGCCGGTGGCTGCGAGCACGGCGAAGGCGTCGGTCTTGGCGTCAAAGGCATCGACCGCGCTGGCTGTGCTCGACCAATGGCGGCCGATGCCGCTACCCTTGGCGAGCGCGCGGCGTACGCCGCCAGCGGCGGTTAACTGGCCCTCAGGCCTGTCGCCCTTGAAGATCTGCCCGACCTCGAACAGCGCGACATCGGCGCTGCCGCGGTCGGCGTTCTTCTGCGCCGCGATTACCAGGCCCGGAATGAGGCTCGGCCGCATGTCGGACAATTCCGCTGCGATTGGATTGGCGAGCGCCAGCTCAGGCTGGCCGCCGCCGAACAATTCCGCCTCGCGCTTCGACACGAACGACCAGGTGACGGCCTCGACCATGGCGCCCGCGGCGAGTGCGCGTTTGGCCTTGCGCGTGCGGTTCTGGATCGGCGTGAGCACAGGTTTGCGCGCGGCATCGCCGCGCGGGAACGGCGTCGACGGCACCTGGTCGACGCCGACGATACGCACCAGCTCCTCGACGATGTCGGCGCGGCCATGCACGTCCGGCCGCCACGAGGGCACCGCCACTTTCACTTTCTCACCTTGTCCGGCGGCGAAGAAGCCGAGCTTCTCCAGCACGCGGCGTACCTCGGTGACCGGCAGCTTGATGCCGGCGAGCCGCGGCAATTCGCTCATGGGAAAATCGATTACCGTCTCTTTCGGTGTCGGATCGCCGGCGACCACGATCTCCGACGGCGAGCCGCCGCAGAGGTCGAGCACCATCTGCGTCGCGAGCTCGAGGCCGGGCAGCATGAAATTCGCATCGACGCCGCGCTCGAAGCGATAGCGCGCGTCGGAATTGACGCCGAGCTTGCGCCCGGTCTGCGCGATGTTGAACTCGTTCCACAACGCCGATTCGATCAGCACATCGGTCGTCGTCTCCGAGCAGCCGGTCGCCTCGCCGCCCATGATGCCGGCGAGCGATTCGACGCCCTTCGCGTCGGCGATCACGCACATGGCCTGGTCGAGCGTGTAGGTCTTGCCGTCGAGCGAGAGCAGCGTCTCGCCGTTCTGCGCGCGGCGCACGGTGAGGTCGCCGTTGACCTTGGCGGCGTCGAAGACGTGCAGCGGGCGGCCGCGGTCGAAGGTGATGAAGTTGGTAATGTCGACAAGCGTGTTGATCGGCCGCAGGCCAATCGCTGTAAGCCGCTTCTGCAGCCAGTCGGGCGAGGCTCCGTTCTTGACGCCCTTGACCAGGCGCAGGCCGAATGCCGGGCATAGCTCGGGATTAGCGATCGCGACCTTGACCGGGCAGGGAAACGTCCCCTTCACCGGCTTGGGCGGGCGGTCCTTGAAATCGCCAATCGGGGTGGCGCCGAGGTCGCGCGCGATGCCATTGACGCCGGTGCAGTCCGGCCGGTTGGGCGTAAGATTGATCTCGATCACCGGCTCGCTGACGCCGGCCCACTCGACATAGGATTTCCCGACCGGCGCGTCGGCCGGCAGTTCGATGATGCCGTCGTGGTCGTCGGAGATCATCAGCTCGGCCGCCGAGCACAACATGCCGCGGCTTTCCACGCCGCGAATGGTGCCGACGGTCAGCGTAATATTCTTGCCCGGGATGAAGGTGCCGGGCGCCGAGAACACGCCCTTCATACCGGCGCGCGCATTGGGCGCCCCGCACACGACCTGGATGGGTTGGCCGGTCCCGATGTCGACCATGCAGACGCGCAGACGATCCGCGTTCGGATGCTTCTCGGCGGAGATGACGTTGGCAATGACGAACGGCTTGAGCAGCGCCGCCTTGTCCTCGACGCGCTCGACCTCGAGCCCGATCATGGTGAGCTTGTCGACGATCGCCGCCAGCGGCTCGATCGTGTCGAGATGCTCCTTGAGCCAGGGCAGGGTGAATTTCACGGGCTCAGTCCCCCCGCCAGCGTCGGGAAGTCGAGCGGCCGGAAACCGTAATGCGACAGCCAGCGCACGTCCGCCTCGAAGAAGGCGCGCAGGTCGTGCATGCCATATTTGAGCATGGCGATGCGGTCGATCCCCATGCCCCAGGCGAAGCCTTGATACTCCGCCGGGTCGAGACCGCAGTTCTTCAGCACGTTCGGGTGCACCATGCCGCAGCCGAGAATCTCCAGCCAATCCTCGCCTTCGCCGAAACGGATCTCGCCCTTGTCGCGCTTGCACTGGATGTCGACTTCCAGCGACGGCTCGGTGAACGGGAAGAACGACGGGCGGAAGCGCATCTTCACCTGGTCGACCTCGAAGAACGCCTTGCAGAACTCTTCCAGGATCCATTTCAGGTGGCCGAGGTGCGAGCCCTTGTCGATCACCAGGCCCTCGACCTGGTGGAACATCGGCGTGTGCGTCTGGTCGCTGTCCGAGCGGTAAGTGCGGCCCGGGCAGATCACGCGGATCGGCGGCTTCTGGCTCAACATGGTGCGCACCTGCACCGGCGAGGTGTGCGTGCGCAACAAGAGCCGCGAGCCGTCGGATTTTGGCGGGAAATAGAAAGTGTCGTGCATTTCCCGCGCCGGGTGGCCTTCCGGGAAATTCAGCTTGGTGAAGTTGTAGTCGTCGGTCTCGATATCGGGACCTTCCGCCACGGCGAAACCCATGTCGGCGAAAATGGCGGTGAGCTCGTCGGTTACCTGGCTGATCGGATGCACGCGGCCTAGCTCGGCCGGCGCCTCGCCCACCGGCAAGGTCACATCCACGGTTTCGCTGTTGAGCCGGGCATCGAGGGCTGCGGCGGCGAGCGCATCCTTGCGCGCGGCGATCGCCGCGGTGACGCGATCCTTCAAGCCGTTGATCGCCGGCCCTTGAACCTTGCGCTCGTCCGGCGTCATCGCGCCGAGCGTCTTAAGCAGCGCCGACACCGAGCCGCTTTTGCCGAGCGCCGCAACGCGCAACGACTTCCAGCCCCGCTTCGTCCTTGGCCGAAGCGACGGCGGCGAGCAGCTCGTTTTCCAGATGCGCGATGTCGGTCATGGCGTGACACCAGTCTCGGCGTCATGCGCGGGCTTGACCCGCGCATCCCGCTTAGGTTGGCACAGTGCCCGCCTGATCGGGATGGCCGGGACAAGCCCGGCCATGACAATGGATAGGTTTTACGCTGGTAAAGCGGCCTTGGCCTTTTCCACGATCGCCTGGAACGCCGCCGGCTCGCTGATGGCGAGATCGGACAGCACCTTGCGGTCGACCATCAGCCCGGCCTTCGACAGGCCGGCGATGAAGCGGCTGTAGTTGAGGCCGAACGGCCGCACCGCGGCGTTCAGACGCTGGATCCACAGCGCGCGGAAAGTGCGCTTGCGCCGTTTGCGGTCGCGGAAGGCGTATTGGCCGGCCTTCTCGACCGCCTGCTTGGCGACACGAATCGTATTCTTGCGGCGGCCGTAATAGCCCTTGGCGGCCTTGTAGACTTTCTTGTGCTTGGCGTGGGCGGTGACGCCACGTTTGACGCGGGCCATGACAAATCTCCTTGCAGGTCTTTAAGCGGTGCATGACGGGGACAAGGGCCGCCCCAGAGCGGCCCGGAATACGATCAGCCGTTGGGCAGAAAGTATTTCTTGATGTTGTCGCCGTCGGTCTTGAACAGCACCTTAGTGCCGCGATGCTCGCGGATCTGCTTGGTCGTCCGCTTGATCATGCCGTGGCGCTTGCCGGACTGCTGGAATTTCACCTTGCCGGTCGCGGTGATCTTGAAGCGCTTTTTAGCGCCCGATTTGGTCTTCAACTTGGGCATTTGGCTCTCCAGATCGGCAGGCGGGCGCGAAGGCCCGCTCGGCCGGATATGCTCAGAAAGACCTTTTGTCTTTGAGCGGGTGCTCGGAATTGAGCTTTTAATCGCTGCCACGGCAGCCCTGACTGGCCGGGCGGCGAGAGGCCGGCGTTATGGCAGAGGAGGCCGACCCTTGCAACCAAACGTTCGGCAGGGACGTTAACCCATTGTTTTGGATCGCGTTGCTATCAGGCCCCTCAATCAACGCCATAAAGGGAGTTGTAGTCATGCACCGCATGATGAATTCGGCGATTTTTCCTGCATTTCTAGCCGGTGCGGCCTGGGTAGGGTCGCCGCCCACCGCCTTTGCCGCCGTCCGCGACGGCAACTGGAGCGTGCTGATCATCACCGAAAAAGGCGAATGCGACCGCGGCTATCGCTATGAGGTGAAGGTCGCGAACGGCCACATCACCTATAACGGCGATTCCGGCATCAACCTCGCCGGTACGGTGGCGTCGGACGGCGCACTCAAGGTCAGCATCAAGCTCGGCGAAAAGGGCGCCAGCGGCACCGGCCATCTGTCGGGGCGCACCGGCGCCGGCGTCTGGCATGGGATTGGCGGCGCCGGCAGCTGCGCCGGCCGCTGGGAAGCGGAGCTGAAGTAACGCAAAGCGCCGCCCGCGGATCGCGAGCGGCGCGTAAGACCCGATAGAGCCGTGCGTTAACGCGGCGCCAGCAGCATAACCATCTGGCGGCCTTCGAACCGCGGCTCCGATTCGATCTTGGCGATCGGCGCGGTATCTTCCTTGACGCGATTGAGCAGCTTGTAGCCGAGTTCCTGGTGCGCCATTTCGCGGCCACGGAAGCGCAAGGTGATCTTGACCTTATCGCCCTCTTCGAAGAAGCGCTTCATCGAACGCATCTTCACGTCGTAATCGTGATCGTCGATCATCGGCCGGAGCTTGATCTCCTTGATCTCGACGACTTTTTGTTTTTTGCGGGCCTCGGCGGCTTTTTTCTGCGCCTGGAATTTGTACTTGCCGTAATCCAGGATCTTGCAGACCGGCGGGGCGGTATTGGGGGAAATCTCCACCAGGTCGAGCCCGGCGGCTTCCGCCATGCTCATGGCGGTTTGAAAATCGACGACGCCTTTGTTGTCGCCGTTGCTATCGATCAGCTGAACCTCTCGGGCGCGGATCTCCTCGTTGATGCGCGGGCCATCCTTCTGGGCGGGCAGCGCGGACTTCATCGGACGACGAATGGCTTTTTTCTCCTCGGGTTGTTGCAACAAGCCGCGGCGTCATACTGCGCCTCGGATAACGAAAGATTGGTAGAAAAGGCGAATAAGTCAACGTTGTTCCACAACGAGCGCCGGATGAAATGAGCGGAACCGCGTTCAAATCGTTCAAATACCTCTAATTTTGTCGCGATCCCGCCGCCTGGGTGCGAATTTTGTCGTGCCCGGTCATCTCGTCATAAAGCCGTAGCGTCTGCCGGGCGACCACCGGCAGATCGAAATGGCCGAGCACCCATTCGCGGCCGCGCACGCCCATGGCGCGGCGGGCCGGTTCGGGCAGCGAGAACAGCCGCAGCAGCGTCGCCGCCAGCGCGGCGTCGTCGCCGGAATGAAAGCGCAAGCCGGTGATGCGGCCTTCCGGCACCGCCGGCGGCGTGAGCACGACGTCCGGCCCGGCGCCGAGGTCGGAGACGACGACCGGGCACGCCATGGCCTGCGCCTCCAGGATCGCCCGCTGCAGGCCTTCCGGCTGCACCGCCGCCGTAACGACGACAGCCGCCGCAGCATAGGCGGCCGGCATATCGGAGACCGGCGCCGCCATGCGGATGACATCCATGGTGCCGGTCGCCAGCACCAGGTCCCAAAGCTCGCCGGTGTAATGGGTGCGGCCGCGGTCTTCGCCGACGAAGACGCACAGGAAATCTTTGAGCCCCATCTCTTTCAGCCGCTTGGCCGCTTTCACCACCACATGATGACCCTTGCGGCGCACGATGCGGCCGACGATCAGGATCACTTTGGTGTCGCGCTTGATGCCCCAGGCGTGACGCATCGCCTCGACCCGCTCGGGCGCGACCGCGGCCGGATCGAAGCGCTCGAAGTCGATGCTGGTCGGCACCACCGCGATGCGCTCCCACGGCAGGCCGTAGCGGTCGTTGATGAGTTGCGCGATCTGCTCGCTCACCGCCACCACGCGATCGCCGCGCGCCATGATTCCATTGTACAGATGCTTGAAGACGTTCTGATCGCGAAAGCCCTTGTACCAACTGGTGATGAATGGGATGCGGCGCAGCCGCGCGGCGAGAAAAGCGCTCCAGGCCGCGGCGCGGCCGAGCGCATGGATGGCGTCGCATTCGTTATCGCGCGCGATCCGGTTCAATGCGGCGGCGTTGCGCAGAATGCGCAAAGGATTGTTGCTGGCGAGATCGAGCGGTACAAATTCGCCGCCGGCTGCGGTCACATCGGCAACCAGCCGCCCGGCCTGCGAGGCGACGATGGCGCGGTGGCCCGCCGCGGTGAGGATGCGCACCAGCCCGAGCGCGCCGACGTCCGCCGCGCCGACATCGAGGGTCGGCACCACGATCAACACCGCCAGCGGATTTTGCGCCGAATGCAACGGCGCTGGGGAGTTGGCGCCCGGATGCGCAAAGTCGCCGCGTGCGACAACGGGTGGGCGCTCCTCCACGGCCGGCATGACAGACGCGGTCGAACTCGACATTCCGTTCACCACCTCGACATCATCGGCGTCACGCGTCGCGGGCCAGCAGCGAGGTATAAACGTCACGAATAGCTTCGGCAACGCTTTGCGGCGAAAATGCGAACTCGGCGAATTGCCGGGCGCGGGCGCTGAGCGCCTTGTAAGCGGTGACATCGAGCGCCAACGCGGCGGCGATGGCGCGTGCGAGTTCGCCGGCATCGGCCGGGGGCACCAGCCAGCCGGTGCGTATGTCCTTGTCCATACGCGGCGGGCACAGCACAGTTTCCGGCAAGCCCCCGATATCGCTGACGATCACGGGCCGGCCCATGGCTTGCGCTTGCGCAGCCGCGCGGCCCGTCAGCGGTGGTTCCAGCGCCGGAACCACCACCACGTCGGCGAGCGCCAGCGCGGCCGGCATGTCGGCGCAGGGCCCGACCATGCGACACCGCGTTTCGATGCCGTGCGCGACGGCTTGCCGGCGCAGGCTTTTTGCATAGCGCGTCCGTCCATTCTCACCGGCGAACACGAACGCGATGTTGCGCTCGCCGGCCTCGGCCAGCACCCGCGCGGCGTCGATCACGCTCATCTGTCCGTTTGCCGGCGCGATGCGGCCGGGCACCAGCACCACGCGCAACTGTGGCGGAATGGCCCAGGCCTGGCGCAGCGCCGCGATGCGCTCGCCGCTCACCGCCGCCGGGTCGAACGTGGCGGTGTCGACCGCGCGCGGAATCACGCTGATGCGGTCGGACGCGATCTTGTAGCGCGCGATCATCGCGCGCGAGACGTAGCCCGAGGGCGCAATTACCCGATCGCCGCGCGCAAGCGAGCCGTGGATTGCCGTCAATGGCCAGATGTTGGCCGGCAACCGGTCGGGCAATGAGGTGGCCAGGAACACCGGCATGCGGTCGATGGCGGCGATAGCGCTCCAGGCAGCGCCGGCGCTCTGCGCATGTACGATGTCGACGCGCTCGTTGGCGATCAATCGCGCGAGCTGGGCCGCATTGATGCGGATGCGAAGCGGATTGAACGTGTCGGTGCGCATCGGCAGCCATTCGCCGCCGATGCCGCGCAGGTCGCCGACCAGTGGCCCGTTATCGCCGGCAACGATCGCGCGCGCGCCCGATTGCAGCACCGCCAGCGCAATATCGACCGCGCCGCGGCCGCGCGGATCGTCGCGCAGCGCCGGCACCAATTGCAGGATCGTGGTGCCGGCGAGCGATCGCCGCGAACTGGCGCCGGGACTCATCGTTGAGGCATCCCCCTTGCGTCTTGGCCCCGCTTGCGGCGAGAAGATGCGGCAACAGAAATCGCGTTCATCCCCGATTGGTATTCAGCGCATGAGCGAAGCCCGCCTGACCTCGCTGACCGTAGAATTGCCTGCGCCGGCACGGACCATCGCCGTGCGCCTGCGCGAGGGCAAGAGCCCAAGTTCTGGACCAGGTTTGTTTTGGCTCGGCGGCTTCATGTCCGACATGAAGGGCACCAAGGCGCAGGCGCTCGACCAATGGGCCGAGACGCAAGGCCGTGGTTGCGTGCGCTTCGATTATTCGGGTCACGGCGAATTGGGCGGCGCCTTCACCGACGGGACGATCGGCCGCTGGCTCGAGGAAAGCGAGGCGGTCTATACGCGCTTTGCGCGAGGCCCGCAGGTGATTGTCGGCTCGTCCATGGGCGGCTGGCTTGCGCTGCTGCTGGCGCGCGAGTTGAAAAAGCGCAACCGCGCTCCGCCGATCGCCGGCATGGCGTTGATCGCGCCGGCGGTGGACTTCACCGAAGAACTGATGTGGAAAAACTTCCCCGCCGCGATCAAACGTGAGATCGAGGAGAAGGGCGTGTGGCTCAGGCCCTCGCAATATTCGGAAGGGCCCTATCCGATCACGCAGCGGTTGATCGAGGAGGGCCGCAGGCATCTATTGCTCGGCGGGCTGATCGAGACCGGCTGCCCCGTGCATATTCTGCAAGGCGTGCAGGACCCCGACGTGCCGTGGCGGCACGCGGTCGAACTGGTGTCGCGCTTCGCGCGCGACGACGTGGTGCTCACGCTGATCAAGGACGGCGATCACCGGCTGTCGCGGCCGGAGGACATCGAGCGGCTGCTCGCGGCGGTGAAGGAGTTCTAGTTTCGTTGTCGTCACCGGGCTTGTCCCGGTGACCCCCGCTTAGGAGAGCACGGTGCCAGTCTAAGCGGGATGGCGGGGACAAGCCCGGCCATGACAATCATGAGACTGCCGCAGCCCACTCGTCGTTCACCGCATCGTCGGCATCAAATCGCCGCAACGCCGCGAATTTTTCACGCGATAGAAGACGCGACAACGCCCACACCGCGGCGCCGCGCACCAGCGGCGATGCGTCGGCGAGCAGACGTTCCGCTTCGACACCAAGCGAAGCGTCGCAGGAATTTCCGATCGCGATGAGAACATTGCGCACGAAACGATCTCGGCCAGTGCGTTTGATCGAGGTTTTCGCAAATAGCGCGCGGAATTGCGCGTCGTCGAGCCGCGCGAGTTCGGCCAGCGCCGGCGCGCGTAGCGCGTCACGTGCTGCGAGCTTCGCCTCGCGGCCTTGCACCGCGAACTTGTTCCACGGACAGACGGCGAGGCAATCGTCGCAGCCGTAGATGCGGTTACCCATGAGCGGGCGCAGCGCGCGCGGGATCGGCCCCTTGTGTTCGATGGTGAGGTAGGAAATGCAGCGCCGCGCATCGAGCCGGTACGGTTCGGGAAACGCCGCGGTCGGACAGACATCGAGACAGGCGCGGCACGTGCCGCAATTGTCCGGCTCGGCCGCGTCGGCCGGCAGATCGAGCGTGGTGAAAATCGTGCCAAGGAAGAGCCACGAGCCGAATTGGCGCGACACTAAATTTGTGTGCTTGCCCTGCCAGCCGAGACCGGCTTTTGCCGCGAGCGGCTTCTCCATCACCGCGGCGGTGTCGACGAATACCTTCACCTCGCCGCCGGCATTGGCGACCAGCCAGCGCGCGATCTCCTTCAGCCGCGCTTTGATCAGGTCGTGATAGTCATCGCCCTTGGCATAAGTCGAGACCGCGGCGCGATCCTTGCGCTCGAGGATCGCCAGCGGATCTTCGTCCGGCCCGTAGTTCATGCCCAGCATGATCACCGAGCGCGCCTCCGGCCATAGCGCTAATGGCGAAGCGCGCCGCGCGGCGGTCGTTGCCATCCAGACCATGTCGCCATGCGCGCCGTCGGCGAGGAAGCGCTCGAGCCGCGCCTTGGCCTCCGGCACAGTGTCGGCCCAGGTGACGCCGGCAACATCGAAGCCGCGCGCATGTGCGTGCTCGATCAGCGCGGCTTTGATTTCCTCGGGGAACGTTCAGAAATCGAGATCGGCATAGCTTTTTGCCGCCGGCACGCCGGCTAGCGTGTCGGCGAGGATCGCGCGGAACGACGGCCGCGACTTCACCCGCGCGTACCAGTTCTTGGCGGCTTCGTCTGCGGTCCACGGCACATCGCCCAGATAATCGGCGGCGGACAAATGCGCCGCCGCGGCAAGGTCGGCCAAAGTCAGCCGGTCGCCGGCGAGCCAGTCGCGCGTGCGCACCAGCCAGCCGATATAGGCCAGATGATAGCGGATATTGTGGCGGGCGGCGCGCAGCGCTTCGGTATCGGGCGGCCCGCCGCCTTGTTTCGCCGTCATATGCCGTTTGAACTCGCGTTCGGTGACCAGCGGGCCGCTGACCTCGGCATGGAATTTGTCGTTGAACCAGCTCGCCAGCCGCCGCACCTCGACCCGTTGCGCGACCGCTGCCGGTAGCAGGCGGTCCAGGCTGTTCTCCGCCGGCAGGGTCTCCTCGATAAATTCGGCGATAATGCTGGCGCCCGGAATCGGCGGCTGCCCGTCGGCCACCAGCACCGGGATTTGGCCGGCCGGATTGAGCAGCAGGAAGTCTTCCCGCCGCTCCCAGAACGGTTCCTCCACGAGGTGCGCCTCGATGCCGTACTCGCCGAGGATCAGGCGCACATAGCGCGAGTGCGGGCACAGCGTTTGATGAAACAGCGTCAGCATGGGTCCTGGAACTCGCCGGATGGCGGCGTGGCGGGAATCAAAGGGGAGCACTATAGAAAACCGCCGCTTTGGAGCAATGAAAGCGGAGCAAATTGATGGCGGTTACGACTTTTTTCGTTGCCCAGATGGCGGCATTGCGCCAAAAGCGCGGGCCTCGACACGATTTCTCGCCTCGGCTCGCGTGAGCCGGGCCTTCTGGAGCAAGCCCTATGCCCCTTCACGCCCTGCAGGCGGCCGGTCTGATCTCGGCGAATATCGATCTGGTCAAGGCGGCCGTGCTCGGCTTTGTCGAAGGCTTGACCGAATATCTGCCGGTCTCGTCGACCGGCCATCTGTTGCTCATGGAGCGCATCCTCGGCTGGGGCGACGATTCGTTCGGCAAGTCGTTCGCCGTTCTGATCCAGCTTGGCGCCATCCTGGCGTTGCTCAGCATTTATTTCGGCCGGCTGTGGAATCTGGCGCGCAACATGTTCACCGACTGGGCGGCGGCGCGCTTCGTGATCGGCGTGCTGCTCGCCTTTCTGCCGGCGGCGGTGGTCGGCGTGCTCGCCTATCACATCATCAAGACCTATCTGTTCGACGTCCGCGTCGTCTGCGTCTCGCTCATCGTCGGCGGCTTCATTCTGCTCCTGGTCGACCGGCTCGATCTCAAGCCGCGCTATTACGAGGCGACCGGCTTCACGCTGCCGATGTATCTCGGCATCGGCATCTGCCAGTGCCTGTCGATGATTCCCGGCGTGTCGCGCGCGGGCGCGACGATCGTGAGCGCGATGCTATTTGGCGCCGATCGCCGCTCGGCGGCGGAGTTCTCGTTCTGGCTGGCGATGCCGACCATGGTCGGCGCCTTCGCCTACGAAGCATTCAAGGATCGCGCCGAGCTTGCCCATGCCAACCTCATGCTGATCGCCGTCGGCTTTATCTGTTCGTTCATCTTCGGCTGGATCGTGGTGAAGACGTTTCTCGGCTACGTGCAGCACCACAGCTTCGCGCTGTTCGCCTGGTGGCGAATCCTGGTCGGCGCGTTCGGGCTAATCGCGATTTATTTTTGGTGAGCGACTTTGTCATTCCGGGTTCGCCGCTGCGCGTCGTCCCAGAATGACAGTTAGGCGATCCGGCTGTGGAACTGGCCGGTCTTGCGGAAGCGCCACAGATAGGACGGCACGATCGCCTCGATCGACTCCGGCTGGATGCCGAGCCCCTGCAGCGTGCGGCCTTCCGCCTTGGCGGCGTCGGAGACCACATTGTCACTGCGCAACAGCTCGACCTGATCAGGCGTGAGCGGCGGCTTCGGCCAATATTGCAGCAGGGCCGCCTTGATCTTGGCGGCGAAGAACGGGACCGGCACCAGCAGCCGCTTGCGCCCGATCGTCGACAACATGAACCGCATCAGTTGCTCGAAGGTCAGCACTTCCGGCCCGCCGAGTTCGTAGATCGTGCCACCCTTGGCATTGCCGTCCACGGCCTGCGCGATGGCCTCGGCGACGTCGCCGACGAAGACCGGCTGGAAGCGCGTTCCGCCGCCGCCGATCAGCGGCAGCGCCGGCGAGATGCGCGCCAGCGCGGCGAAGCGGTTGAAGAAATCGTCCTCCGGGCCGAACACGATCGACGGCCGCATGATCACCGCCTGCGGCTGTGCGGCGAGCACCAGGCGCTCGGCCTCGGCCTTGGTGCGCGCGTAAGCGGCGCGCGAATGCTCATCGGCCCCGATCGCCGACACATGCACCAGGCGGGCGCCATGGGCGTTCGCCGCCAACGCCACCTGCTCAGCGCCGTAAATGTGGATGGTGTTGAAGCGCTGCTTTCCGCGCTCGAACAGGAGGCCGACCAGATTGATCAGCACGCTGGCGTCGCGCGCCGCAGCTTCCACCGACGGCGCGTGCCGCAGATTGGCTTGCACCGCATGGATCTGGCCGACGCGGCCGAGCGGCTGCAGATGGCCGGCGAGGTCGGGGCGGCGCACCGCAGCCCGGATCAGGTAGCCGCGGCGGGCCAGCGCCCGCACCACATGGCGGCCGAGAAACCCCGAGCCACCATAGACGGTGACGAGGGTTTCGGAATTGCTTTTGGCGGTCATTTCCGCGCTCATGGCAAAGGGGTGAACGGCTGCGGGGATACAGGATCGGGAGCGGGCTGTACAGACCCGGACGGGGGTAGTGCCGGCCCGCAAAAGCGCTTCAATTGACAAGCTGAAACGGGCTCCGTACCTAGTCCGGGCCAGCCCAGGTGGCGGAATTGGTAGACGCACTAGTTTCAGGTACTAGCGCCGCGAGGCGTGGAGGTTCGAGTCCTCTCCTGGGCACCAGATTTCCGAGCCGGGAACCGTAATGACCATCCGCCTGCATCGCGGCGATCTGCCCGACCTCTCCGCCTACAAAGGCGCGGTGGCGATCGACACCGAGACCATGGGTCTTGACCCCAACCGCGACCGGCTCTGCGTGGTGCAGCTGTCGCCCGGCAATGGCGATGCCGACGTGGTGCAGATCGCGGCCGGCCAGCACAAGGCGCCCAATATCGAAAAGCTGCTCGTCGACACATCGGTCCTCAAGATCTTCCATTATGCGCGCTTCGATCTCGGCATGCTGGCCAAGGCCTTCGGCGTCATGGCCGGACCCGTCTACTGCACCAAGATCGCCTCGCGGCTGGCGCGCACCTACACCGACAAGCACGGGCTCAAGGATCTCGCGCGCGAAGTGCTCGGCATCGACCTGTCGAAGCAGCAGCAACTCGTCCGATTGGGGCGCCGACGCGCTTACCGACTCGCAGGTGGCCTATGCGGCGACCGACGTGCTGCATTTGCATGCCCTCAAAGAGAAACTCGACGCCATGCTGGCGCGCGAGAACCGCAGCGAGCTGGCGGCGGCCTGTTTTCGCTTCCTGCCCGACCGCGTGCGTCTCGATCTCGCCGGCTGGGCCGCCGAAGATATTTTTTCGCATTCGGCCTAAGTTATTGTAGTAAGAACGGTATTCGTTGAATTCTCGCTGCCGCGCAGGGGCCATATTCGCACGTCAAGTTGCGCGGCGGGGCGTGAGGCGATTGTCCGAAAACGAACTGCAACGGAGCCTAATGCCGATCTTGGCAAGAACCGCGTGAGCACAGCCCGCACCGATCCGCAGATCGCGCGCGCCTATTGGACCATGGGCCGCGGCGACAGCGACCGCGCGTTCCGCTCCGCGCGCCGGCACAGCCGCGTGGTGCGCGTGCTGCGCGTGGCGATTCCGATCACGGTGATCCGTGGTTTCTACCGTCGTTTTCCTGCTCGCCTATTTCAATCCGTTGCGCATGCTCACCAAGCTGCCGATCGACGTCAAAAATCTGGTGGTCGCAGGCACCAAGATCACCATGGAGAAACCGCATCTGTCCGGCTTCACGCATGATGCGCGCGCCTATGAACTGTCCGCCGATGCGGCCAAGCAGGACCTGGCCAAGCCGGACATGGTCGAATTGAGCAATATCCGCGCTAAGGTGCAGATGCAGGACAAGAGCACGGTGGAGCTGTCCGCTGCTCTCGGCGTCTATGACAACAAGCGCGAAATCCTCAAGCTCGACCAAAACATCGTGCTCGACTCGTCGATCGGCTATCGCGGCCGGATGAGCGAGGCGACCGTCGACATTCGCAAGAGCCACGTAGTGTCCAACGCACCCGGTCGAGGTTGACCTGCTGCAAGGCACGCTCCGTCGGCAACCGGCTGGAGATCATCGATGGTGGCGATCTGATACGTTTCGACGGCGGCGTGACCATGACCATGAAGCTCAACAGCACGGACGGGTCGCCAGCCAAAGCCGGAGTGCAATGACCGTGCTGTGTCGCCCGCTTCTCATCGCCGCCGCAGTCTTGGCCATGGCCGGCGCGCCGCTCAACGCGCAGCCGGCGAAGGGGCCGCCGAACGCGTTGCAGGGCTTTTCGCAGAATCGCGATCAGCCGGTGCATATCGAGGCGGCGACGCTGGAAGTGCGCGACAAGGACAAGGTGGCGACCTTCTCGGGCGACGTGCACGTGACGCAAGGCGACACCAATCTGCGCTGCAAGTCGCTTGTCGTGTTCTACGAGCAGGACGACGTCAAAGCCGACAAGGGCAAGACCCTGAAGGCGGACAGTCCCGGCCCCGGCGGTCAGCAACGGATCAAACGGCTGGAAGCGCGCGGCGGGGTGGTGGTGACGCAGAAAGATCAGACCGCAACCGGCGACACCGGCGTATTCGATATGAAGTCCAACACCGTCACGCTCAACGGCAAGGTGGTGATGACGCAGGGTCAAAACGTGTTGCGCGGCGAACGTCTGGTGGTCGATTTGACCAGCGGCGTCTCGCGGGTCGAATCCGGCAAGAACGGTCATGACCGGGTGCAGGGCCTGTTCCTACCCTCCGGCGGTGCGATGGATCTCAAGTCGGGTAGTCCCAAGCCCGCCAGCCCCGGCGCCGCACCCGGGGCGGTCGTCCAATTGATCCGCGCCATCCCCGCGCAAAAGCCCTGCCTGCCCGCGGCGGCGAGGAATCAGCTAATGTAACGGGCCGGCAATGGCGGTTGATCGGCAAGTTCGCAACGCGCGGCGCGGAGTAGCCCGGTGAATATCCTCTCGTTGTTTCGACGCCGGCCGCAGCCCGCCAGCCGTACGATTCGGCAACCGGCCGGCCGGTGATCCGCCAGGTAGCGCCGGCGGCGGCCGCCGTGCAGCCGGCGCGGCAACCCCAGGCGCAAGTGGGCGCCGAACGTTCCCGCGCACGACGGACGGCAAGCCGTTCGCCCTGCCTATTTGGCCGTCCACGGCGTCGAGAAAAGCTTCGGCAACCGCATGGTGGTCAAGGGCGTCACGCTCTACGTGCGGCGCGGCGAGGCGGTCGGACTGCTCGGCCCGAACGGCGCCGGCAAGACCACGGTGTTCTATATGATCACCGGCCTGATCAAGGCCGACCGCGGCCGCATCGAGCTCGACGGCTACGACGTCACCGTGCTTGCCGATGTATCAGCGCGCCCGGCTCGGCATCGGCTATCTGCCGCAGGAAGCGTCGATCTTTCGCGGCCTCAACGTCGAGGACAACATCCGCGCGGTGCTTGAAATGGTCGAGCCGAATCGCCGGTCGCCGCGAAGCCGATCTCAACGCGCTGCTTGGAGGAGTTCAACATCGCGCGCTTGCGCAAGACGCCGACCATCGCGCTATCCGGCGGCGAACGCCGGCGCGTGGAGATCGCCCGCGCGCTGGCGACGCGGCCGAGCTACATGCTGCTGGATGAGCCTTTCGCCGGCATCGACCCGATCGCGGTCGGCGACATCCAGGCGCTGGTGCGTCACCTTACCAACCGCGGCATCGGCGTGCTGATCACCGACCACAATGTGCGCGAGACGCTGGGCCTGACCGACCGCGCCTATATCATCTATTCCGGCGCGGTGCTGATGGAGGGTCGGGCGGACGATATCGTCAACAATCCCGACGTGCGCCGGCTCTACCTGGGCGAAGAATTCAAGCTCTAATCCGATTTTTTCGCACAATATCTTGTGCAATGCCGCACTGCGGAATCGCATATCGCCGGCGTGAAAGACCTGCTATAAGAAAAAACAAGCAAGAATCGGACCAGTTTCCGCCGGGAAACCTCATATGGCGTTGTCGCAAAGACTGGAGTTCCGCCAGACGCAAGCGCTGGTGATGACGCCGCAGCTGATGCAAGCCATCAAGCTGCTGCAGCTCTCCAGCCTTGATCTCGCGGCCTATGTCGAAGGCGAGCTTGAACGCAATCCGCTGCTCGAGCGCGCCAGCGACGACGACGACGCGCCGAGAGAATCTTCCGAGGCGGAGGCCTCCGGCTCCGAGAGCGGCGAAGGCGGCGAGAAGGCTCCCACCGCCGACTGGATCGGCGAGGACATGGAGACCAGCCGCACCTCCATGGAAGAGGGGCTCGGCACCGAGCTCGAGAATGTCTTCCCGGATGACGGGGGCGAGAAACGTGCGGCGCCGGAAACGCCGCCGCCGGCCTATTCGGAATGGTCCGGCGCCGGCAGTCAAAGCAGCGCGGACGGCGATTACAATCTGGAAGCCTTCGTCACCGCCGAAATCACATTGGCCGCGCATCTCGCCGAACAGATGGCGCTGGCGATTTCCGACCCGGCCGGCCGCATGATCGGGCAATACCTGATCGACATGGTGGACGAGGCCGGCTACCTGACCGGCGATCTCGACGCCGTCGCCGACAAGCTCGGCGCTTCGCGCGCCGACGTCGAGGCTGTGCTCGCCGTCCTGCAGACGCTCGATCCGCCCGGAGTTTGCGCGCGCAATCTCACCGAGTGTCTCGCGCTCCAGCTCAAGGACCGCGACCGCTACGATCCGGCGATGCGCACGCTGGCCGAGCATCTCGATCTCCTGGCCAAACGCGATCTCGCCGCCTTGCGCCGCCTGTGCGGCGTCAATGATGAAGATCTCGCCGACATGATCGCCGAGATCCGCAATCTCAATCCCAAGCCGGGTCTCGCCTTCGGCTCCACCATGGTGCAGCCGATCGTGCCGGACGTGTATGTGCGCGCCGCGGCGGACGGCAGCTGGCAGGTCGAACTTAATTCCGACACGCTGCCGAAAGTGCTTATCAGCCAGAGATATTACGCGCAGGTTTCCAAGACCACGCGCAGCGACAAGGACAAGACTTATCTCGCCGATTGCCTGCAGACTGCGACCTGGCTGGTGCGCGCGCTCGATCAGCGCGCCAAGACCATTCTCAAGGTGTCGAGCGAGATCGTGCGCCAGCAGGACGCCTTTTTTGCGCACGGCGTGCAGCATTTGCGGCCGCTCAATCTCAAGACCGTCGCCGACGCCATCGGCATGCACGAGTCAACCGTCTCGCGTGTCACCGCCAACAAATACATGGCGACCACGCGCGGCATCTTCGAGTTGAAATATTTCTTCACTTCGTCGATCGCGTCGGCCGACGGCGGCGAGGCACATTCCGCCGAAGCCGTGCGCCATCGCATCCGCCAGTTGATCGACGCCGAGAGGGCGGCCGACGTGCTCTCCGACGACACGATTGTCGAAAAACTGCGTGACGCCGGCATCGACATCGCGCGCCGCACCGTCGCAAAATATCGCGAGGCGATGCGCATCCCGTCCTCGGTGCAGCGCCGGCGCGAGAAACAGGCGGCCGAATCGTAAAACGGCAAATCCACTACCAGGCGGCGGATTGACCTTTCATTGAACAATCCTTAGCTCAAGCAGAAGCCGTGCGGAAAATCCGGAGGCAAAACAATGCCTTTGCGCGTGTCTGGCAAGAACATCAACATCGGCGCGGCATTGCGGGAGCGAATTGTCGGGCGCGTCGAAGAGGCGATGTCGAAGTATTTCCGCGGCGGCTATTCCGGCCATGCCACCGTCGGCAAGGACGGCTTCGGGTTTCGCACCGAATGCGTGCTGCATCTCGATTCCGGCACCCTGCTGGAAGCTGAGGGCATGGCGGCCGACGCTTATGAAAGCGCTGATCAGGCCGCGATGCATATCGAAAAGCGGTTGCGGCGCTATAAGCGCCGCCGGGTCCAACGCAGCCCCGATACGACGTCAAAAGATGCAAGAAAAAGCGGCAACTGATGCCCGGTCCGGGCCATTGACGCGGCTGACGGCCCTCCTTATGGTCCGCCGCTTCCAACACCCCTTGCAATTTAGCGCCGCCTTCTCCGATCATTGGCCATGTCCATGACGCTCACCGACCTCGTCGCGCCAAATGCGATTGTTCCGGCGCTCAAGGTCAATAATAAGAAGCAAGCAATCCAGGAACTCGCCGCCCGCGCGGCCGAGCTCACGGGACAGAACGAACGCGCCATTCTGGAAATCTTGCTGCAGCGCGAGAAGCTGGGGTCCACCGCCGTCGGCAACGGCGTGGCGATCCCGCACGGCAAGCTGCCCAAGCTCGGGCGGCTGTTCGGACTGTTCGCGCGGCTGGAGCGGCCGATCGATTTCGAGGCGCTCGATGGGCAGCCGGTCGATCTGATTTTTCTGCTGTTGGCGCCGGAAGCCGCCGGCGCCGATCACTTGAAGGCGCTCGCCCGCGTCGCGCGCCTGCTGCGCGACGCGGAAGTCGCGCGCAAGCTGCGCGAGTCGCGTGATGCCGACGCCATCTATGCGGTGCTGGCGATGCCGGCCGCAAGCAGCGCGGCGTAGCTGCAGCATCACATCATTTAATTTTGTCATGGCCGGGCTTATCCCGGCCATCTCGCTTCATGAGGCACTACGCTGCCCGCCTAAACGATATCACCGGGTCACGGCGCTACGCGCCGGCCAGGTGATGACAGCGTTGGATTGGTTTAAGCGGCAATATGTCAGTGCACGCTGACCGGCTCGAGCTCCTGGCTCCAGGCATTGGCGAGCGCGGCTTCGCGCGTATCGGTCAGCATGATCGGCGTGCCGTCCGCGCTGTGCAAAGCGAACAGCTTGATGCCGGGCGCGATCTTCGGCGCCTGCGGGAACAAGTTGGCGACGTCCTCGGAGCGGATCGCCTTGACGTAAGCTAAGCGGCCGTCGCCGAGATGGGCGAGCGCTTCCTGGGTGATTGCCGGGTGGGTGATGTTCGTTTCAGTCATCTTCTCGTTTCTCATGGCCCTCAACTCCTTTCATTGAACGCTCGACGCGGTCGAGTCCTGTTTTCACGAATACGTCATTCCTGCTCGTCGATGGCGATTGTCTTCACGATCCGCTCGGCTTGCGGCCGTACCAGATCGATCGACAACAGTCCGTTCTTCAGGTCGGCGCCCATAACCTCCATGCCATCAGCCAGCACGAAGGTGCGCTGGAACTGGCGCGCGGCGATGCCGCGGTGGAGATATTGGCGGCTCTTGTCGTCCTGCTGCCGCCCGCGGATCACCAACTGACTTTCCTCGACGCAGACGTCGAGTTGGTCGCGGGTGAAACCGGCGACGGCGAGCGTGATGCGGAGCCGTTCCGGGTTTTGCCCATCGCGCGCCAGTCGTTCGATGTTGTAGGGCGGGTAGCCATCGGCTCCCTTGGCGACGCGGTCGAGCACGCGCTCGATTTCGTCGAAGCCCAGCAGGAACGGGCTGGATAGTGACGGTACTCGTGACATGGTCTCAAAGCCCTCGCATGAAGCGACTTTGACGGGGCCCCTTGCGGGCGCCCCAACCGGCCGGCGACTGCCGTCCGGTCGCTCCGTAATATGGGCAGGCCGGGTTAAAGGTTCAAGAACAAGGAGAATTCCGCCCGGCGAGCCTATAATAACGCTTTGCCGGGGGGGTCCATGCCAGATCAGCCGTCTTTGCCGTTGCTCACCGTGCGGGCCATCCGGGCCACGCCGGTCGAGGTTCCCCCCAATTTCATTCTGGGCACCAGCCGTGGCGCCTTCCGCCGGGTGCCGCTGCTGCTGATCGACCTCACGACCGAGGAGGGGATCACCGGCCGCTCCTATCTGTTCTGCTATCTGCCCGCGGCGGCGCGCGCGATCGTCAGCCTGCTCGGCGAAGTCGAAGCGGTGACCAAGGGTGACCGGATCGAGGCGGCCGCGCTGTGGGCCAAGCTTGCCGGCCATTTCGCGTTGATCGGCGTGCAGGGCATCGTGCGTATGGCGATGGCCGGTTTCGATGTCGCCTGCTGGGACGCGCTGGCGGTCGCCGCCAAGGTGCCGCTCGCGCGCTTTCTCGGCGCCGAGCCGAAGCCGATCCTTGCCTACAATAGTTGCGGCCTCGGCCTGATGGAGGATCTCGGCGCGCTTGCCGCCGAGGCGGAGAAGCTGCTCGCCGTCGGCAATTTCCGCGCGGTCAAACTTCGCCTTGGCTATCCGACGCTCGGCCGACATCGCCGCCGTGCACGCGGTGCGCCAGCGCATCGGCGACGATGTGGCACTGATGGTCGATTACAATCAGGCGCTCGGCGTCGACGAGGCGCTGGCGCGCGGCCATGCGCTCGACGCGGAAAACATCTATTGGCTGGAGGAGCCGATCCGCCATGACGACTATGCCGGCGCGGCGCGTCTGGCGCACGAGCTCAAGACGCCGATCCAGATCGGCGAGAATTTCTCATTACCGACCGGCATGACGGCCGCGCTTGAATAGGCGCAAGCCCGACTATGTGATGCCCGATCTCGAACGCATCGGCGGCGTCACCGGCTGGCAGCAGGCGGCGAAGCTTGCCGCCGGTCGCAGGCATCAAGATGTCGTCGCATCTGTTTCCGGAATTGAGCGCGCATCTGTTCGCGGCGACGCCGACCAGTCATTACCTCGAATATGTCGATTGGGCGGATGTGCTGCTGCAAGAGCCGCTCAAGATCATCGATGGCCAAGCGATCATTGCCGACCGCCCCGGCAATGGTATGGTCTGGAACGAGAACGCCTGTCGAACGCTATCAGATCGCGTTGAACTAGCGCAGCTTCAGCTTGAACAGTTTGATCGCGTTCTCGCGGCCGATTTTCGCCCGGTCGCGCTCGCTGATTTCGGCCTTGTCGAACCATTGCGTGCCTTCATTGACGGCTTCGAACGGCCAATCGACCGAGAACATTACGCGCTCGGCGCCCATCTCGGTCATCGTATTGACCAGCGCCGGCGTGTGAAATTGCCCGAGGTGGTGAGATGGAAATGCTTACGGAAGTAATGGCCGACGCCGTGCTTGGCGGCGTATTTGTGCGGCGCCTTCATCCAGCCGTTGCGGCCGTCGATGCGCCAGAGCTAGTACCGGAATGCCCTCGCCGAGATGGCCGAGCACCATCTTCAAGTACGGGATGTTCGTCGAAAAGCCCGCTGCCGATCAAGCCGTAGCGCATGGACCGCGGTCTCCGCGCGAGAACGCCCAGTTCGGCCCGAGCAGCCAGGAATGACCTTCGTATGGCGTAGTCCAGCTCGGTAGCGGATTGCGCGGATGCAGATAGAACGGCACGTCGAGCCCCTCGACCGCGCACCAGAACGGCCGATATTGCGGCAGGTCGTAATAAGTGACGTTGTCCGGCGTGCCGATTTGCGAGAAGCCGTTGACCAGCGCGCCGACAAACCCATGCTCTTTAACGCAACGGGTGAGTTCGGCGGTCGCCGCGTCCGGATCCTGCATCGGCAGCGCGGCGAAGGCGGCGAAGCGGGCGGGGCGCCTGCGCACGTGCTCGGCCAGAACGTCGTTGGCCTGCCTCGCCACTTCGATCGCGCGTTTGACGTCGTGGATCGCCTGCACCGCCGGCGCATTCAGCGACAAGATCATCAGCTCGATGCCGTGCTTGTCCATTTCGCGCAGTCGCATGTCCTGCACGTCGAGCAGGCGTGGGCCGAGATCGCTCCACACATGCGCGCCGAACACTTGCGAATCACCGAGCGTCGCATCGATGGCGAAATGTTCCTCGAGCGCGATCTTGCCTTGCATTGCGTTTCTCTCCCGTGGCTTTTCCGGCATCATGCAATGCCGCGGCGTGCTGTCAGTAACGCCGCATCGCATGAATTAAAAAAGCCGCCCGGGTGGGCGGCTTGCCGAGCCGAAGCTCGCGAAGGTCTTGCCCGCCGAAGCTTTAGCACAGGCGGCTGGTGGAGCCAGGCGGGATCGAACCGCCGACCTCGTGAATGCCATTCACGCGCTCTCCCATCTGAGCTATGGCCCCAATTCGCAAATCGTATTGCCGCAGGTGGGAATGCGCGTGCGGCGCGCGAACGTCAAGTCTCCTCTTCCTTCTCGATGGTCTCGCCGATGATGTCGGTTACGTCGGCGTCGCCTTCCTCTTCTTCCTCGATGAAGGCGGCATCGTCGAGGCTCTCGTCCATCTCGACGTCTTCGGCCTCGCCCGCCACAGCGGCGTCTTCCGCCACCGGCTTCTTGCCCTGCTGTTCGGCCTCGGCATCCTCGAGCGAAACGAATTCGGCGTCCGCCGTCTCCGGCGCGACCACCTCGGGCTCCGCCACGGGCACGGGACGTGCAACCGGCGTCGGCGCGGCCGGCTCGGGCCGTGCGCGCGTGGGCGCCGGCGCGGCGATCGGGACGACCTTGCCGGTATAGGGAGAGATCACCGGCGTCTTGCCGAGATCGTAGAACTTGCGGCCGGTTTCCGGACAGATGCGTTTGGTGCCGAGTTCAGCTTTCGCCACGGTCAGGTTCCTCGAAATGGTCGATAAATCGGTGTTTCACTTGGCTAGTTGCAAGGCCCCTGTCAATAGCGCAGACGCGCCTGCGAGTCTAAGCGCTGCGGGATGACGCGCCACACGGGCGCGTGGTAGGACGGCCCGTTCGTTGAGGATGACGCCCGTGGATTCCGCCGTTTCCAGCCCGTTAACCGCCCGCCGCGGCGGCCCCTTGCAAGGCCGTACCCGGGTGCCGGGCGACAAATCGATCTCGCACCGCGCCCTGATTCTGGGCGCGCTGACGGTCGGCGAGACCACCGTCGCCGGCCTGCTGGAAGGCGAGGACGTGCTGCATACCGCCGCCGCGATGCGTGCGCTCGGCGCAAGGCTGGAGCGCGGCGCGGACGGCCTGTGGCGAATTCATGGCGTCGGCGTCGCCGGCTTCGCGCAGCCGGCGGGCCCGCTCGATTTCGGCAATTCCGGCACCGGCTGCCGGCTGGCGATCGGCGCGGTCGCCGGCAACGCGGTGACCGCGACATTCATCGGCGATGCCTCGTTGAGCAGCCGGCCGATGCGGCGCGTGCTCGATCCATTGGAGAAGATGGGCGCGCGCGTGATCGAGGCGGCCGAGGGCGGCCGGCTGCCGCTGACGCTGCAGGGCGCCGCCGATCCGGTGCCGATCGTCTACGAGCCGCCGGTCGCCGTCGGCGCAGCTCAAGTCGGCGGTGCTGCTGGCCGGGCCTCGCCGCGCCGGGCGAGACCACGGTGATCGAGGCCGAGGCGACGCGCGATCACACCGAACGCATGCTCAAGCATTTCGGCGCCAAGCTCACCAGCAAGCCGCACGGCGAGCACGGCCGCCGCATCACGCTGCAGGGCCAGCCGGAGCTGCGAGCCGGCGAACGTCGTGGTGCCGGCCGATCCGTCCTCGGCGGCGTTCCCGATGGTCGCGGCGCTGCTCGTGCCCGGCTCCGATGTCATGCTCGACGCGGTGATGACCAATCCGCTGCGCACCGGTCTGCTGACGACGCTGCGCGAGATGGGCGCCTCGATCGAAGCGGTGGCGACACGCGACGACGGCGGCGAGGAGGTCGCCGATCTGCGCGTGCGCGCCTCGCGCGCTCAAGGGTGTCGACGTGCCGGCCGAACGCGCGCCCTCGATGATCGACGAATATCCGATCCTGGCGGTCGCCGCCGTCCTTCGCGCAAGGCGACACCCGCATGCGCGGCTTGAAGGAATTGCGCGTCAAGGAAGCCGACCGCTGGAAGCGACCGCCGCCATGCTGCGCACCAACGGCGTGACCGTCGAGATCGAGGGCGACGATCTGATCGTGCAGGGCAAGGGCAGCGTTGCCGGCGGCGGCGAGGTCGCGACGCATATGGATCACCGCATCGCCATGGCGGCGCTGGTGATGGGCCTGGCCGCCGACAAGCCGGTTCGCATCGACGATCGGCGCTTATCGCCACCAGCTTCCCCGGTTTCGTCGAACTGATGCGCTCGCTCGGCGCGGATCTCGACATGATCATCGCCATCGACGGACCGGCCGCCTCGGGCAAGGGCACGCTCGGCAAGCGGCTCGCCGCGCATTACGGCCTGCGCCATCTCGACACCGGGCTGCTCTATCGCGCGGTGGCAAAGAGCGTGCTCGATGCCGGCGTGCCGTCCTGACGACGAGGTGCGCAGCCATTGCGGCCGCGCAAGCGCTCGACCCGGCGCAGCTTCGACGAAGCCGCGCTCGAAGACCCACGCGGTCGGCGAGGCGGCCTCGGTGGTGTCCGCCATCCCCGAGGTGCGCGCGGCGCTGCTCGCCTTCCAGCGCGATTTCGCCGCCAAGCCGCCGGGCGCGGTGCTCGACGGCCGCGATATCGGCACGGTGATCTGCCCGAACGCCGACGTGAAGATCTTCGTCACCGCCACCCCGGAGGTGCGCGCCCAGCCGCCGCGCCGCTCGAATACCGGGCCGCGGGCCGCGCAGATCGACGACGACCGCCGTCCTGGCCGACATCCTCCGCCGCGACGAACGCGACAGCCAGCGCGGCGACCGCGCCCCTGAAACAGGCCCCCGACGCGCACTTGCTCGATACCACGCATTTGGATATAGACGCGGCCATCCGGGCCGCCATCGACATCGTCGAGGCCACCCGAGCGGGCCGAGGGCGCGATTAACGCCCCTCGCGTTGGAGGACAAAGCCCCGCTCGAGCCTCTGCGTTGGGCGCCTGAACCGAAACCATCGTTCCGAACGCACGGTTTTAGCGCCGGCCTGCCGGGATTCCGGGTGGCTGTCGAAGGTCTTGCGGGGCCTTCGGCCCGCGCCTTCGGAACGCCATTCCAACCCGCCGGCGCGCCGCTTACAGGAGATTTCATGGCCACTGCTCAAGCATCGCCCTCGCGCGAAGACTTCGCCAAGCTGCTCGATGAAACCTTCGGCGGCGGAAACCTGCAGGAAGGGTCCGTCATCAAGGGCACGGTCGTCGGCATCGAGAAGGACATCGCCGTCATCGACGTCGGCCTGAAGACCGAAGGCCGCGTGGCGCTGCGCGAATTCGCCGGGCCGGGCCGGCAGGACGAACTCAAGGTCGGCGACACGGTCGAAGTCTATCTGGAGCGCGTCGAGAACGCGCTCGGCGAGGCGGTGCTGTCGCGCGACAAGGCGCGGCGCGAGGAGAGCTGGGGCAAGCTCGAGACCGCGTTCAAGAACAACGAGAAGGTCACCGGCGTCATCTTCAACCAGGTCAAGGGCGGCTTCACCGTCGATCTCGACGGCGCCGTGGCCTTCCTGCCGCGCAGCCAGGTCGACATCCGGCCGATCCGCGACGTCACCCCGCTGATGAACGTCAACCAGCCGTTCCAGATCCTCAAGATGGATCGCCGCCGCGGCAACATCGTCGTGTCGCGCCGCACCGTGCTGGAAGAGACCCGCGCCGAGCAGCGCCAGGAGCTGGTGCAGAACCTCGAAGAGGGCCAGGTCATCGACGGCGTGGTCAAGAACATCACCGACTACGGCGCGTTCGTCGACCTCGGCGGCATCGACGGCCTGCTGCACGTCACCGACATCGCCTGGCGGCGCGTCAATCACCCGACCGAGGTGCTCAACATCGGCCAGCAGGTGAAGGTCAAGATCATCAAGATCAACCACGAGACCCACCGCATCTCGCTCGGCATGAAGCAGCTGCTCGACGATCCGTGGCAGGGCATCGAGGCCAAGTTCCCGGTCGGCACGAAGTTCAAGGGCCGCGTCACCAACATCACCGACTACGGCGCGTTCGTCGAGCTCGAGCCGGGCATCGAGGGCCTGATCCACGTCTCCGAAATGTCGTGGACCAAGAAGAACGTGCACCCCGGCAAGATCGTCTCGACCTCGCAGGAAGTCGAGGTGCAGATCCTCGAGGTCGATCCGGTCAAGCGCCGCATCTCGCTCGGCCTCAAGCAGACCATGCGCAATCCGTGGGAGGTCTTCGTCGAGAAGCATCCGCCCGGCTCGACGGTCGAAGGCGAGGTCAAGAACAAGACCGAGTTCGGCCTGTTCCTCGGCCTCGACGGCGACGTCGACGGCATGGTCCACCTCTCCGACCTCGACTGGAAGCGTCCGGGCGAGCAGGTGATCGAGGAGTACAAGAAGGGCGACATGGTCAAGGCGCAGGTGCTCGACGTCGACGTCGAGAAGGAGCGCATCTCGCTCGGCATCAAGCAGCTCGGCGGCGACCCGATGGCGCAGGCCGGCGATCTCAAGAAGGGCGCGGTGGTCACCTGCGAGGTCATCGAGGTGAAGGAGGCCGGCATCGACGTGAAGATCGTCGGCACCGACCTGACCGCCTTCATCCGCCGCGCCGAGCTCGCGCGCGACCGCGGCGAGCAGCGCCCCGAGCGCTTCGCGGTCGGCCAGAAGGTCGATGCCCGCGTCACCCAGTTCGACCGCAAGACCCACAAGGTCGGCGTCTCGATCAAGGCGCTGAAGTGGCCGAGGAGAAGGAGGCGATCGCCCAGTACGGCTCCTCCGACTCCGGCGCCTCGCTCGGCGACATCCTCGGCGCCGCGCTCAAGCAGCGCGACGACAAGACGGACGACAAGGCCGAGACCGAAAAGGCGGAAGACTGACGCGCTCGGCTCCGCTGAAATCGTGAAACCCCCGGGGCTTGTCCCGGGGGTTTTTCTTTGTGGCGACGTGCCAAGAATCGCCCCAATCGGTATGCTTGATTCCTGTTCCAGGGTCTCGCGGCGAACCGTCGCGGCCGGGAATAACCTTCACAGAGGAGCGCACTCCATGTCGCTCGATGCCGATGCCATCGTCGATCGCCGCCGCATGCGGCGCAAGCTCACCTTCTGGCGCGTCAGCGCGCTGTTGATCGCGCTCGTCGCGCTGGTCGGCCTCGCCGCCGCGCTGGTGCCCGGTGCGCCGGCTGGCCGTGCCCGGCAACTACATCGCCCGCATCAAGATGCAGGGGCTGATCCGCGGCAACCAGGACCGCGTCGAGGCGCTCGAGCGGCTGGCCAAGTCGAGCGCGAGGGCGGTGATCGTGCACATCGACAGCCCCGGCGGCACCACGGCCGGCTCCGAGCAGCTTTACGACGCGCTGCGCGCCTTGCAGGCGAAGAAGCCGATGGTGGTGGTGGTCGACGGCCTCGCCGCCTCCGGCGGCTACATCGCGGCGATCGTCGTGCGACCACATCGTCGCCCAGGACACCTCGCTGGTCGGCTCGATCGGCGTGCTGTTCCAGTATCCGAATTTCACGCAACTTCTGAAAACCGTCGGCGTCCAGGTCGAGGAGATCAAGTCCTCGCCGCTCAAGGCGGCGCCGAACGGTTTCGAGCCGACCAGCCCGGAGGCGCGCGCCGCCATCGAGGCGATCGTCACGGACTCCTATGCCTGGTTCAAGGATCTGGTGCAGAATCGCCGCAATTTGAACGATGCGCAGCTCGCCGCGGTCGACGACGGCCGCGTCTTCACCGGCCGGCAGGGCTGGGTCTCAAGCTGGTCGACGATCTCGGCAACGAGAAGACCGCGCTCGCCTGGCTGGCGAAGGAAAAGAAGATCCCGGCCTCGACGCCGGTGCGCGACTATTCGCTGGAGCCGCGGTTCAGCGATCTGTCCTTCCTGCACGTCGCCGCCTTGGCCTTCGAGGCGCTCGGGTCTGAGCGCCGTTGCGCAGCGCTTCGAGGCGTGGGGCGCGGTGCAGGCGGTCGAGAGACTCAACCTTGACGGTCTGTTGGCGCTTTGGCACCCTCCTTCCGGCAATTGACCACGTGAGCGAGCAAGGCGGCCGCAATGATCAAGTCCGAACTGGTGCAACGTATCGCCGCCCAGAATCCGCATCTCTACCAGCGCGACGTCGAGAACATCGTCAACGCGATCCTCGACGAGATCACCAACGCCATGGCGCGCGGCGACCGCGTCGAGCTGCGCGGCTTCGGCGCCTTCTCGGTCAAGCACCGGCCGGCCCGCACCGGCCGCAATCCGCGCACCGGCGCCCACGTCTCGGTCGAGCAGAAATCCGTGCCGTTCTTCAAGACCGGCAAGGAAATGCGCGAGCGGCTGAACAAGACCGGCCCGGCGTAAGGCGGCTGGTTTCCAGGATTTGCCAGGGTGCTATTGTCGTGGCCGGGCATAGCCGTCCGAAGGACGGCGTCGCTTTGCTCGCCTATGCCCGGCCACTTGCGTTTTAGAGAGGCATCGGTGTTCCGCAAGATCGTGACCTGGATCGTCATTGCTCCGCTTGCCGCGGTGATCATCGCCTTCGCGGTGGCCAACCGGCAGACGGTGACAGTGTCGTTCGATCCGTTCTCGTCGGCGAACCCGGCCTATGCGGCGACCCTGCCGCTGTTCGCGGTCATCTTCGCGATACTGATCCTGGGCGTGCTGGTCGGCGGCGTCGCTGCCTGGATCGGCCAGCGCAAGTGGCGCCGCGCCGCCCGCCGGCTCGACGGCGAGGTGCGCGCGCTGCACGACGAGATCGATGGCATTCGCCGCCGTTTCGGTACGGTGGAGAAGCCGGCGCCCGCGCAGGAGCCTGTCCCGCTGCCCCTCATCCCGGGGCCGATCCTTAACGCCACCTGCGGGTCCCACTTTGCGGGAAGGGGGCGAAGGCTGCTAGAACCCCCGCCATGTCGCTCTTGGTCAAAATTTGTGGTCTGAAGACCCCGGAAGCGCTTGATGTGGCGCTGGAATCCGGCGCGGACATGGTCGGCTTCGTGTTCTTTGCGCCGAGCCCGCGCAACCTCGCCTTGGCCGCCGCGCGGGCTTTGGGCACGCGCGTGAAGGGCCGCGCCGGCAAGGTCGCGCTCAGCGTTGATGCTGACGACGCGACGTTGGCTGGCGTCGTCGAGGCGCTCAAGCCCGACATGCTGCAACTGCACGGCAAGGAAACGCCCGAGCGGGTGACGGTTCTGCGCGCGCGCTTCGGCCTGCCGGTGATGAAGGCGATCCCGATCGCCGAGCGTAGGGACCTCGCGCGTATTGATCTCTACAAGGCGGTTGCCGACCGGCTGATCTTCGACGCGCGTGCGCCGCAGGAGGCGACGCGGCCGGGCGGGCTCGGCACGCCGTTCGATTGGGCCCTGCTCAAGGGCATCGATCCGGGAATTCCCTATATGCTCTCGGGTGGGCTCGACGCCAGTAATGTGGCGGAGGCGCTGCGCATCACGCGCGCACCCGGCGTCGATGTCTCCTCCGGGGTCGAGCGCGTCCCCGGCGAGAAAGACCCGGATAAGATCCGCGCCTTTATCCGCGCCGCGCGGGCGGCCGAGGCCGCGGTCGCTTCGAAGGTGACCGCATGACCGCGCCGCAACCCAATTCCTTCCGCACCGGACCCGACGAGCGCGGGCATTTCGGCATCTATGGCGGCCGCTTTGTCGCCGAGACGCTGATGCCGCTGATCCTGGAATTGGAAAAGGCCTACGCACAGGCCAAAGCCGATCCGAAATTCCAGAAGGAGATGGACGGCTATCTCGCGACCTATGTCGGCCGGCCGTCGCCGCTCTATTTCGCCGAACGGCTAACCGACTACTGCAAGGGCGCGAAGATTTATTTCAAACGCGAGGAGCTCAACCACACCGGCGCGCACAAGGTAAACAACGTGCTCGGCCAAATCATGCTGGCCAAGCGCATGGGCAAGACCCGCATCATCGCCGAGACTGGCGCCGGCATGCATGGCGTCGCCACCGCGACGCTGTGCGCCAAGTTCGGGCTGCCCTGCATCGTCTACATGGGCGCGGTCGACGTCGAACGGCAGAAGCCGAACGTGCTGAGGATGAAGATGCTCGGCGCCGAGGTTCGCGCCGTCGAGTCGGGTTCCAAGACGCTGAAAGACGCCATGAACGAGGCGTTGCGCGACTGGGTCACCAACGTTTCCGACACGTTTTACTGCATCGGCACCGTCGCCGGCCCGCATCCTTATCCCGCCATGGTGCGCGACTTCCAATGCATCATCGGCCGCGAGACGCGTGAGCAGATGCATGCTGCCGAAGGCCGCCTGCCGGATTCGCTCATCGCCTGCATCGGCGGCGGCTCCAACGCGATGGGGCTGTTCCATCCGTTCCTCGACGAGCGCGGCATTGCAATCTATGGCGTCGAAGCGGCCGGCCATGGCCTGCCGAGCGGCCAGCATGCGGCCTCCATCGCCGGCGGCCGGCCCGGCGTTCTGCACGGCAATCGCACGTATTTGCTTATGAATGACGACGGCCAGATCGAGGAGGCGCATTCCATTTCCGCCGGCCTCGATTATCCCGGCATCGGGCCGGAGCACGCTTGGCTCAATGACATGGGCCGGGTGAAGTTTCTCTCGGCTACGGACGACGAAGCGGTTGCCGCGTTCCAGCTGTGCAGCGAGCTCGAAGGCATCATCCCGGCGCTCGAGCCGGCACATGCGCTTGCCCGCGTGCTCGACCTCGCGCCGCAAAAGCCGAAGGATCACCTGATGGTGGTCAATCTGTCCGGCCGCGGCGACAAGGACCTGGATTCGGTCGCCGCGTTTCTGGAAAGAAAACGCCGATGAGCACTCGCATCGACCGCCGCTTCGCCGCGCTGAAACAGGAAGGCCGCGCCGCGCTGGTGACCTTCACCATGGCGGGCGATCCCGATTACGAGACTTCGCTCGCTATCGCCAAGGCGCTGCCGAAGGCCGGCGCCGACGTCATCGAATTGGGCATGCCGTTCACCGATCCGATGGCGGACGGTCCGGCGATCCAGGCCGCCGGCGTGCGAGCTTTGAAATCGGGCCAGCGCATGACCAAGACGCTGGCGCTGGTGCGCGAATTCCGCAAAGGCGACGATGCGACGCCGATCGTGCTGATGGGTTACTACAATCCGATCTACATCTACGGCGTCGACAAGTTTCTCGCCGATGCGAAAGCGGCGGGCGTCGATGGTTTGATCGTAGTCGATCTTCCGCCCGAGGAAGACGACGAGCTTTGCCTGCCGACACTCAAAGCCGGGCTGAATTTCATTCGCCTCGCCACGCCGACCACCGACGACAAGCGGCTGCCGGCAGTGCTCAACAATACGTCGGGCTTTGTCTATTACGTCTCGATCACCGGCATCACTGGCGCGGCTGCGCCCGATCCCGGCAAGGTCGGCGCGGCGGTTGCCCGCATCAAGCGGCACACCAAATTGCCGGTGGCGGTCGGCTTCGGTGTGAAGACCGCCGAGCATGCGCGCGCCATCGCGTCGGGTGCCGACGGCGTGGTGGTCGGCTCGGCGCTGGTCGACGCACTGCGGATGAGCCTCGACAAGACCGGAAAAGCCGGGCCGGACACCGTCAAAGCGGTGACCTTGCTGGTGTCCGCGCTGGCGGACGGCGTGCGCTCGGCGCGCCGCGTGGCGGCCGAGTAGGACGGTTATAATTCTGACGAATCGAGCCTATATAGGCGAAGCATGAACTGGATCACCAACGTCGTCCGCCCGAAGATTCGCAGCCTGTTGCGCCGCGAGACGCCGGAGAATCTCTGGATCAAATGTCCCGAGACCGGCCAGCTCGTCTTTTACAAGGACGTCGAGGCCAACCAGTTCGTCATTCCGAGCTCCAACTATCACATGCGCATCTCGGCCACGGCGCGGCTGAAGCTGATGTTCGACGGCGCCACCTGGCTCGACATCGGCGTGCCGGAAGTGGCGGTCGATCCGCTTAAGTTCCGCGACGAGCGCCGTTACGCCGACCGGCTGAAAGACGCCAAGGCCAAGACGGGCCTGCATGACGCGGTGAAGCTCGGGCTCGGCAAGCTCGACGGCCTGCCGGTGGTGATCGCGGTGCAGGACTTCGATTTCATGGGTGGCTCGCTCGGCATGGCGGCCGGCGAGGCGGTGATCAAGGGCCTGGAAACGGCAGTGCAGAAATCCACGTCCTTCATCATGTTCGCGGCCTCCGGCGGCGCGCGCATGCAGGAAGGCATTCTTTCGCTGATGCAGTTGCCGCGCACCACTGCCGCCGTGCAGATGCTGCGCGAGGCGAAGAAGCCCTACATCGTCGTCTTGACCAATCCCACCACCGGCGGCGTCACCGCCTCCTATGCGATGCTGGGCGACGTGCAGATCGCCGAGCCGGGTGCGCTGATCGGCTTTGCCGGTCCGCGCGTGATCGAGCAGACCATCCGGGAGAAATTGCCGGAGGGCTTCCAGCGCGCCGAATATCTGTCCGAGCACGGCATGGTGGACATGGTGGTGCACCGGCACAAATTGCGCGCGACGCTCGCCGAATTGTGCCGGCTGTTGACCAAAGCGCCGGCGCCGGGAGCGCAGCCGCAATTGCCGGTTCCGGCGCACGCGTGAGCGCTCCGCCATGACGCCGCCGGTTGACGCGATTGTCGCGCGGCTCGCCGCATTGCATCCCAAACGTATCGATCTGTCGCTCGATCGCATCGAGCGGCTGCTCGCCGCGCTCGATCATCCCGAGCGAAAATTGCCACCGGTGATTCATGTCGCCGGCACCAACGGCAAGGGTTCGACCATTGCCTTCATGCGCGCGATCTTGGAAGCCGCAGGACAACGCGTGCATGTCTATTCCTCGCCGCATCTGGTGCGCTTCAACGAGCGCTACCGGCTCGGCCGGCCCGGGACGGGCGCGCTGGTGAGCGACGAGGAGCTGAGCGCGACGCTGGAAGAATGCGAGCGCGCCAATGCCGGCCAGCCCATCACCGTATTCGAGATTACCACGGCGGTCGGCCTTATGCTGTTCGCGCGCCATCCGGCCGATGTGCTGTTGCTGGAAGTCGGTCTCGGCGGCCGGCTGGACGCGACCAACGTCGTGCAGCATCCGCTGGCGACGATCATCACGCGGATCGCCATCGATCATACCGATTTTCTCGGCGACACGCTGGAGAAGATCGCAACTGAAAAAGCCGGCATCCTCAAGCGCGCAACGCCGGCGATCGTCGCCGCGCAGACGCGCGACGCTCTCGCTGTCATCGAACGCCAAGCCGCGCGGCTCAACGCGCCCTTGAAGATCGCCGGCGAGGATTGGACCGCGACCGAAGAGCGCGGCCGGCTGGTCTATCAGGACGAGGCGGGTCTGCTCGATCTGCCGGCGCCGAAACTTTACGGCCGTCATCAGTTCGAGAACGCCGGGCTTGCCATTGCGGCGTTGCGTTCGATCAAAACTTTTAAGATTGCGCCGGCCGCCTACGAGGCGGGCATGGTCAAGGCCGATTGGCCGGCGCGGCTGCAGCGCCTTTCGGCCGGGCGCCTGGTCGACCTTGCACCGGCAGGCAGCGAGCTATGGCTCGACGGCGGGCATAATCCCGACGGCGGGCGCGCTATCGCGGCGGCGCTCGCGGATCTCGAGGAGCGCGTGTCGCGGCCGCTGGTATTGATCGTCGGCATGCTGGCGAGCAAGGACTGCACGGGTTTCCTGAGCAATTTCACCGGGCTCGCGCGTCGCATGATCGCGGTGCCGGTGCCGGGCGCTGAGAAGGGGCTCACCGCCGAAGCCATCGCCGACGCCGCACGCGCCATCGGCCTGCCGGCCACCAGCCGCGACAATCTGGAGGAAGCGCTCGATGCGGCGCGCAAGCTCGACCTTGAACCGCCGCCGCGGATTCTGATCACCGGCTCGCTCTATCTCGCCGGCGAGGTGCTACGTGAGAACGGCACGCTGCCGCAGTAGTTTCTTGTCGTCACCGGGCTTGTCCCGGTGACCCCGCTTAGGGACGCACAGTGCTCATATAAGCGAGATGGCCGGGACAAGCCCGGCCCACTTTTAAGTTCCGTAGATTGATGAGCGCGAGACGTCAGACCGCGCCGCTGATCCATTGCTGCAGCTTCTGCTTCGGCGCGGCGCCGACCTGGCGCGAAGCGATCTCGCCGTTCTTGAACAGCATCAGCGTCGGGATCGACATGATGCCGTATTTCGCCGCGGTGTTCGGGTTCTCGTCGACGTTGAGCTTGACGATCTTGACCTTGTCACCGAGCGCGCCGGCGATCTCTTCCAGCGCCGGCGCGATCATGCGGCAGGGCCCGCACCATTCCGCCCAGAAATCGACCACAACCGGTTCGGCGGAATTCAAAACGTCCGATTCGAAGCTTGCGTCCGACACTTTGCCGACGGCCATGGGGATACCCTCGTGTGGGTTGCGGGCGGAGAATCGCGGCCCGAGAAATTGCGAGGGCAGGAACCTATGAACGCCATCCGGCAGCGTCAAGGCGCTATCGCGCCGACGTGATGCGCAACAAAGCGGCATCCAGCGCCTCGCCGGAAAGCTCCATAAGATCAGGCACTTCGGTCCAGATCAGCACGGCGCGCACGGATTTGCCGGGGTACAACTTTGCGAGCACGGCGCGGTAGAGCGCGAGCTGGGCGACGTAAGCGGGCGGCACGTCCTCGATTCGCCGCGGCGCCGGCCGGTTGGTCTTGAAATCGGCGATGAGCACAGAGCTTTGCGTGACCACCAGGCGATCGACCTGGCCGGCGACGCGGATGGTCTTCGCCCCGTGGATAAGCCTGCCGACGATCGGCACTTCGGCGCGGCTGCCGGGTCCGTAAAGCTCGCAGAAGCGCTGATCCTCGAGCACGAGCATGACTTGCTCGGCCAGTTGCTCGCGTTCCTCGGCGGCCAATTGGGCGCCGGCACGCGCCAGATAGTCTTCGGCCGCTTTGCGCCGCCGGTCAGCCGGCATGGCGGGCAGCGATTGCAGCAGCCGGTGCACCAGCGACCCGCGCAGCAGGGCGACAGCGCGGGCGCCGGACGCGGCCGGGCGGGCCGCGTCATCTTCGGCGCTCGACGGCGTCACGGTGCGCACGCCGGAGATCTCGGAGCTGGCATTGGCGCGCAGCCAATCCGGCACGGAGGCCGGCGCGGTCGTTTCCCGCACCGATGGCGTTGCTGCTTCGCCTGGCGGGTCTTTGCGGAAACGCAGCACCTCGCCGTCGCCGTCGTCGGCCAGTTCGCTGACGCAGTCGCCGCGCAGCGCATCGTCGATGAGCTGGTACCAGCAGCCGTCTGGAATCTTGCGTGCGCCCTGCGTGCCGGCGATCACCAGCCGCTCCTTGGCGCGCGTCATCGCGACGTACAGAAGCCGCCGATATTCGTCGCGCGCATCTTGCTGTGCCGCGCTTCGCGCATCGGCCATGGCGCCGACATCCTCGCCGCGCGCGGTCGCCCAGACCAGCGCGCCGTTCGCCAATACCAGCAAGCGCGGGTCGCGCGGGCCGGTCGGTGGCGTGGCGGTGTCGGCGAGAATGACGGTGTGCGCCTCGAGCCCCTTGGCGCCGTGCACGGTCATCACCCGCACCTCGTCGCGCACCATCTCCATGTCGCGCTTGACCTCGCTCTGCGCCGCGCGCAGCCAGTCGACGAAGCCCTGCAGCGACAGCGTCTCGCGCCGTTCATAGTCGAGCGCCAAATTGAGGAACTCATCGAGCGCGTCATTCGCTTCCGGTCCGAGCCGGGCGAGAAACTTCGCACGTCCGCGCATCGCGCCCAGCACATGCGCGAAGAAGCCGAAGGGCGTCAGCTTGCGCGCGTCGTTTGCAAGCTCATCGAGAGCGCGATCGGTTTCGGCAAAGGCAGCATTACCGCGCAGGCTATCGCGCAGCGATGCCTTGCGGTCGAAGGCGAGCTCGAACAGTTGCTCCTCGCTCAGGCCGAACAGCGGGCTGCGCAACACGCTGGCCAGGGCGAGATCGTCGTCCGGCAGCAGCAGGCAGTCGGCGAGCGCCATCAGGTCCATCACCGCGATGTGCTCGGTGAGCACCAGCCGGTCGGCGCCGGCGACCGCGATGCCGGCGTTCTTCAGCGCGCGGATCACCGCCTCAAACAATGGCCCGCGCTGACGCACCAGCACCAGCACGTCGCCGGGCCTTTGCCCTCGCGCCATCCAAAATTTGACGTGCTTGGCGATGCGCTGCGCCAGCTTGACGCGCGGGCTGTGTTCGCTCTCGGTGTCGAACGGCGCATCCCAGCCTTCGATCTCGCGCCGTTCGGCCGGTGCGATCAACGGCCACAGCTCGACCAGGCCGGGCGCGGCGTCGGGCAGCGGCTGGTGTTCCGGAATTCCGGCTTCGTCGGCGGTGATGCTGAGATAGACCTCGCGCGCCTTAAACACCTGATCCACCGAGCCGAGCACGTTGCCGCCCGAGCGGAACGAGTGGTGAAAGCGCAAGAATCGCCAGCCTTGCTCCGGTATGTCGAATTGTTTGCCGAACTCGCGCCGCATCGCGTCGAAGGCGAGCGGCGCGGCGCCCTGGAACGAGAAGATCGACTGCTTCTCGTCACCGACCGCGAACACCGTGCGCCGCACGTTCGGCCGCGCGCCGCCCGGCGTGAATTCCGAGACGATGGTGCGCACGATCTCCCATTGCTTCGGGCTGGTGTCCTGCGCCTCGTCAATCAGCACGTGGTCGATGCCGAGGTCAAGTTTGTAGAGCACCCAGGCGGCGGACGAGCGCGCGAACAGCGCCAGCGTCTTGTCGATCAGGTCGTCGTAGTCGAGCAAAGCGCGGCGGTCTTTTTCACGGCGGTAGCGCGCGATGACCTCGGCGGCGATGGTGATGAGCGCGGCGGTGCGGTCGCGTGCGGCGAGCGAGCGCTCGCGCGCGAGCAATGCGCAGACGCGCTCCTGCTCGGCCATCAGCCGCGCCAGCCAATCGGGATGTTGGTCGGCAAGTTTCTTGGTGACGATGTTCTTGCGCGGCGCCAGTTCGGTCGTGCAAAACACTTTCAAATAATTGTCGATGCGCTCACGGCCGGCCGAGGCCTGCGCCGCCTGCAGCGCGGCGACGTGGTTGGCGTCGGATTTCGAGCCGCCTTCCAGCACCTCGATCAGTAGCGGCCAGTCCGCCGCCGGGATGAGCGAATGCGAGAAAAATTCCGCTTCCAGCGTCTCGCGCGTTTCGTTGGCGCCGACGCCCAGCGTCTGCGACAGCTCGGCCAGCGCCGCATCGAGGCTGCCGGCGCGCTCGATCCAGGCCGCAATGGCGTCGCGCTCGCGGATGGCATCGCCGATCACGTCCTTGAAGGTTTGGTCGGCCGCGACCACGATGGCCGTTTCCAGCGCTTTGCCGAGCGCGCTCTCTGGCTTGGCCGAAGCTTCCAGCAGCACGTCCAACGTCAATTTATCGAGCAATCGCGTGGTCGAAGCTTCATCGAGCACGGTGAAGCGCGCGGCCACGTTGGCCTCGAACGGGAACTGGTGCAGTAGCCGCGTGCAGAAGGCGTGGATGGTCTGCACCTTCAGCCCGCCCGGCGTTTCCAGCGCCGAAGCAAACAGCCGGCGCGCCCGGGCGCGGCCACCCGCATCGGGCTTGCGGCCGGTGGAAAGCCTGATTTGCTCGTCGAGCCCGGCGTCGTCGAGCGCGGTCCAGCCAGCCAGCCGCTTGAATACTTCGTTCGCCATATTGGCGGCGGCGGTCTTGGTGAAGGTGATGCAGAGGATCTTGGCCGGGTCGACGCCGCGCAGCAGCAGGTTGATGACGCGTTGCGCCAGCACATAGGTCTTGCCCGAGCCGGCATTGGCGGAGACGAAGGCGGAGACGTCCGGGTCGGCGGCTTCGACCTGCACGCGGCGGACGTCTGCAGGAATTTTTCGCTCGGCGCTCATGTGCAAACTCGCTCCGTCACCCTGAGGTGGCCGCGCGCAGCGCGGCCCTCGAAGGGCGACGGCCCGGGCCGTTCATCCTTCGAGGCTCGCCCTTCGGGCTCGCACCTCAGGATGACGAATAAAAAAGCGGTGCGAGCGGCACTCATGACTCGCCATCCTCCCCACCGCCGGTGGCCGACCATTCCTTGACGCGGGCGAGGTGGTCGTAGTCGCCGTAGTGCGTCTTCCACATCGGATGCACCAGCGACAGATAAGGCGTCGCCGCGTCCTCGAATTTCGCCGCCAGTTCCTTGAGCCGCGCCAGCGCGTGCTCCGCTTGCGTGTCGGGCGTGCCGTCCTTGAAATTGATCTCGCTCGGCTTGCCGGCCGGCTCGCCGCCTTTGAGCGTTACATAAGTAAGTTCCGACACCCTACCGGCGGCAACGTCCTTGAAGCCGCCAGCGCGCAAAATCGCCGCCTCCAGCGTCAATTGCGGCGCGAGCCCCGTGCGCACCTGCTTTTCGGTGCGCGCCGCGCCGGTCTTATAGTCGAGGATGGCGTAGCTGTTGTCGTTGCGCTTCTCGATGCGGTCGGCGATGGCCGAGAGCGTGAACTCGCGTTTGCCGACGGGGAATTTCAGTTCGCCGCGGATTTCCGCATGCAGCGCTTCGATGCTGTTGCGCCGTCCGCCGTCCCATGCCGCGAACCATTGCGCGATGCGCACGAAACGCGGCCACCAGAAGGCGCGCGCCTCGGGAAAATCCTCTAGCTTGGCGAAATGCTTTTCACCGAGCGCCAGCAATTCCTTCAGCGGATCGGCCGGCGGCCTGGCGGCGAACAGTTCCGTGTAGTCGCCGATGGCGCCGTGGATCACGGTGCCGCGGTCGCGCGCGCCGGGCGGCGTGTCGATCGGATCGAGCGGCAGCAGGCGCAGGATGTGTTTGGCATAGATGGTGTAGGGGTCGCGCAGCCAGTCCTCGATGGCGGTGACTGAGAGCGCGCGCGGCCGCGCCTCGATCTTCGGCGTCGGCTCGGGCCGCTCGGCGAATTTCACTTGCGCCGGATGATCGAGTGTGCGGGCGAGTTCGAGATAGCCGTTGCCGCGCGCGGTGACTTCCTTCCAGCGCGTCTCGCCCGCGAGCGCGGCGATGCGCTGCACGAAGCGCGAGGCGACCGTCGGACTGCCGGCGACCTTGGCGGCGCGCGCGAGGATCACCTCTTCGGCGCCTAAGCCTTGCGCGAAGTCATGCGCAGCCAAGCCGATGCGCCGCTCAGGCGGATCGAGGCCGAGGTCGGCGCGCATCGGGCGCGAGAGCCACGGATCGCTGCGCGTTTCGGGCGGCCAAGTGCCCTCGTTGAGCCCGCCGAGCACCACGCGCTGGAACGTCTGCAGGCGCGCTTCCAGCGGGCCAAAGATGCGCACGCGAACGTCGGGCGTCTCCGGGCGGCGCACTACGCGTTCCGCAATCGTGGCGTGGAACACTTCGGCGTAATCGCCGGGCGCGATGGCTATTTCGGCGGCGGCCGGGCTTTCGCTCATGTCCTCGAAGGCGCGCAGAAGCGCCGTGCCGTCGTTGCCGGCGAAGGCGGCGACCTCGCCTTTAGCATCGCGGCCAAGCCCGGAGATCACGGCGCTATGGCACTTGGCGAGCTCGGCGAGCGGCTGCGCGCCCGGCTTGAGCCGTTCCAGCGGCGCCAGCGCGGCGCCGAGGCGGGCGATCAGCTCGGCGGCCACGTCGAACTTGTCATCGTCGATCAGCCCGCGCGGGTCGCTGCGGTGCAGCTCGGCGCGATTGGCGCGGAAGGTGGAGAGCGCGTGGCCGAGCGCGTCGCTGCCGGGGCGCGGACGCGGGCCGCGCAGCAGCGCGCGTTCCAGTGTCGCGATCCCGGTATTGTGCGCATCTGCTTTGGCGCCCAGGCGCAGCAGCGGGTGCTTGAGCAGCGCCAGCAGCGTTACCGGCGCGAGGCCGCCGAGCGCGGCTTCGGCGGAAAGCCGCGCGAACACACCGGCGCTCGTATCGGCAAGCGAGTCGCCGCCGGAATCGTCGACTTTCACCTGCCAGCGGTCGAGCGCAGCGACGACGCGCCGCGCCAGCGCGCGGTCGGGCGTGACCAAAGCAGCGGTCTTGCCTTCGGTTTCCAGCGTCTCGCGCAGCGCCACCGCGATGGCGAGCGCTTCGTCCTCGGCATTGGCGGCGTCGATCAGCGCGAGCGAGGCAAGCGCACGTTCGGCCGCGGCGTCGAACTCTTTCGTGCCGGTGCGCGCCGGCCAGCGGTCGCTGGTGGCAGCCGGACGCAGCGCCTCTGAGACGAGCCGCTCACGGCCGTGCGGGGCCGGTGGTTCGAGCTGGGTGACGTCGGCGCGGGCGATGCCGATACGGTCGATGAGCGCGTGCATGGCGAATTGCGCGTGGCCGGCGGCGGGCGCGCCGTCGTGGGTCTCATCGTCGGCGTTGCCGGCGATCAGCGCCCAGGAGGCGTCGTCGAGATCCAGGTCGAGGCCCGGCAGCACCACGGCGCCGTGCGGCAGCGTGGCGATGGTCGCGAGCAGCTTGGCGGTCGCCGGCATCGAGCCGGTGGAGCCCGCGGCGATTACCGGCGCGTCGCTGCCGGCGAGGCGCTTGGCCTCCGCCGCGATCAGCAGGTCGCGCCGCTCGGCGGCCTCGATCACGCCCAATTCCTTGAGCCGCTCCGGCCAGTAGCTGCGCGCGATCTTCAGAAAGTCGAGTGCAATCTGCCAGTAGCGGTCGAGCGCGTCGGGCACCAAGCCGTCGAGTTTTGTCCACGCTACCTGGCGCGTGATCATGTCGTCGATCAGGCGCGCCAAATCGTCGGCAAGGCCGAGCGCGGCCGACGGCGTGTTGGCAATGAGCGGCGAGCCGCGGTCCGGCGTGATGCGCTCGGCCCATTGCGCGATCAATTGCGCCAACAGCAGGCGGCGCTCGAGCGGCGCGATCGCCTCCGGCAACGTCAGCGCGGCTTGCGCCAGCTCGCCGGTGGCGGCTTCGGCGAAGGCGATCTCGTCCTCGTCGAGATCGCCGAGCGCGACGATGCGCGGCAGAATGGCGGCGTCGGTGTTCAGCGCGTCGAGGAAGGCTTCGCGCGCGAGGCGGCAGGCGCGCCGCGTCGGCAGATAGAGCGTCAGGCGCGCGAGTTCGAGCGGATCGTGGCTCGCGGGGAAGCCGGGCGCGAGCTTGCCGGCGCGCAAGGCGGCGATCAGCGCCGGCAGAAACGGCGCCGAGGCGGGGATGGTGAAGACGTTGGCTTTCGCGGCTGGCATAGCGCGAATCATACACGCTTATGCAGAATCGTGTCCCGGGCGCAGCGCGGTATGCAATGACGCGCTGCAGACCCGGGACCGTCAAGAATTCCGAATTTGCGAAGGCCCCGGATCTGCGGTGCGCCGTGATAGTGCGTCGAAGATGCGCGTGAACGCGCTTATGGCGCTGCACCGCGTCCGGGAAAGGTCAAGCCGTGCTGGCCCGGATGGCGTTTTCGGCGAGCGCGATGGCGTCGGGCGTGCCGACGTGCATCCACAGGCCTTCGAGGCGCAGGCCGTGCAGCCGGCCTCGCTCCGCCGCGCGGGCGAACAGGTCGGTGAGCGGGAATTCGCCTTGCGGCGCATCCTTGAACAGCGCGGGCGCAAGGATCGCCGCGCCGGCGAAAACGAAGGGCGCCACCTCGCGCTCGGCGCGGCGGCGCAGGCGGCCGTCCGGCGCCATCGCGAAATCGCCGTGCCCGGCATAGCCGATGCTGCCGGTGGTCGGCGCGAGCAGCAGCAGCGCGTCCATCGCGGCGGGATCGAAGCCGTCCGCGAGGCGGGCGAGATTGGGCTTCACGCCGTCGACCCAGATGCTGTCGGAATTGGTGTGGAAAAACGGCGTCTCGCCGAGCAGCGGCAGCGCCTTGACCACCGCGCCGCCGGTGCCGAGCAAGACGCCGCGCTCGTCGGAGATGACGATTTTCGGTTTCGTGCGTGACGCGAGATGGCGCTCGAGCTGCTCGGCGAAATGATGCACGTTGACCACCGCGCGCTCGACGCCCGCTTCCGCCAGGCGGTCGAGCACGTGGTCGATCAGCGGCTTGCCGCCGACCTCGACCAGCGGCTTCGGCATGCGCTCGGTGAGCGGGCGCATGCGGGTGCCGAGTCCGGCCGAGAGCACCATCGCGCGTTTGGGTGTCGTGGATGAACTCATACGTCAAATCGATTTCAGCGATGGCACGTTGACGCGATACCAGGCGGCGAGCGCGGCAAGCGCCGGATGTGCCAGCGAACGCTGCAGATAGGCCCATACGCGCGGCATGTGACGCAAATATTGCGGCTTGCCGTCGCGCTTGTCGAGGCGGGCGAAGATGCCAAGAATCTTGGAGGCGCGCTGCGCCGCCATGGTGGCGTAAAGCCGCGCGAAGGCGGGCGCGTTGAACGCGGGATCGTCACGAAGCCGCGCGCGGGTGTAGCGCGAGAGCAGCGCAATTTCCGTCATCTCGGGCACGTCGACGCGCGCGTCCTGCGCGAGCGAAGCGAGATCGTAGGCGGCCGGACCCATCACCGCGTCCTGGAAATCGAGCAGGCCGATGCGCTTGACCCCTTCGCGTTCGGGCAGCCACAACAGGTTGGGCGAATGATAATCGCGCAGCACCCAGACCGGCGGCGCGGAGAGCGCGGGAGTGAGCGCTGCGCGCCAGAGCTCGACATAGGCGTCGCGCTTGTCGCCGGCGAGCTTGACGTTGAGCCGCGGCAGATACCAGTCGATCAGCAATTCCGCCTCGATCAGAAACGCATCGAGGTCGTAGTGCGGCAAGGCATAAGTAACGTCACCCTCGACTGGCAGCAGCCGCGGCATCGGCAGGCGATGCAGCGCGGCGAGCAAATCGGCGGCCGTCTCGTAGCGCTCCTCGATCGGCGCCGGCGGGTCGCCGGCGACCATCGGTTCGCTGCCGAGGTCTTCGAGAATCAAAAGGCCGGCCGCGCGGTCGGCGGCGAAGATCGCCGGCGCGGAGAACCCGCGCGCGCGCAAGGCCTGCGCCATGGCGACGAACGGGGTCACGTTGTCGGCGAGGTGCGCGATCGCGCTGTAGGGCTTGCCGTCGCGCACTGGCGGGCCATCCGGCCGCTGCGGCGAGTTCATCAGAATATAGCTCGCACCGTCGCGCGTCAGCCGTTCATAGGCGCGCGTCGAAGCGTCGCCCTGCATGTATTGCCGCGCCGCCCCGCCGAAGCCGGAGCGCGACAGGAACAGCCGGATCATGGCGACGCGCTCGATGCGCGCGGCGAAGGCGCCGTGGCCGGTGACGCGCGCGTGGCGAAAATTCGGGCCCTGCTGCGGCGACAGCGTGAGCGCGATGTCGAGCCGGTCGGCGGGAAGCGCCCCTTCGGCGCGGTCGGGCCATTCCAAGAGCGTCACCGCGGCGGGCGGGATGTCGTCGAACCCGAGCTCGGCGAGCTCGGAGGGCCCGGACAGCCGGTAGAGATCGACGTGCACCAGGGCAAAGCGCGGCAGCTCGTAGGCCTGCATCAGCGTGAAGGTCGGGCTCGGCACTTCGATCGATGGATCGCCGGCGAGATGGCGGATCAGGGCGCGGGCGAAGGTGGTCTTGCCGGCGCCGAGGTCGCCCGACAGCGTGATCATGTCGCCGGGCAAGAGCGCCTCGGCGATGTCCACCATCAGGCGCCGCGTCGCCTCCTCGTCGGCGAGCGTCACCGTGAAGCTGTAGCCGCCGGACGTGGGTGGGGGCATCGAATCATCCGCTTTGAGGGCCGCCACTTATAATCATAAAGAGACCGCCGCTGGCAGCTTGCCGGGATTGCCCTGGCGCGGCTAGCGTGCACACATGACAAAACAAGCCCTCGGCAAACTCCCCGCCGACGCCTTCGGCATGCTCGAGCTGCCGGCGCTGCCGGACGGCGTCGTCGACGGCTTCCGCGCGCTCGGCGATCTCACCGGCATGGCGTCGGACGCGATGGACGAACTCGGCATCGTCGGCGCCATCCCGTCGAGCGTGCTCAAGCCGACCGATCCCAAGGCGCGCATCGTCGGCCGCGCGCTGACGCTGCTGAACGTGCCGGCGACGGAGAGCGTGCCGGCGAACGTCGCCACCGGCGTCTCCGGCATGGCGGAGATCGAGGCGCACAATTTGGCGGAACCTGGCGACGTGCTGGTGGTGCAGGGCCTCGATCAGGTGTCCAACATGGGCGGCATGTCCGCGTCGATCGGCCACCGGCAGGGCCAGATCGGCGCCATCGTCGACGGCGCGGTGCGCGACGTCGATCATGGGCGCGACATCGGCTACGCGATCTGGTCGCGCAGCGTCAGTCCGATAACCGGCAAGTGGCGGCTGAAGACCGTCGCGGTGAACAAGCCGGTGACGGTCTGCGGCATTGCGGTCGCTCCCGGCGACTTGGTCCTCGCCGACGAGACCGGCGTCTGCTTCATCCCGCGTGCGCGCGCGGCCGAAGTGCTGGCGCGCGTGCAGCAGATCGCGAAGAACGAGGAAATCCGCACCGCCAAGATCGAAGCCGGCGTGCCGGTGAAGGACTTGCTGCCGGGGAAGAAGTAGGGCCACACCGTGGAGTTTCACTCCGCCTTAATGCCGAGCTTGGTGATGGTGGCCTGCCAATACGGAAACTCCTTGGCGAGGCGGGCGGTGAAAGCGGCGCTGCCGAGCGTGCCGTGCATGCCTTGCGTGGCGAAGCGCTCCTCCACGTCGGGCTGCGCGACGACCTCGAACAAGGCCTTCTCCAGTTTGTCGCGCACGGCGGCGGGCGTGCCGGCGGGCAAGAACACGCCGTACCAGTTCTCCATCACCACATCGGGCAGGCCGAGCTCGGCGGTGGTCGGCACGTCGGGCAGCAAGGGCGAGCGCTCGGTGCCGTAGAGCGCGAGCGCCTTGACCTTGCCGGCCTTCACCAGCGGCAGCAGCACGGGGAAGTCGGCATTGAGCATGTCGATCTGGCCGCCCATCAGATCGCTGAGCGCGGGCGCGGCGCCGCGATAGGGCACATGCGCGACCTTCAAGCCGGCGGCCGAATTGAGCAGTTCGCCGGCAATGTTCATCGTGGTGCCCGGCCCGGCCGAGCCATAGGCCATGGCCTGGCCGCCCTTCGCCTTGGCGATCAACTCTTTCAGGGTCGCGGCGCCGGATTTCGGGCCGATCACCAGCAGCGTCGGCACCGCGCCGACCAGCATCACCGGCTCAAAACTCTTCACCGGGTCATAGCCGTGCGGCGGGCGCAGCGCCGGGCTGATCACCTGCGAGCCGAGGCTGGCGAGCAAAATGGTTTTGCCGTCGGGCGTCGCGCGCGCCACCGTCTCCGAGCCGATGGCGCCGCCGGCGCCGCCTTTGTCCTCGACGATGACGTCAGCGCCGAGCAGAGGCCCCAGCCCGTGCGCGAGCACGCGCGCCCATTGATCGACCGGACCGCCGGCGGCGAAGGGCACGATGATCTTGACGCTGTCGGCCATGGCCGGCGTGCTCACGGCGAGCGCGGCGGCGCAGAGCAAAGTCTTCAAGAGTTTCATGATGGTTTCCTCCACGTGCGCGCGTCTTGTTGCCGCTTGGTGTGCCGGCGGTCTCGGCGCGTCAAGTATAGCGGGGCTTGGCGGATGATGGCACGGGCCGTCCGGCCGGCTTTGCCGTTCAGTCATTGATCCGGCGACGATGATGATGGCGACTGTGCCGCCGCACGCCATCGGCGGCCGTCTCCGGCCGGCTGAACACGATCTTGCAGGCGGGACTGAGCTGCCTTTTATTGTGCTCCAGGCATTGCTTCACTTGCGTCGCATCGGGGATCGCGGCCCCACAAAGCCGGAAAGCGTCCGGCGTGCAGGCGTCGGCTTGCGTGTAAGCGACGGCAGGCCGCGGCGCCATCATTGCAAGGCAGAAAGCGACCGCGCACAGTCTGTGCATGAGGTGTCCCCCGGGCCAGGCTGGCAATTAGTTATGCGTAAAATCGCTCCCGAAGCAAACGCCGCGGCGGCAGATCCGGTTTGACGATGAGTATTTTGTCTTGCGGCCGCTTACGCGGTCAGTAATCGGTGCGGCGATACGGCTGGTGCTCGACGAGGGGGGCGTCCTCCGCAGTGGCCGGCCGGCTGAACACGATTTTGCAGGCCGGGCTGAGTTGGCTCTTATTCTGGGCCAGGCATTGCGCCACGCGCGTCGCATCGGGGATGGCATTCTGGCAAAGACGGAACGCATCCGGCGTACAGGCATCGGCGTCCGCCTGCGTATAGGCGATAGCCGGCAGCGGAGCTATGATCGTAATCAGTGACGCGATCGCGCATAGCTTGAGCATGACGGTGCACTCCAAGCCCGGGACGCAGTGTCAACGGCCGTGGTTAAGAATTGTTCCTGGAAGCAAGAGCTTAGGGCTACTGACACAAAGCGTCGTTATGAAATCATGAATTTGTCGTCCTGGCTCATGGCGGCGCGGCCGCGCACGCTCAGTCTGTCGATCACGCCGGTCATGGTCGGCGCGGCGCTGGCGTGGGCCACGCACGGACGGATTCATTGGCCGGCGGTGCTGGCGGCGTTGATCGCCAGCGCGTTCATCCAACTCGGCACCAACCTGCACAATGACGCGGTCGACTCGGAACGCGGCGGCGACGGACCCGATCGCATTGGACCGCCGCGCGTGACGGCCATGGGCTTGCTGAAGGGGCGCAGCGTCAAACACGGCGCCTGTACGTGCTTTGCGATCGCCGCGCTGATGGGTTTTTATCTGATCGCCGTCGGCGGCTGGCCGATCTTCGTGCTCGGCATTCTCTCGATCGCCTCGGGCTGGGCCTATACCGGCGGCCCATGGCCGATCGCCTATACGCCGCTCGGCGAAGTGTTTGTGATCGCCTTCTTCGGCATCGGCGCGGTGGGCGGCACCTATTGGCTGTGCGCCGGCAGTCTCGACGCGCCGGTGCTGGCGAGCGGCCTCGCGCTCGGCCTGATGACCGGCGCGGTGCTGCTGGTCAACAATTTCCGCGACCGCGAGGCCGATGCGCGGGTCGGCCGGCGCACGCTCGCCATTATGGCGGGACCGCAAGGCACGGCCTGGATCTACGCCGAGATGATGCTGCTGCCCTTTGCGCTGCTCGAGCCGATCGGCCGCGCGCTGCCCGGCCGGCATGTCTGGCTGGCGCTGCTGGCGCTGCCGCCGGCGCTGACGCTGATTTACCGCTTCATGCGCGAGCCGCCCGGCCGTGGCTTCAACCGGATTCTGGTGTGGACCGTGCAGATTCAGGTGCTGTTCAGCCTGTTGCTCGCCGTCGGGATGCTGTTCTGACCTAGATCAATGCAATTTCGCAGGAATTGCTTACAGGAAATTGAATAGGCTTAGGCCCGCGAGCGGAGTAAATTGCAATTATGACCATGCGCAAAGGCGTTTATGTCGTTCCCACCGACCGCTGGTATATCGAGCGGACAGTGTGGCTGATCGCCGGCCTGGTGCTGCTCGCCAGCACGATCCTGGCGGTGCTGGTCAACCCGCTGTGGATCTTCGGCGTCGTCGCCACCGGCCTCGTCTCCATCAACGTCGCCTTCACTGGCTTCTGCCCGATCGGCAACGTGCTCAAGCTCCTCGGCTTCAAGGCGGCGCTCGGCGCGCCGAACCCCGGCAACCTTTATTTCCTGCAGACCGACAGTTGGTATCTCGAGCGGCGCATCTACGTGACGGTCGGCGTCAATATCATCCTTGGCTCGATTTTGTTCCTGACCGTGAGCCCGTGGTGGGCGCTGTTCCCGGCCTTCGTCGGCACCGCGATGGTGTGGTTCGCCGCGACCGGCCTCTGCATCCTCGCCAATATTCTGTTCTGGATCGGCGCCGAGCCGCGGCTCAATCCCGGCGTGTTGCGCAACACCAACCCGGCAGAGCAGCGCCAAGCACGCCTGACGGCCGGCAAGCGGCGCGATGTCCTCAACTGCAACTTAGAACGCGCGCGATCGGTGGTTATTGCGGCGTCAGCGTCTCAGTGCCGACGCCTTGGCGATCGGTGATGGTCCACCAGCCCTTCAGCGCGCCGTCCGACTGAAGCTCGTAGAGAACAAGGCCGTTAACTTTGCCGAGGCGGTAGTAGGCGGCGAAAGACTTGTTTGCCAGCATGCAAACGCCCGCCGAGTGGGTCGAACCGGTTTGCCAGGTGATCCGGCACATCGACCCGCTCGGTGTGATTTGCGCCGTGCCCTGATAGGCCGTGCCGTTGGGATTGGTGCCGGCAACCTTGTAGGCGCCGCCGACGGATTGCGCCGCCGCAACGCCGTTCGAACAAGCCAACGCCAAGGCCGCAATCAACAGTCCACGCATGATGACCCCCCTGCTGTTCCCCGGCAAAGAATGCCGCAGGGAGTCGCCGCTGCCAAGCGCCGCCGGGGCCCCGCGGCGCCGCCGCAATCGTCACGCCGCGGTCTGCTTGGCTTCCTGCTCGGCCGGCAGCGCGCAGGTGACGGTGGTGCCCTTGCCGAGGGTGGAATTGATCGTCACCGTGCCGCCGTGCAATTCGACGAACGAGCGCACCAGCGACAGGCCGAGGCCGCTGCCGCGGTGATGCGAGCCCATCGAGTCGGTCTCGAACCAGTCGAACACCTTGTCCATCGCCTCCGGCGGAATGCCGGGGCCGTGATCGGCGACCGTGAACACCACGGTGTCGGCGCGCCGCTCGGCGGACAGCGTGACCGTCTCGCCCGGCGGCGAGAAGCCGACCGCGTTGGACAGAAGATCGAACAATATTTGCCGCAGCCGGCGCTGGTCGGCGGTGAATGAGCCGATGCCGGGCGCGGAGCGGATATCGAGCGTGATGCCGTCCTTCTTCAGCCGGTCCTGCACGCCCTCGGCCGCCTCCTCCATGCAGGCGCGGATGTCGACTTCCGTGAGGTTGAGCGCCATGGCGCCGGCGTCGATGGTGGCGAGGTCGAGGATGTTGTTGATCAGCGCGAGCAGCGCGTTGGTCGAGGCGGTGATGTAGCCGAGATATTCGCGCTGCTTGTCGTTGAGCGGCGCCGAACGCCGGGTCGCCGAGGAAGTGCGCGAAGCCGATGATGTTGGTGAGCGGCGAGCGCAACTCGTAGCTGACGTGGTGCACGAAATCGATCTTGATCGCGTCGGCGGTCTCCAGCGCCTCGTTCTTCTCGATCAGCGCGCGCTCGACGTTCACGCTGTCGCTGACGTCCATGAAGGTGACCAGCGTGGCGCCGTCCGGCAGCGGCATGGCCGTCATGTCGATCATCATGCCGTCGCGCCGTTCGATGCGCGCGGCGGTCGGCTCGCGGTTGTCGATCGCCGTTACCGCGGCGCGCAGATCGCGCCACACGGCATTGTCGTCGTGCAGTGCCTGCGCCCAGGCGGTCACCGCTTCGACGTGCGGGTGCTGGTCGAGCGCCTCCGGCGACAGCTTCCACATGCGCTGGAACGCCGGATTGTGCAGCCGCACGCGGCCGTCCGAGCCGAACACCGCGACCGCCTCGCCGAGATGGTCGAGCGTCTCGCGCTGCACCTTGATCAGAGCATCGTAGCGGCGATGCATGTCGAGGCGCTCAGTGACGTTGTCGTAGAGGTAAGTGACGCCGCCTTCCGGGTTGGGCGCGGTGACGACGCGCAGCGTGCGGCCGTCCGGCAGGTGCCACGTGTGCTCCTTCGCCTCGACCGCGTGATAGGCCTCGTGCAGTTGCAGCTTCCACTGCCGGAAGTCGGCTTCCTCGGGCAGCTTGCGCGCGGCGCGCAACGTGTCGAGCACGGCCGAATCGGCCGGCGCCTAGTCGAGCAAGGCGGCATCGAGCTCGAACAGCAGGCGGTAGGCTGAATTGTAGAAGATCAGCTTGCGGTCGTCGTCGAAGATCGCGACGCCGGTGGCGAGCTGGTCGAGCACGCGGCGATGCGCATCGATGCGGCGCGCGAGCTCGGCGCGCATCGCCTCCGTCTCGGTGGCGTCGATCGCCATGCCGGCGCTGCCGGCGCCGCCCGGCGTGTCCACCACGTCGAAGATGCGGCGTTCGCCGGACGACGATGGCCGGCACGCGCGCGGTGAAGGGCCCGGCGCTGACGCGCGCGCGCGAGAAGTTTTCACGCGCCGCGCGGTCGAGCAGTTCCAGTCCGCGCTTGACCGCATCGGCCGGGTCCTCGGCGTCGACGGCGCGGGCATAGGCCGCATTGACGAAAATCAGCCGGCCATTCTCGTCGCGCGCCCAGACCGGACTGGGCAGCGCATTGAGCAGGGTCTTCATGGTCTCGACGTCGGCCAAAAGCCGGTCGTGACGGGAGGCGAGGTCCATCAGTTCGGATTCGATGCCGCTGACGTCGCGCAGCCGCAGCACCGCGCGCCCGGCGACCGCGCGTCCTTCCGCCTCGAGCGGCCGGCCGGCGCTGGTGGTGAGCGTCATCACGAAGCCGCGGCCCTCCTCGCGCAGGGCCTCGACCGCGTGCTCCATGCGCTGCGCCGCCGCCGGTTCCAGCCAGGCGCCGAAGGCGAGCACGCGCTCCGGCACCGGACCCGATACCGCGATGCCGGGATCGCCGATGATTTCCGGCTCGTCGGTGCCCGCCGGCCAGGCCACCAGAACTTGCGGCTGCGACAGCAGCAGCATCTTGTAATGGTCGAGTTCGGCGCGCAGCAGCGCGGCTTCGTCATGCGCCGCGGACTGCGCGACGGCGGCGGACTTGCGCGTGCGCAAGAGCACGATGATGGCCAGCACCGCAAAGCAGAGCAAGCCGAGCGTCATGGTGGTGGCGGCAATCTGCTCACGGTTTGCCAGGTCGACGAGGTCGATGACGCGGTCGAAAATGCCCGCGCCGGCATGGCCGGCGCGCCGCAAAGCGACGTGATAACAAAGGCGAGAAGGAATCCCACCCACCGCGGACGAGAACGCAGTCTCTCGTTCGCCGTCCGGATTGTCTCCGGCATTTTCAGATCGGCCCCAGGGATGCGAGCGGCGGCCGCCGCGCCGTCGCGAATCAAGGGACTTTACCGCTGTGGGGACTCTTGCCGTAAGAGTCCAGATCGTGAACGTGAGCCGCAGCGCACGCGGAGTTAGATTTATTTCAGCGCTTGCGCCCGCAGCGCCATGTCCTCGACGCTGATGCGGCCGAGCGCAGTGGCGAACGAGCGCTCGGCTTCGACCAGCGCCGGCTTCACCACGTGATTGGCCAGCGCCGAATTGGGCAGCAGCAGGTGGTCGGCGTCGTCGTCGGCATTAACCGCGCGCAGGATGTCTTCGGCGGTGACGCTGCCGTGCTCGCGCGCGAGCTCGTAGCCGCCGTGCGGCCCGCGCACGCCGCGCAGGATGCCTTCGCGCACCAGCGCCTGCAGAACCGGTTCGAGATGGCGCGGCGGCAGCTTGTGGCGCGACGCTAGCGCCTTGGCCGAAACCGGCCGGCTGCGGGCGTTGACCGCTACGTCGATCACGGCGGCAATGGCGAGAATGCCCTTGCGGGACACCAGCGGCATGAGCGGCACCACGTGCAATTCAAGCGGCTGGTAATATGCTACAGTCACCCATCCGTCCAGCCGAAAAACATAAAGCCGTTTGGCTCAACCTCCGGTCGAGCCAAAGCCGCCCGCCCCACGCGGCGTTTGGCTGAGGGCGTCGACCTCCTGTAGTTCAGCTCGCGCAAAAGTAGCAATCACCAATTGGGCAATCCGCGACCCGCGCGCGATGGTCACTGCTTCGTCGCCGAGGTTGATCAGCAGTACTTGGATCTCGCCGCGGTAATCGGCGTCGATGGTGCCGGGAGCGTTGAGCACGGTGAGCCCGTGCCTGACCGCGAGGCCGGAGCGCGGCCGCACCTGCGCTTCGGTGCCATCCGGCAGCGCGATGGCGATGCCGGTGGGCACCAGCGCGCGCGCGCCGGGTGCGAGCGTCAGCGCGCGATCGGCCGGCACCGCCGCGATCAGATCCATGCCGGCGGCGAGCGCGCTCTGATAGGACGGCAGCGGCAAGTCGTGGCCGTGCGGCAGGCGGGTGATCTGAACATTGATCAGGCTCATTGCTTCTCCAACTCCTCAGACACCCGCGCGATCAACATCTTGGCCACATCTTCCTTCGACTGCGGCGGCCAGGGCTCGACGCCGCCGGCGGTGACGAGTTCGATGGTGTTGGTATCGCCGCCCATGATGCCGGTCTGCGGAGAGACGTCGTTCGCCAAAATCCAGTCGCAGCCTTTGCGCGCCAGCTTTTCCTTGGCGTTGGCGGCGACGTTTTCGGTTTCGGCGGCAAAGCCGATCACCAGCCTGGGCCGCTGCGCTTTGCGGTGCGCAATGGTTGAAAGAATGTCGGGATTTTCCGTAAGCGCGAGCGTCGGCGCGCCCGCGCCAGGCGTCTTTTTGAGTTTCTGTTCGCCGGCACGTTCGACGCGCCAATCGGCGACTGCGGCGGCGAAGATGGCGACATCGGCGGGCAATGCACGCTCGACCGCGCGCAGCATGTCGCGCGCGCTTTCGACATGGACGACAGTGACGCCCGGCGGATCGGGCAGATTGACCGGCCCGCTCACCAGCGTGACCTCGGCGCCGGCTGCTGCTGCCGCCGCGGCGATGGCATGGCCCTGCTTGCCGGATGAGCGGTTGGCGATATAGCGCACCGGGTCGATCGGCTCGTGCGTCGGGCCCGAGGTGACGAGCACGCGCTTGCCCTTGAGCGGCGGCGCTTGCGGGGCGAGCAAATTCTCAACCGCTGCCGCGATCTCCAATGGCTCGGCCATACGGCCGAGCCCGCGTTCGCCCGATTCTGCCATCTCGCCTTCGTTCGGGCCGATAAGCGCGACGCCGTCGGCGATAAGCTGCGCGAGGTTTCGCTGCGTCGCCTTGTTCGCCCACATGTACGGGTTCATCGCCGGTGCCAAAAGAATCTTAGTGCCCGCCGCCAGCAGCACCGCAGTGGCGAGGTCATCGGCGTGGCCGCCGGCCATCTTGGCCATCAGGTCGGCGGTCGCCGGCGCGATGACGATGAGATCGGTTTCACGCGCGAGACGGATATGGCCGACATCGAATTCGCTGCCCGCATCGAACAGGTCGGTGAACACGCGCTCGCCGACGATGGCGCCGGCCGACAGCGGCGTAACGAAATGCTCGGCCGCTTTCGTCAAAATGCAGCGCACGGCAAAGCCGCGCTCCTTCAAGCGGCGGATGAGATCGAGCGACTTGTAGGCGGCGATGCCGCCGCCGACGATCAACAGCACGCGCTTGCTGTCGGCCGGCGCGTTCGTTGCGCGGCGCGGGGAGGCGGTCTTGCCCGGCGGGATGAAGGTCTCGAGGATATCGGTCCCGGTCTCCTCCGCGGCGGCGCGCAAAATGGTGCGCACCTCGTCCTCGACCGAGCGGCCGCTTTTCGCCGCGCGCAGGCGCAGCAGCTTCTTCAGGCGCTCGTCGAGCTGGCGGACGGTGAGGGAGGCCATCGGAAAACTCACGCTAGTGCATTGGCTTAAAAGATAATGATAGCACTGCTATCAATGCAATCAAAGGTCGTCTGAAAAATTTAATTTGGGGCCGCTTGACCGGCTGGACCGTCTCATATATTTAACCGAAAGGTTATTTAACTGAATGGTTCAATGCAAATGCCGGCCGACCGCCTCAGCGCCACCTTCTCCGCTCTCGCCGATCCGACGCGGCGCGCCATTCTCGCGCGCCTTGCGCTCGGCGAGACCACGGTGAGCGAGCTCGCCAAACCGTTCAAGATGAGTGGGCCCGCCGTCTCCAAGCATCTCAAGGTGCTGGAACGCGCGGGCCTGATCGCGCGGTCGCGCGAGGCGCAGTGGCGGCCCTGCAAGCTCGAAGCCGCCGCGCTCAAGCCGGTCGACGACTGGCTCGCCGAATATCGAAGACTCTGGGAGGAACGGCTCGACCGCCTCGACGATTACCTCAAAACGCTGCAAACCAAAGGAGCAAAGCGTGAGCGTGACGAATAGCATCGACCTCGACCGCGACCCCCGTTCCATAATCGGCACCCGCGTGTTCGACGCGCCGCGCGACCTGCTGTTTTCCGCCTTCACCGATCCGCAGCGTCTGGCGCAATGGTGGGGCCCGAACGGCTTCACCACGACAACCAGCGCGTTCGAATTCAAGGCGGCCGGCGTCTGGCGCTTCGTCATGCACGGGCCGGACGGCCGCGATTATCAGAACCGCATTACGTTCGATGAGATCGTCGCGCCCGAGCGCATCGTCTATCGCCACGCCGGCGGCGACGATGTCGAGCCGGTGCAGTTCAAGCAGACGCTCACCTTCGAGGATCTCGGCGGCAAGACGCGGCTGACCTGGCACGGCGTGTTCCCCACGGCCGAAGAGCGCGCGCGCGTCATCAAGGACTACGGCGCCGACAAAGGGCTGGCGCAGACCATGGCGCGGCTCGCCGAGTTCGTGGCGGCACAGCGGAAATAGTCATGTCGTGTGGCACCGAACTCATATTCCGCTCATTCCCGCGCAAGCGGGAATCCAGGGTTCCGAATATTGAACGCGCAATCTGCCGCACTGGGTCCCCCTTTGCGCGGGGACGAGCGGCCTGTGCTTCACGCCAGCGCGCGCAAAGCGGCGCGCAAGGCGTCGGCGGAAATGCCGACGAGCGACTTCTCGGTTTCCGCGTGCGTCTTCTGCCACACCGGAAAAGCCTTGCGCAGCAGCGTGCGGCCGGCAGCGGTGATGACCAGACGGCGGTTCCGTTTGTCTTCCTTGTCGACCGCAATCTTCACAAGGCCGCGCCGCTCCAGCGGCTTCAAGTTGGCGGTCAGCGTGGTGCGGTCCATGGCGAGCAATGCGGCGACGCTGCCGACATTCGGCGGTTCCGGCCGGTTGAGCGACGTCAGCAGCGAAAATTGCCCTTGCGTCAGACCGAGCGGGCGCAGCGCCTCGTCGAAGCGACGCGCCAGCGCGCGGGCGGCGCGCTGCACGTGCAGGCACAGGCAGGCGTCGCGCACGTGATGGGTCGCTTCGAGCGGAAGTTCCCGCGGCGAGGCCAAAAACGAATTGGGGTGGCTTGACATAAATTCATTATGTTGATATCAACGTATTTGTCAAGTCCAAACTGTGGAGGAAGATCCATGTTCATTCAGCCCTATCTGTTCTTCGACGGCCGCTGCGACGAGGCGATCGAATTCTACAAGAAGGCGATCGGCGCCGAAGTGGCGATGCTGATGCGCTGGAAAGATAGCCCCGATAAATCCATGGCCACGCCGGCCAACGAGAACAAGGTGATGCATTCCTGTCTCAAGATCGGCGACACCAACGTCATGGCTTCCGACGGACGCAACACCGGCAGTCCGAAATTCGACGGCTTCGCGCTGTCGCTCGACGTCAAGACCGACGCGGAGGCGGCGACGCGGTTCAAAACACTGTCGGAGGGCGGCGACGTGGTTATGCCGATGGGCCCGACCTTCTTTGCCTCGAGCTTCGGCATGGTGCGGGACCGCTTCGGCGTCCACTGGATGGTGCTCAAGGCGAAGTGAGCGAGACCAGCAAGACAGGGAGGTGCGTAATGGCCAGCGAATTCGTCATGTCGCGCGTGTTCGACGCGCCGCGCGCGCTGTTGTGGCAATGCTTCACCGATCCGGAACGCATGAAGCACTGGTGGGGCCCGAAGGGCTTCACCGTGCTCTCCTCGAAAATGGATCTGCGCGTCGGCGGCTCGTACCACTACGGCATGAAGGCGCCGAACGGCACGGCCATGTGGGGTCTGTTCAAATACCGCGAGATCATGCCGCAGGAGAAGCTGGTCTTCGTCAATTCGTTTTCCGATGAAAAGGGCGGCATCACGCGTCATCCGGGCGCTGCGACCTGGCCGCTTTATATGCTCTCGACTTTCACCCTCGAAGATGCGCCCGGCGGCAAGACCAAGTTCACCGTGCGCTGGCAGACGCTCGACGCAACGGAGAAAGAGCAGAAGACCTTCGACACCATGCACGACAGCATGACCCAAGGTTGGGGCGGCACCATGGATCAGCTCGCCGCCTATCTGGCGACGGCAAAGTAATGGAGTAACGACAATGTCAATCGGAACCAAAACAATTACGCCCTGCCTGTGGTTCGACACGCAAGCCGAAGAGGCGGCAAAATTCTATTGCTCGGTGTTCAAGAATTCGAAGATCACGTCGATCAGCCGCTTTCCCGACGCCGGGCAGGACGTCCATCACAAACCGGCCGGATCGGTGATGGTCGTGGCCTTCGAGCTCGACGGGCAACCCTTCACCGCGCTCAACGGCGGTCCGCAATTCAAGTTCGACGAAGCGATCTCATTCCAGGTCATGTGCGACACCACCCAGGTCGACGTCGACTACTACTGGAACGCGCTGACCGACGGCGGCCAGGAAGGCCCCTGCGGCTGGCTCAAGGACAAGTTTGGCGTGTCGTGGCAGGTGGTGCCGAGCGCGATCCCGAAGATGATGACCGACCCGGACCGCGCCAAGTCCGCGCGCGTCATGAACGCCTTCATGCAAATGAAAAAGCTCGACATCGCGGCGATCGAGCGTGCCTATGCGGGGGCAGCATGAGCGCAGCGATGGAAAAAACGACCGCCACATTCGACGAGGGCACCGTGGTCATCACGCGGGTGTTCGACGCGCCGCGCGCGCTGGTCTGGCAAGCCTGGACCGATCCGAAAATGCTGGGCGAATGGTTCGGCCCGCGCGGCTTCACCAGTTCAGTACCGGAATTGGATGTCCGCATTGGCGGTGCCTTACGCATCGTCATGCATGGACCGGACGGAGACGACTATCCGATGAAAGCCGTGTTCCGCGAGATCGTCGCGCCCGATCGGCTGGTGTTTAGCAATATCGCCGTCGACAAAGACGGCAATCATCTGCTCGAGGGCGAGACCATCGTCACGCTGGTGGAGCAGGGCGGCAAGAGCACGCTGACGATGAAATCGCACATGGTCGGCTTGGTGCCGATCGCGCCGCAGATGCTCGCCGGCATGGAGGCCGGCTGGACGCAGAGCATCGACAAGCTGGGAGAGTTGGTGGCGAGGTCTGCGTAACTCGCGGCTTCTCAGTTTCCTCCCCCTGAAAGGGGGAGGGTTAGGGAGGGGGTCATTGCAGTGCCGAATGAACCCCCCGCCCGCCTTCGCTAAAGCTTCGGCGGGCGACCCCCCTTTCAAGGGGAGGTGAAGCGCGTGTGTCGCGAGGCCTAGAACACGAACACCCGCCACGCCACCACGGCCAACAGCGCCGCGATCGCCCACAGCGCCACCGCGGTCCAGCGGTTGCGACGCTGCTCGGCGCGGCCGATCGCTTCCACCGTGGCCGGCGACAACACCAGACCGTTACGAGTGATGTCGTCGATCTGATCGAGGAGCGTGGCGGCGCGCGTGAGCAGCGAGGGCACCTGCGCCGCGAAGCGGCCGATCTCGCCGGCGCCTTCGGCGACGTTTTCCAGCCGGCCGGCGGGCCCGAGATTGCGCTCGATCCATTCGCGCACTACCGGCTCGGCGGTGCTCCACATGTCGAGCTTGGGATCGAGCGTGCGGCCGACACCTTCCACCACCACCATGGTTTTCTGCAGCAGCAGCAGCTCCGGCCGCGTGCGCATGTCGAACAGGCCGGTGACCTCGAACAGCAGCATCAACAGCTTGGCCATAGAGATGTCTTCAGCGCTGCGGTTGTGGATCGGCTCGCCGATGGCGCGGATCGCCTGCGCGAAGCTCTCCACCGAGTGATGCCGCGGCACATAGCCGGCGTCGAAATGGATCTGCGCGGTGTGGTGATAGTCGCGGGTAATGAAGCCGAACAGGATCTCGGCGAGGAAGCGGCGCTCCTTTGGCCCAAGCCGTCCCATGATGCCGAAATCGACCGCGACCAGTTTGCCGTCGGCGTCGACGAACAAATTGCCGGGATGCATGTCGGCGTGGAAGAAGCCGTCGCGCAAGGCGTGGCGCAGGAAGCTCTGGATCACGTTGCGGCCGAGCGCGGGCAGGTCGTAGCCCTTGGCTTCCAGCGCGGCGCGGTCGTTGAGCGGCGTGCCGTCGATCCATTCCAGCGTCAGCACTTCGCGCGCGGTGCGGTCCCAATCGACGGTGGGCACACGGAAGTCCTTGTCCTCGCGCGTGTTCTCCGCCATCTCGGAAAGCGCGGCCGCCTCGAGGCGGAAATCCATCTCCATGGTCACCGAGCGGGCGAGCGTTGCCACCGCCTCGACCGGGCGCAGCCGCTGCGCCTCGAGCGATGCGCTCTCCGCCTTGCGCGCGGCGTAAAAGAAGGCGTCGAGATCGGACTTGAAGCGGCGCTCGATGCCGGGTCTTAGGATTTTCACGGCCACGGCTTTGCGCGCGCCGTCTGTCGCGACTTCGCCGCGATGCACCTGGGCGATCGAGGCGGCGGCGACGGCGGGGCCGAAGCTGGCGTAGACCTCGCTCACCGGCTTGTTGAAGGCGGCGGCGACAACGGCTTCCGCTTCGCTTTGCGGAAACGGCGCCATCCTGTCCTGCAGGCTTTCGAGATCGCGCGCGATTGCCGTGCCGACGACGTCGGGGCGGGTGGCGAGGAACTGGCCGAGCTTGACGTAAGTGGGGCCGAGCTTGGTGAGGGCGGCGGCGAGCCGGCTGGAGCCGTCTTTTGCGGAGGGCCGCTCGATCAGGCGGGCGAGTGCGACCGCGGTCTTCGCCGGCAACGGCATCGGCCGCGTATCGACCAGCGCGAACACGCCTTCGTGGGCGAACACGAAACCGGCGCGGGCGAGGCGGGTGAGATGCGAGAGGGCGGAGATCACAATTTCCAGCCCGAATGCAGCGCCACCACGCCGGCGGTCATCGTCGTGAACGAGACGCGGCGGAAGCCGGCGGTCTCGATCATGGTGGCGAAGACCGGCGGCTTGGGAAATTTGCGGATCGATTCCACCAGATACTGATAGGCCTCGCGGTCGCCGGTCACCGCCGCGCCGATGCGCGGGATCACCTGGAAGGAATAGAGCTCGTAGAGCGCGTCGAGGCCGGGCATGGTCACCGCGGAAAACTCCAGGCACAGAAAGCGGCCACCGATCTTGAGCACGCGATAGGCCTCGGCGAGCGCGCGCTCGATGCGCGGCACGTTGCGGATGCCGAAGGCGATGGTGACGCAATCGAAGCTGCGGTCGGGATAAGGCAGCTCTTCGGCATTGCCCTGCTCGAAGGTGACCGCGAGATCGTGGCCGCGTTCGCGCGCGCGCTCGGCGCCGACGGCGAGCATGTCGGCATTGATGTCGCAGACGGTGACGCGCACGTTCGGCCCGCCGGCCTCCACCACGCGGAAGGCGACGTCGCCCGTGCCGCCGGCAAGATCGAGCAGCGCGAAGTCCTTGTCGCCTTTCGGCGGGTTCACCGTGGTGACCAGCGCCTCCTTCCAGGCCCGGTGCAGGCCGCCCGACATCAGGTCGTTCATCAGGTCGTAGCGCCGCGCCACCGAATGGAACACGTCGTCCACCAGCCCCTGTTTGTCGGCCAGCGGCACGGTCTTTTCGCCGAAATGGGTGTCTTCGCGGGCGCTGTGATGGGTCTTGGCCATGGCCAATAATCCTTTACCGGCAGGACCATAGCGCGGCAGGCCGTGGGGCGCTATGTGTGAACGGAACCAGAGTTAACCATGCCCGAGCTGCCCGAAGTCGAAACCGTGCGCCGCGGCCTGGCGCCCGCCATGGAAGGCGAGCGCCTGGCCAAGGTCGAGGTGCGCGACCGCCGGCTGCGCTGGCCGATTGCGAGGGATTTCGAGAAGCGCCTCACCGGCCAGACCGTCGAGGGCCTCGGCCGGCGGGCGAAATATCTGCTGGCGGATCTGTCCTCTGGCGAGGTGTTGATCATGCATCTCGGCATGTCGGGCTCGTTTCGCGTCGGTAAGGATACGAAGCCCGGCGTCTACTATCACGAGCGCTCGAAGAGCACCGCGCATGACCACGTCGTGTTCCACATGTCGAATGGCGCAACGGTGACCTTCAACGATCCGCGCCGCTTCGGCTCGATGAAGCTGGTCAAGCGCGCCAAGCTCGACCACGAGCCGCTGCTACGTTCGCTCGGCCCCGAACCGCTCGGCAATGAATTCGATGCTGCCATGCTGGCGAAAGCCTGCGCCGGCAAAAAAACCTCGCTGAAGGCAGCGCTGCTCGATCAACGCGTCGTCGCCGGGCTCGGCAACATCTATGTCTGCGAGGCGCTTTACCGCGCGCGGCTGTCGCCGAAACGGCAAGCATCGACGATTGCCGACCGCAGCGGCCGACCCAATGCACGCGCCGCCGCGCTGGTCGAAGCCATCAAGGCAGTATTGCAGGATGCGATTGCCGCGGGCGGGTCCTCGCTGCGCGATCATCGCCGCACCGACGGCGCACTCGGCGATTTCCAGCACAATTTCCAGGTCTATGACCGCGAGGGCGAGCGATGTCCCAACTGCCAGGGCACGATCAGGCGCATCGTGCAAAGCGGTCGCTCGACCTTCTATTGCCCGAGCTGTCAGAAGTGACCGCTCTTGCGGTCATCACCGGGCGGCCGCGGAGCGGCGAGACCCGGTGATCCCGCTTAGGCGGGCACGCTGCGTCTCTCAGCGGAATGGCCGGGACAAGCCCGGCCATGACAGAGTAGGATTTTCCGTCGCCGGGATAAATCACATGCGCAAACTTGCCCTCATTGCTTTTATTCTCGCCGGCTCGCTGACCGCAGCGCCTGCGGCCGACTATCCCGATCACCCGATCCGCTTCATCGTGCCGCAGGCGGCGGGCAGCGCCACCGACAACGTCGCCCGCATTCTGGCTTCAGTGATCGGTCCAGAGCTGGGTCAGCCGGTCATCGTCGACGACCGCCCGGGCGGCGCGCTCACCCTCGGGCTCGATTTGGTCGCGAAATCGCCGCCTGACGGGTATACCATCGGCATGGGGCCGATCGGCGCGCTCGCCATCACCCGCCACGTGGTGGCGAAGCTGCCCTACGACATCGAGCGCGACTTCCAGCCGATCGCACTGGTCGCGCGCGGGCATCTCCTGCTCGCGGTCTCGCCGCAACTGCCGGTCAAGTCAGTCAAGGAGCTGATCGCCTATGCCAAGGCCAATCCCGGCAAGCTGACCAACGCCTCGTCCAGCAACGGCTCGCCCGGCCACGTCGGCGGCGAATTGTTCAAGTTCATGACCGGCACCCAGATCGTGCATGTGCCCTATCGCGGCGGCGCGCTTGCGATCCAGGATCTGATCGCCGGCCATGTCGACATGATGTTCGAGAGCCTGCAATCGATCGCGCCGCTGGCGCACGCCGGCAAGGTGCAACCGCTCGGCGTCAGCGGCGCCAAACGCTCGCCGGCGTTTCCCGAACTGCCGACCATCGGCGAAAGCGTGCCCGGCTATCTGGCGCCGACCTGGACCGGCGTGATCGCCCCGGCCGGCGTGCCGCGCCCGATCGTCGACAAGCTCAATGGCGCGATCAACACCGCACTCAAGTCGGAAACTTTCAAGGAAAAATTCGCCAAGATCGGCGACGAGCCGGCCGGCGGCACACCGGAGGATTTTGCCGCAACGATTAAGGCCGATTCCGCCAAATGGGGCGACGTCATCAAGCGCGCCGGCATCAAGATCGAATGAGATCAAACCGCAAGGGCAAGCCATGAGCTACCAGGACATCATCGTCGAAAGCAAAGGCCGGGTCGGCATTATCCGGCTCAACCGCCCGCAGGCGCTCAACGCGCTCAATCGGGCGCTGATCGCCGAACTCGGCCAGGCGATCGCCGCACACGACGCCGACGACGCCATCGGCTGCCTGTTGATCACCGGTAACGATAAGGCCTTCGCGGCCGGCGCCGACATCAAGGAGATGGCGGACAAGACCTTCATCGAGGCCTATCTCGGCAATTTCGCCGCCAGCTGGGATCACGCCGCGCGCGCGCGCAAGCCGATCGTGGCGGCAGTCGCCGGCTTTGCGCTCGGCGGCGGCTGCGAGCTTGCCATGCAATGCGACATCGTCATCGCCGCTGACAATGCCAAGTTCGGCCAGCCGGAGATCAAGCTCGGTGTCATTCCCGGCATCGGCGGCACGCAGCGGCTTATCCGCGCGGTCGGCAAGGCCAAGGCGATGGATATGGTCCTCACCGGGCGCATGATGGACGCGGCGGAAGCGGAACGCTCCGGCCTCGTTGCGCGCGTGGTGCCGGCGGCGAGCCTGATGGAGGAGGCGATGAAGGTCGCCGACACCATCGCCAATATGTCGCTGCCCTCGGTACTCGCCGGCAAGGAGGCGATCAACCGCGCGTTCGAAAGCCCTTTGGCCGAGGGCGTCGTCTTCGAGCGCCGCATCTTCCACGCGCTGTTCGCGACCGACGATCAGAAGGAAGGCATGAAGGCTTTCGTCGAGAAGCGGAAGCCGGAGTGGAAGAATAAATAGCGCACCGCGTTTATTACCGTCATGTCCGCAAAAGCGGGCATTCAGTAATCACGGACATGTCGGTGTTTACTGGCCTCCGCTTTCGCGGGGACGACAACAACTATTTTCGCACGCAAATAATTCTGACGACCGAGGCCTTGGCGTCGGCGGTTGACGCCGGCGCGGGCTCGACGTGGTGACGGGTCAGGAAATCGCGGATGGTTGCGGCGCCGATCAGTCGCACTGGCGGCGCGGCGGCTTCGACGCTGGCGAGCACCGCCTGGCCCATCTCCATCATGCCGAGGACCTGGCCCTTCGCATCGAGCGCGGCGGCGCCGGAGAACCCGGCCATCGGTACTGGCTGACGCGGCTCGATCGCGCTGCCGGAGAGCCGTGCCTTGACCTCGATCAGCCTGCGGCTGCCGTCCTCCTGCTCGCGCGGATCGGGAATGCCGACCAGCGTCAGCTCGGCGGCTTTGGGCGCGTCAAACGTCAACGCGACCGGCGCGAGCTTGCGCGCGCCATAGACGCGCAGCAGCGCCAGCCCATTGCTCTCGTCCACGGCAATCCGGTCGGCGTCGCCGAGGCCGGAAACGACGGTGACTTGGCAGCTTTGCGTCAATCGCAAATCGGTGACGATGTGGCCCTGTCCGCTCACCACCAGGCCGTTGCCGTATTCGACCGACTTCGCCAGCGCGGCGAAGGGCGCGCTGCGCTCGGGGAACGGCGAGAACGCGGCCGCCATCGCCGCCGTCACCGGCGCGACGATGCCCTCCATCATCTGATCGTAGAGAATGGTGAAGCCGCGGATTTCGCCGTCGCGCAACTTGGCGCGCACGGAAAACATTTTCAGCCCCTGCATGCCGCCGATGAAAAAGCCGTCGTCATTCAGCGCGCTCTGCTCGACCCTGCGCGTCGCCGGCTCCTTCTTCTCGCGCTCGAACACCGCGGCGAGCGTGAGCCCGGGCTCCTTGATGCGGAAGGTCTCGACCCGCACCTCGCCGTGCGCCGACGACCAGCGCGTGCCGTGCGCGGCGTCGCGCACATGCGGCACCAGCTTGGTCGGCAGTCCGATGCGGATGCCGGTTGCCGGATCGACCACCACGCTCCAGCCGAATTCGTCCTCGTGCGCCTTGGCGGCGGCCGTCAGGTCCGCGCGCTCGGTCGACGTGAGGACGCCGGTGACCTTAGCCTTATGACGTTTCTGAAAATTCTTGATCGCGGCGAGCATCGGATCGTCGCCGCCGGCCGAGCCGGCATAGTCGCCCGACCACAGCAACGCCGCCTGGATTTTCAGCCGCTCGGCCGGCGGGATTCCGGCGAACACGTCGCCCGACGGCGCGGCTTTGACGGCGTCCGGTTGCGGCAGCTTAGGCGCGGGTTTGGCTTCCGTTGTCTTAAGCTGCGGCGGTTTCAGCTCGATCTTCTTGACCGCCGTTACCTTGGCTTTGCTCTTCTTGGCTTCGGCAGGGGAAGGCGCCTTCGCTTCCGCCGGCTTCGTTGGCCTGTGGCGGACAAGTTTTTTCGGCGGCTCGGCGGCGGTGTCTTTCGGCGTCGGGATGATGCCAGGCGAATCGTGTGCCGGCGCCGGGACGGCGCCGAGCAATAGCGCGAGCATCACCAGGAACGGACCATAACGCATCGTCTTGACGCCACCGTCGCCTTTACTTTGCGGCACCTTAGCCCATCGAGACGAGGGCGCAAGGCGTCAAGAGGCTGGCCGAAACCGATGTAACCCCATAGGTTTACCTCCATGCTCGATCGCCAGGAACTCGAACGCTATGCGCGCCACATCGTGCTGCGCGAAGTCGGCGGCCCCGGGCAGGCCAGGCTGAAAGCCGCGCGCGTGCTGGTGGTCGGCGTCGGCGGGCTCGGCGCGCCGGTGCTTTTGTACCTCGCCGCCGCCGGCGTCGGCACGCTCGGCGTGGTCGACGACGACGCGGTGTCGCTGTCGAATTTGCAGCGGCAGGTGATCTTCGGCACCGACGACATCGGCGCGGCGAAGGCCGATCGCGCGGACGCCGCGATCGCACGGCTCAATCCGCATGTGCGGGTCGAAACGCACAACGTGCGGCTCACCGCGGCAAACGCGCTCGAGTTGATCGCGCGTTACGATTTTGTCGCCGACGGCTCCGACAATTTCGCCACGCGCTATCTCGTGTCCGACGCCTGCTATTTCGCCAAGAAGCCGCTCGTCACCGCCGCGGTCGGCACCTTCGACGGCTCGCTCACCACCATCCGCGCGCATGAGACGCGCGCCGACGGCCGCCCGAACCCGACCTACCGCTGCCTGTTCCCCGAGCCGCCGCCGCCCGGCACCGTGCCGGCCTGTGCCGAGGCTGGCATCCTCGGCGCGCTGCCCGGCGTGCTCGGCTCGCTGATGGCGCTGGAGGTGATCCGCGAGATCGTCGGCTTCGGCGAAGGCCTGGTCGGCCGGCTGTTGATGGTGGACGCGCGCTCGATGCGCTTCGAGACGCTGAGCTACGACTGGGACCCGGGCAACCCGCTCTCGGGCGAGCGGCCGACGATCAGGGATTTATCGATCCACAAGTGATCACTTGAGCAGCCATCGGAAGGCGCGGTGAAGTTCAAATGTGCCGTTCCTCTCACTTCAGTCATATAACTGCCGGCGATCGGCAAGGTCGCGATGTCGGCGTCCCATGGATAGCCGCTCATCCGATCGATGGGTGAAAATCGAAATCGATGCGTTCGCCGGCCTGCTCCTTGATGCGTGGCGCGAGATAAATGTCCGCGTCCGGAAAGGCGGTATGCCGATCCGGGATCCACCAATAATGAAGGCGGTTCGGGCCGATGGTCCAGCGCGGCGATCCGAGGCTTTCGACTTTGCTTTTGAAGGCCGGGGTCAGTGACGTAGGCGAATGGATAAACAGATCGCCGTCGCCGACGCAGATAATCGTCATCCGGGTCGAAAACGGGATATTGAGCAGAGGTGGACCGAACCGGATGACGGAACCGTCCACGATCCAGACGCCGCCGGTGACAGACGTCGGAGTATTGATCGGCGCGTAGGTGGAATTCGAATCGCGGTCCATCGCTTAAGCAGCCGGTGATGAGCCCCGGGTGAAATATCAAAGCATCGACGGCAGCACGCGGTCCGGCGGCCGGTGGCCGTCCATGAAGGTCTTGATGTTGATGATGACCTTCTCGCCCATGTCGATGCGGCCTTCGATCGTCGCCGAGCCCATGTGCGGCAGCAGCACGACCTTGCCCTCGCGCGCGAGCTTGACCAGCTTCGGATTGACCGCCGGCTCGTGTTCGAACACGTCGAGGCCGGCGCCGGCGATGTCGCCTGACTCAATCAGCCGGGCGAGGGCGTTTTCGTCGATCACCTCGCCGCGCGAGGTGTTGACCACATAGGCTTCCGGCCGCAGCACCTTGAGCCGGCGCGCCGACAAGAGGTGATAGGTCGCCGGCGTGTGCGGGCAATTGACCGAGACGATGTCCATGCGGGCGAGCATCTGGTCGAGGCTCTCCCAGTAAGTGGCGTCGAGCTCTTCCTCGATCTTCGGCGCCACACGGCGGCGGTTGTGATAATGCACCTGCAGGCCGAAGGCGCGCGCTCTCCGCGCGACCGCCTGGCCGATGCGCCCCATGCCGATAATGCCGAGGCGTTTGCCCCAGATGCGGTGGCCGAGCATCCAGGTCGGCGTCCAGCCGGTCCAGTCCTTGTCGGCGGTCAGCACGGCGGAGCCCTCCACCAGCCGCCGCGGCACCGCCAACACCAGCGCCATGGTCATGTCGGCGGTGTCTTCGGTGAGCACGCCGGGCGTGTTGGTGACGGTGATGCCGCGCTGCACGGCGGTCGCGACGTCGATATTGTCGACGCCGTTGCCGAAATTGGCGATCAGCTTGAGTTGTTCGCCGGATTTCGACAGCACCGAGGCGTCGATACGGTCGGTGACGGTCGGTACCAGGACGTCGGCGGTGCGCACGGCGTCCTGTAGCTGGGCGTGCGACATCGGCTTGTCGTCGGGATTGAACCGGGCGTCGAAAAGTTCCCGCATCCGCAGCTCGACGCTGTCGGGCAGCTTGCGGGTGACGACGACCAGCGGCTTTTTAGCCTTCGGCATGTCCTTTTTACCGCGACGCCCGGCGGCCGATCTTACTGCCGTTTTGGACGCCGTTCAGCCCTCTTTAACTGTGCTCGACCACACTGCGCACTTCGCGCTTAGGGTCGAAATCCGCTCTGTTTCCTACCAGATGGCAATGACAACACAAAGCTTTGGGGCCGCGTTTCTCCGGCTGGCCGGCGCGGGGCTGGTGATCGCCGCCGTTCTGGCGGTTATGGAGCCGACCGGCATGGCGCCGCATGCCAGCGCTGGCACCGATATCGCCATCGCCACCGGGTCGGTGAGCGGCTTGCCGGTGCCGCGTTTCGTCAGCCTCAAGTCTGACCGGGTCAATGTGCGCGCCGGCCCCACCAAGGACCAGGACGTGCGCTGGGTCTATACGCGCGCCGGCATGCCGGTGGAGATCACCGCCGAGTTCGAGAACTGGCGGCGCATCCGCGACTGGGAAGGCGCGGAAGGCTGGGTCTACCATTCGCTCTTGTCGGGCAAACGTTCCGCGGTGGTGGTGCCGACCTTGAAGACCGATCTGGTGCCGCTTTACGAGGAGCCGGATGCCAAGTCCCATGAGGTCGCGCGCCTGCAATCGGGCGTGCTCGGCATGCTGAAGTCCTGCAACGGCAATTGGTGCGAGTTCGCCGGCAAGAATTTTGACGGCTGGATCCGCCAGGAGCGCCTGTGGGGCGCCTATCCGAACGAGAAGGTGGATTAGCGAGCACAGCCGTCATCATCCGCGCAAGCGAATGATCCAGTAGCCCCGGTCTGTCAGTGATGACTGGATGCCCGCCTTCGCGGGCATGACAACAGCGCTCAGCTCTTCCGCCGCAAGCGCACCACGACATCGACGCGATCGATCTCGAAGCCTTCGGGTGGCAGCGGGGTCTTGCCGACCACCACCTCGGCGCTCGGAATGTCGAGCAGTTCGTCGGCACCTTCGATGAAGAAGTGGTGATGGCTCGAGGTGTTGGTATCGAAATAGGCCTTGGAGCCGTCGACGCCGACCTGGCGCAGCAGGCCGACTTCGGTGAACTGGTGCAGCGTGTTGTAGATGGTGGCGAGCGACACCGGCACTTTGGCGCGGGTCGCCTCTTCGTACAGCATCTCGGCGGTCAGGTGACGGTCGCCCCTGCCGAACAAGAGCCAGCCGAGCGCCATGCGCTGGCGCGTCGGGCGCAGGCCGACCTGGCGCAGCATCGCCTTGACGTCATGCCATGGGCAGCCGGTCAGTTCGGACCGGTCGGCGGTCGGCGGCGCCACGGCAGGCTTGGCGGAAGGGAACACCATGCTACGCACATCGCTCATGTGGAGTTCACGCCGTCGCCCCGGCGGGGCGCGCGCGAGCCCGTTTAGTTGCAAGATATACGCACTAGCGGGGCTAGATGCAACTCTTTCGCAATTGGCGCGGCGGTGCTCTATCCCGCTGTTCCGGCGGAAAAGTTGTCCGCTGCGCGCCCTAACGCCATCTTTGCCCGCTAGCCTCGGTGTGTTACGAATCCGTAATGGGAATGCACACGACAGGCCCGCTGAGCGGGGATATCGCGGCAATGGATAACAAGCGTCATAGCTTCGAATATGAAGACCTGCTTGCCTGCGGGCGAGGGGAGCTGTTCGGGCCGGGCAACCCCCAGTTGCCACTGCCGCCCATGCTGATGTTCGACCGCATTTCCGAAATCGTGGAGCAGGGCGGCGAGCACGGCAAGGGCATGATTCGCGCGGAACTCGACGTGAAGCCGGACCTCTGGTTCTTCCTCTGCCACTTCAAGGGCGATCCGGTGATGCCAGGCTGCCTCGGCCTCGACGCGCTGTGGCAGATGGTCGGTTTCTTCCTCGGCTGGCTCGGTTCGCCGGGCAAGGGCCGCGCGCTGGGTCTGGGCGAGGTCAAGTTCTCCGGGCAGGTGCTGCCGACGGTGAAAAAGGTGATCTACGGCGTCGACTTCAAACGCGTGATGCGCTCCAAGCTGGTGCTCGGCATCGCCGACGGCTGGCTGTCGGCGGACGGCAATGTGATCTACCGGGCCTCCGACCTCAAAGTCGGCCTGTTCAAGCAAGAAGACGCGCTGCAGCCGAGCGGCGCCTGATCAGAGCCCGCGGGTGTTGCATGGTTGCCGGGGGCGGCCCACCTATGGCGCAATCATCGACAATCCGCGGCGCAGTTAAGGATATGCGGCCATGAGACGAGTTGTCGTCACCGGGATGGGCATCGTCTCATCGATCGGCAACAACACCCAGGAAGTTCTCGCCAGTCTGCGCGAAGCCAAATCCGGCATCAGCCGCGCGGACAAATACGCCGAGCTCGGCTTCCGCTGCCAGGTGCACGGCCAGCCGTCGCTCAATCCGGCCGACAGCGTCGACCGCCGCGCCATGCGCTTCCTCGGCGGCGGCGCCGCGTGGAACCACGTCGCCATGGAACAGGCGATCCGCGATTCCGGCGTCGAGGAGAGCGATATCTCCAACGAACGCACCGGCATCGTGATGGGCTCGGGCGGGCCGTCGGCGCGCGCCATCGTCGATTCCGCCGACATCACGCGCGAGAAGGGGCCCAAGCGCGTCGGCCCCTTCGCGGTGCCGAAGGCGATGTCGTCGACCGCGTCGGCGACGCTCTCCACCTGGTTCAAGATCAAGGGCGTGAACTATTCGATCTCGTCGGCTTGCGCGACTTCCAATCACTGCATCGGCAATGCCTCCGAACTGATCCAATGGGGCAAGCAGGACATGATCTTCGCCGGCGGCTGCGAGGAGCTGGACTGGACGCTGTCCGTGCTGTTCGACGCCATGGGCGCGATGTCGTCGAAGTACAACGACACGCCGCAGAAGGCCTCGCGCGCCTACGATGCCGGTCGCGACGGCTTCGTCATCGCCGGCGGCGCCGGCGTGCTGGTGCTGGAAGAGCTCGAGCACGCCAAAGCGCGCGGCGCGAAAATCTACGCCGAGGTCGCCGGCTATGGCGCGACGTCGGACGGCTACGACATGGTGGCGCCGTCGGGCGAGGGCGCGGTGCGCTGCATGAAGATGGCGCTTTCAACCTGCAAGCCGCCGATCGACTATATCAATCCGCACGCCACCGCAACGCCGGTCGGCGACCTGAAAGAGATCGAGGCGATCCGCGAAGTGTTCGGCGCCAAGTGCCCGCCGATCTCGGCCACCAAGTCGCTCACCGGCCATTCGCTCGGCGCCGCCGGCGTGCAGGAGGCGATCTATTCGCTGCTGATGATGCAAAACGGCTTCATCTGTGAAAGCGCCAATATCGAGAACCTCGATCCCGCCTTCGCCGATATGCCGATCATGCGCGATCGCAAGGACAATGTGACGCTCGGCGCCGTGCTGTCGAATTCGTTCGGCTTCGGCGGCACCAATGCGTCGGTGATATTCAAACGGCTGGAAGCGTAAGCCCCTGCTGTCATGCCCCGCGAAGGCGGGCATCCAGTACTCACCGGGCTTGCCTAATCGTGAAGACAGGGGTTACTGGATCGTCCGCTTTCGCGGACGATGACACGGTGCGATGGTGAACAAATGCCGGGACTGATGGACGGAAAACGCGGGCTGATCATGGGGGTCGCCAACGACCACTCGATCGCCTGGGGTATCGCCAAGATGCTGCACGCGCACGGCGCCAAGCTCGCCTTCACGTACCAGGGCGACGCGCTGTTAAAGCGCGTGAAGCCGCTTGCCGAGCAGGCCGGCTCCAAATTCGTCATGCCCTGCGACGTCGAGGATATCGCTTCGGTCGACGCCGTGTTCGCGGAAATCCAGAAGCAATGGGGCACGATGGATTTCCTCGTGCACGCCGTCGCCTTCTCCAACAAGGACGAGTTGAGAGGCCGCTTCGCCGACACCACGCGCGAAAACTTCATCCGCACCATGGTGATCTCCTGCTACGCCTTCAAGGAAGCGGCCCAGCGCGCCGCCGCGCTGATGCCGAACGGCGGCGCCATGGTGACGCTCACCTATAACGGCGGCGAGCGGGCGATGCCGAATTACAATGTGATGGGCGTCGCCAAGGCCGGGCTCGAGGCGGCAGTGCGCTATCTCGCGGTCGATTTCGGCCACCAGAAGATCCGCGTCAACGCCATTTCCGCCGGGCCGATCCGCACGCTGGCCGGCGCCGGCATCACCGACGCGCGCTACATGTTCGCCTTCCAGCAGAAATATTCGCCGCTCGGCCGCGGCGTGACGCTGGAGGAACTCGGTGGCGCCGGGCTTTATCTCCTGTCCGATCTGTCGACCGGCGTCACCGGCGAAATCCACTTCGTCGATTCAGGTTACAACGTCATCTCCATGCCGCAGCCGGATGCGCTCAAAGCCGCCCACGGCGAGGTGGATAACAGCGGGCAGTAATTCCTTTGTATCCCTCCCCGCGAGCGGTGAGGGATGAAGAAACAAAAACGGCCGAGGTCATTCCCCGGCCGTCTCGCTTTGGGTCGCAGCTAAGATCAGGTAAGGTCGAAGCGATCGGCGTTCATCACCTTGGTCCAGGCCGCGACGAAGTCCTTTACGAACTTCTCCTTTGCATCCGCGCAAGCATAGACTTCTGCGAAGGCGCGGAGCTGCGAGTGCGAACCGAAGATCAGGTCGATGCGGGTGCCGGTCCACTTGACCGCCTTCGTCTTCCGCTCGCGGCCCTCGTACACGTTGTCGCCTGACGACTGCCATTGCGTGCTCATATCGAGCAGGTTGACGAAGAAGTCGTTCGTCAGCGCGCCGGGCTTGTTGGTGAAGACGCCGTGCTTCGAGCCGCCGGCATTGGCGCCGAGGACGCGCAGGCCGCCGACAAGAGCCGTCATCTCCGGCGCCGTCAATCGCAGCAATTGCGCCCGGTCCACCAGCGCCTCTTCAGGCGCCATGAACTGCCGCTTGCCGCTGATATAGTTGCGGAAGCCATCGGTGCGCGGCTCGAGCGGTGCGAAGCTATCGACGTCGGTTTGCTCCTGCGACGCGTCCATGCGGCCCGCCGCGAAGGGAGCCTTCACGCTGACACCGGCGGCCTTCGCGGCTTTTTCGACCGCCGCAGTGCCACCGAGAACGATCAGGTCGGCAAGCGAGACCTTCTTGCCCTTGGCCTTGTCGTTGAACGTCTTCTGGATCGCCTCGAGCTTCTTGAGCACCTTCGCCAGCTCGCCCGGATTGTTCACGTCCCAATCCTTCTGCGGGCTCAGGCGAATGCGCGCGCCGTTCGCACCACCGCGCTTGTCCGAGCCGCGGAACGTCGAGGCCGACGCCCATGCGGTCGAGACCAGTTGCGACACCGACAGACCGCTCGCGAGGATCTTCTGCTTCAGAGCCGCGATGTCCTTATCGTTGATCCGGTTGCGATCGGTAGCCGGGATCGGGTCCTGCCAGATCAGCGTCTCCTTCGGCACCAGCGGGCCGAGATAGCGCGCACGAGGGCCCATGTCACGGTGCGTGAGCTTGAACCAGGCGCGGGCGAACGCATCGGCGAACTGGTCCGGATGCTCGTAGAAGCGCCGCGAGATCTTCTCGTAAGCCGGATCGAACCGCAGCGAGAGGTCCGTCGTCAGCATGGTCGGCACATGCTTCCGCGACTTGTCGAAGGCGTCCGGGATGGTGGCTGCCGCACCTTTCGCCTTCCACTGCTTGGCGCCGGCCGGGCTCTTCGTCAGCTCCCATTCGTTTTCGAACAGGTTCTTGAAAAAGAGGTTGCTCCACTTGGTCGGCGTCTGCGTCCAGGTGACTTCCGGACCGCCGGTGATGGCGTCGGCGCCCATGCCGGTGCCGTGCTTGCTCTTCCAGCCGAGGCCCTGATCCTCGATGGCGGCGCCTTCCGGCTCCGGGCCGATCAGCGAAGGATCGCCGGCGCCGTGGGTCTTGCCGAAGGAGTGGCCGCCGGCAATCAGCGCGACGGTCTCTTCGTCGTTCATCGCCATGCGGAAGAACGTTTCGCGGATGTCCTTGGCCGCCGCGACCGGGTCCGGATTGCCGTTCGGTCCTTCCGGATTGACGTAGATGAGACCCATCTGCACGGCGCCGAGCGGCTCCGCAAGCTGGCGCTCGCCGCTGTAGCGTTCGTCGCCGAGCCACGTGCCCTCGGGACCCCAGAAGAGCTCTTCAGGCTCCCACACATCGGCGCGGCCGCCGGCGAAACCGAATGTCTTGAAGCCCATCGACTCCAGCGCGACGTTGCCGACGAGGACCATGAGGTCGGCCCACGAGATTTTCCGGCCGTACTTCTGCTTGATCGGCCACAGCAGCCGGCGCGCCTTATCGAGGTTGGCGTTATCCGGCCAGGAGTTGAGCGGTGCGAAGCGCTGCTGGCCGGCGCCGGCACCGCCACGGCCGTCGGTGATGCGGTAGGTGCCCGCAGCGTGCCACGCCAAGCGGATGAACAGTCCGCCGTAGTGGCCGAAGTCGGCTGGCCACCAGGGCTGGGAGTTCGTCATCAACGCATTCAGGTCCTTGATCACGGCGTTGAGGTCGAGGCTCTTGAACTCCTTGGCGTAGTTGAACTCCTTGCCCATCGGATCGGACAGGGAAGAATTGTGATGGAGAACACTCACGTCCAGTTGGGTCGGCCACCAGTCGCGGTTTGTGTTTCCGTGCGTGAACGGGCATTTGCCGGCGCTCTTGTCGTCAGTCTTTGCGTCCATGAATCGTGTCCTCCATTGTTGTTCCGCATGTAGCGGGCCGCTACCGCGCTTGTAAGTGCGGCCGATCATCAGGTCTAATCGTATTGATTGCAGAAATCGATCAGTTTATCTTATTACCATGATCACCTTGCGCCAGTTGCGTTATCTCACCGCGCTCGCGCGCCACCGGCATTTCGGGCGGGCGGCGGCCGATTGTGCGGTGACCCAGCCGGCGCTGTCCATGCAAGTGCGCGAACTCGAGCGCGAAATTGGGGCCGAGCTGGTCGAGCGGCGGCCGGGCGACATCGCCCTCACCGACACTGGCCGGGACGTCGCCGAACGCGCCGAACAGATCCTCGCCGCCACCCGCGATCTGGTCGATTTCGCCCGTCACCGCGATGTGCTCTCAGGATCGCTCAAGCTCGGCATCATCCCGACGTTGGCGCCTTACGTGTTGCCGCGCGTGCTGCCGCGCCTGCAGGCGCAATATCCGGCGCTGCGCCTGGAACTGCGCGAGACGCAGACCAAGCTGCTGCTCGAGGAACTCGCGCGGGGCGAACTCGACGCCGCAATGCTGGCGCTGCCGGTGGAGGGCGCCGACGTGGAGACGCTTGTCCTGTTTGACGACGCGTTCCTGCTGGCGGTGCCGGCGGCGGACGCATTGCCGGCGCGCGGGCGCGTCAATGTCGCGGATGTCGACCAGCGCCGGCTGATTTTATTGGAAGAGGGACACTGCCTGCGCGACCAAGCGCTCGCTTTTTGCGGTGCGCCCCGCCGCGATGTGCCGGCTGGGCTCGGCGCCACCTCGCTTACCACCGTGATGCAGATGGTGGCGAACGGTTACGGCGTGACGCTGCTGCCGGAAGTCGCGATCGACGCCGAAGCGCGCAACGCCTGCGTGAAGCTGCTGCGCTTTTCCGAGCCGCAGCCCGGCCGCAGGATCGGTTTGGCGTGGCGGCGCACCTCGCCGCGCCGCAAGGACTTCGAGGCGCTGGGCAAGATCGTCAGAGAAGCGTTTGGCGCGGCGAAAGCGAAGAAATAAAAAGGGCGGCCCGAAGGCCGCTCTTGATTTCTCTTTCCTTGTCATGGCCGGGCTTGTCCCGGCCATCTCGCTTAGGGAAGCACGGTGCGAACCTAAGCGGGGTCACCGGGACAAGCCCGGTGACGACAGCGAGTTACTCCGCCGCGCCGCCGCCACCGGCTGCCTGTTGCGGCGCGCCGCCTTTGGCTTCGAGGTCCTCGCCGGTCGCCTGATCGACCGCCTTCATCGACAGGCGCACCTTGCCGCGCTCATCCATGCCGAGCAGCTTGACCTTCACCTTGTCGCCTTCCTTGACGACGTCGGTGACCTTGTTGACGCGGTGCGGGGCGAGCTGGCTGATGTGCACGAGGCCGTCCTTGGCGCCGAAGAAGTTCACGAAGGCGCCGAAGTCCATCACCTTGACCACGGTGCCCTCATAGATCTTGCCCGGCTCCGGATCGGAGGCGATCGACTTGATCCAGTTGATCGCCGCCTTGATCGAACTCGCCGTCGGCCGAGGCCACCTTCACCGAGCCGTCGTCCTCGATGTTGATCTTGGCACCGGTCTTCTCGACAATCTCGCGGATCACCTTGCCGCCGGTGCCAATCACTTCGCGGATCTTGTCGGTCGGAATCTTGAACATCTCGATGCGCGGGGCATGCTCGCCGAGTTCCGCGCGCGCCGAGGTCAGCGCTTTCGACATTTCGCCGAGGATGTGCAGGCGGCCGCCCTTGGCCTGATCGAGCGCCACCTTCATGATCTCTTCGGTGATGCCGGCGATCTTGATGTCCATCTGCAGCGAGGTGACGCCTTCTTCGGTGCCAGCCACCTTGAAGTCCATGTCGCCGAGGTGGTCCTCGTCGCCGAGGATGTCGGAGAGCACCGCGAAGCGCTTGTCCTCGAGAATGAGGCCCATGGCGATGCCGGCGGTCGGCCGCCGCAGCGGCACACCGGCATCCATCAGCGCCAGCGAGGAGCCGCACACCGTCGCCATCGACGAGGAGCCGTTCGAACTCCATGATCTCGGAGACCAGGCGGATGGTGTAGGGGAATTCCTCCGCCTTCGGCAGCAGAGGATGGATCGCGCGCCAGGCGAGCTTGCCGTGGCCGATTTCGCGGCGTCCGGGCGCGCCGATGCGGCCGGTTTCGCCGACCGAGAAGGGCGGGAAGTTGTAATGCAGCAGGAACGTTTCTTTGTAGGTGCCCTGCAGCGCGTCGATGAACTGCTCGTCCTCGCCGGTGCCGAGCGTGGCGACGACCAGCGCCTGGGTTTCACCGCGGGTGAAGAGCGCCGAGCCGTGTGCGCGCGGCAGCACGCCGACTTCCGCGACGATCTGCCGCACGGTGGTGAGGTCGCGGCCGTCGATGCGCTTGCTGGTGTCGAGAATGTTCCAGCGCACGATCTTGGCTTCCAGCTCCTTGAACACGCCGGCGACCCGCTGCTTGTCGTAGGCCGGTTCCGCGCCTTCCGGGAAGAAGTGCGCCATCACTTTCGCCTTGGCGTCGGCGACTGCTTCCTGGCGCAGCATTTTCTGCGGGATCGAATAGGCCGCGCGCAGGTCCTTCTCGACCAGCGCGAGCATCGACTTCTCGAGCGCGCCATTGTCCGGCACGACGAGTTCGCGCGGCTCCTTGGCCGCTTTCTCGGCGAGCTTGATGATGGCGTCGATCACCGGCTGGAAATGGCGGTGGCCGAACATCACGGCGCCGAGCATGATTTCTTCGGACAGCTCCTTGGCTTCCAATTCCACCATCAGCACCGCGTCGGTGGTGCCGGCGACGACGAGGTCGAGCTGGCTCTCGATCATCTCGTCGAGCTGCGGATTGAGCACGTATTCGTTGTTGATGAAGCCGACGCGGGCGCCGCCGATCGGGCCCATGAACGGCGCGCCGGACAGCGTGAGCGCGGCGGAAGCCGCGACCATGGCGACGATGTCGGGATCGTTTTCCAGATCGTGCGACAGCACGGTGATGATGATTTGCGTGTCGCAGCGCCAGCCGTCGGCGAACAGCGGACGGATCGGGCGGTCGATCAGGCGCGAGGTCAGCGTGTCCTTTTCGGTGGGCCCTCGTTCGCGCTTGAAATAGCCGCCGGGAATGCGGCCGGCCGCGTAGTATTTTTCGGTGTAGTTGACGGTGAGCGGCAGGAAGTCGACGCCTTCCTTCGGCGCCTTGGCTGCAACGACGGTCGCGATCACCGTGGTCTCGCCGTAGGTGGCGAGCACGGCGCCGTCGGCTTGGCGGGCTATCCGGCCGGTCTCGAGGGTGAGCTTGCGCCCGCCCCAATCGAGTTCAACTCGATGGATATCGAACATAGTTTCTTTCTCTCATGGTTTTCGGCCGGACCCGAAAGCCATGAGCAAGACGGCGAGAAACTGCCGCGCGTCACCGTCGATGCGGAGAGGCGAACAGCGTCTGGCGATCCTGCCATGGCGTTTCGAACCTTAGCCTTGTCGCGGGACCGAACCTTTTCGGGCCCGCTTGTCGCCGGCGACGCCTTCGCCGCCGGATAAATAGCGAATGCGTCTCGCGCATTCGCTCACGAAACGCGCGGGACACAATCGCCCGCGCGGATACAAATCATCGGCGGATGCCGAGCTTCTCGATCAAAGTCTTGTAGCTGGTCTCGTTGGTGCGCCGCAGATAATCGAGCAAAGTGCGGCGCTGGCTCACCATCTTGAGCAATCCACGGCGGGAATGGTTGTCCTTGACGTGGTTCTTGAAATGCTCGGTGAGATTATTGATGCGTTCGGACAGGATCGCCACCTGTACTTCCGGCGAGCCGGTGTCGCCCGGCTTCTTGGCGAATTCCTTCATAACTTCGGCCTTGCGGCCGGTGGTAACCGACATCGGTCATCCTTTCTTGATGCCGGCGCTGCCAACGAGCCCGGCCAGGTTGAACACGCGCTTGGGGACGATCTCGCCGCGATCCAGTTCGGCGAGAGCCACCAGGTGGCCCGACGCCGTGGCATAGACTGGCCCACGGAAATTGGGTGCGTCCCGTCCGCGCAACAAAACGGCTTGGCCTCTTGCGAGCCTCGCCGCGTCTGCACCGCTAACGGCCAGCGCCGGGATGTCGTCCAGCGCGGTCTCAACGGGCATCAGGGCGCCGGCAAGGCTAGCCTCGCCGGCCGCGGCTCTATGGCACACAGCCTCCAATTGTTCCAGTAAAATCATGGTTTCCGGGCCGAAAGGACCGACCGCGACCCGGCGCAGCGCGCTGACATGGCCGAAACAGCCCAAAGCGCGGCCTAGATCGCGGGCAAGCGAGCGGACATAGGTCCCCTTGCCGCATTCGGCGTGCAGGACCGCGTGGTCGGGGTCGGGAGTGGCGACCAGATCTAGGCGGCTTATTTCGACCGGGCGGGCCGCGAGTTCCACGGTTTCGCCGTCGCGGGCGAGGTCATAGGCGCGCTCGCCCTCGATCTTGATGGCGGAATAGCGCGGCGGCACCTGCTGGATGGTGCCGGTATAGGACGGCAGCAAGGCGCGGATGGCTTCGGGCGTCGGCCGCTGCTCGCTCGCCGCGACGACGCGTCCCTCGGCGTCGTCGGTGTCGCGTTCTTCGCCCCAGCGCACGGTGAACTGGTAGAGCTTGCGGCCGTCCATCACGAAGGGGACGGTCTTGGTCGCTTCGCCGAGCGCGATCGGCAGGCACCCGGAGGCGAGCGGATCGAGCGTGCCGGCGTGTCCCGCGCGCTTGGCGGAGAACAGGCGCTTGACCACGCTGACCGCATGAGTCGAGGTCATGCCGACCGGCTTGTCGAGCACCAGCCAGCCGTGCACGTCGCGTTTGTCGCGCTTGAATTGTTTTTTGCGCGGCCGCGATTCTCCCTCCCCCGCCTGCGGGGGAGGGTCGGGGAGGGGGCTTTTGGTCATGCCCATTCCCCCTTCCGACGAGCTTCGCTCGGCGACCTCCCCCGCAAGCGGGGAGGTGGAAGAGAGTCTGCCGCACCCAAAAGCTTATTCATCGCCGCTGTCGTCCTCGTGTTCGAGATCGCGCTTGACCGCCGGCGAGCGCAGCAGCTTGTCGATGCGCTCGGCTTCCGCGAAGCGCTCGTCGACGCGGAAGCGGATGTCGGGCGCGAATTTCAGATTGATCGCGGTGCGCGATCTCGGCGCGCAGGAATTTCTTGTGCCGGTCGAAGGCGGCGAGCACCTCCTCGGCGTCGCGGCCGGCGAGCGGCATGATGTAGATGGTGGCCAGCCGCAGGTCGGCGGTCATGCGCACTTCCGGCACGGTGATGAGATGGCCCTCGATCACCGGATCGTGCACATCGCCGCGCGTGAGCATCTCGGCGATCGCATGCCGCACCAGTTCGCCGACGCGCAACTGGCGCTGCGAGCCGCCGGGCGTACCGCTGTCTCGATGACCCTTTTTACGTGGCATTGAAAACTTCTCTGCTATCATCGTCCGCGGAAGCGGACGACCCAGCCCTTGAAGAGGCTGGATACCCCGCCTGCGCGAGGTATGACGGTTGTGATTTACAGGTGGACGTTTTGCGCAGATCCAAGAATTGGACTTAGAGGCTGCGTTGAATCGTCTCCACCCGGTAACATTCGATCACGTCGCCTTGCCGCATGTCCTGGTAGTTCTCGAAGGCCATGCCGCATTCCATGCCGGCGCTGACTTCGCTTGACGTCGTCCTTGAAGCGTTTGAGCTGCGATAGCTTGCCTTCGTGCACGACGACGTTGTCGCGGATCAGCCGCACATTGGCGCCGCGTTCCACGGTGCCGTCGGTGACGCGGCAGCCGGCGATGTTGCCGACCTTGGAGACCTTGAAGATCTCCAGGATCTGCGCGTTGCCCAGCATGGTCTCGCGCAGCGTCGGCGCCAGCAGGCCGGACATCGCCTTTTTCACGTCGTCGACGAGATCGTAGATGATGTTGTAGTAGCGGATTTCGATGCCGGCGCGCTCGGCCGCCTCGCGCGCTTCCTTGTTGGCGCGCACGTTGAAGGCGATGATGGGAACGCCCGACGCCTCGGCCAAAGTCACGTCGGATTCGGAAATGCCGCCGACGCCGGCATGCAGCACCCGCGCGGCCACTTCGTCGGTGCCCATCTTGTCGAGCGCGCCGATGATCGCTTCCAGCGAACCCTGCACGTCGGCCTTAATCACCAGCGGGAATTCCTTGCGGCCCGAGGTCTTGGCCTGCGCCATCATCTGCTCGAGCGAGCCGCGCATGCCGGTGGCGCGCGTGGCGGATTTCTCGCGCTTCTGGCGGGCGCGGTAGTCGGTGACTTCGCGCGCGCGGGCTTCGTTCTCGACGACGGCGAGACGGTCGCCCGCATCGGGCGTGCCGGAAAAGCCGAGCACCTCGACCGGCATGGAAGGTCCGGCACTGCTGATCGTTTCGCCGACGTCGGACACGAGCGCGCGCACGCGCCCCCATTCGGCGCCGGCGACGACGAGATCGCCCACCCGCAGCGTGCCACGCTGGATCAGCACGGTCGCAACCGGGCCGCGGCCGCGATCGAGCTTGGCTTCGATCACGGTGCCTTCGGCCGGACGGTCCGGGTTGGCCTTGAGGTCGAGGATTTCGGCCTGCAGCCCGAGCATTTCGAGCAGCCGGTCGATGTTCATCTTTCTTGGTCGCGGAGACTTCCACGTCCACCACGTCGCCGCCAAGCAATTCGACCTGGATCTCGTGCTGCAGCAGCTCGGTGCGCACACGCTCCGGCTTGGCGTCCGGTTTGTCGATCTTGTTGATGGCGACGATGATCGGCACCTTTGCCGCCTTAGCGTGATGGATCGCTTCCACCGTCTGCGGCATCACGCCGTCGTCGGCGGCGACGACCAGCACGACGATGTCGGTTACCTTGGCGCCGCGCGCGCGCATCGCCGTGAAGGCGGCGTGGCCGGGCGTGTCGATGAAGGTGATCTTGGCGCCGGACGGCGCGGTCACCTGATAGGCGCCGATGTGTTGGGTGATGCCGCCGGCTTCGCCGGCCGCGACTTCGGTCGAGCGGATGGCGTCAAGCAGCGAAGTCTTGCCATGGTCGACGTGGCCCATGACGGTGACCACCGGCGCGCGCGGCGCCATATGGGCGGCATCGTCGGCGACGTCGAACAGGCCCTCTTCCACGTCGGCTTCTGCCACGCGGCGCACGCTGTGGCCCATTTCCTCGGCGATCAGCTGGGCGGTGTCGGCGTCGATCGTGTCGTTGATGGTCGCCATCTGGCCCTGCTTCATCAGCAGGCGGATGACGTCGACCGCGCGCTCGGACATGCGGTTGGCGAGATCGGAAATGGTGATCGCCTCGGGGATCGTGACTTCGCGCACCAGCTTTTCCTTCGGCTCGTCGGAGGCGTGGCCCTTGAGCCGTTGCGTACGGCGGCGGAAGGAGGCGACCGAACGCTCGCGCACTTCGTCGGCGCGCAGCGCGGTGACCAGCGTGAGCCGGCCGCGCTCTTTCGCCGGCGCGCCACGCGGCGCGGCGGGACGTGCGGTGGCGGGACGCGCGGCGCCGGGGCGGCGCGACTTCGGCGGCCCTTCATCCTCTTCGACTTCGAGCGCCATGCGGCCCGGAGCCGGCCGCTTGATCTCTTCGTCGCCCAGACGCTTCTTGGCGACTTCGCCGGCCTTGCGCTTGGTTTCTTCGTCGTGCTTGCGGCGGTCTTCTTCCTCGCGCTTGCGCGCTTCCGCGGCTTCGCGCTCGGTCTTGTCGACGACCTCGCGGCTTTGACGGCGGCGCGCCTCTTCCTCGGCGATCTTGCGCTCTTCGGCTTCGCGCACGCGCGAATCCGCCAACGCATGGGCGCGCGCGACGCGCTCTTCCTCGGTCAACGTGCGCAGCACGACGCCGGACGGCTTCGGCGCCTCGGCGGCGGCCGGAGCGGGCGCTGCTTTGCCCGTGGCGGCCGGCTTGCGCGCGGTCTCAACTGGCGCTGGCTCGGCCTTGGCCTCGGGGGCAGCGCCGATCGAGCGGCGTTTGACCTTCTCGACCACAACCTGCTTGCTGCGGCCGTGGCTGAAGCTCTGGCGCACGACGCCCGTCTCGGTGCGCGGCTTGAGCGTCAACTTGCTGGTGACGCTCAGCTTCTTTTCGCCAGGGTTCTTCGTTTCGCTCATTACGTATTCTGTCCTCGTGCGCCATCCGTCGGCGCATACGCGCTAACCAAATCGGGCGATTGTCCGGTCCGAAAGCGCTCCAAGCGCTTGGCGCGGGCGAGAAAAGTCTCGCTCACGGGTCCGGCAAGCAGGGCTGCATGTACCACATTTGGGCGGTTCAATGCCAAATCCAATTGCGCTCCGGTTAATCCCCCGATGATCGCGATTTCTCGCGATTTTTCGGGGCTTCTTCGCGCCAAGACCGCGTCCAGCTTGCGCTTTCCGTCGTCCGCGGCGTCGGCGGCATGGATCAGCGCCTTAAGGTCGTCGCGGCCAATCGCCGCCTCCACCTTGGCGAAGCCTGCGATCACCTGCCCCGCCTTACCGGCGATGGCCAGCGCGTCGAGCGCGCTGTGTTCCAGCAGCCGTTCCGTGGTCGCGGCCAAATCGGCGGCGAGACGCACATCGCGCTTGAATCCGCGCGCGAAAACGTTGCGTTTGACCGCCTCCGCGAGCGCGCCGCGCGTGGCGGTAATCCAGATGCCGCGGCCAGGTAATTTCCGCTTGATGTCGGGCACGGCGTCGCCGCCGGGGCCGACCACGAAGCGGATCATCTCGTCGACCGGCTTGAGCGTGCGGGTGAGGGCGCAATACCGCTCCATCCCGGAAGCGGCCTGGGCCGCTCCACGGTCGAGCTCGTCGTCTTGCGCCATCGCCAGCATCGCCGGTTTCGCGCTCCCTTAAGCCTGCGGCGCCTCTGCCGGCGCTGCTTCCGCGGCGGGCGGCGGGGCAAGCTCGGCCTCGGTCACCCAGCCGGCCTTGAGGCGGGCCTGCATGATCAAGGCTTCGGCGTCCTCGCGCGACACGTCGAGGCCGTCGAAGAAGCCGGCCTCGTGCTTGGTTTCGCCGTCCTTGCGCTCGGTCCAGCCGGTCAAGTCGTCGGTGGCGCAGCCGGCGAGATCTTCGACCGTCTTCACGCCGTTCTCGCCCAGAGCGACCAGCATCTTGGTGGTGACGCCGGGCACCTCCTTGAGCGCGTCCTCGACGCCCAGCTCGACGCGCTTGGCATCGAGCTCGGCTTCCAGCTTCTCGAGATACTCCTTGGCGCGCTCTTGCAGCTCGCGCGCGGTGTCGGCGTCGAAGCCCTCGATGCCGGCGATTTCCTTTTCGTCGACCAGCGCGAGTTCCTCGATCGAGCCGAAGCCTTCCGAGGCGAGCAATTGTCCGACCACCTCGTCGAGATTGAGCGCCTCGACGAAAATCTTGGTGCGGTTCTCGAACTCGGCGTGGCGGCGTTCGGACTCTTCCTGCTCGGTCAGGATGTCGATGTCCCAGCCGGTGAGTTGCGACGCCAAACGCACGTTCTGGCCGCGCCGGCCGATGGCGAGCGAGAGCTGCTGATCGGGCACCACCACCTCGATGCGCTCCTTGTCCTCGTCGAGCACGACCTTGGCGACTTCCGCCGGCGCCAGTGCGTTGACCACGAAGGTGGCGATGTCGGGCGACCACGGGATGATGTCGATCTTCTCGCCCTGCAATTCATTCACCACCGCCTGCACGCGCGAGCCGCGCATGCCGACGCAGGCGCCGACCGGATCGACGCTCGAATCGCGCGAGATCACGGCGATCTTGGCGCGCGAACCGGGGTCGCGGGCGACCGCCTTCACCTCGACGATGCCGTCGTAGATTTCCGGCACTTCCTGGGCGAACAGCTTGGCGGTGAATTGCGGATGCGTGCGCGAGAGGAAAATCTGCGGGCCGCGCGGTTCTCGCCGCACGTCGTAGATATAGGCGCGGATGCGGTCGCCGTTGCGGAATACCTCGCGCGGCAGCATCTCGTCACGCCGCACGATGGCCTCGCCGCGGCCGAGATCGACCACCACGTTGCCGTATTCGACGCGCTTGACGATGCCGTTGACGATGTCGCCGATGCGATCCTTGTACTCGGCATATTGCCGGTCGCGCTCGGCTTCGCGCACCTTCTGCACGATCACCTGCTTGGCCGACTGCGCGGCGATGCGGCCATATTCCAGCGGCGGCAACGGGTCGGCGATGGTGTCGCCGACTTGCGCTGCCGGATGATGCTTGCGCGCGCCTTCCAGCGTGATCTGGTTGGACGGGTTCTCGACCGTCTCGACCACCAGCATGTGACGGGTGAGGCGCAAGTCGCCCGTCTTCGGCTCGATCTCGGCATGCACGTCGGTTTCCGCGCCGTAGCGCGAGCGCGCCGCCTTGGCGATGGCGTCTTCCATGGCGGCGATGACGATGCCGCGGTCGATCGCCTTTTCGCGGGCCACCGCGTCGGCGATTTGCAACAGTTCGAGCCGGTTGGCGCTGACTGCCATAGCTCAGTCTCCTTGGTTGGCGGCCGTTCGATGCGGCCGATGCCGTGAATGTCGTTCCTTGCGTCGTTCTTCTTTGCGCGCCGCGCGCGTGTCGCGCTTGGCGGCCTTCTCGCGCCGCAAAACTTGCGCCACCAGTTCATCGGTGAGCACGAGTTTCGCTTCGCTAATCTCCAAGATCGGAAGCAGCACGTCCGCTTCCTCGCTTTCGGTCGCATCATCGCGGCGGATGCGCGCGGCTTCGCCCTCGGTGCCGAGCAACTGGCCGCGGAAGCGCTTGCGTCCGCCGATCGGGACTTCGGTTTCGATCTTGACCAGATGGCCGGCGTAGCGCTCGAAATCCGACTTGCGCACCAGCGGCCGGTCGATGCCGGGCGAGGAAATCTCCAGGCGGTAGGCGCGATCGACGGGATCGGCCATGTCGAGCACTGGCGAGAGCGCGCGCGAGATCGCTTCGCAATCCTCGACCACCATGGTGCCGTCCGGACGTTCCGCCATGATCTGCACGGTGCAGCCCTCGGCGGCCGATACCTTGACCCGCACCAGCCGGTAGCCAAGCTGCTCGATCACCGGCTCGGCGATGGCCGCGACGCGCGCGGACAGCCCCGGCTCGACGATCAGCCGTGGTTCCGTCTCGTTTGGTGCGGCGTTTGCCGCCTGTCGCGCCTCGCTTGCAGCCATTTTAGTAACAAAAAAGAGCGGGCCCGGGAGGACCCACTCTCAAAACCCGTTCGGTTATGAGGGTGTCTTAACAACCGGAAATATAGCGATTTCTGGGCTTCATGCAAGGGTGAAGGGAAATTCGGCGGCTAACCCTTCGTTCAGAATCTAGCCCTAAAAATGGGTAAAATCAGAAACCGGACGACCGCCCCAGCCCGTTTGCGCAGGTTTTCGCAATGAGCGTTCCCGCCTCGCTGCTTCCCGAACTGGAAGATGTCGTCCAGCACGGCTCGGCGGACAAGCGCGCCAAGACGCTGGACCGCATTACCAGTCTTTTTCTCGACGGCGCGGAGAAGTTCAAGCCTGAACACGTCGCCCTGTTCGACGACGTTATCGGCTGCCTGATCGAGGCGATCGAGGTCAAGGCGTTGGCCGAGCTCGCGCACCGGCTCGCGCCGGTTCCGAACGCGCCGCAGCGCGTGGTGACGACGCTCGCCAAGAACGACAATATCGCGGTGGCCGGGCCGGTGCTCAAGCAGGCCTCGATTTCCGATCCGGATCTCAAATATATCGCCGAGACCAAGAGCCAGGCGCATCTCCTGGCGCTGTCGACGCGTTTAGGCATCAGCGAGACGCTGTCGGACGTGCTGGTGCGGCGCGGCGACGGCGAAGTGGTGCGCAGCGTCGCCAATAACCACAAGGCCCGCCTGTCGGACACCGCGTTCAACACATTGGTCAAGCGCGCCGAACGCGACGGCGTGCTCGCCGAGAAGGTCGGCTTGCGCACCGATATTCCGCCGCGCCTGTTCCGTCAGTTGCTGATGAAGGCGAGCGGCGTGGTGCAGCAGCGGCTGCTGGCGCAGGCAAAGCCCGATACCCAGGCGGAAATCCGGCGCGTGCTGGCGAAAGTCACCGAAGAGGTTGCCGCCAAGGCGGCGCCGCGTAACTACACCGCGGCGCTGGCGGCGGTGCAGGCGCGGCACAAGGAGCGCAAGCTCACCGAAGCCGACGTCGCCGATTATGCCAAGAGCGGCAAATACGAAGAGACCATCGCCGCGCTCGCCACGGTGAGCACCGTGCCGGTCGAGGTGGTGGACCGGCTGGTCAACGGCGAACGGGCCGATCCGGTGCTGATCCTGGCGCGCGCGGCCGGCTTCGGCTGGCGCACCGTGCGCGCGATCATGGCGGCGCGGCCCGACGCGAAGCCGACCGGCCAGACGCTCGATACCGCGCGTGAAAACTACGAGCGGCTGACCCCGGCCACCGCCCAGCGCGTGGTGCGCTTCTGGCAGGTGCGCCAGTGCGGTGCCGACGCGTAGGTTTATGTCATTCCGGGACACGCCGAAGGTGCGGATCTGGAATGACGACTAGATTTTCCGGAAAATGAAATACGCCGGCGTGCGACCCTCGCGTTTGGCCTTCGCCTCATAGCGCGTGCTGGAAAAACCGGCCCACGGCTTGCGCCAATCATCAGCGCATTCGGCGGTCCAGACGAAATCATCCGAGCGCAGCACGCGCGCCAGCGCGTAAGCCGCGTAATCGCCGATGTCGGTGGCGAAGCGCAGGTCGCCACCGGCTTTCAGAATCCGCGCCAGCCGCTTCAGGCTGTCGTCCTGGATGAAACGCCGCTTCCAGTGCCGCCGTTTCGGCCACGGATCGGGATAGAGCAGATCGATGCGTGTGAGCGCGACGTCGGGCAGCCAGTCGAGTAGTTCGCTGGCGTCGCCGAAATAGAGCCGAATGTTGCTGAGCTTGTGTGCGTCAATCGCCACCAGCGCCTTCGCCACTCCGTTGATGAAAGCATCTGTGCCGATGAAGCCGGTCTTCGGATGCGCCTGCGCCTGCGCGATCAGATGCTCGGCGCCACCGAAGCCAATCTCCAACCGCAACTCATCGAGCGGTTCCGCGAACAGCGTGCGCAGATCGGCGGGCGCCGGGTTCGTCAGATCGAGCGCGATACGCGGCAGCAACGTGTCGAACAGCGCGGCCTGGCGCGGCTTCAGGCCATGTCCTTTGCGCCGGCCGAAAAATGCGCGCTGCGATCCTTCACTGTCATCACCGGGCCGCCGCGAAACGGCGTGTCCCGGTGATCCCGATTCATTGGCCAATGCTTTTATGTCCTTAAGCGAGATGGCCGGGACAAGCCCGGCCATGACAAGCTTAGTGCTGTTGCGTCCCGGCGGAAATGCCGCTCACTTCACCGCGCTCTTGATCGCCGCGGCGAGGTCGGTCTTTTCCCAGGAGAAGCCGCCATCCTTGTCGGGTGCGCGGCCGAAATGGCCGTAGGCCGCGGTCCGCCGGTAGATCGGGCGGTTGAGCTTGAGCGTGCGCCGAATGTTCGTCGGGGTGAGACGGAACAGCTCGGGCAGAACCTTCTCGAGCTTCTTTTCTTCGACCTTACCGGTGCCATGGGTATCGACCAGGACCGACATCGGATCGGCGACGCCGATCGCGTAAGCAACCTGGATGGTGCAGCGCTCGGCCACGCCGGCGGCGACCACGTTCTTGGCGAGATAGCGCGCGGCGTAAGCCGCCGAGCGGTCGACTTTGGTGGGGTCTTTGCCGGAGAAGGCGCCGCCGCCATGCGGGGCATAGCCGCCATAAGTGTCGACGATGATCTTGCGGCCGGTGAGGCCGCAATCGCCGTCGGGCCCGCCGATGACGAAATTGCCGGTCGGATTGACCAGGAAGTCGGACGGTCGCTGCGGCATCCAGCCTTTCGGCAGAGCCGATTCAACCGCATCGGCAATCATCTCCTTGATCAGGCCGGGCGTATATTTCTTGCCGTTGCGGCTTTGCGCATTGTGCTGGGTCGAGACCACTACCTTGGTGCAGCCGACCGGCTTACCTGCGACGTATTTGACGGTGACCTGGCTCTTGGCGTCGGGCTGCAGATCGAACAACTGACCGGCGCGGCGCTTGTCGCACAGCACCTTCAGGATTTTGTGCGCGAAATAGATCGGCGCCGGCATGAACGAATTCTTTTCATAGACTTCGCTCTCGGTGCAGGCGAAGCCGAACATCATGCCCTGGTCGCCGGCGCCTTCTTCCTCGCCGCCCTTTTTCTTCTTGGCGTTCACGCCCATGGCGATATCGGGCGACTGGCCGTGCAGCAGCACTTCGATGTCGGCGCCGTAGTAGGAAAATCCGTCCTGGTCGTAGCCGATATCCTTGACCACGCCGCGCGCGATCTGCGCGATCAGTTCGCGGTCCACCACCACCTTGTCGCCGTGTTTGTGGAAGAACGGGGCCTGGCCGCGGCCTTCGCCGGCAATGACGATCTTGTTGGTCGTCGACAACGTCTCGCAGCCGAGCCGCGTGTTGACCTGGCTGTCGTCGGCGATGCCAAGCTTGATGTCGTTTTCGAGAAACGCGTCGAGCACCGCATCGGAGATCTGATCGCAGACCTTGTCCGGATGGCCTTCGGAAACCAACTCGCTGGTGAACAGGAAATTGGTGTGAGCCACTGCTGAAACTCCTCCGAGGACGCGGCGTCACCGCCGCGTCATGTCACGGGTGGTTCTTGCAGTGGCGGTGAACGAGGTCAAGATGCGGGCTGCGGTGGGCAGCCAGAGTGGGGCGTTGGGCACTGGCCTTAAATCTATTCCCCACCTGCGATTTGCTCGACCAGTTCGACGATGCGCCGGCGCAATTTACCGCTCTTGATGCGCATGAACGACTTGGTCAGCGAGAGGCCATCGGAGGTTGCGAGGAAGTCCGACACATAGGCCGGCGAGGGAGCTTCGCCCATACCGGAGTGGCCCGGCATATTCGGCGCACCTTCGAAGAAAAACGATACCGGCACTTGCAGGATATTGGAAATCTGCTGCAGACGGCTCGCGCCGATCCGGTTGGTGCCTTTTTCGTATTTCTGCACTTGCTGGAAGGTGAGGCCGAGCGCATCGCCGAGTTTCTCCTGGCTCATGCTCAGCATCATCCGACGCATGCGGACCCGCGAGCCCACATGTTTATCAATCGGATTAGGAGTCTTCTTAGCCATAACGGCCTCCTATACCACCATCGTAAAGCGTAATGTCATAGATGGCGCCGCCATTGCAACTTACGCTGCAAGCGGGTTCGGTCGATGACGCCCAAAATGGCCAAAAATTCCTCATATTTTTCAATGAGTTTTCAAGGGGTCGAAACGCAGTTCTGATTTCTTGTCATAGCCAATCCACATCTTCGCTGAGCGAAGCCGCCTTAGGTCGTACGCTTTCACAATCCAGGGCTGAATTTAATTCAATTTAGCGGCGCATTCGCTTTCGCGCGACTAGTATCAAACTTACTACCATAAATAGAATCAAGGCGTCGTCGCCGAAGCGGACATAGGTCGTCGGCCCGATCGCGCTCGGCAGCGCGGCGTCGAGGATGCCTTCGGCGCCCAGCGACAAGGACGCGACGACGCGGCCAACCGGATCGACCACCGCGGAAATTCCGGTATTGGCCGCGCGCACCAGCGGCAGGCCTTCGGCGATCGCCAGCACGCGCGCCTGCTGGAAATGTTGGTAGGGTCCGGTGCTGATCCCGAACCAGCCGTCGTTGGTCACGTTGACCAGCCAGCCGGGCCGCTCGCCGGGCGGCACCGCCGCGCCGGGGAAGATCGCTTCGTAGCAGATCAGCGGCAGCACTTTCGGCGCGCCCGGCACGTCCATGGCGCGGCGGCGATCGCCCGAGAGGAACCCGCCGACCTGCTTGGTGAGCTGCCGCAAGCCGAGCCGCTCAAGCACGCGCTGGAATGGCAGGTATTCGCCGAACGGAACCAGATGCACCTTGTCGTAGATGCCGCGGATCGAACCGTCGGGATCGATCACATAGACCGAATTATAGGCGCGCGGGTTGCTGGCATTGGCGCCCGGCGCCGGACGCACCGCGCCGGTGATCAGTTCGGTTGACGGTTTCAGCAGGTCGCTGATTGCGGTGAGCGCGTCCGGCTCGCGCGTGAGGAAGAACGGGAACGCCGATTCCGGCCAGATCAAAACCGTCGCGTCATGCACGCCCTTGGAGTCCGGTCCGGTGGCGCGGTTGGACAGGCGCAGATAGCGCTCCATCACTTGCGCCTTGGCGGCGTAATTGAACTTGTCGTCCTGCTGCAGATTGGGCTGCATGATGCGCAGCTTCACGCCGCTCACGTAAGCGGTCGGATGCTGGGAGAGCCGCACCACGCCGTAACTGGTGAGCGCCGCGAGAACCAGGAGGCCGAAGAGCGGCGCGCGCGCGGGATGCGGCGTGTCCGCCGTATCGTCCGCAAGCACGGCGGGGCTGGCGCATATGGCGATGGTAAGAAACGTCAGGCCCCAGACGCCGACGAGCGACACGCACTGCGCCAGCGCCAGCGGCTCGGTCAGCGCGTAGCCGAACGTGTTCCACGGAAATCCGCTGAACAAGTGGCCGCGCAGCCATTCGGCGCCGGTGACCATGACGGCAAGACCGAGCAAGCGCGTCGGTCCGCGCACCCAGATCAGTCGCGCGGCGGCGAATCCCAGGGCGGTGTAGAGCGCGAGATAAGCCGGCAGACCGGAGACCGCGACCGGCAGCAGCCAGCCGAAGGTCTTGGCGTCGACAAGAAAGGCGTAGCCGATCCAGTAAAGTCCGGCGACGAAATAGCCGAAGCCGAAACACCAGCCGGCGATCGCCGCGGTCCAGGCGCCGCTCCAGCGCCCGGCGGCGGAGCCATCCACCAGCCAGACCAGGACCGGAAAGGTCAGGAACAGAATCGGCCAGGCATGGAATGGAGCGAGCGCCAGCGCCGATGCGGCGCCGGCGAGAAGGGCAATAATGGCGCGCCGCCAGCCATGGGCGAGCACCACAGCATACGCGAGGCGGGTGACGATCACGGGCGCTGCGCGCCGGCCGCGGTGCCGGATGTCCCGCCGTCTTTGGCGGCGGGCTGATCGTCGATCGGCAACGTCGGCGGCGTGGTGCCGGCGAGTACCGCGTCCGGCTCGCCGCGCTTGCGCTCGCCGCGCGGACGCTCGCGCTTTTCCTTCAGCCGAGTGATGCGCACGCGCTTGATGCGGCGCGGATCGGCGTCGAGCACCTCGAACTCGAACAGGCCGGGCCCGGGGATCAACTCGCCGCGCAGCGGCAGGCGGCCGGCGCGCGTCACCAGATAGCCGCCGAGCGTATCGACTTCTTGCGCCAGCTCGCCGGGATCGAAATCGTTGCCAACGGTCGCCGCCACGTCCTCGAGATGGGCGCGCGCGTCGGCGACGAAGGAGCCGTCCGGCTGGCGCACCACGTGCGGCGTTTCGTCCTCGTCATGCTCGTCGGCGATCTCGCCGACGATCTGCTCGACGATGTCCTCGATCGAAACCAGACCATCGCTGCCGCCATATTCGTCGACCACCAACGCGAGATGAATGCGCGTCGCCTGCATGCGCGCCAAGAGGTCGATCACCCGCGACGATGGTGGCACGAACAGGATCTCGCGCACGATCTTGGTCGAGGACAGCGGCATCGACAGGTTGATCGCCTTGAGATCGAGCCCGGCCGGCAGCGGCTTCTTGCGCTTGGCGTTCTTTTCCGGATTGACCGCGGCGCGCGCGGTCATGAAAGCGATCAGGTCGCGGATGTGCACCATGCCGATCGGATCGTCGAGCGTGTCGTTATAGACCACGAGCCGCGAATGGCCGGCGCCCTCGAACATGCGCACCAGGTCGCCGAGCTTGATGTCCTGCTGCACGGCGACGATGTCGGCGCGCGGAATCATCACGTCGCCGACGCGGCGCTCGCGCAGGCCGAGGATGTTCCTGAGCATCCGGCTTTCTTCCGGCGAAAAGCCGGATTCGCCGGGCGGCATGGCGTCGAGCACGTCCTTGAAATCGGCGCGCGAGTTCGGCTTGCGGCCGAACAGCGCGCGAAATACCCGCGTCAGCCAGCTTTCGGCGCCTTCGCGCGGGGCCGGCACCGGAACCGGCAGATGGCGCGGCTCGTAGGGAGCGGCGTCGGAACGGGAACCTGTGGCGTCGTCAGACATGGCGGTCAGGCGTCGCCCGGATTGAGATCGCGCTCGAGATAGGGGTCGGGCATGTGCAGGCGCGCCATGATTTTGCTTTCGAGCTCTTCCATTTCGTCCGCTTCGGCATCGGCCTGGTGATCGTAGCCGACGAGGTGCAGAAATCCATGCACCGCGAGATGGGCCAGATGATGGAGAAAAACCCGGCCCTCATCGTCGCATTCCCGCTTCAGCGTCTCGTAGGCGATGACGATATCGCCCAGGAACCGCGCGCCGATACCCGGCTTGGCCGCCGGAAACGACAGGACGTTGGTCGGTTTGTCAATGCCGCGCCATTGCCGGTTGAGTGTACGAATTGCCTCATCGTCGGTGAGCAGAATAGCCACTTCGCCTTCAGCCGTTGAGAGCGCGGTGGCGGCCGCCGCAACGGCGTCGCGCACGGTCTGCTCGGCGGCCGTTTCGGCCTGCCAAAGCGGTGATTGCACCTGGATGTCGACCGACGGCGTTGGCGCGCGTCGGGGCGGCGCGGGCGTCATTTTTTGTCCTCGCGCGCGGGCGCCTTGCGGTCATAGGCCTCCACGATGCGGGCAACCAATTCGTGGCGGATCACGTCTTCATGGGTGAAGGCGACGTGGCCGACGCCTTCGATGCCGTCGAGCAGGCGCACCGCCTCAGCCAACCCCGAGGTCTGCCCGCTGGGCAAGTCGACCTGGCTCGGATCGCCGGTGACGATCATGCGGCTGTTCTCGCCCAGGCGGGTCAAGAACATCTTCATCTGCATCGAGGTCGTGTTCTGCGCCTCGTCGAGGATGATGGCGGCGTTCGACAGCGTGCGGCCGCGCATGAAAGCGAGCGGCGCGATCTCGATCTCGCCGGCCTGCAGCGCGCGCTCGACGATGCGCGCATCCATCAGGTCGTAGAGCGCGTCGTAGATCGGCCGCAGATAAGGATCGACTTTCTCGCGCATGTCGCCCGGCAAAAAGCCGAGCCGCTCGCCGGCTTCGACCGCCGGCCGCGACAGGATGATGCGGTCGACTTCTTTGCGCTCGAACATCTGCACCGCTTGCGCGACCGCAAGCCAGGTCTTGCCGGTGCCGGCCGGTCCGGTGCCGAACACCAGGTGATGGCGCTTGAGCGCGCGGATATAGGCGTCCTGCGCGGCGGTGCGCGCGCGCACCGGGCGCTTGCGCAAATTGATTTCTTCGAATGCCGGGCGCGCGCTCGCCGGGTCGTAATCGAACAGCGAGCCTTGCGCGATCGCTTGCCGGATCGCGCCTTCGACGTCGCCTTGGCTCAATTCGTGGCCGCGCTTGATGTGCTCGTACAATCCTTCGAGCACGCGGCGGGCCTGCTCGCAGCCGCCGCGCGAGCCGTCGACGGTGACGTGATTGCCGCGCTGCTCGGCCACGACGCCGAGGCGGCGTTCGATCAGCGCGAGATTTTGTCCGTATTGGCCGAACAGGATGGAAGCGAGCCGGTTGTCTTCGAAGGCGAGCACGATCTGGGTGGTTGCCGTCTCTTCCGAGGCGGCGGCGGGCGGGATCGGCGGATCCGGTGTGCGCAAGTGGGTTCCTAGGCTCCTGCTGCGGCGAGTTCCGGCTTGAGGGACTGTCCGGCGATCGCGCCGAACAGGGTGTTGCTTCCAATGTCCGTGATCGTTACGCGCACCACTGACCCGATCAGCGTGCGCGGGGCCATCACCTGCACTGTCTGCAAATATGGAGTGCGGCCGACCAGTTGCCCAGGGTCCCGGCCCGGCTTTTCCAATAGGACTTCAACGGGTTTGCCGGCAAATCCGGCATTGAAAGCGCGCCATTGCCGGGTAATGACCGCTTGCAGCCGTTGCAGCCGCTCGGATTGTTCGTCCGGCGGGACCTGACCATCCAGCTCCGCCGCCGGCGTGCCCGGCCGCGGCGAATATATGAAGGTATAGGCAGTGGCAAAACCGACTTCCTCGACCAGCGACAGCGTGGCGCGGAAATCGTCCTCGCTTTCGCCGGGAAAGCCGACGATGAAATCGGAGGTGAAGGCGAGATCGGACCGCGCGGCGCGCAGGCGGGTGATCACGTCGAGATAATCCTTGCGCGTATGCCGACGATTCATCGCCGCCAGAATGCGGTCACTGCCGGACTGCACCGGCAGATGCACGTAAGGCATCAGCGCCGGCAGGTCGCCATGCGCGGCGATCAGATCGTCGTCCATGTCGCGCGGATGGCTGGTCATGTAGCGCAGCCGCACGATCCCGGGCACGTCGCTGAGACGGCGCAGCAATTTGCCGAGCGCCGCCGGGCGGCCGCTGGCATCGAGCCCGTGATAGGCGTTCACGTTCTGCCCGATCAGCGTCAACTCGCGTACGCCGGCTTGCGCCAGGCGCTCGACTTCTGCGGCGATCTTCTCGACCGGACGCGAGACTTCGGTGCCGCGCGTATAGGGCACCACGCAAAAGGTGCAGAACTTGTCGCAGCCTTCCTGCACGGTGACGAAAGCGGAAATGCCGCGCCGCTGAATCGCCTCGCGGTGCGGCGCGGCCAGCGCGTCGAACTTGTCGTCGGCCGGGAATTCGGTGTCGACCACCTGCTCGCCCGCCTGCACGCGCGCGAGCAGATCGGGCAGCCGGTGGTAGTTCTGCGAGCCGACCACGAGGTCGACCGCGCCGGCGCGGCGGATGATTTCCTGCCCCTCCGCTTGCGCCACGCAGCCGGCGACCGCGATGGTCATGCGGCGGCCTTGGACGGCAGCCTCCTCCTTCAGCACGCGGATGCGGCCGATCTCGGAATAGACCTTCTCGGCCGCCTTCTCGCGGATGTGGCAGGTGTTGAGGATGACGAGGTCGGCGTCGGCCGCCTCGGGCGTCTCGGCGTAGCCGGCCGGCGCCAAGGTATCCGCCATACGATGCGAATCGTAGACGTTCATCTGGCAGCCGAAGGACTTGACGTGAACTTTGCGGGTTTCGCTCATGCCGTTCTTGTTCGAACCGGGGACCAATTTAGCCTGCCGCGGCCGGCTTTGTCGCCCTCATCCATGTCTCTGATTTCATGACGCTTTTAAGACGCTGCGGCGTGCGCCGGGTGCCGCCGGCCGCGCAGCGTGGCATTGTTGAGCGTCCTTACCGCGCCTTCCAGCGTCCTTGTCAGGGCCTTGCGGTCGGCTGTGCCGTGGGCCGCGACCGGGTCGCCGTAGCTCACCACCGCGTCGACCGCGCCGCGCGCGATAAAGGTTTTGATGTGCGGCATGAAGTCGAGATCGCCGTACCACGCGACCAGCGGACGATGCTGGCGGCCCATCGGAATTCCGTGCGTGCTGGTGTAGCCGATCGACATCGGCTGAATGAGGATACCGTGTTGGGTATGCGTGCTTGCCTCCTTGATCGCCCCGATCAAGGCGGAACGGAACGGCAGCACGCGGTTGCCGTCGCTCGAGGTGCCTTCCGCGAACAGCACGACCGACGTACCGCCGATCAGCCGCTTGACGATGTCGCCGATGGCTTGGCTGGTCTGGTGGCGGCGCGTGCGGTCGACGAACACGGTGCGCTGCAGCTTGGCGGTGACGCCGACCAGCGGCCAGCTGGCGACCTCGCGTTTGGCGACGAAGGCGACCGGCATGATCGTGCCGATCACCAGGATGTCGACCCAGGACACGTGATTGGACACAAACAGCGCCGCACGGTCGTACACCGGCTCGCCCACCACGCGTATATGGATGCGCAGTAGGCGGCAAAGCACGCGGTAATAGTGTTTGGCGATGAAGCCCCAGCCGGGCAGGCCGAGCCTATCGAGCAGCCACTGCACCGAGATCAGCAGCGGCGTCATCGTGAAGAAGAACGCCCCGATTAGTAGCCCGCGCAGCATGAGCGTTTATTTTTTCTCGTCGTCGAGCGGAACCGCGTAGAGTTCGAGCCGATGGTCGACAAGCTTGTAGCCGAGCTTGCGGGCGACTTCCGCCTGCAGCCGATCGATTTCCTCAGAGCGGAATTCGATCACCTCGCCGCTGCGCAGATTGATGAGGTGGTCGTGATGCGATTTGGTGGCGGTCTCGTAGCGCGCGCGGCCCTCGCGGAAATCGTGCCGCTCGATAATGCCGGCATCCTCGAACAGGCGCACGGTGCGATAGACGGTGGAAATGGAAATGCGGTCGTCGACCTTGGCGCAGCGCCGGTACAGTTCCTCGACGTCGGGATGATCGTCGGAGCCGGCCAGCACGCGCGCGATGGTGCGGCGTTGCTCGGTCATGCGCATGCCCTTTTCGGCGCACAGGGCTTCGATGTTGCGCCTGTCGGAAATGGTCTTGTCCGGCGTGGTCACGGTGGCGTTCTCGTTTCTCGGGCCCGGCCCCATAGCATATTGAGCTTGGGCGATTAATCCAAATCGCGGCGTAAAACCAGCGCGGCGGCTGGCTTGCCGTCGGCACCCGGATAGTAGTTGGGACGGCGCGATATCTGGCGGAATCCGGCGCGGTCGTAAAGCCGGATCGCCGGGGCGTTATGCTCGTCGACTTCCAGGAACACCGCGCGCGCGCCCAAGCCCGCCAGCCGGCGCAGATGCAGCGTTAGCAAGCTGCGCGCGAGCCCGCGCCCGCGCCTGCTGCTGGCGACCGCGACCGAGAGGATTTCGGCCTCGTCCTCGACCCGTCGCGACATGATGAAGCCGGCCATGCTCGATCCGGCCATGGCGCGATGCGCGATGACGTGGCGCTCGGTCAAAAGCCCTTCGACCTCCTGCTCGCTCCAGCCGCGCCGGAACGAGGCGGCGTGCAACGCCGCGATCGCCGCCGCGTCGCGGCTCGTCGCTTCCGAGAGCGCCGGTTCGGCGCGCGCGAACAAGTTGGCGAACAGGCCCATCACCGTCGTGCCAAGTGCGCCGCGGCCTGCGGCTGCGCGTCGGGTGCGCGCAGATAAAGCGGCTTCGGCGGCGCACCGGTGTCGACCGCGGCGGCGCCGAGCCGCGCCACCCATTCGATGTCGGGCGCGCGGCGCGCATCGACGAGGCTAGGCGGCCGTTCGCCGGCCGGCCAGGCTGCGGCCAGCATCGCCGCGCCGGTGCCGACTAAGGCCGGCGCGCCGGTCGCCGCCACCCTTAGCGCGTCGCGCAAGGAGGCGACCCGCGCCGGCACGACGGTGCGGCCGCCGGGTCCGAAAACCTGCACATAGACCTGATCGTGGCGCGCATCGATCGCCGCGACTACCGGCCGCGTCGCGTCGGCGGCGACCAGAGGCGTGGCATAAGCGGCGAGCGTCGACAGACCGATCGCCGGCTTGCCGGTCGCGAGCGCGATGCCGCGCGCGGCGGCAAGACCGACGCGCAAGCCGGTGAAGCTGCCGGGCCCGGTGGTCACCGCGATGCGGTCGAGCGCTTCGAAATCAAGGCCGGCGCGGTCCATTACCCGCGCGATCAACGACATCAGCGCTTCGGCGTGACCGCGCTGCATGGGCAGCGACTTGTGGACGGAGGCCGCCGGCCGCTCGGTGTCGAGCACGGCGGCCGAACAGGCCTCGAGCGCGGTGTCGATGGCAAGGATGCGCATAGGCAATGTTTAGCACTGTTCCGTCGTCCCCGCGCAGGCGGGGACCCATAACTACCGGATTATCGATAGGCTGCGGAGTATGGGTCCCGGCTCTCGCGCTGGCGCGCTCGGCCGGGACGACAAGAAATCAAACCGGCCGCACTTCGGTGACTTCGGGCACGAAATGCTTGAGCAGGTTCTGGATGCCGTGCTGGAGCGTCGCGGTCGAGGACGGACAGCCCGAGCAGGCGCCCTTCATGGTCAGATAGACGACGCCTTCCTTGAAGCCCTTGAAGGTGATGTCGCCGCCGTCTCCGGCTACCGCCGGGCGCACGCGCGTCTCGATCAGATCCTTGATCAATTCGACCGTCTCCGAATCCTTCTCGTCGAAGAATTCGTCGCCTTCCGCCGACGCCGGCTCGGCATCGCCCGCCAACAGCGGCGCGCCGCTGATGAAATACTCCATGATGGCGCCGAGCACCGCCGGCTTGATCTGCTGCCAGTCGCCGTCGCGCTTGGTGATGGAGATGAAGTCGGAGCCGAAGAACACGCCGCCGACATTGGGAATATCGAACAGTCGTTCGGCAAGCGGCGATTGCCGGGCGGCTTCCTTGCTCGCCATGTCGAGGGTGCCGGATTCGAGCACCGCCCGCCCCGGCAGGAACTTCAAGGTCGCCGGATTTGGCGTGGTTTCAGTCTGGATGAACATTTCTTCCTCCTTGCGGGTTCAAGGCCCGTGGATGGCATTGAGTATAGCCGATAAATGGCGCTTGCGTTGACCGAGGTCAATCGGGCCAATTTCCGTCATTCCGGGGCGCAACCGCGCCGTCCAGGATGGACCAAGGCTTACGAACTGGCGTCGATATCTTCGTCGCTGAGGTGGCCGGGCACGATGGCGACCGGTATCGGAAAGCTGCCGGCGGAATTGATCAGGCTGGAGACCAGTGGGCCGGGGCCCTCATTGGCGATGCCGGCGGCCAGCACCAGGATGCCGATGTCGGTATCCTCGTCGATCAGCCTGACGATCTCCTCGGCCGGATCGCCTTCGCGGATTACGCGGTCGGGGGTGATGTTGGAGATGTCCTTGACGCGCGCGGCGAACTTGTCGAACGCCCCGTTGGCGGCTTCCAGCGCCTCGGCTTTCATGATGTCGGCGACGCCCAGCCATTGCTGATTATGCTCGCCGGTGTCGATCACGCGCAGCATGACCAGTTGCGACTTGGTGCGGCCGGCGCGCTTGGCCGCCCAATAGACCGCGCGGTCGCACTCCTCGGTCTCGTCGATGACGACCAGATATTTGCGCTTGTGGCCGGCCTCGTAGCTGCGGCGCCGCTTGCTGATCATGGTCGCCCCTGCTTGCGCGGATCTTCAAGACGCGCAACCGATGAATGGTGGCACGCCGGCCGCGGTCGCGACAAGCAGGACAGAGGCAGATAAATTCCCGGCAAAAAGGAGGTACTAGCGGCGCACGAAGCCGACGATGTCCTTGACCGCCTTCATGGTCTCGGCGGCGAGCGTCTGCGCGCGCTGCGAGCCGTCGGCCAGGACGGAATCGATATAGACCGGGTCCTGCAGCAGTTTTTTCATTTCCACGCCGATCGGTCCAAGCTTGGCGACCGAGAGCTCGGCGAGCGCGGTCTTGAACGTGGAGAACTGCCCGCCGCCGAATTCGCCCAAGACCTCGGCCTTGCTGACGCCCTTGAGCGCCGCATAAATGCCGACCAGGTTGTCGGCCTCCGGGCGTGGCTCGAGGCCCTTCTCCTCGCTCGGCAGCGGTTCGGGGTCGGTCTTTGCCTTGCGGATTTTCTGCGCGATGGTATCGGCGTCGTCGGTGAGATTGATGCGCGAATAGTCGGACGGCTCCGACTTCGACATTTTCTTCGAGCCGTCGCGCAGCGACATGACCCGCGTCGCCGGTCCCTGGATGATCGGCTCGGGCAGCGGAAAGAACGCCTCGCCGAAGCCGTGCGCGTGGATCGAGGCGCCGAAATCATTGTTGAACTTCTGCGCGATGTCGCGCGACAGCTCGAGGTGCTGCTTCTGGTCTTCGCCGACCGGCACGTGGGTGGCACGGTAGACCAGAATGTCGGCCGCCATCAGGTTCGGATAGACGTACAAACCGACCGAGGCGTTCTCGCGGTCCTTGCCGGCCTTCTCCTTGAACTGCGTCATGCGGTTGAGCCAGCCCATGCGGGCGACGCAATTGAACACCCAGGCGAGCTCGGCATGCTCGGCGACCTGGCTCTGATTGAAGATGATCTGCTTCTTCGGATCGATGCCGCAGGCAAGGAACGCCGCGGTCACCTCGCGCGTGGCGCGCGGCAATTCGCTCGGGTCCTGCCAGACCGTGATGGCGTGCAGGTCGACTACGCAATAGATGCAGTCGTAGCGCTCCTGCAGCGCGACGAATTTGGTGATCGCGCCGAGATAATTGCCGAGATGCAGGTTGCCGGTCGGCTGCACGCCGGAAAACACGCGTTCCTTGAAGGCCATGTCCGTCCCTCACCGATACGGCGGCCACATCGCATGATGGCGTTTGCCGTGCAACCCCCGTTGCGCGCGCAAACCAGGTGTCGCGTCGACACGGGATACGATAGCAAAGGCGGTGCCGCTCCGTTATACGTTACAGGTGAGACAGAGCTGTTAGGACCGTGCGGCGCCGGCGAGCGGCGGGTGGGCTTTATGAGCAAGGACGAGCTGATCATCCAATTGGTGAAAGTGGCGCTCGGCATTCTGATCGCCGGCTACTTTCTCTGGTGGAGTTTGGAAGTGTTGAAAAGGCTTCCGCCCCCTCACTAGGCTAGGGAGTGTGTCCCTAGACGCGATATCCGCTCCCCAGCGGAAGCGGACATTTCGTGCTCGGATTGAATATTTCCGCTTTTGACCCTCAACAGACATCCGGAAGATAGATCGCAGCTTTCGCCTCCGCATGCGCGTCTCGACAAAGCAGCGCGCGAAAGCAAGCAGCCGCGACACCAAGGTGCCCGCCGCCAACGGTGGTAATATCGCGCGCTAATGACATGGATTACCCCTCGCCCGGCACTTTAACCTCTTGGGCGCGCGCCCGTCACGCGCATGTCATGGCCGCAAGCTTGCCGGGGCGCGCTTGCCCGTTATAGTCGCCGGCGACTTGCGAGGTAACACATGGCCCCCCACCGCTATGACGTGATCGGCATCGGCAATGCCATCGTCGACGTGATCGCCCGCGCCGAGGACGACTTCCTGGTGGCGCACGGCATGCACAAGGGCACCATGGCGCTGATCGAAGAGGCGCGCGCGGAAAAGATCTATCAGGCGATGGGACCGGCGATGGAAAGCTCGGGCGGGTCGGCCGCTAATACCATCGTCGGCGTGGCGAGCTTCGGCGCGCGCGCCGCCTTTGTCGGCAAGGTCAAGGACGACGAACTCGGCCGCGCTTTTGGCCACGACATCCGCGCCGCCCGCGTCGCCTTCGACACCAAGCCGGCGAGCGACGGGCCCTCGACCGCGCGCTGCTACATCATGGTCACGCCGGACGGCGAGCGCACGATGAACACCTATCTCGGCGCCGCGCAGGATCTCAAGCCGGCCGACATCGACGAGGCCAAGATCGCCAGCGCCGCGCTCACCTATCTTGAGGGCTATCTGTGGGACCCACCGCAGGCTAAGGAAGCCTTCGTCAAGGCGGCGGCGATCGCCCACAAGGCGGGGCGGCGCGTGGCGCTGACGCTGTCGGACGCGTTCTGCGTCGACCGCTACCGGGCGGAATTCCTCGGCCTGATCCGCAAAGGCACCGTGGACATCGTCTTCGCCAACGAGCACGAGCTGCACAGCCTGTATGAAACCGCCGACTTCGACACCGCGGTCAAGGCGTTGCGCCATGACGCCAAGCTCGCGGTGGTCACGCGCAGCGAGAAAGGCTGCGTGGTGGTCACCCGCAACGCCGTCGAGGCGGTACAGGCGATGCCGATCGATCGCGTGGTCGATGTCACCGGCGCTGGCGATCTGTTCGCCGCCGGCTTCCTGGTCGGGCTCGCGCGCGGCAAGGACCACCGCACCGCCGCCCGTCTTGGCGCGCTGGCGGCGGCTGAGGTGATCCAGCATATCGGCGCGCGGCCGGCGGTCTCGCTCAAGGCCTTGGCGGCCGAGAACGGCCTGCCGATCTGAATTTTTGGACGGCGACTTCAAGGCGGCGTACAGGGCTCGTCCGGCGGTAACCAATTAGTAACCGAACATGGTTAGCGATTGGTGAACAACCAAGCGCGAGGACCCGTCATGGAAGCGGCACCGAAACCGGATAGCGAACGCGACCTAGCGCCGGCCAAGAGCGAGCTGCCGATCGTCGAATCGCCGCCATTGTCGCCGGCAAGCGAAGCGGTGGCGCCAACTGCGGCGGAGCCGAGCGTCGCGGAAACGCCTGCGCCCGAACCGGCGGCTGCCACACCTGCGATCGAAGCAACGGTCCCGCCGGTTTCGACTCTCAAATCCGCCGAACTCCCGGCGAAGATCTGGCCGCGCTTTACCGTGCGGCCGCGCCATAAGCGTTACGGGCTGCTCGCCGCTTCGGTGACTTTCGCGGCCGCGCTCGGCGCGGTGACCGGCGCGCTGTGGAACGGCGGCTCCTCCGCGCCGGCCAAGCCCGACGTCGCCACCATCGAACAGAACAAGGCGATGCAGCAATCGATCGCCAAGCTCAACAAAGAGATCACCACGCTGAAGGTGAGCCTCGAGCAGGCGAGCAAAACGGCACACACGCAGATCGCCAAGATTTCCGAACGGCTCGAACAGCAGAGCGCCGAGATCACCGGCTCGATCGCGACGCCGCAGACGATCCCTGCGGCGCAGGCGCCGGTCCCGCTGCCGCGCCCGGCGCAGCGCTTCGCCGCGGTCGAGCCGCCGCCGGCGCGCATCCCGGTAGTGCCAGACTGGACCATCCACGACTTCCGCAACGGTTATGTTTTTGTGGAAGGCCATGGCGAGATTTATCAAGTTCAAATCGGCGCGCCGCTGCCTGGCCTCGGCCCGGTGCAATCGGTCAAGCGGCAGGATGGCCGCTGGATGGTGCTGACGCCGAGGGGAATGATCGTGTCGCTGCGCGACCGGCGCTATTTCGAATAGTCGGCGGCTCACTGAAATTCGTAGAGCGGCGCCTCTACCGGCGCCGCTTTTCATTTGTGCGTGAGGTGAGTAGCGAGCCGGCATAAACCGTGTCAAAGTTCAGGTGCCGGATTGACGCGGGTGATCGTGATGTTCGGGACCTGGTTGAAGGTTGCCATGGCGGCGTCGGTGGTGCTTGCCACGGTGAGCCAGGTTTCGGCGCAAGGCGCCGCGCCGCCGGCGGCGAAGCCGGAAATGACCGAAAGCTGCCCGGGCCTAGTGGCGGAACGGATGCCGTTCGCGCAGCCCGCCGCGTTTCGGCTCGCCGCGCTCGAGCACGACCAAGTGCGCATCAGCTATATCGGCCATGCGACCTTCCTGATCGAGAGCCCGCAGCTCGTGCGCATCGCCACCGACTACAACGATTATGTCAGGCCGCCGGTCACGCCCGACATCGTCACCATAAATCACGCGCACACCACGCATTTCACCGACCATCCCGATCCCGCCATCAAGCATGTGCTGCGCGGCTGGCGCGAGGATGAAAAGCCGGCGCGTATCGATCTTCACCTACAAGGATGTGCGCGTGCGCAACGTGCCAACCAATATCCGCACCTTGGGACGGCGGCACCGAGCGGCACGGCAATTCGATTTTCATTTTCGACAGTGGCCAATCTCTGCATCGCCCATCTTGGCCATCTGCATCACACGCTGAACCAGCAGCAGCTCAACGAAATCGGCCGCATCGACGTGGTTCTGGTGCCGGTCGACGGCAACCTTCACGCTCGATCTCGACGGCATGGTCGAGGTGCTGCACGCGCTGAATGCGCCGCTGATGATCCCGATGCACTATTTCAGCGCCTATACGCTCAACCGCTTCCTGGATCGCGTGCGGCAGGAATGGGACGTGGAGATTGCCCCCGGTGCCCTCGACAGTGGTGTCGAAGACGACCCTGCCGGATAAGCCGAAGGTCCTGGTGCTGCCCGGACATTGACGCGCGTCCTTACTTGCCATCTTTGTTCCGGCCCGTTACCCCTTCGAAAATCACCATTTATGGAACCAAAGCGCTGCTGCCCGCGTTCATGGAGCGCGAATTTGCGGGCCTATCGAGGATTTTCCAGATGATGCAGACGTGGAGCGGTTGGAAGCGCTTTTCCGACGGGCGGACCGATACGATCGAAGCGCCGGCTGGGCCTGGCGTCTACGAAGTGCGCCATACGCTGACCGGGCGGGTGATGGCGTTCGGTCATAGCAGCCATGTGGCGAAGACGATCGCCGAGCTGACGGACAACGGAGAGACCAGCCCGTGGGCGAGGCTATTGGGCCGGCAGCCGCTTACCGACGCGCGTTTCCGACCTCGAATACCGCACCTGTGCAGCGGCGAGCTACGCCGACGCCAAGACCGCCGCGCAGCGGCTGCTGGGACTGCGGCAGAGCGTCTGGCGCCGGCGCATGGAATTGGGCTGGACTGGCCGTCTCGCGGGCTGACGGTCACGGGGGAGGAAAAGACCGCGGCCGGCGTAAGCCGGCCGTTTCATTTTCGCGCGGTGGCTTCCGGCCAGGCGCGATCTCCGTATAGAGTGCCGCCGTCTCAATGGGTCAACACGCATGCCTTACGCCTATGACCAGCGACAATGTGCGGCTCTATTACGAAGAGGTGGGGCAGGGTGTGCCGGTCCTGTTCGTGCATGAATTCGCCGGCGACCATCGCAGCTGGGAGCCGCAAATGCGCGAATTCGGCAAGCGCTACCGCTGCATCGCCTATGCCGCGCGCGGCTATACGCCGTCCGACGTGCCCGCCAATTCTAAGGCTTACAGCTATCAGCACGTGATGCGCGACGCGGTCGCCGTGCTCGACCATCTCAAGATCGATCAGGCGCATATCGTCGGCCTGTCGATGGGCGGCTACACCGCGCTGCAGGTCGCGCTCAATCATCCCCAGCGCGTGCGCTCGATGACGCTCGCCGGCACCGGCTCGGGCAGCGAACGCTGGTTTACCGAGACGTTTCACAAGAACTCGCGCGAGCTTGCGCTCACCTTCGAGCGCGAAGGTTCGGCCGCGGTGGCCAAGACCTATGGCAACGGCCCGAGCCGCGTGCCGTTCGCGATCAAGGACGCGCGCGGCTTCGCGGAATTCCTGACGCATCTGGCCGAGCACGATGCGCAAGGCTCGGCCCACACCTCGCGCGGGTTCCAGGGTGCGCGGCCCTCGCTGTACGATTTCGAGGACGCCATTCGCCGTCTCGCCATTCCGGCGCTGATCGTCGTCGGCGACGAGGACGACCGCTGCATCGAGCCGAGCCTGTTCCTGAAAGATGCGCTCGCCGCCTCCGGCCTGGTCGTTTTTCCGAAGACCGGCCATGTCGTGAACCTGGAGGAACCCGACTTGTTCAATCAGGTCACCGGCAATTTCCTGTCCCGCGTCGATGCTGGCCGCTGGGGCGCGCGCGATCCGCGCACGCTGCCCGACAAATCGGCACCGCTGCCATGGAACCGGACAGGGGCCAAACCTATTTAATGGCGGTATGCCGGAACGTGGGAGCCGCCGATGCTGAAATGGGCCTTCGTCTTTCTGTTGATCGCCATCGTTGCCGGCATTTTCGGCTTCAGCGACGTGGAAGCCGCCTCCGCCAGCATTGCGCAGTGGCTGTTCGGGATTTTCCTGGTGCTGTTTATCGGCGCGCTGGCGATCGGTCTCTTCGTGGGCGCCCGGCTGTTTTCGTGACGCGCCGCCGGTGACCGCGGCCCAACGGTGGGCAGCGTCCGCAACGCGGCGGCTGTTTGCCAAGTCGGGAAAACGCCGTTATTGCGGGGCATCGGTACGGCTGCGCGCTTTCGACGGCAAAATTCCCTAAAATGACCGCCACCCTGCTCGACGGAAAAGTGATCGCCCGCGATATCCGCGCCGGCATCAAGACGCGTGTCGCGGCGCTGCGTGAACGGTACGGGATAACGCCGGGGCTCGCGGTCGTGCTGGTCGGGCGCAATCCGGCATCGCGGCTTTACGTCAACAACAAGATCAAGGCTTGCGCGGAAGTCGGCATTCGCTCGGTGCTGCACGAGTATCCCGCCGAGGTCGACGCCGCCAAAATCATCGATTTGATCAAGCGCCTGAATGCCGATCCGGAGATTCACGGCATTCTGGTGCAACTGCCGCTGCCGGCGCACCACGATATCCAGGCGGTGCTGCGCACGATCGCCATGGAGAAGGATGTCGACGGCTTTCACCTTTACAATGTCGGCGGCTTGGTGCTCGGCGAGACGGTTTTCCCGCCCTGCACGCCTTATGGCGTGATGAAGCTTCTCGATTGGGCCGGCATCGACGTCGCCGGCAAGAACGTCACGATCGTGGGGGCGAGCAATATCGTCGGCAAGCCGATGGCCTTGATGCTGCTCAAGCGCGAGGCGACGGTGGCGATCTGCCACGTCCACACGCGGGACCTCGCCCAATACACCATCCTGGCCGACATCCTGGTGGTGGCGGCCGGCGTGCCCAATCTCATCCTGCCGCAAATGATCAGGACCGGCGCCGTCGTCATCGACGTGGGGATCAATCGACTGGCGAACGGAAAGCTCGTCGGCGACATCGATTTCCCCGGCGTCGCCGCGAAGGCGGCCTACGTCACGCCCGCTCCCCGGTGGGGTCGGCCCGATGACGGTCACCATGCTGCTGGAAAATACCGTGGTCGCCGCCGAACGGGCGACCGAACGGGTCGCCGGCGAAACCGGCGCGCCGGCACAAGCCGACGCAAGCCTGATCGCTTCGGAGTGAGCCTGCCGAGGATCGAAGCTCTTTGCGCTAGACGTCCACGCTCGCAGACAGCGCATTGTCCTGGATGAACTGGCGGCGCGGCTCGACTAGGTCGCCCATCAGCTGGTCGAACAGCACGTTGGCCTCGTCCACTTCCTTGATGCGGACCTGCAGCAGCGAGCGCGCGTTGGTATCGAGCGTGGTCTCCCACAATTGCTCCGGGTTCATCTCGCCCAAGCCTTTGTAGCGCTGCATGCTGATGCCCTTGCGGCCGGCGGCGGTCACCGCCTCGAACAGCCCGACCGGGCCGTAGATCGGGGTCGTCTCGTCTTTCCGGCGCAGCGTCGCCGGGGGCGTCGGGCGCGGATAGACCTGCTGCAGGCTGGCGGCGAATTCGTCGAGCTTGCGCGCGTCGGCGGAGCCGAGCAGTGCCTGGTCGATGATCGCAACCTCCTTGACGCCGCGCACGGTGCGCTCGAAGTGGAAGCCATCCTCGTCGAAGGTTCCCTTCCAGCCGCGCTCGGTTTCATCCTCCAGCGCGTCGAGCCGCTTGGCGATGTAGTCGGCGGCGGCGCTGCCGGTTTTGAGATCGGACGTGACGCTTGGGGTCAGCACGCCGGCGATGGCCGCCTGCTCGATCACCTTGCGGTTATAGCGACTGTGCAGCCCCTTGCAGGATGTTGCGAATGGTCCGCGCCGCTTCGACCAGCGTGAGCAAGTCCTGTCCGCCGCGCTCCTCGCCGGACGCCAGCCGCAGCACCGAGTCCTCTAGCCCGGTCGCGATCAGGTAATCCTCGAGAGCGCGTTCGTCCTTGAGATACTGCTCGGATTTGCCGCGCGTGACTTTGTAGAGCGGCGGCTGCGCGATGTAGATGTGGCCGCGCTTGATCAACTCCTCCATCTGCCGGAAGAAGAAGGTGAGCAGCAGCGTGCGGATATGGCCGCCGTCCACGTCGGCGTCGGTCATGATGATGATCTTGTGGTAGCGCAGCTTGTCGGGATTGAACTCGTCGCGCCCGATGCCGGTGCCGAGTGCAGTGATCAGCGTGCCGATCTCCTGGCTGCCCAGCATCTTATCGAAGCGCGCGCGCTCCACGTTGAGGATCTTGCCGCGCAGCGGCAGCACCGCCTGGAATTCGCGGTTGCGGCCCTGCTTGGCGGAGCCGCCGGCCAAGTCGCCCTCGACGATGAACAGTTCGGACTTCGCCGGATCGCGCTCCTGGCAGTCGGCGAGCTTGCCCGGCAGCGAGGAGACGTCAAGCGCGCCCTTCCGGCGGGTCAGATCGCGCGCCTTGCGCGCGGCCTCGCGGGCGGCGGCGGCTTCCACCACCTTGCCGACGATGACCTTGGCTTCCTGCGGGTGAATCTCGAACCAGTCCTGTAGCGCCTGATCGATCACGTTCTCCACCACCGGCCGCACTTCCGAGGATACGAGCTTGTCCTTGGTCTGCGAGGAGAATTTGGGGTCCGGCACCTTGACCGAGAGCACGCGGTCAAGCCTTCGCGGCAATCGTCGCCGGTCAGCGCCACTTTCTCCTTGCGCGTGGTGCCGATGGTTTCGGCGTATTTCGTGACCTGGCGGGTGAGCGCGGCGCGGAAGCCGGCCAAGATGCGTGCCGCCGTCGCGTTGCGGAATGTTGTTGGTGAAGCCCAGCACGCTCTCATGATAGCCGTCGTTCCACCACAGCGCGGCTTCCACCGTCATGCCTTCGCGCTCCGCCTTGATCATCACCGGCTTGGGGATCAGCGGCGTCTTGTTGCGGTCGAGAAATTTCACGAAGGCCTCGACGCCGCCTTCGTATTTCATCTCCTCGCGCTTCTCGACCGCGTGGCGCATGTCGGACAGCACGATGTTGACGCCGGAATTGAGGAAGGCGAGCTCGCGCAGCCGGTGTTCGAGCGTGGCGAAGTCGAACTCGACCATGGTGAAGGTCTTGGTCGAGGGCAGGAAGGTGACCTCGGTGCCGCGCTTGTCCTTCGCATCGCCGACCGCTTTCAGTGGCGCCACCGCGACGCCGTCGGCGAATTCCATGAAATGCTCTTTGCCGTCGCGCCAGATGGTGAGCTTGAGCCAGCGCGACAGCGCGTTGACCACCGACACGCCGACGCCGTGCAGGCCGCCGGACACCTTGTAGGAGTTCTGATCGAATTTTCCACCGGCATGCAGCTGGGTCATGATGACCTCGGCCGCCGAAACGCCTTCGCCTTTGTGGATGTCGGTGGGGATGCCGCGGCCGTTGTCGCGCACGGTGCAGGAGCCGTCCGGGTTGAGCGTGGTCACAACCTCGGTGGCGTAGCCCGCCAAGCGCCTCATCGATGGCATTGTCGACCACCTCGTAGACCATGTGGTGCAGGCCGGAGCCGTCATCGGTGTCGCCGATATACATGCCCGGCCGCTTGCGCACGGCATCGAGGCCCTTGAGGACCTTGATCAATTCTGCGCCGTAGTCGGATTTGAGATTGCGGGCCGGTTCAGCCATCGGAGCGAGCCTCAAAACGGGCGGCGAAATAAGTCGGAATGGTTGATTTGTGTGACACGAAAAGCGGGCCTCGTACAGAGCAAAGTCACCGCGGTTAATATGTTGATTCGCAATGCGTTTTTAAAGCCGCGCGGGGCGAAAAATCGGCCCCTTTTTGCGCCCGCTTGGCGGCCGATTCGCGGTCATCGCGCGGCTTTGGGCATAAACATCGCATACCAGATCAGATTGTCTTGCGTACGGTCGCGGCTTGGCTTCTAAGCATGGGCACGCCCGCCTGAAATGAATTCGTTTTCCATGCGCTGGTTCAGCACTCCACTTGAAGTTCCGCATCGCCTGCGCGCCATCGTCCGCGCACGTGAATCGAGCATCATCGTGCTGGCGGTGATCGTCGGTGCCTTTGGCGGCCTGGTGGTCGCCGGCATGGGCGAAGCGGTCAGCCTCATGCATTTGACCTTTTTCGGGCTCGACCCCGGCGAGCGGCTGTCGGGCCGCGTCGCGCTCAACCCCTATTACGCGTTCTTCACGCCCTGCGTCGGCGGGCTGCTGTTCGGGCTTGCCAGCGCCTACATCGCCCGCCGGCGCGGCACCGAGGTCGACCCGGTCGAGGCCAACGCGCTGCACGGCGGCCGCATGTCGTTGCGCGGCAGCCTGATCGTAGCGGCGCAGACGGTCTGGTCGAGCGGGGTCGGCGCTTCTGTCGGTCTGGAGGCCGGCTATACCCAGCTTGCCAGCGGCATTGCCTCCAAGATCGGGCAGGCCTTTCGCCTGCGCCGCAGCGACATGCGCATTCTGGTCGGCTGCGGGGCCGCCGCGGCCATCGCCGGCGCCTTCGGCGCGCCCTTGGGCGGCGCCTTCTATGGCTTTGAGTTGATCATCGGCAGCTACTCGATCGCCTCACTGGCGCCGGTCGGCATGGCGGCGCTGGTCGGCTACCTGACCGCGCAAATCTTCGCACCCGACCGGCTCGGCATCGAGACCGGCGCGGTGTCCAGCCTCGCCGTGCATGACGTGGCGATCGCCGGCGGGGTCGGCCTGCTGGCGGCCATTTTCGGTATCGCGCTGATGCGCGGGGTCGCCGCTTGCGAGGTGCTGTTCTCGCGCCTGCGGGTGAGGCCGGCGCTGCGACCAATGGTGGGTGGGGCGGTGGTCGGCCTGTTGGCGATGATCTCGCCGCAGGTGATGTCGTCGGGGCACGGCGCCTTGCATCTGACCGGGATTTTCAAGCTGCCGCTCGCCACCATCGCGCTGATCTTCGCCCTCAAGGCGCTGGCCTCGATCGTCTCGCTCGGTACCGGCTTCCGCGGCGGCCTGTTCTTCGCTTCGCTCCTGCTCGGCGCGCTGGGTGGGCAATTGTTCGCGGTCGGGCTCGACACGGTGTGGCCGGGCCTGAATGCCAACCCCGACGCCTATGCCATCATCGGTATCGGCGCGCTGTCGGTGGCGGTGATCGGCGGGCCGCTGACCATGACCTTCATCGCGCTGGAGACCACCGGCGACCTGTGGCTCACCACCGCGGTGCTGATCGCAGTGATCGTCTCGATGCAGGTGACGCGCGAATTCTTCGGTTATTCATTCACCACCTGGCGCTTCCACCTGCGCGGCGAGACCATCCGCAGCGCTGCCGATGTCGGCTGGATCAGGGATTTGACGGTCGGGCAGATGATGCGCTCGGACGTGCGCACGACGCCGGTGGAGACGCCGATCTCGGCGTTCCGCGAGGCCTTTCCGCTCGGCTCGACCAACCAGGTGATCGCGGTCGACGAGGACGGCCGCTACGCCGGCATGGTGATCGTTGCGGAATCGCATGGGGCGGATCTCCCCGCCACCGCCTCGGTACGCGATATCCTGCATCATGCCGATCACATGCTGCTGCCGCAATTGACCGCGCAGGAAGCGATCGCAGCGTTTGATCGCTTCGAAGCGGAAGCGCTGGCGGTCGTCGACTCGGCGGAGCGCCGGCAGGTGATCGGGCTGCTCAGCGAGGCGCATGCGTTGCGTCGCTATTCGGACGCGTCGGAGCGCCAGCGGCGCGAATTGCTGGGCGAAGCCTAGCTCGGTTGCGGGCTCAGGCGCCGGCGGGCTGCAGGTTCTGCCGCAATAGCTTGCTCGCTATGGCCTCCGGCGTCGGCTTGCCGAAGTAATAGCCTTGCGCGAGCTGGCAGCCGGTCGAGATGAGGAAGTCCTTCTGCTCGGCGGTTTCGACGCCTTCCGCCACCGCCTCGATCCCCAGCGCCTGCGCCAAGTTGACGGTGACGCGGACGATGGTCGCGTCATCGGGATTTTTGCAAACGTCCTTGATGAAGCGGCGATCGATCTTCAGCCGCGAGACGCGGAACGAGCGCAGGTAATCGAGCGAGGAATAGCCTGTGCCGAAGTCGTCGATGGTGATGCGCACACCGATCCGGCGCAGGCGGTCGAGCGCGTCGCTGTGCTTCTGCGTCGTTTCCATCAGCACGGTCTCGGTCAGCTCCAATTCCAGCTGGTGCGGCGAAACGCCGAAGCGGACGAGATTTTTCGCCACCACGCGGTCGAGATCCGGTGCCAGCTTGAATTGCGCGCCGGAGAGATTGACGGCGACGATGGGCGGCGCGATTCCCGCGTCGCTCCAGGCCCTGATCTGCCGGCAGGCCTGTTCGACCACCCATTCGCCGATCGGCACGATGGTGCCGCTCGTTTCCGCGATGGGGATGAAGGTGGACGGTAGGATCAGCCCGCGCGTCGGATGATTCCAGCGCAGCAGGGCTTCCAGTCCGACGATGCGGCCGGTCTTGATCTCCACCTGCGGCTGATAGAACAACTCGAGTTCGTGATGCTCGATCACGTGCCGCAGCAGCTCGCCGGTCATGATGCGTTCGCGTGTCTGCTCGTCGAGCTCGGCGACGTGCAGGCTGAACTTGTTGCGGCCGCCGTTCTTGGCTCGGTAAAGCGCGAGATCGGCCTTCATCATCATGTCGTCGGCGCCGGCAATGTCGCTGCGGTAGGGGACAATGCCGATGCTCACGGTCGTCGACACCACGCTGCCGTCGATGGTGTAGGGGCCGGACAAGATCTTTCCGATTTTCGCCGACAGCGTTTCGACGTCAGCGATGTCGTCGATGTTCTCCTGCAACACGGCGAATTCATCGCCGCCGAAGCGGGCGACCATGTCGCTCTCGCGCACCGACGCCTTCAGGCGGTCGGCGACCGCCCGCAACAGGTTGTCGCCCACCGGATGGCCGAGCGTGTCGTTGACGTCCTTGAAATGATCGAGATCGAGATAATGCACGGCAAAATGGTTGCTGCTGCGCTTGGCGTGCGCGAATTCCAGGTTGAGCCGTTCCAGAAAGGCGGCGCGGTTCGGCAATCCGGTCAGCAAATCGGTGCGCGCCATCGCCGCGATCTTCTCCATCGCGCGCTTCTTCTCGGTGATGTCGCGGAAGAACCAGACACGGCCCAGGTATTTCTGCTTGCTGTCGTACAGCGACCCGGAGTGCCGCTCGATGGTGCGCCCATCGGCGGTTTCCAGTTCCTCGTGATTTGTGACTTCAGGATGATCGTAGAGATAACGAACGTGCGTCAGGAATTCTTTTTCGTTTTTCATCCGGGATGCGACGATCTTCAGCACCGGTCGGTCAAGTCCCGCGTGGAGGAGCTTGGGCGGAAGGTCCCATAACTCGATGAAGTTCTGATTGAACATGATGATTCGATCGCTCTCATCGACCGCGATGATTGCGTCGGGCGAATTCTCGACTGCGGTGGTCAGCAGCAGTTTGGAGAAAGACAATTCGTGTTCGGAGTTCTTGCGCTCGGTGATATCGGTGAGAATGCCCTCGATAGCGACGAGCCGGTGCTCCTCGTCGCGCACCGCATATCCGCGTCCTTCGAACCAGGCGTGGGAGCCATCCGGCTTCCTTAAACGGAACTCGACGAGCGTGTTCTCCGCTTTTCCTTCGATGATGGACTTGATATCGACCGCGATAGCGGGATGGAATTCGCTTTCGATGTTCTGCAGCCAGCTGCCCGGCGCCGCCAGCAGTTCATCGGCATCGTAGCCGTAACGCCGGACGTTTTGCGAGAGATAGATCAGTTCGAAGGGCTTCTTCGGGCTCAGGCGGTAAAGGATCGTCGGGCTGTTCTCGATGATGCGATTGGCGTCAGCCAGTTTTTTCAAATGCGACGCGCGAGAGACCGCGGCGCCGACCAATTCGGCGACCGTATTGATCGCGTCGATCTCCGCCGCCGACCAGTCGCGCTCGCCGTGGCAATCATCGAAGCCGATGACGCCTGACCACCGACCATCGGCGAACACCGGCGCGGCTAACATCGACTTCACGCCGCCGAGACTAAAAAACGCGCGTTTCTCGGGATCAAAATCGCGCACATGGCCGACGATCGTCTCGCCATGCTGGAATTTCTCAAGCCACGACTTCATGCCGATATTCGCTATCGGCTCCTGGGCATTCTGAAACTCAGGCGGGGTCGCAATGCCGGGCGCGGTCCACACCGAATGCTGGAGGATGTTGCCTCGGCCATTTGTCGCATCCACCAGGAAAATATGGCCGCGATCGACGCCGCCTGCCTGGGCGAACAGCTCGATGACTTTCGGCAGCGATACGGCGAGATCGGACGGCCGCAGCAATTCCTTGGCGGCAACCGCTACCGCTTCCAACAGCTTGTCACGGCGATGGCGGCCGAGTGCCGCGAGCGCGCTTGCGAGATTTTCCGAATCCGTCGGCTTGGAGTGCGCGCGTGCGCTAGAGAGTTTCGTGGCAGTGGCACCCGGTGCGCCGGGGCGCGAAGGCATTGTGAGCGCTCGTCAGAGGAATTTCGCTAATATTGCCAAATGGTTGTCAGGATTCCGTTAGCCCAATCGCTAAAATTGTCGGCAATCATGGATGGCGGAGGGCTTAAGCCGCCGGAGCAACCGCGCCGGGGCGGACGACAAAAACCTGCGCGCGGCCCACAATATCGCCGAAGGCGGCCGGATCGGCTCCGGTCATCCAGACTTGCGCGCCGAGGCTCGCCAAGGCGTCGTACAAGGCCGCACGGCGGGCCGGATCGAGATGGGCGACGATCTCGTCGAGCAGCAGGAGCGGCGCGAAGCCGGTCATCTCCTTGATCAAACCGGCATGGGCGAGCACCAGGCGGATGAGCAGCGCCTTCTGCTCGCCGGTCGAGGCTTGCGCTGCCGGGATGCCCTTGCCGGCATGGGTGACGGCGAGGTCGGACAGATGCGGGCCGTCGAGGGTGCGGCCGGCGGCAGTGTCGCGCGCGCGGTTGGCTTTTAACAGGTCGCGGTAGCGGTCCTCGATCTCGGTCGCGCTGTGATTGGGCAGCAGCTTCTCCATCCAGCCGTCAAGCGCGATCTCCGCGCGCGGAAAGCCTTCATCGCGTGCGGCAGCAAGCGCTGTCGAAAGACGCGCGACCGTTTCCGCGCGCGCGGCGGCGACCGCCACCGCGACCTCGGCGGTCTCGTGCTCGACCGCATCGAGCCAGTGCGGATCGCTGTGGGCGTCTTCCAAGAGTCGGTTGCGCGAACGCAACGAGCGCTCAAGCGCGGCAACGCGGCTGGAATGCTGCGCGTCGACCGCCAGCACCAGGCGGTCGAGAAAACGGCGGCGCTCGGAGGCGGGGCCGTTAAACAGCGGATCCATGGCGGGCGTCAGCCACACCACACGCAGGTGATCAGCGAAGGCCGCCGCCGAGGAAACGCTCTCGCGATCGACGCGGCATTTGCGCGCCGGGCCTGAATCCTCGCCCGCCGGCGGATCGATGCCGGTGCCGAGCGTGGCGAGGCCGAGCATGCCTTCGATCTCGGCCGATACCGCCCAGGCGCCGTCGCCCTCGGAAAACGCCAGCTCTTCGGTTGTCGCGCGGCGCAAACCGCGCCCGGGCGCGAGCAGCGAGATCGCCTCGATCAGATTGGTCTTGCCGGCGCCGTTCGCCCCCGTCAGAACCACCGGCCCGGCCGGCCCGAGTGTCAGCTGCGCGGCGTGATAGCTGCGGAAATTGACGAGGCTCAGGCGGCGGATGCATGCGGCGGTCATCACGTCGCTCTAGTGCAACGCCTCGCGAGTCTCAACCCGCCCTCATCCTGAGGAGCCCCGAAGGGCGCGTCTCGGAAAACGAGGGCGGCCCCATCCTTCGAGGCGCCTGCTGCGCAGGCTTCTCAGGATGAGGCCGATTGGGCACTACACCCGCATCGGCATCAGCACGTAGAGCGCGCCTTTGGCGTCCTTGTCCTGGATCAGCGTGGGCGAGCCGGGGTCGGCGAGCCTGAGCACGGCCACTTCGCCCTCGATCTGCGCGGCGATGTCGAGCAGGTAGCGGGAATTGAAGCCGATATCGAGCGGATCGGCTTCGTATTCCACTTCGAGCTCTTCGGTGGCGCTGCCGCTGTCCGGATTGGTCACCGACAGCACCAGCCGCCCGCCGGTGATCGACAGCTTCACCGCGCGGCCGCGCTCGCTCGACACCGTGGAGACGCGGTCGACCGCGGCCTCGAAATCCTTCTTGTCGACGGTAAGGCTCTTGTCGTTGTTGGCCGGGATCACCCGCGCATAATCGGGGAAGGTGCCGTCGATCAGCTTGCTGGTGAGCACCACGTCGCCGATCGAGAAGCGGATCTTGCCGGTGGACAGTTCGACCGCCACTTCGCCTTCGCCGGTTTCGATCAGCCGCTGCACCTCGGCCACGGTCTTGCGCGGCACGATGATGCCGGGCATGCCGGCGGCGCCGTCGGGCAGTGGCAACTCCACCTGCGCCAGGCGATGGCCGTCGGTCGCCACCGCGCGCAGCGTCGCGTTCTTCGCCGTTCCGGCGGTGTGCAGATAGATGCCGTTCAAATAGTAACGGGTCTCTTCGGTCGAGATCGCGAACTGGGTCTTGTCGATCAGGCGCTTGAGATCGCTCGCTGCGATTTTGAAGGAATGTGTCATCTCGCCGGCGGCAAGATCGGGGAAATCGCTTTCTGGCAGCGTCTGCAAGGTGAAGCGCGAGCGCCCGGCGCGCAGCGACAGCACGGCGCGGTCGCCGGAACCCTCGATCACGATCTGCGCGCCTTCGGGCAGCTTGCGCACGATCTCGTAGAACATGTGCGCCGGCACCGTGGTGGCGCCGCCCGGCGACACCTCGGCAGCGACCGAATTCGACGACTTCGAGATCGAGGTCGGTCGCCTTCATGCTGAGCTTGCCCTTGTCGGCCTTGATCAGCACGTTGGCGAGAATTGGAATGGTATTGCGTCGCTCCACCACGCGATGCACGTGGCCCAGCGACTTCAGCAGCTCTGCACGCTCGACGGTAACCTTCATGGAGAGACCCGCTTCGGCGCCCGCGAAAACGACCCAGAATTGAGGCGCGACGGCAAGCCGGCAGCCCGCGGAATGCGAGGCCGGGGAAGAAAGGTGACGAATGTACGACGTTTAGGCAAGGGCGGGTTGCGGGCCGGCAGGCATATCCCCAGGCGGCTTGCGAGCCGGGCCGCCTCTCCCTATTCCGAGAGAGGCGGCCCGACAGGGCTATTCCTGCAATTGACGCTTCAAAATCTCGATTTCCTCGGCCAGTGCCATGTCGTTGCCGACTAAGCCCTCGATCTTGCGCACGGCATGCAGCACCGTGGTGTGATCGCGGCCGCCGAAGCGCCGGCCGATCTCCGGCAGCGAGCGCAGCGTCAGCGTCTTGGCCAGATACATCGCCACCTGCCGCGGGCGCACCACGTTGGCGGTGCGCCGCGACGACAACAGGTCGGACCGGCTGACATTGTATTGCCGCGCCACCACCCGCTGGATGTCCTCGATCTTGACCCTTTTCGGCTCCTGCGGGCGGATCAGGTCGCGCACCTCGCGCTCGGCCATTTCCAAGGTGACGGCATGGCCGGTCAGCTTGTTATGGGCGAGCAGGCGGTTGAGCGCGCCTTCCAGATCGCGGCCGTTATGGGTGACGGTCTTGGCGATGTAGCTCAACACCGGCAGCGGCACGTCGAAACTCGGATGGTGCGAGCGGGCCGCCGTCACGCGCGACTTGAGGATTTCGAAGCGCAGCTCCTCGCCGAGCGGCCCCATTTCCACCACCAGCCCGCCGGCGAGCCGCGAGCGCACGCGGTCGTCGAGGCTTTCGAGGTCGGAGGGCGGCCGGTCGGAGGCGATCACCACCTGGCGGCCGGCGTCGATCAGCGCGTTGAGGGTGTGGCAGAACTCGGCCTGGGTCGACTTGCCTTGCAGGAATTGCAGATCGTCGATCACCAGCACGCCGATGCCGCGCAGCGCTTCCTTGAAGGCGAGCGCGGTCTGGGTGCGCAGCGCCGATACGAAGCCGTACATGAACTTCTCGGCGGTCAGATAGAGCACCTTGCGCTCGCCCATGGCGTTGCCGGTCCAGGTGATCGCCTGCAGGAGATGCGTCTTGCCGAGGCCAACGCCGGCGTGGATGTAAAGCGGGTTGAACATCACCGGATCGCCGCGCTTGGCGGCGGCCACCTGCTTGGCGGCGGCCTGCGCCAGCGTGTTGGAGCGGCCGACCACGAAGGTGTCGAAGGTCAGGCGGGCGTCGAGCGGCGAGCCGCCGAGCGCCTCGTGCCCAGTCGCGTCGCCGGCCGGCAGCGGGCGGCCGTTGCCATTGCCGTTGAAGCGGCCGCCGTCGCCGGCGCCCATCTCGAGCTCGGCCTTGGGCTTGACGACGGCCGTGCGCAGCACCGCCGAGCGCACGATCAGCTCGACGCGATTGATTTGCGGCTGTTCCGCCTGCCAGCAGGCCAGCACCCGCTCGGCATAATGCGATTGGATCCAGCTCTTGAGGAAACGGGTCGGCACCGACAGGCGCACGGTTCCCTCCTCGATCGCTTCCAGGTCCATGCGTGCAAACCAGCTGGAATAGACGTCGTCGCCGACCTCGGTGCGCAGGCGGCTCTTCACTCGTGACCAGCTCTCCTGATCCGCGTTCGACATTTTTTTATCTCGATCTGAATGGTTGGACGAAAAAGCTGGCGGCCCGACGGTGCGACACCGCCGACACGTCGGAGGGCACGCAACAAGCTCGATGACAACGCCGTAGGGAGAGTGTCGGTCCGCCGGAGCCTCTTAAGTCCGGGCGGCGCGACCTGGGCGGCGGGTCGAGGATGCTGCGCCCCACCCCGCCGGCGGCGGCGTAGCGCCGCGAATGCCGGTCATAAAGACGGAGGAACAGCCGGTCGTCAGGCTAAAGGGCAAAACAATGGAGGACAGCGAGGCGGGACGCCCGCCAAGGCAGGATGAATTCAAAGCGGACGAAATCCAATCGGAGACGCCGCCGTTGACCGCCAAATACCATCCCGTCGCTGTCATAATTCCCCCGAATTGTTTTCCGGACGTTCGCCCGGTGGTCTGCCTCACACTCATCTCGCGGCAGTCCGCTCAAATCGCCTTCCGAACACGTGACCGAATGTGCGAAGCCAAATTCACTAGAACTCGACGTTGAACCCTCAATCCGGCTTCTCGACGTTTCGAACGGCCGCCTCTGGCGCCAACAGGCAAACAAAAGCTATTCTCATCCGCGATGAGCGTGGTGCGAGACCTTTGTTTTGATAGCGCTCGGGAAGTCCGAGCGCGCTTTTCAAAAATACACAAGCGTTAACGACCCGCAATCGAAATCGAAAAAATAGGCTTTGCATATGACAAATATGCGCGGCGCTACGACAGCGCGTCTGTGCATAAATTGATTTGCAAGGTCTTGATAAGTCGCGCAGAATTAGAAAAGGGAATTTGACTTTCGGGCGCAGCACGGCAACGCAATAAATAAAAAGGCGAAAGCTCGAAAAAATTGCTGTTCAATTGTACATCTTGTGGTCCTCGCCTTCTCATACTCGTTAAGTCTTTAATGCCGCAAAAAAAATTCTGAGCGGAAATTCAAAGTAGCCCTCGTTCGAAAATCGAGCAGGCATCGGCGTCGGCGCCGCCAGCGCCGCAACATGTCAAGCAAATTCGTGACGAGCAGACTTGTTTGACGCCGCGATGACGGTTTCACTACCGCGCGCCGCCGCAAGGCGTATCATGCGGCCACTCGGCCGCATTTCTCAACGATTTGATGGGAAAATGACGTAGCGCGAAAGCTGCAACCGCCGCTTACTTGGCGAGCTTGGCAATCCGATGGGCGAGGCGCGACACTTTGCGGCTCGCATTGTTCTTATGCACGACGCCGCGCTGCGCTGCACGCATGATTGCCGGTTCGGCTTCCTTGAACGCCGCCAACGCCGCTGTGCGGTCGCCCGTGGCGATCGCTTCCTCGATCTTGCGGACCGAATTGCGCAGCACCGAGCGGCGCGCTTTATTGACGATCGTTCGGCGCGCGATCTTGCGCGTGGCTTTGCGGGCGGACTTCGTATTGGCCATGAGCCTCTCGTTCACAACTGACGTTTCACGGCGGAAAGACCGCCTAAACGACTGATCTTTGCAAGAAAGCGTGGCGGAAGGATACCCCGCCGCCACGGGCGAGGCTTATAGTAAGGCCCCGCGCGGGCGTCAACGCCGGTATTTACCGCCTTTTTGCGGGCGCATGGTCTTTTCCGAAAGCCGCTACCCCACTTTTCGGCACCATGCGCTTCAGGCGACCTGCTTGGCCCGTACCGCATCGTGGCCGGCAACCACCGCCGCGCGGTCGGCGGCCGAAAACGCGGCCAGCGGCGGCTTGACCCGGGAAAGCGCCGGGTCGTCATGGATATGCGCGAGCATCGCCTTCACACCGGAGACCAGCGGCTTGCCGTCGAACAGTTTGCGGATCGCCACCGCGGCATCGAGCGCCGCCGCGTCACCGCCGCGCCAGGCACGCGCGCAGAGATCGGCGTTAAGATTGGCGGTGGCCGAGATGCAGCCGGTGAACGCGCCGCCGCGCGCTTCGATGAGCGCGGCTTCGGTCGAGGGAAACACGGCGAAGTCGGACGAGATAGCCGCCACTGATCTCGCATAAGCCATGTCGCCGGAAGAATCCTTGAGACCCACGATGCGGGACGGAAAGGATGCCAACAGCCGCTTGATCAATGTGACATGCCAGGGCAGGCCGGACATGGCCGGGAAGTGATAGAGATAGATCGGGATCGGCTTGTCCGCCGTCGCCTTCACCAAGGTGTCGATGTAGGCAACCAGACCGTCGTCGGGTACGCCTTTGTAGTAGAACGGCGGCAGCACCAGCGCCCCGGCAAAGCCGAGCTCGGCGGCATGGCGGGTGAGCGCGACGGCATCCGATACGGCGGCGGCGCCGGTTCCCACCATCAGCCGGTCGAGCGGCATCCCGTCCGCCTTGTAGGCGCTCATCACCGCCATGCGCTCCTCGCGCGAGAACGAGGTCGCTTCGCCGGTCGTGCCGAGCACGTTGAGGCCGTCGCAGCCGTTGTCGAGCAGATAGCGCGCCAGGTTGATTGCGCGTTTGCGATCGGGCACGCCGCTCTCGTCAATCGGCGTTGCGATGGCGGCGATCACGCCGGACAATGGTTTACTCACTCCATGTCTCCCATTTCTTCGCGTCATGGCCAGGCTTGTCCCGGCTATCCACGTTTCCCTTTGCTCCAGAAAAGAAAGGCGTGGATGCCCGGCACAAGGCCGGGCGTGACGGGTTCGTCTGTCACCCGCTGACATTATATGCCGCCAGCGCCGCCATGTTGACGATCTGGCTGTCCTTGGCGCCGAGCTGGACGATCTGCACCGGCCGTCGAGGCCGACCAGCAGCGGCCCGATCACGGTCGCGCCGCCGAGCTCCTGCAGCATCTTGGTGGAGATCGAGGCCGAATGGAACGCCGGCATGATCAGCACGTTGGCCGGGCCGGACAGCCGGCAGAACGGATAGGGCGCGGCCAAGCGCCGGATTGAGCGCGACGTCGGCGGCCATTTCGCCGTCATATTCGAAATCGACGCGTTTGCTGGTCGAGGATCTGCACCGCCTCGATGCACGCGCGCGGAGCGCTCGCCCTGCGGATGGCCGAAGGTGGAGAACGCGAGCAGCGCCACCCGCGGCTCATAGCCGAGCCGGCGCGCGACGCCGGCCGCCTCGATGGCGATGTCGGCGATCTCCTCGGCCTCCGGCATTTCGGTGACCGCGGTGTCGGCGACCAGCACGGTGCGCCCGCGGCCAGCACCATCGACACGCCGATCACGCGGTGGCCGGGCTTCGGATCGATCACGCGGCGCACGTCGTCGAGCGCGACCGAGAAATTGCGGGTGACGCCGGTCACCATGGCGTCGGCGTCGCCGAGCGCCACCATGCAGGCGGCGAAATGGTTGCGGTCCTTGTTGACCAGCCGCTGGCAGTCGCGCTGCAGATAGCCGCGCCGCTGCAGCCGCTCATAGAAGATAGTCGGTATAGACCGTGTTGCGGGTCGACATGCGGGCATTGATGATCTCGATGCCTTCGCCGAGCTCGATGCCGGCTTCGCGCGCGGCTGGCCTGCACGCGCTCCTCGCGGCCGACCAGCAGCGCGCGTGCCGAGCCCCTGGTGCACGAAGCTTGCCGCGGCGCGGATCACCTGCTCCTCCTCGCCCTCGGCGAAGACGACGCGCTTGCGGCTGCCGGCGCAGCCGCGCGAAGACTCTGCAGCAGCGTGCCGGCGATCGGATCGAGCCGCGGCGCAAGCTGCTGGCGGTAGGCGTCCATGTCGGCGATCGGCTTGCGCGCGACGCCGGTGTCCATCGCCGCCTTGGCGACGGCCGGCGGCACGGTGGAGATCAGCCGCGGATCGAACGGCACCGGGATGATGTAGTCGGGGCCGAATTTCGGCCGCGCCCCGTATAGGCGGCGGCGACTTCGTCGGGCACGTCCTCGCGCGCCAGCTCGGCCAGCGCGCGCGCGGCGGCGATCTTCATCTCCATGTTGATGGTGCGTCGCGCGCACGTCGAGCGCGCCGCGGAAAATGTAGGGGAAGCCCAGCACGTTGTTGACCTGGTTGGGATAGTCGGAGCGGCCGGTGGCCATGATGGCGTCGTCGCGCACCTCCGCCACTTCCTCGGCGGTGATTTCCGGATCGGGATTGGCCATGGCGAAGATGATCGGCTTCGTCGCCATCGACTTGACCATGTCCTTGGTCACCGCGCCCTTGACCGAGAGGCCGAAGAACACGTCGGCGCCTTCCAGCGCCTCGGCCAGCGTGCGCGCCTTGGTCTTCGACCGCGTGGGCCGACTTCCACTGGTTCATGCCTTCGGTGCGGCCCTGGTAGATCACGCCCTTGGTGTCGCACAGGATCAGGTTCTCGGGCGTGAAGCCCATCGCCTTGAGCAGTTCGAGGCAGGCGATGCCGGCGGCGCCGGCGCCGTTGCAGCACCAGCTTGATGTCGTCGATGTCGCGGCCGGTCAGATCGAGCGCATTGATCAGGCCGGCGGCGGAGATGATGGCGGTGCCGTGCTGGTCGTCGTGGAACACCGGGATGTCCAGCAGCTCGCGCAGGCGCTGCTCGATGATGAAGCACTCCGGCGCCTTGATGTCCTCCAGATTGATGCCGCCGCAGCTGGCGCCGAGATAGCGCACGCAATTGATGAACTCGTCGGGGTCCTCGGTGGCGACTTCGAGGTCGATGGAGTCGATGTCGGCGAAGCGCTTGAACAGCACCGCCTTGCCTTCCATCACCGGCTTGGCGGCCAGCGCGCCGAGATTGCCGAGGCCCAGGATGGCGGTGCCGTTGGAGATGACGGCGACGAAATTGCCCTTGGCGGTGTAGTCGTAGGCGCGGCTCGGATCCTCGGCGATGGCCAGCACCGGCACGGCGACGCCCGGCGAATAGGCGAGCGACAGGTCGCGCTGGGTCGCCATCGGCTTGGTGGCGATGATCTCCAGCTTGCCGGGCCGGCCGACGCTGTGAAATTGCAGGGCTTCCTGGTCGGTGAAGGTCGGCCGGTTGCGGCCGGTGGGGTTTTGCGGGCATTTCTACTCCTTGACACAACCGGCGCGATGCCCGGCGAGGGTGACGTTAGCGGAAGCAGCCGCGATTGCTCAAGGGAAGGCGCGCCGGCGCAGCTTGTTGAACCGGGCCGCGCCGCAGGGTAAGCGGTACGCGTTGCGCAAGGAAAAGACCACCTAAACCATGATCCGTTTCCTGTTCCGCTTCCTCGGCCTGTCCTGCTCTGGCCGCCGCCTTTATCCTGGTGATCTATGACGGCACCAAGTCGATCGCCGGCAACAGCCTCTCGCTCACCAGCGTGCGGGCGCTGTGGGAACTGATCAATGCCGGCGAGCCTGGCGAAGCTCAAGCCGCTGATCGAGCCTTATGCCGGCGGCCTGCTGTGGGACCCGGTGATGGTCTCGGTGCTGGCGGCGCCGGCCTGGAGCCTGCTCGGCGTCGTCGGGATCCTGCTGCTCCTGCTCGGCCGCAAGAAGAAGCCGCTGATCGGCTACGCGCTAGCGCGTGACGGTATCCGTCGACAGCCTCGCGCGCGGCGTGAACGCGTGCGTCGCTGCGCGCGGCTGGCCGAGACGTGATCGGCGCCGGCATTTCCGCGGCGGCCGCGAACGATCTTATATTCCGGTCACCGATTGCAGGAGGACCAACCATGTTCAGCTTCAAGAAGATTGCCATGCCGACGGCCGGCGAGGCGCTGCCCGGGCGCGATAACCCGATCCGCACCGCGGCCAAGCACTTCGTCAACAGCCACGCGCTCAAGGGGCCTTATCCGGAGGGCTCGAGAAGGCCATGTTCGGCCTCGGCTGCTTCTGGGGCGCCGAGACGCAAATTCTGGGAGCTGGGCGACGGCATCTATGTCACCGCGGTCGGCTATGCCGGCGGGCTGACGCCCAATCCGACCTACGAGGAAGTCTGCTCCGGCCGCACCGGCCACAACGAGGTGGTGCTGGTCGTCTACGATCCGAAGAAGATTTCCTACGAGCGCTGCTCAAGACTTTCTGGGAAAGCCATGACCCGACCCAGGGCATGCGCCAGGGCAACGATGTCGGCACGCAGTATCGCTCCGGCATCTACACCTTCACGCCCGAGCAGCAGGCAGCCGCCGAGGCGTCGAAGGCGATGTATCAGAAGGCGCTCGACAGGCAAGGGCTACGGCGCCATCACCACCGAGATCGTCGATGCGCCGGAGTTCTATTTCGCCGAGGACTATCACCAGCAATATCTCGCCAAGAATCCGTTCGGCTATTGCGGGCTCGGCGGCACCGGCGTGTCCTGCCCGATCGGCACCGGCGCGAAGCTGACGCAGGCCGCCGGCGCCTGATCGTCGTCAGACGCGAATCCAGACGAAGCGCGGGCGCCCATCGCGGGCGCCCGTTGCGTTTGCGGGCGACGGCGAAAAGCCCTGTCGTCGCCGGGGCTTATCGCGGCAGCCGGCCGGTGAGGGTTTGTTAACCATATAAGGCGTTAATCGGGCTCAATTTCTTTCGACGGCCCGGATTCGGTCGATGCGGGGAGCCCGATTTTTGTTGGCCGATCGTGGTCGCGCTGGCGGCCGCCGGCTGCATGCGGCATGAGCCCGGCGCCAACGACGCGGCTGCTCACGCGCGGCATCGCGCGCATCGAGCTACCAGACCTATCAAGAGCGGGCGCACGGCGAGCGCGGCTTGTTCACCTCGCAGTCGAGCGCGCCGCAGGTTACGCGCAGCAACCGTTGCAACCGTCCTACGTGCCGCAATATGTGCCGCCGCCGGCCGCGACGCCACGCGCCGCGCTACGCGCACGCCGCAATATCGGCGCCGGCGGACCCTACGCGGCGGCGCCTTACGGCTATGCCGCGGCCTCGCCGCTCGAGCAGCCCTACACGCTCGATGCCGGCGACAAGCTGCGCGTCGTGGTGTTCGGCCAGGACGGCATCTCCAATTCCTACATCGTCGATGCCGGCGGCAATGTCAACCTGCCGCTGATCGGCACCGTGCCGGCGCGCGGCATCACCACCCAGCAGCTCGTCGCAGAGGATCGCCGAGCGGCTCAAGCAGGGCTACGTGCGCGAGCCGCATGTGACGGTCGAGGTCGAGACCTACCGGCCGTTCTTCATTCTCGGCGAGGTGACCACGCCGGGGCAGTATCCCTACGTCGCCAACATGACGGTGGAGACGGCGGTGGCGATCGCCGGCGGCTTCTCGCCGCGCGCCTACAAGAGCACGGTCGAGCTCACCCGCAGCGCGCCCGGCCAGCAGATCAAGGGCGACGTGCCGCTCAACTATCCGCTGCGCCCCGGCGACACCATCGTGGTCAAGGAGCGCTGGTTCTGATCGAACTGACCGGCGTCGTCCCCCGCGAAGGCGGGGGACCCAGTCAGCTTCGACAAGTTCGAGAGGCTGGATCGTCCGGCTTGCGCGGACGATGACCGTCAAGCGAGCTGCTTACTTCTTCATATGCTTGCCGAGGAATTCCTGCGTCCGGCTCCAGGCGAGCTCGGCGGCCTCCTTGTTGTAGCTGGCGCGCTCGTCGCAATAGAAGCCGTGCGGGCGTCCGGGATAGACGTAGATCTCCGCCTGCGGCTGCTTCTTCTTGATCTCGTCCACCTCGTCTCATCGGGATGCCTTCGTCCTTCTCGCCGAAATGCATCTGCATCGGGCATTTCGGCTTCTCGTCGGCGAACTTGCCGATCATGCCGCCGTAATAGGCGACCGCCGCCGACAGGCCGGGAATCCGGCAGGCGGCCAGGAACGCGGCGGTGCCGCCCATGCAGAAGCCGATCACGCCGAGCGGGCCGACGCCTTTGAGGTCGCCTTGCGCCGCGGCGATGTCGTGCATCATGGCTCCCAATTGAGATTGCCGAGATAGCTGCGCGCATTGGCGATCTCGTCCGGCGTATAGCCGCATTCGAAATCGCGCACGAAGCGGTCGAACACCGCCGGCGCCACCGCCACGTAGCCGAGCGCCGCCAGCCGGTCGCAGACCGCGCGGATGTGATGATTGACGCCGAAAATCTCCTGAACCACGACCAGGCCGCCCTTCGGCGCGCCTTGCGGATCGGCGCGATAGGCGCCGAGCGAATGTTTGTCGGCGGTGGTGAGTGTGAACTGCTTACCCAAGGAAACCTCCCTGTTTCTTGAACGCTCGAAGAATGCGGAAAACGTCTGTCCGCGCCGGGCGGTTTCTAGCATGGCGTGCCGCATGGTGTGGAGATACCCTCGCTGGCCCGGGACTCAGGTCGGCAAACGCCTTGGCCAGCAATTCATAGGAATGCTTGCGCGCCTCGTGGCTGAAGATCATGGTCGTGACCATCAATTCGTCGGCCTGGTCGCGTCGATCAGCGGCTCGAGCCTGGCCTTCACCGTCGCCGGCGCGCCGACCGACAGCTTGGTGCGGTTCTGCGCGATGCGCGCGCGGTCGACCGGCGAGTAGTCGTAGGCCGCGGCGTCTTCCGGCGAGGCGAGGGGCAGATATTCGCCCTTGGCGCGGCGCACGATATTGAGATCGACGGTCTTCGCCAGCCGCTCGGCCTCCGCGTCGGTGTCGGCGCAGACCACGTGCGTCGCCGAGGATCGCGTAGGGCTTTTCGTGCGACGGCGACGGCCGGAAATTGTCGCGATAAAGCCGCATCGCCTCGACCGCATCGAAGGTCGCGAAATGATGCGCGAAGGCAAAGGCCGCGCCGATCTGGCCGGCAAGTTGCGCGCTGTAGTCGGACGAGCCGAGCAGATAGATCGGCGGCAGCGCCACGTCCGCCGGCATGGCGCGCACATTGTGGAACGGATGGCCGGCGGGAAAGCCGCGCGTCTCGAGCAGCATCAATTCGTTGAAGCGGTCGAGGAAATCGTCCTCCTCGCTGATGCCCTGCCGCCGCCGCAGCGCATAGGATGTGGCCGGATCGGTGCCGGGCGCGCGGCCGAGGCCGAGATCGATGCGGCCGGGAAACAGCGCCTCCAGCACCTTGAAGCGCTCGGCCACCATCAGCGGGGCGTGGTTGGGCAGCATGACGCCGCCGGAACCGACGCGCAGATGGGTCGTGGCGGCGGCGATCTGCCCGATCATGATGTCGGGGGCGGAACTGGCGATCGACGGCAGATTATGGTGCTCGGCCACCCAGTAGCGCAGATAGCCGAAGGCTGTCGGCGAGCCGCGCCAGATCGAGCGAATTGCGCAAGGCCTGCGCGCCGGTCGAGCCGGCGGCAACGGGCGAAAGGTCGAGAATGGAGAGCGGGGTCATGGTTGTCTCTACGCTATCATGGCGGCTAGCATCTTCTCGCTTGCGTCCTTATCGCATATGATAGATAGCAAAAAGCCCAGGAGCCCGGCATGGCCGCGTTGACCGAGTGGAAAGTGCCGCCCTCCGCGCAGCCGCGCGCGGAAGACTATGGCTACGATCTCGAGCGCGCACTGTCCTCGGTGGTCGGCCTGCATTCGATCATCCCGCAGGATGCCTTCACCGCCGAGACGCTCGGCGTCGAGCGCGCCGGGAATGGCGTGCTGATCGACAATGGGCTGGTGCTCACCATCGGCTATCTGATCACCGAGGCGCAGACCGTCTGGCTGCATCTCGGCGACGGCCATGTGATGGAAGGCCACGCGCTCGGCTTCGACCAGGAGACGGGCTTCGGCCTGGTGCAGGCGTTGGGCAAGATCGACCTGCCGGCGCTGCCGATCGGCTCGTCGAAGGCGGCCGAGCTTGGCGAACGGGTGGTGATCGGCGGCGCGGGCGGGCGCACGCGCTCGCTCGCCGGCCGCATCGCCGCCAAGCAGGAATTTGCCGGCTATTGGGAATACGTGCTGGACGAGGCGATCTTCACCTTCCCGGCGCATCCCAATTGGGGCGGCACCGGGCTGATCTCGTCCAAGGGCGAATTGATCGGCATCGGCTCCCTGCAGCTCGAGCGCGCCCGCGAGGGCAAGAACGAACATCTCAACATGATCGTGCCGATCGATCTCTTGCCGCCGGTCCTCGACGATCTGCGCAAGTTCGGCCGCGTCAACAAGCCGGCGCGGCCCTGGCTCGGGCTTTATTCGACCGAGATCGAGGACAAGATCGTCGCCGTCGGCATCGCGCCCAAGGGGCCGGCGGCGCGCGCCGAACTGAAAACCGGCGACGTGATCCTGGCGGTCAATGGCGAGACCGTGTCGACGCTCGCCGGCTTCTACCGCAAGGTCTGGTCGCTCGGCCAAGCCGGCGTCGAGGTGCCGCTGACGCTCTACCGCGAAGGCGTGACCTTCGATGTGCGGGTGAATTCATCGGACCGGCAGAAGTTTCTCAAAACGCCGCGCATGCATTAGAGCGGCCCAGTTCCCAGCGGCTCAGGGGCCTTCCACCATCATTCATTGGCGGCTGAGCAGCCATCATCAGAGACATTGGCATGACCGATATCAGTCAAGTGGACACGTTGTTTCAGCTTCTGTCTTTGGCCAAGCGGAAACTTTCGCCGGGCGCCTGGGATTACCTCATGGGAGGCTCGGAAACCGAGACAACCCTCAACCAAAATCGCCTGGCACTCGATCGCCTCGCGTTCCGCCCGCGCGTGCTGCGCAATGTCGAACACATCGATACGGGCACGACCCTGCTGGGCCAGAAGCTCAAGCTCCCCATCGTCCTGGCGCCGATCGGTTCGATGCAGGACATCATCGCCGAAGGCGGCGTGGTCCCGACGCGCGCCGCAGCGCGTGCCGGCGTCGTCCATATGCTGAGTTCTGTTTGCGCCCCCGGTCTTGAAGAGGTCAGCCGGGCCGCGGACTATCCCAAGTTCTTCCAGCTCTATGTGCGCGGCGACAAGGAATGGGTGGATAGCACGATAAAACGGGCGCTGGAGTTCGGCTATCGCGCCATATGCCTCACGGTCGATCGCGCCGCCTACGGCCGCCGTGAACGCGATCTTGCCAAGGGCCATCGTCCGACCGCCCGCGTCGGACACACTTCCGAAACGTTCCAGGCGGCGTTCAATTGGGATGACGTCGACCGCATACGCTCCTACGTAAACGTGCCGCTGATCCTCAAAGGCATCAGCACGGCCGAAGATGCGGAGATCGGCGTCGCACGCGGCGTTGACGGCATTTACGTCTCCAACCATGGCGGGCGGCAGCTCGACCATTCACAAGGAACGATTGCGGCGCTGCCCGAGATTGTCGCCGCTGTCGGCGGTCGCGCCGAGATCATTGTCGACGGCGGCATTCTGCGTGGAACCGACGTTCTCAAAGCGCTGGCGCTCGGTGCGACTGCGGTTGGGATCGGCCGACTGCAGGGAATCGCGTTAGGAGCCGGGGGCGAAGCTGCCGTCGTCCGCATGCTCGAAATCGTCGAAAACGAGATCGTGCGCTCCATGGCTCTCTTGGGCGTGACAAAAATGGCCGAGCTCAATCCACGTTTTTTGACGTCGGCCGAGCCGATCGCCCGCACCTGGCTTGAGAGCGCCTTTCCACTGATGCGTGAAGGCTACGGGGCTCCTGCAGGCGAGATCCGCGACCTGTCGCTTGCAATTCCCGGTGAAGCAGCGGTGTAGCGCGGTAAGACGAGCAATTCGTGACCCTGCGCCGCTTTCGCGCGAATGAGCGGAGCCATCAGATTTCTTCGATCGCGTCCACCCGGCTCGGATAGAAGGCCAAGTGGCCGGCGATGTCGGCCATGGCCGGAAACGGCTGCTCATAGCTCCAGACCGCGTTCTCCGCCGTCTTGCCGTTGACGGCGACGGTGAAATAGCTGGCGTCGCCCTTGTAGGGACAATGGCTCGCGTGCGTCGTCGGCTTGAGCAGGTCCATGGCGACGTCGGCGCGCGGGATGTATTGCACCGCCGGATAGCTCGCTTCCTTTAAAGTTAGCGCCTGCTTCGTATCGGCGATCACCGTGCCGTGGAACAATACGCGCACGCGCTTGAGATTGGGCGTGATGGTGATCGGATGATCAGGGCCGGGGAGTTTCATGCCGCCTCGCTGCAATTACTGACAATTTTATCTAAATGCGGGGTGTCGCGCTCATCAATTGGTTGCGACTGTGACACCTGCCCAGGCGAAATAGCGAAAAATTGAACGGTCGCTTCAACAAAATTACAGAGTCTTTGAATTAGGGTTGACCGTCACATTGGAATGGTCACCGGCATGCACAAGAATACGACCGAGACTTTGCTGCAAGGCCTCGATATCCTGATCGCCGACAGCAATGCCTACATGCGGCGGCTGACCCGCAACATGCTGATGACGCTCGGCGCGCAGTCGGTGATCGAGGCGGACGACGGGGTCGCCGCCTTGGACGCGATCCTCACGCGCAATCCGGACATGGTGCTGCTCGATGCGGATTTGCCGGGATATAACGGCATGGACGTGGCACGCGCGGTGCGCACGCCCGGCATGTCTCCGCGTCCGCATGTCCCGATCATCATGCTGAGCGGCCATGCCAACCAATCCGCCGTCACCGAGGCCGTGCGCGCCGGCGTGCATGAATTCCTCATCAAGCCGATGTCGCCGAAGGCCTTGCGCGATCGTCTGACGTCCATCCTGATGAAGCCGCGGCCGATGACACGGAGCGGTGACTTCTATGGGCCGGAGCCGCGGCCACGGCTCGACCTGACAAAAATCGCGCGTCCGGCCTGAAGACCCATCGTCAGAAATCGTAAAGCCGCGCCGGGTTGTCGACGAGGACGGCCTGCCGCAGGGCCGGATCGCGTGTCCAGTCGAGGAACACGGCCAACAGACGCGCGGCATTCGGCACCGGCCCTTCCGGCCGCGGATGCGGCCAGTCGGTGCCCCAGACCAGGTTGCGCGGATTGGCGGCGACCAGCGCATCGTGGAACGGCCGCGCCTCGGCATAATCCGGCGCTTTCGCGCCCAGCCGGTAGGTGCCCGACAGTTTCGCCCAGAGCCGCCCCTTGCCGACGCCGCGCAACAGCGCCTGGAAGCCCGAATTGTGCGTGCCGTGGTGATGCTCCAGCCGGCCCATATGATCGACCACGACCGGCACCGGCACGCGGGCGAGCGCATCCGCCATGTCCGGCAGATCGCGCGCGTCGACCCAGAGCTGCAGGTGCCAGCCGAGATCGGCGAGAAGCGGCAATAGCGGCTCGATCTCCTTCAGACCGACGCCGTTCTGGTAGTAAGCCTTGCCGTCGCGGCGGAATTCGTTGGCGCGCAAGCCGCGCACGCCGGCCGCGTGCCACTCCTTCAGTTTGTCCGCCGTCAGCTCGGCGCCGCCGACCGCCACGCCGCGCAGGCGCTTGGGCTCGGCGTTAAGCGCATCGAGCATCGCGCGGTTGTCGCGGCCATAGGCGGAAGGCTGCACCAGCACGCCGCGATCGAAGCCGAGGCGGTCGAGCAAGGCGAGATAGGCGGCGAGCGGCGCGTCGTCCGGCGTGTAGCTGCGCGGCTCCGCATAGGGAAACCGCGCCGCCGGGCCGAAGACGTGGCAGTGGCAGTCGCAGGCACCGTTTGGCAGGGCCCCGCTCATTTCGGCACGATACCGGCGAGCTTAGCGGCTTCCTTCATGTGGCCGTAGTCGGCCTTGATGAAGGCGGCAAAACCGCTCGACGTCATCTGTTCGGCGGTGGCGATTTCCGCGCCCATGCCGCGCAGCTTGTCGGGCGCCGGGCCGCCTTCGAGGCCGGCGGCGATCGCCTTCTGCAACTGCGCAATGATGGCGGGCGGCGTGCCGGCGGGCGCCAGAATGCCGATATAGCTCTCCGCGGTGAAATCCTTCACGCCGCCTTCGATGAAGGTGGCGACGTCGGGCGCGAGCTTGGAGCGCTGCGCCGAGGCGACGGCGAGAATGCGCGCCTTGCCGCCTTTATGCAGCGGCAATGCGGTGGAGAATTCCGTCATCGCCGCCTGGATATTGCCGCCGATCAGGTCAGGCATCAGCTGGCCGCCGCTGCGGTAGGGGATATGCGTGAGCTTGGCGCCGGTCGCCGCTTTGAACCGCTCGAGCGTCATATGCGTGGCGCTGCCGACGCCGCTGGTGGCGATGCTGATCGGCTGCTTCTTGGAGGCGGCGATGAAATCCGGCAGCGTCTTCGACTCGACCGCGTTGTTGAGGATGATGACGTGCGGCACGTAGCTGGTCAGCGCGACCGGCGCAAAATCCTTGAGCGGATCGTAGGCGAGCTTGGCCTGCACGAAGGGATTGACCGTGAGCGGGCCGTTCGAGCCGACGAACAGCGTGTAGCCGTCAGGTGTCGCCCGTGCCACCGCTTCCGCGCCGATCGAGCCGCCGGCACCGCCGCGGTTGTCGACCACCACCGGCTGGCCGAGCGCGCTGGAGATCCGCTCGCCGACGATGCGGCCGACGATGTCGGCATTGCCGCCTGGCGCGAACGGCACGATCAGATGAATCGGCCGGTCCGGATAGGCGGCGAAAGCCGCGCGCGGCAGCAGGCTCGCTACCGAGCCGAGACCGAGGGTGACGATGAGCTTGCGGCGCGAGATGGTCATGGCTGTTCCTCCCAGGGGTTGATGACGCCGGCGTTGACCGCCGACCGTATTCTCGGACGTGATTTTAGACTTGCGCAAAAGCTGCCCTTCCAGTCTAGGGAGTGCTTCTCTATTTTCCAAATTGATCCTAACAATACGGTATATTCATTGTACGAATGTCAGGAAACGAGGGTTTTTCATGAACCTCGGCAATCTCGACTTCAATCTGCTGAAGGTCCTGGACGCGCTGATCAGCGAGCGCAACGTCACGCGCGCCGGCTTGCGGCTCGGCCGGTCGCAGCCCGCGGTCAGCAACGCGCTCGGCAAGCTGCGCAAGATCCTCGGCGACGATCTCTTGGTGCGCGGGCCGAACGGGTTCGTGCTCACACCGCGGGCCGAAGCCATCCGCGCCCCGTTGCGCGAGGCGATCGGCCTTGCGGAAAGCTGTCTTGCCGGCGAGGCGCAATTCAATCCGGCCACCGCCACCGGCGTGTTTCGCCTGAGCACGCCGGACCGGCTGAGCATCGCCGTCGTGCCGCCGTTGTTCGACCGCCTGCGCAAGCTCGCGCCCAACATGTTGCTGCAGGTCTTGACCGCCGACCGCAAGCAGGCGCTCGACCTGCTCGATCAGGATCGCACCGACCTCGCGCTCGGCTGGCTCGACGAGAAGCCGGGCCATTTGAACGCCGAATTCATGCTGGCGGAAAACCTGTTTTGCGTGTTCCGGCGCGACCATCCGATTCTCAAGCGCGGCGTGAAATTCGACATCACCACGGTGCTGTCGTTTCCGCACGTCATCGTCAGCGCCACCGGAAACCGCACGGCGATCTTCGACGATTTGCTGCTGCGCCACCGCCTGCGGCGTCAGGCGCTGGTGGCGGTGTCGAATTTCACCGCCGTGCCGCATCTCCTAGCGCACAGCGACATGATCGGCGTTTTCACCGAGCTGGCGTCGAACGTGTTCGAGCGCTCGTTCAAGCTCGCCAAGCGCGCGGTGCCGATCAATGTCGGGAAAATCTCGACCAACATGGTCTGGCATCATCGCAGCGATAAGGACAAGAAGCACGTCTGGCTGCGGCGGCAGATCAAGGCGGTCTACGAAGCCTTCTAATTAAGTTGGCAGATTTGCCGCTCACCACTGCAGATTAGTGCGCACGCGGCCCGGCTTTGGCGGGTTTGAAGTCGCTGCCTGATGATGCCTGCCGAGGAATTCGAGAGTGCGCGCACGCGCGGTCGTGGCCGCGGCTTCGACATAAGCCGGCCGCACGTCGTTGGCGAAGGCGTGACCGGCGTCGTAGATGTAAGTTTCGGCCGACGGGAACGCCTTGCGTACCTGCTCGATGATTTCCGGCGTCGAGTTCGGATCGGTCTTGCCGAAGTGGAACAGCAGCGGGCACTTCGGCGTCAGGCCGAGATAAGTCGGCAGCCGCGTGCCGTAGAAGGCGATGGCGCCGCGCAGGTTGAGCTCCGCCGCTGCCCGCACGATCACGCCGCCGCCCCAGCAGAAGCCGAGCACCGAAACCCCGTGGCTGTTTTGCACGTGCCGCACGGCGGCGTCGACGTCGAGTATCACTTTGTCGAGCGGCAGACCGTAGGCGAGGTCCCGGCCGCGGTCCGGTTCGTTGAACGGGATCACCGTGCCGGGCGCCACGCGGTCGTAAACGCACGGGAAGATCGTGTCGTAGCCGTCCCGCGCATAGGCGCGCACCACCGATTTGAGCTGATCGGTCAGGCCGAAGATTTCCTGCAAGATCACGAGGCCGCCTTTGCCGCCCTGTTTGGGCTTGGCACGAAAGGCCGCGAAGGCGTGGCCATCCGCCGCGGTCAATGTGATTGTCTGTTCGATGATGTCGTGGGCTTCCCGGTCCATTGCTCTCTCGCTTGCTTGGCTGAGTTTGCAAGATAGGGAGCCTGCGAGCATACGCAAAATTGATAATCGATATGCTCGCCATTCATCGCATAAATTGCGGGAAACTACCGACGCGGCACGATCGGCGCGCGTCGGACGCGCGCCTGCCATTCCTGTCGTTCACGTCGCGGAATTGTCCCGCGGCGGTATTTCGCGCGCCCGCGCCGCCACGAAAGTCGCAAGCTTTATCCGCGGCTTCGCTTGACTTGCGTCAAGGATACAGAATCGCCGCGTCCTAAAAAATTGCCCTGTAGTCGGCATGGTGCCGGCGGGCGAGGTGAGGAGACTATGATGAAAAGCATTATCGTCGGGTCGATTGTGGCGGCGGCCTTCGTCTTGGCTGCAACTTTGGTGGTCGCTCCCAAATCCGCTAGTGCACTGCCGGCTTATGCGGCAAAGGAAGGCAAGGCCTGCGGCTACTGTCACGTCAATGCGGCCGGCGGCGGCCCGCGCAATGCCAAAGGCAAGCAATACGAGGCCAACGGCCATTCGTTCAAATAACGTGTAAGCGGCGGCCGCAGGTGCGCGCGGCATATTCCGCTGCAGGCAAAAGCCCTGGCCAAAATCGGCCGGGGCTTTTCATTGTCGGAGCGATAAGCGGCGCGTTGAGCGGCGCCGCCAGCGTTCGCCATCAGGCTTCGAGGATGGCGACGATCTCGTGGTTGCGCGGGTCGATGACCAGAATCTCGTCGCCGACCAGGATGTAGTCGTAGCCGCGCCATTCCGGATAGACGTCGACCACCTCGACCGGCAACGGATAGAGATGCACGCGCTCAGGGATGCGCGCACCGACCGAAATGGACACGTTCAGATGCACCGGCGAGACCTTGTGCCGGCGGATGATGGTGGTGATCTTGGTGCGCTGTTCGCTCGACAGCTTGGCGGCGCCTGCGGCGCCTTGGCCGGTGGTGCTGCGCGTTTCGGCCTTGTCGGCTTTGCCGGCGGCGGACTTGGTCTCGCTCTTCTGGCCGGCGGCAGCGCCTTTCATCTCCGACTTTTCGGTCTTCTCGCTGCTCTTCTCACCGGTCTTGGCGCCCTTCTCGGCGGCTTCCGATTTCATGCCGCGCTCGTGGTGCTCCGCGCCTGCGGCATTCGGCGTGGCGCCGCCCTGATGCTGCTCGGCGTTCGGCGACATCGCGCCGCCTTGACCGGTGGTTTCCGCGGCCTTCGCCGGGTGCCGCGCGATCGGTGGCGCTACCTTCTCGGCCGGCGCGTGTTGCTGCGCGGACGGAGCGCGTGCGGGCTGGTCGTCCGTTTTCATGCCTTGCGCTGCGGCGATGCCGCCGCCGATCAGCACGATCGCGGCGGTGGTCGATAACAGTTGGGTGATCCTCATTGGATGTCTCCTCTGGACACCCCCCCGACACCGCAAAAGAAACGCAGAAGCCACGGCCCGCGTTCCGCAAAGTTCCTCCAATTCGTTCCGGTTGTCGCCGTCGCGGAACGTTAGCGCCGTGGCGATGTTGTGTCGGCGGCCGTTCACTTGAAGCGCGGCAGCGCCTGCTTGATCTTGGCGATCTTAGCCCAGGGATCCTTGCGCAGGCGCTTGAGCCGCGCCGGCAGGTTGCGCAAGGTGAATTGGTTGGCGCCCTTGAGCGTGCCGAGCTCGGACCAATCGACCGGCGTCGACACCGGCGCGCCCGGCCACGCGCGGGTGGAAAAAGGCGCGACTGCGGTCGCCTCGCGGCTGTTGCGTAGGTAGTCGACGAAAATCTTCTTGTTGCGTTTGCTCTTGCTGGCGGTGGCGATATAGCGCGCGGGTGCGTCCTGCGCCAGGCTTTCGGCCACCGCGCGGCAGAACGTTTTGATAGTGTCCCACGGCTCCGGCTTGATCGGCACGACGACGTGCAGGCCGTTGCCGCCGGTGGTCTTGAGGAAGCTCGTGAGCTTCACGCGCTTGAGCCGTTCGCGCACCTCGCGCGCGGCGGCGACCACGTCCTTCCAGCCGGTGCCCGGCCCCGGATCGAGATCGAACACCAGCCGGTCGCCGCGTTCGCGGTCATCGACGGTGGTGCCGCGGGTGTGGATCTCCAGCACCCCGGCCTGCACCAGCGAAATCAGGCCGGGGAGATCGTCGATGGAGATGATCTTGTCGCCCTTCTCGGGCACGAGATGCAGGTGCTCGGTGGCGATGCCCATGGTGGCGTGTTTCTGAAAGAAGCATTGTCCGGCGGCGCCCTCGGGGCAGCGCAGCAGCGCGATCGGTCGCCCGACGACATGCGGGCGCATCCAGGTCCAGACCTGCGTATAGAACTCGGCGAGATCGCGTTTGCTGATGCCGGCGTCCGCCCAATAGACGCGGTCGGGATGCGATAGCGTGATGCCGCTGATCACAACCTTGGCGTTGCTCGGCGCCGCGCTGCGTTTGACTGCCGACTTCGCTGTCGCCGCCAGAGCTTTCACCTCGCGCACCACAAGCTTGGCCGGTTTGTCCGCGCGCAGGCCCTGGAACGAAGCCTGGCGAACCCGGTCGCCGTGGGTCCAGCCGTGGAAATCGACTTCCGCCACCAGTTTTGGCTCGACCCAGACCGGCGCACGCACGCCGCGCTCCTCCTTTGGCACGCTTTCGAGCGCCGCCTTGGCGAGCGAAAGCGGCTTGAGCTTGCGATAGAGCGCGCGCGCGTTGTCGCGGGTGAAGCCGGTGCCGGTGCGGCCGGCATAATGCAATTTGCCGCGCTGGTAATAGCCGAGCACCAGTGCGCCGACCGCGTGCGCGTCCACGCTCGACGGCGCGAAGCCCGCGACCACCAGCTCCTGGCGGTCCGAGCATTTGGTTTTGATCCAGTCGTGGCCGCGGCCGGAATGATAGGCGGCGTCGGCCCGCTTGGAGACGATGCCCTCCAGTCCCATCTTGCAAGCCTGCCTGAGCAAAGCGGGTCCGGGCTCGGTCAGCGACTCGCTCAAGCGCAGCGGCCCGCGTTTCCCCGCCTTCGCCACAAGCCGCGTCAGCGCGTCTTTGCGCTCGCGCAGCGGCCGCGGTTTCAAGTCGGTGCCGTTGAGATGCATGAGATCGAAGACGTAGAACGCCATGCGGTCGTGGCGCCCGTTCTTGAGGTCCTCCTGCAACAGCGAGAAACTGGAAATGCCGTCGTCGCCTTCCGCGACCAGTTCACCGTCGATCAGCGCGGCTTGCGCCGGCAGGTCAGCGATCGCCTGCGCGATGGTGGGAAATTTTTTGGTCCAGTCGAGCCCGCGCCGGGTGAGCAATTTGACCTTGCCGTGATCGAGCCGGGCCTGGATGCGGTAGCCGTCGAATTTGATCTCGTGAATCCAGTCGCCGCCGTCCGGCGCCTTGTCGGCGAGTGTGGCGAGGCTAGGGTCGACGAAGGCGGGCAGGGCGGCGCGCCGGGCGGCCGGCGCGGGCGTTGTCTTGCGCGCGTCCATGGCTTTCTTGGTGCGGCGCAGGATCGCGGCCATGGCCGCCGCCGTTCGCTTGGGCGACCGCTTCGTCGTCGTGCTTGTCTTCTTTCCGGTCTTTTTCGCCGCGCCCTTGGCGATCTCGTCCATGGAGCGTCCGGAGACAACCGAGCGCGATTTCTGCTCCAAAATGTCCTTGTCGCCGGGCTCGCGCGCCGCGGCGTCGTGCGCCTTGATCAGCAGCCAGTTGTCGCGCATCTCGCCGCGCTTGCGGTGCATGCGCACCAGATGCCAGAGCCCGTGCAGCTTCTCCCCGTCAAGTTCGAACGATAAGTGACCTTTGCGCAGGCCCTGGTGCGGATCGTCCTCCGGCTGCCACGTTCCACGGTCCCAGATCATCACCGTGCCGCCGCCGTATTCACCCTTGGGGATGGTGCCTTCGAACTTGTTGTAATCGATCGGGTGATCCTCGACCTGCACCGCGAGCCGCTTGTCGCCGGGAACGAGGCTCGGGCCGCGCGTCACCGCCCAGCTTTTCATGACGCCGTCGAGTTCGAGCCGCAGGTCGTAATGCAGCCGCCGCGCGGCGTGCTTTTGGATGACGAAGGCGTGACCTTGCCGGCGCGCGACTTTTCCCTTTGGTTCGGCGGTGACGCCGAACTTGCGTTTGGCCCGGTAGGTCTTCAGCCCCGCCATCTAGCTCGCTCGCCGCACCTTGCGCCGTGGTGACGTGCGTTTGCGCGTGTGCGACTTGCGCGCACCGGCCGCGCCGCGCTCGCCGCGCGCACTGCGGCGCAACGCATCCATCAAGTTTATCACATTGCTCGGCCGCGGTTCAGCCGCCACCGGCGGCGCCTTGCCGGCGCGCTTGGCCTTGATCAGGGCGTTGAGCGCGGTCTCGTAGCGGTCCTCGAACTTACCGGGATCGAAATGGCCTTTCTTGGTCTCCAGAATGTGGGTCGCCAGCTTCAGCATGTCGGCCGGGACTTTGACGTCGGAGATCGCGTCGAAGTAGTCGTGCTCGTCGCGCACTTCGGTTTTGTAGCGCAGCGCGGTCGCCAGCAGCCCCTTGCCGCGCGGGCGCAGCAGCAGGAGATGCTCGCGCCGATAGATCACCACGCGGGCGAGGCCGGCGAGATCCTCCTTGCGCATCGCCTCGCGGATCACCGCGAAGGCCTCCTCCGCCACCTCGTCCTGCGGCACGATGTAATAGGATTCGTCGAGATAGATGCGGTCAACCTCCGACGCCGGCACGAACTCCTCGATGTCGATGGTGTGCGTGCCTTCCAGCGCCACGTTGTCGAGCTCGTCCTCCTCGACCAGCACGTACTGGCCTTTCTCGACCGGGTAGCCTTTGACGCGATCCTCCGGCTCGACCGGCTGGCCGGTTTCGGCATCGACGATGTCGTTGCGGATGCGATTGCCGGTCTTGCGGTTGATGATGTTGAAGCGGATGCGTTGGCTGGTGCTGGTGGCCGAATAAAGCGCCACGGCGCAGGAGACCAGTGATAATTTGAGAAAGCCCTTCCAGTTTGGGCGCGGTGCCACGGGCGATACTCCTCTACGCAACACAGACAGGTGAACGCCCTACCGAATAGACCGGTTCCTCCCGCTCCGCATTGATCTGCGGCAAACGGCGTTTGGCCACGCGAGGAAAGGATTTGCAGCGGCCACACTGAGTTTCAGGCTGGGCACAGAAGCTGGGATGTCGCTGCGGCTTTCGTCAGCACCGCGCGCGCCTGCGTGCTTGCGCTCGATCGCGGCGGTACGGACAACGAAATTTGAAAGCGCTGCGAAACCCGGCCGACCGGGGAACTTCGGCCGCATTGCGGCGCGGGTTCCGCAATTGACGCTAACGCCGCGGGAACACGCAACCGCGGCGGGGCGTTGTGCAGGCATCCACCATTATAAGGAGATCGGTCATGCCGCTCAAAAGTACGATCTTTATTGCCGCGGTGGCCGCGGCGGCCGCGTTGTCCGCGCCGGTTTCGGCGGCGACGCTTGCCGCGGCCATGACGCCGCTCAACATCCGTTCGGGTCCCGGCCCGCAATACAGCATCGTCGGCGCCATACCGACGAGCGGTCAAGCGATCATCCTCGGCTGCATCGAGGACAGTCAGTGGTGCCAGGTGAGCTACAATGGCCGGCAAGGCTGGGTCTATTCGCAATATCTGACCGCAAGCTTGTCCGGCCGTTCGCTGATCGTGGCGGAGCATCTCAACGATGTCGCGCCGGTGACGACCTACCGGGCGCCGGTCGAGACGGTCGGCAGCGCCGTGCCGCCGCCCATGATCAGAGGCACGCTGGCCGCGCCTCCTGTCGCGGGCCAGCCGCTAATCATCGCGCAGCCGCCTGCGACTGTGCGCAGTTACGTGGTCAGCCATCCGGTCGCGCCGGTCTATCTCAACGGCGAGGTCGTGGAAGGCGTCGGCCTGCCTGAGGACGTCGCGCTCGCGCCGATCCCCGGCTCTGACTACGACTACGCCTATGTCAACAGCGTGCCGGTGCTGGTCGAGCCGACCACCCGCCGGGTCGAATATATGTATCGTTGAGCCATGGGAGGATGTGAGATGAGGGCCACCTGGAAAGCGGCCGCGCTTGCCGCAGTCGCGGCGCTTGCGTTTGCAGTCACTTCGGTCGCCGTGCCGAGCGATGCCTTGGCGCGCAAACGGGCGCATGTGACCCGTCCGGTCGCGTCGCCGCCGCCATCGATCGGCTATTACGGGCAATTCCCGCTCGCGCTGGACTATGCGCAAGCACAAGCCTGGAGTCTGCGCGAGCCCTACTACCGGCACTTCCTGTATGACTACTGTGACTATCGAAACTGTACGCTGCAATTCAAAGACGGAAGTTGGGTTCCGGTCTGGTACGGACCGCCGAGCTGAGCAGCGCGGTCATTCAAAAAAGAGGGGCGGCCCGTTAAGGCCGCCCCTTTTCGCGCGTCGGTGACGCGTGCGCGTCGTCAGTCGCAATCGCGCCGCGTGCGCCAGATCACGTGACCATGCCGCGTCACGATCCGCTGCCGCACGATGCGGCATTCCGGCGCGGCATAGGCGTAGTCCTCACGCCACTGCCGGTGACGCCAGTAAGGATCGCCCCAGTAGTCCGGACCGACGCCGACGCCGAGCGGGCCGACTTGCACGCCGACGCCGCCTGGGTCGGCGCCCAGATAGACCTGGGCATTCGCCGGCGTGAACGCGGCGAACAGTGCCGCCGCCGCCACGCCAAACAATAATCGTTTCATGCGTGCCTCCTTTCGTTAGGCTGCGGGAGGCCAACGCGCGCGAGCCGGGCGCGTTTCCCGGTCTCACAATGAGTTTAGATCGATGGAACTGTGTCGCTGGTGCGTTGCAAATGTGGTTGCGCCGTCAGCGGCCGAGTAAATCGAATTTAGCCTTCTGCCCGTCGTCGGGCTGGGCGTAGACGCCGTCGAGCGCGATTTCCATCGAGGTCGCCGCGTAACTCAGGTTGGAGAGCTGATCGTTCGCGGCATCGAGCCGGGCGATCGGGTCGGGCGGGATCGGCTGCGCGCAGGGCGCGGTCAAAAGCTTCGCCATGTCACCCGCGGTCTTGCGCAGATCCTGCATGTTTTCTTCCTGCGCCTTGTTTGGCTGCACCTCTTGCTCGACCTGCCGCAGCAGGCGTTCCGATGCTTCCAGGCTCGGCGCCGCGCAAGCTTGGTATTGCTTCGCCATGGCGCCGTTATCCGGTATGCCGGCCTGCTTTGCCTGAGTGTCCGGCTGCTTCCACGTGAATTCCTTTTTCTGCTCGTCGTTGAGTGAATCGTAGAACGCCTTGAGCGGCGCGCGAATATAGATGCCGGCATCGCGCACGGCCCAAATCTCCTGCACCGCCGCCTGCAGGCGTTCGAGCGGCGGCAATGCATGCAGGTCGCGGCAGCCGGTCCGGATGGTTTTGATCGCTTCGGTCACGGCGCTCTGCAATTTGCCGAGCGCGGCGCGTTGCGCGTCATCGAGCTTGCCGGTCTGCTCGATTTGCGAGGCCGGCCAATCGATCTGCACGACGGCGTTATCGACGCAACTATCCACGGCGTTGCCATTGCTGTCGCTCTGCACCGCGGCGCCGGTCGTCGCATTGCGCGCAAGCTCCGCGCCGCGCGCCTGCTCGGTCATGGCGTCGGCAACGACATCGAATCCGTGCGCGCGCACTTGCCCGGAGTAGCGGGCAGGCCAGAACGTGAAGCCGATAATGTCTTTATAGGCGCTGGACCAGCCCGCCGGCCCGACAATGCCGAATTGCGCCGATGGCGAACTGGACGGGCGCATCTCCTGCGAACGATGCCCGCGCGGGAAATGGCCGAAGCGGCCGAGCATTTGGCGCAAGGGATGCGTGACCACGCCGATAAGGCCGCGCGGCGAAAACTGCGCCTGCGCGGCGCCCGGCAGCGCCATTGCGGCGGCCAGCAATCCAATGAGGAGAATTTTCTGCCCGCGCATGACCCACCTCGCGTCCGCGTCGCTGCCACGGAAAGTCGGCAGGGCGGTCCCGTTTGGCATAACGGCCAGTTCCATCATACGGTTCCCGCCGCAGCGGAGGTAATCGCAGCCCTTTGAAATCCTTGAGCGAATTTCGCCGGCAACCGGCGCGGGGTCCCGCGCATTAATACCCAGAGTTCCCTGCGGGAATCGGGGTGGCGGCGCGACCTGGGACGGGTAGAGGCAAATGGCTGAAACAAGACCGGTGCGGGGCCCCCGATGCTAGCCACCGCCGTCACCGCCATCGTCAGGATCTGCACCCGAGTTCCCTGGCTGATCATCGTCTTGGGGCTCGCCGCCGCGGGCGCGTCGGTGGTCTATTGCGCCGTCCATTTCGCGATCAATACCGATTACAACAAACTCATTTCGCCGGAGCTCGACTGGCGCCAGCGCGAAGTGGAATTCGAAAAGCTGTTTCCCGGCCATTTCGGCTCCACGCTGGTCGTCGTCGATGCCCCGACCGCCGAGCTTGCGTCGCGGGCGAGCGCCGACCTGACGCGGCGGCTGGCGGCGCAGCCGCAGCTGTTCCGGTCGGTCGAGGACATGGCCGGCAACGCATTCTTTTCACGCAACGGTCTGCTGTTTCGCCCGACCGACGATGTCCTGCACCTGACGCAAGGCTTGCGCCAGGCCGGCCCGCTGATCGGCACACTGGTCGCCGATCAGAGCCTGCGCGGCCTGACGCGGGCGCTGTCGCTGGTCTTCATCGGCGTGCAAAATCATTCGACCACGCTCGACACCTTGGCCCCCACCTTGTCGATGGCGGCGACGACCTTCGAAGACGTTCTCGCCGGACGCCCCGCGGCATTTTCCTGGCAGGAATTACTCGTCGGCCACCCGCCGGCGGCGAGCGACGTGCGGCGGCTGATCGAAGTCCATCCGGTGCTGGATTATTCGGCGCTGCAGCCGGGCCGCCGTTCCAGCGACGCCATCCGCCAGGCCGCGGCGGAACTCGATCTCGCCGGTAAGTACCGCGCCCGCGTACGGCTGACCGGCTCGGTGCCGATGGCGGACGAGGAATTCGCCACCGTCCAGCAGGGTGCACTGGTCAACGGCCTCGCCACCGTCGTCATCGTGCTGGTGATCCTGTGGCTGGCGTTGAAATCGGCGCGGATCATCTCGGCCGTGTTCATCAACCTGTTCGTGGGCCTGAGCATCACCGCCGCGCTCGGGCTGATGATGGTCGGCGCGCTGAACATGATTTCGGTCGCCTTCGCGGTGCTGTTTGTTGGGCTCGGCGTCGACTTCGCCATCCAGTTCTCGGTGCGCTACCGGGCGGAGCGCCATGACATCGGCGAGCTTCGCCCGGCGCTGGCGCAGGCGGCGGCCAAGGTCGGCGTGCCGTTGACGCTGGCCGCGGCCGCGGTCGCCGCCGGCTTCATGTCGTTCATACCGACGGACTACCGCGGCGTCTCCGAACTGGGGCAGATCGCCGGCGTCGGCATGCTGGTCGCCCACGCGACCAGCATCACGCTGCTGCCGGCTTTGCTCGTAGTGATGAACCCGCCGGGCGAGGCGCATCCGGTCGGCTACCGCGCTCTGGCGCCGGTCGACTGGTTTCTGCAGACCTATCGCGTGCCGGTCATCGTCGGCACCGTGGCGGTCGCTTTGCTCGGCTCGCCGCTGCTCTATTTCCTCACCTTCGACTTCGACCCGATTCATCTGCGCAGCAGCGCGACCGAATCGATTTCGACCTTGCTCGATCTCGGCGTCGATCCGCGGGTCGGCATCAATTCGGTCAACGTCGTGCTGCCGTCGCTCGATGCCGCCAATGCCGCCGCGGGGCAGCTTGCCAAGCTGCCGGAAGCCTTGAGCGCGACGACGCTGCAGAATTTCGTGCCACAGGATCAGGACAAGAAACTGGCCGCGATCCAGAGCCTCGCCGGCAGTCTCGGTCCGATCCTGCAGCGGCCGGCCGCGAACCGGCCGCCGTCAGACGCGGAAAACGTCGCCGCGCTCAATGAGATTGCCGATCAGCTCGAGCGGATCGCGGGCGATGCGAAAGGACCCGGCGCCGATGCGGCCAAGCGCCTGGCCGCGGCCGCGCGGAAGCTGGCGGCGGGAAAGCCGGCGCAGCGTACGACGGCGCAAGCGGCCTTTGTCGTGCCGCTCGATATCGACGTCGACGATTTGCGCAACTATCTGCAGGCGCAGACGGTCACGATCGCCAATCTGCCGGACAGTCTCAAGCGCCAATGGGTCGCGACGGGCGGACGCGCGCGCGTCGAGGTCGCGCCCAAAGGCAACACCAACGAGACCGAGGTGCTGCGGAAATTCGCGCGCGCGGTGCTCGACGTCGATCCGGACGCGGTCGGCGGCCCGATCTCGATCCTCAAATCCGGCGACACCGTCGTGGCGGCTTTCATCGAGGCGGGCGCCTACGCGCTGATCGCGATCGCACTCATCCTTTGGATCGTGTTGCGCCGCTTCGGCGACGTGCTGCTGACGCTGGCGCCGCTGCTGCTCGCCGGCGTGGCCACGCTGGAAATCTGCGTCTTGATCGGCATGCCGCTCAATTTCGCCAACATCATCGCGCTGCCGCTGCTGTTGGGCGTCGGCGTCGCCTTCAAGATCTACTACATCATGGCGTGGCGGGCCGGGCAGACCAACCTGCTGCAATCGAGCCTCACCCGCGCGGTGATCTGGAGCGCGCTGACCACGGCGACGGCGTTCGGCAGCCTGTGGCTGTCGCAGCATCCGGGCACGTCGAGCATGGGCAAGCTACTGGCTCTGTCGCTGGTGTGCACATTGGCTGCGGCGGTGCTGTTCCAGCCGGCGCTGATGGGTAAGCCGCGCGAGCCCAAGGGCTCCTAGCGCATCAAGAGCCGATGCGGGTGGCGGCGGGTATGCAGCGACGAATTTTCCTGCCGCAATCGGGGAGCAATTTGCGTACGGGAATTGCCTGCTGGCCAGCGTCTTTTGTTGTCATAACACCACGTCATGGGTGTATGTTTCACATCTTGCAACCTGATGAAATGACTGCAATAACGGCGCGTCTGGGAAACGATTGGGTCTGCTTCGGCCCCCGCGGGCCGGAGGCGAGTAAGGTGCGCCAGCGTCCCGGGCCTGAATTTAGCCCGATCGAAGGGGTTTATGTCGTGCGCCTGGGAGCACGCGGGTCATTCGCGTTAGCTGCCGGCTATTTCGTCACGAACATTTTCTAGGAACGGGATGACGCAGCAGGGCGACATGGACCGAAAACTTGTGTTGGTCACCGGCGCTTCGGGTTTCGTGGGGCGACCGCTGGTTGCCGCTTTGGCGCGCGCCGGTTTTGCGGTCCGCGCGACGATACGCCGGCCCTTTCCGGTTCCAAACGGGGTTGAGGCGGTCGTCATCCCGGACCTGAAGAGCACGATTGATTGGGCCCCAGTTCTGCAGGGCGTGAATGCCGTCGTTCATTTGGCGGGCCTCGCTCACTCGCATATCGTCAATGACCGCTATTCCGAATTCGACCAGGTCAATTGGACGGCGACGCAGCGACTGGCTGACGCCGCCAAAGCCGCCGGGGTCGAGCACTTTATCTATATTTCCTCGGTCCGCGCCCAGTCCGAGGCTTTCGCAAAAACCCCCGTGCGCGAAGAGGACGAACCGCGTCCGACGAATTATTACGGCCGTTCAAAGCTTGCCGCCGAAATGGCAATCCGCGCGGCCGGGGTTCCATTTACGATCTTCCGGCCGGTCGTCATCTACGGCCCCAATCCGAAAGGCAACATGCGGGCGGTGATGCGGCTCGCGCGCTCGTCCTTGCCGATCCCGACATTCAACAATCGCCGGTCGCTGCTTGCAATCGATAATCTCGTGGCGGCGATTATCTTTGCGCTGAAAACTCCCGCCACGATTGGCGAGACCTATCTCATCGCGGATCCTGCTCCAATCACGACGGGCGATTTGTTCGCGATATTGCGCAAGATCGAGGGACGCTCGTTGACAACCATACCGTTTCCGCGGGTCCTCATGCGCCTTATGCTGTCATTGAACGGGCAAGGAGAACTGTGGACGCGTTTATACCAAGACCTCGTTGTCGACACGAGCAAGCTTGAAGCGGCTGGCTGGCATGCGGTTGTGGATACTAATGAAGGCCTGCGACGAATGATGCAGTCCGCCGATGACGACGCGGCGAAGCCGTGACCCGGTCATGAACTGCCCCGCTTCGGGCCTCTGACGAGGCTGCAACGCGCATCTTATCTCGCTGTTATGAGAGGTCCTCGATCACGCCGTGCTCCAATTGCAGGCGAAGGTCGCAGAATTCTTCGATCAACGCTTCCGAGTGGCTCGCGAGGACGATGAGCGGGTGCATGGCCGGATCATACGCACAAAGGTTTTGTTTGCCCAGCATCGACCCAATTATGCGCAAAATTGCGTAGGCACGGCCGATCTGTTACGGCGCCGGTTTCGCCCGCCAATTGCTGCGCCGATAGAAATCGAAACGCGGCGCATTATGCTCGGTGTAACGCGTTTGCTTGGCCCCATCGAAAAAGCTGGTCGGTCGAATTGTCCGTTGTTAGGTGTCGGACATCGAAGTCGCTGAGCTGAGAATCTGCGTCATCTGGTTAGCTGCGGGCGGGTGCTTGTTATGCCCATTTTGCGGCGTAGAACACGTATGGACGGGCGCGCATCGAGCTGACGCGATCCCACTATAGCTGGGCCGATCGCGCTGATCCAACCAGCGATTTATTAGTCCTCAAGACGCAGATTTCGCGCGTCGCTACGCCGGCAAAGCAATAATAGGTCGTCCACCTACCGCTGTTTTGCTCGGATAGCTTCGCAGCTTTGTGAATCCGCCGCACGCCGAATTGTCAGGATGCACTGAGTGAGCGCGTCCTGGTGCGCTAGCGAGACATCTTGCGTTTATCACCTCGCCAATCCATAGCCACTGACGTTCGTCTTCGACCCATTCCAAACATTCTGATGCCGCACTCTTTGCGGTACCTACGATAGAGAGCGCCGACCGTTGCCTAGAGGCAGCGTGACGGGCGCTCTCCTATTTTCAACATCGATCGGGGCGTTCCCGCAATCCGGCGTTGCTAGTTAACACTAACGCTAATGTTTTGATGCCCTGAACCGACCTCTCAACTAATAATTGTCGACGCTGTGTGTTGTGCATTTTTTATAGGACAAATTTCATGACAGTCACATCAATTATCTCGGTGACCGACGATGTGGCGCCGGTGACCGGGACGCTCATCAGTGGAGCCTCCACCAACGATCCCAACCTGACGGTGCAGCTGAGCCTGAGCGGCACCGGTGCGCTCGCCGGCTATACGGTGCAACTCTACAACGGGACTGACACCAGCGGCCCGCTCGGCAGTTCCTACACGCTCACCAGCACCGACATTGCCAATGGCTATGCCAACGTCCAGACCGGCACGCTGACCGACGGCACCACCTATATGCTGACGGCCCGGATCACCGATGCGGTCGGCAACCAGAGCGCGGTCTCCAGCAATTCCTTCACGGTGACCGAGGACACCACGGCGCCGTTGGCGCCGGCGATCGCCTCGGTGATCGACGATGTGGCACCGGTGACTGGGCCGCTCACGACCACGGCGCTGATTGAGTTGAGCGGGTCAACCTACCTGACCGAGGTTACGAACCATTTTTATCTTTTTGATAGCGGCGGGTCGGGCCCATCGTTGAAATATGGCGGCGTAGATGTTGTGGCGGGTCAATTTAGCGGTTGGATACCGATAGGCGCGGAGCAGACCGCAAGCGGGTATGAGGTTGCCTGGAAGTTGGTGGGCGGCGATCAGTACGCCGTCTGGAGTACGGACAGTAGCGGCAATCACATCTCGGATACCGGTGTTTTGTCGGGGTCTGACCCTGCTTTGCAATCGCTCGAGACCAGTTTCCACCAAGACTTGAACGGCGACGGGGTGATCGGTCCTTCCACGGTTATAGAGGCGAATGGATCGACCACACTGACCGAGGTTGCGAACCATTATTATCTTTCTGACAGCGGCGGGTCGGGTCCGTCGTTGAAGTCTGGCGGGGTAGATATTGTAGCGGGTCAATATGGCGGTTGGATACCGATCAGCGCGGAGCAGACCGCAAGCGGGTATGAGGTTGCCTGGAGGTTGGCGGGCGCCGATCAGTATGCCGTCTGGAGTACGGACAGCAGCGGCAACCTCATCTCAGAAACCGGCATTATGTCGGGGTCTAACCTCGCGTTGCAATCGCTTGAGACAAGTTTCCACCAAGACTTAAATGGGGACGGGCACATTGGCCTTAACGGCATCCACACCAACGACCCCGACCTGACCGTTAAGGTGACTGTGAGCGGCACCGGTGCGCTCGCCGGCGACACGGTGCAACTCTACAACGGGACTGACACCAGCAGCTCGCTCGGCAGTTCCTACACGCTCACCAGCGCCGACATTGCCAATGGCTATGCCAACGTCCAGACCGGCACGCTGACCGACGGCACCACCTATATGCTGACGGCCCGGATCACCGATGCGGCCGGCAACCAGAGCGCGGTCTCCAGCAATTCCTTCACGGTGACCGAGGACAGCACGGCGCCTGCGGCGGCGACGATCACCTCGGTGACCGACGATGTGGCGCCGGTGACCGGGACGCTCGTCAGCGGAGCCTCCACCAACGATCCCAACCTGACGGTGCAGCTGAGCCTGAGCGGCACCGGTGCGCTCGCCGGCGACACGGTGCAACTCTACAACGGGACTGACACCAGCAGCTCGCTCGGCAGTTCCTACACGCTCACCAGCGCCGACATTGCCAATGGCTATGCCAACGTCCAGACCGGCACGCTGACCGACGGCACCACCTATATGCTGACGGCCCGGATCACCGATGCGGCCGGCAACCAGAGCGCGGTCTCCAGCAATTCCTTCACGGTGACCGAGGACAGCACGGCGCCTGCGGCGGCGACGATCACCTCGGTGACCGACGATGTGGCGCCGGTGACCGGAACGCTCGTCAGCGGAGCCTCCACCAACGATCCCAACCTGACGGTGCAGCTGAGCCTGAGCGGCACCGGTGCGCTCGCCGGCGACACGGTGCAACTCTACAACGGGACTGACACCAGCAGCTCGCTCGGCAGTTCCTACACGCTCACCAGCGCCGACATTGCCAATGGCTATGCCAACGTCCAGACCGGCACGCTGACCGACGGCACCACCTATATGCTGACGGCCCGGATCACCGATGCGGCCGGCAACCAGAGCGCGGTCTCCAGCAATTCCTTCACGGTGACCGAGGACAGCACGGCGCCTGCGGCGGCGACGATCACCTCGGTGACCGACGATGTGGCGCCGGTGACCGGGACGCTCGTCAGCGGAGCCTCCACCAACGATCCCAACCTGACGGTGCAGCTGAGCCTGAGCGGCACCGGTGCGCTCGCCGGCGACACGGTGCAACTCTACAACGGGACTGACACCAGCAGCTCGCTCGGCAGTTCCTACACGCTCACCAGCGCCGACATTGCCAATGGCTATGCCAACGTCCAGACCGGCACGCTGACCGACGGCACCACCTATATGCTGACGGCCCGGATCACCGATGCGGCCGGCAACCAGAGCGCGGTCTCCAGCAATTCCTTCACGGTGACCGAGGACAGCACGGCGCCTGCGGCGGCGACGATCACCTCGGTGACCGACGATGTGGCGCCGGTGACCGGGACGCTCGTCAGCGGAGCCTCCACCAACGATCCCAACCTGACGGTGCAGCTGAGCCTGAGCGGCACCGGTGCGCTCGCCGGCGACACGGTGCAACTCTACAACGGGACTGACACCAGCAGCTCGCTCGGCAGTTCCTACACGCTCACCAGCGCCGACATTGCCAATGGCTATGCCAACGTCCAGACCGGCACGCTGACCGACGGCACCACCTATATGCTGACGGCCCGGATCACCGATGCGGCCGGCAACCAGAGCGCGGTCTCCAGCAATTCCTTCACGGTGACCGAGGACAGCACGGCGCCTGCGGCGGCGACGATCACCTCGGTGACCGACGATGTGGCGCCGGTGACCGGAACGCTCGTCAGCGGAGCCTCCACCAACGATCCCAACCTGACGGTGCAGCTGAGCCTGAGCGGCACCGGTGCGCTCGCCGGCGACACGGTGCAACTCTACAACGGGACTGACACCAGCAGCTCGCTCGGCAGTTCCTACACGCTCACCAGCGCCGACATTGCCAATGGCTATGCCAACGTCCAGACCGGCACGCTGACCGACGGCACCACCTATATGCTGACGGCCCGGATCACCGATGCGGCCGGCAACCAGAGCGCGGTCTCCAGCAATTCCTTCACGGTGACCGAGGACAGCACGGCGCCTGCTGTGACAGAAAGTTTGAATAACGACACTGGTTCATCATCGAGCGATAAGATCACGTCGAACGCTACACTGACGGGATCGGGTGACGCAAACGCGACGGTTCATTTCACGGTGGACGGCAATGCGATTGCTGCCACGACGACGGCCGATGACGGCGGCTCATGGACGTACACGCCGAGTGGCTTGGCGGACGGCACGCACACTATCATGGCCAGCGAGACCGACCCTGCCGGCAATACCGGCACTGCCTCTCTCATCTTCACGCTCGACACCATTGTGAACGCGCCGGGTGTGGCACTGGCCAATGATACCGGTACAAGCAACAGCGACAAGATCACCCAGGATCCAACCCTTGCGTTGACCGGGGTGGAGACCGGCGCAGTCGTTCAGTACTCGCTCGATGGAACCCACTGGAGCGCGACAGCGCCCACCGTCGCAAGCCTGGCGCAGGGCAGCGACACCGTGTTTGCGCGGCAGATCGATATCGCAGGCAACGTATCGTCTGCTACTTCCCTCACCTTTACGCTCTATACCCCGACGGTGATTGAGGCGAATGGATCGACCAGCCTGGCCGAGGTTGCGAACAATTATTTCCTTGATGACAGCGGTGGGTCGGGCCCCTCGCTGAAATACGGCGGCGCGGACGTTGTGGCGGGTCAGTTTGGCGCCTGGACGCCGATCGGCGCGGAGCAGACGGCAAGCGGATATGAGGTTGCCTGGAAAATCCGGGCACCGATCAGTATACGGTCTGGAACACCGACAGCAGCGGCAACTACATCTCGAATCTGATCGGCGTTGTGTCGGGAACGAGCTTTGCGCTGGAATCGCTCGAGACCAGTTTCCATCAGGACTTGAATGGCGACGGCGTGATCGGTGTCACGTCACGACGGTGATCGAGGCGAATGGATCGACCAGCCTGACCGAGGTTGGGAACAATTTTTTCCTTGATGACAGCGGCGGGTCGGGCCCCTCGCTGAAATATGGCGGCGCGGACTTTGTGGCGGGTCAGTTTGGCGCCTGGACGCCGATCGGCGCGGAGCAGACGGCAAGCGGCTATGAGGTTGCCTGGAAGATCACGGGCACCGATCAGTATACGGTCTGGAACACCGACAGCAGCGGCAATTACATCTCAAATAGCATCGGCGCTGTGTCGGGAACCAGCTCTGCGTTGGAATCGCTCGAGACCAGTTTCCATCAGGATCTGAATGGCGACGGCGTGATCGGTCTTCCGCCGGTGCCCACGACGGTGATCGAGGCGAATGGATCGACCAGCCTGACCGAGGTTGGCAAACAATTTTTTCCTTGATGACAGCGGTGGGTCGGGCCCCGCGCTGAAATATGGCGGCGCGGACGTTGTGGCGGGTCAGTTTGGCGCCTGGACGCCGATCGGCGCGGAGCAGACGGCAAGCGGGTATGAGGTTGCCTGGAAGAACGCGGGCACCGATCAGTATACGGTCTGGAACACCGACAGCAGCGGCAACTACATCTCGAACCTGATCGGCGCTGTGTCGGGAACGAGCACTGCGTTGGAATCGCTCGAGACCAGTTTCCATCAGGACTTGAACGGCGACGGCGTGATCGGTGTCTCCGACGACGGTGATCGAGTCGATTGGATCGACCAGCCTGACCGAGGTTGGCGAACAATTATTTCCTTTATGACAGCGGCGGGTCGGGCCCCTCGCTGAAATATGGCGGCGCGGACTGTTGTGGCGGGTCAGTTTGGCGCCTGGACGCCGATCGGCGCGGAGCAGACGGCCAGCGGATATGAGGTTGCCTGGCATAACGCGGGCACCGATCAGTATACGGTCTGGAACACCGACAGCAGCGGCAACTACATCTCCAATAGCATCGGCGCTGTGTCGGGGACTAGCTCTGCGTTGGAATCGCTTGAGACCAGTTTCCATCAGGACTTGAACGGCGACGGGGTGATCGGTGCACCCACGACAGTGATCGAGGCAACCGGCAACGTTGTAGTAAATTTGAGCCCGTTCACTCAGGCGGTAACAATGGACGCAGGCGCAACGCTCGAATTGGCTGGCGCCGCTTCTGGGTCGGTAACATTCAATGGCTCAACAGGGACGTTGGTACTTGACCACTCGTCGGCATTCAGTGGGCAGATATTCAATTTTACGGGTAATGGCATCTTGTCCAGTTCAGATCAAATCGATCTGAAAGATATAGCTTTTGCGTCGGGAACGACGGCTAATTATGCCGGCAGTCCGTCCGGAGGCATTCTTACAATTAGTGATGCCCAAAATCACACCGCCAATATCTCCCTTGCCGGAGACTATGTTGGTTCGACATTCTCACTTTCCAGCGATGGAAATGGCGGCACATTGGTTATCGATCCTCCCGCGAAGCAGGATTTGGCCAGTGGCACGCTTTCATTCAACGACACGGATTCAACCGACAAACACACCGTCAGCGTTTTGCCGCAGAATGGCGGCGCGGGTTATGTCGGGAGCTTCACGCTTGACGCTATAAACGCGACTAATGGACAAGACTCAGTCGGTTGGCACTTTAATTTTGATCCCGACTCTATCAATCACCCCATTACACAATCATATGATGTGACCGTTGCAGGCACTCACCCGAGCGTCATAAACAGTATAGCCACACAGTCGGTCTCGGTAACAATCGGGGGGCCGGGCAATGATACGTTCGTATTCAAACCTGGCGTCGGTGCTGACGTTATTGCGAATGCCGGAAGTGCGGACAAGATTGAGCTAGATGGGTTCTCGTCAGTTACCGACAGCAACCAGCTTACAGCGCTATTGAACGATGCGCAGGCCGACCATTCGCAGTCGCTGTTCCAAGCGGCGAATGATGGCCACGATACTATCATAAATCTCGGCAATCACGACAGCATCACTCTGGCAAATGTCCATTTGGCCGACCTGCACGCGTACAACTTCATTGTTCACTAACCCAAGATTTGACGAAAGCGTCGTTCAACCTTGAGAGCATTGCGCACCCAGGACTAGGCTCAGGCGACCTGACGGTTTTTTGTACCAGCGGGTGAGAGATTGCTGCATCGGTAGGATCTCATCCAGATGGTGGGCCGAGGGCGCGAATGTCTGCGGCGCTGCTGGCCTATAGTTGAGCGTTGAGTGCGGTCTGATCGTGTTGGTGCTTTCACCATTGTTCGATACAATTTGTGCTTCCTTCAGGCTGTAGAAGATTTCTCCGTTGAGAAGGTTCCACGCGGCGTTATGCGTCTTATGTTGCTATTGAGCGGGCGAGGGACCTGTGGGGTGCGTCTATACGAGGACCTCGTTGTCGACACGAGCAAGCTTGTGGCGACCAGCTGGTATCCGGTTGTCGATACTTTTGAAGGCCTGCGGCGAATGATGCAGTCGGCCGATAACAAGACCGCATGACGTAGCCATGAAAGGGCCCGTCAGATCTCGGGCGGACCCGCAACGCTCCCGTTCTCTCGCAGTTATGACTGGCCCTTGATCACGCCGTGCTCCAATTGCAGGCGACGGTTGCAGAATTCTTCGATCAGCGCTTCCGAGTGGCTCGCGAGAATAACGATCGGTGTGCGCCTAAAAAGGCTTTCGATCCGCTGTTGCGCTTTCTTGCGGAATGCAGCGTCGCCGGCACCGATCCCCTCATCGATCAGTAAGATGTCATTTTCCGCGGCCGTCGAAACCGCAAACGCCAGCCGCGCGAACATGCCGGCCGAGTAGGTGCGCATGGGTAGCGCCAAGAAATCGCCAAGCTCGGTAAATTCTGCAATTTCGTCGAACTTCGCGGCGATCTCTCGCCTGCTCATGCCCATCATGTAGCCGCGCAGATAGATGTTCTCAATGCCGGTGGACTCCGGGTCCATCCCCGCATGTGGGTCGAGCAAGGTGCCAACCGTTCCCTCGATGGTGATGGCGCCACCGCTCGGCTTATAGATGCCGGCGAGCACGCGCAGCAGCGTCGTCTTGCCAGAGCCGTTATGGCCGATAAGACCGATGCGATCGCCGTCCTTGATCTCGAGGTTGAGGCCGTCAATGGCGCGGACGGTAATAATGTCGCGGGCGCCCGCCATTACCCGTCCGCCGGTCGCTTGCGACAAAATCTGATTCTTGAGCGAGCGGGCGCTGGCGCCGAAAATCGCAAATTCGACCGTCAGGTTTTCGATGGAAATATGCGCCATTCTGGTCAGACCCAGTATGCAATTCTAGCGTGGGCCCGGCGAAAGAGCCAAGCGGTGAAACCGAATCCCGCTATCGCCATGCCGCCACAAACAGCCCAGTTCGCTGACGCAGGTACTTGGCCAAGCAAAGGCGCGCGGACGATCTCGATCAAATGATAAAATGGATTAAACAGCACGAAGACGGGTCGGTTAGGAAGTGTTTCAGGCGACCAAAAGATCGGCGTCACAAAAAATATGACCTGGATTACGTTGGTAATCACCTGCGGGACATCGCGATAGCGTGTCGAGATCACACCAGTAGCGAGAGAAATCCACGCCACGTTAATGAAGAACAGGAAGAAACCAGGGATGAATAGCAAAGCGTTCCAACCGACAGATACGCGGAAATAGATCACCACGATGATGTAGATCACCATATTAAAGCCCCAGATGATAACATTGCGCGCCATCATCCGGTAAAAATGGAGGCTAAGCGGGATTGGCACATTGCGGATGAAGGACTCCGCCGAGATAAAAACCGAGGTGCCTTCCGTGATGCATACTGTGAGCAGGCCCCAGAAGATGATCCCCGTCGAGATATAAGGCAGTGTCTTAGCGATCTCTTGATGAAACAACGTGGAGAACACGAGACCCAACGCCCCGATCATGATGCCCATCGAAATCGTCAGCCAGATGGGGCCAAGCATCGAGCGCCGAAACCGTTGTCGGATGTCATGAAAAGCGAGGCGGATCCATAATTCGTAAAGCCGCGCGCCATTGACAAGGTCGGCATGGGCCTGCGCCGGCACCGACCCGGCAGTTATGCGGGTGATGGGCACTTCGTCTTTGGTAAGGACAGTTTTGATCATCCGACGACTAAATAGAGGATTTCGCGTTTCGGGGTTACGATTGGCTGTGCTTTAAGTACTGGTTCCTGGGACCTATCGCTAAAAGACCGTGGCGCCCTTAGCCATAGTTGTCACGTCTTCTTTTCAAAGCTACGGATATTCCCCCGAGCGCTGAAATCGCTACATCGATCGTCCCTTTTGCGCAATGAAGCGCAGAATTCGGCCATATCAGTGATGAAGAATATCGAAAATCAGGCTCAAACTGCTGATTTCCGCGCACTTCAAATTGCGGCAATTGGGGGGCGGGTGGATCATGTGTTGTCGAGAATTCTCGTATTATCTTGGGTCTCTGTGTTAAAGGTATAAAATTAATATTTGTCATGACGAGAGATGTATCTTGAGCGAGAAATTTCCAACTCGGGCCTATAGCACTCCGGAAGAATATTTTTATGCGTATGGTGCTGCGATATCACAAGCGTGGCGAACCATAGATGAATCGGCAATAGCGCGTGGAGCAAAACTGCTACGAGCATGCTTACAGCATGACGGCATAATCTATACGTGCGGCAATGGCGGGTCGGCGGCGATCGCCAATCACCTATTGTGCGATTTCCATAAAGGCATCCAGACTGGGACCAAAATCAAGCCGCGTGTCGTTAGCCTGAGCTCTCATCTCGAACTCATCACCGCAATTGCGAATGATATCAGCTACGATGAGATTTTCGTTTATCAACTCAAGACCATGGCGCGCGCCGGTGACCTGCTGATGACGATTAGCTCATCCGGAAATTCAGAAAACATCGTGCGTGCCGCGCAATGGGCGAAGCAAAATAATATACCAACGATATCGTTGGTAGGATTTTCCGGCGGACGTTCCTCGACGATCGCCGACGTAGCCATTCACGTCGCCGCGGAAAACTACGGCGTCGTCGAGGATATCCATCAATCAGTCATGCACCTTTTCGCGCAATTCCTGCGCCAGTCGTATATGACGCCCGAGGCCATTGAGAAGTCTAAGTTCTAGGACGAGGCCATGGCGGGCGACATCAGGATCGGCATGGTTGGCGCGGGCATGGTGGGCCAGCTCGCCCACCTCGCCAATTTCGTGCAGATACCGGGGTGCCGTGTCACTGCGCTAGCAGAACTACGTCCGCGCCTCGGTGCGCTGGCCGCGGAAAAGTTCGGCGTTCCCGCGGTCTTCGACTCCCATCTCGACATGCTCGCAGCCAACGCGGTCGACGCCGCGGTGGTGGTGACGCGCCGACCGGCCACCGGACCGGTCGTGCTCGATGTGCTTAATGCCGGAAAGCATGTTTTGTCGGAAAAACCAATGGCGCACACGACCGAACAGGCCTCGCGCTTGATCGAAGCGGCCGCCCGCCACCAACTTGTTTATTCGATCGGCTTTATGAAGCGGCATGACGAAGGGACCGCAGTGGCAAAGCGACTACTCGACCGATACATCGCCGAGGGCAATCTCGGACGCATTATCCTGATGCGCGGTTGGTGTTTTTGCGGTGAATTCAATATCGCCTCCGACGGGTTCGTCATGACTGATGAAAGCCGCCCGGATGGCCTCACTCTTTGGCCCTCTGCGCCCGATTGGCTTCCGAAAGAATTTCACGAGAACTACGCTTGGTTCCTCAATGTTTTCGTGCACGACGTCAACATTCTGCGCTATTTCGCGGGAGGCCGACTTGAGGTTCGGAGCGTCGAACTAAGCCGGCGTAACGGGCGCGTCGTGGTTTTCGATTCGGGGGCTTATCCGGTTGTGCTTGAAATGGGCGAACAGTCCCGTACGGATTGGAACGAGGGAGTTGAGATTCAATTCGAGCACGGTCGCATAACCCTTACGTTCCCCTCTCCGCTCATGAAGAACAAGACCGCCGACGTCAGCTTGGTCCAGGGTAGCAAGGTAACCGCGGTGCCGACGGAATTGAGCTGGTCCTTCCGCCGTCAGGCCGAGGCTTTTATCGCAGACATCGCCGGAATGCGCCCTCCTATCGCCAGCGGCGCCGATTCGCTTGCCGATCTTGTGCTGGTCGAAGCGATATGGCGTATGCATCTCGGAATGAACCGCGCGGCGGAACTCGCGCAGGAACGACGATGAAGCCTCTTTTCTACCATCGGAAGACGTGTCGCTTGTGTCACTCCGACGCCGTCGAAGCGGTTGTGCCGCTTGCGCCAATTCCGGTTGCAACACCGAACATTGGCCTCTCTGCCAAAGGCTCCGACGGTGACGGCATTGCCACAGCTCTGGCGCCGCTCGATCTTTATCTTTGCCGCAAATGCGGTCACTTACAGTTGCTCGACATCATCGACCCGGAAGTTCAATACACCCATTTCGCCTATACGACTTCGATCTCACTCGGCCTGACCGAGCATTTCGGCCGCATGGCGGATACCGTCATTGCGCGCGCAAAACTCGCGCCAGGCGCGCTCGTGGTCGAAGTCGGCAGTAACGACGGCACGTTGTTGCGGTTCTTCAAGGAACGCGGTATGCGCGTCCTCGGTATCGATCCGGCGCGCGCGACGGCATTGCGTGCCACCGCCGAAGGTATCGAGACGTTACCGACATTCTTCACGGCGCAACTGGCTGACAAAATTCGCGCCGAAAACGGCCCAGCGGCCGTAATCATCAGCAACAATACCTTCGCCAATCTCGACGATCTGGACGACCCGACTGACGGCATCCGCCGCCTCTTGGCTGACGAGGGGCTCTTCGTGTTCGAGACGCAGCACGGCGCTGATGTTATTCGCCGAATGCTCATCGATACGATCTACCACGAGCATCTTTCGTATTTTCTTGTCGGGCCATTGGTGCCGTTCTTCGCGCGCCACGGCATGACTCTGTTCGCCGCCGAACATTTGACGACTAAAGGCGGCTCGATGCGCGGTTACTGCCAGCTTGCCGGGGGACCCCATCGCGACGACGGCTCGATTGCCGTGATGACGGCAGAAGAAAAAGCCGACGGTCTCGCGCGGCCGGAAACATATCGACATTTTGTCGAGCGGCTTACGGCTTTGCGCGCGGACCTGTCGCGCGTCCTCGCCGCGGCGGCGGGACGGCGGATCGCTGGCTATGGGGCCTCGGTCGGCACCGTAACGCTTATCAATCAGTTCAACCTTGGCCGATCACTGCAGGTGGTGTTCGACGACAAGCCGCTAACCGACGCGCTGCTCGGACCGGGCTATCGTATTCCGGTGCTGCCCGCGGACGCTCTATACGAGAAGCGTCCGGATCTGGTGATTATTTTGGCGTGGCGTTATGCCGAACCCATTATGGCAAAACATCAGCGCTTCATCGAAGGTGGTGGTCGCTTCGTGATTCCATGGCCGAAATTTTCGATTCATCCGGCAAATGGCAGGACCTAGCCGGTGCAAATCAAGCGCCTATCGCATGTCAGCCTGAGCACGCGAGACTTGGCCGCAACGGAAAGATTTTATGTCGATGTCATGGGTTTTGAGGTCGCTCATGAGTTTCGCAATGTCGCCGGCGAGCGCTATGGATTTTTCCTGCATGCCGGCGGTGGAACCTTTCTCGAGTTTTTTCAAAAGCCTGATGCCAGTCATAACGACGGTCTATTCCGTCATATATGTTTTGAGACCGACGACATTGAGGCCTTTGCCGCTCGTGTCCGGTTGCACGGGATAGTCGATTTCACGATCAGGCGCGGCCGTACCGACGAGATTCTCCAGTTCTTCTTTCACGATCCCGACGGGACCCAAGTCGAAATCCAGCAACATGATGACGAATCGGTGCTAAAGCCCTTCATTAAGGGCGATTGACGGCACCGGACCGGCTGAACTAACTACCGCGACATTTCCCCAAACCGGAGGCTCATCTTGGCTAAAATTCTTGTCATTGGCGGCGGCCCTGCCGGCTGCGCCTCGTCTCATTTTATGACGAACCTCGGTCACGATGTGACGCTTATCGAAAAGGCGCCGGTACTCGGCGGCAGTTGCCGTACCTATTACTGGGGCGGGCATCCTTATAATTTCGGACCGCGTCACTTCCTCACTCGAATCGACAAAGTGTGGGAATACTTCAATAAATATTGCCCGATGAAGCGCTACGAGGGGCACGAGTTCCTGACCTACATCGAACGCGACAATTCCTTTTATCACTTTCCTATCCACCGTGACGAAGTGGACGACATGCCGGATGCTGAAAAGATCCGGCAGGAGCTTGCGCTGGTTCCAGGAGCGAAAGGCGCGCGCAACCTCGAGGAATATTGGCTGATGTCGGTCGGCCCCACACTCTACGACAAATTCGTCAACAGCTATTCGAAAAAGATGTGGGGGATTCAGTCCAATACCGAAATCACCGACTTTGGGTTCACTCCGAAAGGAGCCGCGCTGAAGACAGGCCCCATAAAAGCGGCATGGTCCGAAGCTATGTCGGGCTTTCCCAAATCGCCGAACGGCTATGACGATTATTGGGACGTTGCCACTGCCGACGTTAATGTCAAACTGAAAACCATGATCGAGGAATACGACATCCCGAAGAAGCGGGTGAAGATCGCCGGTGAATGGAGCACGTGGGACGTCATCATCAGCACGCTATCACCCGAAGATATCTTCGGCTCTTGCTTCGGGCCGTTGCGCTGGGCGGGACGCGATTTTCTCAAGCTCGTATTGCCGGTTCAGGAAGCCCTGCCGAAGCACATTTATTTTCTTTACTATGCGAACGACGAGCCGTTCACCCGTATCGTCGAGTACAAGAAGTTTTTTGAGCACGATCGCGAATCGCCTACTACGCTGCTCGGGATCGAGGTTCCCTCGAACCGCAACAAGCTATATCCATATCCGATGGAAAAGGACCAGGCTTTGGCGAAGAAATATCTCGACCTATTGCCGCAGGACGCCTACTCAATTGGGCGCCAGGGTACCTATCGCTATCTCGACATCGGCAACATCGTTGAGCAGTGTTTCGAACTCCAGGACAAGATCGGCAAAGCCCGAGTTCAATAGGGCTCAGCATGCCACTGGCGGTTAGTGCACCCATAAGCACGCTACTATTGCGGTTTGGGATAGCGGCGGCTATTTTGCAACCGTCGAAGGGGTTTTGGAACTTTCTCTTTGTTTCCAATCGTTTAATCCGCGCAGCAAGGCATGAGGCGGCCGAATGGCCCTGGAAATGATCGATGGGCTGACGAGCGCTCGGACGCGGACCGCGAGGGAGCGTCTTCTGGCGCTGCCAAAGCCAGTTCCGTCGGCTGGCTTGGCCGCCTATGGGCGCGAGCGAGAACTTGCGCTCGCCTTCGATCCGCGACGCAGCGCGAATTACGCCGCATACGTCAAAGCCCGGGCGAACAGAACAGCCAAGCTCGACTACCTGCCGATCAAGCTCGACATCGAGAACGTCAGCCGGTGCAATTTCCGTTGCACGATGTGCCAAGTGAGCGATTGGTATAAAGGTACGCGCGCGAAAGATCTTCCGCTTGAATGCTTCAAGAGGATCATCGACGAGCAATACGGTCTGGTCGAAATCAAGTTGCAAGGCATGGGCGAGCCGCTGCTCCAGCGCGGCGACTTCATTGAAATGATCAAATACGCGCGCCGATCGCATATTTGGGTGCGCACGACAACCAATGCATCGCTCCTCCACCTCAAGAACAATTATAAAAAGTTGATTGATGCCGATCCGAACGAAGTTCAGATTTCGATCGACGGTGCAACTAAAGAGACCTTTGAAGCGATCCGGCGGCAGTCTGACTTTGAGCAGGTCATCGAGAACTGCATCGCGATCAACGGCTATTGCCGTGAAAAGGGCGTGCGCCGGACCAAGATGTGGGTCGTTGTGCAGAAGCAGAATGTGCACGAGGCCCATCAACTTCTCGATCTTGCACATCGGGCCGGGTTCGAGGACTTGGTTTATTCCGTCGATCTGAATTTCTGGGGTCAGCAGTCCTGGCAAAAGACCAATACCGCGATCGCCGCCGAAGATGAAATGAGCCCCGCCCTGTGCGAAGAACTGGTCCGCCGTGGAGAGAAGCTCGGCGTGCGCGTGTCCTTTTGGATCATCATGGATAAGTTCAGTACCAAATCGCCCGACACATTATGCCCATGGCCGTTCGAGCGCGCTTTCATATCATCCGATGAGCGGGTGGTGCCCTGCTGTATGATTGCCAATCCGCAGGTCTCCGATCTTGGCGGCGCTCAGAACTTTAGCGCAACATGGCATAGCAAGACCTATGAAGCGTTTCGCCAGAGCCACCTCGACGGTCGTATCCCTGACGTTTGTAAGACCTGTTACGCAGGATGGGGCAAGGGCTGAATCGATTAGTTAAACGCGCGGGGACACAGCGGAGCGCTCGAGCGGTCCTACTCCAAACCCGAAATTGGAAAAAATTGCGAGTACTTATAACGCTGGTACGCGAATTTTGATGGCAATATGAAACACGATAGTAGTGCCCTAGGATCCGATATTGCGCGCGATCGAAAACAGGCGCGCGTGCGCGCGATCGCAAATTTTATTGTCAAAGCTCTTAAACTCAATAGCCCCGGACCTATTGCAACCGAAATCGTCCAGGCCATTCGTCCAGTCGCTCAGATCGATACTTCGAATGGCCCACTTCTTTGCAGAGCTGGGCATGGACGCCTGGCATGGCGCGCGCGAACGTTCTTCACTGAAGAGCCCGACACGATAGAATGGCTTGATGCGCTACAGCCAACGGATGTTCTGTGGGACGTTGGCGCGAATGTGGGCTTGTATTCGATTTATGCGGCCAAGTTTCGCAAATGCAGCGTGTACGCCTTCGAACCCGAAAGCCAGAACTACGCCCTGTTGATCGACAATATGTCGCTAAATAGTGTGAATGAGCGACTTAACGCGGCATGCATTGCGCTGAATGAGACCGAACAATTCGGAATGTTGACGGTTCCGTTCATCACCAAGGGCGGCGCCTACAACCTATTTGGCTCTACAGATAAGCAGAAGGCGGACGTACCTGAGAGTGTTCGCGCCGCGGAAACGTTTTGGACTTCAGGCTCGCGTGCGTCAGCTTACATTTGGCTGCTCAATCGACGATTTGGTATTCCGGCACGGCCTCAAGCCGCCAACTCATATCAAAATTGATGTTGATGGTATCGAATACAAGATCATAAAGGGGGCCGAGCGGACCCTGAAAAATCCTCAACTCAAGTCATTGTTGGTCGAGCTCAATGAGAAATCGCAACATGACGCGAAAGTGCCAGGAATCCTTAGCGACAATGGCTTTAAGCTTGTGAAAAAACGCTCGGTCTGGGACACGAAGCCAGATAAAACACGCCAATCGGAAATGCCTGCCTACAATGCCATCTTTACGCGGACAACCTCTCAGTAACGATCAGCCATAGAATGTTGAGCCCATTCTATCCGAGAGTGCATGTCGAACTAACTGTCCTGAAGAGTCTGTAATGCAGCTAATGAACAAAACCAGACTGCTTGACGTCGAAACATACAATGCTGCCGAAGCAACGGCAGCAGATCGTTTTCCCATCAGAATAAATCAAGCATTCTTCCCGGAAATGTTTGCAAGCGTCGGATATCCGGCTCGCGTGGAACACCTCGATCAACTTTGGCGCTATATCGATGTCATGCACGAGACGCGCACGACATACAATATGGACCGCCTGCTGCACGGACTGACCGAGCGTGAGTTCGAGCTGTTCAAAGAGGTTACGAAAATTGTCGATAGCCACGCGACAAATAATTACGGGCGTCGCGCGCACGCGACGTCCGCTTTGCTCCGTGCGCTTCACGTTTTACGTCTGATCAAGGTCGTCACCGGCGACGAGCGCCCGGCTGTGCTCGAGGTCGGACCGGGCTGCGGCTATCTCGCCATGCTTCTTGTCATGGAGGGTTATCCGTATATCGGTACCGACGTTGCGCAGGCCTTCTATCTCTACCAAAGCCATATGTTGTCTCACGTCGCAAAAGACCTGAGGGAATTGGTCGCGGAAAAAGATAATATTTTGTCGCTGGAAACGCCGAAGCCGGGTACGGCGATTCACATTCCATGGTGGAAATGGGTCACGCTAACGCCGGAGAAGATTAAGCTTTCCGCCGGCGTCATGACCAGCAACCACTGCCTGTGCGAAATGCATCCGCACAGCATGGCCTATTTAGCGGCAGTCTCCAGCCAGATTTTGGGTCGCCATCCAGGCGGCGGAAAGTTCATATTCGATAATTGGGGCTACGATCTTTTGCACGGCGAAATCACTGTACTCACGAAATTCTCCGAGTTTGGCTTTCGTCTTTGCCATAACGAAACCGCTGTTTCAGGAATGGCGCTCGCCGACAACATCAAAGGCTGGCCCGTCTATGGCAGTACTCCGCCGATCAGCATCGCTAACGTACCGATCATTCCGGCAGTCCAAGTCAGTTCGATTATCAAAGCGGTTATTCAAATCCCGACACTCAAAAAATATTTGCTTGCAATTATAAGTCTTATTCCGGGGCTAAGGCAGCGATTGATCAGTCGTCATTACCCCCAAGCCGCAACTCCGGCGTCGGGGGTGATATCGGCGTCTGCTGTCACGATGCCGCCAAGCTCCAAAGTTCCCGACTATAAGGCGGCCAATCCACTTTCACATAGACTCACAGCTGGTCGCCAAGCGATCGCCGCACAGGCCACGATTCAGTTTCCGGAGCTCGAAGGATTTCTTAAATTGCATTTCGACGGGAAAATACCAGCGCACCCGGATGAAGACTTTCTTGGAATAATAAAAATGGCGTTTTGATTCTTTATCCGACAGTGACGCATGCGACATATAAACAACAATCGGGCAGTCCAACGCCGAAGAGAAGGGAGTGAATTTCGGGGCGTCCGCCTCGTCGAAAAACTTCGCTCAGCTGTCATGCCTGGGACACGGAGTCCGCGATGAACGCGAAACTCATCCTTCAACGGTCATTCGAATTCTTCATTGATCAAACGAAAAAAACAATCCGTCGCCCTCAGCGTATCGCGAACGCTCCACAAGTCTTTCTAGTACTGATCATCCGCTCGATTGGCCCGCGACTGACCGAGTACTTATTCCAATTCTACGCCCACTTGCCCCGAAAATGGCATTGGAAACGCGCAGAAAACGTCATGGCGGCCGCCGCGTTCGCCGAGGGCATATCGCTGCTAGACGAAAATAAACCAAAAGAAGCCTGGCAGGCGTTCAAGCGCAGCCTCAAGAACAGTCTTGATCCCTTTTATTATTTTTTTGCGGCTGTTTGCTTGTTTTCGGGCATGGGACAGTATCAAAATGCGCTCGCCCTTTTCACGCGTGCGAACGCGCTCCGCCGTGAGAAGGCAAAAGCCTACGGCTTGGACCGAAGCAGTATTTGGTTCTTAGATCATATATGGGCCGGCCATTTTGGCCATCTCGCACAAACCGACTATCTCATTAAATATTCGATCCTTGAGGGCCGTTCGCCCGCCGAAACCATTCTCTATATACCGCCGGAATTTAAAGTTGCGAACCGCTACCTATTCGAACAATGGCGGCCATATTACCGCGTGATAGAAGACGAAGCTAAGCTTCCTATGCCGCTCGATGCCCTGCGCGGTCTGTGGTTCGATTTTTTGGCTCCCCAACTCCCTGACGGGTCGACGATTGGTCTTTGGAAAATCGCGGCTGAAACCTATCGCCGCTGGTACGCTGAAGGCCGCGGGCCGCTCCTGACCATTTCCCCCGATCTCGAGAAACGTGGCCGTTCGATATTGAGTACCGTTGGCATTCCGGAAGACGCATGGTTCGTCGCATTGCATGTTCGCGAGGGTACATCGAACAAGCATCACTCATTGCTCCACGATAGCCTAAACGCAGATATTTTTGATTATATTCCAGCAATTAAAGAGATCGTGCGGCGTGGCGGCTGGGTCATTCGCATGGGGGACCCGACGATGAAGCCCCTCCCGTTATTGCCAAATGTCCTGGACTATTGCCACAGCCAAATTCGAGCCGATTGGATGGACATCTACCTATTGGCAAAGTGCCGATTTCTGCTGGGCTCATCATCCGGCCCGGCATACGTTCCGCCGATATACGGAACACCTAGCGTTCTCGCCAATTGGTGGCCTCCCGCGCAGAAACCGTGGCATCCCCAGGATATTTTCATCCCAAAACGCATAAGGATCGGAAAGGAACGTGTTTTGACTTTGTCACAAATGCTCGAGGAGCCGTTCGGCTACTGCAATTCGATCAGTTACCTCAAGTCTGAAAAAAACGCTGTCATCGAGGACAATTCGCCCGAGGATATCGTCGGCGCCGTCGCGGAAATGTTTGACGAAGTAAACAAAGTCGCCCGCTATACTGAAGAAGACATAGACCTTCGCAGTCGTTCGGATCAAATCTATGAATTGTTTGATATCCACGGAATGTCACGCATTTCGCTAGAGTTTTTGCGAAAAAATCGAGAATTTCTCAATTGAAGATGAAATTCCTCGAATAGACTGTGCTGTGTCGCTGCCGTTTGTCTTAGTAACAGGCAAAGCGAAACCCCGGTTCTTAGTGGAAAGTTCTGTGTAAGAAAAACAAAAATGAATTGTGCCGTTGGCAACGACACGCAAAAACTGTAAGAAATTCAAACCTATTGAGGAGGACTGAATGTCGCCGGAAGAACAACAAAATGTCTTATGTTTTTGGAACGCCATTGTGGTGGCGGGTGCGCTGTATTCTTTCGGTTATGGCATACTATTCTCATTGTTCATCGGTTTGGTCATTCTGATTTCGGCCTTGATCGGCTACGGTAGGCGGCATTTAGTTCGTGCCGGATTCGCACTGATGGTGATTGCGGTTGCGGTTGCGGTCGGAACGTTACCTCCGCCCGAGCAGTGGGTATCTTTATCGAAATCAGCGCTAATGACGATCTCTCGGGCCAAGTAGTGCGCGCGAGACGACCGAGCGGATCCGCTGGCACAAGCAAGTTCCTTCACCTTTTGAAATCGAGCAAAAGCCGTCGCAATTTTCCTGACAATTCAAATTCGAAAGACCATCGCCGATCCATTTAGACTTGCTACCGTCCCATTGAGGGAATTGCGTTACTTTGCTTCCCGGCTGCTGGCGAAAATTGCAATTACACCAAATTCGCTAAAAGCAGTCAGGGCGCAAGAATTTTATGTGCGCAGCGAATCGTTCCTACAGAACGATAAGCCGGAAGCTGCGTGGAACTCTTTCCGTGAATGTCTGAAAATAAGTAGCGACCCAACTCACTTTTTTGTCGGGGCTCTATGCCTCATAGTCGGGCTGGGTCAGTATAAGAAGGGAGTTTCTGTTTTCGCGCAACGTAACGGCTTACGTCGACAAAAAGCCGCTACGCTCGGATTAATTGCGAGCCAAATCCGATTTCTTGATGATATTTGGGTTGGCGCTTTTGGCCACCTAGCCGAACTCGACTATCCGATAAAGCTTGGGATTCTCGAAGGCCGCGCCCGCGACGACACAATTTTGTATATCCGGCCGACAGCCAAAGTGGCCAATCGATTTCTCTTGGAACAGTGGCGACCGCATCTGAAGCTCGTAGAGCAAGAAGCGGATTTACCTTTGCCATTGGAGTCCTTGCAGACGCTATGCTTCGACTTTCGCGGACCTCTGCTCGCAGATGGAACCACCGAGCATTACTGGAAGGCGGCGGCCGACGTCTATCGCCGTTGGCACGCGGAAAACAGAAAGCCGATTCTAACATTGCCGGCCGACGTCGATCGTCGCGGGCGGCTCGCATTGAAAAGTGTCGGCATCCCAGAGGACGCCTGGTTTGTTACTTTGCATGTCCGCGAAGCGACATCAAAGAACCTGCACGCATCTTTGCATAACGTATTGAATGCCAGCATTGTTGACTATTTGCCGTCGATAAACGAAATCACAAAGCGCGGCGGCTGGGTTATTCGTATCGGCGATCCAGCAATGACCCCATTGCAAGCAATGCCCAATGTGCTCGATTACTGCCATAGCAGCATAAAGTCTGATTGGATGGATATATACCTTTTGGCACGCGCACGTTTTTTTATCGGTACGTCATCTGGACCGGCATACGTCCCACAAGACTTTGATGTGCCTTGCGTGCTGACAAATTGGTGGCCACCGGCGCAGCGACCCTGGCACCCGCAAGATATCTTCGTGCCGAAGCTTTATCGACAGAGGAACGGCTCACTGCTGTCTCTTTCGCGTTCGCTTGGAGAACCTTTCGGTTATTGCAACTCAGTCACCTATTTAAGAGAGCGTTACGGCGTTATTATTGAGGATAACTCTTCACATGATATTCACGCGGCGACATGCGAGATGTTGGAAAGGCTGGACGAAACCGCTCGTTATTCCGTTGAAGATAAAGATTTGCAAATACGTGCTGACGAGATTTATCGCTTAAATGACGGGCACGGCATGGCATCCGTTAGCCGCGACTTCTTGAGAAAATACGGATTAACTTTCTTGAAATAAAATTTGTAAGGTTGCGCTCAAGGCACTTAGCGTAGGCCAGTCTATTTCTACTCACGAAACGAGCTCGACGTATTTCAATGCCGAAGTCGGCTCGTAACCACTTTCTCTATATAACGTCGGAACATCGTAGGCAGCTGATATCAAAGTGCGCGCCTTCGCACACAATTGCTGCATTTGCTGATCGTGCACATAGGTCCAAATCTTCCCGTCTTCGATCCATTGTATAGTTTCGTTTGCCTCCAGAAAGTCATTCATGACCATGTCGACCGAAGGAATTGGCGGCCACCCACAACCGATCACTGCTTCAATCGGCCATCCGTCGTCGAATACGAGATGCCGAAATCCTCTGTTGTAAGCCTCTATGATACGCCGCGCCTGGCATTGGTGGTCGTCGAAAAAGGCCAGGCCCGATTGCATCGGATTACAACGTATGTCGTAGTCCATCCAATCAATGGCGTGATATGTCGCACTGGCGCTGCGGAAATTGAGCTCACTAAGGTTAGGGTCAAAGGCGTGCAGCTCTGCTTTTGGACACGCCGAGGATAAGACATACGTCGATAGTCCTTTGTATACGCCGCTCTCCACGACCAAGGTCGGATGTCTGCGACGAGTAATCAAAAATAAAAACAATCCTGTTGCAAAATGGATCCCATATTTGTTCATCGTAACCGGGGCATTGAGATAAACATCGCGGTACTCCGAAATTTGAGCCCTCAGTACGTCTGATGACGTGCCCCTAAGACTTTCTGTCCCATCAAAGAACGCACGCACGGTTTGAGTAATCGCCGCATCTTGCCGTCCAATATTCTTTCGGCCGAGAAGAAAGTTTTTGATACGACGCTCGCGATAACGGGCCGATAGTTGCGCTACATCCGGCGGCAGTTCATCGCTTATAAATGGATTTTGCTTTGCTTCGTCGATCGGCGTTTCAGCCATGGTAACGCCTACAGATGAAATTCTTCGCAATTTTTGAGGATGAAACCATCTGACAAACTGTTTTGCAGCTTCGATCACCAGCCGCTGCGGTGAGCACACGGCTTCTCTGAAGGTCGACCACAGGTTCCGAATGTTCACGGTTTGCCAACCAATCTGTCGAAGATCGACGCTAAAACCAGACTACTTCGCAGGACGCTTGTCTTGCGACGATCTCTATAAATCTATCGAGCTTCATTGACCACTGGTGTAATTGGCCGATAACTTCATTCGGACCGTATTCGCCATCTGCGATCGGAGTTAGTACGACCGCAGAAATACCGTCAAGGGAGTCGCGATGTTACCCTCTAGCGGCCAACAATTAGGCTATCGAGCCGATATAGATGGATTGCGAGCAGTCGCGGTCGGAGGCGTTATTGCATACCATGCTTTTCCGAGCGTGGTGCCAGGTGGATTTGTCGGCGTTGATGTCTTTTTTGTCATTTCCGGATTCCTGATCTCGGGAATCATCTTCCGAGATTTGGAATCCAGTTCATTCTCGTTTGCGGAATTCTATCGGGGCCGTATCAGGCGCATCATCCCTGCATTGCTGATTGTGTTGATCGCGACGTGGTCAATTGCCTGGTTCATCCTGAATGCCGACGACTATGCGGTGTTGGGATGGCATTTATCCGCGGCGTCTGTCTTTTTGTCCAACTTCGTTCTCGGACACGAGGCAGGCTATTTCGATCGCGCCGTTGAATACAAGCCACTGCTGCATCTTTGGTCGCTGGCCGTCGAAGAGCAATTTTATCTGATCTGGCCGCTTTCGATCTACGCGATTTGGCGATTGCACCGAAACCCGACAACGATCATAGGCATTATTGCTTTGCTCTCCTTTGGTCTGAACATCGTCGTCGCCGAGACCCAGCCAGTCTGGGATTTTTACTCGCTTCCGACGCGACTGTGGGAGTTAGCGCTGGGCGCGGTGCTGGCATCGTCAACCGCCAGGGTTCGTGGGAGAAATGCTGCCCATGCGATGGGCATGACTGGTTTCGGGCTTATCCTCATCGCGATCTTTACGCTCAAAGGAACAGCCAATTATCCCGGATGGCCTGCGCTCGCACCGACTATCGGCACCGTGCTAGTCGTCACGGCCGGGCCAAAATCATGGATTAATCGAACAATCCTGTCACCTCGGCCTGTCGTTTTCGTCGGTCTCATCAGCTACCCCTTGTATCTGTGGCATTGGCCGCTTTTTTCCTTTGCAAGATACGCTCTCCTAAAGGAACCTACGCCGTCAATGAAGCTCGGCATCATCGCATTGGCTTTCTTGCTGGCGTGGATGACCTATCACCTCGTCGAAAAGCCGATCCGCTTCGGTATGCATAGCGCGCAGAGCTGGCGCCGAATTGCGTCGATCACACTTGTTGTTCTGCTGTGCGTAGTTGGTATCGTCGGTTTGATAACGCGGAGAGAGCAAGGGTTCATCAGCCGGTTTCCCGATCGGGTACGCGATCTCGCAGACTTTACCTACGATCCGCAACGCGCTTATCGCGGCGGCACCTGTCTCTTAGGTCCTCAGCAAAACGAGCAGGATTTCAATAGAGAATGCACCGGCCATGCATCCGCAGATGGCAACTCCTCGCTCATTTTGATCTGGGGAGATTCACATGCAGCGCATCTCTACCCTGGCCTCTCTCGGATCCAAAGTGACGCGGGGTTTTCTCTAGCTCAATTCACGGAGAGCGCCTGTCCTCCAATTCTAGACCATAACGTGAAGTACATTTATCTCGACAAAAGAGGTGCTCGGCTCTGCCAAGAGATCAACGATTTTGTATTTCATAAGATTGAGGAGCTGCAGCCAAGAGCGCTAGTGATCGCAGCTCAATGGTGGGAAGTACCGATAGCGGATCTCGATAAGCTCGGTCTAACCATTGAACGCCTGAAACAGGCAGGGCTAAGGCATATCATAGTGGTGGGTCCGGTCCCGGTGTGGAATCCATCGTTGCCAAAGCTTCTATTAAGGTACTACGAGACGAGCACCCCGAAGCATTTTCCAGATCGAATGAGTGGCGCGTACCTTTTTACCGATATCGAAAGGAAATTAAAGGAAATCGCAGCAGAGGAAGGCGTCGATTTTGTTTCGGCAATCGAGGTGTTTTGTACGCAGGATAAATGCATTACCAGAACTAGCAACGATCCAAAGGATATTGTTGTCTGGGATTCTGCGCACCTTACCGATTCCGGATCCTATCTCCTTGCCGCACGGATTTACGAAATGATCGGCCCCAATTTGGAAAAGCACCAAAAATAAAACGAATATCGCTAGCGATGAAGTGATATTCTGTTTTAGCTAACGATGAAACAGCCCCCACCTACACGTGACGAGACGCATGACTTTCATTGCGAAGCTTAGCAAAAGCGCGAAGGCAATTGTGATTGTCGGATTTGTCGTGCTGGCAACTGCATTGCTGGCTCTGTGCTTGGATTAGGCGAGAGAGGGCTTCTTTATTTATAGAATGACTGGACCAGCCATCACTGAATTAACATCCCAAATGGACCATTTAGTGGGGGCCAGTCGCCGCACGATTTCGACGGCGTGGTGTCGGTACAATTGATTGTGATGACGCCGAGCCGAGCTTACCGGCCAAAGTGAGCAACACTGCCCTCTCCTTTTTCGACTGAAGTCGGGATATCCCGCCCCGTCTTGCGACCCACGCTGAGCAAGTTGCCCACGTTGATACTTACTCCTATTTTGCCTGTCCCAATCGCTGATAGTGCTCTTATCGCTAAAGCCTTTAATCCGGCGGGTAAGGGCGCGAGGCGAAGCCAGTAAGATATCGGATAGCGGTTGGAAAAGCTTTCAATTCCGGCGACCCGCAAGCCCGCGTCAGTCAGCAGACGATTAAGGCTGGCTTCACAAAATATCTGCAGATGCTCGATATCAATGATAGGCGAGAATCTTCCGAGAAGGCGGTTGATCGGTGCGCGATAGTCGTGGGTGACCAGTGCCAGTAATCCTCCCTTGCGCAATAACCTTGAGCACCCCTCCACGAGCTGCCGAGGATCCAACACATGCTCTAGTGTCATGAAACAACAGATCAGATCGAAGCTTTCTGGCGCGAAATTAGTTTCGACAAAAATACTCTCCCGAATGAACGGACGGACAGCGCGATCTGCTGCCTCTATGGCAGAGTGCGATGGCTCGACACCGGTCACGTTGGCAAAGCCTAATTGTTGAAGCGCCGAAAGGAATGCGCCCGTGCCTGTCCCGATCTCCAGCGCGTCGTTCCTTGCCGGCAAAGTGGCCAAGATCGGCGCCAAGGCCGCAGCATAAGTCTGCGCCGCCAGCGCGGCTTCATCCGCTGAATTGAAAGCCGCTACCTGATAAGCATCAGCGATGGCTTGGCGCGTCGGCGCTGCGGATGCATAGACAGTGGAGCAACGTTGGCAGGTCGCCAACTCGAACGACATCCGTTCCGGCGTCTTGCGGGAGGCATAGCTGAACGCGGTTAGCCGTGCCGGATCGACGGATCGCCTGAGGAATGGCACAGCGTTTTCGGCGCCCGCTCCGCAGACCGGACAATTCCGGCTTTCCAGCTTTCCCAATTGCTCGATCGCCACCATGGCGTCGTCATTCGCCTTTAGGCAGGAGTTGCCTAATTTCACCTTGGCGAATGATCGCCGAACGGATGAGCCGCGGTCTGCCTTTGACCTCGTGCATGATCTTGGCGACGTACTCCCCAACCAATCCAATCGCAAAAATATTGATCGAGCCGAAAAATAAGATTGCTAGGATAATGGTCGTAATCCCTGGAGGCACCAGCTCCGGCGCGTAAATTCTAAGGACGATCTGGACGATACTCACCAAAACTGATAATCCCAAAAGAACGATGCCTCCGGTAGTCAGCATCGTCATGGGCACGTCGCTGAACGAAAAGATGCCACGCTTGGCCCATGCAATGTTCTTCAAAAGGCTGTTGGTGCTTTTGCCGAACTTGCGTTCAGGCCTTATGTAGTCGACCCCCACCTGTTTGAAGCCGACGTAAGCGCGCAGCCCGCGCATAAAAAGGTCGCGTTCAGGGCATTTCAACATCCAAGAGATTACACGCTTATCTATTAATGAGAAATCACCCGCGTCGTGGGGGATATCGATGTAACTAAAAGCATTGAGCACGCGATAGAACGTCTTATATCCCAGCTCCCAAAGCCACGGCATATCGCGTTTGACACGCCGGCCATAGACGACATCATTTCCCTCAAGCAGCTTCTGGTAGAACGCCTCGATAAGTTCAGGCGGGTCCTGCAAGTCACCGTCAAGAAGGACACACGAGTCTTTAGTTGCAATCTCCATGCCACTGCGAAAGGCCATCTGCGAACCGAAATTGCGTGAATGCGTGATGCCAATGACGTTCTTGTCTTTTGTCGTCAATTTGAGAATTGCGCCTTCGCAATCATCTGGACTGGCATCATTTACAAAAATAATCTCGTATTCTACGCCGATCTTTTTGAAAGTGGAAATCAAGCGCTCGTACATGATCGGAATGGCTTGCTCATCCCTATAGCAGGTAACAATAGCAGTGATGCTTCGGCTCGGGGTCGAACGTGAGCGCTTGGTCATAGCCCCAGGGTCGATGTCGCCCAGCGATTTGAACCAATCGGCGGTCAGGCGCAGTCCATCCTTGAACGTGGTTCTCGCCATCCAGCCTAACCTATCGTTGGCCTTCGTCGGCTTGGCGTACCAATCCGCGAGATCCCAAGCGCGGTTTTGCATATCACCGAACCGCGCCGCATTTTCGATTCCAAAGATTTGCTGGGCGATTTCGGCCACTTGCCGGATCGTCGTGCGTTGGCCGGTCCCTATGTTGAACGATTCGCCGTATAAATCCGGCGTCAGCTTGGCGGCCGCGAGCAGAAATGCTTCGCAGACATCGTCGATATAAACGAAATCCCGCGAAATATCCGGGTTGACGAGGGGCGGATATTCCTTCCGCAGTCCGGACCTGACGATGTTGGGGATCAGCCGCGAGGAATCCTCGTAAGGGCCATAGACGGAATACAGTCGTAAATTCACGACCGGCAGACGCAGCGCCTTCCCGGCGTAATTTATGAAATTGCTTGCGGCGCTTTTTGACACCGCATAGTTGCTGTTGGGGGCAAGCGGAGCCGCCTCATCGGGGGCCGCGCAGTTGAACCCGTATTCCGAGGAACTGCCAGCATGGATCAATGCAGCAAGTGGTCGATCCTTCACCAGCTCCACCAATTGCGCAAAAGCAAGGAAGTTCGTCCGGTAAATGAGTTCAGCATCATTTTCGAAAGAATAGGCCCCGTAGGACGCGCAATTAAATATTGTTGCCGGCTTTATGCTATTAATAAGATTCTGCATTTCACTCCGACTGGTGATGTCCACCTCGAAAAGGTGTCGGTTGTGCACACCCTCCAAGCGCCAGAGCGGCAAATTTTTGACCACGCCATATACATCATCGCGCGACGCCAGTATGCGTCGAAACAGGTTGGCTCCAATGAAGCCACCGGCCCCCAAGACGACGATGGGGCCGCGCAAAGCGCCAGCCCAATCGGTTACATCTTTCGAAACGTCGATCATCAAGCCTGCGATAACCGGTTGATGGCGGTCCTGATATCATCCATCCCCAAGCCGCTCTGACGACGCAGATAATCCTGCGAACCTGCAAGGCCGGATGGATGTCCGAACGCATGAAGATGTCGGAAAGCGTCCAGCCGGATGCCGGCTTCGACTGTCCACCGACACATTATGCTCCCAAGCCCGCCATGCCCTACGTGCTCCTCAATTACACAGAGACGCCTCGACTTAGCAATGCGTTCTGCGAGTTGCTGCGGCATCTGTTCCGCAGTGACAGGCAATTCCGCGACGAGCCATAGATCGGGCCGTATTGCTCCCAAGTCGGTAAGCGCGGCTCGAACTGACCCCGCGAGAGGGCCCAGCGTAATCACGACGGGTCCGTCGCCTGCCATCACGCGTCTCCACGGGGCATAAGGCGGCGCATCAAAACCTGGCCAGCGCTCATCCCTACCAAGGCGAATGTAGCACGGCTGCGTACTGCTCGCGGCCAGCGCGATCACGTCGGCGATATCGTCAGCGAAGGCGGGAGCGAACACGCGTATTTCCGGCAGGGTCAAGAGGACGCCGTAATCCTCTATTGCGTGATGCGTTGCACCCATCACGCCGTATCCATATCCGCCCCCGTTGCATAGCATCTTTACTGGGAGCTTGTGCATGCACACGTCATTGCGGATCTGCTCAAATGCGCGCGCGTAGCAAAAGGGCGCAATGGTGTAGATCCAGACCTCGAACTTTTCCTTAGCCATCGCAGCGGCAGCAGAAACCATGTTCTGCTCGGCAACGCCACAATTAATGAAACGGTCGCGCATTTTGTCGCGCAGCGGCTCCAGCGCCATGAAGCCGAGATCGCCGGTCAGGAAAACCATGTTGGGGTTTTCCGCACGAGTAACAAGAGTTTCACAAACCTTTTGCCTCATAGGCCGGCTTTCAACTGCGTGATCGCCCGATTGTACTGGCTTTCGGTCAAGGGCAGATAATGGGATTCCATCTTGCCCTCGAATTCGGGAACGCCTTTGCCTTTCTGCGTCTCGAGCATAGCTACGACCGGGCCTTTAGTGCCGCAGGGCGCCAATGTTTTCCGGAGCGCTTCGAGACTGTGGCCGTTGCAGCGGCGCAGCTCCACCGAGAAGCCGGCGAGCTTTTCATCCAAAGGCGCCATCGACGCGACTGCCGCGGTCGAACCAAAGCCCTGCAATCCATTGTGATCGATCATAATCATAAGGTTATTCAACTTATGATGTACAGCGAAGATCAGCGCCTCATACGTTGAACCCTCCTGCCACTCTCCGTCGGAAGTTAAGCAGTAGATGCGGCTGTTCTGGCCTCTCAGCTGCGCCGCCTTGGCGAGTCCCGCCGACAGAGACAATCCGTGTCCGAGACTCCCTGTAGCAAATTCGATATCCGGAATTCCACTCGACGGCGGATGTCCAGCGAGACGTGTGCCGTCCTTATGAAACGTTTCGAGGTCCGCATCCGATAGCTTCCCGAGCGACCACAGCGTTACGTAGTATGCTCCCGCAGAGTGCCCCTTCGAAAGCACGAACCTATCGTTTGATTGCATAAGTTCGTGATTGACAACCAGCATTGCATCGATCGCGGACAAGTTGCCGCCGAGATGACCGATACGGTTGCGGTAATGCATCTCGATCAATCTTATGCGGGCGCGCCGAAGAAATGCCTCGTCAAGTTTCATCGTTTTAGCCCCAACGATATGCATTTCGATCGTAGCGACGAACGCGCGGCGTCCTGCTCAATCAGTTGAGAGGCTTCCATATTTCCCAGCCGCCTTCGGTCGCGACTTTATTGTAGCCGCGAGCAACAATGGCGCGCCAGCGATTTTGGTATGCGGCGCGCTCGCCGGTGGCAGCAAGCGGACCGGAGGGAGCGTCAATGAGCACGGTGTCGAACTTGCGCGCAACGACCCGCGCCATCGCTGCTTGAAAGCCCGCCTCGCCGTCCGCGCCCCATAAGAATCCAAGCGGTTCTGGCTCAAACAGCCCGGTCAGCACGGGCATCGATTCGGTTTCGTACGTTAGATAGAGGAGGTTGCCATTTACGTAGTCATTTTGCTCGTTGAGCTCGCGGGCCTTGCGCTGTAGCGCGTCGCCGACATCCTTAGGCATGAGGATATCGGATACCACGGTTGCATCTTGATGCGCTCGAAGCCAGGGGGGGCGCAAGAAGTCCCGTGTTTGTTGGATGAGAAGGGAGTTATTAAAGGGAATTGCCAACGCAAGCAGCAGTAGGATGGCAAGCCGTCCGATCTCAATTCGAGCGTTCGCCCAGCGCTCCATAGGCGCCAAGCGACGAATTGTCGCCACACCAATACCTATCAGCCGCAGGTCGACAAGATCGAGCAGCAGGAAGCCGTAAAGAAACAGAAGGGTCCAGATCTGCCACCAGTTAGGCGCGTTGAAATAATAGCTGAGCCAGACCAGAAGCGTGGCCGCGACGGCAGCGCGAAAGGCCTCGCGGTGCCCAACAAGTGAAAGGCCCGATCGAAAAAAGGCGCGGAGCAGGAGCAGCGTTGAATGCCCGACCATCAAAAGCGCGATCGGGACGAGGAAGTAGTTTTCGCCCCAACTTCCAGCCTCGAATAGGCGCAAACCAAATCCTCCGGTAGTAAAGCGCCCGAGCAAGAAAAATGGATTGAAATGAGAAAAACTAATCGGCAGACGACCGAGCGCGAGATACCAGGCGAAGAGAAAGACAGCGAATACGGCTGTGCCGGCGGCCGCCATGTGCAGCGCCGGCACGATGGGAACCGAACGCGTGCGCAGGCCAAGATAGACGAGGTAACCGATGGAGATCGCCACGGCGGTCTCGAAATTGATCAGCGTCGCCACAGCAGCCACAATACCCAGCCACCAGGCGGCAATTCGGGGCTCGACGCGATCTATCAATGCGAGCACGAGAAAGCTGAGCGGAAGGCCGAGCGAGCGGTAGCCGGTTTGATTGGGATGCCAGATGCCAAGCCCACCTGTCGTCCAAAACGGCGCCGCGAACAGTAGCGCCACCAGTACGGCCGCATACGAGCGCGGCCGGTAGACAAGATAGGCGCAAACCGCGCAAAGACAGAATAACGCCTGGGCGACCTGCACGAACCGGAGCTGATCGCCCATCGTGAGGCGACCAAACGCATGGTCGGCCACACTCATAATTGCCGGCCAGAAAAGTCCGTATGAGTGAATGTCCGAAAATAAATTCTCACCGGCCGCCATCGCCGAGCCGGGCAGCGTCATAAAAGTCAAGTGACTTTCAAATTGAATGAGCGAGTCGGGATCGGACACCAAAGATGGAATCGGCCGAGCGAAAAAGCCGGGGACCACCAGCACAGCCAAATATGCCGCAGTCGCAAGCAGGATAGCCATGCTGACCGGGCGACGCGCGATTCGGTTGGCGAATATCACGGTGGCGGCATAACCGGCGACAATGAGCGCCGTGAGGCGAATGAGGTCGTGAGGCAGCACAGCGTAATAGAAAGCGACGACGACGTAGGACACTAGAACAGCGGCGGTCATGCCGAGCTTCGGCGAGGGCACGCGGTTGAATCGTTTGATCGCATGGCGCGCAGCCAGTAAGGTTGCCGCGCCGCAGAACGCCGCAATCAAAATCAAGGTTGCAAGATATGCCCATCGCTGATTGCTGCTGCCTTCCCAGGAATATTGGCGAACGACCTCAATGACGAATGCTGCATTCTCGGTGTCATGCGCGACCGGCAGCAGCCACACTCCCAGGAGGAAGAATAGGATCGCCGTGCCCGCGGAGCCCAGCGCGAGCGTCCCGCCTCCTGCATGCAGTAGATTGCGCCCTCTTGGCAAGGATTCGCTGCCGGCGGAGATCCGATCGCCGCGCATCACTTTGGACATACGTCAAAATCCCTCGTGCCGTTGAACTCTATGAAAGACGCTATTCCCTGCTGATGCAAGTGCGGCGGAGGGGGCTGCGACCGATCAGCGCGTAATAGTGCGTGTCCTCGGATTCCCCGCGGACGGGCTCTCCGTCCGCCTTTCATGTGTCGTTAGGGAGCACCGTGCGACGTTGCGCCACCACGACATATTGGCCGCATAGGATTCCGCGAACGAACGGCAACAACTCTACAAGTGGGCCCATAAACTGGCCAAGACGGGCCAACCAATCCGGGCAAAACATCGGCACGAGATTGATCAGCTCCCGATGCGCAACCGTGGCCCCGCAATTCCTACACCATGCATCGACCGTCCGCGGCAAGAATGATTGCTCCTCGTGGCGCACATGATATGGCGAGAAGCGCTCCAGTATCTTGAGGACCGGGTTTAGTCCGTTCGGTTCTACGATCATGACGGTCGGCGCCAATGCGAGGGCGACCGTGACGGCTTGTTGCGGATCTGGCAGGTGGTGCAGCACGCCACGCAGAACCGCAATATCATAGTGATCCGTCGGATCCGGTGCGAGCTCGTAGATATCGCTGACGCGGAAGGTGCAATTTTGCAGATTGAGCGAACCGGCCAACTTCCGCGCCCGTGCGACCGCCGCCGCTGCAGGATCGACACCGATAACCTTGGCGGCGCCCATCGACGCAAGATCCACTGTATAGGTGCCGTCGCCACATCCGAGGTCGATCACGGACTTTCCGCAAAAATCGTACGCATCAATCATCGCGGCTGTCATCCGCTCGTTAGCTAGTTTGCTTGATAGCCTCTCTTTGCTGGAGTAGATATAACCGCCGCTTTCGGCGTCCGCATCGAATGCCTGCACATTTTTCTTCAGCATCGCATCCCAACCAACGTCTCGAATATGTGAGAAGAGCGAAGGCTGTCCAATGCACCACGAAACGAGCCGCGCCTTCCCAACCTTGGGGAAATTGAAGCACTATTCGACGAAGCTGCCAATGTGCAGACGGCTGTACGCACTTATTTAGCCGATCAAGTGGCGATAGGATCTGGTGCTGGTATGCAATCTAGCCACCGAACGGAGTCGCTCCAGGCATGAACTTATATTTGCGAATGTGGCTCCTCGCGCAGCTCCCCGTCCTTGGAACCTACGACAAACGACGTCTAGTTTTGAAGCATTATCGCGGTCAACGGCGCATATTGGAAATCGGTTGTTCGGTCGGGAATGTGTCGATGGCCTTTCAACCTTTCCGAACATCAGCTTTGTCGGGCTAGATACTGACCCCAATGCGATCTCGATCGCCCAGTCTATTTTCCGGAACGATCCGCGATTTCGATTTGTTGCCGGGCCCGCTCACGCGTTGATAGGCCGGGAAGAACCGTTCGATTTGGTGCTGCTCGCGGGTTCTTCACCATATATGTGATCAGAAGGCGACCGACTTGATAAGGACAGCCGCACAGCTCCTGGCGCCGGCCGGCACGCTCGTAATCTCTGAGCCAGAACCACCAAGGACCTCCAATTTCGTGGCTTATGCGCTTTTTCGGCATATTGGAACGCGGACAATGGCTTCGCGAGTCCGACAAATTAATTTCTCTGGTTCGAGTCGCGCGACCCGGCCTCATCGTGACGGATGCGGAGGAGTGTCTTGTCAGCCCCAGTGTTTTTGGCTGGCCGGATTGCGCTCGCTTTGCACTTATCAAGCTGAAGCCCGCGGCCCTGCTATGAGTCACCGTGCGTGGCGCAACCGGCGTGCCCAAGGATTTCAAAGGAATCAGACACTTCGGAGGTGTTTACTGATTCGCGGTGAGAGCCGCCCGTTTGTTCCCGAATACCGCAGTTGGCCGCCGGTGCAATCCATTGCCCTTTCAGAGACGGCCTATTTTTAAAGGGCTGTTTACTCTTCGCATTGAGAGTGGGGACGGCCAGTTTGGCATCTACAATCGGTCACAATATTCTGATGTGAGCATTCCGACTGGACCTGCACGGGCGGACCCATGACGAATTCGATCAAGGCCAGCACATTTGTCGGCAGTGAAGGTGTTCCCGACGCCGTTTGCTTTGACGCGTTTTACTTCCTTGATCCCCATGACGGTCTGTTCGGCGCAGCTCCGCCCCCCGATTTTTTTCAAACTCAAGGCGTCGAAAACTTGTCGAGCGTACAAGCCAGCACTGATCAGTTTGAGTTCAATGGGTTACAAGACTCTGCGTGGCATTTTTCGATCGACGATGAAGCATCGATAAGCACCGCGGCAACGATCGTCAGCCTTGATGGTGGATCGATGGCCAATGACGTCTCGGCAGCAGATGCCGCCGGTTCCTTAGCTTTGGAACCCGCGTCCGATGTCTTTGCAAGCCTGACATTCCCAACGGGAGAGCCCCGAGGGGCCGCCGATGTTGACGCCAGCGGCAGCTCTGACGGTCATTCCTGGAGCCCATGGCAGCCCGGGATCGACAGCTTCCAACTAGCGGACAATGGACTCGGTGTCGACGATAAGCAAACGCACAATGACAGCTTCACTGTGGTATCGATTTTAAGTCCGGTCGCGGGGCCCTCGACTGAAGCGAATAGTCTGGCGGAAGTTACGAATCCACCGCGCACACTGCCAGAAGTTTTGATTAGCGACGTTGGCGACAGCGCAAATTTTGGCCAAGGACCTGTAAAAAGCATCGGTGCCTTCTCCACTCCCGGCGTCGGCGGTCTTGAATTCGTGGTCGATGGCGTGGGGCCGGTCGGTCATCCCGAGCTCAGTCAAGCCGAGGGCTTCTCGACCGGGAGCGCGAGCTCCGGATTTAATATTACCAACAGCGCGACGAATGCCGATGGCACGATAACAGAAACTGTAACGTTTGCCGGCAGCGGCATCGTTTTCGACAACACTTTCGACGCGAGCGTGACACAGGCTTACGAGAATTGCATTCTCGCCGCAGAGCAGAATCTCGCGAGTGAGTGTACGAATTCTGTGACGATAAACGAAGAATTCACCGCTCAAGCGGAGGGAAAAAACGGTGATTTGGCGAGTAACGACTTTTATGTATTCGGCTTTAGTTACGCAACACTAAAAGGCGCGCTCACGACGCTGGCATCGCATGACCCCAGCAATTCGTATTTGCAACAAGCCGTCGCTCATCTGCCCTCTGCAGATCCATCAGGCGGCGCGGGTTTTGAGTTGGCACTGCCGTATGCGCGAATGCTGGGACTTACTTCTGTAAGCGAAAATCCTGACGATATTGTTACGTTGAACACAAGTTACAATTGGAGTTACGGCCAGGACGTTATCAACACCGTCGAGCATGAAATTAGTGAAGGGGGCATGGGCCGAATCGGCGGCCTTGGCGACCAAAACAGCTTTTGGAGTGTAATGGATTTATTCCGTTACAATTCCTCGGGCGTGCCGGACTACAGCGATGGACGGGACGGACGGACTACCTATTTTTCCTTCAACGGCGGCAGCACGCTCTCGAGCCTTTCGTTCAACAATGAGTACAGTGGAAGCACCAAGGTTAACGGCAACGACACCGCCGATTTTGCACAACTAGACGTATTTGGCACTGGCAGTCCGGGTGAAACGAACAGCCTGTCACAGACCGACATTCAGATTATGGAAGCACTAGGTTGGAGCCCACCTCCCCAGGGACCCGTTGTGACTGTTTCGAATGTAACGTTAAGCGCTGGTCAAGCGTCTGTCACAGCCTCATCACTATTCACAGCTTCCGATCCAAACGGACATTCGATCACCACCTACGGCTTTATGGACAACGGGCCTGGGCACTTCGTTTTTAACGGAGTAACGGAACCGAACAATCAAGAAATCGACGTAACGGCGGCGCAGCTGTCACAGCTAATCTACCAGAGCGCGCTGGGAACAATAGATACGCTGCAAATTCGCGCCGAAGATTCGAACGCATGGGGCACATGGGAGAGCTTCAGTGTAACGGCGCCTCCTCTCGTGATCGAGGCTTATGGATCGACCAGCCTGACCGAGATTTCAAACCATTTTTATCTTTATAGTAGCGGTGGGTCTGGCCCCTCGCTGAAATATGGCGGTGCGGACTTTGTGGCAGCTCAATTTGGTGCCTGGATGGCGATCGGCGCTGAGGCGACTACAAGCGGTTATGAAGTTGCCTGGCATAATACGAGCACCGATCAATATACGATCTGGAACACCGACAGCAACGGCAATTACACCTCAAACATGATCGGCGCTGTATCGGGAACGAGCACTGCGCTGGAATCGCTCGAGCCCAGTTTTCAGCAGGACTTGAACGGCGATGGGCACATTGGGCTTCCTGGGGCGACGGTCATCGAGTTGTATGGCTCGACCAGCCTGACCGAGATCGGGAACGATTTTTACCTCTACAACAGCAGTTCGTCGGGCCCCTCGCTTAAATATAGCGGCGCGGACTTTGTTGCGGGTCAATTTGGTGCCTGGACGCCGATCGGCGCGGAGCCGACGGCAAGCGGCTATGAAGTTGCCTGGCATAATACGAGTACTGATCAATATACGATCTGGAACACCGACAGCAACGGCAATTACACCTCAAACATGATCGGCGCTGTATCGGGAACGAGCACAGCGCTGGAATCGCTCGAGCCCAGTTTTCAGCAGGACTTGAACGGCGATGGGCACATTGGGCTTCCTGGGGCGACGGTCATCGAGTTCGTATGGCTCGACCAGCCTGACCGAGATCGGGAACGATTTTTACCTCTACAACAGCAGTTCGTCGGGCCCCTCGCTTAAATATAGCGGCGCGGACTTTGTTGCGGGTCAATTTGGTGCCTGGACGCCGATCGGCGCGGAGCCGACGGCAAGCGGCTATGAAGTTGCCTGGCATAATACGAGTACTGATCAATATACGATCTGGAACACCGACAGCAACGGCAATTACACCTCAAACATGATCGGCGCTGTATCGGGAACGAGCACTGCGCTGGAATCGCTCGAGCCCAGTTTTCAGCAGGACTTGAATGGCGATGGGCATATCGGTGTCGTGACGTCTCAGAGCACCTCCGCAGCGCCCACCAATGAAGTGCTCGTGGCAAGCCCGCAGGGAGGTATTCTTACCGGCACTGCGAGTAACGATACGTTCGTATTCAATTTGCCGCCCAGTTCGGCATCTACGATCACCGACTTCACTCCTGGGCAGGATCTGTTGCAACTCGCGGCGGCCGGCTTTGGCCATGGCCTCGTCGCTGATGCCACGCCGACATTGGTAACAGGCGCGCCGGCGGACGTGTCGCACGCAGGTTCGAACGGATATTTCATCTTTGACAATACCGACCCGCATGGCGGCACACTATATTGGGATGCTACTGGCGGCAGCGGCGCAGACGCCACCGCGCTCGTCCATCTGCAAGGAGTAAACTTGTTGCACCTGTCAGACTTCCACTTGGTTTAAGACGGGCGATCCCTTTTTTAGTTACGCGGCGACACCGCTGGACCAGGGTGCTCGGAACGAACCGCTCATAAGGCACGCCTGCACCCGCTGCACTATCTGCCCAAGCCGCTACGGGAACAGATCTCCCGGATAATCCATGAGCGTCGATCTTAAATAATGGTGCTCCAGTCAGGAGCTAGAGCATGTTCCGCCCCGATTAAATCGGAGGATTCCCGTGGGGCCACGGATCAGCAGTTTATCGGCATTGATTCGCTTTTGGGAGGCGGTGCGATGCCGAAGGCCTATTCTGCGGATATGCGAGAGCGCGTGATTGCTCGGGTGGAAAGCGGCGCTTCGCGGCGCGAGGCGGCCGAACACTACGATATCAGCGCCAGTACGGCGGTGATTTGGGTGAAGTGCTTTCACGAGACTGGCCGTTGCGCCGCCAAGCCGCGGGGCGGGAGCGCCTCGCCATTGGAGGAGCATGCGGAGTTTTTGCTGGCTCTGATCAATGCGCAGCCTGATCTGACGCTGGACGAGGTAGTCTATGCGATGCGCAAGCACAAGATGCCTGGCAGTCGCACCGCGGTGTGGCGCTTCTTTCAGCGCCACAAGATCACGTTCAAGCCTGCGCGCGGCGGAGCAGGACGCGCGGACGTGGCGCTCGCACGGCGGCGCTGGATGCGAGAACAGGGCATGTTTGACCCGGCCCGGCTGGTGTTCATCGATGAGACTTCTGCCAACACCAAGATGGTGCGGCTGTATGGCCGATGCGCCCGCGGCGACAGACTGGTGAGCCATGTGCCGCAGGCCACTGGGACGATCACCTTCGTGGCCGCTCTGCGCCGGCACGCATGAGAGCATCGCAGACCTGAGGCTCAATGACCGGAGAATTCTTGGTCTATGTCGACGGTGTCTCGCCCCGACGCTCAACGCGGGACATTGTCATGATCGACAATCTTCCGGCACACAGCTGCCGGTGTTCGCAGCGATCGGCGCGCGCGCGACACTTCGCTACCTCCCAAATATCGCCGACTAACCGATCGAGATGCCTTCAGCAAGCTCGGCCTATCTCCAACCCGAACGAACAATTCCTCTGCCCGCCGGTCGCAATCCGCCTACCCTCACTGCCCTGAGCTCCAATACTCAGGCACGCAGGCTATGCATGAATCGCCGGATCTCTCTAGCTCGTCTTCAGCAACACACGGCCAGCAGTCCCGCTGCGCACCACATCGAGTGCGGTGTTGATTTCTTCCAACGGGAACTCATGCGTGATGAGGCCGTCAAACGATATCCGGCCGGCTTTCACCAGCCCGATAATGCGGGGAATATCGATCTGCGGCCGGGCATCGCCGCCATGTGACCCTGTTAGCACCTTATTGAAGTGAATTGGCAGCGTGTAGATCGACACTTTTTCCGACGGCACGCCCACCAAGACGCAGGTCCCATCGGGATGCGTAATATCATAGGCAAGTTCGATCACCGACTTCGCCCCGGTCGCTTCGATCACCTTGTCTGGTCCCTTGGGTCCGACGATCTTTCGTATCTCGCCCGCAAGATCGGCGGTCTTCGACGCGTCAATGCAATGCGTCGCCCCGCGCGCCTTGGCCATAGCCAGCTTCTCGGCAACCTTGTCGACGGCAACCACCGGATTGGCGCCCGCCAACGCTGCGAACTGCACGACCGGAACGCCGACGCCGCCGACGCCGAATACCACGACAAATTCACCGATTTTCACCTTGGCATCATTGCAGATTACGCCGGCCGCCGTGGTCACGGCGCAGCCGAATAGCGGCGCGACCTTGAGGTCGAAGTCCGGAGGGATAACCGTCATCCGGTTTTCCGAAACGACGGCATAATCGTTGAACGTCGTCACCCAACCGGCATTGAGCTTGTTGCCGCGCCAGCTGTAGGCCGGCGGCGGACACTGAATGCCAAGGCTCGGGCGCCAGTGCAGGACCACCGTGTCGCCTGGCTTCACGTTGACCACGCCAAGGCCCGTCTCGACGACCATAGCGCTCGCCTCGTGGCCGAGCAGATGCGGCAAAAACTTGTCCGGGCCTTTGACTGCGTCGATCTCGTTGATCTGCGCGCCGCAGATTGTCGTGTAGAGCACCTTCACCAGGACCTGGCCGACGCCGAGCTCGTCCGGCAATGTGATCTCGTCGACCACGAGCGGCTTGCGTGATTCCGCGAGAATCGCCGCCTTTGCCTTCTTTACCTTCATGGACGCCGCTTTCTTATTCAAAATAGATAAATTCGTAGTCCCCAGTGTAGCCGAAGTGTTCGTAGAGCCAGATCCACTCGGCCGTATCGAAGAAGCTTTCCGCGGTCAGCGCCCAGCATTCCAGATTGAACAGTTCAAGCTCGTTGCGGTAGCTCTCGAGCATGACGTATTTGTTCTTGCCGACGCGCTCGATCTCCGCCAGCGCCGTCTTGAGCTCGAACAGACGCAGATTATGCAGCGTTGTCAGCGAAATCACGAGATCGAATGATTTGTCGCCGAACGGATAAGCGTCCTGCGCGCGATAGCGGAACAGATTGTCGCGGATTTCTTCCTTGGCGTTGGCCAAGCCGTATTTCGAGATATCGAAGCCGACGATGTGCGCATTGGGCAGCAGCAGCTTCAATTCGTACAGCAAGTAACCCTTGCCGCAACCGACGTCGAGAATGCGCGCATCCGACTTCAGCCCATAGATGTCGATCAGCGCCTGCGCCACGGGCTTCCAGCGCCCCGGAATGTATTTATAGCCGCCATAGCCGTAGCGGCGGTCGCCGTCCCAATAATCGCCTTCGTATTCCTTGGCCTTCAGCATGCAGTTGACTTTGTCGTCCATCATGCGGGCGACGTAGTCGCGCTTGGTGGCCTTGTGCAGCGGCGTCACAATATTCAGGAGACGGCCCATATGGTCCTCTACGCGGTCAGGGATTTGCAGGCGACATAGCGCAAAAGCGGGTATCGAGCGCCCAACTCATGGAGTCACCAAATTGTTCTCGCTACGTCGCCTTTGGCAAGGCGTCCATTTAGCGGCCGCCTTCAGCGCTGACAAGCACGTTTGGCCGCCTGCGGCTATTGCTCGCAAGCTCGTCGCTGACGGTTTTGGCAATTTGCGGACCTTTGAGACCAAAGGTGTCGAACATCGTGTCCTGCGAACCATATTCATGCGGGAACGCATCGGGCAATCCGATCCTCAGAACACGCGGCATGTCGCCGGCCGCGCCCTCCGACAGCGCTTCAAGGACCGCGCTGCCAAGTCCCCCGGCACGGATGCCTTCCTCGACGGTGACCACCAGCGGAACGTCGGCTGCAACTTCGCTCAACAATTCGGTATCCAGCGGCTTGATCGTATGCATGTGCACAACACCGCAATGCACGCCCGATTCCGCCAGTAGATCCGCCGCCTGCGTCGCCTGACCCAACATGACCCCTGTGGTCACGAAAAGCACCGTGCCCGGCTCACGTACCAGAATACCCTTGCCGATCGTAAAACCGCGCGCAGGATCAGAAACGATTGGATCGCCACCCTTGGCCAGCCGGATATACATCGGGTCCGGCCAATCGAGGCTTTGCTCCATGAGCCGGCGCATTTCCGGAGCGTCACAGGCAGCCACGACCGTCATGTTAGGCAAGGCACGCATTGCCGCGATGTCTTCGATCGCCAGATGGGTCGGTCCGAGCGGCGCGTAGACCAGACCGCCGCCGCTCGACAACAGACGTACCGGCAAATGGTGCAAGCACAGATCGACGGCGATCTGCTCGTATGCCCGGCGCGTGAAGAACGGTGCGATCGTGTTGAGGTAGGGAATATAGCCTTCCATCGCCAGGCCCGCCGACATGCCGATGAAATTGGCCTCGCTGACGCCTTCCATGAAATAGCGCTCGGGAAACTCAAGCCGCATGGCTTCGAGAATTCCCGGACCCAGGTCCGAGCCGAGAAACAGCACGCGCGGATCGCGCTTGGCCAATTCATGCACCATCTGGATTGCGGTCTGGCGCACTAGCGGCCTCCAAGCGCATCGTACATCGCGATGACGTCCTTCTCGGTCACTTTAGATTTGTGGTGCCACTCGGCTTTGCCTTCCGCAAACGGCAAGCCTTTCCCCTTCACCGTATGGCAAATGATGGCGGTCGGCTTGCCGCTATCGAGCGGCAGCTTTTTGAACAGCCGCCGCAGGCGCATCGACGTCATGCCCATCGACATCGACGGCGGCGAAATTAAATGCGCGCCATTTATCGAGGAAGGGCTCCATGTCGAGCACGACCTTGGTCGGCCCGTAGGATTGAACTTTATTGTAGTCGACGATGGCAGTCAGATTGGAAAGCTTGTGCTTGCCGGCGCAGAGCGCAGCTTCCCAGACCGAACCCTCATTGGTCTCACCGTCACCCATGACGCAAAACACGCGATGATCCTTGCGCTGCATTCGGGCGGCAAGCGCCATGCCGACGGCAATCGGAAGCCCGTGTCCGAGCGCCCCGGTCGAAGCTTCCACGCCGGGGACCTTTCCATGCTCCGGGTGGCCGCCAAGAATAGAGTCGCGTTTGCAGAATGTGGCCAGTACCGATTCAGGGAAAAAGCCTTTATCGGCGAGCATCACATAGAGCGCGAGGCAGCCGTGTCCCTTCGATAAAATAAAGCGATCACGATCCGGCCAATTCGGATCTGCCGGGCGATAGCGCATGATGTCGTCGAACAACACCCGGATGATTTCAAGCGGCGACAACGACGAGCCGATGTGGCCGCGGCCGCCGCCTTCGAGCGCCTTCACCACGAGACGGCGCAAATGAATTGAGCGCGCATCCAACGGCGGCGATGCCTTGGCGTCATAGGCAACTGCGGTCATTGCGCGTGGTCCATCATGTATTGGCGAACGGTCGAAATCCGCTGCCGGGCCTTTTCCAGTTGACCGGCTGTCGCCGCGTTCCGATCGATATGCATGCCGGTGCGACGGCGAGCCTCCCAGCGTTCGGGCAGGAACTCATTGAGTAAAATCATGCACCAGCGCAAACCGTAAAGGGGATATACCAAAGCCAGACGTGTGGCAAAAGCGCCTTTCTCGCCGTAAATCCTTAATGCGCCGGCACGAAATCGCTCATAGCAGCCGGCCGAAAGGCGCATGCCTGGGTGCAGAAGAAAATCGGCCACGAGCTTGGTCGGATCGTCCCAGCCGAAATATTCGAAATCGACGAAGGTCAATCGACCGTCGGCGCGGCGGATCGCATTGTGAAATCCGAAATCCGACGGGCTCAAGCTGCGATCGCCAGAGTCAATCGGGCGATCGAACGTCCAGCCTAACACCGAATATTCACGTCGCGACCAAGCTTCGACCGCTTGCGCGGTGGGCGCGTAGTCCGCGAAAAGAAATTCGGCCAACCGCGGTTCTGACCGAGCGACGTCTTTCAGGCGCTCGAACCGGCGGCCGACTTGTTCCACGATGTCCATCGGCGACAGGCAGGCTTCGCTAGCCGAAGGCAGCGTGGCAGCCCCAGGCGCGTCACGGCACGCATGCACCCGCGCGATAAACGCGAGAGCGGCATCCACGTCCACTTCCGTGGGATCGGCAACCGTGGTGCCATCGATCCATTCATACAGCGCGAAACCTTTCGCGCGATCGGCAGCAATTGGCCTCGGCACATTGCCGATGCCGCATTTCTCGAGAAACTGCAGCGCTCCGAACTCCGCACCAAGTCGATCGCGGGCATCGCCGGCTCCGCCGCGGATACTCCTTGAGCGCATAGAGTTCGCTGGCCGGCCGTCACACGGTACAGGCGATTGTTGCCACCCCCCATGCGTCGCTCGACCGAGCTTATCGAGTTCCCCGCCAGCGAGCAGGCGACCTCAAGGATCCGGGCGTCATCCGGCATGGGCAAAGACTACGTTTTTGATGGCATCCCAGCCCGCAAGGGCCGTGAACGGACCACGCGGCAGAGGGCTCTGGCCACGGTGAAGAAGCAACCGCTCGACCGCCGGCGGAAAGCCAGGCTCGCGAAAGACCTCTTCAAGGTCGTCGATAAAATGGCTGCAGCCGAGTTCGGCGATGCGCCGACATTTCGCTTCGCGTGTCGGTTCGAAGAAGATATCACCGCGCGCGAACGCTAGTCCGTCCTTGCGGAAAAACCGGTTCCGCTCCATCCATGCCAATGCCGCCACGTGCAGATCGGCACCCTCAGGCTCGGCCGCGGCGTGGCGCGACTTATGGCTGACAATGAAGACTTCGGCGCCATGCTTCCGGCATGCGAGCACGAAATCACCGGCTCCTTCAATCATCATGGCTTCTACCATGCGCCGGCCGTAGACCTCGGCCTGCAGCTTTGCCCATTGGGCGTCGCCAGCGGCCAAGCGAATTGAATCGCGAACCGCCGTCTTATCGCCGGTGAAATGTTGCGGCAATAGTTTGCGCTCGATTGCGGCCCGGAGAAAAACGTCGTCGTAGCTGACAAGCGTATTGTCGAAATCAATTCCGACTTTCACCACAACCTCGCCGTCGCAGTCTTACCGCAAATTCACCTGTTGCATGCGCTTGATGTTGAAATACATCGGATTGTTCATTGGATCTTGCAGCCGACTTTCCTTGAAAGCATCGACTAACCCGCGAACGGCATTTTCGATCGAATGCGTCGCCGAAAATCCAAGCGCCTGGCGCAACTTCGCCGACGACACATGATATGATCGCATATCATCGGTCGGTTGAACGTCGATCGCGAGTTTTCCGCCCATGACGCCATTCACAAGGTCGGCAAGTTGCATGACGGTATGATTTTCGTAGCCAGCGTTGAAGACCTGCCCGTTTATCGCGCTATCGGGCTGCTGCAACATGAAACAATAAAGATCGGTCATATCCTCGATATGAATATTCGGACGCTTCTGTGCGCCGCCGAACACGCGGATCTTGCCAGTGTGATAGGCAAAATTGCTGAGAATATTGACGACGACATCCAGCCGTTGGCGCGGTGCGTATCCACATACGGTGGAGGGACGCAGCGTGCACGTGATAAAGCCAGGCTCGCGCTCCGCCTCAAGCACATCTTCGCACATCGCTTTGAATTTCGAATAGTCCGTGAGCGGCTGGAGCGAGAGTTCCTCGGTCACTTCCGCCTCGTCCTTGACGCCATAGACGGATGACGATGAGGCATAGATAAAGCGCCGTACCCCGGCATCCTTAGACGCGCGCACCAGCGGCAGAAAGCAATCGTAGTTGATCGACTTGCCGAGGTCCGGATTGAGTTCGAAAGACGGATCGTTTGAAATGCAGGCAAGATGGATGACCGCGTTTGCGCCTTGCAGCGCGTTTTTTACCGCCACCGGGTCACGCAAGTCACTTTTGACTTCGCGAAAGCGGGGATTCGAACGATAGTCTTTGAAAAGATCCTCACCGTAAATGTAGAGATCGAGGACGGTAACGTTGTGACCTTCGCCCAATAGTTTGGGGATAAGGGAACTGCCGACATATCCGGCCCCTCCGGTCACCATCACATTCCAAAGGACCTTGCTCATCGTCGACCGCCCGGAATAGTCAGCATTGGCGCAGGGTGTATCAGCACAATTTGCTTCCCTCAACCCCGCGTGGTGTGCTTTAGAACCTTGCATTAATGCCGGGCGTCTTAGGAATCTCCGCCTACACCTCGCGGGCAAACGGGACGAATTCAGCTTGATACAACAGGCAGATGCAGCGAATTCTGTAAAATCGAGATCACAAAAGCCATTCGCGCTTGTCACCGGAGGTGCCGGGTTTATCGGTAGCCACATGGTCGATTTGTTGTGCGAACGCGGTTTTCGGGTTCGCGTCGTCGACAATCTCGTCGGCGGTCGGGAGGCGAACCTTGCCCACCATTCTGCCAGCGGAGTGGTCGACCTCGACACCCGCGACATTCGTAGAATAGAACCGGACGATCCATTATTTTCGGGCGTCTCATTTATTTTTCATTTTGCTGGTATCGGTGACATCGTCCCATCGATCGATCGCCCGACCGAATACATGGACGTCAATGTCATGGGGACTGTGCGCATGCTCGAAGGCGCACGCCATGCTCAAGCCAAGAAATTCGTCTACGCCGCCTCTTCGACCTGTTACGGGCTAGCGTCGGTTCCCACCCGCGAGGATCATCCGATCGATCCAAAATACCCGTACGCGCTGAGCAAGTATCAAGGTGAACAAGCGGTGATGCATTGGCACCAGGTTTACCGCTTGCCCGTTAACTCGGTACGGATTTTCAATGCTTACGGGACACGCTCACGAACGACGGGTGCGTACGGCGCCGTGTTCGGCGTGTTTCTGCGTCAAAAACTTGCTGGCAAGCCGTTCACCGTCGTCGGAGATGGCACGCAGCGACGGGATTTTCTTTATGCCACTGATGTTGCTCGCGGCTTTTTGGCGGCGGCGGAGACATCAATCGACGGGCAATGCTTCAATCTTGCCGCCGGCAATCCGCAATCAGTCAACCGGTTGGTCGAATTGCTCGGCGGCGAAACGATCCACATCCCGAAACGGCCGGGCGAACCGGACTGCACTTGGGCGGATATCAGTAAAATTACCAACGAGCTAGGCTGGCGTCCTCAGATCAGTTTCGAAGAAGGCGTGGCCAAAGTCGTGGCGCAAATCGACTACTGGCGTGACGCACCGCTTTGGACGCCGGAAACAATCCAGCAGGCCACGTCAACCTGGTTCCGCTATCTTGGAAACTAAGTCTTGAAAGATATATGACATCTTCTCGCACACAACGACCAGACCCCGCGCAGCCCGCCCATCTCGGCGGTGGAGTAGCCGCGCCTCGTATCGCACGCGACAAAATAAAATCACCTTCTGATTTGGCAAAAATATTGGCGGACGCACGCAAGACGGCCGGCAAGGTCGCTATGGCCCACGGTGTGTTCGACCTACTGCATATGGGCCATGTTCGCCATCTCGAGGAGGCCCGCAGCTTTGGCACGATACTTGCTGTGTCGGTTACCGCGGACAAGTTCGTCAATAAAGGTCCCGGACGGCCCGTCTTCAATCAGAATTTGCGTGCTGAGATGCTGGCTGCGCTTGCATGCGTTGACTGGGTCGTCATCAGCGAGGCTCCGACCGCAGAGTCCGTCATCGAGGTTCTCAAGCCGGATGTTTACGTCAAAGGTGTCGAATATTCTGACGAGCGTGCCGACGTCACCGGCAAGATTATTTCCGAGCGGGAAACCGTTGAGCGTTTCGGCGGAAAAATTGTTTTCACGCACGACATTACCTTTAGCTCCAGTGAGCTGATTAATCGCTACATTATCCAATATGAACCGCAGGTGCGCGCTTTTCTTGATAGCGTGCGTGAAAATAACGAACAAGCGACGATTTTGAATCTGCTTGATAGCGTTAGTAACAAGCGTGTTCTCGTCGTCGGCGACACCATTATTGACGATTACAACTACGTCATGCCGATGGGGAAGGCTCCGAAGGAGAATCTTGTAACAACGCTGCATCAGTCACGCGAAGTTTTTGCCGGCGGCGCCATTGCGACCGCAAATCATCTCGCCAATATTTGCGGTGAGGTCGAAGTAATTACTTTCTTTGGCGATGAATCCGAGCATGCAAAACTCGTGCGCGCCAGTTTGCATCCCAATGTCAAACTGACCGCAATCGAACGCGCACATACTCCGTTCACCGTCAAGACCCGATTCATTGAGCCGACTTATATGCGCAAAATGTTCGAGGTCTACCGTATGGACGACAGTCCTCCGTCCGCCGATATCCAGAGCAAGCTCAATGCCATCATTGCCGAGCGTGCGCGCGACTTCGATCTCGTCGTGGCGAACGACTTCGGCCACGGCATGATTATGCCGTCAACCGTCGAAACGCTGACAAAATCGGCGCGTTTCCTTGCGGTCAACGTGCAAACCAACGGCGGCAACTTTGGATTTCATCTCATCACCCGCTACCCACGCGCAGACTACGTGTGCATCGATCAGCTGGAAGCGCGGTTGTCTGTTGGAGACCGTTACAGCTCCGTGGACACCGTTGTTGAGGAGTTGTTGGCATCCGCCATCGACTGCTCAAAGATTATTGTCACACAGGGCAGCCGCGGGTGTATTGGCTATTCGCGCGGCGAGCCGACAAGTTGGGTGCCTGCGTTTACCGATAAAGTCGTCGACACGGTCGGCGCGGGAGACGCTTTCTTCGCGATCACCTCTCCCCTCGTTGCCGTAGGCGGCGCAATCCGCCACGCGGCGTTTCTCGGCTGTATTGCCGGCGCCATTAAGGTTGGCATCGTCGGGCATCGTCAGGCGGTCGACAAAGTAACCCTCAAAAAGGCCGTTATTGCATTACTCAAGTAAGTATAAGTCCAATAACGCGTCGGTCGCTCGATTTGAATTGCGAAAGCGAGCCACAAAATCAAGAATGCCCCATGATCGCGAATGGAATTGCCAATCTACCTTGGCTGACCTGGGTGGGCCTATTGGCGGCATTCTGTTCCACCGCTGCGTTCCTGCCGCAAGTGATAAAGACGTGGCGGACACGATCGACAAAAGACATTTCCCTGGTGATGTTCACGGTACTCATCATCGAAATCCTACTTTGGCTCGCATATGGAATCATAATCCGCGATATTCCTCTCATTGTCGCCAATGCGGTCACCCTGGTATTTGCTTGTACAATTCTGTTTTTCAAGCTGAAACACGGTTAGTCTCCGGACCTCGGACCGACCGTGTGCCACGACTACGCGATCAGGCTTTCATAGTGCTGAAGGAAGACACGGGCGAGTTGGCCCATTTCAGGGGCTCCATGCGATCGGTAAATCTGTTCGGCGCGCAAGCGCAAATCTGACACCTCAGGGCTGTCGCAGTCGTTCATGGCCCCATCCAATCGCACCAGCATTTCTTCCACTGCTGCCCGGATGATCTCCGGATCATTGTCCTCGACATGAACGCCTTCATGATCGGCGAGAAATCTGCGCGAATGACAATAAGAAAACGGCTCGGTAAGTGTTTCGCTCAGGCTTAAGTATCGGCCGTCGGCCATTCTTCGCATCAATTTCGGGATGAAGATATCGGACGCGTGCCAAGGCCGTTGCGCGGGCGGCCACCAGTTCGTGAGCACTGACGGCACCCCGTAGAGCGGGGGGATGTATGCGGGCCCCGACGATGTTGCCAGCATGAATCGGCATCGTGATGCGATGAAGACGTCCATCCAATCGGCACGTAGCTCACTGTGGCAATAGTCGATCACGTTTGACAAAGCGGGCAATGGCTTCATTCCTGGATCACCCATGCGAAGCACCCAACCGCCGCGCTGCGTGATCTCGGAAATCGCCGGCAAGTAGGTCGTAATATCGGCATTGAGGATCCCGCGCGGACCCGTATTGTGCCCGTACCACTTACCCTCGCGCACATGCATCGCAACGAACCAGGCGCCTTGCGGAACGCCCGCTCGATGGAGCGCTTCCCAGCCACGGGCCTCAATTTCCGAAGGCAATGACAACAGTGGCCTTCTGCCTTCCTTTTGCCAGCGCTCATACGTCTTGCCGGCAATTTCCCAAATGTAGTGAGTTGTTCCATCCGGCATACGCGGAGCCAAAGGGTCGTAACGGAGAGCCCGCATGGCCGAAACGTCGAATGGCAAATCGGCGGAGTCCTCAACCAACCGAAGATGCGTTGCAAATTGCTGTAAGAAAAATCGGTTTGCGACCGAGCTTCCGGGCGGCAGATATAGTATCGTCTCCTCGCGGCTTCGGCCCTCCAGGATCCCAAGTTTGATTATGTAGTCGAGTTCTGCAGTGTTACCGATGTGACGAGCCCAGAAGCCATCAAGGACTCGAAAGTGTTTATTGACGAGACTGGGGAATTTCACCTGACCAATACAGAGTTCGTTGGTGCGACGAAGTAGTGACATGGCATCGCGAAATCGGCCAAGCCCGTGATAAAGGCAAATCGCCCCCAATAAATTGTCGTCCGCCGTCGGAAGGCCAACACGTAGCGCTCGCTCAAACCACGGCCACGCTTCTAGGGGGTGATCGCGCTGAAAGAGGTGATAGCCGGTTTCGATGCAGGACGTTTTTCCATTTGGCGTTTTGATCCAACGGTCGGGCAACATCGGCAAGACCAATTGAGCGAAGCGGGGGCAGAACGATAACGCCAGAAAAAACAGCCGCGATGGCCGCTTAATGACCTTTATTGCCTGATAGAGGGCGAACCCGGCTGTACGGCGCGCTAAAGAAAGCGACAAGGGCCTGACTCTCGTGGAGTTTGCGATCATGACGTTAGGATTTTGTACTGGTAGCTGACGCTATGGCGTGACTGAATTTTGTGCAATCCGAAAAATTATCGCATGGCTGCACCCTCATCCAAGGGTGAAAATGGATCGCATGTTTACAGTGGCTACTAATCCGTCAGGACCTTCGCAGAACTCGCGCGCTCGAAAATAGTAGGCGGCGGTTTGCGCGTGAGGGCGAGCACTCGCGATATCATCGCAATTTGCGGAAGGAATCGGATCGTTAAGAGCGCAACGTGACTTGCGGCAGTTTAGTATTTTTAGCGTGGGAGCTCATTTGGGCGGCAAGTATATTCGCAAGCACGCGTGTTGCGCCGGTTGGCTTCGATCTGTTTGAGCCAGCTCATTGATAACCGCTTCGTGCGATTGGGTTCGTTTCGTTACCGAACCGGCAACAAAACAATGCGGCTCACCACTGAGACCGATATTATCCGGAGATTTTGCTGATGAAGCGGCGCCAGCAGCTGCTAGCCACCGTTCTGGGTCGCAGTCTTGACAGCATTTGAGCCATTATGAGTTTTCTTGCGTGGCTTTGGCCGTATCGTCGTTGGGTAGCGGCGTATCTGCAGCCGCGGAGTTTGGATGGGTCTGTTCCCAAAGACCTCTGGCGATCTCGAGCGGTTTGATCTTGAGATTCTCCCACCAAGCCACCTCATTGCCGGCCTGATGCAGCTGCCGATGATGACCGCGGCAGAGGGGGACGGTGAACTCGTCGCTGACCTTGAGGCCGATGGCTCTGGGTTGCGCAAAGCGCAGGTGATGCGGATCGCAAGGTTGCCGCCCGCAGATGAGGCACGGCTGTGAGGCAACGAATTTGAGATGCGCCTTGTCGCGTAATCGTTTGGGCTCGGCGATCGTCAGTAGGCTCTTATCGATGCGACCAGGGACGAGATCAGGCTGAGCCCCAGGCGCCAGCGGCGGAGCCGGCAATGTGGGCGTTCGCGCGGAAGTTCCCATCGCCCGTTCGGCTTGCCGTCGTTCCCCCCCGAAGTGCTGCGCCAGCGGGTTTTGATGCCGGCGACCATAATAGTGTGACGGCCTTGGGATGGGCGTCGTGTCATCGGGGTGAAAGCCGACACGCCGAGCGGCATCGGGGATGGATACAGAAGTTGACGGTGAGGGCAGGGGCTTCTGGTGTGCTGTAGCCTTACTGCCCCGGTAGAGCTCAAGACCGAAGGGCCTGCCGAAGGTGGCGAGAGCTCTCTTGGTGGCATCGGTCTCGGCCGCCTTGAGGGCGATGTCGTGCACCTCGCCGGGGGAGGTGCCGCGGCCTTCCCCAGTGCCGTGGCCCTCACGAATGACGGTTGCCCCATCCGGCCTGCACGGTGACCCGGACTCGGGCGATGTAGATGGCCAGGAAGCTGCCCCGGTTCTCGCGGGCTAACACACAGCGGGATTTGGTGGTTTCCCGGCTCCAGCCGTCAAAGCCGAAGATCCGGTTCGCCTCCGAGATGGCGTACCAGCCCTGGAGATAGGTAAGTTCGCGGCCATTGGCCTCACGGGTGCGAATATGGCGGTGACACGAGCGAACTGATCCCTGGTCACGAACAGGAGTTCTGGAGCTTAGATTTTTCGCCTCGTACCAAAGACGCCCGTTCCAGGCGCGCGTGTACCCGGTCCATTCCGGCAGATAGATAAGATCGATGGTGAGCGGGAAGCCGCGAACGAACCCGACCCTGTTGGGAAACAGAATATTTAGCGGCCCGTGCCGCTGGTAGTGTAGGGCGTCGAACTTAACGCGGACCGGATCGTTGACGCGCAACCGCGCCACATCGGAACTGTCGACGTCGGCCGCGGCTTCGATCTTGTTGTCCCGTGGCACCAGCGTAACCAGCAGCTCGGCTTCTTTTGCCACCAACCCGATAGAGCGCTGGCCAAGCGCGAGAACAATGCCATTCGCCGGAGAGCGCAAGACGACCAGCAAACGGCGCCGCACGGCACTTGCGAGCTGCCGCGTCGCCGTCGAGATGTCTTGTTGCACCGCTGTCAGGCGCTCGCGGGCTTCACGGGCCCGATTGTTGATGTAGCGTTCCTTTTGCTCGCGCGCTGCAGCGAGCTGCTGCTCCACCTCTTTTTCCCGAGACGTCTTCTCCGAAAGCTGGTCGCTGAAGCCATGCTGATTTGCCTGAGAGCTGGCGCGCTTACCAGAGAATCCCGCGCATTAAGATGCACGTTGAAGGCGGCCGCCTCATTTGTTGACGGCTCCGCTGCCGCCGCTGACGGAAGAATCGTCTAGCGCGGGGGCTGCTGCGGTATAGAAAATGGCAGCTTTTCTTAAGCGCTGAAGGATAGCGCTTTTTGAATGGAGGCGATCAATTCATGCCCTGAAAATGGCTTGCGCAAATAGTCGACGCAACCGGCATCCAAAGCTTCTCTGCGCACGGCATCTGTGTCGAGCGCCGTCATGAAAATGACTGGAACTTGGGAATTCCTTGTGGCCAATCGCCGCCTTACTTCAATGCCCGACATTCCTCCCAAATGAATGTCGAGGACAATACAAGCAATATCGTTATCCTTTGCATCGTCGCTGGCGAGAAAGGCCTCGCCGGAATTGAAGACATCGGTTGCATAATTGCACGCGTCGAGGATACGCTTGAGCCCCTTCAAGACGCCGGGGTCGTCATCGACAATCGCGACCACCACTTGCTGCTTTGCAGGCGAAGATAGCCCATCAGGCACGCGGAGTTTCCTGCATTCAACTCACCGATTTTTTCTTGTATGCATGAAATTGAACTGCGTTCGCTATTGTCCCTTGGTGCAGGGATACGCCATTTTTTGATCCAACGTTCACACATTAGCTGCCGGCCGATTCGCCAGTCATTTCAAGCTTTTCGGCAATGGACACAAGCTCGGCAAGCGACCTTGCTTCGAATTTCTGCATGATATTGTGTCGATGCGCCTTGATGGTCCGCTCGGAAGTGCCGAGGTCAAACGCAATCTGTTTGTTGAGTTTTCCGCGCACAACAAGACCGAACACCTCGCGTTCCCGTGGCGTCAGACTGGAATAATGTGCGCGGAACGAACGCAACCGAACATTCTGCTCATACAGATCGTCATAACGCTTCAGCGCGCGTTCCACAGCTTCGAGCAATACTGTCTTTGGTGCCGGCTTGGAGAGAAAATCCTCGGCGCCGGCCTTGATAGTACGCACGCTGGTCGGGATATCGCCGTGACCAGTCAAGAATATGATTGGCAAGGCGAAATCCATCTTGCCGAGCACGTCTTGCAATTGCGGGCCGTTCAATCCGGGCATCTGGACGTCGAGCAAAATGCAGCCACGCTCCGCCGGCAAATTCTCCAACAGACGGCTGGCCGATTCATAAAGGGCGACCTGATAACCGGCCGCCCGCAGCACACGGCCGACCGCGGTCCGCACGGAGTCCTCGTCATCGACGATATGGATGGTGGAGCCTTCGCCATTCATCTGGAGCGCCCTTCCGCAAGAGGCGGACGCATTTGAATTGCGTCGTCGTCGCTTTTACGGCTCAGCACTTCGCAGCCGCGCGACAGGGCCGTATTATATGCAAAAGATCTGTCCATCAGATCGCCTCGGCTTCTGTCCGAACCGAACGCAAAGTAAAGTGGAAGATCGCCCCACCGCCGGCTTCGTTTTCCGCCCAAATCTTTCCGCCGTAGGTGTTGATGATTGTTCTCGCGATCGACAAACCGATGCCGGTGCCTTGCTTCTTTGTCGTCACGAACGGTTCAAAAATACTAGCCAGCTTGTCTTCCTGGATTCCCGTTCCGGTGTCCTTTATTGAGACCGTAACGTCGCCATTGCGCCGATTGACGTAGAGTTCCAGCTTGCGCGCACTCGGCGGGAGACTTTGCATGGCGTCCATGGCGTTCATGGCGACATTCAGAATGACTTGTTGTATGTGCACGCGGTCGGCGCGAACCCAAAGATTGTCGGGAACGGAGCGAACTTTTAGGACCACGCCTTGTTCTGCGGCCTGGTGTTCAATCAGCCTGATCGTGTCGTTCACGACCTCCGCGAGATCGATCTCCTTTGCTTCCAGGTCGCCATGCTTAAGAAGCGCACGCAGCCGTTTGATGATCTCCGCGGCGCGGGAGTCGTCACGGCGAATATCGGCAAGGATTTCCTTAAGCTGATCGCAGGTCCGGCAATTTCGCGCGATAACAACATTTCCGCCGCTTCCGCGTTGTTGAGAATTGCCCCAAGCGGTTGATTGAGTTCGTGCGCAATCGAGGCCGACATCGCGCTCACCGTCATGGCGCGGTCCATCTTTGCCACTTCCAGCAAATGTTGACGCGATTCCCGCTCGGCGGCGCGTCGGCGGCGATGTTCGTAATACAGCCACCCGATGATGAGGCTCTGCAGTGGGATGATGGTGACAATCGTTACGATCTGCCAACGATAGAGATCCCATGCGTTAAGCTGGCGAAATCGCACGACGCTGCCGGCCGGGAGCGAGCTTTCGCTAATGCTCCATTGTTTGAGTTTTCGAGCATCAAACACCGGTGTATTGAAGTTTGTAGTCACCACAGGAATATTGGCGGCGGCCTCACCATTTAAAATGCGCGCAACCCTCTCGTCCCGCTTCCCTGCCGACTTTTTCGGCCGACATGACGAACCCGCCAGTCGCGCCCATGCCAATGAAGTCTTCCGAATCGACCACGATCGGTCGATTGGCGACACTCCGCGACCGCTTTGAGAGCTTCGATGGGATTATGACTGGCTCCCGGTGCCGTCCTTATAAATGGGAATGTAGACGATCGCGGCGTCATCATGCAGAGCCGCGATTTGCATCCTCACTTGATAGAGTGAGAGATCGGTGAGGTCTGACGACGTCGACCTCCTTCGCGACTTGCTGCATGTCTTGCTGATATTGGCCGCGAAGTGGCTGCCGTTTCAGTGAATCGCCGACCAGCGCAATTTGAGAGAGGCCGGGCACAAGGATCTTCGCCGCCTTGACCATATCCTGAAACGGTCGCGCGGCAATGATGCCGGTCGTATTTGGCGGCGCGGTGAAATCCTTTGCCGCGGTGTCATCGAATGACACAAAAACGATGGCCGCGTCCGACCAAACTTTTGCCCGCAGGCGCAGCGAAAATTTGAACGCCTCGGAACCGAGAGCGACGATCAGGCTGATTGGTTTGTCGCGATATTTGTTGGTGAAATACGTTTGTAGAATGGAGTCATAATTTGGTCCGGTGAAGTGGCCGAGATCCAAATATTCCGCATAGATCGCGTAACCGCGCACGCTTTTGGCATCGAGCGTTGCGTGGATTTGCTCGCCGAACCGTCTGCCGAACGGAGAATTCGGCAGCAAATTCGTTGATGATCAAGATATTGCGGGGCAGGGGCTCCGCTGTCGCGCGGAAAGACATCGCCGCTAAACTTGCGACGATCAAGATCGCGGCAAAAACTCGCGCGCCCAAGGACATAGCTAAAACTGCCGCCGGCAGTCGCGTGCCAGCGCGTGTCGGCCCCAATGAAGTGTCGTCAGTAAAAATTACTACCTCGATTTTGCCTCTGTAATTTTGATCAAGGTCAAACCGGCAGTCGTTGTCACGCGTCGCAAATAGCAAGCGTTTTCAAAGGATTACTGGGCGTCACGAACGGTTATTCCGGCGCCGGAGGCCTTGGGCGGCGGCATCCCATCGGCGATGGAAAAACGCTCTGCCCGCCCGCGCAAGCGGGGCCTTTTGTCGGAGACCGGAGATTTCTGCGTTCCAAGAGTACTGCACCTAAGTGCAGTAGCGCCCGCCGATGCGGGCTATTAGAAAAACGATGTTGCATTGGTGAATTCAATTTTGCGCGAGAATGATCGATGATGTTGCAAAGCGAAACAACGCAGCAATTCGTTCACAGGGAGAATATCGCTAGATACCAAAAAATCTTGGGAACGCATCTGACTGCCGAAGAGCGTCGTTTTGTTGAACGTCGCGTGCTGGAGGAACAAACATCCCTTCAGCAACTTGCCGGTCGGATACGCCCGGTCAGTGAATTGAGTTATGCGACTTAGGCGATAAGGGCATCGCCCTCCCCGAGCCTGCCCTTGTCCAAGAGACCGCCTTTTCCCCGCAAGGCGGTCTCATTTTTGCCTTGGCGATCGGCGCATCCGGTAAGCGGCTGTGTGAATTGCGTCACGACCAGCCCGCCAAATTTTTAGCGTGCTTGCGGCAGTCGCGTGGTTCCCGAAAGGTCAATAGCTGCATTCATTAAAAATCTATTAGCGTTCTTGCGACTAACCAGTGTGCGAACGCTGCGGATATCGCGATCGTCGCAACGCAGGACCAAACGCGGTTAGCGGGAGGCGCGAGTGATCAACGACCTAGGAAGCGACCGTCTGTTCGGGTTTGTCCTCGGCGCTGTTTTCGCCTGCGCTCTCATCCTCAATGCGATGGCCTATTGAAGCGGACACAGCCAGTCAGATGGACCGCGATCTTCATTGGTCAGTTATCTCTGTAGTTCTGTAGTGGCGGAGCTTGGATGGGTCTGTTCCCAAAGGCCTCTGGCGATCTCGAGCGGTTTGATCTTGAGATTGTCCCACCAGACGACCTCATTACCTGCCTGATGCAGCCGCCGGTGATGACCGCGGCAGAGCGGGACGGTGAACTTATCGCTAACTTTGAGGCCGATGGCTCTGGGTTGTGCAAACCGTAGATAATGCGGGTCGCAGGGCTGCCGCCCGCAGATGAGGCACGGCTGCGAGCCAACGAATTTGAGATGGGTTTTGTCGCGCAGCCTTTTGGGCTCGGCGATTGTAAGAACACTTTTGTCGATATGACTGGGAGTGGGATCGTGGCTGCGGGGATCGTCACGCTGGACGTGCTGGAATCCGAAAAGCTGATCAAGAATGCCGCGCGGAGCAGCGACGTTTCTGGAAGTGCACGACGATCCGAACCTGCGGCACGGACGGCGGGCCTGGTTGCACGTCCTCAATGCGAAGGCCCGTGTCGGCACCACCGCAATTCAACGTATACTCAACCTTTCGAGTTTCTCAGAAACCGCCGTCGACGCGGTACGCCGGCACACCGAGCGGGCCAGCAAGTGGTCGCTCGCGGGGCAATTCGAAGTGCGGCATTCGCAACGCGCAGTTGCTCTACGAGGTGTACTCGGTATTGTTCCCGCGCCAGCAGCAGCGCTATTCGCTGTTCGGTCTTCGCCATCTGTTCATCGCCAACATGAAGGCGGTCTACAAGCGGGCCGAAGTGGCGGCGCTGATGGGTCACATCAGCGCGGACGAGGCAGTTGAGCATTACGGCAAGCGCCGGCGCGCATGACCCGCAAAGAAATCCACGAAGTGCCGGTGCCGATGCCGGAGCAGGTGAAGCGGATGCATCGACAGATGGAATTGTATGAAGGGCGGCGTGAGGCGAAAAACTGCGGCAAGATTTGATTGAACGCCGACGCGAGGCGAGAGCGAAACTGAAGAAGCCCAAGCCTGAACTCTAGACAATTCTCTAAAGTCGGAGATTGAATCTCGGACCGAGCTTTTGATTAAAAGCATTCAAATTCCGACAGTTGCGTCAATGCCGTTTCTCCGAATGCGAGCGATGTCATTTCCGTGTCGCTGCGTCCGGTTCGCTGCGAGGCCTTCGCGTAGATCGATGGAATGGCCCGATCGACCGTTCTGTTGCTGGGAGACCATGCTGCGCCTCATCAGACGGCAATTCGAGCGCGATGGTGCTGAGAGCGAGAGCCCGCGCAGCAGCGCGGTCAAACTAATTGTTTCAGATCCCGGCTCGCCGAGGCGAGCGGCGCACCGGCGACGCCACTTCGACAACAGGGCGAGGATACAGGGGGCCATCTCGCGGCAGGAGTTCGGCGACGCCGCCAGGTTCGCACGCGAGAGCTTCCGTCATATATTCCCGATTAAGTGCAGGAGGCGCGGCGCGAAATTGTGCCCTTCCATATCTCGACGATTCCGACGCTACGACAAGACGGAACGATCCTCGCCGCTCACCGGGATCTTCCATAAAACAACCGCAACGCGCAGGGAGCTTGAGTTGTCCCCGATATTCATCCGATCCGCTAAAATCTCATTTCAAAAGCCCTTGCTCCTTGCCAGCCCATGCCGCCACTTAAAGGTGCTTCGGACCCGTGTCGCGCCGCTGCCGCGTTGATTGTGCGCCGCCGTTCCGGGATAAGGAGAAGGACCATGGATTGCGTTGACGAAAATGCCGGTCCGATCGGCTCGCTAGAATGGATTGCCGGCATGGAGGCAATCCTCGCCTTCGGTCTTGCCCGGTTGCAGGCTCCGCAACAGCCGTCGTCGTTCGAAGCGGCGTCACAGGCCGCCGTCCGTCAGCTCGTTGAGATTGAGCGAGAACTGGGTAAGGGGCCGACGGCATGCACGGTTGTCGTCGCCAATGCCAAGCATCTCCGCCAAGTTTATCATGACCAGCTCATCCTGCTGGGCAGACTGTCGGATCGGCTTGTCAGCGGCGCCGACGACGATGAATTTTACGTTTGGCTCGGCGCACTCGGCGCTCAGGGAAAGGAAACGCAGCCGCAAAAATCTGTTCCGGCCGAGAGACCAACTTTCGGAGCCGGGCCGCCGCGCCAAGATTTGCCGACCGCGAGTTCGACGATTTTATCCTCGGACGAGGCGGATCGGCCACCTGGGTTGCCCGAATACAGCCCTTTGAGGGCGAGCGCCCACGACGAATTGCGCGAAGCTGCCGAAATCATGGCCAAAATCAACTCGGCCCGGCGTGAGCAAACTGAGGTCGATGGGTGGGCGGGGATGCAGAATTCCGTTCTGGAGGCTTCGATCGACGAGATCGAAAACGTCGGCACGGCTTCTAGTCCGGCAGGAACCGCGCCCCTGCATGCTGGAAACAAGGGATCCGCCGCCAAAACGTTTGCCTTGGTCGCTTGCGAGCCTGAATCGTCTGCGTTGAGCGAAAGCGCAATCCTGACGCCTCTCGCAAAGACTTCCCAGTCCGGCGGAAAACTCGGCGAACCGGCGCCATCGACTGAGCCGAAAAAACATACAAAGCCTGCTGGGATCGAAGCAGTATTGCTGGGTAAGATGGCGCGGATTTCTGAGTTGATCGAACTCGAATCGGCTTGGTCGGTCGCGTCACCGCAGGCCCGCGACGAATTCAGTGCTCGGCTCATGATGCAGGCGTTGGACCCGGAATAGCGCGATCCTTGATCTGTAGCGGCCGGCATAAGAGCACAGCGGCTTGATCTCCGGTCACGACCGAACAGAGAGCGTTTGGTCGCGGGTCGCCAAGGCGGCAGCATCGGCGGCGCAGGAATGGGAACACTGAGCATGTTCGAGATTGCCCCAGCAAAGATCGCAGGGTTATTGCTGTTCGGGCACGTCTTCGGCTCGCGATTTGCGGCCGTCTATACTGCAGCGTTTTGCCTGATCTATATTGCGATTGGGTACAACGCCCGATGAAACATCAGGACGCGCTGTAGACGCCTTGCCGAAAGATTTCGGTGGGATGGTTACGACGAGCTGGAAAGAGCAAAGCCGCCGGGAGCGGGTGTCGCCTCGACTGTCGTCGGTCCCGAAGTTTGAATAGCTCTATATCGCTACTGCGCGCTCCGATCACGGCTAAGGATGGCGGCCTTCGAAAGGTTCGCCGAAAGCGCCCTCTAAGTGCTGTTCACAACAGCAGCTCGACGCACGTCTTTGACGAGCGCGAGGTGTTGCCATTGGCCGAAGATCGCGTTGATGATCTTCTTCGAGGCGGGAAGGTTCTTCGCCGCGTCCTGCCATGTGTCCAGGATCCTTTCCATCGTGGTCCGGACTTCGCGTTCGATGATGTGGGGATCGATCTTCAGAAACCGCCCGATGCCGGCGATCCTATCGACGGTCACAATCCTCGGGTCCGATATGCCAGCAAGCTTTAACGCCATCTTGTCCCCAGGGACGTATGCGATCGTCGGCACGATATCGTAAGCTGGCGATAGTTTCGCCGTCACTCCGTCGGGAAACACGAACGACCAGTTCTTCAGATGTCCGTCGCCGTTGCCGACCATGATGTCGACGACCATGCGCCTAACGCCTTCGAGTATTCCGCCGATCGGATCGTCGGCGAACCTTCGGATGATGTTGAGCAGCGTGTCTTGGTTAGCGCGGAAGTACTTCTGGTCGCCGACCGCGCCGATGATCTGCGCGAAGTCTTCCGTGTGGATGCGGACGCCTTCGGGTGCGCGGTCGAAGCGTTTCACCGAAAGCGAGGACGAGCCGGCCTCGGCGAACTCTTTGGGCATGTCTTCGATCGATTGGGATTCGATAAGGGAGGTTTCGACGACGTCCACTCCGGCGAGCTTGGCGAGTTGCAGTGCTGTGTATTCGGCTTCGGGAAGACCCGGATGCGTCGGGGCGGGCAGCTTGAGGATGACGTCGCCGCCTTCGCCGATGCCCGGCATGTTGAGGCGCCGGTTCACCGACTTCATGGAGAATTTGAGCTGTACACCGGCGAGCGAGAAGCGGATGGCCCTTAGCGCCGTCGGTAGGTGCGCCGGCGCGCTGCGCGCGATCGGTGCTTCGTCTCCGGCCTCTGCGCGCGCCAGAACGGCGCCTGGCAGATCTGCGCCCAGTTTGCGGAGGACGTCGAAGCTGTTGAAGGCGCCGGTACCAAACTCCTTCTCGACGAGATCGAGCAGCGCGCCTTCGGGAAGCAGATTTTCGAAGTAGGGAGGCAGATTGTTGCCACGCATCGACTTGTCGCTCCTACTGCGTAGGCGCGCGATCGAAAGGTCGTCAGTCTCGCCTTTCCACGCAAGACTGACGATAGGCCTTCTGGGACCGAGCCGGATATAGTTTTCGTCAACTTCGAATGTCATTACGCCGCTGGCGTCCCTGACGAGGGTGCCCACGCGAAGTTCCTCGCGCGGAGACGGCCGCAGGAAGATGCCGAGTATGCCGGCGCGGTTAAGGACTGCCATATTTGGGCTCTTCGTCGTCTTCCGTAGGGTCCGGTATGAAGACGTCTTCGTATACGCTGCTGACTTCGGTCGGCAGGGGCGTCTTGGGCTCCGGCTGGCCGATGAAGGTCAGCACGTCGGCGAGACGTTCCTTTGGGACGAAGACCAGCGACAACCCGACGGCTTCGCCGGTTTCTGCGATGGTGTCGATCGTGGTGTTGGCCTTGCCGCTTTCGATAAGGCTTAGGCGGCTAGCCGGCTGGGTCGACCGGTGCGCCAGGTCACGTTGTGTCCATTGCCTGCGGCGTCTCGCTTCGGCGAGCTGGTCTCCCAAGCGGACTTTCGTGTCATTATCCAGCATAATATATATTCCTCCCAGTATTACGTTATATAATAAGTTACCTATGTCAAGCATATTATAATATACATAAATATTGGATATAAATTATCCATCATTATAATTCACTAGCTGGCTCAAATAGCCTAATTCTGAATCAGCACCGAAAACGTAGCCCTGATCCGGTAACCAAAAAACTGACATGCCATAGTCGGCGTCGTTGGCTGCGCAATGGCCACGTCCGAATCTGAGCCCGCCCGTGCGCCCGTATAGATAGTTGTGGCTTTATTCTGATCAGCTTTGCCCTCGCTTGCTGCTTTGCCAATCAGATGCTGGATACTGCTGCCATCATCTTGTGGGCACCGCGCTCAGTCATGTGCTGTCAACAGGCCCTGTGGTCTGTCGCCGCGGACGGGGCGTAGTGCCTGTTGACAGTGATGACGCTGGCCGGCTGGATGCGGCGACGCTCCAGCAGCGTCGTCATGACGACACCGCAATTTTTGTGGCATGGTGCCATCATATGCTGCTTAAGAATTCCAAAGCGGCATCCGCACAATCTCGAATGCAGCCCCATATCCTAATCGGTCCGTAGGTCCGTAGGATATGCATGACGCAGCGAATATCGGCAGTAGGCCGAACGCTTTCGAGACCTTGGATCGGCGGCTAAAAGTTTTTCTAGAAATCGTTTCGCTCTTGCAGGTCTGTCGAAGAAAGTAGCTCCAGCAACAAGGAGCTCAACATGACCAACAAATCTCAGTTCATCCACCTCGGCGCCTACGGCCGCTCACCGCGCAAAAGCGAACCGGCATGGTCTTGCGTCAGCGGCATTACCCGCGAGGGCGCGAGGATCCCAGGCGCCGCCAATCATGTTCGCTACGCTCGCCCGCCGAACATTTTGTACGGCGGCTCTCCGGTGGAAGCCGGCCGGCTGGCGATCGAACGTGCCGACTGCGCCTTCGATCACGGCCGCCGGCGCCGGCGGCTGCGTCGCGACGGCAAAGCCCTCCTCGCCGGCGTCGTGTCTTACCCGGTGCCGCGCGAGGTCGTCGAAAACGACCCTGCCGAAAGGGCCGTCTACCTGCGCTGGCGGGAGATGACGCTCCAGTTTCTCATTCAGGACTTCGACGAGCATCTCATGAGCGTGGTCGAGCACACCGACGAACCCCAGCTGCACTTGCACTTCTACGCCGTGCCGACGCTGCTGGCCGATGGCCACCTCGACCTCCACAAAATCCACCCCGGCCAGCGCGCGAAGTGGGACGCCAAAGAGGCCGACGCCTGCAAAAAATTTCAGGACGCCGCATACCGGTCCGGGCTGTCTCGCTGGCAGGATGCCTATCACTACGAAGTTAGCCGCTATTTCGGTCACATGCGCTTTGGGCCGAAGCGCGCGCGCGTCAGCCGGCTGCAGCGCCTGATGGAGCGGCGGTTGGAGGAGGCGAAGGCCCGCCAGGATGCCGCGCTCGCCGCCGAAAACGACAGGTTCGAACGTGAGATGGCGCAACGGCGGGCGGAGCAGGATCGCGCGCCGCTCCAGATCGTCGCCGCCGTCCGGCAGGATTACGAGAAGGCGAACGGCATGCTGCGTGCGGCATGTGTTGAGCTCAAAGGCCGCGTCGATGCCGAGCGGGCGGGGCGGCAGGCGGCGGAGACCGAAAACGCCGCGCTGCGCGACCGCGTCGCCGAACTCGAGCGCTGCGCTTCGTCGCCTGATCGGTAGGGCCAGCGCCGGCCGCCCCGGCGCGGCGGCCGTGTCGCTCACGGCATTGCCGCCGTTCTAGCCCCTAACCATTCAGCTAGGTGTCAGATGAAGTGGTCGGACCGGATCGGTCGTCGCGTCAAACTGCGCGACTTCCATATCGCGCTCGCAGTCGCGGAGGCGGGCAGCATGACCCGGGCGACGGAAGATTTGGCCGTGTCCTATCCCGTCGTATCGAAGACGATTTCGGAATTGGAGCACACGCTTGGCGTCAAGCTCTTTGATCGCAGCATTTCGGGGGTCGAGCCGACGCACTATGGCCGCGCGCTGCTTAAATCGGGAGTCGCGGTATTTGACGAAATGCGCAAGGGCTTGCAGCAAATCGACTTCATCTAGCAGCCTAACGCAGGCGAACTGCGGATTAGCTCATCAATCGTGACAGATGCTGGTTTGCTTCCAGCTATCATCGAACGATTTTCGCAAGATTTCCCGCGGGTAGTACTTCACGTGCTTCATGAAAACATCGCCTTTCAACAATATGACAATCTGCGCGATCGAAAGGTTGAGCTGATGTTCGGGCGGCTTCCCGCAACGATGACCGAACCTGGCTTGGTCGCGGAGCCGCTGTTCGATGAACCGACTGTCGTCGTCGCTGCGTCCGAAAGTCGTTGGGCCAAGCGGCGAAACTTGACGCTTGCAGATTTGATAGGAGAGCCGTGGGTGTTGGCGCAACCTGGCAGTCTGGCGCGGTCGCTGCATGACGAAGTGTTCCGAAGGAGCGGCCTAGAAACTCCATCCGCCAGCGTACTGACGGTGTCGCTCCATCTTCACCTCCACTTGATCGAAACGGGGCATTGGCTTGGCCTCATTCCCGCCTCTGCCATGCGTTTTGGCGGCAAGCGAATGAACATCAAGGTTCTGCAGATCAAAGTGTTATCACCCCCCGCGCCGGTTGGGTTCATCACAGTCAAGGATCGAACGCTGACTCCGCTGGCGGAGCGTTTTATTGAGTGCTCCCGCAAAGTCGCCAATTCGGATACCGGTCGCGCGTCGACGCGGCGCCCGTAATGTCAGGTTCTGGCAGCCATTTAGCCTGGTCGAGCAGATTGGCAGGGCCGCGCATTCACTAACACGAACTTATGAAGATAAACTGTAGCGGATGATCGCTATCGGCGCGTAAGAGCCATTGTGATGCTCGAAACACGACTTCCCGGCGATCGCAGGGAGATCGACTGACGATTGCCGTGTGTGGCCATGTTGAGAAATGCTGCGAAAGTCTGCCCTTCAATTCTTGCGTCGATACGATTACCTTTGATGTTGCCGAAGAATTGCCCAGCGGCTTGGTTGGTCGATTCAAACCAATTTCCGGTCATGTTGCCGCCACTGTTAATAGCGGTACCGCGGAAATTGACGTTATAGCTGTCGCTGGCGCAACGTAACGCGAGCTTGAGAGTATTACCCGCTGCCTGCAATTCGTAAGTTGCACGGCATCAGATCTTTTCGCGCGATCCAGAAGTCAGCGTGATGGTGCCGCCGCCAAACCAATCCCCAGAAAAATCGGCGAACGGCCTTTGTTGCCTTGCATAACCGGGCAGCGGCGATAGCGAGAGCACAATCGTGCATACCGCTGCGGCAATAAATGCGATGGACGACGGAACAATAAGCCGTGTTTTCATCGTCGCTTCTCAATTTTGGCCATCTTGCCGGTTGCTCGGTTCGGTAGGCTGCCATCGGTAGCGCTAGTGAAGGCGACTAATCGAGCGATGGCTCGCGTGATAAGTGCGACTTCCCTTTGCAGCCCTGTTGAATGTCGATCAATCAGTTATGGGCCCGCCGGTTTACGCAACATGAATTCGCAATTTCATGTAATTCTTTACCAAGAAAATTCTGAACTGAACTTGTCATTCGTGCGTTTTTTTGTACATACGTGCTAAGTTCACGCTGCACCTTGACCGATTTTATGCGGTTGAGGCATAGCCGCATATCCCATATTGACAGATCATGAAATGTCCGCAGCGGAGAGTGAATGCTGCCAGATTATTGCCCGATTCATGTCGCGCTGTTGTCACGGGGATAATTTAGACCGCTTGGCATTCGCCAAACCTGAGGCAGCAATGAAAAATATAGACGATTTGTCGCGACGTGAATTATTGGCGTTGAAGGATATTCGGCAGAACGGCCGAACGGCCGATCATGTGATCGCGTCCCAATTGCGCAATGATGCTATGATTGCTGAGTTTCAAGACGGCAATTTTCAATTAACCAATAAAGGTCGTCGCATGCTGGTTCGCGGTTCGCCCTCACTTTGGGCAGTCGCATTATGAGCATCGCGCAGCACTTAAATTCAGCCGTGTAGCTAACTTAGAAATATATGGCTACGAGCAATTTAGGCGCCAATATTTCTTTCCCTCGTCGCTCGCTCTAGGACACAGAACCCTAAAGGGCTCACCACCCATTTCACCTTAAAGTCACTTATTTACCAGCTTCTAGACGCCTTATTCCCGCACCTGTCAGCGCAAGAGCACTGACGCCCCCCGAACGGCGCACCACTTCCCGAATGTATCCAGCCGCAATTAGGCGATCTCGGTGTTCATCCGAAATGGTGCGTTGCATAGGTTTGGTGCCTACTTCTTTCAAAGAGGCGAATTCCTCACTCGTAAGCGGTACAGGGGTCGTAGTCGTGCCATGCGACCGAATATGCATCAGTGGAACTGTCACAATCAAATGTGACAGAGTTTATTCGCTTTATGAGTGCCTCGAACGGGAGATCGGATATTTCGCGAATCTCCTTCGTATTTAGTTATGTCGAGGCCCTGTCGCGACTACAAATTGCCCTCGCGAGAGGCCTCAAAGGGGGTAATTGCCTGCTTTCGTTGGTATCCCTTTAGTGCTCTTGTCTCGACCCGACGTGGCCAAATATGATTGCTACCTTGGTGCAAGTTATTGGGGAGTTGTGTATGTGGATTACCCAAGGCGAGGCCATCGAGATGTATGCGCGGTTCTGTAGGGCGCGATACGGACCCGATGCGATCATGACAGTCAAAGCCAAGGCCAATTCCCTTGCCAAAACAGGCGATGTTGAAGGGCAAAAGGCTTGGGACGAAGTTGCAGAAGTAATTCTAAAATTGCGGGGCCAGGGCGCAGTCCGAAATCCGAGCTGACGCCTTCACAAAACGGGCCATCTAGCCTTTATGATTTTCGTCTCAACTTGATTGTTCCAGGTTACCCTCCTGGAGACCCTCCGATCCCAACAACCCCGGCTAGCTGACCCTGGCCGGGGGTGAATTTATTGGCTGGCATCGTGTGCGAATCGCCCGAGAGCGAAGGTGACGAGATCGGGGCGCGCTTGGGCAAGACGCGTTGCGCTAGCCGACCCGGAGTCAATGAGACGCCTCCTAAACCAGACGAGGCTATGAAGGCCTTGATTAAATAATGAAAGTCACTCGCCGCATCATGCGGGCAGCGCGACGAAGCTAGTGGTATTCCCTTTTGGTCGCTCGCTTATCGGAGCGTGGCCCGAGATAATATATTGAACCGTTTCTGCGATATTGGTTGCGTGGTCGCCGATCCTTTCAAAGTTTTTGATACAAAATAGTATTTGAGCGCAGGTCGCTATATTTTGCGGATCTTCACCCATATGGACGATTGTTTCGTAAAACAGGGAATTGTTCAGCGCGTCGACCTCCAGATCTCCATTGCGAACCGCAAGCGCTTTACCCACATCTCGTTCGGTATAACTATCGAGGGCGGCCTTGAGCTGGCCCATTACCATTCGCGTCATATGCTCGATGCCGGCGATGAGCGACATTGGAATGATTTCATTTCCAATCGCAATTACACGTTTGCCGATGTTCTTTGCGAGATCGCCAATGCGTTCTAGGTCGTTACATATATGCAGTGCAGAAATAGCTTCGCGCAGGTCGATAGCAAATGGTTGACGCTGGACGATAATATTAATGCCCTTTTCTTCAATCTTGGTTTGAAATGCGTCGAGGGCGACATCGCGCTTGATAATCTGATACGCAAGTTCAGTATTTTTTAGCGCGAGAGCGTCAAATGCCCGAGCAATTTGCTGCTCTGCAAGTCCGCCCATCTCCGCGACCATACGCATGAGATCATGCAGGTCTGCATCAAACGCAGTTCGCGTATGAGCAGGCATTGCAACATTCATTGCTGCGCCTTTGAAAGGTAATGTAATAGCCCCGCATACCGAGAGCCGGTCTAAAACACACCATCAAAATCAAATATAATGATGAGTCGGTGACGTTACAGTGACGATCACGGTTAGGAGATTTGCCGACCGTATGGATTGGCAACTCCCTTCATTCTAACAAGCGTGAAACGTCACCAATTAGGGATCTGAGCGTTTCTTTGGGCTGAGCAGGGCGTGCCCTTTCGCGACGGCAAGGAAGCCCGTAGCCTTTAGCGGCCTGACGTTAGATCGTCTCAGTTTTTCCGGCTCGAATCGTCGTTTGGTACTCATTCGAGATGTGCCACCCGAGCAATTGAAAAAGCCATCGAAAGTTATGTCGACCGGGTCTCTGCGCAGAGTTGGCTTTCAGGCGCCTATGGCGTAGCGCTTCTGCTGCGTCGTGTTCGGCGTTTAACATGATATGCCGCGCTCCACTTTATCGTGCCGGTAAAAGCGGCCCGGGGCCTAACTATTTCGATAAACGCCTTTTCCTTCATTAACGAGCGATCACAGCTCACCGGCGCTCGCCCAATTTTTCACTTCAGAGTAAGTTTTTCCTTTCTCGAGGCTAATTGTGACATCTCTCGGGCCTGGGCGGCATCATCTGCGAATCCGGGATGCTATGAAAGCCTAATTCGTGCGGACGTTCACGCCGACGTCACGTGCTCTCGCTAAAGGTGGCCGAAATTAGCGGGATTTCCCATGATCGAGTCCGAACAAACCCAGTCTTCACTGGGAACGAATGACGTTTCTTCCGCACGTGAAACGAGATCTGAATTTCGAAATTTTCTGGGCAAGAGATGCGCTCAATGCGGCGGGCCGTTTGGACCCATTCGCCACCGCCGCGCTGGCAAACAATTCTGCTCGGCGCGTTGTGTTGACGACCGCGCCGAGATGGTCCGCAATGCCGTCGCGGCGAGGGCCCGCTGGTTAGAATTTCTCTATCAGCGTCGCTAGTCCGGTCGGTTTTCGCCCAATAGTTCATGATTGGCAGCCGCCCGCGGCGCCTTCGCGTAGATGACATCCAACAATATTTTCACGGCCGAATCGATCGCGCCGATGTTTTCAATCACGTAATCGGCGCGGAAGTTATTGAACGAAGCATTTCGTTCGATCCGCTGCGCCAGCGGGCCGTCCGTTTCCCGGGCACGGCCGGCCAGCCGCGCAGATAAGATATCGGCGGGTGCGGTGACCAAGACGGCATCCACGCGGCCGTAGCGCGCCCGCACCTCGGCAACGATTCCTCTCGATACGTTGCAGACGACCGTTCGCCCGGCACAAATATCGTTCTCGGTGGATTGCGGAATCCCGTATTTGAGCCCGTGTGCCTGCCACCAGAAGGCAAACATGTTGTTCTGCACTGCGCAATCGAAGGCTGAATCACCTGAGCTGTCGTGATCCTCGGCCTCGGTGGCCGCACGGGTGACGACACGGCGCGGGAAAACGGTGGTGGGATCATCGCCACAGGCCGCTTTTGCCCCGGCGATCACGGTGTCCTTGCCGGCGCCGCTCGGGCCGACCACGAGCACGAATCTGCCCGCGCCAATCGGTTCCCGCCTGCGAGCCGGCGATTCGCTTAGCGGCGCATTCATGCGACCCGATGGCTCCCGCTCCAGACGCCGCGCACCGCGGTGGCGTCGTCCACCTGGTGCACGCGAATGAAATCGGCGCGTTTGCCGACCGCGATCTCGCCTCGGTCGGTCAGGCCGACCACTTCGGCCGGGGTCTTGCTCACAGTGCGGACCGCGGCGGGGAGGTCGAAATTGTCCGCCTTGTCAGGAAGGCGCAGCGCCGCGATCAGCAGGCTCGAGGGCACATAATCCGACGACAGGATATCGAGCGCGCCGGCGCGGGCGAGTTCGGTGGTTGCCACATTGCCGGAATGCGAGCCGCCGCGGATCAGATTGGGCGCCCCCATCAGGATCTTGACGCCGGCTTCATGCAAGGCTGTAGCGGCCTCCATCGTGGTCGGAAACTCCGCAATCGAAACACGGTCGCGAACGGCCTGTTGTACGTGCGCGGGCGTCGTGTCGTCATGGCTCGCGAGCGGCGTGCGGTGCGCGCCGGCGAGTTCGATCAGCCCCTGGTAGTTCTGCTCCGCGTACTGGGCATGGTTTTCGATGCGGCGGGCAAACAGAGTGTCCAACTCGGCATCGCTCATGCCGCCGCCTTTGCCGCGGTAATATTCCCGCAGCTTCACCGGATCGCGGAATTGCCGTTGACCAGGCGTGTGGTCCATGAGTGACATCAGCCTCACATCCGGGCGGCCTATAAGCTCGGCGGCGTCGCCAACGACATTCGGCATGGGAATTTCGCAGCGCAAATGCAGGAAATGCTCGATGCGCAGCAAACCGGCAGCGCGGGCGCGTCCGATGGCCAGCGACAGCGTGCCGGCTTGGCCATCCACTTCCTCGGCGCCTTCCTCGCGCCAGACCCGCAGCGAGTCCAGAACGGTGGTGATGCCGCTGGTGGCGATCTGCGCGTCATAGGAGATGACCGCGGCAACCGTGTCCCAATGTACTTTCGGGCGCGGCATCACATGCGCCTCGAGATGATCGGTGTGCAACTCCACCAACCCAGGCAGCAACAGATCGCCGCCAAAATCGACGCCGCGCTCCGGCGCTGTGCCCTCGCCGATTTCCGCAATGCGGCCGTTCTCGACCGCCATATAGCCGCCCTCGATCACCTGATCTGCGAGCACGATCCGGGCATTGTCGATGACGATGGTATCGGTGTCGGCCATGGCGTTCACGCAGCTACCGCGAATCGGGTGACGTCGACGCAGACGTCGGCGATCGCCGCGCGCACGTCGTCGTCGTGCACGATGGCGACGATGGCCGCGCCCTGCCGTTTGCGCTCACGCACGATATCGACCACGACCGCACGGTTGTCGGCGTCGAGTGAGGCGGTCGGCTCATCGAGTAGTAGAATCGGATGCTCCGGCAGCAGTCCGCGCGCGAGATTGATGCGCTGCTGCTCGCCGCCGGAAAACGTCGCCGGCGGCAGGCTCCATAGCTGCTCGGGCACATTGAACCGCTGCAGCATCGCGGCGGCGCGCGCGGTGGCTGTCTCGCGCGGCACCGACTTCATCACCAGCGGTTCCGCGACGATATCGAGCGCCGACACCCTTGGTACCGCGCGCAGGAACTGCGTTACATAGCCGAGCGCGCGCTGCCGCACGCCGAGGATTTGCCGGGGCGGCGCGCTGGCGATATCGACGATGGTCTCGTCGCTGCGAACGAGAATCTGCCCGGCGTCGCAGCGATAATTGCCGTAGATCAGCTTGAGAATCGACGATTTTCCGGTTCCGGAAGGGCCGGTCAGGGCGACGCATTGTCCCGATTCGACCGCGAATGTGACGCCGTGCAGGACGGCCAAGCGCAGGCCACCCTGCAAATGCATGGTGAAGGTCTTTGCCACCGCGGAAAGTTCGAGGGCAACCATGACGAGCCTCACGCCGGCAGGATCGAGGAGACGAGCAACTGGGTGTAGGGCGCGTGCGGGTCGTCCAGCACCTGATCGGTGAGCCCTTGCTCGATGACCTCGCCTTCCTTCATCACCATGATTCGATTGGATAACAGCCGTGCGACAGCCAGATCGTGGGTAACCACAATCGCCGCGATGCGCATTTCCGAGACGATCCTTCGCAGCAAGTCGAGCAGGCGTGCCTGTACCGAGACGTCGAGGCCGCCAGTCGGTTCGTCCATGAAGATCAGCCGCGGTGCAGTCACCAGATTGCGGGCGATCTGCAATCGTTGCCGCATGCCGCCGGAATAGGCGCGGGGCGTGTCGTCGATGCGGTCTTCTGGGATTTCGACGCGTCCCAGCCAGTCGGTCGCCGCGCCGCGAATGTCGGCATAGTTGCGCCAGCCCACCGCCATCAGCCGCTCGCCGACATTGCCGCCGGCCGAGACGCCCATGCGCAAGCCGAGCTGCGGGTCCTGATGCACATAGCCCCAGTCGGTACGGAACAGGAACCGCCGCATCGGCTCGCTCATCGACCACAGATCGGCGAGCGTGCCATCCCGCAGGCGGTAGCGAATTCGTCCGGCGCTGGGCTCGATCTGGCCTGACAGCAGTTGCAGCAGCGTGGTCTTGCCGGAGCCCGAACTCGCCGACGACTGCCATCACTTCGCCTTCGTAGAGTTCGAACGATGCATCGCGACAGCCGAGCCGGCGGCCGTACCATTTCGCCAATGCCTCGGCGAAGAGGAGCGGTTGTTCGTTCTCGATGAGACTCATGCCGGCACCTGTTCGAGCATGAGGCGAAAGCTGTAACCATGGCGCTCGAAGCCGAGCCGCTCGTAGAAGGCATGCGCGCGTTCGCGCTTGGCATTCGACGACAGCACCATTTTGTAGCAGCGCATTTCGCGCGCCCGCACGACGGCAAAATCCATCATCGCGCGGCCGATGCCTTGGCCCTGCAGTGCGGGATCGACCACCACGTCCTCGACGATCGCCGACGGCGCGCCGAGATGGCCGAGATTGTCCATGATCAGCAGGGCGAAGCTGGCGACGATACGGCCGTCCCGCTCGGCGACATAGAGCGTGTAATCGGGATAACGCGAAAAGCGCGCGAAGAGCCGTTCGGCCTCACCAATGGACAGGATGCGCCCGTCGTCCATGCCCGGCTGCGCATAAAGCGCCAGCACGCCGGGCAGGTCGCCGGTATCTGCTGCGCGAATGGAAATTGTGTCGAGCTCAGTCACATGCCGGCTCCACATCGGAATTGTGTGCTGGCGCGGCATAGCCCATCGCGCGCCGCGTTTCGCAATAGTCGGTGTCCGAGCAGACGAACATGCGACTGCCGCGGTCGTCGGTGATCACTTCGTCAAGGTAGCTGTCGGTGGCGCCGCAAAGCTCGCAGTGCGCGTCATGGCGATAGGGTTGGAACGGATGATCTTCAAAATCGAGCGACACCACACTTGTGTAGGGCGGAATGGCGTAAATGCGCTTTTCGCGGCCGGCGCCGAACAATTGCAATGCCGGGCAATCGTTCAGCTTCGGATTGTCGAATTTCGGGATCGGCGAGGGGTCCATGACATAGCGTTCGTCGACCTTGACCGGATAGGCATAGGTGGTGGCGATATGGCCATGCCGCGCGATGTCCTCATAGAGCTTTACGTGCATAAGCCCATATTCCGACAGCGCGTGCATGCGGCGCGTTTCGGTTTCGCGCGGCTCGAGGAAGCGCAACGGTTCGGGTATCGGCACCTGATAGACCAGCACTTGGGCTTCGGTCAGTGGGGTTTCCGGAACACGGTGGCGGGTCTGGATAACGGTTGCTTCCAGTGTCGAGGTGGTCGTGCGCACGCCCGCAGTCTTGGTGAAAAACTTGCGGATCGACACCGCATTGGTGGTGTCGTCGGAACCCTGGTCGATCACCTTGAGCACGTCGGCCGGTCCGAGGATCGAGGCGGTGACCTGTACGCCGCCGGTGCCCCAGCCATAGGGCATGGGCATCTCGCGGCTGGCGAACGGAACCTGATAGCCGGGAATGGCGATCGCCTTGAGGATCGCACGGCGGATCATCCGCTTTGTCTGCTCGTCGAGATAAGCGAAATTGTAAACCGGCGCGCTCATTCGGCGGCGTCCTGCAACGGCGTGTCGCTGCATTGGTTATCTGCGCCGCGCTCGGCGAATTCCGCGCGCAGCTGGCGCAGCAGCCCGAGTTCGGCCTGGAAATCTACGTAATGCGGCAGCTTGAGATGCTCGACAAAGCCGGTGGCCTGCACATTGTCGGAATGGCTCAAGACGAATTCCTCGTCCTGTGCTGGCGCACCGGCTTCTTCGCCGAGTTCTCGCGCGCGCAGCGCCCGGTCGACCAGCGCCATGGCCATGGCTTTACGTTCGCTCTGGCCGAAGGCGAGGCCATAGCCGCGCGTGAAGTGTGGCGCCTGCGTTCCGCTGCCGGCGAACTGGTTGACCATCTGGCATTCGGTCATAAAAATCGTGCCGAGCGGCACCGCGAATCCAACATCCTCGGCGAAGAATTCAACTTCGACCTCGCCGTAGCGGATTTCCCCAGCGAAGGGGTGATTGCGGCCGAAGCCGCGTTGGGTCGAATAGCCGAGCGCAAGCAGGAAGCCTTCGTCGCCGCGCGCCAGGTTTTGCAGGCGCAGATCGCGGCCGGCGGGAAATGACAGCGGCTCGCGCGTGAGATCGCCGACGTCGCCTTCCGGCGCGGCCTCGGCTTCGATCAGCCCGCTGTCGGCGAGAAGGCCGGTGACGGAACGGAACGTCGCGTCGCTGGCCGGCGCGGTGGCGGCCGGCGGCACTTCGCTCTCCTGCGCTAAAGTGTGATCGAGCAAGCGATGGGTGTAATCGAAGGTCGGCCCCAGCACCTGGCCGCCCGGTAAATCCTTGAAGGTAGCCGAAATGCGCCGGCGAATGTCCATGTCCGCCGTCTCGACCGGCTCGGCCGCGCCGAAACGCGGCAGCGTCGCGCGATAGGCACGCAGCAGGAAAATTGCCTCGATCATGTCGCCGCGCGCCTGCTTGATCGCCAGCGCCGCCAGCTCACGGTCATAGAGTGAGCCCTCGCACATCGCGCGGTCGACGCCGAGCGCAAGCTGGTTGTCGATCTGCGCCAGCGACAGTTCGGGAACGGCGCGGTCGCCGCGCCGGACGTCCGCGAGCAGCACATGGGCGTTTTCAATGGCGCGTTCGCCACCTTTGACCGCGACATACATCGTCAGGTCTCCATTGCGATGCGAAGTGAGCGCGGCAACGCCGCCACTTGCTCACCGGCGACCAAAACGAGATCGATGCCGCGTGGAAACAGCTCGCGGTTTGCACGGAGCCGCTCTACGAAGTTGGCTGGCAAGGGCTCGGCCGCGAGCGAACGCACCGCCTTGATGCCGGGGCCTTCGATGGCGATCGTGCGGCCATCGAAGCGGTCGATTTGCATGACTAATGTGGTCGAGCGGTCGGGATATTCTTCGCTGCCGAGTGCAAACCGTGCGAAATCCGGCATGCCATGCGGATCGGCGACGAGTGCGAAGGCGGCTTCGCTTGGGTCAGTCACAAGCGGCGAGCCGGTGCGAAAGCGAATCCATTCCGCAACCGCTGGCACTTCAGTGAGCAGGTGATCGAGCCAGATTGGACTTTCATAGTCAGCGAGGCTTTGCACCAGCGCGGCGGTGGCCGGTGCCAGCGGCGCCGGTGCGTTTACGCAACGAAGTTTTCTAATCTCGCCGGGCCGGGCGAAGGCTTCCATCAAGGCGCGAAAGGCGGCTTGGCTGGCGAAGGCGGGATCGAGCGCCGTCATCGCTCGTCTTCCCCGCGCACCAGCGTGAAGAAATCGACGCGCGTTGCCGCCGTTTTTTCCCGGGCAAAGACGCGACGCTGCTGCTGCGCCAGACGCAGCGGCGCCAGAACACGCTGCTCGACGCGCAGACGGTAGTCGTCGGTCTGTAACAGCGCATCGCAAAGCGCTGCGGCACGCGCCTTACGGTGGTCGCGGCCAAGTACATATCCAAAGCCGATGACGCCGGATGCCAGTTGCACCGCCGCTCGCGTGACGGTGGCTTCACCGACATTGAACGGCGCACCGTCGCCGCCAATGCGGCCGCGTAACATGATTAGACCCGTTTCGGCTGGTCTCGGCTCAGTGAATTCAACGCCGTCGCCGGCCAGGCGGAGGCCTCGCTCAATCTCGTCGGCTTCAGCCTGCGCCAGCACCGCCATCGCGGCTTGCCGCTCTGCGCAAGCCGCCTCCGCGGCTTCGCCATCGACGTTTTTATTGTTAGCAACCGCCATGCCGCTTGCGCCAAGTTGTCTAGTTTAATAGACAAGTGATAGATCGCGTCCAATGACGCTTTGATGACAGCTCGGCGATGCTCACAAGAACACCGCGTGGTTCGCTGAATAAGAATCATCTGCTGGCGCGCGGCATCATGTTGTGGCGCTGCATCGCCGATGATTTCGAGCAGATGATTCTGGTCGGCAAATATGACAACGCCGAACGCTTGCCGGCGGAATCAGAGATAGCGGCGCGTTACGGGGTCAATCGCCACACCGTGCGGCGGGCGATGGCCGAACTTGCCGCACGCGGACTGGTGCGAACCGAGCGCGGCAGCGGAACCTTCGTTAAGACCGACAAGCTCGATTACCGGATCGGCCAGCGCACGCGCTTTTCCGAGATCATCGCGGCGGCGGGCCACGAGGCCGAAGGGCGGCTGCAAGGGCATCGGCTTGAGCCGGCGAGCGACGAGATCGCCGCGCGGTTGGGCCTTTTGCCCGGCGACGACGTGGTGCGGCTTGAAATCGTGCGTGCTGCCGACCGCGTGCCGATATCGGTCGCCACCACATGGCTCGACGGGCGGCGCTACTGCGATGCCGCGAAAGTGTTCCGGCAGCTACGCTCTATCACGCGTACGCTCGACCATTACGGTATAGGCGGCTACCGGCGGAAATGGACGAGGATCAGCGCGGCGTTTGCGGATGCAGTCGACGCCGGCCGCCTGCGCTTGTCGGTGCACCGGCCGATCATGGTGGTGGAAAGCCTGGATGTGACTGCGGACGATAAGCCGGTCTTGACCACACGGGGGCGGTTTGCCGCCGACCGGGTTGCTCTGATCGTCGAGAGCTAATCACAATTTTCTGCAGAAGGCATTGCATAACGATGCCGTTGTCATCCGGCTGTCGTCAACGTGTCGTTTTTCTCAAGTCCCAGCCGCACGGTCTTGCGGCCAATTTTCATTGGCTCTTTGTGTGCCCATGCCCGAACAGAGATTGTCCACGAGGCCATTTGTCGATCCGACCGCCTCGCTGACGGCGGCCACCCTTGGGGCCTATACCGAAGTCGGCGCCCGCACCAAGCTGCTTGAGGTGGAACTCGGCGATTATTCTTACGTGGTCAATGACAGCGATATCGCCTACGCGGAAATCGGAAAGTTCACGTCGATCGCGGCGATGACCCGGATCAATCCGGGAAATCATCCCATGCATAGAGCGAGTCAGGCGCATTTCAGCTACCGCGCCAGCGCCTATTTCGAAAACGAGAGAGACGAAACTGACTTCTTCGCCTGGCGGCGGGCGCAGCGTGTCATCATCGGCCACGATGTGTGGATTGGCCACGGCGCCATTGTACTGGCGGGCCGCAGTATCGGCACCGGCGCGGTGATCGGTGCGGGCGCCGTTGTGACGAAGGACATCCCAGCCTATGCGATTGCAGTGGGCAACCCGGCGCGCATCTTGCGCCAGCGGTTTCCGGCCGACATCGCTGCGCGCATGCAAGCCCTGGCCTGGTGGGATTGGCCGCACCAACGGCTGCATGCCGCCTTGCCGGACTTCCGGGCACTCACGGCCGAGCAGTTTCTCGACAAACACGAGACGCAGATGCCGGTGCCACATCTCGTTGCTGTCGCGCACTGAGGCAAGCCATGCGCATTCAAGGCGGGCAGGTCTTGGCGGGTGGGCAATGGGTTGCCGCCGATGTCGATATCGACCAAGCGGCCGGCCTGATCGATGCCATCGGAAAAGATGGCGGCAACGGGCGCTGCTTCGATGCGCGCGGCCTCCATGTGTTGCCGGGCATCGTCGACATCCACGCGGACGCCTTCGAGCGCCAATTGATGCCGCGGCCGGGGGTCGGATTTCCGATCGACGTCGCGCTGATGGAGAGCGACCAGCAGGCCGTCAGCAACGGCATCACCACCATGTACCACGGCGTCACATGGTCATGGGAGCCAGGGCTGCGCGGTGCCGACAATGCCCGCGCCATGCTGGCTGCGGTCGAAGCCCTGCGCCCGGCACTTGGCGCCGATACGCATGTTCACCTTCGCTACGAAACCTTCAATCTCGATGCGGAGGCCGAAGTTGCCGGCTGGGTCGGCGATCGGCGTATCGGCATGCTCGGCTTTAATGACCATATGCCAGGCGAAAACGCACCGCCGCGCACCCGCAAGTTGGCGCAAATGGCGGAACGCGCGGGGCTGTCGAGGGAGGATTTCCTGGCGTTGGTGGAGCGCCTGCGCGCCCGCTCCGAGGAGGTGCCGGCGTCGATCACGCGGCTTGCCGCCGCCGCTGGTGCGAGCGACCTGCCGACGCTGTCACATGACGATATGAGTCCCGAGCAACGGCGTTGGTTTCGCGGGCTCAACTGCCGGCTGGCGGAGTTTCCGACTACGATCGAGACGGCGGAAGAGGCGAGGAAATCTGGCGACGACGTGGTGCTCGGCGCACCTAACGTGGTGCGGGGCGGCAGCCATATTGGCTGGATTGGCGCAGCGGACATGATTGCGCGCGGTTTCTGCACCATCCTTGCTTCGGACTATTATTATCCGGCGCTATTGCTCGCTGCGTTCCGGTTGGCTGCGGACGGCATCGCGCCGCTTGAATGCGCGTGGTCCTACGTCTCCGAGCGTCCCGCCAAGGCCGCGGGCTTGAACGACCGCGGCGCAATCGAGACCGGCCGCCGAGCCGACGTGATCATCGTCGACGCCAAGGACCTCCACCGCCCGAAGGTGATTGCAACAATCGCAAGCGGTCACCTTGTGCATTTGACCGAGGCCGATCGACTGAATTGAGGGCGGCGATGAGCATCCAAGAACCGGCACCGCGCTACGCGATTTATTTTGTTCCCGGCCGTGACAGTGAATTGTATCGATTCGGCGCGTCAGTGCTCGGCTACGACTGCTACGCTGGACGAGATACGCCGTTCATCGGCGGCGCCGATTTGCTCACAGAGTCCTGGGTCGATCGTGTTCGCGAGCCGCGCATTTACGGATTTCATGCGACGCTTAAGGCACCGTTTTACCTGGCCAAAGGCTTGAACGAAGCCGATCTCGCGCTTGCGCTTCCGGCTTTTGCGGCGGACCACGCGGCAGTCATGGCCGGAGAACTCGCTGTTCGCGAACTGGGGTCATTTATAGCTCTGGTTCCAAAAACCCCGCGTCCACTGCTCGATCAGTTGGCACAGGCTTGTGTGAAGGAATTCGATCGTTTCCGCGCGCCCATGAGAGAGCCGGAACGCGCACGGCGGCTGGCGGCGGGCTTGAGCGCTGTTCAAATCGAAAACCTCGAACAGTGGGGATACCCTTATGTGTTTGAGGATTTTCATTTTCATATGACGCTGACCGGTTCGCTTGGATTGCCGGAACGAAGTCAGGCGTTGCGGTTTCTTTGCAATGAATTCAAACAGATGCGCGCCGCGAATTCCTTGACCATCGATCAGATTGTCGTAGCGCGTCAAATCGATAAGGCCGAGCGCTTTCAAGTGTTCGAGCACTGCATCATTGGGCCAATCGTCATACCGCCCCTACGCCTATTCCTTTTGAAGCGGTGGCATCCCGGTCAGTGGCCTGTGGATAACAGGTATGGTTTGGAGCGCCGCACATCTCACGTTTCACGCCTGTTGGCCAATCACTGAACGTATTTTTCCTCGCATGCGCGAACAAGCGATCATGACACCGCATTCATGAACCCGTCGCCTCTCAGTCATGAACCGTGTGTAGCGTCTCATGTCGAGACAGGGGGACGTCTAGATGAGCTTGTATGCGGTCGATCTCTCTTCCGGGATTCCGCTCTATCGCCAAATCAGTCAGGCGATCGAGGAAGAGGTGCGCAAGCATTACAAGCCTGGCACGCAGTTGCCGCCGGAGCCCGTGTTGGCAGAGCGTTTCTCGGTCAATCGGCATACGCTCCGCCATGCGATAGACGAGTTGGTCAATTCTGGACTGGTCGAGCGTCGCCGCGGTCTTGGCGTATTCGTGCTCGACGGACCGCACAATTACGGCATCCATAAGCATACGCGTTTCACCAAAACCCTCGAAGCCGCCGGAAATACGACCGAGAGTGTCGTTTTGCGCAAGCTGATAATTCCGGCGGGTGACGGCGTCGCCCGCAGGCTTGAATTGGCTGAAGGGGCCGATGTTTTGTGGGTTGAGACGCTGCGCAAAGCGAACGAACGTCCATTTTCGGTCGTCTCGCATTTCATGCCGGCCGACCTCGTCGGTCAGGTCTTTGCCGAATACGAAGGCGGTTCGTTGCACGACTTCATCGCCGGTCGTCTCAGTATTGATCTCGAACGCCAGTACAGCCTTATTTCCACCCGGCTTCCGCAAGGCGATGACGCGACGCTGCTCGGCATACCGCGCCATCAGCCCATCCTTCGCATCAAGAGCGTGAATGCTAATTCGGCCACTCAGCGTCCCGTCGAATATGCACTCGGGCGGCTGCGCGGTGACCGGGTCGAGCTCGAGGTGAAACTCTAATCACGCAAGAAAAATCAGATCGCTTTGGAATACATCGCGTCGATGAATCGAGATCGGAAGGCGAAGTCTGCAATCAAAGGATCATGGGCCATTCATCAAAACCGTAATCGCCAAGTCTAGAACCGGTGTGGGTCTGCTTCGTTATCTGCATGTCAAGCTGAGTGTTCAGGTTTCTTCGTGGAACGCAAAACTGAAACGGGAGGTTGAGATGGAAAGGAAGTTTCTTTGGACTGCCGCGATCGCAGGTGCCGCGATCGCGACATTAGGCGTGTCGTCGGCTGCAATCGCTGGGAATGCTGCCGATTGTCCGAATAACGGCGTCGTTCGATTTGGAGTTGAGCCGTACGACAGCGCGGCGAGATTAGTCCCAGTCTACGAGCACATCCGCCAATTGCTCGAGACCAAGCTTGGCTGCGAGGTTAAGATTTTCATTGCCACCAGCTACAACGCCGAGATCGAAGCAATGCGTAACGGCAAGCTGGAGATCGGCGAATTTGGCCCGCTCGGCTATGTCCTTGCTCACGAAGTCGCGAAAGCAGAAGCCGTTGCGGCCTTTGGCGGCAATGATGGCAAAGCGTCTACGTATTGGGCGAGCCTCGTGACCTATCCCACGTCCGGCATTAAGACGGTCGCGGATATCCGCGGTCACTCCTTTGCTTTCTCTGATCCTGCTTCGACCTCAGGCCATCTGTTTCCGGCCTACGGACTGCGCAAGAGCGGGCTGGATCCGGACAAGGATATCAAGGCGATCTACGCGGGTAGCCACGCCGCATCCTTCGAAGCGCTCTACAATCACAAGGTTGAAGCAGGCGAACTTAACAGCGAGCAACTCGAATCAGCGAAGCAACGCGGGCATTACAAGGACGGCGATATGGTCTTCCTTTGGAAGTCGGATGCGATTCCAAACGACCCTGTCGCAGTCCGGTCCGATCTGTCCGCGGGCTTCAAGAAGCGGCTGACTGAGGTCCTCCAGAATCTCGACCTTTCGAGCCTTCCGGAGGCGGACCGAAAAATTATGGTAGGTGCGGGTATCACTCGCATGGTCCCGCAGACCGACGCGGCGTACAACCAGATCCGCGACCTGGTCAAGACGCTCAACATCGATCTGAAGAAGTTGAACAGCTAATCGTTCGACGAACCATTGAGGCGGTCATCATGTTATCGGTTCGCCATCTCACCTTACGATATCCGAACGGCACGTGCGCGCTCGCGGACTTCAGCCTGCAAGTGAAGCCCGGCGAACTCGTAATTGTGCTTGGCGGAAACGGCAGCGGCAAAACGACGCTGCTACGTTGTATCACACGTACCCTCGCTCCGACCGTCGGCGAGGTTTGGCTGAATGACACCAATCTCACCCCTCTCACGGGTGATAAGACTGAGACGCGCGAGGCTGGAACTGGCGATGATTTCCCAACACGCCAGCCTTGTGCGTCGCAGCAGCGTCTTGGCCAATGTGGCGACCGGTGCACTCGGTCGCCACTTCACGCCGTGGACTGCCATCGGTGGCTTACCGGCGGCTGAGTTGAGTGCAGCCCATGGCTATCTCGACGAGGTTGGGCTTACCCATCTGGCGCAGCAACGGGCAGGGACACTTTCGGGTGGACAAGCCCAGCGCGTGGCGATTGCTCGAGCCTTGGCGCAAAAGCCGAAGGCGCTTCTCGCCGACGAGCCCGTGGCTAGCCTCGATCCGGAAGCGGCCGAGGACATCATGCGGCTTTTGCGCCGCCTGGCGGTGGAGGAGAATCTCGCTGTGCTGTGCGTCCTTCACCAAGTCGAGCTTGCTTACGCCTATGCGCACCGGGTCGTCGGTATCCGCGACGGACGCGTAGAGTTTGATTTACCGCGCGCCGACGTTTCGCGGGACGCCGTCAAGCGCCTTTACATGAGCGAGGCCGCGTGACCGCCGCCGTCGACTTACGAGCTGCCAAGGTTCGCGTATTTGCAAGTGGGTGGGGCTCCGCCCTTTCCGGCGCTGCCCGGATCGTGGGCGTCCTCGTTGCCATTCTCGTCGTGATCCAGTCGCTGATCGTTGTTGAGGCGCGGCCGCAGGATCTCATCACGGGTGTTCATGGCATGGCCGACATTATTCGTCGCGCCATGCCGCCGGACTTCTCGAAGCTGCGCGACGCGCTGTGGCCGGCTCTTGAGACAGTCGATATAGCAATCTTCGGCACATTTTCCGGAGTTATCCTGGCAATCCCACTCGCCGTGCTCGCCGCGGCGAACGTCACGCCATCGCGGTTTATGTACTATCTGGCGCGCGGCATCATCGGCTTTACGCGCGCGGTGCCGGACCTCGTTTGGGCGCTGTTCTTCGTGACCGCCGTAGGCCTCGGACCCTTTCCGGGTGGTCTGGCACTCGCGGTGCACTCCGTCGGCATGCTCGGGAGGCTATTTGCCGAAACCATCGAGCATATGGACATGGCGCCGATTGATGCCTTGTCGCTGACCGGCGCGCGGCGGATCCAGATATTCACCCACGGGATCATTCCGACCGTACTGACGTCGCTGCTCGGCATCAGCCTCTATCGACTCGACGAGAATATTCGATCGTCCCTCGTCCTCGGTTTTGTCGGCGCCGGCGGCATCGGCTTCCAGCTTCTCTCGGCGATGAATCTTTTCCAGTATCGCGAAGTCTCGCTCCTACTGATTGTGGTTTTTGTCATCGTGCTGACGGTCGAGCGGCTCTCCGCGTTTCTGCGGCAAAGGCTCGCCTGAGCGGCAATGCCGCCACCGATCATTTCTACGGGTCGAGGATATAGCTGAATTTACGTCTCAGGGCAGACATGGCCGCCACACCTGCACGTCTCGCCTTCCCCTAAGACGGGAGCTCGTACGCAAGCATTAAAGCAATTTTCCGTCGCGGCCGAAGAACGGATGTGGCCCATCGAAATCACCGATCGGCACAAGGTGAGTGACGACATTGCCGAAGTCCTTATCGGGGAACCAAACGTGCAGGTGAAATGCCGGCGGCTCGATTTTAAATGAGGGCGGCATGCGCGCGTCCAGGTCGAGCGCGACCGCGTGGTTGGGAGCTGGGCAGATCGCGGCGGCAACGCCAGCGAACATAGTCAGCACGGAGCGGTGGACGTGCCCGGCCGCAATCAACCGCGTCCGCTTGTGCCGCCGTAACACGGCAGCGAGATCGGCGGCATTACGCAGATTTTGTACGTCCATATGCCCGATGCCGGTGACGAACGGCGGATGATGCAGGAACAGCAACGCCGGTCGCTTCGGGGCGGCGCCGAGCATCGTATCAAGCCAGCGCAATGTGTCAGCATCGAGCAGCCCATGCGAAGCGCCGGGAACGCTTGAGTCGAGCAACACGATATCGAGATCGCCAACGCTGGTTGCGAGATTGAGCGCGCCATCCGGCTGCACGTAAGGCTGCTCTGGCAAGGCCGCACGCATCCATCCGCGGTCATCGTGGTTGCCCGGGATCGCGACGAACGGGATTTCCAGCGGCGCGAGCAAAGTCTTGAGATGATCGTATTCTTCCTTGGCTGGCGTATCGGCGAGATCGCCGGAGATCACGATCAGGTCGGGCCGTGGCGAAAAGCGATTGAGTTCGTCGACGCAGCGTGACAGCGCCGCCGCAGTATCGACGTGACGATAGGCGAGTTCGCCAGGCCGCTTGATATGCAGATCGGAAATCTGCGCGATCAAAGTCGGGAATCCGGTCATTGAGCCTCGCGGGGTAGCACGCGGATGGCCGCCGGGTCGACCTTCAAACCAATGCGCTCGCCGATTTTGATGTTGAGCGTGTTCGGCGCGTCAATCATCAGGGGCCGTTGTGCGGCACCGCTAACGGTCAGCCGTTGCCGGTCGCCGACAAAGCTGACTCGCTCGACCTGGCCCGACAGAGAGGCGGCTTCAAGGGCAACCACGCTGATCGATTCTGGACGGATCATCGCCACCACGTCACCGGTAAACTGTGCGCCACAGACCGGCAATTTGCCGCCCGGCAAGATGAGCGCGCCATCGGCAGCACATGCTTCTATGAGGTTCGCGGCGCCGACGAACTCGGCCACGAAACGATTGGCTGGCGCGAAATAAATGTCGCGCGGCGTCCCGACCTGGGCAATGGCACCTTTGCGCATAACCACCACGCGGTCGCCAAGCGCCATGGCTTCCGCCTGGTCGTGGGTGACGTAAACGGTGGTGATGCCCAGCGTGCGCAGCAGGCGATCGAGTTCCCAGCGCAGCCTTTCGCGCAGCGCTGCGTCGAGCGCGGTCAGCGGCTCGTCGAGCAGCAGCACGCTCGGGCGTGCCGCCACCGCGCGCGCAAGAGCGACGCGCTGGCGCTGGCCGCCCGACAACTGGTCGATGCGGCGGCCCTCCAGGCCCTCGATCCCGGTCAGTGCCACCAGCTCGGCGACGCGTGCATCGCGTTCCGTCTTGCCGACGCCGCGGATCTTCAGGCCATAGCCGATATTCTCGGCAACGTTCATATTGGGAAACAGCGCGTAGGATTGGAACACCATGCCGACATTGCGCTGCTCGATCGGAATGCCGGTCACATCGGCATCGTTGAACAGCACGCGCCCGCCGGCGTCTGGCGCCTCGAGCCCGGCAATGATGCGGAGCATCGTCGTCTTGCCGCAGCCGGACGGTCCGAGAAAGACCAGCGTTTCGCCACGCGCGACATCGAGCGTGATCAGGTTCCAGCGCGCGCGTGCCATCAGGAAATGTCTTGGCGCAGGCTTCGACGCGCACCGCGACGCCATGAATTGCGCTCATCGCCGCGCTCCTTGCCGCCCGGCGCGATCGGCGAAAATCTGCATCGCCACCAGCAGCGGAATGATCATGACGAAAAACACCAGCGTGTAGGCGGAGGCGACCTCAAGCCGCATGGATGCATAGCTGTCGGCGAGCCCGACCGGCAGCGTCTTGGTCAGCGGTGTGTGCAGCATCCAGGTCAGATTGAATTCGCCGAGCGATAACGTCACCACCATGAGCGAGCCGGCGAGGATGCCGGGTATGGCGTTCGGTACGATGACATCGCGGAAGCGCCGCCAGGGCGAGGCGCCGAGCGACGAGGCGCTTTCGTCGAGCGTCTTGACGTCGATCAGCGAAAACACCGCCATTACCGAGCGCACCATGAACGGCAACGTAAAGACGACATGGCCGGCGACGATGAACAGCGACGAGCGGCGGAAATCGCTGAACCCGTTATAGGTCAGCAGCAGCGCCAGCGCGATGGCTAGCCCGGGAATGGCGAGCGGCAGCGTGATGATTTCTTCAATTGCGCGCGATAGCCGACCGCCGCGCACATGCAGCGCATAAGCGGCGGGAACGCCAACAACGAGTGTCACGCCAAGCGTGATGAGGGCGACGGCGAACGAACGGGCGATCGTGTCGGCGTAAAGCTCCCAGACCTGCATTACCCATTGCAACGTCAGGCCGGAGCGCACGCCGCGAAAATAATTCATCGTGACGCCCGCTACCATGGATAGGACCGCAGGCACGATCAGGAAGGCAGCAACAAGAAGCGTAAACAGGAGCTGGCCGGCGAAGATCAGGCGATCGCGCATGGTGGTCATCCGGCGGCCGCGACGGTCGCGCCAGCGAATTGGCGGGCCACAGCCAGTGCCGCCCAGGCCACCAATCCGAGGCCGACCGACAGTGCCGCCGCCATGGCGATGTTCGCTGACAAAGTGAACTCGGTGTAGATCAGCATCGGCAAGACGTCGATATTGGTGGCGAGCGTGAAGGCTGTGCCGAACGCGCCCATGGCGGTGGCGAATACGATCGCGCCCGAGGCGACGATGGCTGGGCGGAGCGCCGGCAAGATGACATCGCGATGGATGGCCCAGGGCCTCGCGCCGAGCGCGCGCGCGGCTTCCTCAAGCGCGGGGTCGAGCTTTTCCACCGCCGCCATGATGGTAAGGATCACGCGCGGAATGGAGAAATAGAGATAGCCGAGGAACAGGCCCTCAATCGAATAGGCGAACACCAGCTTCTCGCCGAACAATGGTTGCGTTATTTCACCGATCAGGCCCTGCCGTCCGGCCAGCAAGATGATCATGAAGCCGACCACCACGCCGGGAAACGCGAGCGGGAAGGTGAGCATTGCCACCAGAATGGCCCGGCCGGGAAACCGATGCCGTTGTAGGAATAATCCGGAGAAGACCGAGATCGCGAGCGTCGCGGCGGTGGTCGCCGCAGCCAGCAGCACGGTGTTGATGAGAGTCACGCGATAGCGCGGTTCAAAAAGGATGGCGGCATACGCGGTCACACCCAAGTCGCCGGTCGCGCCGGTGATCACGAGCCGCACCATTGGCAGCAGGAAAAATGCAATGACCACCACCGCGAGCGGCAGCAGGCATAGCCGAACGAAGGCGCTGGGCGTCATAGACTACGGCGCTCCGGCGGGATGCCGGAGCGCCATAATGCCTCAATGCACTTCGGCAAGGTAGCGGTCGGTGAAGCCCTTTTGCACCGACTCCATCTTCGCCCAATCGACGCTCTTGGCGCGCGCATAGTCGCTGTCCGGCAGGAATTTGCTCTTGACCGCGGGCGGTAGCGGAATCGGCCGTGCCGGACGCAAATAGGCGTTAGTCCAGATCGCCTGACCCTTATCCGAGAGCAGGTAGTCGAGCACTTTCTCCGCCTTGGCCTTGTCCGGCGCATTCTTCACCAGACTCACCACATACGGGAAGACGACCGAGCCTTCGCATGGAATGACGAAGGCGAAATTGCCCTTCTCGGTGTATTTGGCGCGGTAGGCGTTGAAATCGTAATCGAACAAGATCGGGATTTCGCCCGACACCACGCGCGCATATGAGGTCTGCTTCGGCACGATCGCGTCGTTCTTCTTGAGGCCCTTGAAGAACTCGATCGCCGGCGTGAAGTCTTTGTCGCTGCCGCCGAGCGCGTCGTTGACGGCAACCGCGCCTACGAAGCCGACCGCCGCCGAGGACGGATCGAGATAGCCGACCATGCCCTTGTAGTCGGGTTTGAGAAGGTCCTTCCAGCACGCCGGCACCGCTTTGCCGCCGAGCGCGTCCTTGTTGATGAACAGGCCGAGCGTGCCGGAGTGGATGGTGGTCCAGGCGCCGTCGGGGTCCTTCAGGCCGGCGGGGACTTCGGCCCAGCCCTTCGGCTTATACGGCTCGATGACGTCGAGACCTTTCGCCTTCATGCCGAAATTGACGCCGTAATAGACGACGTCGGCGACCGGATTGCTCTTCTCGGCGAGCAACTGCGACAGCGCCTGGCCGGAATTCTTGTTGTCGAAGGGAATGTCGTAACCGAGGTCGGCCTTGATGGCCTTGAGCATGGAGGCGAAATCGGCCCATTGCGGTGGACAATTGTAGCAAATGACATCGGCGGCCTGCGCCGGCGTTCGCATCGCGACGGTCGCTAGCATGACAAATGCTAGTCCCAACATGATCTTCATCGGTTTCATCGTTCTGTTCTCCCGTATTCTGTGCACCGACTATTGCGGGGCAAAACACCGAGCCACGCAGGCGTTGCGGCCAGTGACAACCCTTTCTAAATTCTCCGTTCCAGCCCAACACTGTTGTTGAACTAACCCGCGAAAACGGTGCTCGGCTAATTGTAACACCCCGATGTTTCCGGGGTAATCGGATATTATGACAGTCCGGTGACTGGTCTGGCTCAATGCCGATGTCACGCCCGCATGTCTTAATCAGTTCGAAGTTGGGGGCGTGCCAAACCATGAAATCGCAAATCATCGAGCGGCTTGGGCAAAACGGTTTCCTAAACCGAAGGTCGGTCTTTCAAGAATTGAGTCAGCGATCCCGGCTTCGATCTAGTATTGGGTGTGATTCGGCATCGGCAACGGGCCAAAGTCGATTTCACGCAGTTTGCAAAGTTGCCTCTAAGCCGTTGTTTCCGGTGCGCAAGGCTGACTTCGGTTTGCAAAAAAGTTGAGCAATATCAACGCTCGGCCTCAGACTACGAATCTGGGGGTCAGGATTAGAATCTCTTCGGGCGCGCCATAACCTTTTGTATTGACGCGGCTTTCTCCAGTGCAATTTTTTTCTATTTTAGTTTGCAGGGGAAGTCTGGTGCCCTTTGATTTACACGCGATCAGCTGGGACTTGAGACAGCCGAAAACGCACGATGCGCTCGATCGCGGTGAACGCATAACGCGCCGTTTTTCACGTCGCGTTTCTAGATCGAGCGGTTGACGCCGCCGTCGACGACGATCGTCTGGCCGGTGAGGTAGCCGGCTTGCGGCGAACAGAGATAGGCGCAGAGATCGCCGATCTCGTTAGGCCGTCCTATACGGCGCACCGGAATAGTTTCGGAGAAGCGCTTGAATTGCTCTTCGGGCGTTATGCCCAAACTCTTGGCCCGGGCGGACAATATTTCGGTGAGACGATCGGTCATGATGGGACCGGGCGCGATATTGTTGACGGTGATGCCGTACGGCGCGAGGTCCGACGCAATCGTTTTGGCCATGACCGTGACGCCGGCGCGAATCGAATCCGAAACGACGAGATCAGTCATCGGCTCTTTCACGCCGTAGCCGGTCAGGTTGACGATGCGACCGCGCCCCGAAGCCTTCAAAGCCGGCAATGCCTCACGGATAAGGCGAACGGCGCTCATCAAATTGAGCTGGTAGGCAATGTTCCAATCGCCATCGCCAGCCTTTTCGAAAGGGGCGGTCGGCGGACCGCCGGCATTGGTGACGAGGCAATCGAGACCACCCAATGCGGCAATGGCCTCGACGACGACACGTTTCACCTCCGTTGGCCGCGAGACGTCCGCTGCGGAATAGCCGGCGGCGCCGAATTCCGCCGCCGCTCGTTTGAGCTCTTCAGCGTTGCGGGAACAGATGAAGACACGGGCGCCTTCGCCGGCTAGCGCTTTGGCACAAGCTTTGCCGAGTCCCTTACTGGCACCGGCAATAAAGGCCTTGCAGTCTTTCAAACCGAGATCCATTGGGAAGCCCTTCGACGTCGGTTTCACGCGCTTTGCAATAATCAGCCGGACTGAGACGCGCGGCTAACGAAGTCTGTAAAGCGCATGCCGCCGGTTGCGGGTGAACGGCCTCACCTCGCCGGGCCAGCGCCCGGCTTCGCCGGCCTTCGCCCACTCGATGCTCACCAAAACATGAGGGCCGTCGATCTCATAGAGCGCGCTATAGCGCGGGCTTGACTGCTCGATCCGCTTTTCCTCGCCGCCGATGCTGATGACGAACGGCTCGCCCTCGAAACGAGCGACGGCGTGCACGCCCGGTACTTTTAAGAGATTGGGTACATGCTCAGTGTCGTACACCTCGTTAAAAAGCGCCTCCTTGTCGGGGTCCACATCCATGCTGGCGACGAACAGATATTTGGAGTTGATCGGCATCGAGACCTTCCGTTGCTACGACAGTGCTTGGCCGGCCGGGTGACCCCCGCCGGTTGCTAGATAAGCGTGCTCTAGCCGCCGCGGCAGGTCGGCCTCGCCGGTTCTAGCTTCAAGCACGATTGATCCGCGCGCGAGTGCATAGACGCGGTCGGCAAGTGCCAGCGCTTTCTCGATCAACTGCTCGACCAGCAACACCGCCGTGCCTGTTTCGCGAAGCCGCCGCACCACCACAAGGACCCGATCCACCAATACCGGCGACAGGCCGGCGGAAGGTTCGTCCAGCATCAGCAATCGCGGCCGCCGGATCAGACCCTGCGCTACCGCCAGGATTTGCTGCTGACCGCCGGAGAGCGAAGCCGCGCGTTCGTGACGCTTGGCGGCGATTTCGGGAAAGAGAGCGAGCACCTCCTCGATGCGTGAAGCGCGCTCGCCGTGTGGCAAGTCGTAGGCAGCCAACATCAGGTTATCGAGCACGGCAAGCTGCGTGAACACGCGATGTCCTTCGATGACATGCGCGAGCCCCGCTTTGACGGTATCGCGCGGACTGGCCCCGGCGAGATCGCGACCGGCAAAACGCACGCTTCCCGACCAGGGCAGCAGTCCGGACGCCGCGCGCAACAGCGTGGTCTTGCCGGCGCCGTTGGGGCCAAGCAGCGCCACCACCTCACCCGCGCCGACCGTCAGATCGATGCCGTGCAGAACGCCGATCTTGCCGTAGCCGCTCGAGAGGCCGGCGATATCCAGCAGCGGTTCACCCGCCGAGATAGGCATTGACCACCTCCCGATGCGAACGGACTTCCGCTGGAGTGCCGGCTGCCAGCGTCTTGCCAAGATTGAGCACGGTGACCTGGTGGCAGATATCGAATATTAGATCGGCATGATGCTCCACCAACAGCACGCCGGTTCCGGCCCGGGCGATCGCCAGAACCAGCGCGCCGAGCCGCCCGACCTCCTCGGCTGAAAGTCCGGCCGCCGGTTCGTCGAGCAGCAGGAAGGCCGGACGCAGCATCAGCGCGCGAGCAATCTCCGTGAAGCGTAACTCGCTGTGTTGTAACCGATCGGCTCGCACGGTGGCGAGCCGTTCCAGCCCGACCGCCGCCAACGCCAGCATGGCGGCCTCGCGCAGCATAACTTCGTCGCGTCGATGACGCGGCAGCGACAGCAATGATTCGACGAACGTGGCCCTGCCGTCGATGGTGCCGCCGATCATAACGTTCTCCAGCACCGACGCGGAGCCGACGATGCGCGGCGTCTGGAACGTTCGTGCGATCCGCATATGCGCGCGCCGGTGGCGCGCGAACAGCGGCAATGGCGCTCCGTTTAGCCTGACCGCGCCACGCTGTTGTACATAGTAACCGGAGATGACATTCAGCGTCGTGGTCTTGCCGCTGCCGTTGGGGCCGATCAATCCGTGCACTTGACCAGGCCGGATTTCGAGATCGAGATCGTCGATCGCTTTCACCCCGCCGAAGCTGAGCGCCACCTGCTCCAGCGTCAGCGTGTCGGCATTGCGCGGCGCGCCGAGCAACTGGCCAAGCAGATCCGGCCGCGGGATGATTGCGCGACCGCTCTCGAGCGGGCGGCGGTTCTTGAAATCCAGGATCTCGGCAATTCCGCCCGGCATCACGAGCACGATGACGAGCAACAGCACCGCATAGAGGAATGTGGACCACGCAACCAATGGCGCCGCGAATTCCGGCAGCACGGTCAAAAGAATCGTGCCGAGGAGCGGCCCGAGAATGGACCCGCGCCCGCCGATCAGGATGGCGATGAAGAACAAGACTGACAGGTCGAGGGTGAAGGCGTCCGGCGTGATGTAGGATTGCAAAGAGGCAAACAGACCGCCAGCGACCGCAGCAAGGGCTCCGCTGAACAAGAACACTGCCCCCAGCAAAGCGGGCTTTGAGATGCCGCTTGCTTCCGCCGCGACTTCCGCGTCGCGAACCGCGGTCAGCGCGCGGCCGAAGCGGCTTGCCGCGACATTTATCGTCATCCAGGTGCAAATCGCCGCCAGGCCGAAACAGAAATAATAAAACCCCCACTGCGAGGCGAACGGTTCCGGAAAGATCGGCCCGGGAACGCCCACGCCGCCCCCGGTCACGCTTTGCCAGGCCAATGCCACCTGCGTGACGATGGTGGCGAAGCCAAGCGTCGTGATGGCAAAATAGAAAGTGCGTAGCCGCAGCGCGGGAAGACCGATGATCAGGCCGAAGATTGCGCCGACCACGGCCGCAATCGCCAGCGCTAGATAGGGCGACAGCGCCGGCATGACATTGCCGGCCGCAAGCACGCTCGTGGTGTAGGCGCCGAGCGTGAGCAGCGCCACCCAGCCGATTGCGATCTGACCGGCGAAGCCGACCACCAGATTGAGGCCGGACACCAGCACCCAATAGACGCAGGCTCGGGTTAGGATCACGCCCCAATAGCCGCCGCCGAACAATGGGAACGCAATGCCGAGAACGAGTAGCGCCAGGAAGGGCAGCGCCGCACCGAGCGGGCTTGCGGAGCCAAGCGCGCTGGCGCGGCTCGGTCGCAATTGTGCTGCCGTATCCATCAAACGCGACGCTGGAGGGTGGTGCCGACGAGCCCCTCGGGACGCGCCAGCAGGACAAGAATGAACACCGTGAAAACGGCCACCGACGCGAAGATGCCGCCGACAAGAAAGTTCGCGGCTTGCTGAAACAGCCCGAGCAAGAGCCCGGCGACCACGGCGCCGCGGTTGTTGCCCATGCCGCCCAGTGCGACTGGAACGAAGCCATAAAAAGTCAGCATCGGAGCATTGCCAAAGAAGGCCAGCAGCATCTCGCCGCCGGCAAAGCCGGCAAGCGCGCCGATCGCGCCGGCGAGCGCGTAGCTCGTCATGCGCAGCCTGCGTTCCGGCAGACCGAGCGCACGCGCCGCGTAATTGTCCTCGGAGATCGCCAGAAAGGCGCGGCCGATCAGCGTATGGCGATAGAGCAATTCCAGGCCGACGATCACCGCCGCGCAGGCGAGCATCGGCAGCCAGAGCTGCTGATCGAAACCGCCACGAGGAATGTCGAAGAGGCGCGGAAACGGCCGTGCCTCTGTGCCCCATTCGATCGCGGTAAACTGCTGGATAATCAGCGCGAGCGCGAGCGTGGAGAGCACGTAGAGATGCTGATCCAGGCTCTTGAGCACCGGCCGCACGGCGACGATCTCCGTGACGATGCCGAAAAGCGCGCCGGCGGCAATGACGAGCGGAAAACCTGCCGCCAGCGGCATGCCCATGTGGGCGACGAAGAGCGAGCCCAGCACCCCGCCCAGCATGCCGAGCGTGCCAGCAGTGAAGCTGAACACGCGCGATGCTGAGAACATCACATTATAAGTGATGCCGATCAGTGCATAGATGCAGCCGATCGCCACCCCAGTCGAGACGATCGATTCGACCATCGGCTCAGGCGCTGTAGCCGGGAGCCAGGTTGAACGCACCGTCCTTGAGCGAATTGGCCTCGACCATCACTACTTCGTCATCGGGATAGCCGTTGTGCTGATCGGGGCTGAAGGAGATGTCGCCGTAGACGCCGGGGAATCCCTTGAGCTTGTTGAGATAGCCGACGATCTGCTTCGGCTCGGTGCCGACGGCCTTCATCGCCTGGGCGATCATTCGCGGACTGTCATAGCCGAGCGCGATCCACCACAGCAGCGTATCGCCCATATCGATCTTGGCGCTCTTTAAACGCTCGAGGAACGCGCTGGTCCGATCCGATAGCTTCCCGCCAGCGCCGTAGCAAACCGGGCGGAAATTGTTCGGATAGACCTTCGCCCAGAATTCGGGCTTTTCCAGCAATGCCTTGGTCTGACCCGAGCCGAGCGTGGTCTGGCCGACAATCGGCACGTCCCAACCCATGTCGCCGCGCGTATTGATGATGCGGGAGAGGAAACCGGCATTCACGCTCCACGGCATGATCGCTTCCGCGCCTGCGGATTGCATGCGCAAAAGCTCGGGCTTGAGGTCCGGATTGGCGGCGTCGACATTGCCCTGATAGACGACATCGGCGCCTTTGGCCTTGAGCATCGGCACATAGGCGTTGACGGAAGCGGTGCCGTAGCCGGTGGTATCGCTGATCACCGCGACCTTTTTGCGCTTGAGCACTTCCACCACATAGCGGTTCGCGGCGCCGCCGATCTGCTGGTTGGTGGGCGCGTTGCGGAAGCACATCGGATATTTCTTCGGGTCGGTCAGGCTGTCGACCCAGCAGGGATGAACCTGAGGCGTGTTCGTGCGAGCGAGCAACGGCACGACAGCGAGCGACTCGCCAGAATTGACCGGGCCGAAGACGACGCTTACTTTCCGCCCACGCGTCAGCTCCGCCGCTCCGTTCACAGCCTTCGTCGGATCGCTTTGGGTATCGCGGGTAACCAGTTCGATCTGCCGGCCGTCGATTCCGCCGGCCGCGTTGATCTCCTGCACTGCCAATTGGATTCCGCGATTTATCCCGATCCCGGTGGACGATGAGGGGCCCGTGAGCGCCGGTAAGTAACCGACCAGAATGGGCTCTTTTGTCGCTATCGCGGGCTTGGCTATGGCGCCTGCAATAGCGGCGGCGCCGGCGGACGCCAGTGCTTGACGACGAGTCATCGGCATTTTGATTCCCTCCCTGAGCTTGTCTTGTTTCAACCCCAATCGTTATTGAGTTTCTCGGACTTTGACGGCGTACTATAGCCGCGGTTCGATGGTCCGAAAAGCTCCTGTCGCGCGCGATTTCGAGATCTCGGGAGAGGAGCATTTTGAAGGGAGGCAGGGCAATGGAACTCGGTCTTGCAGGCAAGATGGCGCTCGTCACCGGCGGGAGCAAGGGAATAGGCCTTGAGACGGCGCGCGCGCTCGCGCGGGAGGGCGTGAAAGTTCTCATCTGCGCGCGCCGGGAGTTGGCGCTTGCCGAAGCGGCGCGCGACATTATGCAGACCACTCAAGCGAGGGTCGAGACGCACCAGCTGGACGTGACCAAAGTCGAACAGATTGAAACGATTCCGCGCATCGTCGGCGACAGGCTCGGCCGCATCGACATCCTCGTCAACAATGCCGGCACGGGCACCTACAAGCCTTTTCTCGAAGTCACCGACGAAGAGCTCGTCGACGGCATGGCGATCAACTTCTTCGCGCAATTCCGCATCTGTCAGCGGGTCGTGCCGATGATGATCGCGCAAGGCGCGGGCCGGATTGTCAACGTAAGCGGCGAGACCGGGATCATGACGCTGAACCCGCCGTTCCTGTCCTCCTGCACCGGGCCGGCGAAAGCGGCAGAGATCCGGTTCTCCAAGGTGCTCGCCAACGAGCTTGCGCCGCACAATATCCGCGTGAACTGCGTGATACCGGGCTTTATCAATACGCCGGAGCGCTTTGCCAAATGGGAACGAGAACTTGCCAAGCGAAAGCTCAGTGTCGAGGACGCGGAACGCGAGCGATCGCTTTGGTCGAACAATCAAGGTGTGCGTAATACGCGCTGGGGCACGCCCGAGGAGATCGCCAATCTCATTGTCTTCGTCGTGTCGGATGCGGCGAGCTACATCAACGGCGCGGAGCTCGTCGCCGACAATGCAATGGACAAGTCCTGAAGGCCTAGGCGTCGACGAAGTCGAACGCATCCCGATGGCGGACCACGCGGCCGGTGGACGGCGAGGGGAAATGCGCCGTGCACATGAGCGTAGACGTATCGCAGAAGCGGCCGAACAATTCTCGCCTCGACTCTCCCGCCTGCTTGGAGTTGTAATCCGACATCATGCCCAGCTCGGGATACCGGGCTTGCAGCGGTGAGTGGATCATGTCGCCGGTAATGATGGCATCGGCGCCCGACTTGCCGACCTGTACCGAATAGTGATCGATGGTGTGGCCGGGCGTCGGGATAAGCGTAACGAGTTCGTTGAACGCGTACGCGCTCTTGACGATATCGACGCGATTCGCCGCCACAATCGGGAGCACGGAATCGGTGATCCACGGGCACGCCGCCGGATCGTCCTTCTGGCGCTTGGTCCAGTAAGCGAGTTCGCGGTCGGCAAATACGTAGCGCGCCTTCGGGAAGGTCGGTACCCACTGGCCTTTCTCGAGCCGCGTGTTCCACCCGACATGGTCGGTGTGCAAATGCGTGCACATGACGAAATCGATATCGTTCACGCTGAATCCGCTCGCCGCGAGGTTCTTCTCGTAGCGGTCGGAATTCATCATGTGCCAAAATCTCCGCGTCGGCCGCGGCTTATGGTTGCCGACGCACGAATCGATCATGATCGTGTGGTGTGGCGTCCGCACGATGTAGCTCTGGATGCAGAGCATCAGCTTGTCCCCGGCATCGAAGAATCTGGGCTGCAGCCACCCCCGGTTCTCGTCGAGAAGCTCCCTCGTCATGGCCGGGAAAAATTGCATCGCGTCGAAGAATGGACCCTCCTGCTCGACGATACGGTGGATCGTGACGCTGCCAATTTCGATTGTGGCGGACAAGATCGGCCTCCATCTCTGAACAACTCGCGCGTCCAAGCAACATCTAACGAAGGCGCGGGCGCTTTCGCCTAGTGCCGGGCAAGAACGAGATCGGGGGTCGATACTCCGGCATTCGCGTCCTCGAGTATCATGTCTGCACCCTTTTCGCCGATCATGATCGTTGCCGCGTTGGTGTTGCCGGAAACGACCGCCGGCATGATCGAGGCATCGACCACGCGCAGGCCCGCGAATCCCCGCACGCGCAGCCGCTCATCGACCACCGCTTTCTGATCCTGGCCCATGCGGCAGGTGCCGACCGGATGATAGGTGGTGGAGCCGCGGCGGCGAATGAAATCGAGCAGTTCATCGTCGTTGTCGCATTGCTTGCCCGGCTCGATCTCCTCCGCGATATGCCGCGCCATGGCGGGCGCCTGAAAGATGCGCCGCATCACCGTGACGCCGGCCACGATGGTCTCGCGGTCCTTTGGCGTCGCCAGATAGTTCGGGTGAATTGCCGGAGCCTCGCGCGGATCCGCAGATTTGATGCGCACATAGCCGCGACTCTCCGGCCGCAGCAACACGCAATTGCCGGTCACGCCGGGGAACGGATGCAGCTCGCCGCCGATGGTGCCGGCCGAGAACAAGGAAATCGAGCATTGCGAGTCTGGCGTTGCCGATGACGGAAGCGCGCGCACGAAGCACGCGGCGGAAACGGCCGGCACAGCGAGATAGCCGCGGCGCGTGAGCGCGTAGTGCAAACCGACCGAGACCTTTCCGCTCCAGCTGCGCACCGCGTCGTTGAGCGTGATTGGTTCCTTGCAACGCAGGATGATGCGGCCGGAAAAATGGTCGTTGAGATCGTTGCCGACGCCCGGACAATCGGCGATTACTGGGATTCCCAGCGACTGGAGAAGCGGCGCCGGTCCGATCCCGGAAAGCTGCAGTAGCTGCGGCGAATTGAAAGCACCCGAAGCGACGATCACCTCGACATTGGCCTGCGCGCTGTGTTTGGCGTCGCCAACATCATATTCGACACCGGTCGCGCGGCGGCCGTTGAAGAGGATGCCCGTAGCGAGCGCTTGCGAAACGATCCTGAGATTGCCGCGCTGGCGCGCCGACTTGAGATAGCCGGCCGCGGTCGAGGAGCGCACGCCGTTGCGCATCGTGGTCTGGTAATAGCCTGCGCCTTCTTGCACCGCTCCGTTGAAATCGTCGTTGCTCGGGTACCCGCATTGCACCGCCGCCTCGACATAGGCTTTCGCGAGCGGATGCCGGTCGCGCAAATCCGACACCGAAAGCGGCCCGCCAGATCCATGGAATTGATCGGCGCCGCGTTCGTTGTCCTCCGCCTTGCGGAAATAGGGCAGGACGTCGTCGAAGCTCCAGCCGGCATTCCCAAGTTGCCGCCAATAGTTAAAATCCTCCGCTTGGCCGCGGATGTAGATCAGTCCGTTGATCGAACTGGAGCCGCCGAGGACTTTTCCGCGCGGCGCGATGACCTGACGGTTGTGGCATTCAGGCTGCGGCTCGGTCGCGTAGCACCAATTGTACCGGCGGTCGCTGAAAAGCCTGCCAAAGCCAAGCGGAATATGAAGCCACGGATGCAAGTTGTTGGGGCCCGCCTCCAGCAGAAGAACGCGGTGCCGGCCCGACGCGGTAAGCCGATTGGCCAGAACGCACCCGGCGCTGCCGGCTCCGACGATGATGAAGTCGAACGCCTCTGAACTCGGCACGTGTTTTCCTTAGTTCATACGGTCCCTGGGATCGCTTCCTCGTCACGTCGCGATCGTAATAATTATCCGGACGGACCGCGACTGCCAATCGCCAGCTTATTTTGCGCTAGGCCGTGGTCGAGTGCCACCAGAGATCGGCCCGCGCAAGCGGAAGAGAGAGCGTTACGCTGCCGAACTCAGCTATAAGCGGATATTCCAGCCGCGCGTTTGTCGGCTTTTGGAGGTGGGTTCAATCGATCGAGGCAACGCCTTCTGATCTTTCGGGATGGGGAGGCGTGCGATGGGATTTCTGGGATCCGCGTAGATCGGCGAGCAGGATTTCGTCGGCGGCGCCGCCGCTCAATCTCGTCTATGTCGCGCATGGCGAGCGGATGTAGGACATCACCCCGCAGGAGCGGCGGCTTTATGCCTCGGTCGATACCGGCTTCATCGGGCAGAATGTCTATTTATTCTCCGCGTCGGAAGGACTGGCCACGGTCCTCCGCGGCGCCGTCAACTACGTCAAGTTTGACCGCGCCGTCGGCAATGGACCAAAGTAGATTCTACCCGGTTTGCAAAGTTGCCTCTAACCCTTTGTTACTGGTGCGCAAGGCTGACTTCAGTTTGCAAAAATGTTCAGCAATATCAACGCTTAGCCTCAGACTACGAATCTGGGGGTCAGGGGTTCGAATCCCTTCCGGCGCGCCATTTTATTGATCGGCCGAAGCTCACTGACCAGCAGGTGATCGTGCGTATTGTCCAGGAAAGCCGCCAAGCCCATTACGCGACCAGGCATCCATGTGCTTGTCCTGATGACCGGGCTCGTAGCAGAAGGCGATGCGGAGGCCGAAGTGTCTACAGCCGTCCAGGTGGGGCTTCGCCGAAATGCTATCCGCGCGATGTGTCGGCGGCGGAGATCGCCGCTTACCGCGCTCGGCATCGGCAGTAAATTTGGATCACCTAGTTAGTTTGGCGCGCCCGGGTTCGCCGGACCGGGTTCTAAATTCCGCCCCGAGCCGCAATGCGTCTCGGCCTTCGGTTACGATCCCTTGCGCCGCTGTGAATTGTGGGATTAGCGTTGAGTACCTTTGATTGCAAAACGTGAGACTGCGACTTTCTCTTGCTCGAAGCGACCGTCTCTGCCCCACTAGTCCTGCCTTTGGGGGATGTAATGGGGCTTATCCGCTGTCTTTACGGTGGCGTTTTGCTTTTTGCGCTCACGGCATGCACCGGCGCGCCGTTGATGAAGATGGATATTTCCGACTGCCGAGACGCGTTTTCCTACACGAGCGACGAGCAAATCCTGCTCAATATATTGAAGGCAAAGGATAGCGCGCCACTTCATTTTGCTGAGTTGGCAAGTCTCGGCGCGAATATGCAGCTCACGTCAAGCCTGCAAGCGAGCACGCCTTTTGGCGAGCTTTACGGGGCGACCACCCGCGCTTCGGCGCAGGGCACGCTCGGCGCGTAAAATAATCCCACCTTTTCCTTGAGCTCGCTCGAAACGCAAAACTTCACGGATGGACTTTTCAATCCGGTGAAGCCTGCCCTGTTGAAGCAGTTCTTCGATGAAGGAATCGATACGCGGTTGCTCTTGCTGTTGTTCTTTTCGGGCGCCCAAGAAAATGGCCAGCTCTACCTCAACAATTTCAAATGCAATTACGCCGACAAACGCTGTCGTGATGACCTATTTGTGCATTACCTACCGGGGATAAATAGACTCGCAAAGGAACGCCTTGTCGGTAACATCTACGCCGAACTGACCCCCGTCGGATCGTCGGTCAGCTGGCCGAACAATACGAGCGTCAAAGACATAGCGGGGATCGACACGGCCAAATACAGAGTGGTTGTCTCGGGGCAGTCTGCCACCGTCTATTCGGTTTCAGAGCCGAAATTTGAGCTTTGCGCGAGGTTGGGCGATGGCAAAGGGCTCGTGCATCCGATTTCACGCAAACCCTGCAAGGACGTCTATTACGTAAGTCCGTTTATTTCGGACAAAACCGGCCTAAAGGCGTTGCCTGTCCGCTCTGTCTACCAAGTCATTGAATACCTAGGACAAGTCTTGGAATACCAGGAAGCCAATGCCGGCGAAGCCCGTTGCATCACGCTCAACGCTGATCCTGAGCACAAGTACCGATGCGACAGCAATGAAATCCTATTCCAGGTGAATCCAACTCGCCGGTCTGCGCCGCTCGTTACCGCGAACTACCTCGGTGTGCCCTATACGGCCGCGATCGGGCCCTGCGAGCCGAAGGCGTACTGCGATCATTCCGCGGAGGTGATGAAGATCGTCAGCCTCCTCATCAACGTCAACAAGAGCGCGACCGACATTCCGCAAGTCCCGCTCGTCCGCATCGCTCAATGAAGCCAGAGGAGACCGCGATGAAAACACTCTCCGCAGCCATCTTGGTAGGCACTGTCGTAATCTCGTCTCCAAGCCTCGCTTGGAATAACTTCGGCCACATGGAGGTGGCTGCCGTTGCTTGGAGCAAGCTCGATCCGGCGGTGAAGGAAAAAGTGTCGGCCCTGATAAAGCTAAACCCGATGTTTGACGTTCTGGCCCAGGGTGCATCCGACGCTGAAAAGGACCAGATCGCCTTTGTCCGCGCCGCGACCTGGCCGGATATGATCAAGCAGTCGCACGACTACCACGCGGATGGTGCGAACAATGGCGACGTGCCACCGCCTGGCCCGGAAGCCTCGCAGAACATCGGCTACTCCGACCACTTCATGCACAAGTACTGGCATTTTGTCGACCGGCCGTTCTCGACAGATGGCACGATGCTGGTTCAGCCGAGCGCCCCCAATGCGCAAACCCAAATCGGCGCACTTCGCAAAGTGCTCCCTGACGCAAATGCCGCGCCGGACCTTAAGTCATACGACCTCGTTTGGCTTTTGCACCTGATTGGCGACGTGCACCAGCCCCTTCACGCCACGTCGCGCTTTAGCCGCGACTTTCCAAAAGGCGATGCCGGCGGAAACGACGTCAAGATCCGTTGCGGAGGAGGGTGCAAGCAGACCGAGCTTCACGCCTTTTGGGACGATATCCTTGGCACGAGCAATGATCCCCATGACGCCATAGCGGCCGCCGCGGCATTAGCTGCGCCTGATGCCGACAAGGCTTCGATTGGCGATGAGGTCAAATGGATTGATGAGAGTTTTGCCGCTGCGAAACAAAGCGCCTACCGATCGCCAATAAAGAATGGGAAAGGACCGTTCACGCTAACGGGGTCCTACAAATCAAATGCTTTGAAAGTCGCAAAGCAGCGTGTGGCCTTGGCTGGAGCTCGCCTCGCCAATTTGCTGAATGCGTCGTTCAAGTAGGCTAAATCTTTAAGCGCCGAATTCCCGATGCCTGAGATGTTTGTAGCGAGGCCGCGGGTTCACGGGCCGGCATCGCCCTGGCCGGGACCTATCACGACATTATCGTCAAAAGCAGGGGCAAGTGGCGATTCAGATCCTCGACATCGCAGTGTGTGCCAATCCTTAGTAGGCGTTCCATAATTTTACTTGTCTACGATTTCATCGAGAAAATGTTTCAGCTCATTGACGATGATGGCAGGCTCTGTCGCCGTCGGGAAATGCCCGCTGTCGGGGCACACTACGATCTTGGGTTTGGCTGTAAACGCATCGAGAAAAGGTTGTTCGGCGGTCGGCGGAAACCGCTTACTCATACCGCCACGAAATATGAGCACCGGGCAATGCGTCGCCTTGGCTTTGGTGAACAGGTCATAGTCGCTTGCGGGAGAGGCACTGAACACCCGTAGCCGGCGTAGCCTCGCGGCAGAATATGGAAAGCGTAAATGCCCAGTTTGGGCGTCGCGTATCATAATATCCTGGACGAAGCGCTCCAGCGCCCGATCAGTCCATTTGCCTTCTTCCGTTTCGCGGAAATGGCGCGCGGCTTCCCTGATTGTCGCGAAGCTATCCGGCGGCGACATCGGTGAAGCCGTTTGACTGGCGGGGCCAAAACGCACCACGGGATCGACCAGCACAACCGCCGCGGCACGTTGGGTAGCCATGGCCGCGACCTCAAGGGCAATCGAACACGCAAATGAGTGGCCCATGACCACGTAGTGACCCAACGATAGCCTCTGCGCGAGCGCCAGCGCATCCGCAGCGAACTCAGCACAGAAATCGGTGCCCGGATCTTCGCTCAGACCAAACCCGCGCTGGTCCGGGCACACCAAGCGGACCGAAGCCATGGTCTCCGCTATCACGGTCCACATGCCGCTCTGCGTCAGCGAGCCGTGCAGCGCGAGCATTGGTAAAGACGAAGCTTCGCGCGGCCGCCAGTCACGGTGGAACTGACGAAAGCCGTTGTTTGTGAGGTCGTCGGTGCGCCAGGAACCGCTTGCCATCACCTTTCGTCCCGATTGTGGTCGTGCAGCCGCCACAACATGCCCAGATATCGAGCTCACAACAACAATGCTCACTGACGTCGTCATAAAATAGCGGTAGCCTTGGCTGCAAACTGGAGACTATTCCATTGCAGAAATCACGCGATGTTGCGCGCATTGAGGCCGGCCCTGACACCGTGCATTGGGGCTTCTTCGACGCCAAGCTTGCGCCCGTCCTCACCATAGAAAGTGGTCAACGTGTAACAATCTCGTCGGTATCCGGCCCACCCGAGCTCATGCCGCCGCCACCTTTCAAGATCCCGCCGGCGCTACCGGCGATCCACGCCCACAACGGCAAGCAGCGCTTTTTCGGCCATATGTGCACCGGCCCGGTGGCGGTGCGCGGCGCCAAAGCGCGGGCAGGTATTGCAGGTCGACATCGAGGCGATCGAGCTCAACTACGACTGGGGCTACAACACCATCCGCCCGCTCGCCGGCGCCTTGCCCGATGACTTCAAGGAATTCCGCAACATCCATCTCACGCTCGACAAGACGCGGATGGTCGGCAGGCTGCCCTGGGGGCAGGAAATCCCGCTGCGGCCGTTCTTCGGCGTGATGGCGGTGGCGCCGCCGGCGGCTTGGGGCGTGATCCCGACGCCGCCGCCGCGCCGCAACGGCGGCAACATGGACAACAAGGAATTGGTCGCTGGCACCACGCTCTTTTTGCCGATCTTCACCGACGGCGCGCTGTTCTCGGTCGGCGACGGCCACGGCGCGCAGGGTGACGGTGAGGTCTGCATCACCGCCATCGAGACCGGCCTCGTCGGCACCTTCAAGCTCACGGCGCGCGACGACATGAAGCTGGAATGGCCGATGGCGGAAACGCCGACGCACGTGATCACCATGGCCTTCGATCCCGATCTCGACGACTGTGTCGTCATCGCGCTGCGGCAGATGCTCGACCTCGTCTGCGCGCGCGCCGGTCTCGACCGCTACCAGGCGTACACGTTGCTCAGCCTCGCCGCTGACCTGCGCATCACGCAGGTCGTCAACGGCAGCAAGGGCGTGCACGTGATGCTGGAGAAGCGGTACCTGGAGCGTTGAGCTATATCCGCTCGTCCCCGCGCAAGCGGGGACCCAGGGGCCACAAATGCGCGCCTCTCACAGTTATCGCCGCTTCTTCCTCGCAACGCGTTTCGCGGACTTCGCCGTCTTGTCCTTGCCTTTGACTGGCGCCGCCTTGCGCGGCGGGATGATCGGCAGCAGCACGAAGTTCTCGCGCCCGCCGCCAAGATGCAGCGTGGTCTTGCCGCCGTAGATCTCCAGCGGCCGGTCGCGCGGATCGTCGTGCAGGAACGGGCCATTGCCGGTGAACTCGTTCTTCATGTTGGAGAGGCGCCCGCCGGAGCCGCCGGGATAGACGTAGTCGCGACCGCGGATGCTCAGTGCCACGCGATAGCCCTTCGGCACCACAATGCAGGTCGGGATGATCTCGATGTCGAGCCCATAGACTTCGCCCGGCTTGAGCGGCTGCTTCTCGTCGTGGATGTGGTAGGGCCGGAACGGCAGCGTCAGTTTCCTGTCGAGCTTGCGGTGCGAGGCGCGTAGCCAGCCCTGGCCGATCGCGGTGTGCGGGTCGAGCGCGCCTTGGAACACCATTTCCTTCATGTCGGGCGAGAACACGCGCAGCACCACAAACAGATCGGCATCCGTGGTCGAGGACGACACGTGCAGCTTGACCGCCACCGGCCCCGTAATCTCTGTTTCCTGCGGTATTGGCTCGGTGAGGAACGTGACGCCGTCGCCCATGGCGTCGAACGCCACCGTGCCCGAGCCGGCCGGCGCTTGCGTCGTCAACTTCTGCGCGCCGGTCGCGAGGTGGAACTTGGTCCATTGCGTGCTCGGCAGCGGCCAGGCGTCCTCGTGGCGGATGACGAATGTCTCGCCTGGATGCCGGACGTTCAATTGCACGCGCGGCTGCTTCGCCCAGCCGTTGTTGCGCTCGCCTTTGAGGAAGTAGCCGAAGAACTTCTTCTGCAGCGCCACGCCGTAATCGGTGTAGTAGTGCGTCCAGTGCTCGATGCCGTGCACCTCCAGCCATTTCTGCTTCGACGCCGCGCGGAAGAAGCCCTCGAAATTGCCGCGCGGGTGCAGCGGCTGGCCGCCCCAGTTGGCGGCCGACAGCAGCGGCACCGTCACCTTTGACCAGTCCGGCGCCATGGCCTTGTAGTATTCGTCGTCGACCGGGTGGCTGAACAGTACCTTGCCGAGGTCGTAGCGGTTCGCGCCCATCTGCTCGGCGGTGAGCGTCTCCGGGCCCGACACCCAGTCGCCGTTCATGCGGCTGCGGTGGCCCTTGGTGCCGAGACCGTATTGCACGGTCTTGACCTGCATGTCGTACCAGTTCTGCGCAAAGGTGTTGTAGATGCCGCCGTTATGGCTGAGCTCGCGATAGAAGTCGGCGAAGCCCTCCCAGACGCAGATAGCGGCGAGGTGCTTGGGCTGCAGGCTCGCGACCTGCCACTGGTTGATGGCGTAGTAGGAGATGCCGGAGAGGCCAACCTTGCCGTTCGACCAGGGCTGCACGCCGCACCATTCGACGCAATTGGCGAAATCCTTGGTCTCGCGCGGCGACCAGTGCTCGACATAGCCCGGCGAGCGGCCGCAGCCGCGTGAATTGACGCGCACGACCACGTAGCCGTCCGGTACCCACTTCTCGGGGTCGCAGACCTCCCAGCTCTGGTACTTGTTGGTCGAGCCCGCCATCACGTCGGGGTGCTTGAGCGCCATGCGGTCCCAGGCGGTCTTGTAGCCATCTTCGAAATGCAGCCATTTGCCGTAGGGGCCGTGGCTCAGAATCACCGGGTAGCGCCCGATCTTGACCGGCCGGAACACATCGCAGCGCAGCACCAGGCCGTCGTCCATCGTAATCGGCATGTCCCAGTCGATGCGCATGCCGTCGCGGACTTCGCTGACCTCACGATAACTCATGGTCTCTCACTCCTCGGGGATGCCTGGCGCGGCTTTATTTCTTGGGGATGATCGGCAGCAGCACGTAGGCCTGCCGGTCATGACCCGGTGTGCAGGGTCACGTCGCCGCCGAACACGGCCGGCGGCCGATCGCGCGGATCGTCATGGGTGAAGGGCCCGACGCCGGTCCAGACCTTGCCGAGCGTCTCCAGGCCCGCGCCCGGCTCGCCGGGGAAGACGTAGTCGGTGCCGCGCACCGACAGCGCGAGGCGGTAGCCCTTCGGCACCACGATGCAGGTCGGCCAGACCTCGACGTCGACCCCGTAGACCTCGCCGGGCGTGAGCTTCTGCTCCTCGTCGTGGGTGTGATAGGGCCGATAGGGCAAGGTGAGCTTGGGATCGAGCTTGCGGTGCGAGCAGCGCAGCCAGCCTTGCGCGATCGGCGTGTGCGGATCGAGCGCGCCCTGGAACATCACCTCTTTCATGTCCGGCGTGAACACGCGCACCACCAGAAACAGGTCGGCATCCTCAGTCGCCGACGACACCCAGAGCTTGGCGGCGATCGGCCCGGTGATCTCGGTGTCTTGCTCGAGCGGCTCGGACAGGAACGTCACGCCGTCGCCGAGGCCGGCATAGGTCACCGTGCTCGCTGAGGATTGCGTCGTCTTCGACAGCGTCATGTCGCCGGGGTGCAGATAGAAACTTGGTCCATTGCGTGCGCGCGAGCGGCCATTCGTTCTCGTGCCGCTCGACGAACTTCTCGCCGGGATGGCGCACCTGCAGCAGCACCTTCGGCTGCTTGTCCCAGCCGGTGTTCTCGCCCTTGAGGAAATGGCCGAAGAACTTCTTCTGCAGGGCGAGGCCGTAGTCCGTGTAGAAATGCGTCCAGTGCTCGATGCCGTGCGCCTCGAGCCATTTCTGCTTCGAGGCGGCGCGCACGAAGCCCTCGAAATTGCCGCGCGGGTGCAGGCCCTGGCCGCCCCAGTTGGCGGCCGAGAGCAGCGGCACCTTGACCTTGATCCAGTCCGGCATGCGCGATTGCCAGTATTCGGTCGGTGTCGAGCTTGCGCGCGAGGCAGTCCTCGTAGAAATCGCGGCGGTTGGCGCCGAGTTCTTCTTCGGTCAGCTCTCGCGGTCCCGACACCCAGTCGCCGTTCATGCGGCTCCTGAAGCCGCGCGTGCCGCGGCCGTGCTGCACCGTGTAGACCTGCGCCTTCGACCAGTCCTGCGCGAAGCCGTGGCAGAAGATGCCGCCGTGGTGCGCCATGTCGCGGTAGAAATCGGCGGCGCCCTCCCAGAGTGCAGATCGCGGCGAGGTGCTTGGGTTGCAGCGCCGCGGCCTGCCACTGGTTCTCGGCGTAATAGGAAATGCCGTTGAGGCCGACCTTGCCGTTCGACCACGGCTGCACGCCGGCCCATTCGACGCATTGCGCGAGGTCCTGCGCCTCGCGCAGCGACCAGATGTCGATCACGCCCGGCGAGCGGCCGGCGCCGCGGCTGTCGACGCGGACCACGGCATAGCCGTCCGGCACCCATTTCTCCGGATCGACCACCTCCCAGCATTGGTACTTGTTGGTCGAGCCGGTCGGCACGTCGGGATGGATCTCGCACATCCGCCGCCACTGCTCGGTATAGAGATCGTCGAAGTGCAGCCACTTGCCGTAGGGGCCGTAGGTCATGATGACCGGATACTTGCCCTCGGCGATCGGCCGGTAGATGTCGCAGCGGAGCACGACGCCGTCGTCCATCGCTGATCGGCATGTCCCAGTCGATCCGCATGCCGTCGCGGATTTCGCTCTTCTCACGATAGTCCATGGGGTCCTCGGTCTTGGCTATGCCTGTTATGCCTAGAAGTCGGTGTCCGCCCGCGGCGGCGTGCTCAGGATGCGCTCAGCCGGCGCCCATCCGCTTCGAAGAGGTGCAGGCGCTCGTCGTTCAGTGTCAGCGCCAGCCGCTCGCCGACCGTGACGTCGGCCATGCGCAGGCCCTCGCTCACCGCGACGAAGGCGCGGTCGCCCGTCGCGTCGAAATAGAGCAGGGTGTCCTTGCCGAGCGGCTCGACCAGGCGCACCGGCAGCGTGAGGTCGCTCTTGCCGCCGCCGTTGAGGCCGACGTGCTCGGGACGGATGCCGAGCGTGCCTTTGCCGAGCTTCGCCGCCTTCGAAACGCGCGGGCAGCGGCATGTCGATAAAATTCGAGTGGAAACGCAAGGCGCCGTTCGCCTGCACGATCTCGCCGGCGATCAAATTCATCGACGGCGAGCCGAAGAAGTCGGCGACGAAATAATTGATCGGATTCGAATAGATCTCCATCGGCGAGCCGACCTGCACGATCTCGCCGTTGTGCATTACCACGATGCGGTCGGCGAGCGTCATCGCCTCTTCCTGGTCGTGGGTGACGAAGATGAAGGTGCGCTTGAGCTCCTGGTGCAGCCGGTCGCACTCGGCGCGCAGCTCGCGGCGCAGTTTGGCGTCGAGGCTGGACAGCGGCTCGTCGAGCAGGAACGTCGACGGGTTGGTCACCAGCGTGCGGGCGAGCGCGACACGCTGCGACTCTCCGCCCGAGCACTGGCCCGGCATCTTGGCGAGCAGGTGGCCGATCCGCATCATGTCGGCCACCTCGCGCACGCGCTTGACGCGCTCCTCCGGCGCGCACCTTCTTCATGCGCAGGCCGAACTCGATGTTCTGCGCCACGTTTTTGTGCGGGAACAGCGCGTGGCTCTGGAACACCATGCCGAGATTGCGGTCGCGCGGCTCGAGATCGTTGACCACCTGGCCGTCGATGCGGATTTCGCCCGAGGTCGGGTCCTCGAAGCCGGCGATCATGCGCAATGTGGTGGTCTTGCCACAGCCGGACGGCCCGACGAAGACGACGAATTCGCCGTCCTCGATGACGAAGCTCAGGTTCTTCACCGCCTGGACGGCGCCGAAGGACTTGGTGAGATTGACCAGTTCGATACGTGCCACGCTTATCTCCGTACCATGCCGAAACTGAAGCCGCGTGCGAGATGCTTGCGGATGATGAGGCCGACGATCATCAGCGGAATGGTGATGCCGACCGCGAGCGCCGCCTGCCGGCCGTAGACGCGGCCTTCGGTCGTGCCCTGGTATTTCGACAATTCGATCGGCAGCGTCGAAACCTGCGTCTTCGTGAGGATAAGCGCCAGCAGATATTCGCTCCAGGTCAGGATCAGGATGAACAGGAAGGTCGCCACCAGCCCGGAGCGGATCAGCGGCAGCACGATCTCGAACAAGGTGCGCCAGCGCGAGGCGCCGAGGATTTCCGCCGCCTGTTCGACCTCGCGCGGCACCTCGTCGATGAAGCTCTTGGTCATCCACACCGCGTAGGGCAGGGTGGTGAGGAAGTAGACAAGGATCAGGCCAGTGCGGCTGTCGAGCAGACCGAGCGCCGAATAATAGAGAGAGAGTGGCGCAACCACGACGATCGGCGGGATCATGCGCAGCATTAGGAGCTGGAACATACGCGCTTCGGAGAGGATCTTATAGCGCGACACACCGTAGGCCAGCACCGAGCCGAACAGCACCGCCAGGAAGGTCGAGGTGGTGGCGATCACCGTCGAATTCCACAGCGACACCAGCGGCGTCTGCGACGAGATCGCGTACTGGGTCTTGTCGTATTCCCCGGCGCCGAGCCAGACGTTCTTGTAATTGGAAAGCGTCGGCGGATCGGGGAAATAGTAGGGCGGCCACGAGAACCACTGGTTGTCCGGCTTGAAGGACGTGGAGACCATCCAGTAGATCGGGAAGAATGCAATTAGCGCCCAGACGGTGAGCACCGTGTAACGAACCACGGTAGTGATGCGGCGGCGCTGCGACTTAGTCATCGGCATGTCAGCCCTCCGCCGGTTCCTGGGTGTACATGGCATCGAGCGCATGCTTCTCCCGCCGCAGGAAATGGATTGCGATTAGCACGATCACGATCATCAGCATCATCACGATGTAGGACATCGCCGCGCCCTTGGAGATTTCGAAATACTGCCAGGTGGTCATGAAAATGTAGACAGGCAGCGTTTCGGTCGCCGAGCCCGGGCCGCCCTGAAACAGCGCCCAGGTCTTGGGGAATTCCGCCATCGCCTCGAGGAAGCGCAGCACTAAAGCGAGGAGGATCACCGGCCGCAGCAGCGGCACCTGCACTTCCCAAAAGATGCGCCAGTGCGAGGCGCCGAGTATTTGCGCGGCCTCGATCGGCTCCTTCGGGATGGCGGCAAGGCCGGCTAGCATGATGATGAAGGAGAACGGCGTCCAATTCCAAATCTCGAGCAGCGCCACCGTGACCAGCGCGAGATGCGGATCGGTGAGCCAGGAGACCTGGATATTGAGGCCGGTGATGGCGGAGAGCGACGCCGTTCAGCGGCCCGTTGCGATAGAGCATCATCTCGGCGGTGTAGGAGACCACCACCGGCACGGTCAGCATCGGCAGGATGAAGATGATGTAATAGACGGCGTTGCCGCGGAACGGCTTGTACATGAGATAAGCGAGGGCGAAGCCGAACACGAAGCAGCCGACGGTCGAGCCGGTGGCAAACGACAGCGAGCGCACGACCGCCCAGCCGAAGCGCGGATCGGTGAACACCGTCGTGGAACATGTCGAAGCCGACATATTCGGCGTCCCACCAGGAGCCGAGATAGACGGTCCACTGGTGGAAGGAGAAATAGAGCTGCAGCAGTAAGACCGGCGTGAGCACCAGTACGAACATTGCGATGAGCGGCGACAGCAGCATCAGCTTGAAGCGCCGCACGGCGCGTTGGCGGGAGGCCGCGCGCGGCGAGACCACCGACGGGATTTCGGTTGCCGGAAGAGTTGCTTCCGCCATTCGTCACCTCGATCGAGGATCCGGACAGGCGTGCGGTCCGTCCGGATTGGCTGCAATGCGCGTTGCGTGCCCGCGACGCGTGATATGCGTGTCGCGCGTTAGGCGGGAACGGCGAGTTTCGGCATAGCGGCCTTATAGCTCGCGAGGTCTCTCTTCAGCTTGCTACGCCCGATACGTCCGATGATCTTCGTCCACTCGTTCTCCGTGTTCTTCAGCACGTCCTTGGCGGCAAGTTGGCCGACATAGGCTTCCGACAGGTTCTTGCCGAGTGCATCCTGGAATTCGAGGTAGCCAGTGAGATAGATCGGCGGACAGACTACCTCGAAGTTCTTCTTGATCGCGTCGATGCCGGGCTGGGTGTACGCCTTGATCACCGGCGGTGCCGCGAAATGCGCGTTCGACCAGGCGTCGTTGAACGCATTCACCGGGTCCGACACGATCGGGATCGAGTTCTTGCCCGAGCCGAGCCACAGCGCGAGATAAGCGGCCTGCGCTTTGCGCGGGCTGTACTTGTTGATCAGGATGGCCGCAAGCGGCGACGAGATCGAACGGTGCACCATTTTCCCGGTGAACTTCGAGCCCGGCACGACGCTGTAATAGAACTCGCCGACAGTCTTCGACTGCTTTGGGTTGGCGATTGTCTTGCAGGTGCCGTCCCAATATTGACAACTCACGACGTGACCCTGCGCGATGCGCGGGATCATCTGTGGCGTACCCCAGTTGGCCGCTTCCGGATGGTTGACCTTCTTGTCCTGCAAATAGATGTCGACCGCGTATTGACCGGCCGGTGTGTTCAGCGTCGGCTTCATGTCGTCGTCAAACGGAAAACCTCCCGCGCTGTAGAAAATCATGTACCACCAGGTGACGCCGTTCGCGCGGTTACGTAAATTTCCCGAGCCGTACAGGTCTTTCGTCGGATCCATCAAGAATTCCTGCAGCCGCAGGTTCTCTTCCCAGGTCTCCGGTAGCTTTAGTTCGGTACCGAACTTATCGGCGAAGCGTTTCTTATTGTCCGGATTGTCAAGCAGATCCTTGCGAGTGTACTGGATGTGCACGTTGCCGTCGGTCGGCACACCGTAGGTGTGCCCATCGTATTTCATGAAATTGTCGTAACCAGCGACGACGTCAAAATGGAAGCCAGCGTTCTTGATGTATTCGTCGAGCGGTTCGAGGTAGCCCGCCGAGGCGAGCGACGGGATCATATTGGAATTGATATGGATAAAATCGAATTGGGACGAGCGCGAGAGAGCCTCTGCCATTGCCCGCTGCGGCGCGTCGAAAATCGAGATGTCCTGGATGCCGCCGATACCAATGCCGGTCTCCTTTGTGAATTCGGCGATCACCGGCTGCATCGGGACGTAATAGGGCGACCAGATCATCCCGTTGACCTTGGCCGCGCCGACCTTCTTTGCCGCGGCGATTGTTTGCTCTTCCATGGTCGCGGCGAGCGCAAAAGGCGCGCTGCCGGGCACGAAGTTTGCAGCGGTCAGCCCCAAGCCGCCTTTCACAAACGTCCGGCGTGAAAGATTAAGTTTGGTCATGGCATCCTCCCATTAGGTTTTTTCACGTTGTTCAATGACGCGTGTTGCATCGGACATCGAACCGCGGCCCGTTTTGTGGCCGCGAGTCCGGTCGACCGACGAAATTTGTTTGAAAGTGATAGGTGCCCGTCGCTGCCTGCGGCGCATGGGCGCAAGCAGATTTCACGACTTGTTCGCGAGAGGCGTAACTCATCGGCCCTCCCGACCCACTTAACGCTACGTTTGCGGCTCGAGACAATCGCGCGTTAAGAGCCAAGACAACTTTGACGTTTATTCCCTGCAGTGTTCAAATTAACGATCTCACCTAAATGCATCGTACGGCGGCGCGTCTCGATCCGCAACACGGTTTTCGGTACAGCTGGAAAAATGTTCACGATATCAAATAGCGTTTGAGCAAAACCAAGCAGTCGCTGTTATGAAAACTGCAAGGGCGACAAACATAGCTATCTCACCAGCCGTTCTACGAAACCCGACGAAGATCAAGCCCCTACGGCAAACAGCCTCAATTTGAGGTTTGCGGCCGGCGCATTAGACAGGCGTCTGGATGTGGCCGATCCGAATACGGCCGCTTGTAACTCTTAGGTCACATGCCATTCGCATCCAAGGACGAACAAAGGTGGGGGCGATTATGGCCGGAAAAATCGCCTGGCCGGCGCGAGGACGGAACTTGCACGTTGCCGGCGGCGGCGCCATTGTACCGGTGTTCGTACCAGCGGCGTCGCGAACGCGCGCGAAAGTGCCGGTGAATTGGGTTCGAGGCGGAAATAGGGACCGAGTCCCTCCCTCTCCACCAGCCGTCTCTGAAGTTAAATGTTCAGATCAACGCGGTGAGGATGATCTCGACGATTAAAAGGCCGCGCGACCGCGCTTTCAGTCGTTAGCTGAAAATGCTCGTTCGCCCGGCACTACGGCCGGGCGAACGATCGGCCCGATTGTGCTAGCGGCCGAAGGACGGCGCGTTGACGCCCTGGATTGTTAGGTTGCCCAAGTCGAGGCGGCAGATGTCGTCGAACAGGTCTTGGGTCTCGATCTCGACGACGCTTGCCCGACCGCCGTCATCCTCTTCCACCCGGAAATTGAACCATCCGGTCAACTTCGTCAGGGCATAGAAGCGATGCTTCATCTGGCGGTTGAAGTCCGCCGGCGCCTTGCCCTCACGCTTCAGATACGTGAGTTCAATCAGTTGGCGGGACAGTTCCTCCACCGGGCCCTGAACAGTCGGGACGTCGCCTGGGTTGGTCCGCAACACCCATTCGTCGCAGACAAAGTCTTTGGTACGGACGACAGCTAATCCCCAAGCGGTCTTGTTGTTGGGGGCGACCAGCCCGACGCGCCGCAGAGCATGGATGCACGGCACGCCGTCTTCACTGACCAGGTAGTCGGTCTGGACGTTACAGGCGGTCTGGAGGCGCTTGAGGAGTACCTCAAGGTTAGACGGCGTTTCGCGGCGAAGCTTCTCAGACAACGCTGTGAAGTTAATGTCGATGTGTTTGACGAGCTTGGTCCGCACAAAACTGTACGGGTTGTTGACGGCGGCTGCCAAGAGATCGGGCAGCTGCGCGGGCTGGGTGGTCGTGCCCATCACCGCCGCCATCAAAGTCCGGCAGTCAGCGGCAGAAAACACGTGCCCGCAGATGGGCAACAACCGCCTTATCGGAGGTCGGCATCTTAATTCCTTTCATCCTCGACCGGGGTGAAACGAGGATAAGGATGAACGAGGCGGTCGAGCGATCCTCGTCTCCCCGATCACGACAAAGAGCTGTCAGTGATCACCGAGCCGATCGCGAGCAACTCGCGTCGCGCAGCGACGCGAACTCTCAATCGCCGGATGGGAACGAGGACGGAAGGGCCTTTGGCGCCGTCGCTCTAACCGCCTCCCCCTTGCGGGGCCTGCTCACGAGCAAAGTCGAGAGCGGAAGGATGCAAGCCTTCTAGCAGAGATGCGGGGGCGGCAATCTCGCCGAATTAGCGACCGTTTGAATTGGTAAACAGAGGTATTTCAAATTTTATGCAATTTGCTCAAACCTGTTAACGATGTACGGAAAGCTATTCCCGCTGCACCAGTTTTCCTAGGTGATGGTGCAAAGGGTCAGCGTCGCTATCGCGTGCAGGCCGGGCAGGGCTGCTTGACTGAAGCCGGCACATCACGCAACCGCCGCCAAGCGTCCAGTGCGCAGCAAAGCCGGTCGACTAGGTGCGGCTTCAGGGAAAATCCCCGCAGTATACGTTTTTGCTCACCGGTTCTTCGCCGGCTGCTGGCAATCGCGGCCCCGAACCGATGAACGACACCCGCTGCCGCCCGATCATACGAGGGACTGACGAGATAGAGTATTGCGGCGCTGAGGGTATAGCCGGCGCGGCCGCTTGCCGGCGGCGCCGGTCGCGGCCAAGTGCATTTCGTGGTAGCGTTGCGCGCCTCTCCGCGGTTTCATGAAGGACAACGCGCGAAGCCGCCGCAGCATGGGGTCTATTTTCGATCGGCCACTCGCGTAGCGGTCAACCCCACATATGCCGCAGCTTCGCGCCCACGTCTGTTTTGGCGCGACCGACTGTGGATGATAGGGTTTCCGGCGTTGCGATCGGCCACGTGCAGCTTTCGAAGTGACGCGTGATCGGGGCCGGAATGAAACGGGTCCTTTGCGCGTAGACGTGTCTGTCCCCGTTTCCCCGTTGTCCGTGGACGTAGAAGCGTTGCGGTACCACGAGATGGAGCTGATCTTTCGCGCGCGTCATGGCGACATAAAGGAGCCGGCGTTCCTCTTCGATCTCGTCGTTGGTTCCGACACCCAAATCCGAGGGTATGCAGCCATCGACGGTGTTCAGCACGAATACGGATTTCCATTCCTGGCCCTTCGCCGAATGAATCGTCGAGAGGATGAGGTAGTCCTCGTCGAGACGCGGCGTTTCGGCCTGGTCGCTCGTCGCGCCGGGTGGGTCGAGTGTGAGTTCGGTCAGGAAGCGCTCGCGGCTCGGGTATCTCAACGCAATCTCGGAGAGCTGGGCGAGATCGGCCTGACGAACCGTCGCGTCTTCGTAGAGGCGCTCCAAGTGCGGCGCGTACCACTGGCACGCCAAGTCGAGCTCCGCAGGCCAATCTGCCGCGCGGCGGCGCAAGTTCCCGAACGTGGATGCAAACTTCGGCCAGCACTCGGCGGTGGCCGCCGGCGGGTCGAATCCTTCCACCGCTTCCGACGCCTCCGACGCTTCGGCGATGCAGTCCAATAGACGGCCGGCCGCTGCCGGTCCTATCCCCGGCATCAGCTGTGCCACGCGAAATCCCGACACGCGGTCCCGCGGGTTCTCGGCCCAGCGCATGATCGCGAGCACGTCCTTAATGTGCGCCGCTTCTAGAAACTTAAGGCCGCCAAATTTGACGAACGGAATATTGCGGCGGGCCAACTCGATTTCGAGCGAGGCGCTATGATGCGACGCGCGGAAAAGGACCGCCTGCGCTTTGAGCGCGATGCCTGCTTCGCGATTCTCCATAATCCGTTCGACGACGTAGCCGGATTGCGCAACGTCGTCGGCGACGTTTACCAGCACCGGCCGCTCCGCCGACTTTCGGTCCGACCGCAGGTTCTTCGTGAACCGCTCTGCGGCGAGTTCGATGACCGCGTTGGCGGCGTCGAGGATCGGCACGGTCGAGCGGTAGTTCTGGTCCAGCGTGACGATATTGGCCTTGGGACTGAAGTGGTACGGGAAGTCAAGAATGTTGCGGACCGTCGCGGCCCGAAACGAATAGATGGATTGGGCGTCGTCACCGACGACCGTCAGCCCGCGGCCCGTCGGCTTCAGTCCCAGAAGGATCGACGCTTGAAGGCGGTTGGTGTCCTGGTACTCGTCGACTAGCACATGGTCGAAGCGGGCGGCGACTTGCTCGGCCACCGAGCCTTCCGCCATCATGTGCGCCCAATAGAGAAGCAGGTCGTCGTAGTCGAGCACGTTCTGGTGCTGCTTCGCCACGACGTAAGCCGCGAACAGTCGGCGGAGTTCCGCCTCCCATTCGGTGCACCATGAGAAGTGTCGGTTTAGGATCTCCGCGAGGTTGGCTTGCGCATTGACGGTGCGCGAGTAGATCGATAGGCACGTGCCCTTCATTGGGAAGCGGCGGTCCTTGTTCGACAGCCCGAGGTCGTGCCGGACGAGGTTCATCAGATCCGCGGAGTCCTCGCGGTCGTGGATCGTGAATTCGCTATTGAGTCCGATTTCGGAGGCATATTCCCGGAGTAGCCTCGCGCCGATCGCATGGAATGTGCCGGACCAACTCATGCCGGCGCCGAGCGCACGTGCGTTCGGTCCGAGCACCTCGGATGTGATGCGTTCGACCCGCCTCTTCATCTCGGCGGCCGCGCGTCGGGAGAAGGTCAGCAGCATAATGCGTCGTGGGTCGATCCCGCCGACGATCAGATGCGCGACGCGGTGTGCGAGCGTGTTCGTCTTTCCTGAGCCCGCGCCTGCGATGATGAGTAGTGCCGTCGCATCGTGAAGGGACGGTCCTCCGTGCTCGACGGCGCGGCGCTGCTCCGGATTGAGATTGGACAGATAGGCTGCGTTCATGCCGCTCGGACCTTCGAATCGCTCACTCTTTCAGCCAGCACGACCCCGACCGCTTTCGCAACAGTAATCTCGTCCTCGCCCCCTCATCGGAAACTCCGGGTGCGCTAGTGAGTGTCCGCTTCTGTCCCAAATCCGACACTCGAGATGGGCGGAGATGCAGTTACAGGTCAGTAGCGAGACTGCGTGATTGCGCCGGAGAACACGGAAATAATGAACGCGGCAGTTATCGGCGGCCCACCCCTCCGCCGGACTTGCGCATGCCATTGCTCCGGTCCCTTTTGTCGAATGATCGCCATGACTGTTTCTCCAACTGTGCACAAAACTGTGCCAACTGATTGGCGAAACTGATGAGGATAGCCGATTCGCAAACGATCGTTTTGATTTTGTGGGAGAAACTGGCGCGCCCGAGACGATTCGAACGTCCGACCTTTGCCTTCGGAGGGCAACGCTCTATCCAGCTGAGCTACGGGCGCCTGGCTGCCTGAATAGACGAAATGGCGGGACGCGGCAACGCCCTGATTTTGCTCGATTGGATGCGGGGGCAGGCTCCTGCGGCAAAGGTCGGGCGTTCGAATCGTCTCGGGCGCGCCAGTCATACTGTGCCGAGGGCGTGCCGGGGCTTAATGATAATAAATACCGGTAAAATAAGCTTGTCGCTCACCGTAAGGCGAAGTTCGACCGCTCCTGGCGGTTGGAGCGCAAGCAAAATCCAAGCTAAGTTCCTGCTTCATACGTTGGATTTGGGGGCCGCAAGCGCGGCGAAGTGACTTTGAGATTATCATCGAGGGGCGTTCTATGCGCGGTCAGTGGCTCGGGACGTACAGCGGAACAAATTCGGGAAGCGCAATAATCGATCTCGATGAAGTGGGCAGCCGCCTCAAAGGTTATGCCTATATGTACGACAACAATGCGGGCCTCCCGAGCACGCGCGCGGACATCAACGTCGATAAGCCTGCCGGGAATGACCTCCAAGCACGATTACCGCTGTTGCCGATAGACCCGAATTCGGGTGACACGACGGTATGGGCCGCGATTGCTTCGAAGTATCCGGCTGGCACCCGATTCCCAACGTACGCGGACGTGCAGATATCCCGGATACCGACGCACCTTACCGTTTCTTGGACGACCGACATCGGAACCTCAGGTTCTATGGCACTTCCGGTGACGCTAGCCGGAAACCCGTCGAGCTATGCCCCGTTGGCGACTGTGACCAGTTGGGCAGAGTTCAAAAATTTCGCAGATAGTCTCGACCCTGACCGGTACATTTTTCGTGGCCAGGAAAAATCCACTTGGCGGCTCCGTACAAGCTTTCATCGCGCTGGGCGCGCCAACCTAGAGAGGTTTCTGGGCGAAGACATCCCTCGGCTGCACAAAAACTTGAGCGCGAGGACGAGCCATGTCTTCGACATCATGAGGAAGCCCGAAGAGCATGGGGCATTCGTTTCGCTCGTTCAACATCATGGCTATCCGACGCCTTTGCTCGACTGGACCCGTTCGGCTTTTGTTGGCGCGTACTTTGGCTACCGAAAACTTCGCAATTCTGATGCCGTCGCAGCCCCGCCACTGCAAAAAGCCCGTATCTTTGTCTTCGACCGGGAACAGTGGTTCGGCGATGTCATTCAGGTGCCAAAACTGGCTCCTGCTCAGCCGCACTTTTCGTTGCTGGACGCTCTTGCAATCGACAATACGCGAATGATTCCGCAACAGGCCCTTTCCACGATAACAAATGTCGATGACGTTGAGAGCTACATTCAATTCGTCGATGCCCCTAGGCGAGTCGGGACGCGCTTCCCTCTGATACCTAGCGGGCACTTTACGCATTTTGGAAGTGTTGGCCGTAAGGGCGGCGAGCGGAACACCTGGGGTGAGCCGGATAGCTTTCGTTCGTGTGTTTTTTGGCAAGAGCGGGCGAAGCCCGCGGCTGCCGGGAGCATGAATGTTTTTGCTTCCCTTTGTGGGCGGGCGCAGCCCGCGAACGCCCGGAACTTTAGTCAGAGCCTGTAACGCGTCCCATACTTCTTACTTACTTTCTTTCTCCCTTCCTTCCTTCCTTTCTTTTCTACGCTTTGGGGAGCGTTACCGGCGGGTGACGTCAGGGTCCTCCGGTAGTTGATGTAGCCTCGGGTGTCATGGATGGAACTACGGCCGCGAGTTTCTTTTTCTCCCGGCAACGTTGTGTTCGCTTTCGACCCAGCTTCTTGCGCCGGTCATGTTCAGGGTTCTCCGAGCCTGTCGCCCGCTTCAGTCCGGCTAAAGTTACAGTTTCCATTCGAGCACACAGGGCCATTGCTGGGCAGGCCACACATTCCGGCGATGTCGGGACCAACGCTCCGGGAAGCCCGAGACAGGAAGGCAGGAGTACTTGCGCCGAGCAGGGCTCTGATGGCTCGGGTGTATCCTCCGAGATCTCCTTGCGCGCACGTGCAATCGTTTCCTTCCCAAATTCCGCTATGGCCAGCTCCGGCGATATCACCCTGTTCACGAAGCAGGCATTACCGATAGCCCAGGCGCTGCGCTTTTTTTCCTTGAGTAGACCGACAACCCATGCGCGGTGAGCCACCTGTGCCGGGAAGTCGTGGTACGAATCCGTCCGATATTCTGGAAGGTGGGAGAATGAGCGATCAAAACTGGACTGTTGGAACTCCTGCCAATAAGCAGCCGCGGCGATGTAAATGCGCTGAAGATTTCGTTCCGCGTAGAGCTGATTGGGATGGGGAAGGCGCTGCCATCCCCCACGTGTTAATTGCTCGAACGCGACTTCGATAAACACCGCGTAGGGCAATCCATATAAATCCGCCGCTTGCCGGGCCCTCCAAAACGATGTCAATTCAGTCTTACCCTGGAATGCAACACCTGCGCGCACACCTGTCCGCGTTTTGGCCTCCTCAGTGCTGAAAATGAAGCCGTGATATCGTTGGTGAATTTCAGAATACGCGACGCGGAACAGATGTGTGGCTTCCATGGGCGAAATAAACCGGTAATCGAACCATTTCGATTGATGAAGCTTGCGCTCGCGCTCCAAATCCCTTCGGGACATCGATTTTACGCAGATCCAATTACTTTCGATCCTTGCTTTCAGTTTGGCGCGTTCGGCGGTCATAATTGTATCAAGCGAGGGCACTCGCTTCTCCTCTGAGGTTGTGGGTTCGGATGCGACAGTTATAGCGGCGCGGAAGCGGTAAGCGCCTGCTATCTTTAATCGAAACGTCCCGGCATAGGAGATAGGCTCACAGATCGCGAAAGGTCAGCGCGGTGCAGTTATTCCATCCCAGACTGTGAGGTTGCAACGGCGGCGCAGCGCCGAGAAATCCGCCAACGTCGCGCCTGCGGCTGGTTCCGCGACCAAGACCATGAACGCGACGGTGCCGGCAGCGAGCACCGTCGCCGCGATATGGATGGCGCGGAACAGGATAAGTGGGTCGATCACTGAGCGCTGGTCCCTACGGGCCGACTTTGAACGTAAAGCTGCCCTGCGTTCGATGGGTGTCCACCGATAGAACACGCCAACTCACCAGATAAGTCCCGGGCGGCAGCGCCTTGAGCGGCACGCGCAGTTCGGTGCTGTCCTTGCCGGCGGCCTGCGCCTTGCCGCTTTGCACCACCGCGCCTTGCGCGTTGCGCACTTCGACGGTGGAAAAGGCCGGTTCTAGCTTCTCGGTGAACCACAGCAGCAATTCCTTCGGTGCGCTGGCGACTGTGCTGCCGACGCGCGGACTGGCGTGGTCGAGGAAGGCGTGTGCCCAGGCAGCGGCGGGAAGCAGGATGGCAGCGAGGACAAAGGCGATCTTGGAAGGATTTTTCATGGCTGATTGCCGAACGCCGGCCTCCATGACGCAATGCCGTTGCCGAAAATCGGGCGGCCGATGGAATTGGGGAAGATGTCGTCGAGGAAGAAGTGAATCTGCCCGATGGCGCCGACATCGCTGCCGCTTTGGTGGTTGACTGGAATCATCGCTTCGACGCCGACCTGGAATTTGTCGCCGACCCAGATCACGCCGGGGTTGATGGTGCCGGTGGTTACCGTGCCGGAGCTCAACGTATTGCTCACCGGCGTCTGCAACGACGCTTCGACCAGCGGAATCAGGTGATTAGCAAAATCCGGCAGGCCGATATCGGCCACCGCGGATTTCAGATACGGCAGGCTGTATTGCAGCGAGGCGCCCCAGACTAGAACGCGCGGATTGAACTCGGTGTCGACGTCGCCGGTGTCGGGATCGACGGTGACCGTCGCGTTCGAACCCGGGATGGCGTAACCGAGTTGGCCAGTCAATGCGAAGGGCCGCGCCCAGTTCAAGCTCGATGGCAGATCGCCGAAGCCTTTGCCGAAATAGAACGTTGGCGTGTAGGTGGTGAAGCGGTCGGCACCGACATCCTGCGCACCGCTCGCGCCCCATTCGATGTTGAGCCCAACCGAGGCGACGAACTCGTGTTCCACATTCTTGAACAGCCGGTACTTGAACGTGGTCTCGATGTTCTGGAAGCCGCTGGCGCCGACCATGTTGGGTCCGCCTGGCGCATAGAGATGCGTCCAGGTGGGCGCGAACGACACGGCGAAGTCTTCGGTGATTAGCTTGGAGTATTCGCCGGAAATATCGAGCTGCTTCACGGGGGGAACGTCGCCGGTTTTTGAGATGGCGGCGGTCGGCAGCGACAGTTCGTCGGCGACGCCGGGATCGTCGATGGTAAGCGTCGCCGGAAACATGCGATTGCCGACGATCTCGTGGCTGAGCGCGGGCTGCGCCACGAGCACGGCCAAGACCCCGCAAAGGGCCGCATACAAATGGCGGTTGGACATCAGGTCACTCCGATTTCGCTTGAGGCATGGGTGGGCGATGGCCGCCGATAAGCGGCCGCATGTCAGGCGAAGCGCGGGGGACCTCGGGCGAGATTGGGACGGAAGGCGACGCCGGCGGACGGCGCATGCGATGCCGGGCGCAACACCTGCAAGAGCCGCGTCGGCAGGAGGCGGCCGATGGGCACGGTCGCAGGCTCGGACGGCGGCGCGGCGCTGCACAGGTTGCAATGTTCGCAGGCGTGGCCCGGGATCAAATCGGGCTTGCCCGGCGCTTCATCGCCGGCGGCCGCAGGAGCGGCACTGTGGCAGATCACCGAAAACGGGTTGACGATCTCGCCATTGGCGGCGATCGGCGCCAGCCCGAGCAGAATGACGTGCAGGGCGACCGCGTAGATCGCCAACACCGTCACGCCTCTCCGCAATAGCAGGCGCATGAGGAGTAAACCTCGTTCCCACGGCAGTGGTAGTCGCCAGCCTAACATTGATAAGAACCGGCGAAACGGCAATTTATTCCTGCATCGCATACAAAGCCCGCTTCGGGTCATTTTCGACCGAGGCGGTCGGCTTCGCCTACCAGCTCATGTCCGCTTCACTCCGAAAGCGACCGAATTGTTGCGCCGCCGCGAAATGACGCAACGTGCCATTCGCGACCATCCGCGCCGCAACATGATCGGCGCAAAAGGGAGATCGCCTCGCGGCGGTCTCTCCGAAATCCGATGATCGACTCCGCTTGCTAGATGGCCTAATCTTTTGATGTCGTTCTAGTACCGCTGCAGGGGGCGATTATGTCAACTAGAAATGTATTTTTGGCTTGCTCGTTGGCAACGTTTCTATCCGCTGGTGCGGCGCTGGCAATGAGCGATATGGCTACCGCCGGTGATAAATCGACACCAAAGGCGACCGGCTCAGGGAGTAGCGGAGCCGGCGCCGGTAAAATAACATTCAACCCCTTTTCCATTACGAAAAAAACCGACACGTCGTCACCAACACTCATGACGGCACCGGCCTCGAAGAACACAAAAAGCGGAAATGGTGGTACGTCAAGGTCGGGGGTAAAGGATAGTCATGATCGGTATGCAAATTGACAAATCGTCGCTGAAACTCTTGAAGTTGACACCGGCGTCCGAAGCCGGTCACTCCCGTAAATCGAACCACCATCTGTCTCAAATTATCTGACGATGGACAGAGCATTACTGTCACCGACTACTACCGACGCATATTCTTTTCTGTCTCTCCTATGTACTTCGTTGTGCCGTTCTTCGTCGTCCCGGAATGTCGAACGGTTGGGACGAGGATTGGGTATTTGGGTTCGCTTCTGGGGCCATGGGTCGGACCGGTGGCGGAATTCGGATAAGGCACCGGTACCGGCTGTGTATTGGGTTTCGGCTTGCTGGTGACATCTGGGAAGCTTGGCTTTTCCTTCGCGGCGGCTTCAAGCGACGGAGCCGCAAGCGCAAAAACGCAGATCATGATTATTGGGATGTAGAATTTTTGCATCTGCTAATTCCGGATTGGGCCCCAAGGCAACTACCCTTGATCTAACGATACAAAATGGCCCGAGTGCTGACGCGCGCTCGGGCCGCTGTGCATTAAATTTGCCGAGGAGCGGGGGCCTTATGCTTGGCCTAGGTGACCTAGAGGCAAAAGACGTGAGCAGATCAGCGCCGGTGGATTGATGGACCATTAGATTGTGTGATTCCGGCCGCTCCAGCTTTCTTGGCGTCAGGTGAACCAGCATAGCCACAGTTTTTGAACTGTTTGCAATCAGGGTCTTGCCATCCGTTGTCTGGGATTTCTGTTCCCTTCGGGATTTTGGCAGCACCTGGGTGAACGTCAGTGCCAGTTGTGCAATTTTTGGTGCCTTGCTTGCATGCAATCATGACAATGGCGCCGCTAGGCGCTGCCACCAATGGCGGCAACGGCGACGCTAATGTGTAATCGACACTTGCCGCAAAGAAGGCGGCGGTTGTCAGAACCAGCACCGAAGCGTTGAAAAGTTGCCGTGTCATTTTTCACCCCTTTTCATGAAATCCGATCATTGTTTTGCTAAACGCGTGTTAAGCCGATGCCATCGACGGTGAACGTCGTTTTTTTTGTTGATTGCTCGCCTCCCGACGGCAGTATCTACCTGTTAGTGAGTGGCAACTTCTGAATGTCGCCCCTTTAATGGCAGCCCTCACGAAATCCCGTCTCGTCCATGTTGCACAGGAGACGACCGTCACGATCCCATATCACTAAAAATCAGTCTGCGCTTTATTGACGAAACTGCATAGGGGGCACCGGCGCTGCATAGGTGCTGCAATGCACAATCAATGTCGCATACATTGGGTCAAACGCGTCGCGGTCAAGCAAGGCCGCGCATCCTTCGATGTCCGCTTCAGCCCGAAAGCGACGGGATCGCTGCGTAGCAGCGGAATGTCGCGAAGTGCCAGAACCGGACACGACGGCCAACATGACCTACCGCACTTGCGCGAGATGACGCTTCAGCCTAGGCCGTTAGCCGTCGTGAGTCGGATAAGCGACAGGTTGGGACACCCTCGTTGTTGATCTCGATCTGTAAAGTCTCGGACAATCCCGCCCTTCCAGACGACGTTAGTTGGAGTGCACGGCTGTTCGAAACGCGTTTGAGCCATCCGAGCTCCAATAGACGGTCCAGAATCCGAGCTCCGACGAGTCCCTTGAGGTGATAACGACGCTCGCTCCAGTCGAGACAAGGCTGGCAGAAAATCCGTCGAGACCGCGGCGTCAGATCAGCGCCGAACGCGGAAAGAAAACGCTCGCCCGAAGACGTGACCTCGCCGCCGTCATCGGTGAGTATAATGTGCCCCATGGCCACAAGCGCATCGGTAACAGCGACTCCTATCCGGCCCGCCAGGTGATCGTAGCAGCTTCGGGCAAAACGAAGTGCATCGTCGTTTGCTGACCGCGGGTGACGGCGCGGTGGCACCTCTATGGCCGCAACGACCTTCATGCTCTCCAGCATTGTCGCGACCAGCGGGGACGCGATCCGATAATAGCTGAAGCGGCGGCTGCGGGTGACAGTCAAGAGCCGCGCGGCAACCAGCTTGCTCAGGTGGCCGCTCGCCGTCGCGCGAGAGACATTGGCGCAGTAAGCAAGCTCAGTTGCCGTCAGCGACTGGCCGCCCATAAGGGCATTGAGCATCGTCGCTCGCGCGGTGTCGCCCACGAGAGCGGCCACTTCCACCAGATTTGCCGCCGCGACCATCCTTAAGCCTATCGCCGATACCCGAAGCACATCAATCGAAAACAGTTCGGCATGGGCCGAACTGTTCGCGCGAGACAATTGCGAACTTCGCAGCAAGAATGCGCTGTGGCCCAAGTAGGGTCACGGTTGGCATGGAGAATGGGATGGTCGCCTATTGGGTAGCGCGTTCGAAGGTCAACGACCCCGAGCAATACAAGAAGTACGCCGATCTGGCGACGCCGATCATCGGGAAATTCGGCGGCAAGTTCCTGGCGCGGGGCGGCAAGTTCAAGATCCTCGAAGGCCCGGAGAAATTTCACCGCTTCGTCGTCATTGAGTTTCCGAGCTTCGAGAAGGCAGTCTCTTGCCACGAATCGCCCGAGTACCTCGAGGCCGCCGCGCACCGCAAGAAGGACGGCGCGAGCGAATTAGAGGTCGTCATCGTCGAAGGCGTCTGAGAGCCACTGCCCAGCAACCCATGAAAGGGTTGCAACGAGAATATCATGTCGATCATACGCCACGAAATTAGACAGATATCAGACGAGAATCGCGGTCAGCCGATCATTAGCCAGGCAGTCGTTCACGGCAACGTCGCCTATTTCGCCGGCATTACCCCCAGCCCAATTGTCGGCGATATCAAAGCCCAAACTGCTCAAGTGCTGCGACGCGTCGATGAGCTTCTCAACCTCGCGGGGACTGACAAATCAAAGCTACTAAGCGCTCAGGTCTGGATCGCTGACATGCGTCTATTCGACGATCACAATTCTGTTTGGAATGAATGGGTCGATCCGGCAAATCCTCCGGTGCGGGCTTGCCTCACCACGGACTTTTGGCGACCTGGGATGCTCGTTGAAGTTATGGTGGTTGCGGCCTTGCCGTGAGAGCCGGGAAAAACAGCTGGCTGTTGTCCGCTAATGGGATGGTCCGGCCGTGCTCCTGCCCCGCCAGCAAATGATGCTGGCCAGGGGCGCCAAAGACAAGGAGCACGCCATGTCTCAGAAGCTCACTACCGTAATCGCCGTGGTTGGCATCGATATCGGCAAGAACTCGTTCCACATCGTAGGTCACGATGAGCGTGGTGCAATCGTGCTGCGTCAGAAATGGTCGCGTGGCCAGGTGGAGGCACGGTTTGCCAACATGCCGCGTTCGGCGCCGGTTTTCTAATGCGTCCCCTCGGCGCGGTGGTGCTCGGCGCCTACGTCGATCATGCTGGCCGTCGAAAAGGGCTGATCGTAACCTTAGCCCTTATGGCTACAGGCACAATTCTTATCGCGTTCGTGCCTGCATACGCGACGATCGGACTTATTGCACCGATATTGGTTCTGATTGGCCGCTTGTTGCAGGGGTTTTCTGCCGGCGTCGAACTCGGTGGCGTGTCGGTCTATCTGTCTGAAATGGCGACGCCAAACAATAAAGGTTTCTATGTGAGCTGGCAGTCGGGGAGCCAGCAAGTATCGATCATGTTTGCAGCTTTGATTGGTTATGGGCTCAGTAAATTTATGAGCCCTGCCGACATTGGTGCCTGGGGCTGGCGCATCCCGTTTTTCATTGGATCACTCATCGTGCCTTTCATTTTCGTGATCCGGCGCTCGCTCGCGGAAACCGAGGCATTTCTCGCTCGCGTTAAAAGGCCGACTGCGACTGAAAGCTTCCGCTCCATGATCGTGAACTGGCAGATTGTTCTCGCCGGCATGATGCTTGTCGTCATGACGACCGTTTCATTTTATCTAATCACCGTTTACACACCGACATTCGGAAAGAACGTGCTTAAGCTATCGGAGATCGATAGCCTCGTCGTAACATTCTGCGTTGCACTTTCGAATCTGTTCTGGTTACCGGTAATGGGTGCGGCGTCCGACCGCATTGGCCGCCGGCCTGTTCTCGTAGCATTCACTTTGCTGACCATTCTGACGGCTTATCCGGCGATGTCTTGGCTTGTGGTTGAGCCGACATTCGGGAAAATGCTCGCGGTCGAATTGTGGCTGTCTTTCCTTTATGGCAGCTATAACGGAGCTATGGTCGTAGCACTGACCGAAATCGTACCGGCAAGCGTTCGAACGACGGGCTTTTCCCTTGCTTACAGCTTGGCAACGGCGCTATTCGGCGGGTTCACGCCAGCGGTATCGACGGCACTCATCGAGTGGACTGGAAACAAAGCCGCACCAAGTCTATGGATGACTTTTGCTGCCGTCTGCGGACTTGCAGCAACGTTCATGGTCTATCGGCGCGGCGAGTTCCAGCCGTATCGCTTTGGCGGCCTCGGCATAGAAGGCCGCTACAAAAAGGGCCAAACGCCATTGTGTTGGGGAGCAGTTTAGGGCCCGTGGACTCCGTATTTTGCGATCGAGGCTAGTCGGGGTAGCAGGGGGCCTCCAAAACGCGCCAGCGACTTTTCCTTGGTCATTTGAAGGGCAGCCTCACGGCTAACCCACGGCGCCTGTCAATTCGATGTGGCCCGGTCGTGCCGATAGCTATGGCCAAGCGTGAGGACTTAAAGACAAATGCTGAATTATAAGGACTTCTCGAGCAGGTGGGTATGTATCCGGTCAGCTTCGGAGGGCAACGCTCTATCCAGCTGAGCTACGGGCGCCTGGGTGCCTAAATAGACGAAATGGCGGGGTGCGGCAACGCCCTGATTTTGCTCGATTGGATGCGGGGGGAGGCTCCTGCGGCAAAGGTCGGGCGTTCGAATTGTCTCGGGCGCGCCAGTTATTGTGTGCCGAGGGTGTGCCGGGGCTTTAGTGGCGAACCGTCATTAATTGCCGCTGGATGGGATGCGGAGGACGGGGGAGCCAAACACGAGCAAGAAACGCTGCCGATGCTCGCTCTCGTGAATTGGTGATCGTGAGCCTACAGTTCATCCTGCAAGACACGCGCCCGAGCTGGCGTAGTGTGACCATCCTCATTTCGCGGCATCTTCGCTTGCGTCCATCCAACGATCCAGCGGCGCAGCTCGCGTCGAGCGCGTCGTCCGCCACGTGGCCCTGGCGCTCAAGGACGGTGACCGGGAGCAGTGCGGTCGAGGCGAGACCCGCTCGATGCCAAAGGCGTGGCGCACCGCCGAGTTGGCGAAAACCGCTCTTGGCATCCAGCCGAAACGGGTCGGAGGCGTTGGCAAGGCCGGTAAATGGAGATGGGGCTTACCCGACTACAAGGACGAGGCGGATGATACAGTAGAAAGTGCGTTGACGGGGTAGTGCCAACGACGCCAAAATCAAAAAGACGTTTAGCTTCCAAAGCGCAGAATATGCCCTCTCGAGCCGCGTTCAGTGTCAAGCTGTTGCCTGCTAACGCGGATAACGCGGAAGTCGATCAAGCTTTAGCCATCTTGGAGCGTAGCACTCCCCCAAACTTACGAACGAACACCGAGCAAATTCGACGGAAAATCGCCTCTCCACATACGCAGGAGGGAGATTTTTACTTCGCGGTGCTGTATCGCGGCACGACATTAATTGGCTTCGCGATGTTTGGGTACTATCCCAGATGTAAGCTTGTCGTAATCGACCACATTGCGATCAAGGAGAATGAGCGGGAGCAATCCGCATTCTATGTTTTCGTTGGCTACCTAATAGATGAAATGCAAAATCTTGTTGTTGATTATATCGCCGTGGAAGTAGCATTAGAAATTACTGTGAGAGCAAGCGGAATACCAATGATGCGCTTGCTCGTGTGGGTAGATTTTAGGCGTGTGGAAGTCGAATATAATGTTCCAGCAATGGATACTGCCAGCATCGGTTTGCTAAACAAAGGCAGTCTCATGCTAAGGAGTAAGCATGAGGCCGCCCAAGACTTTGTGAAAATCCGCCGAAAAGATCTCGAAGAAATTGTTCATAGCATTTATTTTGATCATTATTTCCCTTGGTATCGCGATTTTTTAGGCGAACGCGACATCGACCTATACAAAAATTATTTAGAAAAGTTATTTCGTGAATTCAAAGGTGGGCTAAGCGACGCTGAATATATTGACGTCAGCGAGATCGTCAAAACTTCATCAACATCGCTACAGCCTCGTCAAGGGGATATCAAGATGCCAACCGATCTTTCACCCGCCGGAACCAAGCCTGCAAAGGTGCATCCCGACTTGATAGACGCCTTCATTGTCATTACTTTAGCCGGTGCAATTAACATTTTTCTGTTTTGGCTGGCGACACAGTTTACGGATAATCCTGTTTTTCAGAAGCTACCATCATTTATCACAGATACTTACACTGCAATCTGGACTAGCGCGGTATCTGGAGTGGCGGGGGTTGGGGCTGCAATCGGCAAGGTCCTTACACGCAAGCCGGGTGCGCAGACACCGAATTACTTGTTCTATGTGCTTGGCACGGCTGTGCTGTTTTTTGTGCTGGTTATTGTGCTGGCGTTCTTATCTTCGTCATTCAACCAAAAAAAAGCTTCTTCCGATGTACCCAGCATCCAAGCCACGTATCAAATCTGTATTGGGGAACTGCAAACTCAATGCCCGTCGGGTGCAATCCACCTATCTTGCGGATCGTCGGTAGCCGAATGGGCAAAGAAAGAATGCTCATCGTATTTACAAAAAACCATCTGGTCGCGTGGTGGGGAATCATTGTGGTTATTCTCTAGTCCAGGTGACTTGTAATTCTCGGAACTAAGCGCGTTGCAAACCCCTACCCCCCGGGGCCATAACCAATTGCTGCAATCCTTCATGTCCCTTCGCTGCCACCAGCCCGAGTTCGGCCAGGTGGGCACGCAGGGCATTGATCAGTTGCGTCCGCTGGCGGATCAGAAGATCCCGTGTTCGGTGCAGCATCAGCGCGCTCTGCTGCTCGACGCTCTTGATCGGCACAAAACGCATCGATGGCCGCGTCACGCCCTCGCAGATCGCCGCCGCATCGGCCGCATCGTTCTTGCCGCGCTTCACGTAGGCTTTGACATAGGTCGGCGGCATCAGCCGGGTCTCGTGTCCGAGCTTCTTGAGCTCGCGTGCCCACTGGTGCGCCGTTGCGCACGCTTCCATGCCAACGATGCAAGGCGGCAATTTGGCAAAGAACTCAAGAACCTTCGCTCGACCAACACGCTTGCGGATCACCACCGCGCCATCAGCATCGACGCCGTGAATTTGAAACACCGACTTCGCAATATCGACCCCGATCGTGCTAACCTCGCCCATGGACGGCTCCCCTCAATGTGGTTGCGTTTCGACCCAACCACCCTATGGCACTCCGATGCCGCAGAGTGGGCGCCGTCCACCGCATCAATCGCGGCCGGGGAGTCTACATGTTTCCCGTCAATCGGAGGATGACTCTGATAACGGTGCCCGTTACGCTTGAGATAAAGTGCGACACAAAACCAAGGTCAACACCTAATTGGGAACCCAACATCGGGAGGACGATTAGGAGTCCGATTAGAATAACCATCCCGTAAGGCTCTAGACGGGCAAATGGATTGGCTAACACATTAGGAAGCAGGCCAACCGCGATCCGTCCACCATCAAGCGGCGGTAACGGGAACAGATTGAAGACCGCCAGAATGACATTGATGATGAGGGCGTTTTTAAGATTCAGGCCAACCCATTGAGCGGCGATGACTGGCAGATAGACGATAAGGTGAAAACTAAAGCCGCAACAATCGCTAAGCCAATATTCATTGCTGGTCCCGCTGCCGCAACAAGGACCATTCCGCTACGGGGATTGCGAAGTGCTCGAAAGTTCACCGGGACTGGTTTGGCATAGCCAAACAAGAATGGTGAATGTGCCAGTAACAAAAGTCCGGGCAGAAGAATTGTGCCGAATGGGTCTATGTGTCGAAGCGGATTGAGGCTGACACGCCCAAGCCGTGACGCCGTTTCATCACCAAGAAAGCGGGCAACAAATCCGTGAGCCGCTTCGTGAAATGTAACCGCGATAAGGACCGGTAGCAGCCAAATTGAAACGCTGTAAATCATGGTGCTGTCTATCACGGTTTTTTTCCCTATTTTTATCTGGCCTCCTCATATACAGCAAAGGGCCCCGACAAAGATTGAACGGGGCAGTCGCCAAGTGAAAATTACGAACATGCAGGTCAGTGACGCGAACGGCGGGGATTGGTTGGGTCCGCTTCTTCCTTCTTCTCAAGCACAAAACTGCCGAGGTTGGCGAGAATATCAGCCATCAAGGTAGATTGGTCCTCAGGTGCAGCCGTCAAAATTATGTCGGCCAACACTTCCGTTACCTTCGCAGAAACCTCCGACAGATTGGCTTCTTTGCCTTCCAAATGGCTGTCCAACAATTCGTGAATATCACAATGCAGACAGTCGGACATCGGATTTTCCTATGGGCGCTCGGTTGGGGTATCTTGGAATGTGATAGATGATTATAGGGGCGCTTAAAGCAAGGCTAACCACTGGGCGGCAGGCTTCGAGAGGCAGGCGAGTGGCTGATGCCGTGCAACATTCTAACAGACGCTTCTGTGGCGCCCGCGTGCCGATTACGATCGGTCCTAGAGAATGGCACTTTAACTGTATCGAGAATGCGAGGGTTTGGTTGAACCCTGCCGCCTATTCCTTCCAGCTTCGGAGGGCAGCGGTCTATTGATGCCTGCCACAATCATACTTAGACGCTACCAAAAGGAACCTCTAAACAGTGTTGAAAAACCGTCCCGCGAGTTCGGAACCAAAAAGGTAGCCCGATCATTTTTGAGTCGCCTTCGCAATGCCCTTGCGCAAATCGTCTCCGTTCATGACTGGTACGATCTCGACTGCGGCATTCAGATTTGAAAAAAGCGGTTCGGCAATCTCGACAATCTGCGACGGCTCAGCGAGATCAAAAAACATCATTCCGCAGCGCTTACCATCCGATGGCCCGAAGTAAGCGGCCTCCGGTTTGAGTTTGCTCATTATCGACTCCAATGTTTTTCCGAGCGAACCGTCTTTGAAGGCCTGGTTTCCCTTTTCTACAGGAAGAGTAAATCTGAGCATCATGCGCATTGTCGTCTCCAATCTGTGAATATGAACAATTCTATCGCCCCGACCAAAGAAGCTTAGTAGCAGCTAAAGCATCCCGCAACTTAATACTAGCAAGCATTGATCGGCGGCTCTTACGCGTCGGCTGGGCTTATAATTACAGATCGTGACCTATTTATTTTGACCGCTGTGGGTCAATCGCGACCAATCGGTGCAACAAGCGACAAAATGGTGCGATGCCGCGAATGACGCTAAGTGCCACAAGCGAAAATGAAAGAGCCGCCAACCGAGGCGGCCTAATCCCTTTGGGTCAGCTCATCTGATCAATCACTGTCAAAAACGAATGTCATGTCATTCATCTTCAGCGCCGGAAGAGATTTTGTATCCATATCACGCTGCATTTGTAGGACATTCAAACTGGCACTCGGAACGGCGCTTATGTTGGCGTCTGCTTTCATAGGCGGAAATAAAAACTCCTTCGTTCCAAACCCAATAACGAGGATTGCGACGACCGCGATGACATGGTGTACACGCATGAACGCCTCCATTGCTCGGGGTTGATATATGACTGTGGGCGCGGCTGAGAATTTCTCTGCTTTACGCTTGACCCTTGCCGCGGAACGATCGATCTGGACAAGATCGGGGCGCACGAGAATTCCAAGATTGGTAAAGCGGGGCGCTCATTTTAATCGTTCAACGAGATGACTTAACTCAGCCGGCGCGCCACCGTCGATTGCCGCTTTGTCAGGAAGAGCCTTCTTTGCAAGGAGAGCTTGCAATTTTGATCGAGCGCGGTAATTGCGCCGTTCAAGGTCGGCCCAGCAAGCGATCTGGTTGCAGTCGTAACTTGGTTGCCTGATAAGCTGCGAAATCTCTTGTGCCGTATTCGGAGCGATGGCCTTCGCATGTTCAACAAGCGTTGCGAGCTTCTCAATCTGCTCGGTTGCCTCGATTGTGCGTTTTGTTGACTGGCTCGCGCGTTGAGCAACTGTCTGCAATGCGTTTTGGCGACTTGCGGTAGTCTCCGGGACAAGAACCAGCGCAATGACGCACGCCAACCCGATCGAACCGGCCGTCAAGAATGTAAGCCCAGCATTGTTTCTCATGAAATTGGCGCGTTGCTGCTTAGCCCGCTGTGCTAATCGTTCAAAGCTATCGTGATCGATCAAAGGCTGACTAAACTCATTGTGGGTCACCGCGCTTCTCCTTCACAGGTCGAGACACCGTGAAAACAGACTGTCATGGGTTTCGCGCCAGATACCTCGAAACAATGGTGAGGTATTTCACCCGAGGTATGTGAGGAACATCACCAACCGCCGAATTATTTTCTAAGCAGACCACTATAGCTGCGCTCGTCATAGCGATCCGACAGCGGTCCTGTTTGGCTTGATTACCCATTTGGCACCAAGGCCCTTGCAGTCTCGGCATCAAAGCCAAACCTCACCATGAGCGCCGTTAGCATTAACCCGACAACCGCCCAAAGGCAGATAATTAGAAAGGCATCTTTAGAAACCGCTCTCTCCATTTCCGCTTTGCGTGAAAGGACCAATGCAATGTCGGTCGGCATGATTGTTTCTCCGCTCATTATTCGTCGGATCGGGAACGCAGTTTTGAAACTCGAACTTGAAGAACTTCAAGGACAACGGCGCACCGACAAGCCTGCCGGCACGGTTGCTCCGTAATGAGTGATCCCCCCTGAGCGCCGAATTGTTTTTTTGTACCTAGGCGCTACAATTTTTGTACCGCGTCGAAATTACAATAAAATGTAGAAATCGTGACGCGTGCCGCTTTCGCACAGTCTTTAGATTTGTGCAGAATGCGCGGACCACGCACATAATCAAGGCAAGCAGTGCTGCGAAGGCGGCCACTGAGGCAGTCAAAAAGGAAAACCCTGGTCAGCCGGGGAGGTGACCAGGGTCGAAGGTGCTAGGGTCCAATCCGTCTCGGGGAGGGTGTTTCCCGAGGGGCTCTCATTAAAAATTAACGCTATGACGGCGCTGTGACCGTTTCCTGACGCATTGCGCGGCGCTTGTCCTGCTGGCGCTCGATAGTGTTGGTCACTTCATTCCAGACTTCACGGCTTTCGAGATCGTCTCGACCTTAATGTGTCGGCCATCTTGCGCGGCGACCGCTCAAGATGCGAGCGCCAAGTAGTTGATCGGTGTTACTTCGACTGGCTTCTAAGTTCTTCTTCTAATCCTTCGATTTGCTTCAAAATCATGTGCCGCTTTTGCTCGTCGGCCGTTTTCGCGAGTTGCAGCCGAAGCTTGCAAATTTTTTCCGCGTGGCTCGAATGCTCGCTAGCGGCACCTGTCAGACCCATAGGCGCCTCCTTGTCCGTCAAAGCCTAGCCTTATTTGCATGCATACACGGTAGATATCTTTTCCTGTTTCGCGATTTCTTTGGCTGAATGGAGAGCGGCCGTGAATGAAAGGTCACTCATGGCCATCGATGCGCCGTGAGGCACCGTTATCGTTACTCCGAGAAGGTCTCTCTTTTGTTCAATCCTCTCGCCATACGTAACCAGCACATACTTTTGCCCGGCGGGAATCTCGTTTGGTGATGAGATGTGTTGAACGTTCGCCGTCATTTTGGCCTCCTCTCGCATAATTTTGTTGATATAGAAAACCACGAGACACCCGCATTGAGATGCGTCAATAAAAAACAGTTGGCGAACAAAGAAAATGACAACGCTATTTATGACAGTTCGATGAACGATCGACATCGTCCGAATAGCTAGCAACGAGCATTAAGCCAAGGACCACATAGAGCACGAAAAAAATTGCCATGTTTTCATCGCATCGTTCTTTTGATCGCGATTTTTAGCAATCATTCAACGATGAGAGAACTGCCTTTAAGGACAATGGCGCGGCGGCGGTAGCTGTTGAAACTATCGAAACCCGATATAATCTGCCGCCCGTCGAGATATCAAAAAAACCCTGATCGGCCGAGGATGGACGGAGATCAGGGTTTTGATGGGTTTAAAACTGAATCGTTAGAAAACGCCCGAAATTTATGATGGCTGAGCGACGCGGCTGTGACGAGTTTTTGACGCTCCCGCCTAAGGCACCCACGAGAGATCGTCCTCGCAGGTTGATGTTGCTCGCCCCGGTTCGCCTGATACAGCTGACCAATGTTCTCTCTAGGTCGCAAGTGGAAATGGCGACAAAGCCGTGTGGTGCCTGCTTTACTCCTGAGCGCGTATATTCAGCGGTAGCCGCACGATGTCTGTTAAGCTCCAAGCCCACTCATCGACAATCTCATTTATCTTTATCAGGCGACGTCCCAAAGTGACGGTGAACCCCGCACTAGCATTTTTCGGCCTTTTGGGGTCAGCTGCAAGGGAGTGTCTGGAAGGTCAACAACCAGCTCATCGTTGAGCAGTTGGAGCACTATTGTGCGATCACTTGTTCGACCCGTTAGCCGAATATCCTTCAGAGCCAACAATTCGCGCCGTGATAATTCGCTTGCAAGTTCCATGTATTGCCTCTGTTTTTGAAAATACAGAAGCTGAGTAAAATACGCTCATGACAGAGGCGCGACATGATCGGGGCCATAATGTGGGTTTTCACCCTGGATCTTTGCGCTTGATCGTCACGGGCTCGACACGCGCTAAATCGTCCGCTTAGTGCAATGGGCCAGGTTCCAGGTCTCGGTCTAAAGAGGTCAACAAAGTCACCCAAGACTCCGCGTCGTTCCATGCACGAAAGGCGGCCAATCGGGTCCACCGAACGAGAGTTTCATCGTCGTCCTGGTCGAGCGCGGCGGGAGTGTGTGCACCTTCCATGCGGCTCATACAGATAAGGTGACGGTCAGCAAGATCGTCACGGACAACATCGCCCATGAAGGCCGTTTGCACACTGATGAAATTCGCCTTTATTTTGGTGCGGGCGAACACTCTGCCGCCCACGAAACCATCCGCAACTCTAGCGGGGAATATGTACGTTGAGATATGCATACCAACTCAGCAGGATTTTAGATTTTCTAACGATATAAAAAGAGTTTATCAACGTTGCGGCGAAAAGCACGCAGTATCGTTCGTTTCAGCGGACCAAAGTCCGGCGGCTCCTTACCGGCACTTGGCTGCTGCTTTTGCCCTAAATGGTGCGGTGCCGCGAACGCTGTCATGTGCCAGAACCGGAACTAAAGACCCTTTGCAGCGGCGAGCAGCAACGGAATTTGACTATCGTATACGTCGTAGGCCCTTCCCGCCGAGGTGTATTCGAAAGAAACTTAGCTGGCGCGTCAGCGCGTCACAGCATTAAGAACGGGCATAGCTATGCAGGAATTTATCGCAGCCCCATCGTCCACCTTCATCGCGAGCGATGGCGATGGCTACGAATTGGCGATGGGCCGCTGGAGCCGCAAACTCGCGGAGCAGTTCATCGATTTCACCGGCGCGACGGATGGAGAAAAGATGTTGGACGTCGGCTGTGGCACCGGCAGCCTCAGCTTCGCCCTCGCCACACGCGCGCCGAACAGCGCGATCACCGGCATCGACTTTTCGCAAGCCTACGTCGCGTACGCCAAGCGCAAGAACACACAGCCGCGCCTCGTTTTCGAGAGCGGCGACGCCTGCGCCATGCCCTACTCGGACAAATCCTTCGACCGCGTGCTGTCGCTGCTGGTGCTGCATTATGTCCGCGAGCCGAACAGGGCCATTGCCGAGATGCGCCGGGTCGCGCGCCCGGGCGCGACGGTTGCGGCCACCGTTTGGGACGGTCGGGGCGGATTCGTCGGCGTCCGCATTTTCTTCGACACCGCAGCCGCGCTCGATCCGGTCGCGGAGAAGCACCGCGCCCGCTATTGCACCCATCCGATGACGCGGCCTGGGGAGTTGGCTGGGGCCTGGCGCGACGCGGGCTTCAAGGATGTGCGCGAGCACTACTTGACCATCCGCATGGAGTTCAAGGATTTCGCCGACTATTGGGCGCCGGCGACTGGCAAAGACGGGCCGCTGGCGGCTTATGTCAATTCGCTCACTGCCGATATGCGCGAGCGATTTAAGGCCGCGCTCGCCGCTGCCTATTGCAGTGGCGAGGCGGACGGCGCGCGCTCGTTTGCCGCGAGCGCCTGGGCCGTGCGCGGCATCGCACCCTAAGGGTCAACGCTGCATATCTTATAGAGTTTCCGGCCCGCACTTTGTCCGTTATTGTCCAATCGCGTCTTAAATGGTGCGTCGCGGCGAATGACGCGAAAGTGCAAAAAGATGGGGTAATCGGCCGGCAGCTTGTGGATAGCTGAAGATTTTGGGTGCTGCGCTTCAGGCTGATGGTGAAACGAGGTCCGTTGTAGCGGCCTCAAGCATCAGAAGGAGAAGCGTGAGCCATGGACCATTTTGCTGGATTGGACGTATCGGTCAAGGAGACCAGCGTCTGCATTGTGGATGACACAGGCAGGATCGTGCGGGAAGTGAAGGTAGCGAGCGAACCTGAGGCACTTCTTTCGGTGCTGAAGAACCCCGCCTACCACTTCAAGCGGATTGGATTGGAAGCCGGGCCACTGTCGCAGTGGCTTTTCAGTGCGCTGGCCGAAGCGGGCTTGCCGGTGATCTGTGTTGAAACGCGGCATATGCGGGCGGTGTTGAAGGCGCAAATCAACAAGACCGACCGTAACGATGCCCGTGGCATGGCGCAGATGATACGGGCGGGACTTTACCGCCCGGTGCATGTGAAGACGTTACGCAGTCAGAAACTGCGGATGTTGCTGACCCATCGTAAGCTGCTGCAGTCGAAGGCCATCGCCATCGATAATGACCTGCGCGGCACCTTACGCAACTTTGGTCTCAAAGTAGGTGTGGTGGGCAAGGTAGGGTTCGAGGCCCGCATCAGGGAGCTGGTCGAGAACCTACCCGACTTGGCCGCTTTGATCGAACCACTGCTCATTGTCCGACGGACGCTTCGCGAGCAGTTCTGCATCCTGCACCGCCGCTTGCTGGCCATCGTGCGAGACGATGAGGTATGCCGGCGCTTGATGACAACTCCTGGCGTCGGCCCCGTGGTGTCGCTGACCTATCGCGCCACCGTCGACGTGCCGGCCCGATTCCGCAAATCCAAATCCGTCGGGGCGGTGTTTGGGCTGACGTGTGCCAAGTATCAATCGGGCGAGGTCGATTGGAGCGGCAAAATATCCCGCTGTGGGGATGAGATGATGCGGGTCATGCTCTACGAAGCAGCTCAGAGTATGATGCGTTCCAAGAAATGGTCATGGCTCAAGGCCTGGGCGATGCAGATCGCCAGGCGCCGCGGGATGAAAAAGGCGATCGTGGCGCTGGCGCGCCGATTGGCCGTGATCATGCACCGCATCTGGGTTGACGGCACCGAGTTCCGCTGGACCCGGGAGCAAGCCGCGGCAGCAGCATGACAACCCTGCAAGATCATATCCGATAGATTCGACAGGAGGACACTCGAGTTCCACCGAGCGGTGGAAAGATGTCCCTCGCGGGACGACGGATGAGGTGAGTTCGCATGTCTGCTTGGACCTGCCGGTCAACTGACGGCAAGGCCGTCCAAAAGATTGTTCCACCTCGTCCTCGGATCCCATGATGGAAGGGCCTTGGTGCCGATTCCGAAGAGAAGCGCGAGCCCGTGAGCGACATCGACACTGCAGTTGTGGATAGCCTGAAAGCGCTTGACCCCGAACGGCCGATTAGAGAAGCAGACATCCCGAGAAAAACGCACCTTACTATTTGGCTGAATAGAGCGCCCGGTGGATACAAGCGCGATTTAGCGCGCCCGAAAGCTGCTCCCAAAACGGCGACGTACCGAAGTCTCCGTTCCCTACAGTGGCAGCGATAGTGCCATCGGCTGACACAATAACAGTCTGAAAATATGAGTTACGTTCGTGTACGCGGATGTAACCAGCATCCGCATCCGTCACGGCCGGTACGGTCGCGGGGGGATTAGGTTTGCTTGGAGTTCGCCATGGTTGATGATCGTGTTGTCCGGCGCGACAAATTGCGTGAAACGTTAGCGGAACTAAGAAGCACAGCGCTCGCTGAGCTTGAACGCCGCGGTTATGACGTTCGCGGGAAAACGCCAGCCCAAATTAGACGGCTACTTAGGGGGCGTCCCTCGACGCTAAGATCAAACATCTCTGGGGCGCTTGAACCCGATTCTTGACCCGATAAATTTTGTTGAGCCATAGATTTCGACTTCCGGTCAATCGCTACCGATCAATTCAGCTCCGACCAATGTCCGCTTCTCTAATCGGCCGTTCGGGGTCAAGCGCTTTCAGACTATCCACCACTGCAGTGTCGATGTCGTTCACGGGCTCGTGCTTCTCTTCGGAAGCGGCACCAAGGCCGTTCCATCATGGGATTCGAAACGTTTGCTTCTAAGCAAACATCCGTAGTTGATAGAACATCGGGCTACCCCCTATTCAGCTTGATGGGCGCTCTTATCTTTCAATGCCCGGCAACGGGGCTAAGCGTTCAAGGCTTTGTGGCGGAGGGCGTGATCGGCCCCGACACAATCTGCGTCCCGCTGGACTGCCCGATGTGCTCTCGACCACATTTGATTGATCCGAAGACCGGTAAAGTCCGCGACGCTGACAAAAAATTCCGCGATTAAGCCGCTCCCTCTAGCAGTGCTCTGCCGCGTGGCCCAGTCGTGCCGACGGATTTGGCAAAGCGTGAGGACGTAAAGACAACTGCTGAATTATAAGAACTTCTCGAGCAGGTGCGTATGTATCCGGTCACCTTCGGAGGGCAACGCTCTATCCAGCTGAGCTACGGGCGCCTGGCTGCCTGAATAGACGAAATAGCGGGGTGCGGCAACGCCCTGATTTTGCTCGATTGGATGCGGGGGGCTCCTGCGGCAAAGGTCGGGCGTTCGAATCGATGCGGGGGGAGGCTCCTGCAAAGGTCGGGCGTTCGAATCGTCTCGGGCGCGCCAGTTATTTTGTGCCGAGGGCGTGCCGATAGGGTATTGCTCGATCGTATGAGGGCGTTGGCGTTATAGCGTAACTGTAAAGGGTTACACGACCAAAGAGTCCATGCGCGTTTCGACGGTTGGCGCAGCAGCGTAACAATCTGCTCCGCGCTGAACCTCTTCTTCGGCATGACCAAAGCTCCTTTCCAAGCGCATTTTCTCACATCGCTTGGTCCAAAAAAGTCCGGTCGGGTCACGCTATGTCGGTCGGCATCGTTGTTCTCCCGTTGTAAACATGCATTAGAATTACAGAGTCAATTTTCCTACGAACGCGCGCACTTCCGTGCAGGCGACTGTTGTTATTGCGGAATGATAGATGCTTCGAGGCCCATCATTCATTTTCAAACACGAAAGTCTTGTCGCGAATGTCCTGAAGTGGAAGGCCCTTCATATCGAGTTCACGGTCCATTTGAAGGACGTTCATGGTCGCGGCCGGGACCTGGGCCCGCGGCTGCTTGGTTGGACGGAAATAGGAACGACTTCGCGCCGAGCGCAATTACGAGAACTATGATGACTGCGATAACGTGGTGTGCACGCATAGACGCCTCCAATGCTCCGGATTGATGCGGATGAGTAGGTGACGCAGGGGCTCTGCCCTGCGAAGCAGTGGCAGACCGGTTCCACCAAGTTCAGGCCGTGCTTCGGTGCTTATCCAGCTGTCGCCAACGCCGCTGCGACTTCGGCATCAAAGCCAAAATGAGCCATGAGTACCGACAGTACCAACCCGACAACCGCCCAAAGACAAACGATTGTCATGTACCTTTCGAAACCTGCGCCTCCACTCGCACTTTGCGTAAATGTGCCATTGCAATGTCGGTCGACATGATCATTACTCCGTTTGTTTCTCACGTTGCGCGAACGACAGCTTAGAAGCTGTCCATTTTATGCGTGCGAACATAGGCGCGGCGGAGCACGCCTCCTTTGTGAGGCGCCTCACAGTTCGTTTGACTTTTTTAAATCGGGTTGTGGCGATGACGGTCGCGGATTTGAAGGCGCCGGACGGCGAAACTAATGCCGGTCCCCATTTGCCCCGGATGCGGGATCACGGGAAAAAACATCGGAAACAGCGCAGTTTTTAAGCTTTTTTATTTGCGCCCAAGGTTCGGGTGTTTGATGTAAAACTAGCGGCTCCTTCGCAAACGGAGTCACGTGCCATGCTTCCGCAGACCAACAACCAAAATTCAGCCGGCTTGTCAGACAAGAAGGCCTTGCTTCGATCTCACCCCTTTTTCACAGGACTGGATGGTCGGATTGTCGAACGCTTGGTGCCTCACGCACTCACCCGCAAGGTTAAACGCGGAACGCTGCTATTTCGCAAAGGCGACGCCGGAAGCAATCTCTACGCCGTGTGCGCCGGCGCGGTGCGCGTGAGCGCGCCTTCCGACCAGGGAAAAGACGCTATTTTCAATCTCATCGTGCCCGGAGAAATTTTCGGAGAAGTAGCGTTTCTCGACGGAGGTCCGCGCACGGCCGACGCAGTGATGATCGAATCCGGCGAGCTCATGGTGGTTGAACGTCGCGATTTCCTACCACTGTTGCAAGACTATCCCGAACTTGCCTTGCGACTGCTGGAAGTCCTGTGCGGACGGCTGCGACGTACGAGCCAACAGGTCGAGGATATTGTGTTTCTAGGTTTAGAACCCCGCCTCGCCAAGGCGCTGCTGCATCTTTATGATCATTCCTCCTTTAAGGCTTCGCAGAAATTCAAGGTGACGCAGCGCGACATCAGCCAACTGATCGGCGCGTCGCGCGAAAGTGTCAACAAGCAGTTGCGAAGCTGGGAGCGCCGCAAATGGCTCAAATTGAAGCGTGGCGGATTGGTCATCTTGGCCCCAGACGTGCTCAGACGGCTCGTCGCCGATAACACATTATAAACTGAGCTAAATCGCCCCCGACTGACGGGTTCTTGCAGCGGGACAGCAGGCGCATTCGAGCTAACCAAATGACGCCGCGAGAGGAGTATCAGTGCAGGACGCTTTGAGCAATCTAACCCCGGCCGACGTGTACTTCGGGCGCGGTCAAACAATCCTGCTGGAAAGAGAAAGGATCAAACGCAGCACAACCTAAAAGCGACGCTTGCAGCACAAAAAAGAAGCCGCATAAACTAAAATCAGATGAGCCGGTCTCTCCCGTAAATCAAACCGCCATCTGTCTCAAATTATCTGACGACGGACACCCGATGGCATGATCGCCACCGCCAGTTGAGGCGAAAGCCCATCCGCTCGATATTGTAATAACCATCCGGAGTTTTCTGTTGGACCTTGGCCGCGAGTACGGCATCGGCCATTGACCTGACGGCTCTTTTTGTACCAACGAATGAGAGATTACTGCAGATTCCCCGACGACCAACGGCCCAATCAAGGCGCTCCACGTCCGGGCACAATGCCTCAGTCCTGCACCTGCATTTGAATCAATTATCATCGCGACGATCATCGCGGAAATAACCTGACATTCGTGTTGGATTCACTGGCGCCGCTGGGGCGTCGGCACACCTCAGACCAGATTGCCACCCGAATATTGGATCCCTTCATATCACACCGCAGAAGTGGTAAAAGTTCTTTTCAGGGGAAAGTTCGACCAGCCATGACCTCGATCGTAGATTGGCTTGCATCGATCGGAATGAGCGAATACGCTGAGCGTTTCCACGGCAACGCAATTGACCTTTCGGTCATCGGCGAGTTGACGGAGCAGGATCTTAAGGAGCTCGATATTCCGCTCGGGCACCGCCGCAAACTATTGCGGGCGATCGCCGACTATCAAAATCCCCCTTCATCGGTTGCGGCGCCGAAAGTTTCATCCGACGACAGCGCACAACGCCGCCAGATGACCATCGTGTTTTGCGATTTGGTCGGGTCGACGGCCCTGTCAGCCACGATGGACCCGGAAGATATGCGCCGTATCATCTCAGCTTATCAAAGCTGGATCGCGGACATCGTTGGCCGGCACCAAGGGATGGTCGCGCGCTATACGGGCGATGGTGCACTCATCTATTTCGGCTATCCTCAAGCTCACGAGGACGACGCCGTGCAAGCGGTACGCACTGGCCTCGCGCTGATCGACAAAATACCGACGCTCGTCACCGAGATTGACACAAGACTAAATGTTCATATCGGAATCGCAACTGGCACCGTTGTCGTGGGTGATATAGCGGCGACCGACAGTGGAGTACGAGAGCACGCCGTGGTGGGCGACACGCCGAACCTTGCTGCGCGTCTGCAATCCATGGCAGCGCCAGGATCCGTCCTCGTCTGCTCGAACACCTATCGGCTCACAAATGGTTATTTTGAGTATCGCGACCTCGGAGCTGTGACCGTTAAAGGCTGGGCGACGTCAATTCGGGTCTGGCAGCCGATCAGATCACGCCAGATGGAAAGCCGCTTTGAGGCGGAGCATCGGGCGCGCGTGCTTTCGCCGTTCGGCCGTGACGAGCAGATCGAGCTGTTGATGCGACGCTGGCAGTCCGCAAAGAACGGCGAAGGCCGCGCCGTATTGCTCACCGGAGAGCCCGGCATCGGAAAATCGCATATCGCGCTGGCGCTCGAAGCACTACTGCGGGCCGAACCTCACGTGACGCTGTACTACTTTTGTTCGTCCCATCACACCAACAGTGCGCTGTCTCCCTTTATCTGGGAGCTGGAGCGCGCAGCTGGGTTTGAGCGAAGCGACCCCTCCGCCACAAAGTGGTCCAAGCTCGAAGCCTGGCTCACAAAATACGGTCCGCCAGCGGAGCATGCCATTGCGCTCTTGAGTAATCTGCTGTCGCTGCCGCCCGACGTTCGCTATCCGCTGCCGGCCATGACCCCGCAAAAACAGAAGGACGCCACGCTGTTGGTGTTACTGGCCCAGCTTCAGCAGATGGCGGCGACGCAGGCCGTCTTGATAATCTTCGAGGACGTCCATTGGATCGATCCTACATCGCTCGATCTACTTGCCTTGATTGTGGAGCGCCTGGTCGCTTTCCGGATTATGCTGCTGATCACGGCGCGGCCCAGGTTCTCACCGCCCTGGCCAAGCTATGCGCATGTGTCCACCATTTCGCTGACACGATTGAATCGGGACGACGGAGCAGCACTGGTCAAGCGCGTCACGGGCGGAAAGGCGCTCCCTGATGAGGTCTTGAAGGAGATTCTAGCACGGACGGATGGCGTGCCGCTGTTCGTCGAGGAGTTGACAAAAACGGTGCTCGAAAGCGGGCAGCTCCAGGAACAGCGCGGCCAATATGTTTTGGGACATTCGCTGCCGTCGTTGGCGATCCCGACAACTCTGCACGCGTCGCTCATGGCGCGTCTCGATCGCTTAGCGTCGGTACGGGACGTGGCCCAGATTGGCGCCGTGATCGGTCGCGAGTTTTCGTATGAGCTCTTGAGCGCCGTTGCCGCACTGCCCAAGGCCAAGCTAGGTGAAGCGCTCGAGCAACTGGTACAGGCAGAACTCATCTTCCGCCGGGGCACGATCCCGCTCGCTACTTATAGCTTCAAACATGCACTGGTGCGCGACGCGGCCTACGGTGGGCTGCTGAAGACCCGGCGAGCCCAACTGCATGCGGCGCTTGCGACCGTATTTGAGCAGAGATTTCTCGATGTCGCGGAAACACAGCCGGAAATCCTGGCGCACCATCTGACGGAAGCAGGCCTCGCGAAAAAAGCGGTGCAATATTGGCTACTGGCCGGCAAGAAGGCTGCCCAGCGCTCCGCGAATCTCGAAGCGATCGCTCATCTAGAAAAAGGCCTTGAAGCGGCTCGCGCGATCACTGAGGACCGGGAGAAGGACCGCACCGAGCTCGACATCGTGATGATCATGGGTCCCTGTCTCATTGCAACTCAGGGGCCGGCCAGCAGCGATTCGATGGCGGCCTTCACGCGCGCGCGGGCACTGTGCGAGCGCCTCGGCGACCCGCCGGAATATCTTCAGGTGATGTTCTGGCTCACAACAGCCAGCGTCATGCGAGGGCAGCTCCCGCTAGCGCGCGAGACCATTGCGGTGCTGCTCGGCCGCGCGCAAGCGCGCGACGACCGCCCGGCGTTGCTCAACGCCACTCGGGGCAATGCCATGATCCTGATGTTCATGGGAAAGATCGTCGAAGCGGGCGAGATGATCGAGCGAGCATTCGACGCATTTAACGACAGCAGCGAGGACGATCGGCTTGCTGCGCGAGCCGCCGGCCAGGACGCGGGCGTGGCCGACCTAGCTCTGATGTCCTGGACGTTCTGGCTTCTTGGCCAGCCGGACACGGCGGTGAACCGCATCGAAGCCGCTCTGCAAAGAGCCGATGCAATCGGTCACCCGCACTCGCTGGCGTATGCCTGCTATTACGCCTCCGTGCTTTATGCGCTCTGCGGCCGCCCGGACATCGCCCGGACGCATGCGGCGAAGTGCCTCAACCTCTCTGAAATGCACGGCTTCCGGCAGTGGCACGGCCTGTCGCGCGCTATCCAGGGCATTTGTACGACGATGATCGACAAGTCATCGGCGCCGCTCGATGACGTCGCGGTGGCCTTGGCAGAATATCGCAATGCCGGCTATGAACTCGGCATCACCGCGCTTTACGTGCTTTTGTGTCCGGTTCTGCTGCTTCAAGACAACATTGACGGCGCGCTGGAAATCCTCGAACGCGGTCTTGCCGCCGTGCACGGCAATTCCGAAAGACTTTTTGAGTGCGAGCTCTATCGATTGAAGGCCTCTGCCTTGCAACGCACGAGCAGTGCGGACGCGTGGGCCCAGTCGGACGACCTGCTGGAGCTTGCCTTGCGCAAGGCGAAGGAGCAGAACGCCAAGTCTCTCGAACTTCGCATTTCTCACGACCTTGCAAAATCGTGGCTCAACCACGGCATGCGAGAAGAGGCGCGCGACCTACTCACATCAATCTGCGATTGGTTCAAGGAAGGCGAAGACATGCGGGACTTAAGGGAGGCCCGGGCGCTTCTCAATGACGCGCGGTCGTCAGCTCCTTACCGCTAGTGTGGGTTTTTGGCTTTGTCAGCCTTATACTCTTCGAGAACCTTGCTGGCGCGGTCGTAACCAACTTTGCGGCCGCGATCGAGATTGGCGTGTGACCACTCGAAATTGATGACGTCTGCGACTTTGATCTCGTAGATGCGCCCGTGCCATTTCTTGTCTTCCTTGACGTGATAGCGAAACAGCTTCACGTCATCCTCGCCGACCGTCGCCGCAAATAGCATGCAAAGATTACCCAGCGCTTCCGCGATATTGCGCGGTGGGCGCACCTGCTTCGCATCAACGATCCTGCTGATCCAGACTTCATCGAGATCGGGATGATCTTCGAGCAACCGTTCGAAGTTGACTGTATCGACCAGGGCCCCCTCGCAGTAGATGTCGCCGTCGATCTCGACGGTTTCCTCGATGTAAGGAAGCGCTGAGCAGGCACATAAGCTGGCCGACGTAATGTTCTGGTATGGCTCTTGCAGAGTTTGTTTCGGCTTCTTCGACTTCGGTTTGAACGACGGCTGGTTTGAGAAAAGGGCAAGCTTCTGCTTGGTGATGTTCCAGGCGTTGTGGAATATGAACGGCTTCTTGTCGTCGTACAGTCGGTCGAACTTGATCGCCTGCATGAAGCTGCTTTCGGGATAGTAGATCCTGGAAAGGCCCGAGAGGTTGCTGAGGTACATCATCGACATCCAGTAGCGAACGAACGGATTCGGCGCGAGGACGCTGTTGAGCACGAAGCGATTAAAGTCGCCCTCGTTCCAGAGCGAACGGTCGGACATGAATTTGATCGATTCCTGCGCGGCCTTCATCATCTTGTTCGGCAGCCACAGATTCTTGTAGGTCTGCGGATCCATCCAAAACTCCATCATCGCCTTCATGTTGGAAACGCTATCGGTCCCGAACACAGTGTTAACCGGAAAGCGTGAATAGGAATCGTCGTCCCGAAAGACCCCATCGCGAAAGAATTCATAAGTCTGTTCTACTTCCTTTCCTGGATCGCACTGATTGTAAACGAGTCCAACCCATGCGCCGATACAAGACAGCGCCCATACATCAAACTTGATTTCGGCTTCGTGAAGTCTCTGCAAGGCGCCGATGTGGAGCCCGGCCGCAGGGCCGCCACCAGCAAGCGTGATCGCCCGTTTCATGATCGTGACTCCCCTGTTCAAGCAAGGCGCCGAACGGCACCTGCACCAGACCGCAGAAACAATTGGAAAGTTTTTGCATGCTCCAGGCTGCACTTGAAGCATCACTTGCAAGATGCGTCACTTGAAGCATCGCTTGCAAGCGCCGCCTTTGTAATTCTAAGCAATCTTTCGGCTCGCCGCCAACCCCGCGGCAATTGTGAAAGAATTTCACGTCATGGCCGGCGCGCGCCAAATCGACCACCGTCCCGCAACTGTCACACACGATCACTAGCCACGGATGCTTCGCAGTGATGGCCGCCGCGATCTTCGGCCAGAACCACACGGGCCCTTTGGCCGAAAGCCATGCGTTGAAACGGCGCACGGTCGCCAGCGCATCGCGCTCGGCTTCCCAAGCGCGTTGCATACGCACGATGTTGTCGTGAATTTCGTCGTTGCGATGATTGTAACCCATCGATCACGTCCTAGGTTCGGCACGTTGGTCGGATCAGCCCGGTGAATTTCAGGTCGCCGAACGTGAAGTTGCAATAGCCAAGTTTGACACGCATACTTGGGAAAGAAAACTGGAGTAGGGGAGCGGAAAAGAATGTCAATTGAAGCAAGAACACGGCTCTTACCCGATTGGTTTACTCGGCTGCGCACAAATAAGGTTAGAAATTGCAGCCTTGGGACGAGCCTTAGATTAGGCCCTATGGGTCGTTAGAGAATCTCTGAACAACCGCCGTTAGGAAAAACGATGGCCAGCGACGACAAGAAGACTAAATCTATTCTCGCGCCTAAAAGTGAGACCGCGATGAATAAAGCGGTCGCTGAAAAGAAAAGGATGAGGTTCAACCGAAGGACAAAAGTCCATCAGACGTAGACTTAACCAAGGTCGAGGGCGGCGAAGCAGCTCATCCAGTTTCCGAGCACGGAGAGCGAGCAGAGGGACGAGGTGACGGCGCTGCTCGGGCCGGGGCCGACCATTCAGGCCTAATCTCAGGGTGGCTGGGTTGCCTCCGATAAGCGCGATTCTCGGGCGTTTGAACGGCGTAGCCTCGACAAAAGGGCTCAGCGATGGCCTAACGGAGACCCGCATCTTGCCGTTATGCCGAGGTGCCCCCGTACACGTTCGCGCAGCGTGTTGTTTGGTACAGTTGCCGGGAGCCAATCAGCATAGACAGCGTTTCTACATCTTAGCGAAAGCGCGCGATGTAATAGGCGATATCGACGATCTGCGCGTCGGTCACCGGCGCCAGCACTTCGGCCATCGTGCCGTCGTAGCCGTGCCGCGTGTTGTTCTTGTACTCGCGCAGCGTTTTGACCAGATAATCCTCGCGCTGATCGGCGATGCGCGGAATGTTGTCGCGTCCCGCCAAATCCAGATTGTGGCAGCCGTTACAGCGGTTCTGCGTGATCAGCGCGGCGGCGCGTTGCATGCGCGCGGCATCGGCGGCATTGGCCGGCGGCTTCGGCGGCGGCAGCGTGGCGATGAAATCGGAGAAGGCGCGCAGATCGTCGTCGGTGAAGCTCTTGGTCATGTCGTTCATGACTTCGACCACACGCTGCTTCTCGCGAAACAGATAAAGCTGGATCAGCGCGTAGGGCGCGGTCTGCCCGCCGAGCGAGGGGATTCCCGGATTTTCCGACTGGCCGCTCGCGCCATGGCAGGCGAGACACGGCGCCGCGCGTTCGGCGATCGTTTCAGCATGCAGTGGTCCAAGCGCCGCGCCTAACGCCAGTGCAGCGGCGAACAGCTGCGCATAGGGAATTGTTTGAGGCATTGTCATGGTAAAACGCCGGGAACGCGCAAAGCGTCCCCGGCACATTCCGTCAGCGGCTGGCAGTGTGCGCCTTGCCGTAGGTGATGCGATAGATCGCGCCGTTCCAGTCGTCGGAAACCAGCATTGAACCATCCTTCATGATCTCGACGTCCACCGGACGGCCGACATAGTTGTTGTTCTGCAGGAAGCCCGAGAGGAACACCTCCGAGGACTTCACCGTGCCGTCCTTGTTGAGATGGATGGCGAGGATGTCGCCGCCGAACTTGTGCGAGCGGTTCCACGAGCCGTGACGGGCGAGGAAGATCGCGTCCTTGTACTTCTTCGGAAACATTTTGCCCGTGTAGAAGCGCAAGCCGAGCCCCGCCGAATGCGGACCGGTCAACATGATCGGCGGGACAAATTCGCTGCAGGAGTGGCCCCAGCCGAATTCCGGATCGAGGATGTTGCCCTGATAGCAATAGGGCGCGCCGAAATCCTGACCAATCTTGGTCACGCGGTTGAGCTCGTCTTGCGGCAGGTCTTCCGACATCCAGTCGCGGCCGTTGTCTGAGAAGTAGAGTTGCTTGTTCACCGGATTCCAGTCGAAGCCGACCGAATTGCGCACGCCGAGCGCGACGGTTTCGCGGCCGGTGCCGTCAAGATTGATTTGGCGGATCTGGCCGTGGTCCTTGTCATGCAGCACGTTATTGCCTGGCTGGCCGACCGGAATGTAGAGCTTGTTGTCGGGACCGATGCCGATGAACTTCCAGCCATGCGCCTCGTCCTTCGGCAGATCGGTGTAGATGACCGTCGGCTTGTTCACCTTGTCGAGATTGGCGTCGACATTCTCGATCTTGGAGATCTGCGACAGCTCGGCGATGTAGAGCGTGCCGTTATGGAAGGCGAGGCCGTTCGGGCGATAGAGGCCCTCGGCAATGACCTTGTTCTCGGTCTTGCCGTCCTTCTTGACGACGGCGGTCACCTTGTTGCCGAAGCGGGTGCCGACGAACAGCGTGCCCTTGTCGCTCAGACGGATCGAGCGCGCATTGGCGATGCCTGAGGCATAGACCTCGATGTTGAAGCCGGGTGGTAGCTTGAGCATTGCAGTCGGCAACTTGTCGGCCGCGGCCGGAATAGGCGGAGCGGCGACCGGCGCGAGCTTGGCGGCGGCGGGATTACCCTCGGGCCGTCCGATCAGCGGCGAGCCTGGCGGCAGCGCTGGCGCAGCGGCGACGGGCGCCGGTGCAGCGGCCGGTGCCGGAGCGGGAGCTGCGGCCGGCGGTTGCTGGGCAAAGGCCGGCGCAGTTAACAGAAGGCCGGCAATCGTACCGGCGAACAAAATGCTGCGCCGGGCGGTGACACGCGGAATCATCGAAGTCCTCCCTGATGCGGAGGCACTTGACCCGCGGAGTCCGATCGAGAACGGCCCCGGAGCGCGCCCCCATCAAGGGCAAGTGTCCACCATTTCACCCGGCGGTGGCAATTGGGGGGTCGCGCAAATTTCCGTGTTGCGGAACCGCGGTCAGGAATGCCGGTAGCTGTAGGGAATGTCGGCCCGCATTGCGGCCAATTGCTCGACCAACCCATTTTGAGGCGACAGGTGGCAGACCGGATCGGCGGCGCGCGCGTCGCCGGCAATTAGGAAAGCCTGGCAGCGGCAGCCGCCGAAGTCCTGCTCGCGGCGCTCGCAACTTTTGCATGGCTCCCGCATCCAATCGGTGCCGCGGAACGCCGAGAAAGCGGGCGAGGACCGCCAAATCTCGGCAAGCGAATGCTCACGCACATTCCAGAATTCTAACCCGGGAATGACCTCGGCGGCATGGCAGGGCAGCACGCGTCCGGCCGGGGTAACGTTGAGCGAGCGGCGGCCCCAGCCACCGACGCAGGGTTTCGGGAAGCGCGCGTAATAATCCGGCACCACCGCGTCGATGACGATTTGACCGTGATGTTTTGCGCGCAGCGCCTCGACCTCGCGCACCGCCTGCTCGACTTGGCTCTGCGACGGCATCAGCGCGCCGCGGTTCTTCAGCGCCCAGCCGTAATACTGCACATGCGCGATCTCCACGCGCGCGGCGCCAAGGCCGAGCGCCAGCTCCACCATCGCCGCGATCCGGCCGATATTGGCGCGATGCACCACCATGTTGATGGTGAGCGGCAGGCCGAGTTTCACGACTTCGGCGGCGAGCGCGCGCTTGCGCGCCGAGGCGCCGTCATACCCGGCGATGCGGTCGGCGGATTTTTCCTCGCTGTCCTGGATCGAGATCTGCACGTGATCGAGGCCCCCATCGGCGAGCGCAGCCAAGGTCTGCGGAGTTAGGCCCACGGCCGAGGTGATTAGATTGCTGTAGAGGCCGGCGTCGCGGGCCGACTTGACGAGAACGGCGAGATCGCGCCGGGCCGCCGGCTCACCACCGGACAAATGCACCTGCAGCACGCCCAAAGCCGCCGCTTCGCGGAACACGCGGGTCCACGTCGCCGTGTCGAGTTCGTCGGCACGAGGATCGAGCGCGAGCGGGTTCGAGCAATAGGGACAGCCGAGCGGGCAACGATGCGTCAACTCGGCCAGCAGGCCGAGCGGCGCAGGTAATTTGCCCGGCGCCAGCACGATTAAAGCTCCAGCAACTTTTTGTCGGCCAGGCCAACAAGCAGCTTCACTACATCGGCATGGATGCGCTCGCGCGGCGCATTGAAGGTCTTGGCGAGATCGTCGACGATAGTCGCGAGCGTTGCCTCGCCGGTACAGCGCTTGAGGATTTCGTGCGAAATCGCATCGGCCTTGAACACGCGCTCCGGCGCGAGCAGCAGCCAGCCGCCCTGCGCCTCATTGTATGTGAGCCGCACGCCGCGCGGCAGGCGCGGGATTGCGCTGTCAGGCACTTCCGTCATTGTTGATCCGGCACAAAAGCGCCCGGCGGCACGTGGCCAGGCGATACGTAAGCGTAATACAGCACATCCAGCATCGACCAAAGGACACCACACTTGAATTCTAGCGCGGCGAGCACCGCATGCTGCTGTTCCGGCGTCCTGGCGTTCTGCTTAACGTAACTGAGCGCGAAATCGGCATCGCGCTGGGCCTGCGGCGGGCGCTTGTCGAAGTAGGATAGCGTCTCGCGGGTGACGAAGGGATAGTTCGCCAGCATCCCGGACATGCGCTCTCCGATGATGACCGGCGAGAACATCTCGGTTAGCGACGACGCGATCGCCTCCAGCAGCGTCTTCTCGCGCACAAAATGCACATAGGCCTCCACCGCGAAACGCGTGCCGGGCAATAGGCCGCGCAGCGAGGTGACGTAATCGCGGTCGAGCCCGAGGCTGTCGGTGAGCTTGAGCCAGCGCGCGATGCCGCCGTCACCGTCGCGCTCGCCGTCGTGATCGACCAGGCGCGAGCGCCATTCGCGGCGCACCGCGCTGTCCTCGCAGCGCGCGATCAGGCTCGCGTCCTTGATCGGGATCATCGCCTGATAATAGTAGCGGTTGAGCGCCCAGGCCTGCACCTGGCCCTTCGTGCACTTTCCGCCGTGCAGCAGATCGTGGAACGGATGCCGGCGGTGATACCGCTTGGCTCCGATGTCGCGCAGCGCGGCTTCGAGCTCGTCCGGAGACAAAAACTTCATAAATCGCTCCGCGCAAACTCCGTCATCCTGAGGTGGCCGCGAAGCGGCCCTCGAACATCACAACACAATCTCCATGCCGTCCTCGGCCACCTGCCAGCCGGCGGCCTCGACCTTGGTGCGCTCGGGCGAGCCGTCGATCAGAACCGAATTGGTGTTGTTGATGTGGATGAAGATGCGCCGCGTCTTGAGACCTTGCAAGGCCTGCAAGGTTCCGCCCTCGCCGTCGATCGGCATGTGGCCCATGCGAAGGCCGGTTTTCGTGCCGGTGCCGGTGCGCAGCATCTCATCGTCACTGAACAGTGTGCCGTCGAACAGCACAGCGTCGGCCCGCGCGAAGCGCTCGCGCATGGGATCGGTCACCGCCGCCGCGCCCGGCACGAAGACGAGCCGCGCGCCGTCGCGCTGCAATTCGATGCCGACATTGGCCGCGCTCTGGCTGTCGGTCTGCGGATCCTCGTCCTCAAGATAGAGCGGCACTTTGCCCGGCACCACGAACAGACTCGCATCGATGCCGCCGGACAACGCAAAGCGCTCGCCCGGATTGACCGCCTTGCGCGTCATCGCGCTCATTGCGTCGAACATCGCGTTGGCCTTGACCGCGGCGTGGCCCGCCGGCGTTGCGTAAAGCGCGAACCGCGTGCTCTCGCGCAGCGACAGGAGGCCGGCGATCTGATCGATCTCGGCGCCGGTCAAGACCACCGCGTCGATCGGGCTGCCGCGCAAACCTTCATGGGGGTGAAGCGCTGGCGTCGCGCGAATCTGCCCGCCAAGATCGGGCGAGGCGTTGATCAGCGTCCAGCGGCCGTCGCCGCTCGAGACCGCAAGCCCAGCCTGCGTCCGCGACCGCACTCGCTTATCGCCGCCCCAAGCGAGCGCACACACGGGACAGCGGCAATTCCATTGCGGAAAACCGCCTCCCGCCGCCGAACCAAGCACAGTGGCGGTAAGACGTCCCATTTAACGGGGTTGCGAATGCACTGCTAGGAAATCAAAACTCGGCCGGCAGATAGCCGTTGATCTCCAGTCCGATGCAAATCTCGATAAGGGTCGGGGTCGTCCAAGCCATGGCGTTTCCTTTCGACCGCTTTTGTCCGGCGGTTCGGAACTAAGATTAGCGTAGCGCCAAAAAGCTGCAAGGGGGTAAAAAGGTCGTCAAGGTTGAGTATCATGCAGCGGCAGTCGTTGCGGCTAGTTGGTGGTGCGCCAAGACCGCATTCAATGCCCCTACCTCGGCTATTTCGTTAAACCGATTTCGAAGACCGCGGCGGACGTAGCCGCAAAACGACCAGAAGTAAACTCGTTTCGATTGTCGGCGCCGATAATTTGTCTTGCCGGGTGTCACAAAGGCAGGGCAGGAAAGAGGATGGGGATAACAACACCATTTTTGCGACGAGTGCAGCGGCTAGGCAAATGCGATTTTAACCTGGACCGACAATTCGGACCTAGTCGGCGCCCCCAACGCTGATGCTGCGGAAGCCGTCTGGCTGGCGCACATGACGCAAGACGGCGTATTCCCCCAAGGTGATGACATGCGGGTTATCGACAGCCATCAGCACTTCTGGAAGTTTGGCAACCGGGTGCACAAGTTTCCGCCAGCGGTCGGCGCGCGCCTGGACCGCAATTTCACTCCGGACGACCTGCGCCCGCAGCTGAAAGCGGCGGGTGTCGATGCCACCATCCTGGTGCAGTCGCTCAACGATCTTGATGAGACGCGCGAGTTTCTCGGTCTGTCGCGGACGGTCGACTATGTCGCCGGCGTGGTCGGCTGGGTGCCACTTATTGATCCGCCGGCCTGCGTCGCCGCGCTGGACGAGTTGCGGTCGTTGGGTAGGCTTGTCGGGATCCGCCCGCTGATCGCCTACGAGTCCGATCCGGAGTGGTTGTTGCAGCCGGCAGTGCGTCAGTCGCTCGAGCTGGTCGCCAAGGCCGGGCTCGTGTTCGAAGCAATCCCGGTAAACGAGCGGCAGTTCGAGTCGGTGTTGACGGTCGCGCGCGACATGCCGCAACTGACGGTCGTGCTTGATCATCTCGGCAATCCACCAGTACCGGAAAAAGGTTGGGAGCCCTGGGCTACTTTCGTTAAGCGTGCGGCGGCGCTGCCCAATACGTCGGTCAAACTGTCAGCCGGTCTCGCTCTGGTCGTGCGTTGGCGGTGGTCCACGGCGGAGATCCGTCGCTACGCGGATCACGTGCTGCAATCGTTTGGCGCCGAGCGCGTGATGGCCGGCAGCAATTGGCCCGTGGTGGTGCTCGGCGGCACGTTCGGCGAGGTGTGGCATGGCATTACAGACCTGATTACCTCCATGTCGCCAGGTGGACGCGAAGCTGTACTTGGCGGTACGGCTCAGCGCATCTACGGGCTTTAGCGTCGCCGCGTAACCAATGATTCTAAAACCGTGTCGACTACGTGCTTCAGGAAGCAGCACGAGAATTTTAGTCGTACAAAGTTTCACCCTCGTAGGCGTTCGCTCCAGAGCGGCCGATCATACCGAGAGATATCGGCCGGCTCCCAAGCGACGTCTGCAAGAGTGGCCGTGGCACTGTGGAACGGAGTGAGAACAGCGCGAGTTCAAGACCTAATGCGAGTGTGCGCCTAATAGGCTAAACTCACTGCCTGTATTTGTTGTGTGGGAGTTCCCAATGGCACCGCGCGCGTATTGGAAAGGCTTCCTGCGCCTCTCACTCGTGTCCTGCCCAATTCAGCTTTTCCCGGCCACGAGCGAAAGCGAGAAAATCAAATTCAACCAAATCAACAAAGAGACGGGCAACCGTGTCCGTTACCGCAAGGTCGACGAGGACACTGGTGAGGAAGTCCCGTCAGAGAACATCGTAAAAGGTTACGAGATCGCCAAGGGACAATACATCGAGATCACTGACGACGAGCTTGAGTTGGTCGCGCTCGAAAGCACCAAGGCGATTGAGATCGACGAGTTTGTTCCAAAATCAGAGATAGATGATCTTTATCACATCCGCCCGTACTACATAGCGCCGGATGGGAAAGTCGGGCAGGACGCGTTCGTCGTGATTCGAAATATCATCCAACAGATGAACATGGTCGCCCTTGGCCGCGTCGTGCTGACCAGCCGCGAGCACGTTATTGCGATGGAGCCACGAGGCAAGGGTCTTATGGGGACGTTGCTCCGATACCCCTACGAGGTTCGGGACGAGAAAGACTATTTCGACGACATCCCGGATTTGAAACTCGGCAAGGACATGATGGATTTGGCAAAGCACATCGTCGTGACAAAGGCAGGACATTTCGAGCCCGACAAATTTGAAGACCACTATGAGGCGGCGCTGCGCGACCTGATCGAGAAGAAATCCAAGGGAATTAAGATCGAGGCGCCGAAAGAGCGGGCATCATCCAAAGTGATCAATCTGATGGACGCCTTGCGCCGGAGCGCCCAATCGGAGCAAGCGGGCCGCGAGACGCAATCGAAGAGCAGGCGAAAGCGAATTGAGGGGCAAAGAGAAATGCTGCTGCCAATTCCCGGCAAGAAGACAGCAAAGGAAGAGACTAAAAGATCAGCTCGTTCGACCGGTAAGCGGAAGGCAGGATAATGCCTAGGCCGCGCTGCAGCAGAGGGCTGCGGCGCCATCGGATGACAGGTTGATTATCGGCCCTAGTAGGCCTTTGTTCGCCTTGCCCTGAGGCCGCGGCTGCGCGACCATGTGCAGTAAACCTGCGATTTGGGCGGCAGCACGAGCCAGTAATCAAAAACCAAGGGAGGCAACGATGAACAGGACCAGCAAAGCGACCATTGTGGGTCTCGCGGCGCTCGCAATTGCGTTCACGCTGAGTGCGGCCAGCGCGAAGGACAAGGTGAAAGTCGGCTTCATAGGCCCTCTCACCGGAGGCGTGTCAGTCAACGGTATTGGCGGTCGTAACTCTGCCGACCTCGCCGTCAGGCTGCGCAACGCCGACGCGAAGGCGAAATACGAATACGAGATGGTCGTACTTGACGACGAGTGCAAGCCGAACGTCGCCGTGCAGGTCGCTACTAAGATGGCGGCCGACAAGGATATTATCGCCGGCGCCACGCACTATTGCTCAGCCACCGCAATCGCGACCGTGGACACCTACCACAAATTCGGCTTCCCGGTGATCGTCTGGGGCGCGGTGCTGCCGGATATCACCTACCGCAACAAGTACCCCGAAGTTCATCGCGTCAACGGCACGATGATCAACCAAAACGACGCCAATGCCGAGCTGATCTCTAAGCTCGGCTACAAAACGGTGGCAGTCATCCACGACACCACCGACTACGGCAAAGGTCACAACGAGTATTTCAGCAAGGCGCTGGCACGCATCGGCAAAGCCAAGATCGTCGGCACTTTCGGCGTGACGGCGGAGCAGCAGGACTTCACCGCCGAGCTGACTAAGATCAAAGCGCTTAGTCCCGACGTGATCTATTTTGGCGGGCTGACGCCGATCGGTGTACGTATCCGCCAGCAGATGGACAAGCTTGGCATCAAGGCCGTGTTCGACGGCACGTCCGGCATTGTGTCCGACGCCTTCATCCAGGGCCTCGGCCCACTCGCTGAAGGCTGTCTCGCATTCCGCGAAGGCGCACCGACCGAGAAGCTGCCAGGCGGCAAGTTCTTTATGGAAAAATACAACGCGCAGAAATACGATCAGCCGCCAGAAGCCTACGGCGCTTTCGCCTTCGCTGCCATGAACATGATCCTGGACTCGATCGAAAAGGTTGGGCCCGACCGCAAGAAAGTCATCGCCGACCTCGGCAATGTGAAGGACCGCGACTCAATCGTCGGCAAGATCACATTCGATGACCACGGCCAGAACACGGTCGCGGTGATAACAAAATACGTGGTGCAGGACGGCAAGTTCGTGGAGTGGGAAGACAGTGAATACGCCTCGGGCAAGCGTAAGCTGCCGGGCCAGAAGTAATCCTCCGCGGGGCCGCGTGGCGAGCGGCGCCGCTTTCATTTCCAAGACCCAAGGACATGGATCTCGGTCTGTTTGCGCAATACGTCATGAACGGGCTGATGCTCGGCATGATGTATGCGCTAGTGGCGGTCGGCTTCACGCTGTTCTTCGGCGTGCTCGACGTCATCAAGTTCTCGCATGGCGACGTACTTACCGTCGGAGCATTTACGGCGCTCGCCACCTTCGCCGGGCTGACTGCGCTCGGCTTGAGGTCGCCGTGGCTTGACCTGCCCATCATGCTGGCAATCTCCATCGGGGCGATGGCGCTGCTCGGCATGGTAATCGCGCGCTATCTGGTGATGCCACTGCGCTCGGCGCCGCCACTCAACACGCTTTTAATCACGCTAATGGTTGGTACCGTGCTGCGCGAAAGCGTACGGTTGTTCTACCCGCAAGGTGCCAACCCAAAGCCGTTTCCGGCTCTGTTGCCGCACAGTTCGATCGATATCGGCGAATTTAATCTGCGGCTGGACAATGTCCTGATGCTTGCAGCCGGCGCGCTGGTGGTGGTTGGGCTGCAATATCTGCTCAACCGCACCAAGCTTGGCCTTGCGATCCGTGCTGTAGCGCAAGATGAGGAAACCGCGCGCACTATGGGCATAAATTTTACCGCCGTCGTCCTCATCACGTTCGCGTTGGGTTCCGGGTTGGCCGCCTTCGCTGGTGTGATGAACGGCCTCTACTACAATGAGATCAATTTTGGCATCGGACTCTATCTCGGCGTCATTGGTTTTTCTGCGGCGATCATCGGCGGTCTCGGCAGCGTCTACGGCGCCATCCTTGGCGGCTTTCTGTTCGCCGGTTTGCAGACCGTCGGCACGGTGTTTTTGCCATTTGCCAGCGCCTACAAGGACGTATTCGCCTTCGCCGTCGTTATCGCCATCATGGCTTGGCGGCCGACCGGGCTGATCCGGGAAAAGATCAGCGAACGGGTATGATGGCGCAGCGTCCGACAATTTGGCCCGGCCTCGCCGCTCTCGTCTCGGCGACTTCCTATCTAATCGCACTTTTGGCGGTCGAGCGTCCCGCCGTGATCATCGCGTTGCTTGTTGCTGGCATTGCTGTCGTCGTTGCCGGCGCCTGGCTCGGCATCCTCGCGGGGGTAGCGCGCTCCTTCGCAGAGCGCGAGGATGCGCTCGGCCTGTGTGGTATTGCGGCTCTTGTGGTGGTTGCGGCCATCTTCCACGAGGACCACTTCGTGCTGCTGCTGGTGCTCACCGTGATGCTCTACTCGGTGGCAACGCTCGGGCTCAATATCCAGTTCGGCTATGCCGGCGTCTTGAATTTCGCCGGCTCCTCCTTCTTCGGCATTGGCGCTTATACCTCGGCCGTCTTTAATGCCTATACCGGCGTGCCGCATCTGATCGTCCTGCCGATCGGAGGACTGCTGGCGGCGCTGATCGGCTCGCTGCTGCTGTTACCGGTGCTACGCACCCGCGGGCATTATGCCGCCGTCGTGACGATCGCCTTCGCGCTGCTGTTCAAGACTTTTCTGGAGGTCAACGACGTAGTCGGCGGTCCGCAGGGCATGCAGGTCAAGGGCATGACCATTTTCGGCTGGCAGTTTAACGACAATATCGAGATCGGCGGCCTGACCTTTTCGTTCTACCTGAACTATTTCGCGGTGGCGTTGCCGCTCCTGGTCGCCGCCTTTGTGATCGTGCGCCGGCTGGAGCGCTCCTGGATCGGGCTCAATCTCGATGCGCTTCGGCTCGACGAAACGGCGGCGAGCTGTTTCGGCCTCAACATCGTGCGCTGGAAGGTCACAGCTTTTTTGATCGGCACGTTCATCATTGGCATTGCCGGCGCGCTGTTCGGCATGGTCGGCGGCTTTGTCGCGCCTAACAATTACACCTTCGCGGATTCGCTCATTTTGGTGTCGATCTTGCTACTCGGCGGCATCGGCAATCCCTGGGGCCTGATTGTTGCCACTGTGATCGTCGTCATCGTTCCGGAGAAGCTGCAGGCGATCCAGGAGTATCGCTTCCTGCTCTACGCGCTAATGGTGATCGCGGTGCTGCTGTTCCGTCCTGAAGGCCTGCTGCCGCGCCCAGTACGCCGCTATTTCCCAGGATGGCGGCCATGACGGAGCTCTTGGCAACGCGTGGTCTGTCGAAGCGCTTTGGCGGCGTCCTGGCGCTCGATTGCCTTGATCTTGCCGTCGCAGCGAACGAGATCATCGGCCTAATCGGGCCGAACGGCTCCGGCAAGACGACGTTCTTCAACGTGATCACCGGCATCTACGGTGCCGATGAGGGGAGCGTCACCTTCGACGGCGGCGACATCACGCGAGTCGGCGCACGCGCAATCTATCAGGCCGGAATTTCCCGAACCTTCCAGCGCTCGCGGCTGTCGCTGCCGCTGTCAATCTTCGACAACATTATGATAGGCAACCACAAGCACCTTAATCAGAGCCTGTGGTTCAATCTATTCCGGCGCGGCTCCTTCAAGCGCGAATTCGAGAGGAGCTATGCCGCAGCGCGCGCATTAGTCGAGGTTTTTGAGCCGGCGCTGGCCGATCGCCTGTTTGAGCCTACGGCCGGCCTGCCGATGATCGATCGCCGTCGCATCGAAATCTGCCGCGCGCTGATCAGCGGGCCGAAACTGCTGTTGCTTGACGAGCCCTCTGCCGGCATGACGCATGATGAGACCGCCGAACTGATGGATGACATTCTCCTGGTGCGTGAGCGCAACAAGAACCTCACCATCGTCATCGTCGAGCATGAGATGGGCGTCATCGAGCGAATCACGGACCGCTGTGTCGTGCTGAACTTCGGGCGCAAGATCGCGGAAGGGCCGTACCGCACGGTTGCTGCAAACCCGCAGGTCCAGGAAGCCTATTTGGGGGTTGCCTGATGAGGTCCTTGCTCGACGTCGAGGGTATTACCACGGCCTACGACAAGGCCGACGTGCTGCAAGGCGTCTCGCTCACGGTGGAGACCGGCGCTATCACCTGCCTGCTCGGCTCCAATGGGTCCGGCAAGACCACCCTGGTCCGCTCGATCCTCGGGCTGACGCCGCCACGTGCCGGCCGCATCGTGTTCAACGGCATCGACATTACAAAGCAGCCCACGCACCGGATCGTAGCCGCCGGTATCGCCTGCATCCCGGAAGGGCGCAAAGTGTTTCCCAAGCTGACCGTCGAGGAGAACCTCCGTATCGGCGCCTACCAGGAAGGGTCCGACGAGGTTGTTCGGGGGCGCATGGCCGACATCCTGCGCATTTTTCCGCGCTTGGCAGAGCGCCGCGGCCAGCTTGCCGGCACCATGTCCGGCGGCGAGCAGGCGATGGTATCGATCGGCCGGGGCCTGATGTGCGCACCGAAACTTTTATTAATCGACGAGCCGTCCCTCGGCTTGTCGCCGCTATTGGTCAAGGAGAATTTCAACATCATCCGCCAGATGAACGAGCGCGGTATCACCGTATTTCTGGTAGAGCAAAATGTGCACCAGACGTTGGCCATCGCCCAACAAGGTTATGTGCTGTCGAAGGGGCGCGTGGTCGCGTCCGGAACGCCAGCCGAGTTGAAGGACCGTCCCGAAATGCGGGAGGCCTATTTTGGACCGAACGCATAGTTGCCTGCGATAATTGTCATTATCGCCGTTAATAGGCTAACCCGCCGCCGGGTTCTGCTCGCCTCCAGCTGTTGCTCCCTGAATTCGAGCGGTCCCGACAGCCGGCAATCCAAGTGAAATTCTCGAAAGGTGGCATCGTGCCGGAAGCTCTCAGTTAAACCGGTCCAAATACCCAAAGCGGACCACCCGGGTGCAGTAATCTCTATCCCGCTGGTTCAAAAAAGCCATCAGGCTACCATTATGGGCTAAAATCCAACTTTGTCCGTCGTTGTCCAATCGCGTCTTAAATGGTGCAGTGTCGCTAACGCAGCTATGCGTTAAAAGCAGACGACGAGGCCATGCGCGGTGTGAAAGCAGCCGCGCTGGGTGACTGCCGCTGCCGCACGGGCGATATCTTGAAATATTGAGGTGCGAGCCAAAAATGGAAAAACGCGCCCAAGAATTCCACCATGAAACGACACGTTAATAAGACGTTATTTTATTTTTTATAACATATATGGTGTGACTTCAGATTTCATCGTGCGCGTGAATGAAAGTTATCGGGCAAACATTCATCAATGCGCCACGAACCATAGCTTACAGAAACCCTGACATCCTAAACTGCGCCGATACGAGCTATTGCAGTGACCGTGCGTACGCCGAACAATCTCGTGCTTCAGTCAAAAAGCGAAGTCGGCGCTGTTGGGCGTCGCAAAGGCGATCTCGTTGAACCTGTTGCGGTCAAGCAGGCACTCGTCGGCAAGCAAGGCCAATACACACTAAGGAGTTGGCGCGACGCCAGCGGGAGGCCCCGTCAGTTTCCCTGTACAGTACTGAAATTCTCAGCTGAATTTATCAAACTCGCCGGGCCTGTAACCGGCAGTATTGGTGAATGGGTCATAGCGTATTTTGAAAATTTTGGACAATTTGAAGGTCCGGTCACCGAAACTTCCGAACGTCAATTTGCGATGTGGATTGTTGCAAACGTCGAACACCGAAAAAAAATAGAGAACAAGATTGCTTGGGCGAAAGACAAGAAGAGTATTAACAAAAGACGCCACGAAAGACTCGCTCCACGCAATCCCCAGTCGATATTGCGCTTTTCGGATGGCAGTTCGGCGCCGTGTCAGATCATTGACTATTCATTGTCTGGCGCTGCGGCATCTGCCGAGATTAGTCCAAAGCTTGGTGCGATTGTAAAAGTTGGAAATATCCCTGGTCAGGTAATTCGGCAATCTTCTGAAGGGTTTGCCGTCAAGTTTCTTCTCGTACAGAACCGTCAGACAATCGAAGACCTCTTTAAAGTAATAGAGCCGTAAAATCGCGCCATTTTCTGTGGGGCTGTCTCGTTAATGTCCTCATCGGATCATTCGCGACCGACCAATTCAACGCCGATTCCGGCCGTTGTCCGCTATGCACCAATCACGTCCTAAATAGTGCATCGCAGCGAACGCAGTCATG
>CAVTCV010000006.1:0-131767 GCA_963733315.1 uncultured Alphaproteobacteria bacterium | reverse complement strand
TCCCCTGCCGTGGCCTTGGCGAGCATTTAGCCTATTATGCTAGGGATGGCCACCATGCGTTCGCTCGACAACTTCGCCCAAGCCAAAGCTCGACGAACTGGAGCGCCGCCACCTGCGCCGCGCGCTGGCCGAGACCGCGCGCGAGGACGGCATCTGGGTCGAGCGCGACGGCCGGCGGCTGCTGTCGTTCTCCTGCAACGACTATCTCAGTCTGACGCCAGCACCCGGCGGTCAAGGCGGCGGCCATCGCGGCGATCGAGCGCTATGGCGTCGGCGCCGGCGCCTCGCGCCTCGTCACCGGCAATCATCCGCTCTACGCCGAGCTCGAAGCGCGGCTGGCCGCGCTGAAGGGCACCGAGGCCGCCTGCGTGTTCGGCTCCGGCTATCTCGCCAATGCCGGCATCATTCCGGCGCTGGTCGGGCGCGACGACCTGGTCCTGATCGACGAGCTCGCCCATGCCTGCTCTGTGGCCGGCGCGCGGCTGTCGCGCGCGCAAGGTGCTGCCGTTCCGCCACAACGACGTCGGCCATGCGCGCGATCTGCTCGCGGCAGCACCGCGCCGCGCACGACCGCGCGCTGATCGTCACCGACGGCGTGTTCTCCATGGACGGCGACCTGCGCGCCGCTGCCGGAGCTCGCGCGCTGGCGCGACGCAGCACGACGCCTGGCTGATGGTCGACGACGCCCACGGCCTCGGCGTGGTCGGCGGCGGCCGCGGCTCGAGCTTCGCCGGCAAGACGCACGTGCCGAGTGCCGCTGCAGATGGGCACGCTGTCCAAGGCGCTCGGCGCCTATGGCGGCTATCTCTGCGCCTCGGCAGCCGGTGATCGATCTGATCCGCAACCGCGCGCGCACGCTGATCTATTCGACCGGCCTGCCGCCGGCGATGCGTCGCCGCCGCGATCGCCGCGCTCGACCTGATCGAGCGCGAGCCGGACTACGCGGCGCTGCCGCTCGCCAAGGCGCAGCCTTCACCAGCGCCGCCGGCCTGCCGGAGGCGCAAAGCCCGATCGTGCCGGTGGTCCTCGGCGAGGCAGAAGCCGCGCTCGCGGCCTCGCGCCTGCTGGAAGACGAAGGCTTCCTCGCCGCCGCCATCCGCCCGCCGACCGTGCCGGCCGGCACCGCGCGGCTGCGCCTCACCTTCACCGCGCAGCATCCCGACGATGCAGATCGCGCGGCTCGCCGACATCGTGCGCGACAGCATCTTGCGGCCACTAAGCATGAGCGCCTTCTTCGTCACCGCGACCGGCACCGATATCGGCAAGACCTTCGTCACCGCCGGCCTGATCCGGCATCTGCGCGCGGCCGGACACGCCGGTCGATGCGCTGAAGCCGGTGGCGAGCGGCTTACGATCCCGCCGTCGGTCGAGACGCAGCGACCCGGCGGTGCTGCTCGCCGCGCTCGGGCGGCCGGTCGACGCGCCGCGAGATCGAGCGCATCGCGCCCTGGCGCTTCCGCGCGCCGCTGTCGCCCGACATGGCGGCCGCGCGCGAAAGCCGCAGCATCGATTTCGACGCAGTTGATCGCGTTCAGCCGCCAGGCGGTCGATCGCCGCGAACGGCATGCTGTTCATCGAGGGCGTCGGCGGCATCATGGTGCCGCTCGATGACCGCCACACCGTGCTCGACTGGATGGCGGCGCTGCACATCCCGCTGTGCTGGTGGTCGGCGGCTATCTCGGCACCATCAGCCACACCCTGACCGCGCTCGACGTGCTGGCGCAGCGCGGCATCTGAAGATCGCTGCTATCGTGGTGAACGAGAGCGAGCGCAATCCGGTCGAACTCGACGACACCGTCGCCAGCATCGCGCGCTTCGCCGCACGGCGCCGGCGTGGTCGGCTGCCGCGCCTGCCGGCGGCATCAGCCAGCATCCGGCCTTTGCGCAAATCGCCGCGCTATTGTAGATTGCGACTGAAGCGCTCGATGAAGCGGATCAGCGCCGCGACCGCCAGACCCATGTCGGCGGGCGCGCGTATTCCGCCGGATTGTGGCTGATGCCGCCGCGGCAGCGCACGAACAGCATGGCCGAGGGGCAGAGCCGCGCCATCATCTGTCGCGTCGTGGCCCGGCGCCCGAGGGCAGCCGGATCGGCATGTGTCGCCGAGATCGCCGATCGCGGCGCCGAGCGCGTCCTGCAGCTCGGCGTCGCAATGCGCGGCGGCGATTTCGTGGAACGTGCTCGAATCGCAACCTCGAGCTTGCGCGCGGCGGCGATCGCGCGCGCCTCCGCCTCGAATTGCTCGACCGCGGCCACTGCGCGGCGCATCGGTCAGCGCAGCGCAGATCGACGGTGAACACCACGCGGCCGGGAATGATGTTGACCGCGCCCGGCGATGCCTCGACGATGCCGACGGTCGCCACCATGCCGTCCTCGGCGTGCGCGCGCGATCGCTCGGCCGCCAGCGCCATTTCGGCGCGCCGGCGAGCGCGTCGCGCCGCAGATTCATCGGCACGGTGCCGGCGTGTCCGGCCTCGCCGGTCACGGTGACGCGCAGCGGCTCTGCCCGACGATGCCGGTGACGACGCCGAGCGGCTGGTCTTCGGCCTCCAGCACGCGGCCCCTGCTCGATATGCACCTCGACATAGCCCGCGGCTTCGCCGCGCCTGTAGGCGGCCGCGGGGATGTCGGCGGGATTCTTGCCGTAGGCCTGCAGCGCGTCGGCGAAGCGTCACGCCGTTGCGGTCGGCGAGCTCGAGCGCCTCCGGCTCGAACGCGCCGGCGCAGGCCGCCGACGACGTCAGCGTCGCGGGAAAGCGCGAGCCCTCCTCGTCGCCGAAGGCCAGCACGTCGATCGGCAGCGGCGGTTTGCCGCCGAAATGCGCGACGGCGAGAATGCCGGCGATGACGCCGAGCGGCCCGTCGTACTTGCCGGCGTCGATCACGGTGTCGATGTGCGAGCCGATCAGCAGCCGCGGCCCCTCGCCGATGCGCCCGCGCAACGTGCCGAGCGCGTCCTCGCTCACCGCCAAGCCCGGCCTCGCGCATCCATTGCGCGACCATGTCGGCGGCGCGGCGATGCTCGGGCGTCAGGAACAGCCGCACCAGCCGGTCCGGCTCGGCCGAAATCGGCGCCAGCGCCTCGATCATCGCCTCGGCGCGCGCGCCGAGCGCGGCCGGGTCGAGCGTCAGCCATTTCAGGTCCACGACGGTTTCGAGCATGCCTTCGACATTGATCAGGACATGCAGCAGAATGGTCAGCATGGTCGAGCCGCTGGCCCAGCGCAGCCAGCCGAGCATCAGCCCGAACACGAAGATCTGCGCCATGACATACCAATCGTACTGGAGATGGATGAGCGCCCAGAGCAGCGAGGTGACGACGATGACCGGCCAGGCGTCGCGCGGCGTGCGCAGCCAGCCGCGGAACAGGAAGCCGCGGAACAGGATCTCCTCGCCGATCGGCGTCAACGACGACGACGGCGACCCAGAGCCAGAGCAGCCAGCCGGCCGCGCTTGCGGTGGGGTAGATGTCGACCTGGAACGGCGTGACCAGATTGCGCCCGAGCATCAAGCTCAGCGCGTTGCCGACCGACGATCATGGCGGCCATGGCGGCAAGGCCGAACAGCAATTCGCCGCGGCGCGGCCAAATCAGCCCGAGGTAATCGGCGGCATTGACGCCGGCGCGGCGCGCGAACAGCGCGAGCATCAGCACCTGATCGGCGTCGACACCGCAATAACCAGCGTGATGGCGGCGCCGTCGCCGGCAAAATTCGGCAAATGGGCGAGGTTCTGGCCGTACCACCAGGTCAGCGCCAGCAGCGCGACGATTTGCCCGGCCAGCAAAGCAAACACCGCCAGCGCGAAGGTCGCACCGCGGCCGAGCGGTCTTGCTTCGTCGTTCATCACAAGGCCTTCAGCCTGCCGCCGCGCGCCGAGCGCCAACAACGAAAACGGCCGACGACGCCGCTGGGGCGGCGCGGCCGAATTCACTCGTTCGGATCGGCAAACGCACCCACTACGGAATCAGGATCGATGAGCCCGTGGTGTGACGCGATTCCAAATCGATATGCGACTTGGCGGCATCCTTGAGCGGATATGTCTGGTTGACCGGGATCTTCACCGCGCCGGAGCCGACCACCTTGAACAGGTCGTTCGCCATGCTGACCAGGTCGTCGCGCTTGGCGCCGTAATGGTTGAGCGTCGGCCGGGTGGCGAACAACGAGCCCTTGGCCTGCAGCAGATTGATGTTGAAGGCCGCGATCTGGCCCGACGCGCTGCCGAAGCTGACGAAATAGCCGAGCGGGCGCAGGCAATCGAGCGAAGCCGGGAACGTGTCCTTGCCGATTCCGTCATAGACCACGTCGCACAGCTTGCCGCTGGTGATCTCCTTTACCTTGGCCACGAAGTCCTCGTCGCGATAGAGGATGGTGTGGTGCGCGCCGTTCTTCTTGGCGAGCTCGGCCTTGTCCTTGGAACCGACCGTGCCGATCACGGTGGCACCGAGATGAGTTCGCCCACTGGCAGGCGATCAGGCCGACGCCGCCGGCGGCGGCGTGGATCAGGCAGATGGTGCCCTTGCCGACCTTGTAGGTACGGTTGACCAGGTACTGTACCGTCATGCCCTTGAGCATCATGCCGGCGGCCTGCTCGTAGGTGATGTTGTCGGGCAGCTTGACCGCGCGGTCAGCCGCGAAGACGCGCTCGGCCGCGTAGCCGCCGAGCGGCCCCACATAAGCGACGCGGTCGCCGACCTTGAGATCGGTCACGCCGGGGCCGACCGCGATCACCTCGCCGGCGCTTTCGTTGCCGGCGATGAACGGCATAGACGGCGCCGGGTAGCTGCCGTTGCGGAAGTAGCAGTCGATGAAATTGACGCCGCAGGCATGCTGCTTGATCTTGATCTGGCCCTGCCCGGGCGCCGGGATGGCGACGTCTTCGTACGTCAGCACCTCGGGACCGCCGGTTTTGTGAACGCGCACTGCCGCGACCATAGTTTCACTCCCTCGATAGATTTGGTTTGTCTGGATGGGTTTCGGCGGCGATCATAGGCAGCCAAGCGCCGAACACAAGCGGGCCTATCTGCCACCGGACACGTTAAGGACGGCGCCGGTAATGTAGGACGCTGCATCCGACAGCAGGAACAAAATCGCCTCGGCGATCTCGTCAGGCTTGCCCGGCCGGCCCATGGGCAAGAGCGGCGTCATGCGCTCCAAGCGGCCCGGCTCGTGGATTTCAGTGTCGCTCGGACCGGGCCGGATGGCGTTGACGCGGATGCCCTCCTTCACCACCTCGCGCGCGAGGCCGTTGGTCAGCGCGTCGATGCCGCCTTTGGCGGCGGCATAGAACACGTATTCGCCGGCGCCGCCGGTCACGCTGGCAATCGAAGAGATCAGCACGATCGACCCACCCGGCCCACCTTTGGCGGTCGACATGCGGCGCACCGCCGCGCGCGCGCAGAGCAGCCCGCCATAGAGATTCACATCGAGCACGTCGCGAATGGTCTCGGCGGTCGCGGCTTCGAGCTTGGAATTCTTGCCGCCGATGCCGGCGCTGTGCACGAAATGCGTGATTGGGCCGAGCGCATTCGCCGCTTCGTCGAACACGCGTTCGACCGTGGCTTCGTCAATCATGTCGCCCTGAATGGCGATCCCCTTGCCGCCGGCCGCCTTGACCGCCTCGACCACGCCCGCCGCCGCCTTGGCGTTGCTCTTGTAGTTGACCGCGACGTCATAGCCGCGTTGGGCGGCGAGCCGGCAGGTGGACGCGCCGATGCCGCGGCTGCCGCCGGCAATGAGAAGAACGGGTCGTGCCATGACAAACTCCTAAAACGGAATGGAAAACCAGCACGATCAGGCGGGCGTGCGCAACAGGCCGACGGTGAAAAAATAAGCCGCGATGGCGACCATAGGCCACACGACAAAGGGCCCGGGCGCGAGATTGTGGATCACCGCGACAAAGGCGAGCACAGCCCAGGCTACGAGCAACGCAATGTTAAGCACGCGCAGGTGTTTCACGCGCAGCGGATGCAGGAACTTGATCGGCAGAAACGTCAGCACGGCGAGCGCGGCAACCATGGCGGCGGATAGCCACTCCGGCGGCTCCAGCAGATAGAGATAGAACGCGGCCAGATTCCACAGCCCGGGAAAGCCGCGGAAATAATTGTCGGGCGTCTTCATGTTGCGGTCGGCAAAATACAACGCGCCGGTGATCACCACGACGATGCCGGCCGGAACGGCCAGCGCTTTTGGCAACTGCCCGCTGGCGGCGATCGCGTAGGCGGGCACGAACACGTAGGTGGTGAAATCGACGATCAGGTCGAGCGTTTCGCCCGACCAGCGCGGCAGGACCTCCGCCACCTTGAATTCGCGCGCCAGCGGCCCGTCGACGCCGTCCACCACCAGCGCCATACCGAGGCAGAAGAACATCGCCGCCCAATGCCCGCCGGTCGCCAGCACGAGCGCCAGCAGTGCCAGCGCCGCTCCGCAGGCGGTGAAAATGTGGACGGCAAATGCGCGAACGCTTGCGAAGCGCGTCGGTGACGCCATGCGCTATTGATTGCCCCAATCGAGCTTGACGATTTCGGCCGAGCGGCCCGCCAAATTCCAGTTGCGCCCGTAGCCGCGGAAACGCGACTTGTCGGCGCGCGAGACGATGACGTCGGGGCCGATCCAGTATTGGCTGTTGCGGATGATGACGTTCTCGCCCTGCTCCTTGCCGCGCACCGGCGTGATGGCGCCGCCACCGTATTTATCGATGTTGATAATACGCGTCTCGCCTTGCGTCTCGTAAGAGATCGGCACCTGGCGCACGCCGAGGAATTGGCCGACCAGGATCGACAAGAGATGCGTGGTGCCACCGACGCGGCCAGTGAAGATGCGGGTGAGCCCTTTGACCGCCAGCGCCGAGGCCTTGTCGTCGACGAACAGCGCCGCGGTCCAGTTGCCGCGCGACATGATGCCCGGCAGGTCCATCATCAGGCCGACGCGCAACCCGGACAGGTCCTCGCTGTCGATGTGCCCCTCATCGATGCGGATGCCGGCCCAGGTCTGGCAGCGCTCTTCCGTCGGCGGATGGTCGCCGAGCGAAAGCACGCAGGGGCAGAACACCATGCAGCTGCACGACAGCGCCAATTCGCCTTTCAAGGTCCAAGCTTCGGTCACTGGTTCACTCCTGGTCTTTCGATTGTCTAGCTCAACTCGCGTGCACCGGCCAATGGGCCGCAAAGGCGGCGACGATGAAGGCGGCGCCACCGGCGATCAAGGCGACGCCGACCGCGTAAGTGAAACGCTTGCCGGTGCCGATCTTCTCCAATGTCATCACCACGCCGAGCGCGGCCATCCAGAGGACGTTCATGACGCCGACGGCGAACATCACAAGCATCATCGCCCAGCAACAGCCGAGGCAGTAGAGGCCTTGTTTGACGCCGAGCCGGAACACGCCGCGCGGCGTGGTCGCCCAATTGGCGAAGAAGAACGGGAACGGGCTCTGGCATTGCGTCAGGCAGGCGTGCTTGAGCGCGGAGAACTGGTAGACGCCCGCGCCGAGAAAGATCGCGCCGGAGAACAGGCCGCTCGCCGAGGCCATGCCGTGGTCGAGGAGCGCCGCACGCGTGAAGCCGTATTGCGCGAGCGTCGCGATTGCAGCGAAGCCGAGCCATACCAGCGTGTAGCCGGCGGCGAGCGTGAACGGCGAGACGATGCGCTCGCCTTTGCGCGCGGCGGTGTCGGCGATCTCGGCGTAAGTGAGGATCATCGGCGCCGCGCTCGGTAGCATCATGGCCAGCGTCATTGCGCTCCACATCAGCGCGACGATGGCAAAGCCGCCCGCGTCCCAAGTTGCGCCCGACATAGCCAGCGGCCGGCACAGCGCCTCGAACGCGCCTAGGCCGGAATACATGAGCGCGAGCGCCAGCCATCCGAGCGCCGCTAGCGCAATCACGCAGATGACGGCCAGCATTTTCGGCCGGGCGAACGTGCCGCCCAGCCGCGAGGCGGCCGGCGGTAAATGGGGCAGATCGTGGCGGGCGGTATCGGCCATCGGTTCCTAAGGCAGGCATAGCGCATCGGGCGCAAGCGGTGTACCCGAGGCTCGCGGGTTTCCGCACCCGGCTTGCACGTGCTAATCGGGTAAACCGCAACAGGATCAGGCGCTTTGATGCCGGACAAATCGGGCGAGCAGGTTTCGGTCATCGTGGTGGGCGGCGGCCCGGCCGGGCTAACCGCAGCGATCACGCTCGCCGGCGCGGCACTTGCGACCGTGCTCATCGGCAAGCGCCCCGCCCGCCCCGACAACCGCACCACTGCCTTGTTTGCGGGCTCCATCACCGCGCTGGAGACGCTGGGCGTATGGCCGCTGTGCGCGGCGCGGGCGGCACCGCTGCGGACCATGCGCATCGTCGATGACACCGGCCGGCTTTGGCGGGCGCCGGAAGTGAAATTTGCAGCCGACGAGATCAATCTCGACGCTTTCGGCTACAATATTCAGAACTGCCATCTGGTGGCCGCGCTGGAACAGCACGCCGCGGCGCTGCCTCACTTGCGCATCGTCGAGGATGCGGTCCTCAGCGTCACGCCGGCTGACGACGCCGTCACCGTGACACTCAGCGGCGGCGAAACGTTGCACGCGCCGCTGGTGATCGCCGCCGACGGCCGCCGCTCGCTCTGCCGCGAAGCGGCCGGCATCCCGGTCGACGCGCGTGACTATCCGCAGGCCGCGCTCACCGTCTGCCTCACGCACACGCGGCCGCATTACGATACCTCGACCGAATTCCACACCCCGAACGGGCCGTTCACGTTGGTGCCGTTGCCCGGCTTGCGCTCGAGCGTCGTCTGGGTGCTCGATCCGGCACAAGCCGATGTCTTCAGGGAGCTCAGCGATGCCGACCTAGCCACGGAGATCGAACGCGCCTCGCATTCGATCCTCGGCAAGATCACGGTCGAGCCCGGGCGCGGCCTGTTCCCCCTGTCGGTAGCGACCGCCAAGCGCTTCGGCGCGCACCGCATCGCGCTGGTCGGCGAAGCGGCGCATGTGATCCCGCCGATCGGCGCGCAAGGGCTCAATCTCGGCCTGCGCGACGCCGCGAGCATCGGCGAGCTCGCGGTCGCCGCCCAGCGCGACGGCCGCGACATCGGTGGCGACGATGTGCTCGCGGCTTACGAAAAAATGCGGCGCGCCGACGTCGCCAGCCGCACACTCGCCATCGACCTACTCAACCGCACGCTGCTCACCGATTTCCTGCCGGTGCAGGGCATGCGTGGTCTGGGGCTTTACATGATTGACCGCATCGGATTTTTACGCCGCGCGGTCATGCGCGAAGGCGTCGCGCCCGCTGCTGCCGAGCCGCGGCTGATGCGCGGAGAAGCGCTTTAGTTTTTGCTAAGCTTCGGCGCCTTTTTGGCGCCCGGCTGATCGCGGAACTCCGGCGCGATCGGCAGCGGCAGCGCCGGCATGGTCTTGCCAGACGCGCTTTCAATTGTGTGGTCGAAAAGCCCACGTTCGACGAAATGCGGATCGCGCATCGCATGGTCGAGCGGCACCACGATGGTCGTGCAGCAATCGGCGGCGGCGAAGACCGGCCGCCATTCGTCGGACGTGCGCGCGGCGATCAGCTTGGCGACCATGTCGCGCGTTGCCTTCGGATCGCGGAAGTCGTTGGCGAATTCGGCCGGGAGATCGATCGTCTTGGTGAAAGCGGCCCAAAATTTCGGCTCAAGCGCGCCGCAGGCGACCAGCTTGCCGTCCTTGGTCGGATAGAGCTGATAGCGCGGCGAGCCGCCGACCAGCCACAGCTCGCCCGGTTTGGGAAAATTGCCCGTCGCCGCGCCGATCGCCAGCGCCGCCCAGCCGAAGGTGAACATGGCATCGGTCATGGCGATATCGAGGCGGCAGCCCTGCCCGCTTTTGTCGCGCGCCCGCAGCGCCAGCAGAATATTGATCACCGCCGGAAAACTGCCGCCGCCGATGTCGGCCACCAGCATCGGCGGCACCACCGGCGCCGCGGCCGGCCCCGGTTGCAGATCGAGCAGCCCGGTATTGCCGATGTAATTGATGTCGTGCCCGGCCTCGTCGACGCGCGGGCCGCTCTGCCCGTAACCTGAAATCGAACAATAGATGAGGCGCGGATTGATCGCGCGCACGTCGTCATAGCCGAGCTTGAGGCGCGCCATCACGCCGGGACGGAACTGCTCCATCAGAATATCGGCGCGCTCAATCAGCGGCACGAGCTTGGCGCGGTCGGCCTCGCTCTTGAGATCGAGGGTGAGACCCTTCTTGCCGCGATTGAGCAAGGCAAAGACCGCGCTTTCGCCGTCGACCAGCGGCGGAAAATGCCGCGCATCCTCGCCGCCCGGCCGCTCGATCTTGAGGACCTCGGCGCCGGCTTCCGCCAGCATCAGGCTCGCCAGCGGCCCCGGCAGCAGCGTGGTGAAATCGAGAACGAGAAGGCCTCCGAGCGGCTGCATTTGTTTCACCTAAACAACAGCGGTGGCAGCGTACCGCTTTTCACCATCCACATCACGCTAGTCAGCGTGACCACTGATACCAGCGTGCCGATCAGCACCGCGCTCGATGCCTGCTCGACCCAGACGTCGTATTGCCGCGCGAACACGAAGACGTTGAGCGCCGGTGGCAGCGCCGCCATCAGCACCGCCGTGTCGACCCAGATCTGGTCGAACGGCCCGAACAGCGACATCAGCAGAAAAACCAGGATCGGGTGCAGCACCAGCTTCACCCCGGCGAGCGGCGGCACTTCCCACGGCATCTTCTTCAGCGGCCGCAGCGCGACGGTTACGCCGAGCGCGAACAGCGCGCAGGGCGCCGCCGCATTCTGCAGGAACTGCATCAACCGTTCGAGCGCGACCGGCGGCTCGAAATGCGCCGCGGCAGACAGGACGCCGAGCGCGCTGGCGATAATCAGCGGATGGCCGGCGACGCGTTTGACCACTTCCCACACAATGGCGGTGACGCTCATCGGCTGATTGCCGCGTAGCGCCATCAGGAACGGCACCATGGTGAACAGGATGATGTTGTCGAAGCAGAAGATCAGCGCCACCGGCACTGCGGCCTGCGGCCCGAGCGTCCCCAGCGCCAGGCCGGGCCCCATATAGCCTATGTTGCCGTAGCCGCCGGCGAGCCCGGCGATCGCCGACTCCCCGATATTGCCCTTGCGAATCACCATGCCGATGCCAAACGACAGGGCAAACGCCCAGAACGTCGCCAACGTTGTGGCAAACACAAAATCGATACGGGCCAGTTGCTCCAGCGGGGTCTTGGCCAGGATGCGGTAGAACAAGGCCGGCAGCGACACATAGACGATGAAGAAATTCATCCAGCCCATGGCGGTGTCGGGAATCTGCTTGATCCTGCCGCAGGCAAAGCCGATGAAGATCAGCCCAAAAAACGGCAAGGCGAGATTGAGGACATCAAGCATTTATTGATGGTTCCGGCAGGCCACTGAGAGATTTGTTTAACGGCCCGGCATCGCCCACTTGGCGCAGCCTTTGCATTGCTCTAAACGCCAAACGGCTCCATTGAAAGGACTTCCCGGTGAAGCTCCCCCGCCAGTTCTTCGCCCCCCTCGCCATCGGCGCGCCCGCGCCGTTGCGCGAACTGCCCGTACGCTTGGAACGGATGATCCACTTCATTCCGCCGCAGGTGGAGAAGGTGCGCGCCAAGGTGCCGGAGCTTGTGCGCCAGGTGGACGTGGTGCTCGGCAATCTCGAGGATGCCATTCCGATCGACGCCAAAGTCGCCGCGCGGCACGGCTTCATCGAGATGGCGAACGCGATCGACTTCGGCGCCACCGGATTGTGGACCCGGATCAATGGCCTCGCCACGCCGTGGGGCCTCGATGACATCACCGAGATCGTCGGCGCCGCCGGCGCCAAGCTCGACGTCATCATGCTGCCCAAGGTCGATGGCCCATGGGATATCCATTACCTCGACCAGTTGCTGGCGCAGCTCGAGGCGAAGCACAAACTGAGCAAGCCCATCCTCATCCACGCCATCCTGGAGACGGCGCAGGGTGTGACCAATGTCGAAGCCATCGCCCGGTCCTCGCCGCGCATGCACGGCATGAGCCTCGGGCCTGCCGATCTCGCCGCTTCACGCGCCATGAAGACGACGCGGGTCGGCGGCGGCGAGCCCGAATACAAGGTGCTCGCCGACGCGAATGGGGGCGGACCGCGCGCCGTCTTTCAGCAGGACCCGTGGCATTACACCTTGGGCAAGATGGTGGATGCCTGCGCGGCCGCCGGCATCAAGGCCTTCTATGGTCCGTTCGGCGATTTTTCCGACGCCGCCGCCTGCGAGGCGCAATTCCGCAGCGCCTTCATCATGGGCTGCCTCGGCGCCTGGTCGCTGCATCCCTCGCAGATCGACATCGCCAAACGCGTCTTTTCGCCCCACCCGGCCGAGGTCGCTTTCGCCAAGAAGATCGTCGCCGCCATGCCGGACGGCGCCGGCGCGGTCATGATCGACGGCAAGATGCAGGACGACGCCACCTGGAAACAGGCCAAGGTGCTGCTCGATCTGGCCAAGCTGGTCGCGGCCAAGGACCCGGAAATGGACGCCCGTTACGCGCTGTAAACGGGGATCTGGCGAAGACCGACGCGATGGTCTAAGGGGTCGCTGTCATGGATAAGATCCGCATCGCCAAGTACAAAATCGGTCAGGTGGTCAAACACCGCATCTATCCGTTCCGCGGCTTGGTGTTCGACATAGATCCGGTATTCGACAACACCGAGGAATGGTGGCAGTCGATCCCCGCCGAGGTGCGCCCGCGCAAGGATCAGCCGTTCTATCATCTTTACGCGGAGAACGCGGAGACCGAATACATTGCCTATGTCTCCGAGCAGAATCTGTTGCCCGACACTTCCGACAAGCCGCTGCGCCATCCGCAGGTCAACGAAGTGTTCGTGCAAGACGACAGCGGCAGCTATCGCCCGCGTCATAGCCAGATGAATTGAGGCGACCGATCGCCTAAAAGAAAAAGGCGCGGGCCGTAACCCGCGCCTTTCGCGTTTCTCGGCAATCGCCGAATTATTTCTTTTCCGCTGGCGGTGGTGCCGCCGCGGCTGCCGGCTGTTGCGCCTCGAGCTTCTTGCGCGCCTCTTCCGCTTTCTTCTGCAGCTCTTCCTGCAGTTTGCGCTGCTGCTCCTCGACCACCTTCGGATCGGTCGGCGGGCCGTCATAGGCCTTGGCGAAGTCGTTGAGCGGCAACGGCAGGCTGATCGGCGTGCCCTGCATGTTGATCGCCTGCAGCGTGATGGTCTGCCCCTTCTTCATCTTGGCGATCATGTCGTCGGTGACCGGATAATCCGACATGCAGCCGACCGGAAAACAGATCTTGTAGGGCTGCTGCGCCGGCTGCTCCTGATCGATGATCATGCGGGTGCCGTGCTGCAACTGCATGCCGAGCGGAACCGTGACGCGCATTACCTTGGGCTCGCCCTCCGGCTCGAACAGCTGGACAATCGCGACCGGCATGCCGTTTTCCAGCCGGCCGTCCTTGGTGAGCACGCAGACCTGCTTGTTGTTGGTCTCGGGGCCCTTGCCGCAGACTTTGATCCACGGCGAATACATCAACTGCGGCGGCGCAGCGTTGGCCTGCGGCGCCGGCGCGGCCGGCGCAGGCGCAGGCGGTGCGGCGGGTTTGGCGGGCGCCGCTTTAGGTGCCGCCGGTTTGGCCGGCGGCTTGGGCTGCTGCGCGAGCGCGGGAGTTCCCAAAACCATGGCCGCTGCCAACAATCCGGCGGCGAGTGAGGCAGTCAACGCGCGCCCCAGTGCAATCCGATGAACCATCGCAAATGTGTCCTTTTTTTCCCCGCACCGTTTTCGGCTTTGCGCCCAATCGAACGGCGGTCATGTCGCCCGGCTCTCTCCCCGCGAAATGCGGCGGCAGCGTGACTTCCCGGCTGCCTGATAGCCGATATTGCTCCTGCAATAAAGCCACGAATGTGCCGAAAATGCGGGACCACGCAGGGCCATGGCCCTGTGATAAATTGCGCAAAACCGGAAACGAATCGCATCCGCACCCCGTCCGCGCCCCCAACGACCGCCCGCGCACTGATGCAAATGCAGGCATCCCGGCGCACGGTCATGCTTGGCGCGCTGCTCGCGGCCGGTGGACTTGGCCGCGTGCCGGCATGGGCGCGCGGACGCGCAATACGCCATCGCCATGCATGGCGAGCCGTCCTGGCCCGCGCACTTCAGCCATCCGACCTATGCCGATCCGGCGGCGCCCAAAGGCGGGCAACTGGTGCAGGGCGTGCTCGGCACCTTCGACAGCCTCAACCCGTTCATCGTCATGGGCCTGCCGGCGGCGAATATCCGCAGTTACGTGATCGAGAGCCTGCTCGCGCGCGGCTATGACGAGCCGTTCACGCTCTACGGCCTGCTCGCCGAGAGCGTGGAGACCGATGCGGCGCGCAACTGTCGTCACCTTCACGCTCAATCCGGCGGCGCGCTTTGCCGACGGCAAGCCCGTGACGCCCGACGACGTGGTCTTTTCCTGGCAGCTTTTGCGCGACCACGGCCGGCCGAATTTTCGCATCTATTACGCCAAGGTGGTGAAGGCGTCGACGCGCTCGACGCCCGCACCGTGCGCTTCGATCTCACCGGCGCCGACGACCGCGAATTGCCGCTGATCCTCGGCCTGATGCCGGTCCTCGCCAAGCACACGATCGATGCCGCCACGTTCGAGCAGACGACGTTCAAGCCGCTCACCGGCAGCGGGCCTTACACGGTGAGCGCGGTCCGGCCGGGCGAAAGCGTCACCTTCAAACGCGACCCGAATTACTGGGGACGCGATCTGCCGATCAACCGCGGCCTGTGGAACTTCGACGCCATCCGTTTCGACTACTACCGTGACGGCAACACGCATTTCGAGGCCTTCAAGAAAGGCCTCTATGACGTGCGCAACGAAACCGACCCGGGCCGCTGGCAGACCGCTTACGATTTTCCCGCACTCGCGCAGGGCAAAGTCGTGAAGGAGGAATTCCCCTACGGCCTGCCGAAGGGCATGGACGGCCTGGTGTTGAACACGCGCCGGCCGATCTTCGCCGACGTGCGCGCGCGCGAGGCGATCTTGCATCTGTTCGACTTCGAATGGATCAACCACACTTATTTCTTCGGTCTCTACAAGCGAACGGCGAGCTATTTCGACGGTTGCGATCTTTCGGCGCATGGTGTTCCCGCCGATGCCCGCGAGCGTGAATTGCTGGCGCCGTTTCCCAGCGTCGTGCGCGCCGATATCATGGCCGGCGCCTGGGCGCCGCCGGTCACCGACGGCTCAGGCCGCGACCGCGCCGGATTGCGCAAGGCCTTCGCGTTGTTCGCGGAAGCCGGCTACGCGCTTCAAGGGCACGCAACTGGTCCATACGGCGAGCGGCCGGCCGCTTGCCTTCGAGATCCTCACCACCACGCGCGATCAGGAGCGCCTCGCGCTCGCATTCGTGCGTAACCTCAAGCGCGCCGGCATCGAAGTGCACGTGCGCAGCGTGGACGCCACCCAATTCGAGCGCCGCCTGATCGCCTTCGATTTCGACATGACGCAGTACCGCTGGGAGCAATCGCTGTCGCCCGGCAACGAGCAGAGCTTTTACTTCGGCTCGGCGGCGGCAGACGAGCAAGGCAGCCGCAACTACATGGGCGTCAGGTCGAAGGCTGTCGACGCCATGATCGCCGCAATGCTCAACGCCACGACGCGCGCCGATTTCGTCGCCGCCACCCGCGCGCTCGACCGCGTGCTGTTGTCCGGCTTTTATGTGGTACCGCTCTACTTCCCGCCCAAACAATGGATAGCGCGCTGGACGCGAATCAAGCATCCCTCGCAGACCTCGTTGTTCGGCTATCTGCCGGAAACCTGGTGGCACGGGGGCGCCCAATGATCCTGAGCGGCACGCCAAAGACCGACGGCAACCGCGTCACCCTCGACGATCTGTTCCGCCGCGCCGGCGTGCGTCATGCCGACGCGCTCGCGCTTGTCGATCCGCCCGATTGCGAGCGGCTGACCGGCCGCCCGCCGCGCCGGCTCACCTATGCGCAGGCCGACCGCGCCATCTCGGCGCTCGCCGCCCGGCTGCGCTCGTTCGGGCTGCAGACCGACACCGTGGTCGCCATCCAACTTGCCAACACGGTCGACAGCATCATCGCGCTGCTCGGCGTGTTGCGCGCCGGTATGATCGCGGCGCCGCTGCCGCTGCTCTGGCGCATGCGGGAGACGGTCGACGCGCTATCGCCGATCGGCGCCAAGGCGATCATCACCTCGACGCGCATCGGTGCCTATGCCAAGCCGATATCGCGATGCAGGTGGCGGCTGAGTTGTTCCCTATCCGCTACATCTGCGGTTTTGGCCAGGATCTGCCCGACGGCGTGGTGCCGCTCGACGATTGTATCGACTCCGCGCCGCTGAATTTTTCCAGCCATCGACGCGGCCGGGCGATGCCGCCGCGCATGTCGCCGCGGTCACCTTCGCCGTCACGAGCGAGGGTTTCGTGCCGCTCGCGCGCAGCCATCGCGAGCTGATTGCCGGTGGGCTCGCGGTGTTTCTCGAAGGCGGCATTGCGCGGGACGCGACCATCCTCTCGGCGATTCCTGCCGGTTCCTTTGCCGGCATCGCGCTGACGCTGGTGCCTTGGCTGCTCAGCGGCGGTACGCTGGCGCTGCATCACGGCTTCGATCCGGCCGTCTTCGCCGAGCAGACACAGAGCGTACGACCCCGCCGCCGTGGTGCTGCCCGGCCCGGCGCTGGCGCCGCTCGCCGAAGCGGGCCTGCTCGGCGGCACGATCAAGACGATCCTCGGCGCTGTGGCGCGCGCCCGAGCGACTCGCCGCCATCCCGCCATGGCAAGGCAAAGCCGCGCTTGTGGACATCGCGAGCTTCGGCGAAATCGGCCTGCTGCCGGCTCGGCGCGGACCCGACGGCACGGCCCGCACCGCTTCCGCACGGCGCCGTCTCCGTGCCGCGCGGCGCTGCCGAGGCGATCGCAGTCGTGGAAACCGCCGCGCAGCAAGTCGGGCAATTGGTGTTGCGCGGTCCCATGGTGCCGACGCAACCGTTCCCGCCTGCCACCGAGCAAGGCGGCGACACCCGCTTCGCGCCGGATGGTTTTCTTGACACCGGCTATGCCTGCAAGATCGCACCCGATGGCGGCACGCTCACTCTCACCGCTCCACCCGCCGGCATCACCGCGACGGGCTTCTATCGCTTTCGCCAGAGCGAGGTCGATGCCGTGGTGGCCGCCGCCGATCCCGCCGCCGTCATTGTCGCGCTGCCCGACGGCCAACTCGGCCAGAGGCTCGCCGGCCGCGCCCGCGATGGCGCTGCGATCACCGCCGCGCTGGAGGCCTATGGCGTCAATGCGCTGATCGCCGGCGCCTTCCGTCCGCGCGGAATTGCCGCCTGATCTTCTTGAATTCGTTGACTCCGCATTAATCGAGCGCCGCTAGCGTAGTGCGTCATTTTGTAACCCGCGTGCGCTCCCATGTCGTTGCAAGGTCCGATGATCCTCGTCGCCGACAGCCCGGCGACCGAGTTGGTCGATGCCCTGGCCGCCGCCGGCGCCTTCCCGATCGTCGAGACAAAATGGGTCGATGCGCCCGCCGCCTTCGTCGTCGGTCAAGCCGACCGCGGTCGTTATCGCTGAGCCCGGCACCGCGCAAAACGAAACCGCCGCGCAAATGCTCGCCCGCCAGATCGCCACCGCCGGCGGACCGATCGTTCCGGTGGTCGCTCGCGTTTACGCCGAACAGGATCCCGCGCTTCCGATAGCGCTTGCCGCCGACGCCGCGCTCCCGGTCGAGCGCCTCATCGCGCGGCTGCGCTCGGCGATGCGCGTGCGCGGTTTGCATGCGACCGTGCTCCGCCGCATCGAGACGTTTGTGGCGCACGACGGCCAACTGCCGCAGCTACCGGTTGGCGACGCACTCGACGACGCGACCGTGCTGATTGCCGGGCGCGGGCCGCTCTATCCCAAGCTCAGCGTGGCGATGGGCGAACGGGTGAAGATGCTGGGCACGCTCAGCGTCGAGGGCGCCGCCAAGCACCTCAACGCGCGCGACATCGATGGCATCGTGATCGGCGACGGCTTCTCGGCGCGCATGGTCGAGGCCTTCCTCACCGTGCTCGCGCAGGAGGCCCGCTTCCGCGACATTCCGATCGCCGTGATCGGCGAGCCGGCGCCGGAATTCATCGACGGCCTTGCCCAATATCGATCACGTCGACGGCGAGCCGGCGCGGCTGGTCGCGCGTATGCTGCCGCTGGTGCGTATGCACGCCTTCGAGGCGCAGCTGAAACGAATGCTCAAGTCGCTCGATGCCGGCGGCGTGGTTGATCCGGATACGGGCCTGCTCACCCGCGCCGCCTTCTGGCAGGAACTCGGCAAGGCGGCGGCCGAAGTCGAACGAGCGCAGCTTGGCGCTGTCGGTGGCGCGCTTGTCGTTCGACGGCACGCTCGAGCCGCGCGCCGGCAAGGACGCCGGCCGCCTGCTCACGCGCCTCGTCCGCACCGTTGATTTTGCCTGCCGCGACGAGGACGCCGCGCTGCTGATCGCCTTTACGCAGACCGACCTGCGCAGCGCCCATGTCATTGCCCGCCGCATCGCCGGCGCGTTGAAGAACGCACTGCTGGCGCCCACCGGCGGCCACGCCAAAACCGCCGCGACGCTGACGCTCGCCACTCTGAAGGCCTGCGACACGCTGGACACGCTGATGTTGCGCGTGGTGGGCGGACACATGGTTGCGGCGGAATGAGCGTGGGCATAGCTTAACTCTAGACAGGAGGGAGCCATGTCCAACCAACAGCCCGTTCGCATCGACGTCGTCTCCGACGTGGTCTGCCCGTGGTGCTTCATTGGCAAACACCGCCTGGAAAAGGCGATCGCGCTGACGCCGGATATTCCGGTCGAGGTGCACTGGCGTCCCTATTTTCTGAATGATTGGATCCCGCGCGAGGGCATACCGCGCGAGCAATATCTGGCCACCAAATTCGGCTCGTCCGAACGCTACAAGGGCATCGCCGAGCGCGTCGGCGCCGCGGCGGCGGAAGAAGGGCTCGTTTATGCGTCCGATAAAATGAAGCGGCAGCCCAATACGCTCGACTGCCACCGGCTGATCCGCTGGGCGGAAGGCATCGGCAAGGCGGCCGAGATGAAGCAGCGTTTGATGGACCTTTATTTCACGGAAGGCGCCGATCTCACCAACCATGCCGTCCTGGTGCAGGCGGCCGCCGACGTCGGCCTCGACCCGGAGGATGTGCGCGCGGCGCTGGAGAGCGATCAGGACGTCGCGCAAATCGAGCGCGAGGCGCAGTACGCCAAGGAATCCGGCATCGAAGGCGTGCCGATGTTCATCTTCGGCGGCAAGTTCGCGGTGTCGGGTGCGCAGTCGCCGGACTATCTGGCGCAGGCGATCGCGCGCGCCGCGCAGGCGCAAGACGCGGCGGAGTAGTCCGGTTACGCCGCTTTCGCCTGCTCGGCGATCGACGCGAGCTTGCGCAGAATCGCGGCGGTGCCTTTGAGCCGGTCATCCGGCTTTTCCCAATCGTCGAAGAACACGAGTTGCTGGTTCCTCGCGTCCTTCGGGTCGGCGCGCATGCGCACGCCGGATCCTTGTTCGCGGATGAAGGCAATCAGCCCCTCGGGGTTGGCGAAAATATTGTCACGGAACGACAGGACCACACCCTTCGGTCCGGCTTCGAGCTTCTCGACGTTAGCGCGCCGGCACAGCGCCTTGATCGCCACCACCTGTAAGAGATGCTCGACTTCGCGCGGCAGCACGCCGAAGCGGTCCACCATTTCGGCGGCAAAGCTTTCGATGTCGCGTTCGTCCTCGATCTCGGCGAGGCGCCGGTAGAGCGCGAGCCGCACCGACAGGTCGGTGACGTAATCCTCCGGGATCAAGAGCGCCGTGCCGATGGTGATCGACGGCGACCAGCGGTCGGCGACCGGCGCGCTGATGCCGGCCTTCAGGCTCAACACCGCCTCCTCCAGCATCTGCTGATAAAGCTCGAAGCCGACTTCCTTGATGTGGCCGGACTGCTCGTCACCGAGCAGATTGCCGGCGCCACGAATGTCCAGATCGTGCGAGGCGAGCTGGAAGCCGGCGCCCAGCGTATCGAGCGATTGCAGCACCTTCAGCCGCCGCTCAGCCTGCGCCGTGATCTTCTGCTGCGCCGGCAAAGTGAGCAACGCATAGGCGCGCAACTTGGCGCGCCCCACCCGCCCGCGCAGCTGATAGAGTTGCGCCAGGCCGAACATGTCGGCGCGGTGCACGATCAGCGTGTTGGCGGTCGGGATGTCGAGACCGGATTCGATGATGGTAGTCGACAGCAGCACGTCGTATTTGCCGTCGTAGAAGGCCGACATGATGTCGTCGAGCACGGTCGGCGGCATCTGACCGTGCGCGACGGCGACGCGCACCTCCGGAATGTTCTTGTCGAGAAAATCCTTCGTGCCGGCGAGGTCCTCGATACGCGGGCAGACATAGAACGCCTGACCGCCCCGGTATTTCTCGCGCAACAGCGCTTCGCGCACGGTAATCGGATCGAAGGGCGAGACGAAGGTGCGCACCGCCAGGCGGTCGACCGGCGGCGAGGCGATGATGGAAAGATCGCGCACGCCGGTCAGTGCCAGTTGCAGCGTGCGCGGGATCGGCGTCGCAGTGAGCGTCAGCACGTGCACTTCCGAACGCAGCGTCTTGAGCTTTTCCTTGTGCGCCACGCCGAAGTGCTGCTCCTCGTCCACTACCAGCAGCGCGAGGTCTTTGAAGGTGATGCCCTTGCCGAGGATGGCATGGGTGCCGATGACGATATCGACGCTGCCGGAGGCCAGGCCCGCTTTGACCTTGGCGAGTTCGGCCGCCGGCACCAGACGCGAGGCCTGCGCCACGTTCACCGGGAAGCCGCGGAAGCGCTCGGAGAACGTCTTGAAGTGCTGGCGTGCGAGCAGCGTGGTCGGCACCACCACCGCCACCTGCTTGCCGTTGATGGCGGCGATGAAGGCGGCGCGCAGCGCCACTTCCGTTTTGCCGAAGCCGACATCGCCGCAGACCAGCCGGTCCATCGGCCGGCCGGAGTTCAGATCCTTGATGGTGGCGTCGATCGCCGAAAGCTGGTCGTCGGTTTCCTCGTAAGGGAAGCCGGCGCAGAATTCGTCATAGGCGCCCGGCCCGACCGTAAAGCGCGGGGCCTCGCGCGTCAGCCGCTCGGCCGCGACCTTGATCAATTCGCCGGCGATCTCGCGGATGCGGCTCTTCATGCGCGCCTTGCGCGCCTGCCAGTTGCCGCCACCTAGACGATCGAGATCGACGTTTGCTTGCTCGGCGCCGTAGCGCGACAGCAGGTCGACGTTCTCGACTGGCAGATAGAGCTTGGCGCCTTCGGCGTAATGGATTTCCAGACAGTCATGCGGCGCGCCGGCGGCATGGATCGGCTGCAAGCCGGCGAAACGGCCGATGCCGTGGTCGACGTGCACCACCAAGTCGCCGCGGGCGAGACTGGTCGCCTCGGCGATGAAACTATCGGCGCGGCGCATGGCGCGCCGCGGCCGCACCAGTCGGTCGCCGAGGATGTCCTGTTCGCTGATGATCGCTGCATCTTCGGTCTCGAACCCGGATTCGATGCCGAGCACCGCCAGCGCCACCGCCGGTTTGGGCAAAGCGAGCGCCTGCGGCCAAGAGTCGACGGGGCTAAGATTGAGCAATTTGTGGTCGGCGAGCACGTGGCTCATGCGCTCGCGCGCGCCTTCGCTCCACAATGCGATGGCCACACGCTTACCGCCGCTCCGCAGCGTCAGCACGTGCTGCGTGACGGCCTCAAAAACGTTGCTGTTAGGCGCGGCACGCTCGGCCGCGAAATTATGGCCGGCGCGCGCGCCGACATCGATCGCGTCTGCCTCAGGCACCGCAAACGGCGTCAGCTTCGCCAGCGATCCGCGATTGAGACGCTCCTTCCATTCGGCCTCGCCGAGATAAAGCCGATCCGGCGGCAGCGGCTTGTAGGACGGCGTCACGCCGTCTTTGAGCGCCTCGCGTCGCGCGTCGTAGTAATCCGCGATCTGGGTGAAGCGCTCGTGCGCTGCGTCTTCCGCCAGATGCTCGAGCGCAAGCGGTGTGCCGGGCAGATAATCGAACAGCGTCTCCAGCGAATTGTGAAACAGCGGCAGCCAGTGCTCCATGCCGGGGTAACGGCGGCCTTCGCTCACCGCTTCGTACAGCAGATCGTCGGGCGCGGCGGCGCCGAATTCTTTGACATAGCCGGTGCGGAAACGGCGGATGGTCTCGGTGATGAGCTGGAATTCCGACACTGGCACCAGATCGAGCCCGCTCAACGCCGTTTCGCTGCGTTGCGTTTGCGCATCGAAGGTGCGGATGGTCTCCAGCGCGTCGCCGAAAAAATCCAAACGCACCGGCATGTCCAAGCCGGGCGGGAAGAGATCGAGAATGCCGCCCCGCACCGCGTATTCGCCCGGCTCGCGCACCGTCGAAGCGCGCGTGAAGCCGTTGAGCTCGAGCCAGGTGACGATCCCGGCCATGCCGATGACGTTGCCCGGCGCGACCGACAGCGCATGCGTGGAAACGAACTCGCGCGCCGGCACGCGTTGCAGCGCGGCGTTCACCGTGGTCAGCAGCACCGACGGCTTGTCGCGGCCCTTGACGCGCGCGAGCCGCGACAGCGCGGTCATGCGCTGCGCCACCACCGACGCATTCGGCGACACCCGGTCGTAGGGCAGACAATCCCAGGCCGGGAATTCCATGGTCAGGATATCCGGCTCGAAGAACGCGAGCGCACGCGACAGCGCCGCCATGCGTTGGCCGTCGCGGCAAATAACGGCAAGCGAAATCGCCGGCGCGTCGGGCTTCGCCGCGATGGCGCGCCCGAGATCGGCCAGCACCAGCCCTTCGGCGCCGTCGGCGACCTGCGCCAGCGTGAGCGGCGCGCCGGCCTGTAGTCGTGCGGCCGGCGATTTAGCCATGGACTTGGCTGAGATGAAATTCGCGCATGCGGCGGAATAGTGCGGAATCGAATTCGGGCGGCGCCGCAGCGGCGCCGCTAACCCAGGAATAGATTTTCTGGTCCGGCACCTCCAGCCAACGCTCATACTCGTCGAGCTCGGCGTCGCTCAATTTGGCGATATGGGCGTCGGCAAAGCGGCCGAGCACCAGGTCCATTTCGCGGATGCCGCGATGCCAGGAGCGGAACAGCAGGCGCCGCCGGCGCGGGTCTAGTCCTTCGCTCGAAATCTGCGGTGCCGCTCATCATGTCGCTCCAACGCCAAAAACCCGGACGGGGCCGGGCGGTGGTTATATAGAGGGCTTGAGGCGCGCTGTCAGCGGTTGCTTTGCACAGCCCAGCATTGCGTCCGCCGGACGCGCAAGCCAGCATGCGCTTGATGCGCCCGCTCGTACTCAGCCCCCTGTTTGCTTCCCTCACCAGCCTGCCCGGCGTCGGGCCGAAGCTGGAAAAGCTCTATGCCCGGCTGCTCGACCGCGAGGCGCCGCGCGTCGTCGATTTGCTGTTTCACCTACCATCCGGCGCGGTCGACCGCCGCGCGCGGCCCAAGCTCAACGAGGTGCAAGCGGGACAACTGGTCACCGTCGCCGTCACCGTCGACGAGCACCGGCCGCCGCCGCGCCACCGCCCGCGCGCGCCCTACCGCATTGTCACCAGCGACGACACCGGACAGACGCTGACGCTCACGTATTTCAACGCGCGCGAGGATTACTTACGCAAACTGCTGCCCGAGGGCGAGACGCGCTATATCTCCGGCACCGCCGAGATCTACGACAATACGCTGCAGATGGTGCACCCCGACCGCGTGGTCGACGAACAAGGCTTCGCCAATCTGCCGCTGGTCGAGCCGGTCTATCCGCTCACCGAAGGCCTTGCCGCCGGCAATGTAAGGCGCGCGATGGACGGCGCGCTCTCCCGCCTGCCCGATCTGCCGGAATGGCAGGACGAGGCCTGGATCGCGCGCGAGCGCTTTCCCGCTTTCGCGGCGGCGTTGCGCCATTTGCACCGCCCAGCCGAGCCGAACGATATCGCACCCGAGAGCATGGCATGGACGCGGCTAGCTTATGACGAACTGCTCGCCGGCCAGCTCGCGCTCGCGCTCGTTCGCGCGCACATGCGCCGGCAGGCCGGGCGCGGCTCCGCGAGCGAAGGCCGGCTGCGCGCGCGCATCTTGAAGGCGCTGCCCTACGCGCTCACCCATTCGCAGCAGAAGGCCGTCGACGACATCATCGCCGACCTCGCCCGCCCGCAACGCATGTTGCGTCTGCTGCAAGGCGACGTCGGCTCCGGAAAGACCGTGGTGGCGCTGATCGCGGCAGCCGCGGTGATCGAAGCCGGCCGGCAGGCCGCCTTTATGGCACCGACCGAAATCCTCGCTCGCCAGCATCTCAAGACCATCGCGCCGCTGGCGGAGGCCGCCGGGCTGCGCGTCGCCATCCTCACCGGGCGCGAGCGTGGCGGCGAACGCGAGAGCCTGCTCGACCGCCTCACGCTCGGCGACATCGATCTGTTGATCGGCACCCATGCGCTCTTCCAGGACGAAGTCGCATTCCACGATCTGGCGCTCGCCATCGTCGACGAGCAGCACCGTTTTGGCGTCCATCAGCGGCTGGCGCTGGCACAAAAGGGCGAAGCGGTCGACGTGCTGGTGCTCACCGCGACGCCGATCCCGCGCACGCTGGTGCTGACTTTTTTCGGCGACATGGACCTCTCGGAGTTGCGCGAGAAGCCGCCCGGCCGCCAGCCGATCGACACCCGCGCGATTCCGCTGTCGCGCATCGAGGAGGTGGAGGATGCGGTCGGCCGCGCGCTGCAAGCAGGCCAGCGCGCCTATTGGGTCTGTCCGTTGGTCGAGGAGTCCGAAAAGATCGATCTCGCCGCCGCCGAAGCGCGTTTCGAGGAATTGCGCCAGAAATTCGGAAAAAAAGTCGACCTGGTGCACGGCCGCATGAAAGGCGCCGAGAAGGATGCCGCCATGGCGCGTTTTGCCGCCGGCGAGACACAGTTGCTGGTCGCCACCACGGTGATCGAGGTCGGCGTCGACGTGCCGGAAGCGACCATCATAGTGATCGAACACGCCGAGCGCTTCGGCCTCGCGCAATTGCATCAGTTGCGCGGCCGCATCGGCCGCGGCCCTGGCCACTCGACTTGTCTCTTGCTCTACAAAGCGCCGCTCGGCGAGACCGCCAAGGCGCGACTCGCCGTGCTGCGCGACACCGAGGACGGCTTCCGCATCGCCGAGGAAGATTTGAAACTGCGCGGCGAAGGCGACCTGCTCGGCACGCGACAAAGCGGCCTGCCCGGCTTCCACCTCGCGCGCCTTGAGACGCATGGCAAATATCTCGGCGCCGCGCGTGACGACGCGGCGCTCATTCTCTTGCGCGATGCCACGCTGGCGACGCCGCGCGGCGAAGCCCTGCGGCACCTGCTCTATCTGTTTGGCAAAGACGAGGCGATCAAGCTGATCCGCGCGGGGTAACGTCCTACTCCACAGCTTCCGTCTTCTTCGCCACCTGTGCGGCCTTGGCGGTCGCTGCCAAGGCCGCGAGATTCTTCTGCGCCGTATCGCCGCCATCGGGCTGCACCATGCCGGCCGAGATCAGCAGCGTCATCGCGTTCTCCACCGAGATGTCGAGGACGACAATATCCTTGCGCGGCACGTAGAAGAAGAAGCCGGTGGTCGGGTTGGGCGTGCATGGCAGGAACGCGGAGACATGTTCGCCCTGCGGCAGCTTGTCGGCGAGATCGCCGCTCGGCGGTTGCGACAGGAACACCAGCGACCACATGCCGGGCGCCGGGAATTCCACCAGCGCCACCTGGCGGAAGCTCGATCCGGTCTTCGAGAACAACGTCTCGAAAATCTGCTTCATGGTCTTGTAAATCGGCCGCACGATCGGCATGCGGCTGAGGAATTCCTCGCCCCAGCCGACAAGCGTGCGCCCGACCAAGTTGGCGGTGAGGAAACCGAGCAGCGTGAGGAAGATGATCGCCAGTACCAATCCAGTGCCGGGGATCGGCCAGGGCAGATAGGTTTCCGGCCGGTAGACCGGCGGGATCAGCGGGCGGACGATGTCATCGACCCAATTGACGATCGACCAAATCAGCCAAGCGGTGACCGCGAGCGGCCCGGCGACCACGATGCCGGTGAGGAAATAATTACGGATACGGCCGGCAACGCTAGTTTGCGAGGGCGCCGCGGCAACCGCCGGCATACCGTCCAATTTCGGGTCGAAATCGGGCATGAGGGTATCTTATTCCACCGTGACCGATTTCGCGAGGTTGCGCGGCTGGTCCACGTCGGTGCCGATCACGGCGGCCGTGTGATAGGCGATGAGCTGCACCGGAATGGCATAGACCAGCGGCGTCACGGTCGAGGCCATGTCCGGCAGGACGATGATTTCCGTTGAATCGACAGGGGCTTCCTTGGCGCCTTGACGGTCGGTCACCAGGATGATTTTGCCGCCGCGCGCCGCCACTTCCTGCATGTTCGATACGGTTTTTTCGAACACTCGGTCGAACGGCGCAATCACGATCACCGGCATGGTCTCGTCGATCAAAGCGATCGGCCCGTGCTTGAGCTCGCCGGCGGCGTAGCCCTCGGCGTGGATATAGGAGATTTCCTTGAGCTTGAGCGCGCCTTCCAGCGCGATGGGGAAGCTGGTGCCGCGGCCGAGATAGAGGACGTCGTGCACTTTGGCGAGGCCTTCGGCCAGCTTCTCGATCTGCGGCTCGAGCGCCAGCGCCTCCGCCATCAGGCGCGGCACCTCGATCAGCGCGCGCACCAGGTTCTGCTCGTCGGCCGCCGACAATTCGCCGCGAACGCGGCCGGCGGCGATGGCCAGACACGCGAGCACCGCCAACTGACAGGTGAACGCCTTGGTCGAGGCGACGCCGATCTCCGGCCCGGCAAGCGTCGGCATCACCACGTCGCTCTCGCGAGCGATGGTCGAAGTCGGCACGTTGACCACGGACAGGACGTGCTGTTGGTGCTGCTTGGCATAGCGCAGAGTCGCCAGCGTGTCGGCGGTTTCGCCCGACTGCGAGATGAAGATGGCGAGATCGCCCTTTTCCAGCGGCGCCTCGCGATAGCGGAATTCCGACGCGATATCGATTTCCACCGGCAGCTTGGCGAAGCGCTCGAACCAGTACTTCGCCACCAGCCCGGCATAGAACGCGGTGCCGCAGGCCGACAGCGACAAGCGTTTGAGCGTTTTCCAGTCGAACGGCAATGTGCCCGGCAGCGCAATCCGTTCAGTCGTCATGTCGATGTAGCGGGCGAGCGTGTGGCCGACCACTTCCGGCTGCTCATGGATTTCCTTGGCCATGAAATGCTTGTAGTTGCCCTTGTCCACCATTTGCGCGGAAGCCGTCGACTTGATCACCGCCCGTTCGACGGCGTAGGCCTGCTTCGTCGTGGATCTCGACGCCCTTGTGCGTCAGTACCGCCCAGTCGCCGTCTTCCAGATAGCTGATGGTGTCGGTGAACGGCGCGAGCGCGATGGCGTCGGAGCCGAGATACATCTCGCCGTCGCCATAGCCGATGGCGAGAGGCGAACCCTTGCGCGCGCCGATCATCAAATCATCCTCGCCGGCGAACAGAAAAGCGAGCGCGAAAGCGCCGCGCAGTTGCTTGAGCGCGGCGGCGACCGCCTCGACCGGCGTCTTGCCCTGCTTCATCTCGGCGGTGACGAGATGGGCGACCACTTCGGTGTCGGTCTCGCTGCCGAACTTGGCGCCGTTCTTGGCGAGCCGTTCACGCAACTCGCGAAAATTCTCGATGATGCCGTTGTGCGCGACCGCGACGCGGTCGGTCGCATGCGGATGCGCGTTACTTTCGGTCGGCTTGCCGTGCGTCGCCCAGCGGGTGTGACCGATGCCGATATTGCCGGCGAGCGGCTCCTTCGCCAGGCGCTTCTCCAGCGCGGCGAGCTTGCCTTCGGCGCGCCGGCGCCCCAAGGCGCCGTGATCCAAGGTGGCGACGCCAGCCGAGTCATAGCCCCGGTACTCAAGGCGTTTGAGCGCCTCGACCAAATGGCCGGCGACCGGCTCGCGTCCGATAATTCCGACGATCCCGCACATCCTGGTGGATAGCCCCTATTCTTACCGTTTCCGCTTTAACCGCCACCGGCAACCTTATGGAAATCAAAACGCATTGCGCCATGTGACAATGGCGGAAGCGGGCCGCAAGGCTCAGCGCTTGGGCTTTTTCGCTGTCTTCTTGCCCAAGCTCTTGCGCGCCCGCAAGCGTTTAGCCCAGCCAGGCTTAATCCTCTGTTCCGAGCGTTCGAGGGCCAGCGCGTCGTCCGGCACATTGCTGGTCACCACCGAGCCGGAACCGACATAGGCGCCGTCGCCGATTTTGACCGGCGCTACCAGCGACGAATTCGAGCCGATGAAGGCGCCCTTGCCGATGTCGGTGCGATGCTTGGCGACGCCGTCGTAGTTGCAGGTGATGGTGCCGGCCCCGATATTGGCGCCACTGCCGACGCGCGCATCGCCGATGTAGCTAAGATGGTTGGCCTTGGCGCCGGCTTCGATCTTGGCCGCTTTCACCTCGACGAAATTGCCGATGTGGACGTTCGGCCCGAGATCGGCGCCCGGCCTTAAGCGCGCGAAGGGGCCGACGCGCGCGCCCTTGCCGACGCGGGCGCCTTCCAGATGGGAAAAGGCGCGGATCGTCGCGCCATCGCCGACGGTCACGCCGGGTCCGAACACCACGTTCGGCTCGATGGTGACGTCCTTACCGAATTTGGTGTCGGCGGCGAGAAACACCGTCTCCGGCGCGAGCATGGTCACGCCGGCCTCGAGCGCGGCGGCGCGCAGGCGGTTTTGCAGCACGGCTTCGGTTTCCGCGAGTTGCGCCTTGGTATTGATCCCGCGCATGTCGTCTTCTCCGGTTTCGATTGTCGACCGCCTTCAAGCCCATATCCCGGGCGATGGCAACCGCGTCGGTGAGATAGAACTCGCCCTTGTTATTCTTGTTATTGATGCGATCGAGAATTTTGAGCGCGGTTTTGCCGGCGAACGCCATCAGCCCCCCATTGCACAAAGTGATCGCGCTTTGCTCCGGCGTCGCGTCGCGATCCTCGACGATGGCCAAGAGTTCGTTGCCGCGCGTGATCAGCCGGCCGTAGCCGGCGGGATTCGCCGGCCGGAACCCGAGCACGGCCACGGCCGCGCCGCGCGCCAGCGCCGCCCGCAATTCGCGCAGGATCTGCGGCCGCACCAGCGGCGTGTCGGCGAACATCACCAGAATATCGTCGGGCCGCCGCGCGATCGCCTCGCGCGCCGCCAGCACCGCATGCGCGGTGCCGCGCCGCTGCGTCTGTTCGAAAATCTTCGCCTTCGGCGCCAGCGCATGCGCTTCGCGCTCGACCGCTTCGTGATCGGGCCCGACCACGACGGCAATGTCGCCGCCGCCTGCCTTGATCGCGGCTCCGAGCACATGCGCCAGCAGGGTGCGGCCACCGACCGCGTGCAGCACTTTCGGCAAGGTCGAGCGCATGCGGGTGCCCTCGCCGGCCGCGAGCACGATCGCCAGGCACGTTCGCCGCTGCGTCTTTTTTCTGCTCACCGTCCCCACCACACCGTGAAAGCGAGGCTTGCCGGATTCTGCTAACGTTTTCAATCATGTGATTCGCGCTTGTAGAGGCTGTCCATGGCCACCGAAATCGTGCCGCCGGAACCCGATTTGGCGACCATCCAAAAACGCCTGCGCCGGGGCCCGATCTGGCGGCTGTTCGGATGGGGCAGCACCGCCTGCCTCGCGCTCGCCGCCGTCGCGCTGACCAGCCAGACCGAAGCCGGCAGCAAACGCTTGCGGCTTGCGCTCGGCTTTAGCGGCGAACCCGCCTCCGTGGTGGCCGCGCTTCCGCCAGGCATGGACGCGAACGATGCCGAAACCCGGCGTCTCGCTGCGCAAGTTCGCGACCTCACCGCCGACCGCGAGCGGCTCAACGCGCGCATCGCCTTGCTCGAGCATCACCTCGAGGACATGACCGGCTCGATCAAGCAGCAAGGCGAGCAGATCGCCGCCGCCCGTGCCGCCAGCCCGCCGCCGGCACCGAGCGTCCCGGAGACGATTGTGGTGCCGCCACTCGCCCCCGCCGAATTGCCCTTCTTTATGTCCATGCGCATGCCGCAGGCGGCCGAGCCCCCGCAGCCGCCGCAGCAAGCGGAAGGCGAGCCGGTTCCGCTGCCGCCGGTGCGCGTCGCCACCACCGCGGTAAACGAGCCGGCGTCGGCCAAAGGCGAGTTCGCCATCGATCTCGGCGGCGCCGCCAGCATCGAGGCCCTCCGCGCCCATTGGGCGACATTGAAGACCAATTACGGTCCGCTGCTGGCGGGGCTGCGGCCCCTCGTCACGCAACACCCAAGGCAACCGAGTGGCGTGACCTATCGCCTGGTGGCGGGGCCATTGGCGAACGCCGAGGATGCGGCACGGCTGTGCGCCCGGTTCCCGGCGCTGCGCACCGGCTGCCATGCGACCAAATTCAGTGGCGCGCAGCTCGCCGCGCCTTGATTGTCGCTTAGCCGGTAGCGCGGCATAATCGGTTTCTCGGAACGCATCATGAAACTGTTCCTGCCGAGCGCGCGCGCGACCAGTTACCTGCTGATCGTGGGCTTTTGCGCGCTCGGCTATGCGCTCTACATGCGCTATCTGGCGATCGAGCAGTCGACCGTCGGGCTAGCCTGCGCGGCCGGGCTCGACACATGGCTGTGCTTCACCCGCCGCATCGTGATCGCATTGTTCGAGAATTCGCTGTTCGGCTGGAGCGCGCTCGTCATCGCCGCGCTCAATCTGTTGCGGCCGTCGCTGTTTCTGTTTGGCCTGGCGCTCGCCGTCGCCTGCCTCGGTATCGTGCTCTACAACAGCGGTTTGTCTGCGCTGGCCTTCGGCCTGCTGGCGCTCAGCTTTGCACGTCGCGCACCCGAACCAGACTGAAGGCGAGCACGGTCAGCGCCGCGCACAGCCAAAGCGACTGCCAATTGGCGACGCTTTCATTGAGCACAAGGTAAGGCACCGACAGCGCCAGCATGCCGGCGGCGGTCCATTCGGCGGCGCCGTGGCGGCCGAGCGGTCGCCACGCGGTCACGCTGTGCACGAAAAACGGTACCGCGGCGGCGGTGAGCGGCGCGAACGGAAAATCCCGGTAGCGCGGATCGAACACCAGACCGAGCGCGGCAACGAGCGCGAGCAGCGTCGCCGCAATCAGTAGCGCGCCGGTGAGCCGCGTGAGCGGATCGCGCAGACGTTCGGCGGCCGGTCCGATCAGACGGGAAAACCGTGGCAGCGGCGCGCCGCGCATCGCCGCCGCGCTTAACGTCGGCGGCACCAGCAGCGCGACGCCGACATAGGCCAGCGAGCGCAGCCAGCCGCTGACGCCAAGCGATTCAACCGGTACATTGGCGATGCCCCAGCCGATCATCGCGCCGCCGGCAATCGCGTTCGCGGTCACCGCCAGCCAAAGCGGCGGCGACGCCTTGGGCCCTCCGGCCAAGGCCACGCCGAAGACGACGACCGCAAACAGAATTCCGCCCGCCGCCTGCCAGCGCCACAATGGATGGTTGGACACCGCCTCGCCCCAGACGAATTTTGGCGCGCGCGTGGCATCGTCGAGCAGGCCCCAGTGGCCGCCGACCGTTCCCTCGAGCGCGCGCTTCCATGGCTCGTCGAAGGCCTCGATGACGTTGACCCGGAAATTCTCCCGCTTGCCGAGCGCCAGTACGTCCTGGATCACGCGCGCCTGGTTGGCCAGCGACGGCAGGGCGCCTTCGCGCATGCGCCCCGCGCTCGGCCAGCCGACCTCGCCGATGACGACCTCCTTGCCGGGAAAGGCGGCGACCAAGCGGCGGCGGATGGCGTCGACATGGGCGGCCGCGTTGCGCGCCGCGATCGGGAAATCCTCCCAATAAGGCAGGATGTGGATGGTGATGAAGTCGACCGCCGAAGCCACCTCGCGATTACGCAGCCAGAATTCCCACACGTCGGCATAGGTCACCGGCACTTTGACCCGCGCCTTTACCGCGCGGATTGTGGCAGCAAGGTCCTCGGCCGACATTTCGCCGCGCAACAGCACCTCGTTGCCGACCACCAGCGCGCGGATGGTATCGGGATAGCGGTTGGCGAGCGCAACACCAGTTTCGACCTGCTCACGATTCTTGTCGGCATGGCTCGACAGCCAAAGCCCCTGTAACACCTTGAGCCCAAGGCGGGCAGCGATTCCGGCGATTTGGTCCTGGCCGAACTCGGTCGAATAGGTCCGCACGCAGTCGGTGATCTTGGCGAGACGGGTCAGATCGTCCTCGATCTGGGCGGCGGAAATCTGGGTCCCGCCATCAAGCGGCGTCTGGCTGCCACGGAACGGCGAATAGGACAGGCAATAGAGCTTCTCGCCCGGGCTCAACGGCGAATTCGGCATCGCCACGGGGGCACCGAGCCATGCCCAGAAACCGGCGATGAGCAACGCCGACAGGGCGAGGCAGGCCAGACCAAGACGCATCGGCTTGAACCCGCGGGATCGGAGAGCAACCGGAACGGCTTATAGCGGGCCTTTTCCGCTGCCAAGCCGCCGGCTTAAGCAAGCCGCCTTAAGACGCTGGACAAGAGCGCATCGTTGAGGCCAAGTCTCGAACTCAATTTTCAAGCCAAGTCGCGGCCGGGGCATCCTACCATGACGGCGGTCGGGTCGAGCGAGCGTGTTTTTACCGCAAGCATTGCCGGGGCGGCCGGCAGAAAACGCCGCAATCGTGTCCCAATCCGGTCCCATAGCAGACCGGACATCGGGCGGGCGGCTTCCATTAAAACCGGCGGGACTATGCCGTTAGTATCGTTTTTGCGCTTATTTCGTGCTGCGTTCTGCGTCGCGGCATTGAGCTTGACGGCGACCGCCGCGCTTGCCCAGAGCGGCGGCCCCAAGCCGCCGGAACAGCAGAAACCGGCCGGCGACACCGCCAAAGACGGCCAGAAAAGCATCGATGAGATCGCCGAGGCGTCCCGCGTGCTCCAGGGCCCCGCCGGCAACCCGGAATGCGTCTGGCTAGGCCGCCGGGTGGTCAGCCTGCTGTGGCGGGACGATCTCGATACCGCCTTCCGCCACCTCGACCTTTACGACCGCTTCGGCTGCCCGAGCTCGCATATCCAGGCCACTTTCCGCTGCCTGGTGCGGCAGGGCCATATCGATCCGAAGGCCGCCCGATAGCCTGAATGGCCGGGTGCACGCCTGCTGGGTCAATCCGGCGCCTCGCCCCGCCCCCGGCAGCGCCGCCGCCCAGCCACCCGCGCCCGCGGCGGCCGGAACCGGCAACCACTGACGCGCGTTAAACGGCGACGAAAAATATTTTTCGCCGCGATGTGCGCGTCAAGGAATTGCCATGTCTCTTCTTACTTGAAGTCCTACCTAATGCCGAGCTATCCTGCAACGCCGCAGAAACAGTATCGGCTGAGCCCAGGGGACGGGCTCAAGGGTCTGAAATCCCGCCCCATTTGGTTGTAAGTTTATGCGCTCCGTCGCTGCCGTGATCGCCCTCGTGGCGTGCGTGCAAGCCGGATTGTGGGCTCTCGCGACGCGTCAGTCGAGTGCCCCTGATTTCGACGGCCAACTCGCCAGCGTTTCCTACGCACCCTTTGGGCCATCCAGCGATCCCAATGCCGGCGACCAGCGCGCCCCGAGCAAATCCGCTCCGACCTCAAGCTGCTCGCCCCGCTCACCCGCTCGATCCGCCTTTACTCGTCGACCGGCGGCGTCGAGCTGGTGCCCGGCATCGCCCGCGAATTCGGCCTGCGGGTCACAGTCGGCGCCTGGATCGACAAGCATCAGGACCGCAACGAGCGGGAAATCCAGTCGGCGATCGATCTCGCCAAGCGCTATAGCGACGTGAACAGCGTCATCGTCGGCAATGAAACCATCTACCGCGCCGACCAGACCGTCCCCGAACTGATCAAGAAAATCCAGCAGGTCAAACGCTCGGTCAACGTACCGGTCTCCACCGGCGAGATCTGGAATGTCTGGATCGAGCACCCCGAGTTGGTGTCGGCGGTCGACTACATCGCCGCCCACGTGCTGCCCTATTGGGAAGGCTTGCCCGCCAGCGAAACCGTGGATCAGGCGATCATGATCTACGACAAGCTGCGCGCAGGCCTATCCCGGCAAGCGCATCGTCATCGCCGAATTCGGCTGGCCGAGCGAGGGCTATAATTACCACAACGCCTATCCCGGCCGGGTCGAGCAGGCCGCGGTGCTGCGCGACTTCGTCAAGCGCGCCGACGCCTACGGAATCGAATACAACATCGTCGAAGCGATCGACCAGCCGTGGAAAACGTTCGAAGGCGGCGTCGGACCCTATTGGGGCCTGTTTGATGCCCCGCGCCAGCCGAAATTCGAATGGAGCGGACCGATCACCGATCCCGATCACTGGAAGCTCGCCGGCATCGCACTGCTGGTGAGCGTGCTCTTGTCGCTGCCGTTATTGACGATGAACAGCATCACGTTCCGCCAATCCGTGACGCTTGCCGCCGCGGCCAATGTCGTCGGCGCCTGGTTTGCCGCCGTATTCGCCTTCTGGAACGGCCATTATTTCGTCACCGGCGCCGCCATCGCGCTCGGCATCGGCATCATTTTGCTGATCCCGCTGATCATCATCGCCCTCGCGCGCATCGACGAATTCGCGCAGATCGCTTTCGGCCGTAAGCCGCTGCGGCTCATTGAGGCCCCGCCGCTCGCGCCCGAGGCGACGGTGCCGAAAATCTCCATTCACATTCCCGCGCACAATGAGCCGCCCGAGATGCTCAAGCAGACGCTCGACGCGGTGGCCGGGCTCGACTATGCGAATTTCGAATGCGTGGTCGTGATCAACAACACGCCAGATCCCGCGCTCTGGCGGCCGATCGAGGACCACTGCCGCACGCTCGGCGAGCGTTTCAAATTCGTGCGCGCCGACAACCTGCAGGGCTTCAAGGCCGGCGCGCTGCGCCTTGCAATGGTGCACACCGCGGCCGACGCCGAGGTGCTCGGGGTCATCGATGCCGACTATGTCGTGCGGCCCGATTGGCTCAAGGAACTGGTGCCGCTGTTCCGCGATGCCGATATCGGCCTGGTGCAGGCGCCGCAGGACCACCGCGACGGCGAGCGCAGCGTCATGCACCTTGCCATGAACGGTGAATATGCCGGCTTCTTCGATATCGGCATGGTGCAGCGGAACGAATACAACGCCATCATCGTGCACGGCACCATGTGCCTGATCCGCCGTGCCGCGCTCGAAGCCGCCGGCGGCTGGTCGAGCGACACGATCTGCGAGGACACCGATCTCGGCCTCACGCTGCTCGAGCTCGGCTGGCGCGCGCACTACACCAACAAACGCTACGGCTACGGCCTGCTGCCCGATCGTTCGAAGCCTACAAGAAGCAGCGCCACCGCTGGGCCTATGGCGGGTTCCAGATCGTCAAGAAGCACTGGCGCCGCTTCCTGCCCGGCGCGAGCCGGCTGACCAGCGACCAGAAACGCGAATTCGCGCTCGGCTGGCTCAATTGGCTGGGCGCCGAAAGCATCGGCGTCGTCGTCGCCATTCAAAACATCTTGTGGGTTCCGGTCGTCGCCTTCATCGGCATCGCTGTGCCCGACCGGATTCTCACCATCCCGATCATCGCGAGCTTCACCGTCTCGCTGCTGCATTTCGTGACATTGTACCGGCTGCGCGTGCGCACTAACGCGGCGCAGTTGACCGGCTCGGTGTTCGCCGCCATGTCGGTGCAATGGACGGTCGCCCGCGCGGTCGCCTTCGGCTTGATCAAGGATCACCTGCCGTTCGTGCGCACCGCCAAAGGCGGGCTGCGCCGTTCGACCGATTTCCACGCCTTTTGGGAGACGTTGCTGGCGGCGCTGTTGCTCCTCGGCGCGCTGGTGCTCTACGAGACCAACTACAAGGAAGTGCGCGAGATCAATATTTTCGCCGTCGTGCTGCTGTTGCAGAGCCTGCCGTTCATCGCGGCCGCGGGGCTCGCGGTGCTCGAGCGCTCGCCGCTCAACGATTTCGCCACCTGGCGCGCGCTCGAAGCGCGCGTCGGCGAACTTATCGCCCGGCGGCCGGAGCCTGCCCCCGCGCCGGTTGTCACCGAGCGCACCGAATTGGTGCCGTAGAAAATTTCATTACGCGTCGGATTACCCCGGCAACGCGGTCTCCACCAGCTTCACCCAATACGAGGTGCCGAGCGGGATGACGTCGTCGTTGAAATTGTAGGACGGGTGATGCAGGCCGGCGCTGTCGCCATTGCCGACCCAGATGAAGGCACCCGGCCGCTCGTTGAGCATGAAGGAAAAATCCTCGCCGCCCATCATCGGCGGCAGCGAAGTGTCGACGTGGTTGTCGCCGACAATCTGTTTGGCGATGGAGGCCGCGAAGTCGGTCTCGCGCTCGTGGTTCACCAGCACCGGGTAGTTGCGCACATATTTGAGCGTGGCCTTGGCGCCGTAGGCGGCCGCCGTTCCCTCGACCACCTGATGCAGCCGCTTCTCCAGCAGCACGCGCACATCCTCGGCAAGGCTGCGCGCGGTGCCGCGCAACTGCGCGGTCTGCGGGATGACGTTCTCGGTATTGCCGGCGTGGAACATGCAGATCGACACCACGCCCGATTTGAGTGGATCGACGTTGCGCGATACGATCGATTGGATGGCGTTGATGATCTGCGCGCCGACCAGCACGGTGTCGATGCCGAGATGCGGGCGCGCGGCATGGGCGCCGACGCCTTCGATGTCGATCGAGACGAAATCGGTCGCCGCCATCATGGCGCCGGCGCGGATGCCGAATTGGCCGACCGGCATGCCGGGATAATTGTGCATGCCGTAGACCTCGTTGATCTTGAAACGCGTCATCAGCCCGTCTTTGACCATGGCCTTGCCGCCGGCGCCACCTTCCTCGGCGGGCTGGAAGATCACCACCGCGGTGCCAGCGAAATTGCGCGTCTCGGCGAGGTAGCGCGCGGCGCCGAGCAGCATGGCGGTGTGGCCGTCATGGCCGCAGGCGTGCATCTTGCCGGGAGCCGTAGATTTGTACGGCAGCCCGGTTTCCTCCTCGATCGGCAGAGCGTCCATGTCGGCGCGCAGGCCGATGACCTTGTCCGACTTGCCCTTGCGGCCGTGGATGACGCCGACCACCCCGGTGCGGCCAAAGCCTGGCACCACCTCGTCGCAGCCGAAGGCTTTGAGCTTGTCGGCGACAATGCCGGCGGTGCGCAGGACATCATACTGCAGTTCCGGGTGGGCATGCAGATCATGCCGCCATTCGGCGATCTCGGCCGTGAGGTCGGCGATACGGTTGACGATCGGCATGACGGATCTCCTCTTGAAACAACCAGTCTAGCAAACGTCCGGGGCCGGGCGCGAGTTCAACAAACGGACGAAAAGCACAACCGGCGGGCAGATATGCTTGACCGGGAGGGCCGCCGCCCCTACACCCTCGCCCAGCGCGGCATGCGCATTTATGACGAGCGCGTAGCTCAGTTGGTAGAGCACCTGACTTTTAATCAGGTGGTCATGGGTTCGAGTCCCATCGCGCTCACCACTCCCGAACCGGCAATCTAGGTTTTCCAAGACTTGGACTCCGATTTTTCAAACCTGACACCCGGTTTAGCACCCTATTTCACGATGCAGCCTCATCGCGTGGGTCTGTTTGTCATCGCCTGACCGCGCCCGCTTCACCGCCGGATTGAGCAATGGTAATCTCTCACGGCCGGGTGATATGGGGAGCGGGGCATGCGCGTTGCTACGATGATCGTTGGGGCGGCGGCGTTCTTGCTGCTCGCGGGTCCGATATCGGTGTCCCGGGCGCTCGCCGATGACAGCACGATCTGTGCCAATGAAAGTGGCGACGTTGCGATCGCGGCGTGCACGCGCGCCATCAAGTCCGGCCGGTACAAGGGACATTCGCTCGCCACGAAATATGTCAATCGCGGCGTCGAGTGGAAATTGAAGAAGGACTACGGCCGCGCGCTCGCCGATTATAACGAGGCGATCCGGCTCGATGCGAAATATGCCGACGCGTTCTACAACCGATGCAGCCTCTATGTCGCCCAAAACGAGTACGATCGGGCGATTCCAAGCTGCGACGAGGCTGTGCGGCTCGGACCGTCAGCCGACGCACTGGCCGCATCCGGCGGCACGCGGCTTGGCAACGACCGTACCTACTCGGATTACTTTTCGATGCGCGGTGTCGCCTATCACGGCAAGAAGGAGTATGACCGCTCGATCGTGGATTTCGATCGAGCCCTCAAGCTCTATCCGAGCCATGCGACGGCCATCAAATATCGCGCGGACGCCATCGCTAAGATCGGCCAAAAATAGCTGCCGTGCTGCACACCTGCGCGCCGTAAGGTAAGTTTGACAGCCTGAGGCATTGAAATTTATGCGCGGTGGTATTCCCGTCGCGCTCACCGCAGGTTCCCATGAGCCGGACCGCAGACACGATCGCAAGGTTCTTCCGCCTCGCGTTCTGGCCGCTGTGCGTGTCCGTCCTCGTCGTCCTGCTACTGCAACCGCTCTACTTTTTGTCGCTCGCCTCGCTCAGCTCCATTGTTTCGCGAGAGCGAACGACCGCGCATCTCAGCGCCGCCTTCGACCAAGGCGTCCTCGCCGATGACGGCGCGCCGCACTCGTTGCTGTGGAAAGGCGGCGAGCAACTCACCGAATGCATTTCGCTCGGCATCGGTCTCAACAAGGCCGAGACCGCGTGGCAGAGCGCCATCACCGGCGCTTATCCGATGGCCGGCGACACGCACGCCTGCACCGGCCTGCATCATGCGGCCGCCGGCGAGCCGACGACGTGGCAACCTTATTTCCGCTACTGGCACGGCTATCGCGTGATCCTGGCGCCGCTCGCCGCGCTGTTTCCGCTCTGGTTCGTCAAGCTCCTCAACGCGCTGATGGTTGCCGCGGCCTGCGTAGCGCTGGCGCGCACGCTTTGCAAGCGCGGTGGCGCGGCGGTCGCCGTGATCTTGCTTGTCACCTTTCTCTGCCTGAGCGACGTGCTGTTCATCTGGCGCACGTCGACGCACAGTCTCAGCCTCGCCTATATCCTCGCCGGCACTTGCCTGTTCGCCGGCGCGCTGAAAAGACAATGGAGAGCGGCAAGCCTCGTAGTCTTTGCCGCGGTGCTGGGCAGCGGATTCAATTTCATCGATTTCCTGATCAATCCGCCGATGATGCCGATGTTGATGGCTTTCTTCGTGCTGGTGGACGGGCGCCGCGGTGCGGGACTGCTCGCGCTCGCGAGCGTGATCGCGTGGTTCGGCGGCTACGCGGAAACCTGGGCGGCGAAATGGGTGCTCGCCTACCTTGCCATGCCACATTCGGCCGACGTCGTGTCGGACATTTGGTCGACCATCGAAGTGCGCACCGTCGGCGCGTTCAATGGGGTTTATCTGTATCCGTTGGCGGCCACTCTGCGCGCTTATCTGCGGGCGTTGAGCCGCGTCGGCGTCATTGTGCCGATCGTGATCGCGCTCGCCGTCGCGCATTATGCCGCGACGGTCTCGCGCATCGATTGGCGGCGCGCGCTGTGGCTTTCAAGTCCGCTGCTCGCCACCATGTTGTGGTTCGAGGCGCTGTCGAGCCACACCCAATATCATCTCACGGTCAGCTCGCGCAGCGCCGCCGGCGGCGTCGCGATTGCCATGTCCGCCATTGTGCTGTCCATGCGGCAGCGGCCGAGCCTGCCGGAATTGCGGAACCAACTGCTAGCGCTGCGCCGGCGCGTCACGCCTTAAAACCGATGCGAACTCCACCCCAGTGTTTTCCTTTCACAAAGATCGGGGCGGAAACGTCCTTCATCAGCACGAAGTTCCCATTGCCCATATCGCGCCGGTAGGTCTGCAGCAAAAACGATCGCGTATTCCGGCCGGCCGCCAGCCCGGTGCGATCACTGAAGATGCGGCGATTTCGGCAATTCGCCGCGTTCCAGACGGGGTCGCGCCCCTGCGGCTTCGAATAGACTTTGTTGTGCGTAGGCGGATAGCCGTTACGGTCGACGGCCGCGCAAAAGACGATCGCGCCGTTTTCCTTGAGAACGGGTTCCTGGATCGCCGGCAGCACCCGGTCGGTGAATGCGGTAAACCGCGTTGTGACCTGTTGCGGGTTGCTGTCCCGGACCGGAGAATATTTTTCATCGAAAAGGTCCGCCATGCCGACCTCGCCCGACGCCACCGCCCGCTCGAACAACGCGCCCACCTCGCCGGCCACGCGGCGGCTGATCTCGATGATGGGGTTGTCCGGGGTCGCAATCCCCGATTTGGCGATGAACAGCATGAAGTCTTCGCTGATGCTCAAAATATTTTCGGCCAGGAGTTGACCATCGGCAAGCTTGCCGTCAACGCTTTCCGCCATCGCGACTAGGGTATCGAGATTTGTCCTCACCTGTTCGTCGCTGCGGATGTTCTGTTGAACCGGATCGGCCATCGCCTCGATTTTTTTCCGCCAACTGCTGCACGCTGCTGGAAAGCGATTGAATTCCGCGCGTCGCCTCCGTTGCGTTGCTTGATGCATCGATCGCCGCCTGAGCCGCCGAGGCGTTGGCACGGGCGCAGCCGAGCAGCTCTTCAAGCGCACGGTCCAAGTCTGATAAATTCGCGTTGTTCTCGTTGTTGAACTTCCGCACCTGTTCGGCCAGCCCCTTGATCGCGACGGCGATCACCCCGAAGCCGCGGCCGGCCTCGCCGGCTCGGGCAGCTTCGACGCTGGCGTTGAGCGCGATCATCTGGGTTTCCGAAGAAATCGTCTGGATCGCCGCGTTGACTTTCTGAACAGCGGCCATCGTCCCGCGGAATTTTTCCAGAGAAGTCACGATCCCGAAGACGCCCTGGCTCAAGCCCTGCATCTTATTGATCGCGCCCGCCAAGGTTGCCGCGACAAGGTCGGCGTTCTCGCCCAAGGTCTTGCGCGCTTGGTCAGCGGTGTCGCGCGATTCCTCCATCGAAGCGACCAGCTTCGCATTGGTCTCGGCGGCGGCGCTGGCCGCATCGACGACGGATTGCACCGTGTCGACCAGTTCACCATTGAGCGCGCCGAGATCCTCGACGACGCCCCTGATATTGGCGATCTCAAGCCCGAGCCGGCTCGCCCGTGTGCCGATGTCGGCCAGACCTTGCCGCTGCGGCTCTTGCGGCTGCCGAGCAACATCGTCTTCCCGAATCTGAATGGCATTGCCGCTCATGCACGAGCCTTAGGGGAATGGTACGCGGCTGCCGTTCATTTGGAACGGGACGGCCGGACTACGCCCGCGCTTATGATGATGCGAGGTCGAAGATCAATTCGTCAGCCAGCCTCGAATTGCCATGTTCAGCCTATCCCGGCACAATTTTTTTACGGACCGCGCAGCGTATCACGAATTACACGCCAGCTGACAGCATAACCTGTCACAAGATATTAACCTCTCGGCCACCACAGTTTCACCAAAGGGTCGCGCCCTCGCCACGATGCGCCTTTAATCACGCGAGCGTGGACATCGATCACAGGGAGACCGAGACCATGCAGCTCCAGACCGACTCGGCCAAGCTCGACGGTATCCGCTCCTTCGCCTCGCCGGTGCGTTGCCCGCATTGCGGCGACTGGATGGTCGCCCCCGTGGTGTCCGAATTCGTCGAAGGCGGCGAAATCCGCCACCATTGGGAATGCGAGGCTTGCGGCGAAGCCTCCACCACCGCCATCCCCCTCACGAGCCATTGAGCGCCGCGGCACCGGAATAGGTGCTAGGCTTGCGGTGTTATCCCGTCGGGCTGACCACGGCCTGATTCCAAGGAGGAGGAGCAAACAATGACCTCGAGCATTCTGCGGTCCACCATGGCCGCGATCGCTTTCGCCGGCGCCCTTGCGCTCGCCACGCCGTCCATGGCGGCGGTGGTGAATTTCAAGGCCGCGCTGAACGGCAAGAGCGAAGTCCCCGCCAATACCACGGCCGGCACGGGCGAGGTCGACCGCGAGCTACGACACCGCGACCAAGAAACTGACCTGGAAAGGCAGCTATAGCGGCCTCACCGGCCCGGCCACCGCCGCCCACTTCCATGGGCCCGCGGGCGAAGGCAAGAACGCCGGCGTGATGGTCCCGATCAGCCCGAACGGCCCCTCGTTCGAAGGCTCGGCCACCCTCAACGACGCCCAGGCCAAGGCGCTGATGGACGGCGACATGTACGTCAACGTCCACACCGCGGCCAACAAGGGCGGCGAGATCCGCGGCCAGTTGAAGAAATAATCTTCCGCGCCGCTGCGGCGACCGCAACGACCAGCCCGCCGGTCAGCATAACCGGCGGGTTTTTCTTTGTCGTTGCTGCGTCCGCGCTCTTGGCGCGGCATGCCGCGTTATAGCTTGGCCGCAAAACAACGCATTCCCGGCGAGGATACACTCATGGCGAAGACGAACGGCGGCACGGCGCCGTTTTTGGTGTCCGGCGGCGGCATTGGCGGCCTGGTCACGGCCTATGCGCTGGCGCGGCAGGGCTTTCCGGTGCGCGTGTTCGAGCAGTCGCCCGAATTCCGCGAGGTCGGCGCCGGCATCCAGCTCGGCCCCAATATTTTCCGCGTGCTGGAGAAGATCGGCCTCAAGGACGCGGTGCTGGCCGACGCCCACCGCCCGCCGGCGCAGGAAATGCGCGATGCGCTGACCGGCAAGCTGATCACCCGCATCCCGCTCGGCGACGCCTTCTTCGAGCGCTTCGGCCAGCCCTACGCGGTCACCCATCGCGCCGACATCCACGGCACCTTCCTGAAAGCCTGCCAGGGCAGCAACCTGATCACGCTGGAGACCAGCCGGCGCGTCGACGGCTTCGAGGAGCGCGGCGACGGCGTCGCGGTCACGCTGGAAAACGGCGAGCGGGTCGAGGGCGGCGCCCTGATCGGCTGCGACGGCATGTGGTCGAAGATCCGCGAGCGCATCGTCGGCGACGGCAAGCCGCGCGTGTCCGGCCACATCGCCTATCGCGCCGTGCTCAAGCGCAGCGAGGTGCCGGAGGACCTGTGGCGGCCGGACGTGGTGCTGTGGGCCGGCCCGCGCACCCATTTCGTGCATTACCCGCTGCGCCGCGGCGAGCTCTACAATCTGGTCGCCGTGTTCCACTCCGACCGCTACGAGGAAGGCTGGAACGCGGAAGGCAGCACCGACCTGCTCTGGCAGCATTTCAAGGGCCAGCGCCCGGAAGTCCTGCGCATGCTCGAGCGCATCGAGACCTGGCGCATGTGGGTGCTGTGCGACCGCGAGCCGGTGAAGAACTGGTCGAAGGGCCGCGTCACGCTGCTCGGCGATGCCGCGCATCCGATGCTGCAATATCTCGCGCAGGGCGCCTGCATGGCGACCGAGGACGCGGTGGTGCTGGCGGAGAAGGCGGCGGCCGCGCCGGACGACCTGCCGGCGGCGTTCAAGGCCTATCGAACAGGAGCGCTATCTGCGCACCGGCCGCGTGCAGATCATGGCGCGCGTCTACGGCGATTTCTATCACGCGCGCGGCGTCACCGCCGAATTGCGCGACCTCGCGCTCGCCGGCCGCACGCCGCAGCAGAGCCTACGACGGCATCGCCTGGCTCTACGGCGGGCCGTAGATCCCGTGATTACTTCTTCGGCAATGCCGGCTTTGACGATGACCGCATCCCATTTGGTGATGTCGCGACTTGAGCCGGCCCATCAACTCATCCGGCGTGCTGGCGTGCGGCTCGACACCGACCTTCTCGAACTTCGCCTTGAGCTCCGGCATCGCCAGCACCTCGTGCATCGCCTTGTTCATGGTGTCGATGACGTCCTTCGGCGTGCCCTTGGGGGCCGCGACCGCGTTCCACGAGATCACCTCGTAGCCCTTCACGCCGGCTTCATCGACGGTCGGCAAATTCGGCAGCAGGGCGGTGCGCTTGGGCGAGGACGTGGCGAGCAACCGCATCTTGCCGGCGTTGACTTGGCCCTGCACTGCCGGCGGAAAATCGATCATCATCTGCACGTCGTTGCGCGAGAGCGCCACCACGATGTCCGGCGAGTTCTTGTAGACAACGACTTGGAAGTTCAGTCCGGTCATCGACTTGAACAGTTCGGCGCCGAGGTTCTGCGTGCCGCCGAGCAGCACGGTGCCGACATTGAGCTTGCCGGGGTTGGCCTTCGCCGCCTTGATGAAATCGCCCAGCGTCTTGTATTCGGACTTGGCGTCGACCGCGAACACCAGATCGAAGGTGCCGACCATCGACACCATCTGCAAATCCTTCACCGGGTCGAACGGCAGCTTGTTGAAGGCCGCGACGCTGATCGACGGTGCCGTTGGTGACGAGCGCCATGGTGTAGCCGTCGGGCGGCGCGTTGATCACCGCGCGCGCGGCGTTGATGCCGCCCGGGCCGGGCATGTTCTCGATCAACACCTGCTGGCCGAATTTTTCGCTGAGCTTGGCGGCCATGATGCGCGCGGTGACGTCGGCGACGCCGCCCGGCACCGAACGGCAGCACGATCTTGACCGGCTTCTCCGGCCATTTCGCCTGCGCCTGCGGCGCGAGCGGCGACGGCCAAGGACGCCGCGAGCAGCGCGAATAAAGCTTTCCTCATCGTGATCCTCCCCTGAATTTTGCGTTTCTTGTTCTGATTAGGCGAAACCATAGAGCCGGGCCGGATTGTCCACCAGAGCCGCTGTTGCGCCAGCGCGGAAGCGGCAAATTGCGGCACCAGATCGACCAGATCGGCCTCGTCGGCCTCGTGCGTGGCGTTGGGATGCGGGAAATCGGTGCCCCAGAGCACGCGCTCCGGCGCCGCCTCGACGATCGCATGCGCGATCGGCACCGCCTCGGCGTAAGGCGGCATGCGAGATGCGCTCGGCGCCGCACACCTTGATCCAGCAGTTCGCCAGCTTGGCGAGCTCGAGCAGCGCCTTGAGCGGCAGCTGATCGACGCCGTCCTTGCCGCGGCACGCGGCCCATGTGATCGACGATGAACGGCACCGGCAACGCGCGCATCATCGCCGACAGCGGCACGATGCTGGGCGCGTCGAGATGCAGCACCACGTGCCAGCCGCGGCCCTTGATGCGGTCGATGACGCGGTTGAACACGCCCATGTCGGGCGCACCGCCGAGGTGCTTGACGAAATTGAAGCGCACGCCGCGCACGCCGCCGGCGTCGAGCGTGTCGTAGTCCTCGTCGGTGAAGCCATCGTCGACGATGGCGACGCCGCGATAGCGCTTGGGGTCGGAGGCGATGCAGTCGAGCATCGCCCGGTTATCGGTGCCGTGGCAGCTCGCCTGCACGATCACCGCGCGCCCGATGCCGAGATGGTCGTGCAGCGCGCGCAGCATCTCCTTGGGCGCGTCGGCCGGCGTGTAGCGGCGGTTGGACGCGTAAGGAAACACATCGCCCGGTCCGAACACGTGGCAATGGGTGTCAGTCGCACCGGACGGCAAATTGAACCGCGGCTTGCGGCGCTTGGCGAGGAAGGACGGATGCACGTTCATGGGCCGCGTTTAGCCAAGACGCCGACCGCTGACAACCCCGCAGCCCGTTTCACAATGTGGCAATATCCCCCTGCTCCCAACCGGCCTTGGTCGCCGCCTGGAAGTCGGCAAGGCGGCCGGCTGCGATCGCCTCGCGCATGCCGGCCATCAGCGCCTGGTAATAGGCGAGGTTGACGGTCGAGAGCAGCACCGCGCCCAGCATCTCGTTGGCCTTGGTCAAATGATGCAGATAGGCGCGCGAATAGGTGCGCGCCGCCGGATGCGCGCTCTCCGCGTCGAGCGGGCGCGGATCGTTGGCGTGGCGCGCATTGGCGAGATTGATCGAACCGAAGCGGGTGAACGCTGTGCCGTGGCGGCCGTTGCGGGTCGGCAGCACGCAGTCGAACATGTCGATGCCGCGTGCGACCGCCTGCATGAGATCGTCCGGCGTGCCGACGCCCATCAGATAGCGCGGCCGGTCGGCCGGCAGCACCGGCGCCGTCTCGGCGACGATGTTCAGCATCACCTCCTGCGGCTCGCCCACGGCCAGGCCGCCGATGGCGTAGCCGTCGAAGCCGATGCCGACGAGCGCCTTGGCGCTGTCTTGCCGCAACGCCACGTCGTCGCCGCCTTGCACGATGCCGAACAAGGCGTAGCCTTCGTGCGCCCTCGCCTCAAACGCCCGCTTCGAGCGCTCAGCCCAGCGCAACGACAATTGCATGGCGCGGTCGATCTCTTCGCGCTTGGCCGGCAGGCCGAGACATTCGTCGAGCTGCATCGCGATATCGGCGCCGAGCAGCGCCTGGATCTCGACCGCGCGCTCCGGCGTGAGTTCGACCATGGCGCCGTCGAGGTGCGAGCGGAAGGTGACGCCTTTCTCCTCCAGCCGCCGCAGCGCCGACAGCGACATCACCTGGAAGCCGCCGCTGTCGGTCAGGATCGGCCGCGGCCACTGCATGAAGGCGTGCAGGCCACCGAGCGCGGCGATGCGTTCGGCACCGGGCCGCAGCATCAGATGATAGGTGTTGCCGAGCACGATCTCGGCGCCTGTTGCCGCCACTGCCTCGGGCGTCAGCCCCTTCACCGTCGCCTGCGTACCGACCGGCATGAAGGCCGGCGTCTGCACCTTGCCGTGCGGCGTGACGATTTCGCCGCGGCGCGCGGCGCCGTCGGTCGCAATCAGGCGAAAGGAGAAGGGTTCGCTCATCGGCTGTCAGGGTAAAGCAAACACGCATCGCCGTAGGAATAGAAGCGATAGCCGGCCGCGATTGCGTGCGCATAAGCGCGTTTCATCGTTTCCAACCCGCTGAAGGCCGCCACCAACATGAACAACGTCGAGCGCGGCAAATGGAAATTGGTCAGCATCAGGTCGACGGCGCGAAACTTGTAGCCCGGCGTGATGAAAATCGCCGTCTCGCCGGCAAAGGGGCGCAATGTCCCGTCCTCGCCGGCCGCGGTTTCCAACAGCCGCAGCGCGGTCGAGCCGACCGCGACGATGCGCCCGCCCTTGGCTCGCGCCGTATTGAGGGCGTCGGCTGTTTCGCGGGAAACGGTGCCGAATTCGGCGTGCATTTTGTGGCCTTCTGTCTCTTCGGCCTTCACCGGCAGGAACGTGCCGGCGCCGACATGTAGCGTTACTTTTTGCAAGCCGATCCCGCGCGCCTTCAGTTGCGCCAGCAGCTCCTCGGTGAAGTGCAGGCCGGCGGTCGGCGCCGCCACCGAGCCCTCGTCATGGGCGAACACAGTCTGATAGTCGGTGCGGTCTTGCTCGTCCGGCTCGCGCCGCGAGGCGATATAGGGCGGCAACGGCATCGTGCCGCGCTCGGCTATCGCCTGGTCGAGCACCGGGCCATGGAAGGAAAATGAAAGGGTTACCTCCCCTCCTTCATCCTTCTGTGAAACTTGAGCATCAAGTTCGCCGAGGAAACAGACCTTGCCCTCGGTGCCGAACCGCAAAGTGTCTCCGACCTGGACCTTCTTGGCCCCGAGAATGAAGGCGCGCCAATGCGAACCGTCGATGCGCTTGTGCAGGGTCGCCTCGATCGCCGGCTCGGTCGTGGCGCGCCCGATCCGCCGCCCCTGCAGCCGCGCCGCGATCACCTTGCTGTCGTTGACCACCAGGCAGTCGCTCGGCCGCAGCAAGTCGGGCAGATCGGCAATCTTGCGATCGTCGAGTTCCGCCGCTTCACCCGGCCTCACGACCAGCAGGCGCGACGCACCGCGCGGGTGCGCCGGCCGCAAAGCGATGCGGTCCGCCGGCAGGTCAAAATCAAACAGGTCGGTGCGCATGACCCTCAGTGCCACTGCCCGTCGAGACGGGCAACTGCAACCCATTGAAGGGCCCCAAACCAAGCCGGTTTCCGACATTGCGGAGCCGAACCACAAAGATTCTAGTACAATCGAGGAAGTAAGGAGGCATTAGCCGGTCTCGGGCCATAACAGGCCTATTCAGTTGTCCAGTCCCCGCCGCGCTGCGGAGGAGTTACGAGTATGAGTGCGTCAACGGCGGTTTTTGCGTCGCTCGTGATCGCGTATTTCGTTCACATTACGATCTGCGCGCGGAAAGACATCCTGCGCTTCGGTCCGGCCATGGTGGCGGGCGTCGCCATCGGTCTCGCGACCGTGGCATTCGGTGCGGTCGCCCGCGGCTATGAGTTTTTCGGCCCGGTCACGGACGCCGGCGCCGGTGCGACCTTCGCCCTGGTCGCCTACGCCATATGGAGCCGGCGCCATACTTTGTGGCGTCGTCCCGACGACGTACGGTAGGCGCGGGCGCAAACGCCCCTCACACGCGGGGAGAAGGAATTACGCCCCCAGCGTCGCCTTGACGATCTTGTCCGGGTTCTGCACCGGCTCCCCGCGCTTGATCTTGTCGACGTTCTCCATGCCCTCGATGACGTTGCCCCAGGCCGTGTACTGGCCGTCGAGGAAGCGCGCATCGTCGAAGCAGATGAAGAACTGGCTGTCGCCGGAATTCGGGTTGGCCGCGCGCGCCATCGACACCGTGCCACGCACGTGCGGCTCCTTGTTAAACTCGGCCTTGAGCTTTTGCCCGGAACCGCCGGTACCGGTGCCTTCCGGACAGCCGGTCTGCGCCATGAAGCCGTCGATGACGCGGTGGAACACGATGCCGTCGTAGAAGCCTTGCTTGACCAGTTCCTTGATGCGCGCGACGTGGCCGGGCGCGAGGTCGGGCCGCATGGCGATCACCACATTGCCCTGGGTGGTTTCCAGCGTGAGCGTATCTTCCGGCTTGGCCATTTTGGTCTGTTCCTTGTTGCTACTGTTTCGCGTCGGCAGCGACCTGCATCTTCAAAATCTTGTCGGGATCGGTCACCGCGCCATTGGCGGATTCCGGCCCCTTCTTGATCTTGTCGACCGCCTCCATGCCGGACACCACCTGCCCGACCACCGTGTATTGCCCGTTCAGCCCGGAATTCGGCGCGTACATGATGAAAAACTGCGAATTGGCTGAGTTCGGATCGTTCGTGCGCGCCATGCCCACCACGCCGCGGACGAAAGGCACATTGGAAAACTCCGCTTTCAGGTCCGGATACTTCGAACCGCCAGTGCCGTTGCCGTATTGCCCATCGCCGGTCTGCGCCATGAAGCCGGCGATCACGCGGTGGAACGGCACGTTGTTGTAAAAGCCGTCGCGCGAAAGCTGCTTGAGGCGCGCGGCATGGTTCGGCGCGATGTCGTTGCGCAGCTTGATGATGACGCGGCCGTATTTGGTGTCGAGCAGGATGGTGTTCTGCGGATCGAGCCCGGCAGGCAGTTTCACCTGCGCGAACGCGGGCGCGGCGCAGACAAGCGCGAAGACGACGGCGAGAATGCGGATCATGGGGTCTCCCGGCTGGATGACTGGATTGAGCGTTAGCGCGCGAATTTCTTCTTCAGGCGCTCGGCCACCGCGGCCGGCACGAAGGCGGACACGTCGCCGCCCATGCCGGCGATCTGGCGCACCAATGTGGCGGTGATCGGGCGCACCATCGGCGAGGCCGGCAGGAACACGGTCTGCACCTCGGGCGCCATCGCCTCGTTCATGCCGGTCATCTGCATTTCGTAGTCAAAATCGGTGCCGTCGCGCAGGCCCCGGATCAGCATGGTGGCGCCCGCCTTGCGCGCGGCCTCCACCACCAGGCCGGAAAAGGTCACGTACTCGAGCTCGCAGTTGGCCTCGCGCGCGATCGGCGCGCAGATCTCCTTGAGCATCGCGAGCCGATCCTCGGCGGAGAACAGCGGCGCCTTACCCGGATTGACCCCGACCGCCAGCACCAGCCGGTCGGCCAGCCGCACGGCGTGGCGGACCACGTCGAGATGGCCGTTGGTGACGGGGTCAAAAGACCCGGCATAGAGGGCAATCCGCGGCATTTAGGGGGTCTAACCCGGCCCCCGGCCGCTCGCAAGACCGTGACCGGCGGCGCCTGAACCTTTCGGCCCCCCGCGGACTTCATCCAATGAACCTGTTGCTGCGTATCTGCGACTAACCCGCAAGACGCCAAAACAGGGGGCCGTCATGTTGAAAACAACCACCGCCGTCATGGTCGCCGCCGCCGTCGCCGCCGCGGTCACCATCTTGTCCGCGCCGACCACCCACGTGAACGCCAGTCCTTTGCCCACCGCCTCGGCGGCCCCGATGCACGCCTGCGCGCAACGGGCCTGGCCCTATCTGCGCTGCGTCGGCACCGCCTTCGGCAGCCCCCATATCCGCCTGGTCAGCACCGACCGGCTCAACTAGCCGCCCGCGTACCGACGCGTTAGGCTTCCCCGTAGGGACATCCAAGATCCCGTTGGGAGGACGTCATGCGGCGGCTCGTGCTCGCGGCCTTTGCCTTGCTCCTTGCGGCGCCGGCCTCGGCGCAAACTTACCCCGATCATCCGGTCCACATCATCGTGCCCACGCCGGCCGGCGGCCCCGTCGACGTGATGGCGCGGCTGGTGGCGAGCGCACTACCCGCTACGCTCGGACAGAACGTCGTCGTCGAGAACAAGCCGGGCGCCGGCAATATCATCGGCTCGAAGCTCGCGGCCGATGCCGCGCCCGACGGCTATACGTTGCTGGTCTCGGCGGCGAGCGGGCTGATCATGAGCCCGATGATCTACAAGAACGCCGACTACGACGCGACGAGCCTCGCGCCAGTCGCGCTGATCGCCGAGACGCCGCAACTGCTTGTGGTCAATCCGAAGCTGCCGGTGAAAACGGTCGCCGAACTCGTCGCCTATGCCAAAGCCAATCCCGGCAAGCTCAACTATTCGACCGGCGGCATCGGCACGCTGCCGCACTTGAGCGCCGAGTTGTTCAAAAGCGTCACCGGCACCAATATCGTGCACGTGCCCTACAAAGGCGGCGGGCCGGCGCTGGTCGGCGTGGTGGCCGGCGAAGCGCAACTGACCTTCGACACCGTCGTCACGTCGCTGCCCTTGGCGCGCGACGGCAAACTGCGCGTGCTCGCGGTCGCCGGACCCAAGCGCGTCGCCGAAATGCCCGACGTGCCGACCATGGCGGAGGCCGGCTATCCGGCGCTGTCGACCGGCGCCTGGACCGCGCTGCTGGCGCCGAAGGACACGCCGGCCGCGATCGTCGCCAAGCTCAACGCGGCGCTGAACAAGGCGCTGGACGGCGCGCCGATGAAGAGCACGCTGGCCAAACTGGGCGCGCAGCCACGCGGCGGCACGCCGCAGCAGCTTGCCGATCACATGGCAAGCGAGACCAAGAAGTGGAAGCCGATCGTCGCGGCGCTCAATTTGCAAGTAAAGTGAATTCGAATTGAAGTGAGCGCTATCCCGGCCGGCGCGCCAGCGAGAGCCAGACGCCGCCGCCGATCAGCACGACGCCGGACAGGCGTGCGAGCAGCCGGTTGTGCTTGGGCTTCATGAACCAGGCGCGGCCGAGGCCGGCGGCGACCGCCCAGCAGCAGTCGAGAACGCCGCCCATCATCACCGAGCAGATGCACATCACCACCAACTGCCGGCCAACCGGCAGCGCGGGATCGAGGAATTGCGGCAGAAAAGCCGTGAAGAACGCGATCGACTTGGGGTTGGTCATCGCCACCACGAACCCACGCCACGCGTAGACATGGCCGCCCGGCGGCGCCACCTCGGCGGTTGAGCCGGCGTGCCGCCAGGCCTGAATACCGAGCCAAATCAGATAGGCGGCGCCGACCCAACGCAGCGCATCGAACACCGCAGCCGATGTTTCCAGGATCCAACCGAGGCCGATCGCGATGCCTGTGATGAGCAGCGCGTTGCCCGTGGTGCTGCCTGCGACCGACAGCAGCGCGGCGCGCGTGCCGTTTCGCGCAGCCGTCGCGATGGTGAGCGTGACGATCGGCCCCGGCGTGAGGAACAGCACGAGGGTAATCAGCAGGAAGGCGGAGAACAGCTCGTAGTTCATGGCACGCTTCCGTCACCTTTCCCGCACGCGGGGAGAGGGAAAACTCAATCCTCGTCTTCCTCGCTCAGCCGCTCGACCGACACCACGCGTTCGTCCTCGGCGGTGTTGAGCACGATCACGCCCTGCGTCGAACGCCCGGCGATCCGGATGCCGGAGACGGTAGTGCGGATCAGCTTGCCCTGGTCGGTCACCAGCATGATCTGATCGCTCTCCTCCACCGGGAACGAGCCGACCAGCCGGCCGGTCTTGGCGGTGACGTTCATCGCCACGATGCCTTTGCCGCCGCGGCGCGTGGTGCGGTATTCGAAGGACGACGAACGCTTGCCATAGCCGCGATCGGCCACCGTGAGCACGAACTGCTCGGCCGCCGAAAGTTCGACATAACGCTGTTCGCCGAGCTCGATCGCCGCACCGGCCGCCTCCGCTTCGTCCTCGGCCTCCGGCGCGGACGCCGCCTCCTCTTCCGCCGTGCCGCGGCGGATGGCGCTGGCGCGCTTGAGATAGGCGACCCGCTCCTCCGATGTCGCAGCCATGTGGTTGAGAATCGACATCGAGATCACCTTGTCGCCCTCGGCGAGCGCGATGCCGCGCACGCCGTCCGAGGTGCGGCCGGCGAACACGCGCACCTCCGGCACCGGGAAGCGGATGCATTGCCCGCCCGCGGTGGTCAGCAGCACGTCGTCCTTCTCGGTGCAGATGGCGACGTCGACGATGGCGTCGCCGGCATCGAGCTTCATGGCGATGATGCCGGACGGCCTGATCTTCTCGAAGTCGGACAGCTTGTTCCGCCGCACGTTGCCGCTGGTCGTGGCGAACATCACGTCGAGCTGCCCCCACGTCTTCTCGTCCTCGGGCAGCGGCATGATGGTGGTGATAGTCTCACCCGGATCGAGCGGCAGGATGTTGATCAGCGCCTTGCCGCGCGCCTGCGGCGCGGCGAGCGGCAGCCGCCAGACTTTTTCCTTGTAGACCTGCCCGGCCGAGGAGAAGAACAGCAGCGGCGTATGCGTCGAGGCGACGAACAGCGTGGAGACGAAATCCTCCTCGCGCACCTGCATGCCGCCGCGGCCTTTGCCGCCGCGCTTCTGCGCGCGATAGGTGGAGAGCGGCACGCGCTTGATGTAGCCGAGATGCGAGACGGTGACGACCATGTCCTCGCGCTGGATCAGGTCCTCGTCCTCGACCTCGGCCTCGTGCTCGGCGATCTCGGTGCGGCGCGGCGTGGCGAATTCCTTCTTCAGCGCGGCGAGTTCGTCCTTGATGATCGACTGGATGCGCGCGCGCGAGCGGAGGATCTCAAGATAATCGGCGATCTCGGCGGCGAGCTTGTCGAGCTCGGCCTTGATTTCTTCGCGGCCAAGCGCGGTCAAGCGCTGCAGGCGCAGGTCGAGGATGGCCTTGGCCTGCTCGGCCGATAGCCGCGCGGTACCCTTGCTGCTCACTTTGTGGCGCGGGTCGTCGATCAGTTCGATCAGTGTGGCCGCCGTGGTCGCCGGCCACTCGCGCGCCATCAAGGCCTCGCGCGCTTCGTTGGCGTCCTTCGAGGCGCGGATCAGCTTGATCACCTCGTCGATATTGGCGACGGCGATGGCGAGGCCGACCAAGATATGCGCGCGGTCGCGCGCTTTATTGAGCAGGAACTTCGTGCGCCGCGACACCACCTCTTCGCGGAAGGCGATGAAGGCAGTGAGCATATCCTTCAGCGTCATCACCAGCGGGCGGCCGCCGTCGAGCGCCACCATGTTGGCGCCGAATGAGGACTGCAGCGGGGTGAAGCGGTAGAGCTGGTTCAAGACCACGTCGCGTTCGGCGTCGCGCTTGAGCTCGATCACGACGCGGTAGCCGTCGCGGTCCGACTCGTCGCGCAGATCGGCGACGCCGTCGATTTTCTTGTCGCGCACCAGCTCGGCGATGCGTTCGACCATCGAGGCCTTGTTCACCTGATAGGGAATTTCGGTGACGACGATCGCCTCGCGCTCCTTGCGGATGGTCTCGAAGGCGACTTTGCCGCGCATCACGATCGAGCCGCGGCCGATCTCGTAAGCCGCGCGGATGCCAGCGCGGCCGAGAATGATGCCGCCGGTCGGGAAGTCCGGGCCCGGCACGATCTTGATCAGGTCATCGACGGTGAGCGCCGGATCGCCGATCAGCGCGACGCAGGCATCGATCAGCTCGCCGAGATTGTGCGGCGGGATGTTGGTCGCCATGCCGACGGCGATGCCGCCGGCGCCGTTGACCAGGAGATTGGGGAAGCGCGCCGGCAGCACCGCCGGCTCGTGTTCACTGCCGTCATAGTTGGCCTGAAAATTGACGGTGTCCTTGTCGATGTCATCAAGCAGCGCCATCGCCGACCGCGCCAGCCGGCATTCGGTGTAGCGCATGGCCGCCGCCGGGTCGCCGTCGACCGAGCCGAAATTGCCCTGCCCGTCGATCAGTTGCAGGCGCATGGAGAAGTCCTGCGCCATGCGCACCAGCGCGTCGTAGATCGCCTGGTCGCCGTGCGGGTGGTATTTGCCCATCACGTCGCCGACCACGCGCGCCGATTTGACGTATTTCTTGTCGGGCGTGTGGCCCTGCTCGTTCATCGAGTAGAGGATGCGGCGGTGCACCGGCTTCAAGCCGTCGCGCACATCCGGCAGCGCCCGCGACACGATCACGCTCATCGCATAATCGAGATACGAGCGCTTCATCTCCTCGGTGATCGAAACGGGGCGGAGATCGGTGGGACCACCATCCCCCGATTTGGGATTTTCGACGTCGGCCAAGATGCGATTCCAGAACGGGTGTTACGGACTAAATTTTGTAACTGATTCACCGCCCAGAAGCCACCTGAAATCGCCCGCAATACCGGCTATTTTCTCTTGTTATTACAATGATTTATATGATGTTTTGAGCGCCCGCCCCGGCGCCGCGAAAACATCGCATTTGACCCGCCCCAAAGCCGCCGCTACGCGAATCGCATGCCGCTCGAATTCCTCATTTCCGCGCTGCTCACGCTCGCCGTCGTGGTCGATCCACTCGGCCTGGTGCCGAGCTTCATCGCCGTCACCCACGGCCTACCCGAGCGCTCGCGCCGCCATGTCGCGCTGCGCGCCTGCCTGATCGCGGCGGCGATCCTTGCCGGCAGCGCGCTGATCGGCGACTGGCTGTTGCGCACGCTGGCGATCGGCCTGCCGGCCTTCCGCATCGCCGGCGGACTGCTGCTGTTCTCCATCGCTTCGGAAATGGTGTTCGGCGTGCGCATCGAACGGCAATCGCGCGAGGCGGAGGATGCGCTCGAGGAGCGCGTGCGCAACATCGCCGCCTTTCCGCTCGCCATTCCGCTGATGGCGGGCCCCGGCGCCATCACCGCCAGCGTGCTGCTCGCCGGCCGCACCGACGGCGATACCTGGCGCTTGGCCGCGCTGCTTGCCGTCATCGCCGCCGTGCTGGCGCTGTGCTTTATCGTATTCGTGCTGGCGGCGCGCATCGTCAGATTGCTCGGCACCACCGGCAACGTCGTGCTCTCACGCCTGCTTGGCGTGCTGCTCGCGGCGTTGGCCGTGCAATTCGTCATCGACGGCGCACGCGCCGCGCTCGCGGGGTGAGCCGCTTCTCTAGCGTATCGCCGGCCGTTCTCTTGCAAGCGCGCCGCTGTGGCGCGCTCGGAAAATTCATATCAAAGCGGGCAACGCAGTTTGTTGCGCGACCACTTCACAACTTTGATGGAAGTGGCGAAGCAAACGCCGATATCCCCGCTTTTCGTTCCGACCACCGTCACTCCGACGTTAAGCGGAACCGGCGGCGATGCGCCGACCAAACTATAGGTTTGTCCGCCCGAACTGATCTTCGTGCAAGCCGGCACTTGGTAATGCGCGCAGCCACGCAAAACGATGAAACTATTTGCGCGTTTTCCGGCAGACGCATCGCCGACAAGGCCGAACATAAAGCCGGCGGCAAATATGAACGCAGCGCCTAGGCGCATCATGACATCCCTCGGCTCACGCCATTAAGCGCGGCCATTGATGATCTAATCATACAATCAGGGGTTGCTACAACTACCGTTTCTATTGCAGCGGCATGGCCGAACTGACCCAAGGCCGCGCATTGCCGAACGAACGGGATTCCGGACCAAGCTAATATCGGGTCGGCCGCTGTCTCGCCGCGACGAGAGGATCAGAACGGAATCTCGTCGTCCATGTCGGCCGACTTGCCGGCGCCGGCCAGCGCCGGCTTGCGCTCGCGCGCGGCGCTCGGCCCGGATGAGCCGAAATCGTCGCTCGATTCCGCTCCGCCGCCGCCACCGCGCGTGTCGAGCATGGTGAGCTGCGAATTGAAGCCCTGCAGCACCACTTCGGTCGAGTATTTGTCGTGGCCGTCTTTGTCCTGCCATTTGCGCGTCTGCAGCGCGCCTTCCAGGTAAACCTTCGAGCCTTTCTTGAGATACTGCTCGGCGATCTTGCACAGGCCTTCGTTGAAGATGACGACGCGGTGCCACTCGGTCTTTTCGCGCCGTTCGCCGGTCGCCTTGTCGCGCCAGCTCTCCGACGTGGCCACCCGCAAATTCGCGATCGGACGGCCGTCCTGCGTGCGGCGAATTTCCGGATCCGCACCAAGATTACCGATGAGGATCACTTTGTTGACGCTACCTGCCATCGTTCTCTCCTTACTTTCCGGTCACACTACCCCGGCCTGACCCGAGGTTCGCGGCTGCTGCGCGCCGCGCCCGCACTTGTCCCCGTAAAACGCACATAGAGCCATTGTTCCTGATTTGTTCTTACCATCTCAGCGCTCAGGCCGCAAGCGAATAAGGCGGGAAATGCACGCTTTTCACCCAATTTTGACCAGCGCCCCGCCGTCGACCGGCAAGGCGACGCCGGTGATGAAATTGGCCTCGTCGGAGGCCAGAAACAGCGCCGCGTTGGCGACGTCCCAGGCGGTGCCCATCTTCTGACGCAGCGGCACGTGGGAATCGCGCATGGCCGCCACTTCAGCGCGGCTCTTGCCGGAATGCCGCGCGCGGGTGTCGACCGCCATTGGCGTGTCCATCAGCCCGGGCAGGATGACATTGGCGCGGATGCCGTTGCCGGCTTCGTGGATCGCCAGTTGCTGCAGATAGGCGATCATCGCCGCCTTGGTCGCCTTGTAGGTGACGTAAGGGTAGTTCTCGATCGCGGCGATCGAGGAAATGCCGATGATGACGCCGGACTTCTGCGCGCGCATCACCGGCAATGCGTGTTTGCAGGCCATCACCAGGCCGCGCAGATTGATGCCGACGATGCGGTCGAAGGCCTCCTCGGTGATCGCCTCCGGCGGAGCGTCGCCGCCGGCGAGCGAAACGCCGACGTTGTAATGCAGGATGTCGATGCGGCCCCACACCTGCTTGGCGTGCGCGATCACCGCCTGCATCGAAGCCTCGCGCGTCACGTCCGCTTCGAAGGCCGCGCATGCGCCGTTGCCTTCTTTGCCGGCGATCGCGCAGGTCTCCTGCGCCGAGGCGAGATCGCGATCGACCGCGAGCACGCGCCCGCCTTCCTGCGCGAAACGGATGACGGTTGCCCGTCCATTGCCCATGCCGGTGCCGGGCCCCTGCCCGGCGCCGATCACGATGGCGGTCTTGTTGGCAAGACGCATGCGCTCCTCCCGGCGGAATGCCCTGAACATAGCCGCTCGCCGCGGGCGACTTCGGAATTAACTTTTTCGCCCCAGACCTCGGCCCGGCGCGGCAAACGGTTTGGCCTTAGCCCACAGGGCTTCTGATACCGCCGTTGTGGTATAATCCAACCCAGAACCGCACGCATGTTCTTTGTCGGTTCCGGTCCGTATTAACCATTTAGATACGTGATTAGGCTCATAAATTCCGCGTTCTGTACGCGTAGAGCGCAGTTCGAATCATCCACAGCGTGTCGTTTCCGCCGCCTGAACAGGGTCGCGTCTGCGAAATCATTTGGAGAAAGACACCATGAAACGTTTTGTTCTCGCGGCGTGCGCGAGCCTGTTAGCCGCCGCTATTGCGGTCCCGGCCATCGCCGCCGATCTGTCGGTGCCGTTCAAGGCGCCGGCCTCCTCCGCGCCGTTCAACTGGTCCGGCTTCTATGTCGGCATCAACGGCGGTTACGGCTGGGCGAAATCGAGTTGGACCGATCCGGTCGCCGCGACCACAACCGGCGACTTCAATCTGACCGGCGCAATGGCCGGCGGCACGGTCGGCTACAATCTGCAGATGAGCCAGATCGTGGTCGGCTTCGAGGGCGACATCGACGCCAGCTGGATGAAGGGCACCGATCCGACCGCCTGTTGCGAAACCAAGAACGACTGGTTCGCCACCGCGCGCGCCCGCCTCGGCTTCGGCATGGACCGCTTCATGCCGTTCGTCACCGGCGGCGCCGCTTTCGGCGATCTCAAGATGAGCACCGCCACCGCCTCGGAAACCGCGACCAGGATCGGCTGGACCGCCGGCGCCGGTCTCGAATACGCCTTCGCGGGCGCATGGTCGGCCAAGCTCGAATATCTTTATGCCGATCTTGGCAAGGCATCGTGCTCCGCGGCCACCTGCGGCGTCGCGACCGACGTCAGCTTCAAGGCCAACGTCGTGCGCGCGGGCGTGGACTATCACTTCTAGTCGGCGCGCCTGAGGGGACTGAGCAGGGCCGGCCGTCGCGCCGGCCCTTTGTTTTCGGTTATCCCCACTGTGCTGGCGCGCTACAGCGGGGACTGGCGAAACGCCCGCGTTCTTACTACGTTCCAGGCGACGTGCCCCAGCGAGCCGTAACTTGCGGCGCCGCGTGCGGGTGCATTTGCTTAAGGTTCCATGGCCGACCGTCCCGAACGACCCGCCCGCAGCGACGCCCGCAATATCACCATCCGCGGCGCGCGCGAGCACAACCTCAAGAACGTCGACGTCACCATTCCGCGCGACCAATTGGTCGTGTTCACCGGCCTGTCCGGCTCGGGCAAATCCTCGCTCGCTTTCGACACCATCTATGCCGAAGGCCAGCGCCGCTATGTCGAGAGCCTGTCGGCTTACGCGCGGCAGTTCCTGGAGATGATGCAGAAGCCGGACGTCGACCAGATCGACGGCCTGTCGCCGGCGATTTCGATCGAGCAGAAGACAACCTCGAAGAACCCGCGCTCCACGGTCGGCACCGTCACCGAGATCTACGACTACATGCGCCTGCTGTGGGCGCGCATCGGCGTGCCATACTCGCCGGCGACTGGGCTTCCCATCGAGAGTCAAACCGTGTCGCAGATGGTCGACCGCGTGCTGGCGCTGCCAGAGGGCACGCGCATCTATGTGCTGGCGCCTGTCGTGCGCGGCCGCAAGGGCGAGTACCGCAAGGAGCTCGCCGATTTCCTGCGCAAAGGCTACCAGCGCGTCAAGATCGACGGCGCCTTCCACGAGATCCAGGAGGTCAAGCCGCTCGACAAGAAGTTCACCCACGACATCGACGTGGTGGTCGACCGCCTGGTGGTGAAGGGCGACATCGGCACGCGGCTGGCGGATTCGCTGGAGCAATGCCTCAAGCTGGCCGACGGCCTCGCGGTCGTTGAACTCGCCGACACCAAGGGCAGTGGCGCAACCGCCAATCGCGGCCGCAACGCCAATGCTGAACGGCTGATCTTCTCCGAGAAATTCGCCTGCCCGGTGTCCGGCTTCACCATTCCGGAAATCGAGCCGCGGCTGTTCTCGTTCAACAATCCGTTCGGCGCCTGCCCGGAATGCGGCGGGCTCGGCGTCGAGCAGCACATCGACGCCGATCTGGTGATCCCCGATCGCGACGCCACGCTGAAGAAAGGCGCCATCGCGCCCTGGGCGAAATCGTCGTCGCCTTATTACATCCAGACACTCGACGCACTAGCCAAGCACTACCGCTTCACGCTCGACACCAAGTGGAAGGACCTGCCGAAAAAAACGCAGGATGCGATCCTCTACGGCTCCGGCGAGGACGAGATCAAATTCGTCTATGACGACGGATTGCGCGGCTACACGACGAAGAAGCCGTTCGAAGGCGTCATCACCAATCTGGAGCGCCGCTTCAAGGAGACCGAGAGCGACTGGGCGCGCGAGGATCTGCTGAAATATTTCACCGACGTGCCCTGCGCCGCCTGCCACGGCGCGCGGCTCAAGCCCGAGGCGCTGTGCGTCAAGATCGCCGGCAAGAACATTTCCGAGATCGCCGAGTTGTCGGTCAAGCGCGCCGGCGACTGGTTCACACAGCTGCCGAAAGACCTCACCGCCAAGCAGAACGAAATTGGCGTGCGCGTGCTCAAGGAAATCCGCGAGCGGCTCAAGTTCCTGGTCGACGTCGGCCTCGATTATCTGACGCTGGCGCGCGCTTCCGGCACATTGTCCGGCGGCGAAAGCCAACGCATCCGCCTCGCCTCGCAGATCGGCTCGGGCCTCACCGGCGTGCTCTATGTGCTGGACGAGCCCTCGATCGGCCTGCACCAGCGCGACAACGCGCGACTGTTGGAAACCCTCAAGCGCCTGCGCGACTTGGGCAATACCGTGATCGTGGTCGAACATGACGAGGACGCCATCCGCACCGCCGATCATGTGCTCGACATCGGTCCCGGCGCCGGCATCCACGGCGGCCACATTGTCGCCGAAGGCAACGTGGACGACCTCATCGCCGCGCCGCGCTCATGGACCGGCAAATATCTCTCCGGCGAATTGTCGGTGCCGGTGCCCGAGCGCAAGCCGCGCTCGCGCCGCGCGCTGAAGATCGTCAACGCCCGCGGCAACAACCTCAAGAACATCACCGCCGAGATCCCGCTCGGCCTGTTCACCTGCGTCACCGGCGTCTCCGGCGGCGGCAAGTCAACGCTCTTGATCGACACGCTCTACAACGCGGTGGCGCGCAAGCTGAACGGCGCCTCGCTCGCCCCCGCGCCGCACGACCGCATTGAGGGCCTCGAGCACATCGACAAGATCATCGACATCGACCAGTCGCCGATCGGCCGCACGCCGCGCTCCAATCCGGCGACCTATACGGGAGCGTTCACGCCCATAAGGGAATGGTTCGCCGCCCTGCCGGAGTTGAAGGCCCGCGGCTACGAGCCCGGCCGCTTCTCGTTCAACGTCAAGGGCGGCCGCTGCGAGGCCTGCCAGGGAGACGGCGTCATCAAGATCGAGATGCACTTTCTGCCGGATGTCTACGTCACCTGCGACGTCTGCAAGGGCAAGCGCTACAACCGCGAGACGCTCGAGGTGCTGTTCAAGGGCAAGTCGATCGCCGACGTGCTCGACATGACGGTCGAAGAGGCGCTGGAGTTCTTCAAGGCGGTGCCGCGCGTGCGCGACGTGCTGGCGCTGCTGCACCGCGTCGGCCTCGACTACATCCATGTCGGCCAGCAGGCCACCACGCTGTCGGGCGGCGAGGCGCAGCGCGTCAAGCTCGCCAAGGAACTGTCGAAGCGCGCCACCGGCCGCACCCTCTATATCCTCGACGAGCCGACCACCGGCCTGCACTTCCACGACGTGGCGAAGCTCCTCGACGTGCTGCACGAGCTGGTCGAGACAGGCAATTCGGTGGTGGTGATCGAGCACAATCTGGAAGTGATCAAGACCGCCGACTGGATCATCGATCTCGGCCCCGAAGGCGGCGACGGCGGTGGCGAGATCGTCGCGCAGGGCACGCCGGAGGAAATCGTCAAGGCGGCACGCTCTTACACCGGGCAGTTTTTGAAGCCGGTGTTGGCGCGGGAGAGCAAGCGGAAGCGAGTGCAGGCGGCGGAGTAATTTAGCTGTTCGGACCCTTGAAGGCGCCGCTCCAGAGAGTTCTTGAAAGGGCGACGAGCATTCTTGTGAAGGCGCAATACCTTTCCGTTTGGAAATTGCATGGCGCAAACGCACTTGCGGCAGGCAACGGCAGCATTGAGCTTACACATCTGAGTAATCCGGCGATTGTTGCCACCCGCGGCGCGAATACCGTTGCCTGTCCGGCGTGGTTAACAAACCGCGCCGGAAACATTTCGATTTGACGAGAATCTTGCGCAATCGGAACCCGGCTTTTCAATTGTTCCGTGTCATCGTCCGCGCGATCGAGCAACCCGCTCGCCTTCTCCATCGCTTGCCGGCTTGTTCAGTCACCCGCAATCACGCGGGCCGGAGCATGCCGATGTCGTTTCGCCGCTTCCTCATCGCCGTCCTGTTGAGCGCGCTGCCAATATGCTGGGCCGGCGCCGGCGAGCCCGTGGTCAGCGGCACCATCCGCACCATTCTTTTTCTCGGCAACAACTGCCTCACCGTCCCGGTGAACGAGACCTATTTGCGCCCGGGCACGCGGCTGGAAATGCGCGAATGCCGCAACAGCGCCGAGCAGGTCTTCGACTGGAACGTCGTCACCTTCGAGATCAAATTCCAGGGTCTGTGCGTGGACGCCTTGCGCGTCGGCCTCGGCCCGACGCAGGGCGGCGATCCGATCGGCCTGTGGTATTGCAATGACAGCCGCCACCAGAAATGGTTCCCCAGCCACAAGAATGAAAGCTGGCTCGACGCCATCAACATCGTCGGCGGCGGCTCGCCGTCGAGCACGCTGTGCATGAGCATCGCCGGCGACGGCCGCAACGCGGACGGCGCGGCCTTGAGCATCGAGAATTGCACCGGCAGCGACACCCAATGGTTCCGCCTTCTGCCCTGGCCGCCGCTCGGTGGGCCGGTGTCGTAGCGCGTCACATCCGCCCGCGCCTACTTCACCTGCGACACAAAACCGACCGTCGAGCAGCCCTGCTGCCCGCCTTTGCTGGCGCAGATCCTGAAAACGTAGGCGTCCTTGCCGGTAAAGCCCTTGTCGGGCGTATAGATGAAGCGGTTGGCGCCGGCCTGCACCAGTTTTCCGTTCTCCGGCTCGTGGAGGAAAGAGATGCCGGTGAAGGTGTAGCCCGACCCCTGCCCGAAATTATGCGTGCAGAACGAGCCGGCATCGACGATCACGTCGACCACGACTCCGTCGTTCTTTTCCGGGTGGAATTCGAAGGGCTTGTACAGGCAGCCCGCGCGCGCCGAGACGGGCAGCAGGACGAGCAGCGCGGCGGCGCTCAGCCAGCGGCGTGACATGTGCCTCAACTCCTTTTCCCCATCCACCAGCCGAGCGCCAGCAGGATGATGCCGGCCGCGCCGGCGACGGCGCCGTGCTTGACGTGGACGCGCATCACGGCCGCTTCGTGGCCGGGAAAGAAGCCCGGCAGCGAATCCGCCGGCATGACGAAATAAACTCCGGCGATGACGATCAGGGCGATGCCGAGCAGGATGCAAATGAGTTTCATGGAGGAAGTTTCCTTACCGTTTGAAGCGCCGAGCATACAAGGCGCGGCGCGGAACGAAAACCCGCGCGAACCACGGGCTTCAGGCGGCGCGCGACCGCCGTGTCTGCCGCGCTGACAGCGCGGCGCGCTACCCGTCATGCTAGCCGCCTCCGCGTATGTGCGCGCAAGTTGAAGCCACTCTGAGGGGGCCCCGATGAGAAAGCCGAAGCGTTCCGCCGCCAAGCGGCCGCAGCCGCGCAAGCAGGCCGCGTTGCTGCGCGATCCGCGCCTGAAGAAGATTTGCGTCTATTCCGAAGGCACCTTCGTCCTGCACAACGCCGCCGAGATCAAGAAACTCGTCATCAAGACGCCGGCCTTCGACGTCAGCGGCTGGCTCGATCTGTCGCAGATGCGCGCAGGCGGCGACACGGTGGAAACCGAGGTGTACGTCTCTTTCGCCAACCGCAGCAATGTCGGCTGCGGCAAATGGCAGTGGTCCGGCCCGAAGCTCTTGGCGCTCGGCGACATGACCAACCGGCTGAATTATCTGTCCGGCACGCATATCGAAATCTGGGTGCAGCAGACCACGTCGTTCGACAATTTCGCCAAGCCGGTGGAGTACGCGTATCAGCTTGTCGTGGAGTCACGGTGAGCGGAGGCGCGGCACGCCGGTGTGCGGTGGGAAGTCGTCGTTCTTCATCGACCTTACGTCATTGCAGGCGGCAACGACCGCCACCGTGGCGCTGTTTGCCTCCGCCGATCATGCAGACGCAAGCGCGCGCCCATTAGGCCTTTGCCGCGCTTAAGTCTCCAGCACGGTTCGCACGAACGCGTCCGGGGTCGGCCCAGAACTCGCGCATCAGCCGGTAATGCTCGGTGTCCTCGACGCGCACCGGCGCGAGCCCGCTTTGCGTCAGTTACAGCAGCCGCGCTTGCGGGTAAGCCATCAGCAATGGCGAATGCGTCGCCATGATCACCTGGCAGATGCCGGAGCGCTCCATCGCGCGCAGCAGTTTCAGGAACTCGATCTGCCGCGAGGGCGACAGCGCCAACTCCGGCTCGTCGAAGATGAAAATGCCCTGCCGCTGGCAGCGCTCGGCGAAGAACCGCAAAAAGCCCTCGCCATGCGAGTGCGACAGGAAATCGGGCGGCCTGCCGCCATAGGTCAGCGCCGTCTCGTCGAGATAACGCGCCACGGTGAAAAAACTCTCGGCGCGGAAGAACCAGCCATTGGTGATCTTCGGCAGCCAGCTCGCGCGCAGCGCCTTCGACAATTGGCCGCCCATCTTTTCCAGCGCCCGCGAATGGTCGACCGGCCTATAGCCCTTGCCGCCGCCCGCCTCGTCGTAGCCGGCGAGCGCGGCGATGCCTTCGAGCAGCGTCGATTTGCCGGTGCCGTTCTCGCCAACGATGATGGTGATGGCGCGATCGAACGCGAGATCGAGCCCGTCGCGCAGGAACGGCAGGCAGAACGGATAGGCCTGCGCGTCGGCGACGCGCTCGCGCTCCAGCCACAGCCGCTTGAGATAGGGCGCCGGCAGACTGATGGTGCGGTCTCGTTTAGGCATCCTGCGCCCGGACATAGGACCACACGCCACGGTAGCAAGGCTTGTGCGCCGGCGCGATATTTAAGACTTGATGTTTCCCGCGTCTTTGCCGCGCGCGCGAAAGCCGCTAGGCTTGCACGTCGAAAATTTCAGGGGGCGAAGATGCGTCGTACGGTTGTTGCACTGCTGTTCATTGTCGGGTGTCTGTTCACCGCCACCGCGCAGGCGGACGAAATTCGGTTTCCCAAGGAAGGCTCGCCGGCCTTCCTGATCACCCTGCCGGAGGGCTGGATCTCGCACGAGGACGCCTACAACGGCATCCAGCTCCTGCCGACCGACCACCGCACGCTGGTCTATCTGTCAATGGTGCGCGACCCACAATACGCTGGCAAGCCGCTCATGGAGCTGGCGCTGGCGATCGGCAAGCCGTCGAACATCACCGAATTTCCCAAGCAGGACGCGACCGCCATCTCCGGCCACAGCGGCACCGCCTTCTTCGGGCAGATGAAGAACGACAAGGGCACCTTGCTCGACGTGAAAATGATGATCATCCCGCTCGAGCCGGATCTGTGGGCGACCGAGACGCTGCTGACCTCGCAAAACCTCACCAGCTCGCAAGTGGAGGCGCTGCATCGGGCGGTGAACGGCGTCTCCCTCACCGGCGTGAAATAGCGCTCCGCGCACATGCAAAACGCCCAGGCCATGCCGGCCTGGGCGCTTTCGTTTCCGCCGCGCGTGTCAGATCAGATCGGGCACGCCAGGATGTTCCAGAACCATTCGCCGTCGACGTTGATCCAGCACTCGCCGACGCCGTAGTCGTACCAGCGGCCGTGCCAGAAATGGCGGTGATGGCCGTACCAGATATGGCCGTTATAGGTCCGGCCGACCACGAAGTTGCCGTGAACGGCCCGGTTGACGCGGACGTTGCGGTTCACGCGCACATTGCGGTTGACGTGCACATTGCGGTTGACGTGCACGGTCTTGTTCACGTGCACGGTCTTGTTGACGTGAACGGTCTTTTGCGGCTTCGCATCGGCCGTGCTCACGGCCGCGAAACCAAGCGCGGCGAGGACGGAAAGAACGAGCGAGACTTTCTTCAGCATTTCGGCGCTCCTCTGGGGTTGGGGCCTATTTTTGGTTCCAAGATCTGCTGCCGAACGGCTATCGGCTCTTGTCCCGGAACAAGCCCAAGATGCCGCAGTATCGGACGCACGATGTGAATGCGCCCTGAACGGCGCGATACGCGCCATTCACGCGGCGCGGAGTGCATCGCTCCTTGTGCGCTGCAATACGCGCGAATGCAAACTCCGCACCTTGCCGTCGCGTATCGCGCGTATTAAGTCGCCGTCATGACCAACACGGTTCGCGACAATACCGAGCGCCACCGCTTCGAGCTCGACGCCGATGGCCACGTCGCCTTTTCCAACTACCGGCGCGACGGCGACACGCTCACCATCCTGCACACCGAGGTGCCGGCGGCGCTCAACGGCCGCGGCATCGGCTCGGCCCTGGTGCGCGGCCTGCTCGATATCGCGCGCACGCAAGGGCTCAAGGTCAAACCGCTCTGCCCCTTCGTCGCCGGCTACATCGCCAAGCATCCGGAATGCGCGGATTTGCTCGGCTAATTCCGCCCCGTCCCCGCCTAACGCAATCTTTACCCTTCGCTAAGACATTGGGCCGGCTGCCTTGTGTCAGGAGTTGGCGTTGGATTTTTCCGCCGGCATTGCATTTTTCTTCGGCCAGCTGAGCAGGCTGCTGCTCTCGCTCGGCTCGCATTTCTCGCTCACGTCGCTCGCCGTGGCGCTGATCGTCTCGGCGCTGTATTTCATGTATCAACGCTACAAGCGCGGCCGCCGCATCCGCTTGCGCACGATCATGCGCGCGCTGTTTCCGCGCCGTATTTTGACGCACCGCTCGAACCAAGCGGACATCTTCTACCTCTTCTTCAACGTCTTCATGTTCAGCATGCTGTTCGGCTGGGCGATCCTGTCCTACCAGTTCATCTCCAACGGCATCATCGCCGGCCTGATCGCGCTCTTGGGTCCAGTCAAGCCGTCGGCGCTGCCGCCTTACGTCACGCGCTCAATCATCACCGTGATGCTGTTCCTCGCCTACGAGCTCGGCTACTGGTTCAACCATTGGCTCAGCCACAAGGTGCCGCTGCTGTGGGAATTCCACAAAGTGCACCACACCGCCGAAGTGCTCACTCCGCTCACCAATTTCCGCGTCCACCCGGTCTACGGCTGGATCTTCGCCAATATTCTCGCCGTCTCAGCCGCGATCGCCAATGGTCTCGGCCATTACATGTTCGGCGACACCGCCTACCAATACGCGCTCAACGACACCAACATCATCCTGGTACTGTTCATCCACGCCTACGTCCACCTGCAGCACTCGCACATGTGGATTTCGTTCTGCGGCGTGCTCGGGCGAATTTTTGTGTCGCCCGCGCATCATCAGGTGCATCACTCGGCCGACCCGAGACACTTCAACAAGAATTTCGGCTCGTGCCTGGCGCTGTGGGACTGGATGTTCGGCACGCTTTACGTCCCGAGCAAGGAACGCGAGCCGCTCGTGTTCGGCGTACCCGACCATTCAAACGCGCATACGGTGCAGTCAGAGCTGGTCGAGCCGCTGATCAACGCCGCGGGCCATCTCAAGCCGCTGTTGCCGCGCCGCGCCAATTTGGCGCCAGTCAGCGAACGCAAGCGGACCTGAACTATCGCGCCTGATGGCCGAGCGCCTCGACCGCGCGCAGCCATTCCTTGCGCTTGTCGTCGCTCACGCCCTCGATCATGCCGTAGACACTCGATCGCACCGGCGAGACCCCGCTGAAATGCAGAATGTTGCGCTTGAGCAGCTTGAGCGCGTGCGCGCCGTAGTACCAACGATAAAACCAGCCCGGCATGCCCATCGTCATGATGATGCGCGCCGATTTGCCCTTGAAGATTTTCCAACTCGCCTTGCCGCCGCTTTTCTGGATCGCCAGCAGATCCGGCTGCAGCACGCGCTCAATGAAGCCCTTCATGATCGCTGGCATGTCACCGCACCAGAGCGGAAAAACGAGCACCCAATGGTCGCTCGCCTGCAGCGCCTGCCGCGCAACCACCAGATCAGGCTCGAGCGTCTGTTCGCGCCGGTAGCCCTCGCGCAGCACGGGATCGAAATTCATGCGCGCGAGCGGGAGCAGCTTCGCCTCATGCCCGGCGCTTTCGGCGCCACGCCGATAGGCCTCGCCGAGCGCTTCGCAATAGCTGCCTAGCATCGGGTTGCCGACCACGATCGCGATTTTCGTCATGGCGTCCCTCTCGGAGCGTGAGCAATAAAGCTAGCTTCGGCCCTGCGATTTCGCTTTGACTTGGCGCAACCAGCACGACAAATCAGCGTGCGATGCGGTCGAGCAAATCCGCCAGCACCTCGGGACACGTGATGTGCGGGTTATGGCTTGAGTCGATTTCGGAAGCGTCCCAACCTTCCCGCTTGGCGCGCTCGTAGAACCGCCGGAAACGATCGTCAGGCGCGTTGCGCGTGCAATAGATGTAATGCCGCGGCAATGTCAGCGCGCCGTTCTGCAATTTCAGCTTTTGCTCAAAAGTCTTGGCTGGCTGCGGCCGCCGGCGCGGATCGCACCAGGCACGGTCCTCAAGAGATGTATCCGGCGGCATGGGCACCGGCGGGATCATACCGTCAGCCGTGGCTTGGCGCTGCGCCCGCGCCGCCGGCGGCAACAGATCGATCACGCTGTCGCCGTCATCGGGCGCGAAGGCATCGATATAGATGAGCTTTACGATGCGTTCGCGTGCGCGGTCGGCGACGCCGGTGGCGATCATGCCACCATAGGAATGGCCGATCAGGTTGACCCCACTCAGGTCCTCGAATTCGAGCACGCCCAAAATGTCCGCAATATGCGTCTCGAGATCGATGTCAGGGTGCGCCAGATGCCCGCGCTCGCCGAGGCCGGTATAGGTCGGCGTGACGAGCCGATGCCCGCGCGCGCTCATCAGCGGATGCATCTTCTTCCAGGCCCAGCCTGCGCTCCAGGCGCCGTGCGCGACGACAAAAGTACCCATCGCCTTCCCCTTTACTCCGCAGCAACGGCGCGCGGCCGCGCCGCGCGGTTGGACAATGCGGCCGGTCACAGAAATCGACCGCGACCACAGCGAGCCCCGCTGCAAGCACTTCCCAGCCCGGCCTGATACCGGCGGAAAAATCGAACGCCACGGTCGAGCACCCGCATCGGCGACACATGGAAGGCGATACCGATGCCGACCGCCTCGCCGACGAAATGTGAGCAACGACACCGCGATGCCGAGCATCAGCAGCGTGAGCGTCGACAATTCGGCGACGCCTTGCCACCACGCGACCAACCGGCAGCCGATCAGCCACAGGAACAGGCTGGCGGCGAAAACCGGCACGGTGACGTCGGCCTTGGTCTGCTGGAAATAATGGATGAGCGCCAGCAGCGCGATGGCGTAGACCAGCATATGCAGCCGCCGCCAGCGCAGCCCGCCGAGCCGCTTCACCATGCCATCGGTCGAGGTTGCCGCCAGCGTCGCCAGACCGAGCCAGGCCGTGCCGCCGACAATGAGATACCAACGGTGGCTGATCTCGTGCACGGCCTTGCCGAGGTCGAACATCTGATCGGCGGTGAACAGCGTGAGATGCGTGGCGATGTAGCAGAAGCAGCCGACGCCAAGCATGCGCCGCACCTCGATCAGATTGCCGTAATGCAGAACGCGGCGGAACGGCGTCACCGCCAATGTCACGCCGAGGAATACCAGTGCCCAGAAGCCGGCGCGGTGGATCATGTCGTTGAGCGGGCGGGCGCCGTGCAGGATCGCCTGCGCGTCAAACAATGCCTTGGCGAGCGGGAACAGCAGCAAGGCCAGCGCGCCAATCCGCAACGGCGATACGCGGCCGCGCCGGTCGCGCCAAAGCTGCCAGGACGATGTCATCACGCGCGCCTACCACGACCTTGGCCGCCTGATAAGAGCCGGCGCGCCTGCACAAAATTCAAGCGTCCAACTTGGGAAACCGCCCAATTTCGCCGCTGCCGTAGCTGCATATCAGTTATTCCGCACTGCACAATGCTACCACCCCCCGCCGGAGGATCGTGCTAGCATTTTTATATCCACTCGATTCGTCACAACCGTTCACAAGGTTGGGCGCAACGAGTTTGCCGGCCGGGAACAAAACCCGGCGGCGGCCGATTACGGGAGAAGGAGGAGCAGACAAGAAACCGATAGTTACGCCACGCCGGGCCACTTCGAGGAGGCCACCGATGTCGCGAAACTTGGTACGCTCACTGCTCGTGCTCGCTCTGTCCCTGTTTAGCTTTGCCGCGCTCGCCCACGACGTCTGGATCAGTCGTGGCACCTACAAGAACCCCGCCGGCGAATGGTGCTGTGGCGCCGAAGACTGTGGCGTGGTTGCGCCCGGTGCCGTAAAGGCCGGCGCCGGCGGCTATTCGCTGCGCGGCCCGGTCACCTACGGCGTGGGCGTCACCGGCAATGCGGAGGACGGGCCGACGCGCCAGGAAAACGTCAACGAAGTCGTGCCCTACAGCCAGTCGTTGCCATCGCCCGACGGTGCCTATTGGCGCTGCAAGCGGCCGGACGGCACGCCGCGCTGCTTTTTCGCGCCGCCGTCGGGAAGCTGAATGTTCGGCTAGGCGTTCGGGTTGGCGCTGGCACGCATCATCAGCGCCACGAGCGCCGCCGTTCCGAACAGGGTGAACGATGCGCCAACGACTGTCGCGGCCCGCGAAGTAGACGATCGCGGCCATCAGCACGGCGGCAATTCCGAGCGACAACGACCAGAGGCCGACCCATTCGGTCGACTTGGTTGCCGGCAGACGCCTCGCCCGCCGATTGTCCGCTCGTATCTTCTGAGGCTGCAAAGTCGGCACAACAATAGCTCCGATATTTTGAAGCTATACTGGTCGCAATTTCCATGCCGGCATTGATCTAGCGCAAACGTGCGCCACGCCTATAAACGCGGCAGCGGCCGCCCGCCGGCGGCGCGCGAGGGAACTTTTACCCAGGCCTCGCCATCAAGCACAATCTCGCCATCGACCTTGCAAGTGCAGGCGAGCCGCGCGCGGAACTTCTCCGGCATCAACTCGGCCACCACCACGCTCACCTCGACAGTGTCGCCGATCTTGACCGGCGCGCGGAAATTCAGCGTCTGCGAAATGTAGACCGCACCGGGACCCGGCAGCCGCGTGCCGAGCACCGCCGAGATCAGGCTCGCCGTGTAGAGCCCGTGCGCAATGCGGGTACCGAACGGCGTCTTGGCGGCGAAATGCTCGGACAGATGAATGGGATTGCGGTCGCCGGTTACTTCGGCAAAACCGACAACGTCGGACGAGGCCACGGTCTTGTTCAGCCGCTCGGTCATGCCGACTGCAAGGTCTTCAAAATGAAGCATCCGTAATTCTAATATTGTCAATCGCTTACCTCATATTTCCTGGCATCATGTTTCCCAAAAGGATGCCTGGGAAGCGTATGGGAAACATAAAAATCGTCGAAATGCCTCCGGCCGATTTAGGGGCAAGGGCGCACGTTCCACAATGGGGCCGCTGGTGCCCTCATCCGCCCTGGCCTATTCCCGGAGCATGCTCACCCTCAAACGCGCGTCGAAACACCGCCCCAGCGGCCAATGGTCGGACGACGATTACGACGTGTTCGACGGCGAGCAGCACATCGGGCGCATCCTGTGGACGCACGCGGCATCGCAGGATACGCCGTGGTTCTGGACGATCACTGCACACGTACCTCAGCCGCCGACAAGCCGAAGCTATGCGGCGAGCCGCGAGAATCCGATGGCGGCATTTAAGGCGACGTGGGTGAAATAAAAGAGGCCGCCAAGCCTACCCCCGTAAACATCCGTATTTTCGGTAGCAAGCCATGACCGGTAGCCTTCGCACTACCGTGAGCCAAGTCGTAAAAACTGAACCACCAAAAGAGTGCCCGGTCTGTCGCGTGGCAATGCAGGTCACCAAGACAGAACATGGCATCGTTCACCCGTGCCAACGATGCGGCACGGTTATAAAGATCGAGAGATCGACGCGCTTAGAAATCGGAGCGGGCAAGTGACAATTGCCGCCATAGTGATTGTCGTCATCCTGCTACTTGCTGCGCGTTATGGGTCTTGCCGGTACTAGAAAAGCAGCCGCTTATGCCTGTGCCTAACGCCGATGGCCCAGTCTTATTCCCACAACCCCAGCTTTCTGTCTTAACGCCCCAGGCGTCCTTTTCATCTCTTTTGAAATCTTCGCAACAGGCGTTCTGGATTTGGAATGAGCCTTAAGCTCGGCAATCTCTTTCTTCGTCCAGGCGCGTGCTTTACGTTTCGCCATATAAACCTCCATTAAAAAGCGAACGAGCGACTAGCAGAATAGTGTTCAACTATTCATTGCCTTTGGCGTGTGTAGCACAAGTGCGGCGTGGCAGCGCGGGCCGCGATTCTCAGACTGGAGTTAGCAACGGCGACTGATGCAGTTGAGATTGTACGCCCCACATGGATGCGCTCTGCAATCGTGGATAAATGCTATGCAGGTCGGTGGGGTCAATCTGCCACTCGCCGTTCTCGTCCTTAGCGGCTGAAATCTTTCCGGTATTGATCGCTCGCAGGATCGCGGTCTTGTTCCGGCCGACCGCCGCAGCGGCTGTTGCAATGGTGTACATGGTGTGTCGCCTACCGTTTCAGTGAGCCTCTACGGTGCAACCGCCCTCGTTAAAGAAACGTATCTGGGGAACGGCATACCGCTCGCCGGCGCTGGCCTTCTTACGATGGCATGGGAGTGCGCCCAGTGATTCTCAAGTCGGAAACATATAATTTCCACCGCCTCGACCTCACGCGACAAGGCGGCTTCATCGTGACCATATACGACGAAGACGAGCTGCGGCTGGCCGCAACAATGCCACGCGCGACGCCGCCCGAAGCCTTCGCGGAAGCGCACAAGATCGTCGACAATCGCATTGAGGGGCCGACCAAGCTATGATGGTATGAAATGTGCGGCCGTTTCACCAATCGCCTGACATGGCGCGAGATCGTCGCGCTTTATCGGCTTACCGTGCCAGCGACGCCAGAGCGCAACCTTCCGGCGCGCTATAACATCCGCCCGACCACGATGATCGACGCGGTGATCGAGCGCGACGGCAAGCGTGAGTTGGTGCCTATGCGTTGGGGTCTGATCCCCTCTTGGTGGAAGAAGACCGCCAAGGAAACGCCGTCAACCTTCAATGCCCGTGCCGAGACGGTAGCCGAGAAGCCGATGTTTCGCTCGGCGTTCAAGCGCACCCGCTGCCTGATCCCGGCCTCCGGCTATTACGAATGGCAAAGCGCCCACCGGAAAGCAGCCGTATTACTACACAGCGCAGGATGGCTCGCCGCTCACCATCGCCGGCCTGTGGGATGAATGGAAAAACATCGAGACCGGTGAGCCTCTGAAATCGTGCACGATGATCATCACCAGCGCCAACGCCCTCGCCTCGAAAATCCATGATCGGATGCCCGTGCTCTTGCACCCGAAAGATTTTGACGCATGGCTTGCTGGCCGGGCTGGCGTCGAGATGCTCAAGCCAACGGCGGATGATTACCTGCAGGTCTGGCCGGTGTCGCGGCGGGTGAATAGCTCACGCGCGCCGGGAGATGACCCTACGCTTATTGAAAGCTTTGCCGCCTAAACGCCGTGATGGTCGCCGTCACAGGCAAAGGCCTGTTGCGAGCCGATCGTCACCGTAGCCGCAGTGCCGACGATGAGCGCGAAGGCGATCGCAGCAAGCGCGAGGACTTTTTTCATAGGCGCATCCTCTCAAAAGGGGAACCGCATGGGAAGCCTAGCACACCGACAAATATAAATAAGCATAACATTTTTGTGTTGTAGTTCCCAAACCTCGGCGCTCAAACCTTCCCCCTGTCACTCGGAGCGCGCCAATGCGGACGCCGGTCATCTTTTAGTTAGTCGCGGGCGCAGGCGGCGCGTCTTAGCCCTGGGCCTTATCGGCAACTTAGGCGCGACCCCGGCGCAAGTCATCGAGGAAGGCAAAGCCGCGATGTGGGAGTGGTTTGAAACGCGGTAGACCTATTACGTTGATACCTTCGGGGTAGCTATGGTGATCTAGAGCGCGAGGCGTCCTGATGTCGATCCGCAGCGAGGTGCAAAAGGCCAATGAAAAACTTGGCAAGTGGGGCACGACGGCAAAAATTCTTTATTTTGGCGATAGCTCGGAGCGAGGATGCGGTGCCACAGTCATACTTGAATCCGGCGAACCGTGTTTGCTTAGCATCGCTCAGTCAGGAATCTGGGTGAAAAAGTCTCGATACGGTATTTTTGGGGCCACGCTCTACAACGAGAAAAACGTCTACATCAATGCGCGACGGACCGGGGCACTTGCGTATCTTTTTCCTGTTAAGCAATTTCCTGACGGTATTTCGAGTCTCAATCTCCGGGCGTTCTTTAACGCTATTCTACATTGCCGTAGCGCCGTCGATGTTTGCACAACACTAAATGAGGCCATTCAGTTGGCCGAGAGAAAAGCAGGGCGTCCACTAGACGAATTCGCCGCATCTGATTTCCCATCATGGTCGCTTAATGCCGCGTATTAACGGCACCACATGCTCACCCTCAAACGCGCCTCCAAGCACCGCACCGGTAGCCCCTGGTCGGATGACGACTTCGACGTGTTCGATGGCGAGCAGCACATCGGCCGCATCATGCTTCACCCGCAAGCGCCACAGGGGGAGCCGTGGTTCTGGACGATCACCGCACACTTACCGCAGCCGCCGACAAGCCGGGGCTATGCAGCGAGCCGAGAGCAGGCGATGACGGAATTCAAGACGCGGTGGAAATCGTAAGCGCATGTCGGCTTTTCGGGGGTAAAGCGGACGTCGCGCCAACCCTTCCGTTTGTTCGCTAATGACCCATGTCGGTAAGCCGCGCCCGGCACTATCCGGCGGAATAACCCCATCGTTGCTTGACGGCGCGGGTGGCTGCCGTTCCCCTTGGGCCAAGAAACCATCGGGAGGAAGCCATGTTCCGGTTACACCAACTGTTACCGCTTGCCGCGCTTGGGGCTGTCTTGGTTTATGCCGCGCCTGCGCCGGCCCAGAACATCATCGACGAATGGCAAAGCGTGAAAGCACCGCCAGCGCCCGAACTAAAGCCGGTTACAATCGATCCGAAGACGACGGCATTGTTGATGCTCGATCTATTCAATCCGAACTGCACAAAGCGGCCTCGCTGTATAGCGTCGATGCCGGTGTTGAAGAAACTCCTGACCGAAGCACGCGCCCAAGGCATTCTGGTCATCTACAGCGTCTACGGCAAGTTTACGGCCGCCGATATAATGACGGACATTGCTCCGGTCACGGGTGAGCCGCTGGTCCGGTCCAACGTGGACAAATTCGCCGGCACCGACTTGGACAAAATTCTGAAGGACAAGGCAATTCAGAGTGTGATCGTAACTGGCACAGCTGCTCACGGCGCAGTGCTCTACACCGCAAGCACTGCCGCGCAGAAGGGGTTTAATGTCATCATTCCAGTCGACGGCATGTCGTCGGAAAACCTGTATTTCGAACAGGTGTCTGCGTGGTTGCTTGCAAACGGAACCGGTGGCATTGGGCCGAAAGTGACGCTGACCCGAAGTGACATGATAAAGTTCTGACAGGCGTCAGACATATCCGAGCGTCTGCAAGAAATTGTCCTTTTTGTCGCCCGCAAAAAACTGGCTGACCCAAGCGAACGTCAGCTAGCCGTTATCACAGCCACGCTCATGCTCTCGTGATGCCGGCCGGTGCCGCCGTTTTTACTTCGGCAGCTTCGCGATTACTGCTGGGTTCATCGAGTATACGCCGAGCAGCTCGCCCTGAGCCAAGACCTTTCCCTTCATCGCCGCCAACGCCGCTGCGCCGTCGAACGCGCCGCTCAGACCGAGCGATGGCACGCTCAACGCATAGACCGTGAAAGGATAGTGGTGGATGGTCGTGTCGTTCCACGGCGCGCACGGCCCGTCATAGCCGTAATAATCGCCCTTCATCGCGTCGTTGGCGGCAAAAGTCAGTGTGTAGTCGTTGCGTCCGTGCACGCCAATCTTGGCTGGCGCCTGCTTGCCGTGTGGAACGAGCGCTTCCGAATCCGTGCCTTCGGCCAGCAAGGTAACGTTGGCCGGGATATCGACCAGGAGCCAATGGTAGAAAATCTTGCGCTGGATTGCGGCGGTCAACGTCTGGTCTTCCTTATTCATCCACTCGCGATGCTCCGCGGGCGAACCGGTGTCGTACATGATGATGGCGTAAGATTTAGTGCCGGCCGGACCCTTGGACCATGCGATGCGCGGGCTCTTGTCGAGCGCCCATGCGAAATGGCCCTGTGCAGGCACCATGCATAAAGCATAGTTGCTTGGGACCAGGTGGCCGCTCTTGAGCGCATCGACATGCACCTCGAGCTTGTGCGCCCCCGCCGGCGCAAGTCTCGGCACGGTCGGTAGCGGCTTGGCAGCCGGTGTTTGCGCTCGGGCACCGCCGACGAACAGCGCCGCGCCTACAAACGCGGCGATCATCACTCTGATTGTCATGAACAATCCTCCCCGGAATTTTACCGTTTCCGACCTCGCCGGGCCGGTATGGGGAGATGCTAGGCGAAGGGCGGACCTCGTTCAAGTCGGAAGCCGCACGGCCGCTTCTGGCACTAAGCGGACAATCGCGGCACCGCAACATTTGTCCGCTTTCGGGGGGTAAAGCGGACGACGATTAGTTCCTCAAATCGACGGATGCGCGCCAGCGCGACAATGCGCGGGCGACTGTAGCAATTACAGCGGGGGCAACGAACGTCGCGGACCCTAATGATACTCGCCATTGATGGACGCCTGCGGGCCAGCCGGCGGAGGCGGCGGTGGTCCATGCTGAAACGTAATCCCGCATTTCTTTTGGATTGACATTTGCTCGATTGCGTCCATTGAACCTCTGAGGCGCGCAAGCTCGGCGGTGTTTTCGTCGTTGCCCTTGGTAAAGAACAGCGCGGGCCAAAATATCACCAGCCCGACGCCCATAGCCACTTTGTCGTTAGTGGCTTTGGAATCTTGAATGCCAGCCGCCGCTGCGGCGCGCGATGATACGCGCTGCGCTTCCTCTGCCAATTGCGGACAGGTGTAATTCTCATAAGTGATCGGTGAAACGTAGGTCGGCCCGACCTGATCGGCATCTTTGGCACAGGCGGCGACGATTAGTCCGCAAGCAGCGGCTACCAAAGCGCAACGCATGAACTCCCCCTATCCAGGCCCGATCGCCACTATCGGCTGGACGGCAAGTTGCGAATTTGATTTATCTCAACTATTGGGAAATTAGCACGCTGAGCTACGCGGCCGGCAAATTTCGAATGATCGCGGCTATGCAGCTGGCCGCGAGGAAGCGATGGCGGCGTTTAAGGCGGCGTGGTCACGGACGCAGTAACGCCGCGCTAATCGTTATCGAAGTCGCGAAAAGAATTGATAGAGGCAAACAAAATAGACCGCGGCGATGAAAAAACCTGTAATCGCGAAATTTATGTAACCTTTGGACAACAACGCTTCTGTGTCAGGGGGATCAAGTCGGTCTAACACAAGGTCGGGTTGCGCGTTCTCAATCTTGGCAGTCAAATTCTGAAGACGCCGCTTCAAGTCATAAAACTGAACATCATAGGCCAAAGCCATCTGAAATCTGCCCCAGTCGCTTCCTAACGCTGTCGAACGAACGGTCGCATAGATCAGGCCCAGGACAGAGACGGTCAGTGCGGTGTCGTTATTTGTGATCGTGTTGAGCACACTGAGGACGATCACGACCTCGACGACGCCCCATATGATACGCCGCGCAATTTGAAAGAAACGCGCCATCTACCCCCCGCGCTTAATTCGCGAGCCGGATTGCGACTGCGATGGCCACGATGCCGATCACCACGCTTCCGATGCCCGCCCATCCCGCAATCTTCGCCCATCGCAGCGTGCTGCTCTGAACGCGCGCTTCCGCGATGTGCTGCTCTGCTAGCCAATCCTCTATGTCACTGCGGGTAAGCGCCCTGTATGGACCGGTTTTAAAACCGGGTATTGATGCACCTCTGTCTGCACCGCCTAGACTTAATTTGATACGGACAGTCTCAGGGCCAAGCGCCTCAAGTTCGGCGCGTTGTTCATCGGTCAGCGCCATGGCCATCCCCCTTGGGAAGCCTAATTATGGCTCATGGCCCGCATCACTGCCAAGTACCAGTCGCTGCCGGTCTGGATCGAGCAAAACGCGAGCTTCGCGACCAAATCCCGCGCATGGGAATCAGGGAAGCCCGTGCACACGCGCTTGCGGTGATCACGCCCGGTGCCCTCACAACGGGGCTGCGCCCGCGCCGCGTACGGGCTAGAATTTTGAGATGCGCCGGGTCGTCCTCATCGCACCAAACGGGCGGCGGCACGATTTGACGCCGCAACGCCCGCGCCAGCGGTTCTCTCGCGAGTTGTCGCTCGCAGTTGCATTGATCGTCAGTCTGTTCCTGTGGGGCGTGCTTCTGTGGCCGATGTCGGCATGGCCGGCCACGGCGCAGTCTGATCGTGATATAGCCGAGGCGATCATCCGGGAGTGTGCCGCGATCTATCATGCGACCGGGCATCCGTGTGCCTGTCCCGAAGATCGCGCGCGCAACGGCAGCCGGTGCGGCGCCCGGAGCGCCTACAGCAAACCGGGCGGTGCCGAGCCGCGCTGCTACGTCAAAGACGTGAGCGCGCAGGAGGTCTCCGCCTATCGGGCGGGCAAAAAGACTTTTGTCGCCGACTGCACGCCGGGCCGGTAAACTTCGCTTGTTTGAAGGTGAGCTAGTCGGCCGGAACACTTTGCCGTTTCAAACGTTCGCGCCATTCGCGATCCTCTTGAAGCCGTAGCCGATTGCCGCGCTTCTTCTTTCTGCCGCCGGTACGAACGGCTTGTGCGACAACACCGGGGCCGGCTGACACGATGGTTCTAATGTTCGCGCCTTGAAGTCCGCGAAGCTTGCTCGTGACGGTAACGTTCTCGGCTTTAGCGGCCTGAATAAGATTGTAAATGTCCTCACCCTTGATAGTCTTTCCGGGCTCCGCCATCACAATGGTACTGAGTTCGATGGGTGCGGCGTTAATCTCATCGTCTGTCGCTCCTGACCGACCTAGGGCAACAACTTGTTCAAGCGTCGATTCGTGAAGCACGTCGCCCATGCCGGCACCACCCGCGAAACGCTTTCGCACCTTTCCGGGATTTTTGCGCATGTGCTCAAGCAGGCCGATGTCTTGTTCAGAAAGCGGCGCATGGAAGTCGTTGTACCGAATGAACGGCTTATCATCGACGTGCATCTGAAAATGCCAGTGAGGCCGCTTCGAGTGTTCGCCGCCACCCTCGTGCCCGCTGAGATCACCTGCGCCGCACGAAAATGACCATTGGAGATTCTTGTACTTGATGGTGAGTTCAACCAGCTTGCCGCTGCCCTCATCCGCAAGATCATTGATGTTCTTCGCGAACGCCTCCTCGTTTGCGACCCAACGCAAATAGTGCTCAAGCCTGATGAGGCTGTACTTTTGGATCAGTAGGTCGAAATGCTTCTTCTCGAAGCCATCGGGTCTGAGCGACCAGTGAGGGCAAGGTTTAGCTGGGTCGAATGCGGTCAATGCATCGCCACAGACCCAACACTGTCCCACCTGAAATTTTTCGTGGAACGCCTTGTATTCCTCCTCACCCTGCTTGCGGCTGCTCTCGTTAATGCGCGCGCGCTCCTCTGGCGAGAGGCCGGACAGGTATTCCGCGTACGCTAGACCGCGCTGTTTGACGCCATCATCGATCATAAGGAAATCGCCCCTGGTCGAGAACCGTGAATGGCTAAGGATCGTGACCAAACCTTGGCGTGCGGGCGCGTGGGGGTGTTGTGGGCCGGCCCCCGAGGTCTCAAATCGACGGATGCGCAGCCAACCCGGAAATGCGTGGCCGACCATGCCCGTTGCAGCGCGGGCAGCGCACGTCGGCAAGCGCGACGTGGATTGACGCCTCCGCGTCGCGCGGCTTCACGCGCAAATCGAGATCGACCACGGTCCCGCAGGCGTCGCACTCAATGATAAGCCACGGATGCTTCGCCGTGATCGCGGAAGCTATCGTGGGCCAGAACCATACTGCGCCGTTTGCCGAGCGCACCGCGTTGAACTGCCGAATGACAAGTAGAGCCTCGCGCTCGGCCGCCCAGGCGCGCTTCATGCGCTCCACGGTTTGCACGCGCTCATGATGATGTGGACGGCGATATTTCTCGGGCATACAGCAAGCTTTTAGCCGTGTAAGCCCCGCTTGAGAACACCCTCAGTTCTAGACACTCGCGGTGCGCGTTCCGCCAAGCACGCATGATCGCGGCTATGCGGTGACCCGTGATGAAGCGATGGCGGCGTTCAAGGCGCGGTTGGTGCTCGCTAGGCGGAAACCGCCGTCAGAGCCACGTCACGCAAACGTTCTGGATTGCGCTCGCCCTTCGCCGCCGATTTAAGAATGCGTTCGGCCAACAGTGTGCGGCTCGTCGTGGCTCGCCGCTCGGGCGGAAGGCAGGCCCAGGCATCCTCCAACGTCTCCCTCAACAAGGGAACGGTTTCCAAATCAAAATAGACCGGCTCTTCGGTGGCCATATCAGCCTCCCTGCTTCTTAGAACGGGGAAATGCCTCCGAAATTGGACAACAGTCAGGCAACCGGATGACAGTTACCCGACATTTGATCAACGCCAAAAGTCTTTGAAGGGCGTCGGGCTCAGCCGCAAGCCATGACGCATCAGCGGCCTTCCTAATGGGTCGATTTCGCCCGGGGATAATTTAAAAATGGAACTTTCGCCCTAGATCGGTGTTGCTCCAGCGCGGCTGCCCTGGAGGCACCACAGTGCACACCGACCACCAAAATCAAGAAGCAAGCGTAGATTGGTCGGAGACGATTTTAATGTTTTCGGCGCTGGCTGTCTTGGCGATTATCGCCTATTGGGTACTTAATTCTTAACCTGTGCTGCGCGGCGACACGCGAGGAAGCGATGGCGGATTTCAAGGCGCACGCGGTGCTCGCTAGGCGGAAACCGCCGTCAGAGCCACATCGCGATAACTATAAAGAACTATAAAGCCGCCTGCGCATGGCTTGCTCGCGCTCATGCATCCGCTGCCTGATCGCCATCCGGGCGCGCAGTTCAACAATGAACGGCGGCGGCGGCGGATATGCGCGATCACCGTAAGCACGAACACCGGCACCAGCATCGGCGGGCACCGCACACAGGCTGATCTCCAGTAATTCCCATTTGCTCGCGGTGAACGTTAGATCGTTCTCGTCCCACCGCGTGTGGTCAATGGCGGGATCAATGGTGTTGCCGTCCCTATCGGAAATGGTCCAATCGCTCACCCTATATCCGATAGAAACGCCATTCACTTCCTTCCGCGAGATCATGCCCTCTGCCTTGCGGCCCTCCGGGGTGTCATTGAACTTCAGCGTACCCATGAGCGTGCCGTTGCTGATCCAGGCGTTCGTCGCGCGCCCCAATGCGTTGTTGAGGCCGATCTGTTGATGTGAATCTAGGACAGGGACACCAGCCCCAAAAACCCGGTCGAGATCGACGGCATCCCTAGATATTTTTAAAACTTCAGTGCCATAAAAACGTGTAACCGGCGAGCCGCAGGAAAGCACCGCATCCACCGTTCGCGCTTCCGAATTGTACGACACCGGCGACAAATCCAACAATCTCGTTTCAACTGGCATCATCATGACGGCGTCCCTCGCGCGACTTTAAGCGTGTACGGCTTCCCTCTATCGATGACCTCGAACGCTGAGTGCTTCACCGGGTCGCGCGGCGGGTCGTCGGCGGCATCAAGATTCAAGCACCATTCCACATTCGGCGGCGGCAGCGATTGACTGCCGTATTTTTTTCCGGCGTTCGTCGGTCACCGGCACAGCAGCGCCGACCGCGAGCGCACGCGCCGCAATTGCGGGCGGCAGTTCGGCGTCAGACCATTTCGGGATGAGCCGAGTCTTGCCTTCAGCGTCCTTCCATTTCGCAGCGCGCAGGAAAAATACGGTTTCGGTTTTAGGCGGCGGCAGTTGGACCGGCTCCGGTATGGTCTCAACCTTTGGAAGGGCGGCCGGTGCCGTTCCGGCGAGCGTGGAGCGGGCGCGATCCTTGAGGATTCCGGTGATCATTTGCACTGCAGCCGGAACCTCGGCGCGAGCATTCATGGCGAACGCCTGCAGACCGTAGCAATCGAGCACGATTGGCGCGATCCGGCTGCAGGTTTCGGCCAATTGAGACGACCCGGTGTCGAATGCCGCAGCCGCCTGGGTAAGGTCCTGCGCCAATTTCTCGATGGCGGCGGCGGTTTCGGCGCGACGCTTCTTGTCGGCAGCGTCATCTCTGGCGCGTTCGAGAGCGCTCACTTGCCGCTCGGTCTCGGCTAACGCGGCGGTCAACGTGCTAACACGATCCTGCGCGCGGCGAAGTTCGGCCTCGGCTGCATCGAGCATGGCATCGTCGGCACAGTCGCGCGCCAGCCGTTGTGCCGCCGTCCGCCGTTCGGTAACGGCCAACTCGGCGGCCGTCAGACGGGTGACGAGGCCGTCGCGGCTGGCGCGCGCAGCATCGAGGTCGCGGGCAAGTCTCTTTTCGGGGTCCGATTTGAATGGGTTCATGGGCGCACCTTTTGGTACCCAATCAAATTAGCCCTTGCGCCAAGGAGAGACCCGAATTCAGTTGCAGAAAAAAACAGCGAAAAGCAGGGGATGCGCCAGTCGTTGTGCTATTAAGCCATCGCTAACCCGATTGACCGACCATTACCCGCTATCGGGTATGGCGATGGTAAATCAGATAACATTCGGCCGCCGCAATGTTTCTCAGCCGCAAGTTCGGCAGGCGACGGAAAAGCGCGATCCGGTCCCGCCGAGTTTCAATCCCGTACTCCCCGAAGTTCCTGTCGATCCGCTTTTGGTGCCGCACAGCGGCCTGGATTTACAGCACGTCGATGATGACTTGCGAGAATGGGAACAGGCACGCAAACAACGTTCCAAAATTCCATGGCGTCAACTCTCGCTGATGGCGTCACTATGTTTCGGCATTGCCTCCTTCGTCTTACCAGATTTAGTCAATGAAAATTTGGACTGGCTGCTCTATGGTCTTATGGCTGTGACCTTATACACCGGCCTGCGTCGCCGGGCGCGCGCCTGATGCGTCAATTGACTTGAATTTCACGCCATTGCAGCCGACCAATGTCCGCTCTTACCCCAATAGCTACCAAAATGGTGCGTCGCGGCGAATGATGTGAATTGCCATTAGCTGCCATCGCACGTTTGTTTTAAAATGAAAGAGGCCGCTAACTGAGGGGGCTGGAATGCGCATAACGCCGCGACTGTTGATACTAACGAGCATTTTTATTTCGGGATGCGCTAGCCAGTCCGTCGATTGCACGATGGGTGTCGGCCACAATGGCTGCACACCGGGGACGAAAGAATATGAGCAGAAAGATTCAGCAGCAACAGGATGAGAAGGCGAGCGATAATATCGATGATACCGTGTGCCGCTCTTTTGGAGCGGAACCGGGATCGACGGCCTATGCCGAGTGCCGCCGCAAGAGGACTGAAGATCGCCAGTTGTTCGAGCCACCCCACATTCCCCAAGCCGGACCAGCACCGAAATGATGGAGCCTGAAAACAAAAAGGCCGCCAATTGAGGCGGCCTCTCGACCAATAGAAAGGCAAAATTGGGATTATTTACAAACGCGAACTCCACCGCGCCACCAGCAGCGGCACCCATAACATTCTTTTTTTTCGCCGCTAGGCGCTGCTGCGAATACACCTTCATCACCTTATCGGAATTAGTAGCGACGCCCAGCGGCGGGAGCGCGGCTTGCGAAGTCGAAACGGCCCCGAAAACCAAAGCGGCTACCCCCATCGCAAAAACAGTCCGTATCATCTGTATTTCTCCCTAACGGAGTGACACTGTGCCAAGCCATAATGTACCAACACGGTAGCCGTTTCTTAAAGGAACGTCACTCCCCGTGCCCTAAGAGATCGAATTAGGCCACTGCCATTTTCAAAACCGGCCACTAAGGGTCAAAACAGGCCAGCACCCCAGCGGCCTTTAGAAAAAAAGCGGAATGTTAGAACATTTCCGAAACGCGGCAGACTGCCTAAATGGTGCTCTCTTGCGGCCCTGATGTCTGCTGTGGGTCAATCGCGTCATAGCCGAAGTGAACCAAAATCGATCTTTGTCCGCTCTTCTCCAATCGCGTCCTAAATGGTGCGGTGCCGCGACCGCAGTCATGCCAATCGCTGACATCCGTTTGTTGGCAGTTTTACTCACCAACAATCAGATTGTAGAGCCAGCCAAAGACAGCGCCGCCGATCAAGCCGTCAACCAACGCGTAGATCGCCCCAATAACAACCGAACCCACGCCAGTGCCAGGATGATAACCGGGGTAGATTGATGCGCACAGTTGGAGAAGGGCCAGCCCATAGCTCGGCCAAATGTTGTTGGCTATGCCAACGAAGAGTGCGCAAGCACCCCAAAAAATTCCGAAGGCAACGGCCATCGCTTTAATACTTAATCGCATTGATCCCTCCCGACGATTTTAAGTCGTGAATAGCACGTCCGCTTAATGCTATAAAAACCGAGTACCGTCTTTGACAAGACAAAGGCCGCCAACTGAGCCGGATCGCATAGGACGATTATAATGCTCCGCATTCCACGTCGGCACAGCCACTTTATTTTCGCCGTCATTCAAGCCGGATTGACGTGTCTCATTGCGGCCGGGATCGCGAGCTTCCCGATGCGGGCTATGGGCCAATTCCTTGCCCATTGGCTGCTGTCATGGATAATCGCTTGGGTAACAATGTTGCCGGTCGTTCTGCTGGCTGCCCCGCTGATACGAGCTCTATCGGTGGCATTAACGCGAGAAGAGCAGACAAGCTAGGCCACAAGGGTAAAAGGCCAGTCTCGCCAACTGAGGCGCATTAGTGCGATAGGCCTGAAATTATCTCCGCTGCACCAAGCGCTAAAAACACGAGAATGAGCGGCGTATATAAAATCAGTGCGGCCTCGAATTGAAGGAAGCGGGGGCTAACGCCGTGTTTTGGCATCCCGATAAATAAAAGAACTGCCCCTATGCCAAGCAATGTGACCCCGATGGCAAGGTCTTGGGTCATTTGATCGCCCCCAAACGATTGGGGAAATATCGACCAAGACAGAAATAAACGCCACATAAAAATTAGACTGGATTGCCCGTTATTCGTCCGGTGGAGCAAATCTGGAATGCGCAAATAGGAACAGATCAGAAATATAGAACATTTGCTGAACTTGGGTCGGTCAACATGACAGGCCGTTCAGACCGGATATTCGCTCTGGGTCAATCGCGTCATTGGAATCCCCCGGCCGAAATCCACCTCTGTACGCTGTTGCCCCAATAGCGGACTCCGGCTGCACCTAAAAACCCATCCTAAGCCGCCGCCAAACACGCCAGACGGGCGTTCAAGCTGGCCACGTTTACGAACCATCTGCCGCGCCTTTTCTCGGCCACGATCACGCCGTCCTCGCACCATTTGCGCACGGCCTCATAGCTAAATTGGCCGCGATCAGCCGCCTTCAGCGCAATCCATTCTGGCGGCGGCACGTCGCGTCGCTGCTGCTCAAGCGCCGTGATCTTGGCCGCCTGCTCAGCGATCTGTTCTGCGGTATCGCGCTTGAGTTCATCGACCATCGCATGCAGCGCGGCCATCTGCGCTGCTACTGTGCGGTTAGGCATCGGGATCATCCTTCCCGGTGGCATCTAGGTATTTGCAAACTTCATCCCTCGTCCACTTGCACGGCCCCTCAAAGCCAACCATCAGCAACATAAAAACTCTATCGCCCCTGAGGTCGACGTGATCTGGATGAAGGCCGTCCGCCGTGTCGCGCGCCTTCATCAAATTGATCGATTCTGCGATCAGCGGCGCGAGCGCGATGGACATCTCGCGGCGCTGCGTCAAAGTGGGCGCGGCCTTCATTGCGTCGAAACGCTGATCAAATTCCGCAAAGGCGGCGTCGCACCGATCAGCGATGTCTGAACGCGGATACCCACCGGTTTGCACGGCCACCTGTTGCTCGTGCGTGGCCAACGCGTCAAGGATCGTGCGCAACCGCCAGCGCGGATGTCGCCCTTCGCATGCATCGGGCGGCGTACGGCGCAATGCGCGCACGAGCGTGGCTCGATCTTTTTCGATCAATGTTGCGGCGGCGTTGAGGCTAAATGTTTTCATCGCTCGCGGACTGTTGTTGTACCCCTAGAAAAAAATTGCACCCTAGCCAGGGCCAAGGGTCGGGCGTGACCCGCTCGACGCCGGAGCCCAGGAAGAACCTAAGTACCTAAAGCTTCTTTGCCGGCACCATCGCTCGCATGTGACGTTGTTGACGGCCTACTCTTTCCCCCCTGGAGATATAGAAGTAGTGGGGGTTTCCGCACTTTGCCTGTAGTGGGTGTTTCCCCCACCGGGGGCTTGCGCATTTCGGTGGGGGTTTCCCACACTGAAACCGGTATTTTCCCCCATTGGCGTTTGTATTTTGACCGCGCCGTTCGTCAGCCTTTCGCGCCTGACCGCCTGCCGCGCTGCGATTGATATGGCTTTGGCTTCCTCGATGGTCTTTATCCGCTTCCACTCGTCGGTCGATTTGCAGCTGGCCGTAGGCCGATACGTCAATCGAAATTTGTTTGGTGCACGATATTCGGCGTTGCCCGCACGCCCTCGTTCTGTAATTTCAATAAACCCTAGCGCCCTCACCTCGCGTAAGGCTGGCGCAATAGCGTGCCCATCAATTCCGTACTCGTGAAAGTCGTCGAACGTCACCGGCAATTTGCCGTTATCGCGGCCACCGTGATGGGCAAGCTCGATCTCGATGCGGTCGAGGACGCGACGCCCTGATAGGCTCAGCACTCGAAATGCAGGTGCCTCTAGCATCGTGATAACTCTCGGGGCAAACTGTTCGGCAATCCTGTTGCGGCGACGAAGTCTGGTCGCCATTGCATCCGGCGCCGTCCGGATGCTTCCGCTGCACTGCAACGTTCTGCCAGTCGCGTCATGCGTTTTCGGCATTTGGTCGTTCGGCGTTAATGGCCGCATCGATTCGCGTGCACCATTTGTGCGCTAAAAAACCGGCAAGCGGGCGCATCGGCCGGCACGCGACGGCCGATCACGCTCATCATTTCGAAATATTTGCGGCATGCACGCTCGTGCGGTGACCGTTTGCGGCCAAGATCGTCCCAATAAACGCAATCTTTGCAAGTGCGCGGACCACGCGCCCAGTCCGCCTGCCCGTAAAATGTCTGACGCTGCATCCGGTCAATATGTTCAGGCTCGATCTTAGTCAGATTTTTGCTTTGGTCGATAATACGCGCCGAATTAGTCATAACGACCCCCGCTCGGGAAGTGTTACAATTTGACTGGGACCACCTACGATCCCATGCTCCAAGGCGTTTCGTGCAACCGGCGGCCCTGTGCGCACCGCCCAGCGCCATCGTACGAAGCCGGTGCCTTTGCTGTTGAGGTCCAGCCCGGCCGCTTCGCCGATGCTTCGGACGCGCAAACACAAAGTTCCACCGCGCCATGCTTCGAGGGGAAGAGCCGGATCGTGGCCTGCCTCAATCAGGCTGCGGCAAAGGTCGAAGACTGGCGCATTGCCGCACACCTCAATGCCGAGCGCGGCGCAAGTGTTATCGCCGATCAGTTCGGCGCGGATGTGCAGCGGTTGATTTTTTTGGAGAGTTGGAACATAGATGAGATCCATTGTTGATTTCTCCGAACTTGACCGAGTGACGAGAAATACAGAAAGGCCGCCCTTGGCCGGGGCGGCCTTTTTTCATTCGAGGTGCAGAGCAAGGGCGTCCTTCAAGCGCATGCCGACACGGCGTTCGCTGAGCCGGATAATCTTGTTCGGATAGGTGCGCTTCAACGTGTCCAAGGACAGCCCCGAAAGACGCGAGGCTTCCGCTAGGGTGATGACGCGCAACAGTTCCAGTGCGGAAAGTTCCCTGGCCTGGGGCTCGACGGTAGTATCGGACATCGGTGCGCCCTCCCTTTGTTGTTGCCGCGCAAAACGTCGCGGCCACGCAGGAGCTAGCGCAGGGCCTTCGAATACATCCATCCGTAAATAATTCGGGAACCGACTATTTGGGCTGCTGCTGCATCTCGCGCAGTATTCGGACGGCTGCGCGGCTTAACGGGCCTTCTGCTGGCGGGAAATTGCTTTTCAGCGATGCATCCATACGGCTGCTGATAGCTAGCAATGTTTCGGTCCAGCCTTGCTCGGCCAGCATGTCGAGCGTGGCCGCGACGCCGGCGGTGTCACAGACGGCGAGGAACCCGATCAAAGGGAGAACTAACCCGGCTGACCGCGCCAGCCATGCCCTTTCGTCTTCATCCGCTCGTTTAATTGCCTCCGGTGCCTTACGCCGCACCCGGTCGGCATGCCCAATGACGGTCGTCCGATGGATCGTGGATAATTTGAGTAGGGCGCCTTCGACGCTTTCGATAGTGATCGGCCGATCAGACGCCAACAGGAAAGTGACGAGATATGCAGCTTGATAGGGCTTCATCCCTCGTTCGGTGAGTGCAAGCCAAACCGCAACTTCGAAGCGACCCGGATCATCCAATAGCCGAATGGCACTCCCTTTTGGACGCCCTGGTTTCAGCACGTCAGAACTCGCTGTTTGACTATGAGCGGCACGATCTTGCTATTGCGCGCTTCAACGATGGTTAGTAGGTGTTCGCTCCAATGTACAAGCGCTGCTGCTTTTTCCCTTGAGTAAAGCGCGCGATTATAGACGCCGGCGACACCGGCGCGATGCCCAACGTGGCCGAGTACAGCTTCAACGATATGCGGCGCGATACCCAATTTATCATGCATCCGCGTGCTCATTACTCTTCGAAAATAATGCAAGACCCAACCCGGCATTGCCGCCTGGCCGGCGGTCTTTCGCGCCTCCGCGATGCGTTCATCAAGATCGGCCTTGCCACCCGCCCAATCTGAAAACCCGCGCGGCACACTGGCAAATACCATCTCCTGGCTATCGGGCATGCTGAGCCGGCGCTGTTTCAAAATCGCGAGCGCCGGCTTGCTCAGTAAAATCTGATGCAGCCGCCCGTTTTTAACGCGCTCACTGGGCAACGTGATCAGTGCTTGATTGAAATCGACTTCGCTCCAGCGCAAGGCGCCAATTTCCTCGCGCCGCGCGCCAGTCAGCAACAGCAATTTGACGATAGCACCATATGTATCGTCCTTGAGCGCCGTCCAAATCTCGGCCAACTCGATATCGGTTAGTACGCGGGAGCGCGACACTTCTTCGCGGCGCTCGGTCCATGCCACTGGATCTGAATCCAACAGACCTTCGCGGATCGCCCAGGCAAAGAATCCGGACAGGCTCGCGCGTATGCGGTTGGCCGTCGCTCCGCTTTTGATGGCGGCGATGGCTGTAAGGACCGAGGCAATGTCGCGCCGAGTAACTTTTGCCAACGATAGCCCATGCAGCCGCTTAGCATGCACAAGAAGATGGCGCTCAACCTCGATAAACGCGCGTGGACGCAAGCGCTCTTTCTGGCGCGCCAAAAATAGCGGTAAGATGGCATCAACTGTCTCGTTCGCGAGTTCCTTGGCCGTATTCTTCTCGCCAGCAGGATCGCGGCCGAGCTTGACGGCGGCATACAGCTTGATCGCCTGCTCGCGTGCTTTCTGTGCGGTGATGGTGCCAATGGCGCCGAAGGTCAGCCGACGCTGTTTTGCACCAATGCGATATTGATAGACCCAACTTCCTGATCCCCCTGCGCGCAAGCGCAGCGCAAAGCCAGGAACGTCATCATCGAAAAACAGTGCATCGGCTTTGCCGGGCGGCAGCGTTAGCGCGGCGATCTCTCGTTCGCGGAGCCTCACGATATTGCCCTCTCGGTCGTCTTCAGTCGTTTGGCTGGGAAGCGTATGGGAAACATCCGAAGCGCTCTCGTGCGTTTTCCCGCTCCCGATAGACCGAGAGATAATCCTTATTTGTCAATCTTCAAATGCTTCGTGCGGTCTTATGCACGCTGGTGCGGCGACGCGTAATCGGTCATGCCGACCGAGAGATCCTCGAAGTGCAATGTCTGCAAAGTCAGCATCGTCACGCGCCCGAAACCCGCGGCCGGCACACCGCCCACAACAGCCCGACCAGCAGCACATTGATCAGCGCCAGCACGGTCAATACACCGATGGTCGCATCGACACCACTTGCTTCGATCGCCAGCGCGCCCGCCGACGGCGCCAATGCCTGCACGATCAGGCTGGGAAATGCCAGCTTTCCCATCAGGCGCGGAAAACGCACCGGCCCGAACAGCGCCAGCGGCAGCGTGCCCCGGCCGATCCAGGATACGCCGTAGCCGGCGCCGTAGAGCAGGATCACCAGCACCAGCAGCGGAAAGCGGCCGACCAGCAGCAAAAGCCCGACCGCCATCAAGGTGCAGGAACAGATCATGGTCCAGATCGGGTGATAGCGGCTGCCCAACAGCCGCTCTACCACGCGGGCGCCGACCTGCGCCGGGCCGAACAGCGTGCCGAGGCTTACCGCCACGGCGAAGTCGACGCCCCTCGCCTGCAGGAAGATCAGCAAATGCACCACGACAATCGAGCCGATGCCGGCGGCGATCGACAGCACCAGCGCCAGCAATGCAAAGAGCAAAGTTTCGTTGGCGATTCGCGCCGGCAATGCCGATTGCGTCGCGTCGGCTGGCGCCACGCTTGCGCCGGCGGCCTTGGGCGCGCGGCGGATCACCGCCATTTGCAGCGGCAGCGCGACGAACAAATGCAGTCCTGCATAAATGAAGCACGCCGCGCGCCAGCCGCTGTGCTCGATCATGAAGGCGCTCAGCGGCCAGCAGACCGTGCTGGCGAAGCCGCCAAACAGCGTGAGATTGGTAATCGGCGCGCGCGCTGCGCTGCCATAAAGTCGACCGAGCGCCGCGAACACTGCGTCGTAAAGCCCGGTGCCCATGCCGATGCCGAGCAGCACCCAGGCGAACAAATAGACCGGCAGCGCGGGCGCCAGGCCGATGCCGGCAAGACCCGCGGCATAGAATAGCGAACTCGCCAGCAGCACCGGCCGGCCGCCACGCAAGTCGATGATGCGGCCGACCTGCGGCGAGATCAGCCCGGCGACCAAGAGCCCGATCGATGTGCCGCCGACGACCCAACCGAGCGGCCAGTCGGTCTCGGCGACGATCGGCCCGGCAAATACCGCGGGAAAATAGAACGAGGTGCCCCAGGCCAGAATCTGCGCGATGCCCAGCGCGGTGATGACGACACGGCGGTCGAGCGCGCGCGCCTCCGATTGCACTAACAAAACGCGAGCGTCCTCAACTTGCCGGCTCCATGCCTTTCGCCTTGAGCACGGCGGCGGCCGCTGGCCCGGAGAGCGTCTTGATCAGCGCGGCGGCGGCATCCTTGTTTTTCGGCGAGACGCTCAATGCCACGGCGTAAGTGGTCGTGTTCTGAATCTCCTTCGGCAGCGGTCCGACCAGCGCCGCGCCCTTCACCGGCACGATCTCGCTGATCTGGTGGATGCCGAGCTCGGCCTCGCCGCTGACGATGAGATCGGCGACGTGGCCACCCTGCTTGAGTTTTGCCTTCGGCTTGATCTGGTCGGCGATGCCGAGCTTGACCAAGAGCTTGTCGATGTAGATGCCGCTCGAGCCGCCGCTCGCCGGATCGATATAGGCGACGGATTTGGCGGCAAGCAGCGCCTGCTTGAACTTGTCGACCGTGCCAATGTCGGGCTTGGGCGCGCCCTCTTTCACCACCACGCCGATCCCCACGGTCGCCAGCTTCACCTCGCTGCCGGGCCCGAGCTTGCCGGTCTTGGTCAATTCGTCGATCGCGGCCGGGGTAATCACCAGGAGGTCGAAGGCCTCGCCGCCCCCGATGCGCTTCTTCAATTGCCCGGTGGTGCCATTGTCGACGGTCACCTTATGGCCGGTCTGCTTTTCGAAGTCGGGCACTAGCGCCAGCACCACCTGCTTGTAGGCGCCGGCGGTCAGCACCTTGATCTCGGCCGCGCTCGCCGGCGGCATAGCGGCGAGGCCGAGCAGTCCCGCAAGGGCGGCGCTGAACAGATGGATTTTCATGGTCTTCCTCCCCGGTCGGCGCGGCAATCTACACGAAGCGGTACGCTTTGGGGCCCGGGAGAAAGGAATACCGCCAGCACAGAGCAAACGCCCCAAAAGAAGGTCTTAAATGCTCGAAAATTCGCGTTCCCCTTAACAATCAGTTGCTTAAGATATGCGTTTTCTGCATCGCTGCGGCGCAACATTATTGCTTTTCATTCCGCCGAACACGCCTATTTTCCCGGCAAGTCGAAACCCGGCCTGTGGCCGGACTATGAGAAAGATACCGCTATGTTTGCCAACATCGTCCGCCTGATCCGGCAGTGGAAGCGCTACAATCAGAGCCTGACCGAATTGTCGCGCCTGGGCGACCGCGAGCTCGCCGACATCGGCATCAGCCGCTCCGACATCCATCGGGTGGCCTGGAACGCCACGCACCGCTAAGCGCTCCACAAGCTATCTGAAAAGCGCCCGCGCCTGCCGCGGGCGTTTTCTTTTTTGGCGTTGCCGTAAGCGGAGCCGATGCCTAGGTTCGGGCCATGACCCTGAAACCCGTCCACGTCATCGGCGGCGGCCTCGCCGGTTCGGAGGCCGCCTGGCAGCTCGCGCAAGCCGGCGTGCCCGCAGTGCTGCACGAGATGCGGCCGCAGCGCTTGACCGCCGCGCACAAGACCGACGGCTACGCGGAACTCGTCTGCTCCAACTCGTTCCGCTCCGACGACAAGGACCACAACGCGGTCGGTTTGTTGCACGCCGAGATGCGCCAGCTCGGCTCGCTGGTGATGCGCGCGGCCGACAGTCACCAGGTGCCGGCCGGCGGGGCCTTGGCGGTCGATCGCGACGGCTTTTCCGCGGCCGTCACCGCGGCGCTAGTGTCGCAACCGCTGATCACGCTCCTGCGCGGCGAAGTCGCGCTGCCGCCGGCGGAATGGGACAGCGTCATCATCGCCACCGGCCCGCTCACCTCGCCCGATCTCGCGGCGACGATCCGCTCGCTGACCGGGGAGGACGCGCTCGCTTTTTTCGATGCCATCGCGCCGATCGTGCACCGCGACTCGATCGATCTCGAACAGGCCTGGTTCCAGTCGCGCTACGACAAGACCGGCCCCGGCGGCTCCGGCGCCGACTACATCAATTGCCCGCTCTCGCGCGAGCAATACGACGCCTTCGTCGACGCGCTGCTCACCGGCGACAAGACCGTGTTCCACGAATGGGAAGCCGACACGCCCTATTTCGACGGCTGCCTGCCGATCGAGGTGATGGCCGAGCGCGGCCGAGAGACGCTGCGCCACGGACCGATGAAGCCCTTCGGCCTGACCAATCCGCGCGCGCCGGACGCGAAGCCCTATGCGGTCGTGCAACTGCGCCAGGACAACAAGCTCGGCACGCTGTTCAACATGGTCGGCTTCCAGACCAAGTTGAAGCATGGCGAGCAGGTGCGTATTTTCCGCAGGATTCCCGGCCTGCAGCACGCCGAATTCGCGCGGCTCGGCGGCCTGCATCGCAACACCTTCCTCAATTCGCCCAAGTTGCTCGACGCGACGTTGCGGCTCAAGGCCAATCCGTCCTGGCGTTTCGCCGGCCAGATCACCGGCTGCGAAGGCTACGTGGAATCCACCGCCATTGGGCTGATCGCCGCGCGCTTCGCCGCCGCCGAACGGCGCGGCGAGGCGCTCGCGGCGCCGCCGCCGACCACGGCCCATGGCGCGCTGCTTGCACACATCACTGGCGGACACATCGAGACCATCGACGCCGGCCCCTCCTCGTTTCAGCCGATGAACGTGAATTTTGGCCTGTTCCCGCCGATTGCCGCACCCGTCGCACCCGAAGGCCGCAAATTCGGCCGCGGTTCGGCCAAGAACCTGGCGCGCAAGTCTGCGTTGAGCGAACGCGCACTGGCCGATCTCGAGCGCTGGATTGCCGGCGAATTGCCGGCAGCCGCGGCCGAGTGAGCAAGCCGATCAGAAGCGGTAATTGAGACCGCCGCGAATAATGTGCATGCGATTGTAGTCGCTGCAGGAGAATCCCGGCGGGCTCGGACAGGCAGGCGCAGCCGTCAGTTGGACGATCGTGTTGTCCTGTTCAAAGTCTGCGAAAAGGTATTCGAGTTTCCAGCTCCAATGCGCGTCGATCATGCTTTCGACACCGGCGCCCGCCGCCCAGCCCGTCTCGCATATCGAGTTGTTATAATAAGCGCCGGGCTGGCCTTGGCCGAAATTCACGAATGCAGCGCCGCCAGTCACATAGAAGAGTTCGCGGTTCAGGCTGTAGCCTGAAACGGCCGCGAACTGTCGCAAGTCAATGCTCTTCGGTCTGGCAAGCTGGGCCACAAAACGGCGCGCCGACCGAACCCTGCGCGTTGCTCCACGACCCATCGGCCTCGACGCCGAGCACGAAGGGCGAGTTCGGGACCTGCCAGTTGGCGCCCACAGTAAGGCCGCCGATAAAGCCCTCGCCGGTATAATTGCCGCTGTCGCTAAAAAGGTGCGATGAGAATTTCGTCACGCCTACCTGACCGCCGACGTATATACCGGTCCAGGTGACGATCGGCGCCGGCGCTATCGGCTTCGCTTTGACCGGCATGTCCGCCGCCGTCGCCGGCAATGCGCCAAACCAAACAGCGCCCGCAAGCGCCAAGCCAACCAGCCGTCTCATCTGTCGCCCCATAACAACACCGCTAGTACCATTCTACCAAAGGTGACGGCAGCGACTATTGTATTTGTGCAACATCTACATAGGACAATGATGCCGCACAATTTTCGGGCAGCGGCCGCACGTTTCTATTGACGAAAAATCCGCCGCGGATCGCGCGCCGCGCGCCACAGCAGCCACTGTCGTCGCCAGGGCGGCATCGGGCCAAATTGAAACGGCGCATAGGCCGCCCGCTCCATCCGGCGAAGCTGCGGCCCCACGACGGCGAGCGGCAAAAACGGTGGCAGGATTTCGGGAGGCTCGGATGTCAGCGTCGCTTGCGCCGCCGCAAGATGCCGGCGCGCCAAGGCGCGCATCTCGGCCAGCGCGGCTAGCAAGGGCGCGCTGGCCTGTCCGGCAAACACTTCCTGAGCCGTAATGTGGTGGCGGTCCAACACCTCCAGCGGCACGTAAAGCTGCTGGCGCGCCGCGTGGCGCGGAAGATCGCTCAGGATTTTCCCGATGGTGTAGGCAACGCTGGCATCCAGGGTAAACGTCTCCGGCGGCGTGCTACCCGAGCCGAGAAATCCGGCCGCCATCGCGAACAGCGGCGATTGCGTTCGAATGGCATAGAGCTCCAAATCGGCCAAAGTCGGCATCGGCTCGGAGTAGAGATCGAAGCTGTGCGCGTCGATCAATTCGAGCAGCGGCGTCGCCACAAATCCATAACGCTCGAGCGTCTCGCGCAGCGCCGCGGCGACCGGGTGCGCGGCCGCTTCGCCCGCGAGTTCGCCGGCAATCGCCTCGCGCCACCATTGCAGGCGGATTTCACCCGGCATGGGCTCGCGCGCGAGCTCGCGCACCCGCGCAATCTCGACGTTGAACGCATAGAGGGAGAACAGCGCGTCGCGGTGCTCGGCCGGCGCGAACAGCGTGGCGAGATAGCGGTCCCGGTCGGCCTCGCGTACCAGCGCAGCGCAATGCTCGAAATTGTTCATCGGCGCAGTCTAGGTCATTCGACCGCGATCAGTCCCGCGCCGACCCGGCGTTTTTCCGCCACCAGGATATTGTAGGTCTGCGCCGCCGGCCCGGTGGCCAGACAATCGACCGAGATCGATAGCGCGCGAAAGCGCGCGCGCAGCGCCTCGGGCAGCGCGAAAGGGTCGCGCCCGCCCCCGATCAGAAACAGGTCGAGTGCGTCCGCCCGTTCGAACACCGGCGCGAGAGTCGCTTCCGTGATCTCGCGCACGGCGCTAACCGGCCAGGCCCAGATGCCGTCCGGCAGGCACAGCAGCGAACCGCGATGCGACATGTTGGCGAAGCGGAAACCGCCGTTGCCGTAGCCATCGAGCGCGGCGGGATAAGGCAGATGCGGAGCATCGCCGCCAGCCGCCATCGTCAGGGCTTCTCTTTCGACGTGTCGGCGGCGCGGGTGAGCGCGTCGCCGCCGCGGCCAACGCCGAGATAGATCAGGATCGGCGAGGCGATGAACACAGAGGTATAGGTGCCGACCAGCACCACGCCAAACATCATAGTCGCGGTGAAGGAGTGGATCGCCTGCCCGCCGAACAGCAGCAGCGATAGCAGCGCCAAGCTGACGGTCACGTGGGTGATCACCGAGCGAGACAGCGTCTGGTTGACCGAAGCATTGAGAAGCTCCGGCATCGGCATCTTCTTATAGCGCCGCAGCATCTCGCGGATCCGGTCGTAGATGACGACCGTATCGTTGAGCGAATAGCCGAGGATCGTGAGCAGCGCCGCGATGCTGGTGAGGTCGAAGTCAATCTGCGTAACCGACATGAAGCCGATGGTGAGCACGATGTCGTGCACGTTGGCGATCATGGCGCCGAGCGCGAACTGCCACTCGAACCGGAACCAGAGGTAAATAAGAATACAGAAGATCGCCAGCCCAAGCCCGATCACGCCATAGGACAACAACTCGCCAGACACGCGCGGGCCGACCACTTCGACGCGGCGGTAATCGACGCCGCTGCCGAGCGCGCCGCGCACCTTGGTCACCGCCGTCTGTTGGGCGGCGTCACCGCCCGGCTGCTCGGCGATGCGGATAAGCACATCGTCAGGCGCGCCGAACTGCTGCAACTGCACCTCGCCCAGGCCGAGCGCGCTCAAGGCAGAGCGCATGGTGGCGAGGTCCGCCGGCCCCGATTTTGTCTGCACCTCGATCAGCGTGCCGCCCTTGAAGTCGATGCCGAAATTGAGCCCGTGGAAGAAGTAGAGCGAGATCGCCAGGATCGACATCAGCGCGGAAATGGGAAAGCTGATGCGCCGGAAGCGCATGAAGTCGAATTTGGTGTTGTCGGGAACGATGCGGAGCAGGCGCACGATGGTCTTTCCTTAGATCGGTACGCGCTGCGGCCGCCGCCAGCGCACCCAGGTGGCGACGATCAGCCGCGTCAGGGTGAAGGCGGTGAACACCGTGGTGATGATGCCGATGCCGAGCGTCACGGCAAAGCCGCGCACCGGACCTGTGCCGATATAGAACAGCACCGCGGCGGCGATGAAGGTGGTGATGTTGGAATCGAGAATGGTGGCGAGCGCGCGGGTGAAGCCGGCGTCGATCGCGTTGATCGGCGTGCGTCCGCCGCGCACCTCCTCGCGGATGCGCTCGTAGATCAGCACGTTGGAATCGACGGCGATGCCGACGGTCAGCACGATGCCGGCGATGCCGGGCAGCGTCAGCGTGGCGTTGAGCATCGACAGCACGCCGAAGATCATGGCGACGTTGATTGCCACGGCGATGTTGGCGAACAGCCCGAACAGTCCGTAGGTCGCCAGCATGAAGAGGATGACCATCGCCGCGCCGACGTAGGACGAGATCTTGCCCTTGGCGATCGAGTCGGCGCCGAGCCCGGGACCGACGGTGCGTTCCTCGATGATGGTGAGCGGGGCGGGCAAGGCGCCGGCGCGCAGCAGGATGGCGAGATCGTTGGCGCTTTGCACCGTGAAGCTGCCGGAAATTTGCCCGGAGCCGCCAAGAATAGGCTCGCGGATCACCGGTGCCGAAATCACCTCGTTGTCGAGCACGATGGCGAAGGGCTTGCCGACATTCTCCTGCGTCACCTGCGCGAACTTGCGGGCGCCAGAGGTGTTGAAACGGAACGACACGATCGGCTCGCTGGTGCGCTGGTCGAAGCCAGGCTGGGCGTCGGTCAGGTCGGCGCCGGAGACCAGCACGCGTTTTTCGACCACATAAGTCTGGCCGGCATCCTTGCCGGCGCCGTGCAGAAGCTCGTCATCCGGAGGCACCTGCTGCGGGCTTGCCCCGCTGTCGACCATGCGGAAATCGAGCTTGGCGGTCTTGCCGAGCAATTGTTTGAGCCGGGTCGGGTCCTGCAGGCCGGGCACCTGCACCAGAATGCGGTCGGTGCCTTCGCGCTGGATCAAGGGTTCGACGGTGCCGAGTTCGTTGACGCGGCGCTCGATGATCTGGATCGACTGGTCGACCGATTGGCGCACGCGTTCAACGATCGCTGGATCGGTCAGCGTGAGACGGATCAGCCCGCCCGCCTCGGATGTGACGTCGATGTTGCGCTGTCCGGTGGCGCTCAGAATGCCGCCAAGCGGCTGCGACAGCGTGCGCAGCTTCTCCAGCGCCTGGTCCGCATTGGCGCCCTCGCGGATGCGCACCTCGGCGCTGTTGCCGCGCACCACCAGCCCAGTATAGCCGACGCGCGCCTCGCGCAGCACGCGGCGCATGTCGTCGCGCAGCGCTTCCAGCATGTCCTTGCGCACCGTCTTGGTGTCGACCTCGAGCAGGATGTGCGAGCCGCCCTGCAGGTCGAGGCCGAGCACGACGTGGCGCTGCGCCCATTTCGGCCAGCTCTGCACCATTTTTTCGGGCAGGAAGTTGGGGACGGCGAACAGGCAAATGAAGACTGCCGTAAGGACAATCCCCGCCGCTTTCCAACGCGTGAAATAGAGCATGAGGTCCCGACTTAATCCGGAAAACTGGCGCTAAGACCGTGGCGCCGGCGCTCAGCCGGCCGCCGCCTCGTCCTTCACCGGTTCACCCTTGGCGCGGACGTCGGTGATCATCGACCGTACCTGGCGGATGCGCACGTCGTCCGCAATCTCGATTTCGATCTGATCGTCGTCGATCACCTTGGTGACCTTGCCGACCAGCCCGCCATTGGTGATGACGGTATCGCCCCGCCTTACGTTCTTGACCAATTCGGCGTGCTGCTTCACCCGCTTCTGCTGCGGACGCAGGATGAGGAAGTACATGATGACGAAGATCAGCGCGAACGGCAGCAGCGACATCACCATGTTGCCGCTATCGCCACCGGCTCCGCCGAACAGCGATCCTTGCGCGAACGCGGTCGAAATGAACATCGAAGCTTCCCTTGCTTGGTTGTCAGGGGTAGCGCCGGGCGCGCCTATGCGGCCCGGCATCAAATTTCGCGCGGACTATAGCGGCCGCCGCTCCAATTGCAACGCCGCGCGACCCCCGAAAATCGGCCATTTTTAGCCGTTTCCGTCCCTGCCCGCTTGCGGGGAAAACGCCGCCCAGCTAAGAGCAGCGCAATTTCCGAAAGCACCCTCCATGGCCAAGTCGAAGTCTAAATCGCCCTCCAAATCGAAAGCCAAGGCGCCCGCGCCCGCCGGCGGCGCGGACGTCCTCGCGCGCATCGCCGAGGCGCTCGAGCGACTGGCGCCGCAACGCGTGGCCGCGCCCGATTTCGACGGCGCCGACGCCTTCATCTGGCATCCGGACGGACGCCGGCTCGCGCCGGTCAAGCGCGTCAACCGCGTCGAGATGTCGCTGCTCAAGGGCATCGAGCGCGTGCGCGACGTTCTGGTGGAGAATACCGAGCGTTTCGCCAAGGGCCTGCCCGCCAACAACGCGCTGCTGTGGGGCGCGCGCGGCATGGGCAAATCGTCGCTGGTCAAAGCGGCGCACGCCGGGTCAACATCGCGCTGGCGCGCCGGGGAAAGAGCACGCCGCTCAAGCTGATCGAAATCCACCGCGAGGACATCGAGAGCCTGCCCGACCTGATGGGCATTATTCGCGGCGCGAGCTATCGATTCATCGTATTCTGCGACGACCTGTCGTTTGACGCCGAGGATACCACCTACAAATCGCTCAAGGCGCTGCTGGAAGGCGGCATCGAAGGCCGGCCGGACAACGTGATCTTTTATGCGACCTCGAACCGGCGCCATCTGATGGCGCGCGAGATGATGGAGAACGAGCGCTCGACCGCGATCAACCCCGGCGAAGCGGTCGAGGAAAAGGTTTCGCTGTCCGACCGCTTCGGCCTGTGGCTCGGCTTTCACCGCTGCAGCCAGGACGAATACCTCGCGATGGTCGAAGGCTACATCGCGCACTACAAGATCCCGGCGCGAGGTGATGCCCTGCACCACGACGCGCTGGAATGGTCGACCACGCGCGGTTCGCGCTCCGGCCGCGTGGCCTGGCAGTTCGTGCAGGATCTGGCGGGTCGCCTGGGCGTGGCGCTGAAGGACTTGACCAAAACGTAAATGCCCCGCGCGAGGTCGGGCATTACGCAAATTTCGATTTGGATATTACGCCCCGCCGAGATACTTGATCGGATCGACCGGCGTCGAGCCCTTGCGGATCTCGAAGTGCAGTTGCGGCGAGGTCACGTTGCCGGTCTGCCCGGCATGCGCGATGACCTGCCCGCGCTTGATGGTGTCGCCGCGCTTGACCAACAGCTCGCTGGCGTTGGCATAAGCCGACACGAAGCCGTTGGCGTGGCGGATCAGCACCAGATTACCGTAACCCTTGAGCTCGTTGCCGGCGTAAGCGACGACGCCGTCGTCGGCGGCCTTGATCGGCGTGCCTTCCGGCACCGCGAGATTGATGCCGTCGTTCTGCCCGCCGTTCGGGCGCGGGCCGAAGCCGGCGATGACGCGGCCCTTCACCGGCCATCGGAAGCTCGCCATGGCGCCGACCGCCTCGGCGCTCTTGGTCGACGACTTCGGCGCTGGTATGGGTCTCGGGCGTCGACGATCCGCGCGCTTTCTGCGCCGGCGCGCTTGTGACTTTCGCGGCCGGAACCGTGCGCGGCTGCGCCACCTGCAGAGCCGGCGCAGGCGCCGGGTGCTCCGCTGCATGACGGCCGCCGGGAATGGTCAGCCGATCGCCCATGCTGACCTTGGCATAGGGTTGGATGTTGTTGGCGCGCGCCAAGGCGGCGAGCGTGACGCCGTTCTTGCGCGCGATGGTGATCAAGGTCTCGCCCGGCGCGACGATGTGCACGTTCTCGGCGTTACGCGGCGGCTTCGCCGCCGGCGGTGCCGGCGCCGCCGGCGCATGGATTGTGCCGGTCGAAACATAGCGCGGGATCACGACGCGCTGGCCCGGCCGCAACACGGCGCCCTCGCGGAACCCGTTGGTCTGCATGATGGCAGCCGCCGGCACGCCGTATTTGCGCCCGAGGCTCTCGACGGTTTCCCCCGACGCGACCGTGACCGGCGATCCGCCGTCCCACGTCCAATGCCCGGCCGGCTGCGGCGGACGCGAGGCGCGGGCACCGATCCGGTAATCTCGGAGCGCTCAGGCCGGTAGGCGCCGAGGCCCTGCGCGCCGGTCGCATAACCGTCCCGCGCGGCAACCGTGGCCGGCTGGCTCGCCGCCGGCAGCGGTTGCGACACGACGCGCGGCGCAGGACGCTCGGCGATGGAACCGGTCGCCTCTTGGCGCGGTGCCTGCGCGGTGCTGGCGAAAGGATTGGAGTCGAAGCGCGCGGAGTTCGAACAACCGGCGGCGGCAATGCCCATCAGGGCGGGGACGGCCACGCGCAGCCAGACACGCAAGCGAGACGTCCCGTTTAGGCACGGCATGTGGTTACTCACTCATACGCAACAGGAGTAGATTTTGAAATAAAGCAGCCGCGAGTAAATAAGCCTTTAAAATTACCAGTTCGTTGCTTGTGTCATTCCGGGGCGGACAGAAATGTCACAGCAATCGACTCGACAGTGCACGTCCGGATTTCGGACCCAAATCGCGCGCAACGTCACAGCTCCTTCGCCTGCCCGGGCAATAACGGCACGAAACGCACGCCGATCAGATTTTCCCGGGCTACTCCCGTTTGCGACTTGGTAAGCTTGATAATGTGTTGCGCTCCGCCGTGCGGGCCGAGCGGTAAAACCATGACGCCGCCATCGGCCAATTGATCGAGCAATGTTTGCGGCACGCGCTCGGCCGCGGCGGTGACGATGATGCGGTCGTAGGGCGCCTTGCCCGGCACGCCGGCAAAGCCGTCGCCGACGACGACCTCGACATTGTCATAGCCGAGCGCGGCAAGACGCGCCCTCGCCTGCTCGGCGAGCGTGCGATAGCGCTCGATGGTGACGACTTCGCGCGCGAGGCGCGAGAGCACCGCCGCCTGATAGCCCGAGCCGGTGCCGACCTCCAGCACGCGGTGATGCGGCCGCAGCGCCAACTGCTCGGTCATGTAGGCGACCACATAGGGCTGGCTGATCGTTTGTCCGCATTCGATCGGCAGCGCCTGATCAGCATAGGCGCGGTCGGCGAATGCCGGCTCGACGAAGTCCCCGCGCGGCACCTCATCCATGGCGCGCAGCACCGCCTGGTCGCCGATGCCGCGCCGGCGCAGCGTCAGCAGGAACTCCATGCGGTCGTCGTCTTGCCCGTTTTGCGGTCCCGTCGCCACGATCCACCCCTGCCCCGCGCGAATTTAGCACGTTTGCCGCCGATTAATGTAAGCTTGCCCATGAATGCGCGACGCCGGAAGGGAACCCAGCACGGCGGGCCGGCGTTGTGCACGAGGGGACAATGATGGGTGAATCCTCGAGATCGATGACACGTCTGCTCGTGGTCGAGGATGAGTATCTGATCCGCATGTTGCTGGAGGACATGCTGGCCGACCTCGGCTACGACGTGGCCGCGGCGGTCGGCACCATCGGCGAGGCGAGCGAATTGGCGACCAACGGCGATTTCACCGCCGCCATTCTCGACGTCAATCTCGACGGCCAGGAAATCTTTCCGGTCGCCGACATTCTGGCCAAGCGCGGGCTGCCCTTCGTGTTCGTCACCGGCTACGGCGAGCGCAGCCTGCCGGAGCCCTACCGCAACCGCCCGGCACTGCAGAAGCCGTTCCAGGTCGAGCAGCTCGAGAGCGCGCTCGCCGGTTTGCAGGCGGCGACTTAGTTTGATGCGCTAGAACTTAGTGTGGAGCGTATCCGGCATTGTGGAAGTAGTTGGTACATTCCGAAGGCGAGAAGGCGTTAAGAAGAGCGGCAATTCGGTTCCAGAGGCTTTCGACGGAACGCTCGGCAGCTTTTCTGAGCAAGGCCTTGAGCTTGGCGAAGAGCTGCTCGATCGGATTGAAGTCGGGCGAATAGGGCGGCAGGTAGAGCAGTCTTGCACCGGCGGCTTCGATCGCTTCGCGCACGCCCGCCACCTTGTGAGCGCTGAGATTGTCGAGCACGACGATGTCGCCTGGCTTGAGACTGGGGCCGAGGATTTGCTCGACATAGGCCAGGAAGGCGTTGCCGTTCATCGGACCGTCGATGACGCAGGGCGCGGTGAGCGCGCTCGAGCGTAAGCCCGCGACGAAGGTCGTGGTCTTCCAGTGGCCGTGCGGAACCTTGCCGACCAGCCGTTCACCGCGCGGCGCCCGGCCACGGAGGCGGCCATGTTGGTACTGGTGCCGGTCTCGTCGATGAAGACCAGCCGCTCAGGGGCGAGTTCGGCCTGAGCCTGCGCCCAGGTGGCGCGCGCCGCCGCGACGTCAGGCCGGTCTTGCTCGGCCGCGCGCACGCTTTTTTTTGAAGCTGATGCCATGACGGTCGAAGAACCGCCAGACCGAGCCGAGCCCCGCCTTGTGCTCCCGCTCATCGAGCAGCCGGCGCTGGATTTCCTCCAGCGTCAGATCGGGCTCCCGCCGCACCAGCTCAAGCAGCCATTGCTCGTGGTGTTTGAGCGGCGACCGGCTCTGCCCCTTGTTCGATCTGGCCTCGACGCTGCCGGTCTCCCGCCACCGCTTCGCCCAGCGGATCGCCGTCGAATCTCCGATCACGAACTGGCGCGCGGCAGCCCGCGCCGCCACCCCGCTCTCGACCACCTGGATCACCCGAACCCGCAAGTCGTTCGAATAGCCCATCGCAGGCCTCCCTGATCAGAAGGCCACAAAATCTTATTCGCGGCTCGAAGGGAATCCCCTTATTCACAGAAAGTGGAAACCGCTCTAGCCGAACAAATCCGCCAGCCTGGTCATGAACGGCTCGTCGGTGAGGTCGAGCCGCAAGCGGCGTGACCGCGATGCGCTTCTCGTTGAGCGCATAAAGATCGCTGCCGTGCGCCGCGCCGGCGATGCCGCCGCGCCCGAAGGCGATCCAGTAATACGGATTGCCGCGCCCGTCGTGGCGCGCGTCGATGCGCAAAAGTTCCTGGTCGCGCTTGCCCTGCACGGCCACCGCGACGCCGGCGACCTCGCTCGGCGGGCAATCGGGAAAATTGACGTTGACCAGCACGTCGCGCGGCATGCCGGCCTTGAGCACGCGGCGGATCAGATCGGGCGCGTGGGTAATCGCCGTGTCCCAATGCGGGTCGTGCCGGTTGGTGAAGGAATAGGCCTGCGACAGCGCGAACGACGGAATGCCGAGCACGGTGCCTTCCATGGCGCCGGCGACCGTGCCCGAATAGGTCACGTCCTCGGCGGCGTTGCGGCCGCGATTGACGCCGGACAGCACCAGATCGGGCATCTCCTTCATCAGATGGCGCGCGCCCATGATCACGCAATCGGTCGGCGTGCCCTTCACCGCGAAATGCTTGTCGGCCACCTCGCGCAGGCGCAAGGGATCGTTGAGCGAGAGCGAATGCGACACGCCGGACTGGTCGGTCTCCGGCGCCACGATCCATACCTCGTCCGACAGCGCGCGCGCGATTGTTCTCGCAGGCCTCGAGCCCCGGCGCGTGGATGCCGTCGTCATTGGTGATGAGGATGCGCATTACGCCCGCTCGATCTTCGTCACGCCGCCCATATAGGGCTTGAGCGCGTCGGGCACCGCGATGGCGCCGTCCTCGTCCTGGTAGTTCTCCATCACCGCGATCAGCGCGCGGCCGACGGCGACGCCGGAGCCGTTGAGCGTGTGGACGAAGCGCTTCACTTTGCCGTCCTTGCCGTTGTAGCGCGCGTTCATGCGCCGCGCCTGGAACTCGCCGCAGTTCGAGCAGGAGGAAATCTCGCGGTACGTGTTCTGCCCCGGCAGCCAGACCTCGATGTCGTAGGTCTTCTGCGAGGCGAAGCCCATGTCGCCGGTGCACAGCGTGACCACGCGGTAGTGCAGATCGAGCTTCTTCAGCACCTCCTCGGCGCAGGCGAGCATGCGCTCGTGCTCGGCTTTGGATTGCTCCGGCGTGGTGATCGAGACCAGTTCGACCTTGGTGAACTGATGCTGGCGGATCATGCCGCGGGTGTCCTTGCCGGCGGCGCCCGCTTCGGCGCGGAAGCACGGCGTGCAGGCGGTGAGCCGCATCGGCAATTTGTCTTCGTCGACGATGGATTCGCGCACCAGATTGGTCAGCGGCACTTCGGCGGTGGGGATGAGCCAGAAACGTCGAGCAGTTCGAATGAACTCTTGCCATCGTATCGATGCAAGCGTTCAGCTATTGATCGACTGGCTGCAAATCGTCTCGTGGTTTCGCGTCACGAAGCTCGACAGAATTCGTCACTCGTACGTTCATCATGACTTCGTCGCAAAATCTTGCGTCGATAAGCTCGCGCTGTCGCCGAAAATTGATCCTCCTCAAACTTCGGCAACTGCGCCGTCCCGAACATCACCTCGTCGCGCACCAGCAAGCGGCGGACTGACCTCGGTGTAGCCGTGCTTCTCGCTGGTGTGCACATCGAGAAACAATTGCCCGAGCGCGCGCTCCATGCGCGCCAGGCCCTTCTGCAACACCACGAAGCGCGCGCCGGACAACTTCGCCGCCAGCCTCGAAATCCATCATGCCGAGCGCTTCGCCCAGTTCGAAATGCTGCTTGGGCTTGAACGCGTAGTCGCGCTTCTTGCCGACCGTGTGACGCTCGACATTGCCGTGCTCGTCCGTGCCGTCCGGCACGTCGTCCGCCGGCATGTTGGGGATCTGCGCCAGCTCCTTGTCGAGCTCGTCGGCGAGCTTCTTCTGCTCGGCCTCCAGCGCCGGCAGCGTGGTCTTGAGCTCGGCGACTTCGGCCATCAGCGCTTTGGCGCGCTGCTCGTCCTTGGCCTTCTTCGCCTCGCCGATTTCCTTGGACGCCGCGTTGCGCCGCGCCTGCGCCTGCTCGAATTTGGTGATCGCCGCGCGCCGCTCTCGTCGAGCGCAAGCAGCTTGCCCGCCAGCGGCGCCAGCCCGCGCCGCGTCAGCCCGCGGTCGAAGGCGTCCGGATGTTCGCGAATCCATTTGATGTCGTACATGGCGGCGCTTTTAGTCGGAATCGGGGGGATCGTATAGCGGGCTTCAAGCGCCTCGTCACCCGTTTTACAGGGGAGAGGGGAACGACAAGCTTACTCCGCCGGCTTGGCGGTAGCCGCTTCGGCCGCCGCCTTGGCGGCGGCTTCCGCGGCGGCGCCGCTTCTCCACGATGCGCACCGACCAGATCGAGCCCTCGAAAGCAGCATCAGCGGCACGGCGAGCGACATCTGGCTGAGCACATCCGGCGGCGTCAGCACCGCGGCGACGATGAAGGCGCCGACGATGAAATAGCGCCGCTTGGCCTTGAGCTGCTCGGAGGTGACGAGGCCGACGCGGCCGAGCAGCGTCAGGATCACCGGCAGCTGGAATGCCACGCCGAAGGCGAGCACCAGCGTCATCATCAGCGACAGATATTCGCCGACCTTGGGCATCAGCGAGATGGTGGCGTCGTGCGCGTCGCCCGGCTGCTGCATGTGCAGCGAGAAGCGCACCAGCATCGGGAACACCAGGAAATAGACCACCAGCGCGCCGAGCGCGAAGAAGAACGGCGTCGCGATCAGATAAGGCAGGAAGGCCTTGCGTTCGTTGCGGTAGAGCCCGGGCGCGACGAACATGTAGATCTGCGCCGCCACCACCGGAAACGACAGGAAGGCGGCGCCGAACATCGCCAGCTTCAGCTGCGTGATGAAATATTCCAGCAGCGCGGTGTAGATGAATTTCGAATTCTCCGGCCCGGCCACCCAGACGAAGGGCCAGACCAGCACGTTGTAGATGTCCTTGGCGAAGACGAAGCAGAGCGCGAACATCAGGCCGAAGGCGATCAGCGCCTTGATCAGGCGCGAGCGCAGTTCGATCAGGTGATCGAGCAAGGGCGCCTTGCTCGCCTCGATCTCCGCTTCGTCCTGGCTCGGCGGTCACGCGCCGCCCCCGGCTTTTTGCGTGGGCGGCGGCTCGGCGGCGGCAAATCCTCATGCGCGACGGCGGCCGGCGGCTCCGGCGGCGGCACCGCGATTTCCGGCAGCGGCGTCGGCGCATCCGGCACGGCGGCAGGCGTCGCGGCGGCCGGCTTCGGCCGCCGGCTCGACCGGCGCGTCAAGCGCCGGCGTCTCCGCGAAGGCGTGCTCGACGTCCTTCTGCACGTCGCCGATCGGATCGATCTGGCCGAACTCGCTCACCGAGGTGGTGATTTCGTCGGCATGCTTCTTCAGGTCGGCGAATTCGGCCTCGCGCAGCGCTTCGTTGAACTGGCTCTGGAATTCGTTGGCCATGCGGCGGACTTTGCCCATCCACTGGCCGAGCGTGCGCAGGACGGTCGGCAATTCCTTAGGCCCGATCGCGATCAGCGCGACGATGCCGATGACGATGACCTCGCCCCAGTTGAGACCGAACATGGATAGATCAACTCCCCGGCATGATCCCGAAAAGTGGGTACCGGTTTTCGGATAGATCATGCGCAACCAAGCGCGTCGCCGCCCGCGCGTCACCACGCCGCCGCTGCCAAGCGTGTTAGGAGTGCGCGCCCTCGGCGCGCCGCTCGGCATCGGTCTTCGGCGTGGCGCTCGACGGCCTCGATGCTCTTGGCCGGCTCGGGCTTGGCCTGCGCGGTGTCGTCCTCCGACATGCCCTTCTTGAACGCCTTGATGCCCTGGGCGAAGTCGCCCATCAGGTCGGACAGCTTTCCGCGGCCGCCGAACAGAAGCATCACCACGACGATGACGATCATCCAGTGCCAGATACTTAAGGAACCCATTGGCTAACCCTCCGCGGCGATGACTTTCGTGCCTTACGTGCCCCGCCTGTGATTTGACCCCAAACTAGGCTCCGCAGGCGGCAAAAACAAGGACTTCGGGCCGTCGTAATGCGGCCGTAATGCCGCGGGAGGCGGCAATATTCGCCTGGAGTTCCCGGGACGTTAGCTCTCGCGGGTGGGCGGCGGCGCTAACCCTAAGTCGAGATCGCCCGGCTCCAGCGGGTCCTCGTCCTCGCGCAGCGCGCCGTCGTCGGACGGCATCGGCACCGCAAAGCCCGGCGGCAGATTGCCTTCGAGCAGGCCGGCGCCTTTGAGCTCCTCGAGGCCGGGCAGATCGCCCACCTCCTCCAGCCCGAAATGCGATCAGGAACTGTTCGGTGGTGCCGTAGGTGATCGGCCGGCCCGGCGCCTTGCGTCGCCCGCGCGGGCGGATCCAGCCGGTGCGCAGCAGCACGTCGAGCGTGCCGGCGGCCGCCACCACGCCGCGGATCTCCTCGATCTCGGCGCGCGTCACCGGCTGATGGTAGGCGATGATGGCGAGCGTCTCGATCGCCGCGCGCGACAGCTTGCGCGTCTCCACCGTCTGCTTGGTGAGCAGCCAGGCGAGATCGTCGGCGGTGCGGAACATCCATTTCTTGCCGATGCGCACCAGATTGACGCCGCGCGTCGCGTATTCCGCCTTGAGCGCGGCCAGCGCCTCTTTCACGTTGACGCCGTCGGGCAGCCGGCGCGCCAGCGTCGCCTCGTCGAGCGGCTGGCCCGGCGGCGAACAGCAGGGCTTCCAGCAGCCGCAGCTCTTCCGGCCGCACGCCGTCTCCGCCGTGGGCGCCGCAGACGGCTCCGCTGCCGCCGCGTCGTTGTTTTGCACAATAACGAGCTTCTTGGCCACGCTCGGCATCGAACTCTTTCTCCTTATGCGTTTTCTTGCGCGTCATGCGTCGCAGCGCTTCCGTTCATACCGACCCGCTTGCGCATGTAGATCGGCGCGAACGACTCTTTCTGGTGAATCTCGGCAAGCCCTTCGCGCACCAGCTCGAGGGCCGAAGCAAACGAGGACGCCATCACGGTCGCCGCCAGCGCGGGCTCGACCACGTAGGAAATCAGGAACGAGTCGATGCGCGACCAGTCGGTCGACATGCCGATCAGCCGTTCCAGCGCGGCGCGCGCCTCGGCCAGCGACCACACCGTGCGCTTCTTGAAGCGCACGCGCGAGAGCGCGCTCTTCGCCCGCTGCGTGGCATAGGCGCTGAGCAGGTCGTAGAGCGTCGCCGTCCATTCCGATTGCTTGATCTCGTCGATCGGCTCGGGCGCGCCGCGCGCGAACACGTCGCGATTGAGCTGTGGGCGGCCCATCAGGCGTGTCGCCACATCGCGGAAGGCTTCCAGCCTGCGCAGACGGTGCGCCAAAGCCAGCGCCATTTCCTCCGCGCTCGGCCCCTCGCCCGGCGCCGATTCCGGCAGCAGCAGGCGCGATTTCAGATAAGCGAGCCAAGCCGCCATCACCAGATAATCGGCGGCGAGCTCGAGCCGGACCCGCCGCGCCGCCTCGATGAAATTGAGATACTGGTCGGCGAGCGCCAGGATCGAGATTTTGGCGAGATCGACCTTCTGCGTGCGCGCGAGCGCGAGCAGAAGATCGAGCGGCCCTTCGAAGCCCTCGACGTCGACGATCATCGCCGGCTCGGTGGTGCCGCGATCGGCTTCCAGCGTTGTGTCGAAATCGTCAGGCGTCATGAACCGGTCTTCCGTTGCGGCGCTTCGCTCGCCACCATCAGCGTGAAAATCTTGCGCGCGGCATCGACGTCGAATTCCTCCGGCGCCTTGCGTTGCGCCAGCGCCGCCTCGGCGCGCTTCGCCGCCTCGCCCGCCAACGTCGGCGCTTCGCCGGCGACCTGCGTCATCTCGACCAGATCGCCGTTGCAATGGAGCACGACGTCGCAACCGGCGGCAAAGGCCGCGCGGCTGCGCTCCGCGATCGTGCCCGACAGCGCCTTCATCGAGACGTCGTCGCTCATCAGCAGGCCCCGGAACCCGATAAACCCGCGAATCACTTCGCGCACCATTGTGACCGAAGTCGTGGCCGGTGCATCGGGGTCGATGGCGGAAAACACAACATGCGCGGTCATGCCGAGCGGCAGACCGGCGAGCGGCCGGAAGGCGGCAAAATCGGTCGCCTCCAGGGTGGCGCGGTCGGTGTCGACCACCGGCAGCTTAGGTGGCTGTCGGCGGTGGCGCGGCCGTGGCCGGGCAGATGCTTGACCACCGGCAGCACGCCGCCGGCCAACAGGCCCTCGGCGATGGCGGCGGCGATTGCCGCGACCTTGTCCGGCTCGGAACCGTAGGCGCGGTCGCCGATCACCGGGTCGGCGCCGTCGCTGAGCACATCGGCAAGAGGAAGACAGTCAACATCCAGGCCGAGGACGTTGAGATCGGCTGCTGATCAGGCGGCCTGCTAGGCGGCATACCGCCAAGGCGCCGGCGGGTCTCGGTCGTAAAGCGCGCCGTAGACCGCGCCTGCCGGATAGGCCGGCCAATGCGGCGGGCCGAGCCGCTGCACCCGGCCGCCTTCCTGGTCGACCAGGATCGGCGCTGCCCAGCCAACGGTGTCACGAATAAGAATTTGCTAGTTCAGCACACTTGCTTTGGTTGCTCACATTCCTCTTGAAGGTGATCAGGCCCCAGGGCTGGGCCTCGCGCAGAAACGCGCGCTCGTTCGCGGTGATGGTGAAACCGCTCAAACCGGTGATGAAAGCGCGCGTCATGACCGGCGCGGATTAGCCCGCACCCAGGCTAACTTCAAGCAAGCGCGCGCTAATTTCGCTGGATAAGACACTGCCCGCCGGCCGCCCGGAGGCCGTTGCACAGTTCCGTCGCCTCGTTGGCGTTGGCAAAGGGACCGACCATGGCGCCGGTAATACGTGCCTTTGGCGCCGAGTTCGACCTTATGAATTGAGGCTTGGCGGCCGCCCAAGATCTTCGGGTATTTGGCCTGCAAGCCAGCGGAACGCCGCCTGCGCATCGGCCTCGCTGCGCTGCGACGACACCTGCACGGCATAGCCGCCGGCCGTATGGGTCGCTTGCGCCGCCGGCGGAGGCGGTGCGGCAACCGCCGCAGTGCGCATCGTCCGCGTCGCGGCGGCGCATCGGGGCTCAGCGATAGCGGCGCATTGCCGCGAGGCGCCGCGGCGCGTTGCACCGGCGCGGCAGCGCGCGGCTCGGGCGCACGCGGTGCGACGGCGGCGCCGGATTGTAGCCGCGGGCTGCGGCGGCTTGCGGCTGCGGTGCCGGTCTGGCGGAGCTGGGGCTGGCGCTGCGGCCGGTGCTAACGGCGGAGCGGCGCCGCGGCCGCAGCGGGAGCCTGCTGACCATCGCCCATCTGATCGGGATGGATGGCGATGGTGTGAACCTTCTTCGGCTCGGTGGACAATGACGGCGCCGCCGGGCGCCGGCTGGGCCGCGCCGTGCTGTGCATTGGCTTGCGGCGGCGGGATCGTCGCCAGCGCCGGGTTGGTCTTGATCTCGGCCGCTTGTATTTCGACCGGCTTTTCCTCGCGCGACACCAGCTTTTCGCCCTCGGCGTGGTCGCCGATGCGATCGGTGATCAACTTGTTGGGCGTCTTGTTCGCGGGCGCCGGCACGATCTTGCTGGGCGCGGTATCGGCCTTGATCACCGGCGGCGGGGCGGATGACCGCGAGCGCCGAACATCGCGCGATAGCCGAAGGCGCCGGCGGTTCCGATCACCGCCAATGCGAACACCGCGGCGATGGCCATAATGCCCATGCGCCGCTTCGGCGGCGAAGCATCCTCGTAGAAGCCCGCTTCCTCGGCTCCGAGCTCGGCATTGCTCGGATGATACGCACCCGCTTCGAAGGCGCCGGCTCGCCGGCCGCATGGTCGTCGCCGCGGTGGCGGATAAAGCTGTTCGGGCCGGCGGCGTAAGGCTGGCGCGGCGCGCTCGGCGGCGCGTAAGCGGGCGGTGGCTGCAGCGGCGCGGGATGCGGCGGCGGCGCCGTCGGCGCATCGAAATAATCGGCCGGGCCGAAGCTCGGCGGCAGCGCCTGCGCCGCGCGGCGGGCGGCACACGCGGCGCGGTTCTCGCGGCCGAATTCGGCGAACGGATCGGTCTGTCCGATCAGGCGGGCCAGTTCGGCGAGCGGATCGCTTGCCGGCAACGGACGCCGCGGACGGCGCGCCTCGCGCCGGCGGTTCGTTCGATCGGTAAGGCGGTCGCTGCATTTGATCGTCTGCCATTCGGTCCCCGGTTATGCCCCCCGCCCGCTGGCTCAATCTACCGGACGGCCTGCGCCTAGTCCGGTCAAATATTTATCGCATTTCTTCGGGCGCTTCGACCCCGAGCAAGGCGAGGCCCGAAGCGAGCACGGTGACAATTCCCTGCACCAGAGCGAGCCGGGCCGCGGTTGTTTCTGGATCATTCTGCATAATGAAGCGTAAATGAGGCAAGTCATTTCCCCGGTTCCATTGTGCATGAAATTCGCTTGCTAATTCATAGAGATAGAATGCAACCCGGTGGGGCTCGTGGGCCTGCGCCGCGGCCTCGACCAGACGCGGGTAGAGCGCGATGCGCTTGAGGATCGCGAGTTCGCCGGAATCGGCCAGCCGGTCGAGGGCGCTCCTTTGAGCCATTGCGCGCGCTCATTCGCCGCAGCCGGCAAATCCGCCATCTCGGCGCGCGCGTTGCGGAACACCGATTGCCCGCGCGCGTGGCCGTACTGGACGTAGAACACCGGGTTCTCGCGGCTCTGCCTCGATCACCTTGGCGAGGTCGAAATCGAGCACCGCGTCGTTCTTGCGATAGAGCATGTCGAAGCGCACGGCGTCCTTGCCGACTTCCTCGACGACTTCGCGCAGCGTGACGAACTCGCCGGCGCGCTTCGACATCTTCACCGGCTCGCCGGCGCGGAGCAGCCGAACGAGCTGCACCAGTTTGACGTCGAGCTCGGCGTTGCCGTCGCTCACCGCCTTCACCGCCGCCTGCATCCGCTTGACGTAGCCGCCGTGATCGGCGCCCCAGACGTCGATCAGGTTGCGGAAGCCGCGGTCGAACTTCGATTTGTGATAGGCGATGTCGGTGGCGAAATAGGTGTAGCTGCCGTCCGACTTCAGCAGCGGCCGGTCGACGTCGTCGCCGAACGCGGTCGAGCGGAACAGCGTCTGCTCGCGATCCTCCCAATCCTCGAGATTGCCGCCCTTGGGCGGCGGCAGGCGGCCCTCGTAGACCAGGCCGCGCGCGCAGCGTCTCGATCGTCTCGGCGACGAGGTCCTTCGCCTTTGTGGCTTCAGGCGCGCCGGCCGCGAGCGCGGGAAAAAATAGATCGCCGTCTTCGCCCTCGATCAGCGAGCGCTCGGAAAAAAACACGTCCGGCACCACCCTGAGGCGCATCAGATCGTTGCGGATATCGGCCATCATCGCGTGAATGGCGCGGTCGCGCACGATCGGCAGCCATTCGGCTTCCGGCATGGTGGTGAGCTTGACGCCATAGTCGGCGGCAAGCTCGCCGCCGACTTCGCGCAGGTAATCGCCGGGATAAAGGCCTTCGGGGATCGGCGCCGATGTCCTCGCCCAGCGCCTCGCGGTAACGCAGGTACGCCGAGCGCGCCAGCACGTCGACCTGGGCGCCGGCGTCGTTGATGTAATATTCGCGCGTCACGTCGTAGCCGGCGAAGGCCAGCAGATTGGCGAGCGCGTCGCCGAACACCGCGCCGCGGCAGTGGCCGATATGCATCGGCCCGGTCGGATTGGCCGAGACATATTCGACGTTGACCTTCTCGCCCTGCCCGATGTCGCTGCGGCCGTAATCCTTGCCCGCCGCCAGCGCGGCGCGCAGCGCCTCGCCCCAGACATGCGGCTTGAGCGCGAGATTGATGAAGCCGGGCCCGGCGACGTCGACCTTGGCGACGAGGTCGTCGGCGCGCAGCCGCTCGGCGATTTTCTCCGCCAGCTCGCGCGGCTTCTGGCCGGCGTCCTTCGCCAGCACCATGGCGGCATTGGTCGCCATGTCGCCGTGCGTGGGATCGCGCGGCGGCTCGACCACGATGCGGGAGAGATCGGCGCCTGCCCCCACCAGCGGCGCCGTCGCCGCGCGCACGCGGGCGAGCATGGCGGCGAAGAGGTGTTGGGGCGCGGCGGTGGGCATTGTGGCCGTGCGGGTAAGGGATTTTGGGTGGGGAGTCAAAAGGGCGGTTGACGCTGTACCCTGGATGCGGCGCAGGACGAAGCCATAAGCGCGTTTACGCACCGTTCCGCCTTGCTGCATGCTGTGTCGCAAAAAGCCTTGATCAAGCAATGCGTTTTCAGCATCTCGGCGGACTTGATGTAGCGCAATGCGGGCCTTGCGGCTCTGGTCCTTTAGCGCGGGAACACTGAAGAGTATGGGAGCGCGCTTGTGCGCTGTCGTCATGTCATGCGCAAATTCAGCAATACGCTCACGGGTATCTTCTTACTATGCGCTCTCATCGTTCAATCCGAATCCGCCCGCGCAGGCAATGTCTATATTCGCGCCGGTGCGGAAGAGGGCAGCCAGGATGCCTGGCTCGAATTGAACGATTTCGATCAATTCAGTTTGGGCTTGGTCGGCTGCAAGAAGAGTCGCGGCAAGCTGGATCTGCAGTTGGTCTTGTCGGTCTATGGTAAGGGTCAAGTGCCACCCGAGTTGGAGACGCTGCGGAGTACCGAAGTCGACGCGACACTCGGTCTGGATTTTTGCATCAATGAAATTTGCGAAGAAAACGAGTTTCGCTCCGAAGCGAGAGAGTGGGGCAATGTATTATTGAAGGACATTACAATTGACCGGAACCAGGAGAAAATACATTCGATGCGGGTTATCATCCCCAATGAAAGCATGAAGTATGAGTATCAGGGTGACGTTGATGGCATCCTTAAAAAGATTTGCAAAGAGACGCCAAGCCAGAACACCCGAACGCGCTCATCTCGTCCCAACGTCCCGCGGATTCCTCGCGATATCCTTCGTTGATGGTATTTGACGCGCCTCGCGCATGATCGGCTCGCCGCGTGTCGGTGAAATCTTAACTTGCGCGCGGGTATCGGCCTCTTCGATGGGGACAAGCGCCGCGGCAGATCGGGGCTACCTTGCGGCGCGTCGAGAGCGCCGATACCCTTTTGGTGGGCCGTTGCGGCAAGGAGTCGCCGCTGGCCGCGGGTTACCGCTCGGGTTCGGGACATGCCAGGCGTGAAAATCGCGAAGCGTTGCGCTATGGCGGGAGGCCTTTTTCTGGCGCTGTTGCCGCTCGGCGTGCGGCCGGCGACCGCCGCGCCGCCTCCCCCGCCCGCCATCTCCTGGCAGGGCTTTTATGTCGGCGCCCATGCCGGCTACGGTTTTGGCGTCGCCAAAGCCGACGCGACGCTCGGGCCGGACACGATCAACACCGATTTCTTCGGGGGCCGCGGCTTCATCGGCGGCCTGCTCGCCGGCTACAATTACATGGTGATGCCGCGCACGCTCATCGGCATCGAAGGCGACGCCAACTGGTCAGACATCACCCATTCCGACGCGGTGCAAGATAGCCTCGGCGATTCATTCAACCTGAAGATTTCGCAGAAGCAGGCGTATTCGCTGCGCGCACGCTTCGGTTATCTGCTCGCGCCGGAGACGCTGCTCTACGGCACTGCCGGCTGGTCCTGGTCGCAATTCAATTTCTCGCTCGCCTTCACCGGCTTGGGCGCCGACAGCGATGCCGAGTGGTTTAATGGCCCGCAGGTCGGCGCCGGCATTGAGACAGTCGTCGCACCGGGTTGGATCGCGCGCCTCGAATATCTGCACAGCTTCTACAATAGCGGCACCTTCAATTCACCGATCATCAGCAGCTTCTTCGATAGCAATATCGCGGTCAGACCATCGATCGGCGTCGGCCGCCTTGCCTTGATCTACAATTTCGGGCCGGGCACGCCTTCGCCCTGGCAGGCTCCAACGGCCGCGCCGTCATGGGACGGCCTTTATGTCGGAGGCTCATTCGGGGCCGGCGTCGCCAATGCCAAAGTCGAATTCACCGGCACGACACCCAATTCGATCGACGGCGTCGGCATCCCCGGCATCCTTCCGACCGCGATGATCGGCTATGACTGGCGCGTCGCGCCGCGCTGGGTGCTCGGCGTCGAAGGCGAACTGACGCCCGGCATTTCCACCGCCGATTTCCAGGTCGACTGGACGGCGGCGGTGCGCGGGCGCGCCGGTTATCTGCTGACGCCGGCGACCATGATCTACGGCAGCGTCGGTTGGGTCACCACCGGCATCCGCACCACCTCGATCATCAGCGACCTCGTAATGATTCCGAGCCAGCGGGTGAATGCGCTCGCCTTCGGCGGCGGCGTCGAGACCGCGATCACCAACCACTGGCTCGCGCGCTTCGACTATCAATATGCCTTCACCGCCCCGCTGCACGACATCACGGTCGACTTCGCCTCGATCGCGACGGGCACGGTCGATGCCTACGCGCAGTTCCACTATGCGCGGCTCGGCCTCGTCTATCTCTTCGATCGTCCGTAAATCCGATCGCGCGCGCCCATTCCATTCAGGTGCGCTTCACCGTCAGTGCCACGCTGCCGCGGTTGTTGCCGTAGGCCTGCCAGGCGTCGTTGGCGTAACAATAGAGATAGCCGCCGAACCTGGGCGTAAAGGTCGCGCTTTCCCCGATCACAAAGGTTTCGCCGCTGGACAGCGTATTGTCGTCCATGCCGGCGTCGCTGGCGACGTAGCCCATCAGCGCGAACCAGGGCGCGTGTTCGTTGCGGCGCGTCCACCAGAAATCGGCCTCGCGGCCGGTGGCCGCCTTGAAGATGGTCTCCGCCTCGCCGAGCGTGGACGACGCGAGGTGCAGGAGGTCGCGCAAATGAAAACCGCCGAGCTCGTGTCCCGCCGGCGTGAATTTCTCCTTGCTGTCGATCCACTCGCCTTCGGCGCTGAACTGATAGGTCTTGTTCGCTTCCAGGTAGACTCCGGTCCTGTTCCACTGTTCGGCCGCGTAGATATTACCGGTCCAGCTTCCACCGGCCGGCAGCGCCGGCGTCACCCAATACTCGCCTTGCAGCAGTGAGACACCTTTATTTCGCTCGATCGTCGACTGATGAAGCATGGCAGCGCCCGACGACATCGACGGCGCCGAGCGCGGCTTGGTCTTCAAGGCTTTGAACACGCCGGTGCAGGAGTCGTGGAGGACGCCGAGCGGTTTCGGGTCAAGCTGGTCTTTGACCTTCGGGCGGAACTTGAGACCGCAATTTTCGGCCTCGTCTATCATCCATTCCAGCGCGCCGTCCGACAGCCCGGTCTCGACATAGCCGCCGCCGACATCGCAATGCACGCCGGGAAACCAGAGCTGAATGAGTTTAGTCTTCGCCGGATCGAAATCCGACCACAGCGTCGGCGCGAAGGTCGCCCGATGCTCGTCGAGCGCGACGGCATGGCGCGCGTTGGCGACCATGGGACTAAGCGCCGTATCATGGAAACGGTAATTGTTCGGATTATCGAACAGCCCAAGAATCGCCAGATCCTCCGGCAAACCGAGTGCGCCGACAGTGTCCCACACGCCGATGAAAAAGATCGGCGTCGTCTCTTTCGCCGATTGTCCTGGTCGCGGGTTGTGAAACGGATAGCCGTCCGGATTAGTGAAATCGTTGCGCATGCGATAGGCGGCGAACACCTCGTCGACCCGCTTCCACAGGTCGCTCGGATCCATGTCGGCGGACAGATCGAGCAGCCCCTGCTTGGTGATCAGACCGCACAGGCTGCGCACGGTGTAGGCGCCGCGGCTAAAGCCGAAGAGGAAGATCTTGTCGCCGGCCTGATAGTGCGTGCCGAGCCAGCGATAGGCGCTCTTGATGTTTTGGTCGAGCCCCTCGCCCGTGCCGCCGCCGGCGAGCTTGTCCCACCAGTTGCGGCCGGTGCCGACGCCGGGGTGATAGTACGGGAGCTGCGTGTCGCTGCGTTCCAGCGCGTAATAGAGCTTCGTGACATTGGTCGGCGACGGCAGGCCGCGATCCATTTCGGTCGACGTATTCCAGGTGCCGTCGCAGCAGACGATGATGTTTTTCACGGGCCGCCCCCTCTTGAGCCGATGCCCGCGTCCGGGCTCAAGCGAAGTCTAGCCGCTCTACGAAAAATTGCAGCCGATATTTTTACACTTTTTAGCGTGGGGCGGTCAGACGGCCGTCGCGCCGCTGTCGACCGACAGAACCTGCCCGGTGGTGATGGCGGACTTCGTCCGACGCTAGATAGAGCGCCATGTCGGCGATGTGGCTCGGCAGGCCGAGGCCGAGCAGATTGCGTCGCGGCGAGCTTGGAAATATCCTTGGAGCCTTCCATCAGCTTCTTCACCCGCTCCGACAGCACGACGCCGGGCGCGATGGCGTTCACGCGGATCTTGTGCGGGGCGTATTCGACCGCCATCGAGCGCGTGAGCGCGGCGATCGCGCCTTTGGCGGCGGTGTAGCAGTCGCGGCCCGGCAACGCCTTGAGGGCGACGATCGACGACATGTTGATGATCGAGCCGCCGCCCGACTTGACGATGTGCGGGATGCCGAGCTTCGAGCACAGGAAGGTGCCGAACAGGTCGAGCTTGATGGCGCGCCAGAATTCTTCCTCCGGCGCTTCGGTGACCGGCCCGTCGGCGGGCGTCGCGCCGCCGGCATTGTTGTGCAGGATATCAGAGCCTGCCGAAGCGCTTGATCGTCTCGGCGAAAGCCGCCTCGACGCTGGCCCGGTCGCTGACGTCGCAGCGCATGAACATGCGCGTCGCCGCCGCTGTTGCCGCCGCGTGCGCGGGCCGACTGCGCGGCGGCCTGCCCGCGCGCTTCGTCGATCTCGGCGATGACGACCTTCGCGCCCTCCTCGGCAAAGCGTTCGGCGGTGGCGCGGCCGATGCCGGCGCCCCCGCCTGTGATGAACGCCACTTTCCCGGCCAATCGCGCCATGCGGGGTGAGGATAGCATGGAGGCGCAAGCGCGCCAGCCTACGACTTCCCCGCCGCCGCTTTGAATGTCTTGGCGTGCATCGCCGCGCGATAGGCGAACACCACCGCCGGGCCGAGGGTGGTGCCGGGGCCGGGGTAACTTCCGGCCATGACGGACGCCATGTCGTTGCCACAAGCATAGAGGCCCGGAATGGGCGCTCCCTCGGTGTCCAGCACGCGCGCATCGGCGTCGGTCGCCAGCCCCCCGCTGACCGCGATATCCGCCGGCCAGACCGCAAGCGCATAGAACGGCGCGGTGGCGATCGGCCCGATGCAGGGGTTCGGCCGATGCTCCGCATCGCCGTTGAAGCGGTTGAGTTCGGCCTCGCCCTTGCCGAAGTCGATATCGACGCCAGTCGCGGCAAAGCCGTTGTGGCGCTCGACCGTCTGGCGCAATTGCGCGGCATCGACGGCGATCTTGCCGGCAAGTTCGTCAAGTGTGCGCCCGCGCACCAGATATCCGCTGCGTTCGAACACTTCCGGATGGCGATGGCCCGGATAGATCACCCCCAAGCCATATTTCGCGATGAAAGCGGCATCGCAGATCAGATAGGCCGGGATCGACGGCGCGGTCTTGTGCGCCTCGAACATCGCCAGCACGAAGTCGTGGTAGGAGGCCGCCTCGTTGACAAAGCGGCGTCCCGCCGAATTCACCGTGATCAGTCCGGGCTTGGCCCGGTCGAACACGAGATGCGGATAAAGCCCTTGGCTGCCGTCGGGCCGCGGCACGATCGATACCGGCGACCACAGGCCGCCGCCGCCATGCTCGCCCGCAAACCCGGCTCCCAGGCGTTGGCCGATGGCGACGCCGTCGCCTTGATTGCCGGCATAGCTCATCGAATGCGCGGGAACCGGCCCCGGCATGAAGCTTTCGCGGAACCGTTTGTTGTGGGCGAAACCGCCGGTCGCCAGCACGACGCCCTTGCGCGTCTTGACCGTGATGTCCTAAGTCCGCCAACAGTGAGGCGCGCGCCGCTGACACCGCGCCGGTCGCCTGTAAGTTCGGCGATCGCCGCGTCGAACAGCACCGGCACGTTACGCTGGCGCAAGCTGTAGAACAGCCGGGCGACCAGCGCGTTGCCCATGATGAGCCGCGTGCCGCGCGGATATTTCAGCCGGTCGGCGAGATAGCGCGCGAACAGTCTCGCGGCATAGATGAAATTTCCGATCGACCGGAAGCGGCCGACAAGCGGCGCGATGTCGGCCTTGCCGACCATCATGCCGCCGAACACCATGAACTCGGGGATCGGCGGGCGAACGCGGCGGAAGTCCTCGCCCAGCAGGCGGCCGTCGAACGGCTCGGGGATGATGGCGCGGCCGGCAATGGCGGCGCCCGGCATGTTGCTGCGATAATCCGGATGCGGGCCGCAGGGCAAAAACCGCACTCGCTGCGCGCGGCACAGATAGTCGATCACCGCAGGCCCGGTCTGCAGATAGGCGTTACGCAAATCGCGATTGGTCGCCGCCCCGATCAGCGCGTCCAGATAGCGGTCGGCCTGTTCGGCGCTGTCGGTGAAGCCCGCAGCCCGGCTCTGGCTGTTGCCCGGAATCCAGAGCGTGCCGGCCGAGGTCGCTCCGGTGCCGCCGATCTGATCGGACTTCTCGCACAGCAGCACGTCGAGTCCCTCGAGCGAGGCGACCAGCGCCGCGGTCATGCCGGCCGGCCCCGCGCCCGCGATCAACAGATCGACCGTCGCGCCTCCGGTCCTCGCGTTCCGGCGGCCCATCAGCGCAATTCCGGCGTCGCCTTGAAATATCTGGCGTGCTCGACCAGCGCGTAGCGGTCGGTCATGCCGGCGATGTAGTCGGCGATGCGGCGCGTGCGCGTGCTCTCGCCGGCGAGCGCGAAGCCTTCCGCCCATTCCGCCGGCAGGTCGGCGGGCGTCGCCGACATAATGCGCGAACAGGTCGCGCACGCACGTCCTCCGCCTCGTCCATCACCCGCATGACGCGGTCGTGCCGGTACATGCGCGGATAGAGAAATCCCTTGATGTCGGCGTCGGCTTTTTTCATCGCCGGCGAAAACTCCACCAGCGGCCCCTTGGCCTTGCGCACTCGTCGCCGAGCCGTGGGCTTGTGGCCGGCCACGCGCCGGCTCGTCTCGGCGATGACGTCCTCGATCATGCGGGTGATCAGGCGGCGCACCGTCTCGTGCACGCGCCGCGCCGGCTCGAGGCCGGGATTGCGCGCTCGATCTCGCGCACGATGTCGCCGATGATGCCGACCGCGGCGATGTCGTCGAGCGTGAACAGTTCGGCGCGCAAGCCGTCGTCGATGTCGTGGGCGTCGTAGGCGATGTCGTCCGACAGCGCGGCGATCTGCGCCTCCGCGCCGGCAAAGCGACCACAGTTCCAAATCCTGGATTTGCGAATAGGCGAGGATCGCCGCCGGCACGCCGCGCTCGGCGTAGCGGCCGATCGCGCGGCCCGGCGCGATCGGTGAGCGGGCCGTTGTGCTTGACCAGGCCCTCCAGCGTCTCCCAGGTGAGATTGAGGCCGTCGAAGGCGGCGTAGCGGCGCTCCAGCTCGGTGACGATGCGCAGCGCCTGCGCGTTGTGATCGAAGCCGCCGAAGCGGCCGAGCGCCTCGTCGAGCGCGCGCTCGCCGGCATGGCCGAACGGCGGATGGCCGAGATCGTGCGCCAGCGCCAGCGCCTCGGCGAGGTCCTCGTCGCAGCCCGAGCGCGCGCGCCAGCGAACGGGCGATCTGCGCGACCTCCAGCGTATGGGTGAGCCGGGTGCGGTAGTGGTCGCCCTCGTGATAGACGAAGACCTGCGTCTTGTGCGCCAGCCGGCGGAAGGCGCTGGAATGGATGATGCGGTCGCAGTCGCGGCGGAAGGCGTTGCGGGTGGCGCTCGCCGGCTCAGGCACAGCGGCGGCCCCGGCTCGTGGCCGGATCGGCGGCAAAAACGGCCCGCGCGCGCCCGGTGTCGATCGCCATGTGCCTTACCGCGTTCGCTCATTGACCTTGCGGTTGGTGCGCACTTAACTATTCGGTGAGCGGATATGCCAATAGCATAGACGGCGCCAAGGACAGACGATGGACGCAAACGTCACAGTCAGCGAACGCGCGGCGCGGCGGATCGGCGAGATCCTCAAGAGCGAGCCGGCAAGGCGCCATGCTGCGCGTGTCCGTCGAAGGCGGCGGCTGCTCCGGCTTCCAGTACAAATTCGGCGTCGAGCGCGCCAAGGCCGACGACGACCTCGTCATCGCGCGCGAAGGCGCCGTGGTGCTGATCGATCCGGTCTCGGTGAATTACATGGCCGGCTCGGAGATCGACTTCGTCGACGACCTGATCGGCGCCTCGTTCAAGGTGAAAAACCCGAAAGCCACCGCGTCCTGCGGCTGCGGCACCAGCTTCGCGCTGTAGTTTCAAACGTCCCGGCGTCCCCGCGAGCGGGCCCATGCCGGCACTATCGTTCTGCAGTATGGGTCCCGGCTGGCCGACGCCGGCCGGACGACGCTCACTCCGCCGCCACCGCGGGCGGCGCTTCCGGCACTTCGCCAGCTGCGGCTCGAGCCGGCGCTTGATCATGCGGTCGACGCGGTCGAGATAAAGTAAATCACCGGCGTGATGTAGAGCGTGAGCAGCTGCGACAGCAGCAGGCCGCCGACCACCGCGACGCCGAGCGGCTGGCGCAGTTCGGCGCCGGCGCCGGTGCCGAGCGCGATCGGCAGCGTGCCGAAAATCGCGGCGAAGGTCGTCATCATGATCGGGCGGAAGCGCAGCGTCGCCGCTTCGCGGATCGCGGCCTCGGCCGACAGGCCGACGCGGCGGCGCTCGATGGCGAAGTCGATCATCATGATGGCGTTCTTCTTGACGATGCCGACCAGCATGACGATGCCGATCATGGCGATCACCGACAGGTCCATCCTGAACAGCATCAGCGTCAGGATCGCGCCGATGCCGGCCGACGGCAGGCCGGAGATGATGGTGATCGGATGGATGAAGCTTTCATACAGAATGCCGAGCACCACATAGGCGGCGAAGATCGCCGCCAGGATCAGGATGCCCTGCCCGCGCAATGAATCCTGGAACACCTGCGCGGTGCCCTGGAAGCCGGTGGTGATGGTGGCCGGCAGATGGTCCTCGCGCTCGAGATTGCTGATCTCGTCGACCGCCTGGCCGAGCGAGAAGCCGGGCTGCAGATTGAACGAGATGGTCACCGCCGGCTGCTGGCCCTGGTGGTTGACCTGCAGCGGGCCGACCGTGCGCACGAATTGCGTCACCGCCGACAGCGGCACCACCGTGCCGTTCGATGGTCTTCAGATAGACCTTGTCGAGATCGTTCGGGCTGCTCTGGAATTCCGGCTTGGTCTCCAGGATGACCTGATAATTGTTGGCCGGCGTGTAGATGGTGGCGACCTGGCGCGAGCCGAAGGCGTTGTAGAGCTCCTGGCGCACCTGGTCGATGGAGACGCCGTAGACCATCGACTTTTCGCGGTCGACCTCGACCGTGACCTGCGGATTCTTGACGTAGAGATCGGTGGTGACGTCGAGCAGGCCCGGAAGCTTGGCGATCTTGTCGCGCAATTCGGGCGCGATGCGATACAGCGCTTCGGTGTCGTTGGACTGCAGCGTGTATTGATACTGGCTCTTGGCCAGCTTGCCGCCGAGATTGATGTTCTGGATCGGCTGGAAGAAGATCTGCGATGCCGGGGACGATGTTGGCGTTCCTGCCGCAGCCGCGCGATGATCGACTGCAGGCTGCCGCGCTCGTCGCGCGGCTTGAGCGCCACCAGCATGCGGCCGCTGTTGGGCAGCGAGTTGGGCCCGCCGGCGCCGACGGTGGAATTGATGTAGGCGACCGCCGGATCCTTGCGCACGATGTCGGCGACCTTGCGCTGATGCTCGACCATCGCCGGGAAGGCGATGTCGGTATTGCGCCTCGGTGATGCCGATCATGTAGCCGGTGTCTTCGACCGGGAAGAAGCCCTTCGGCACCACGATATAGAGCCAGATCGTGCCGGCGATGGTCGCGAGCGTCACCATCAGCATGATCGACTTGTAGGCCGAGCACGCGGTCGAGCGACCATTCGTAGGCGCTCAGCATGCGCTCGAACAGCGCTTCGAAGGCGCGCAGCACGAAATTCTGCTTCTCCTCCTCGCCGGGATGATGGCCGCTGCAGCACGCGCGCGCACAGCATCGGCGTCAGCGTCAGCGACACGAAGCCCGAGATGATGATCGCGACCGCGATCGTCACGGCGAATTCGCGGAACACGCGGCCGACCATGCCGCCCATCAACAGCACCGGGATGAACACCGCGATCAGCGAGAAGGTGATCGACACGATGGTGAAGCCGATTTCGCGCGAGCCTTTCAGCGCCGCCTCGAACGGGCGCATGCCGCCCTCGATGTGGCGCACGATGTTTTCCAGCATGACGATGGCGTCGTCGACCACGAAGCCGACCGACAGCGTCAGCGCCAGCAGCGTCATGTTGTTGATGGAGAAGCCGAACGCGTACATCGCCGCGCAGGTGCCGATCAGCGACACCGGCACCGCCAGCGCCGGGATGATGGTGGCCGAGACCTTCCGCAAGAACAGGAAGATCACCATGATCACCAGGCAGATCGCGATCGCCAGCGTCTCCTGCACGTTGGCGACCGCGGCGCGGATCGACAGCGAGCGGTCGAACAGCGGCGTCATCTGGATCGCCGGCGGCACCTGCGCGCGCATCGCCGGCAACTTGGCGCGCACCATCGTCCACCACCTCGACGGTGTTGGCGTCGGGCTGGCGCTGGATCGCCAGCACGATGGCGCGCGAATCGTTGAACCAGGTGGCGATCTTGTCGTTCTCGACGCTGTCGATCACGTGCGCCACTTCGCTGAGCTTGATCGGCGCGCCGTTGCGATAGGCCACCACCACGTTGCGGTAGTCGGCGGCGTGCTCGCATGGCGCCGGTGGCGAGCAGCGTCACCGTCTGCTTCTTGCCCTGCAGGGTGCCGACCGGCGCCGAGGAATTGGCCTTGGCGACGACGGTGCGGATGTCGTCGAGCGAAATGTTGCGCGCCGCGGCAGCGACCGGATCGACCTGGACGCGCACGGCAAATTTCTGCGCGCCGTAGACCAGCACCTGGGCGATGCCGGGCAGTTGCGAGATCTGCGGCGCCAGCACGGTCTCGGCATAGTCGTCGACCGTCGACAGCGGCATGGTGTCGGAGCGCATGCTCAGATAGAGCACCGGGAAGTCGCCGGGATTGACCTTGCGGAAGAACGGCGGCGTGGTCATTTCGACCGGCAGGCGTCGCTGCCGCGACCGCAAGCGCGGTCTGCACGTCGAGCGCGGCGCCGTCGATATTGCGGCCGAGGTCGAACTGGATGGTGATCTGCGGTGATGCCGAGCGAGGACGACGAGTTCATCGACGAGATGCCGGCGATGGTCGAGAGCTGCCGCTCGATCGGCGCGGCGACCGAGGCCGCCATGGTCTCGGGCGCTGGCGCCCGGCAACGTGCGCGGTGATCTGGATGGTCGGAAAATCGACCGCCGGCAGCGCCGCCACCGGCAACAGCCGGTAGGCGAAGGCGCCGAACACGATCAGCGACGCCGTCATCAGCGTCGTCAACACCGGGCGGCGAATGCAGGTTTCCGAGATGTTCATGGATCAGCCGCCGGCGACTTTGGCTTTGCGCGTATTGACGCGCGTGCCGTTCGACAGCAGCAATTGGCCGTCGGTGACCACGGTCTCGCCGCCGTTGAGCCCGCTGCCGATCACCGACTGGCTCGCCGACCGTGCGCTCGACCTTCACCGGCTGCACCTTGGCCACGTCGTCCTTGACCACGAACACGAAATTGCCGGTCTGGCTGACCTGCACCGCGGTCGACGGCACCACCACCGCCTCGGCTCGACCCGCAACGTCAGTTCGGTGGTCACCAGGGTGCCCGGCCAAAGCACTTCGTCCTTGTTCGGCATGGTGGCGCGGATGGTGACCATGCCGGTCGCCGGGTCGACGGTGTTCTCGATCATCGTCACCTGGCCGCTGGCGTGCTTCTGTGTCGCCGGGAATGATCGCCTCGATGGTGGCGGTTTCCGCCGCCAGCGCCTGGCGGATCTCGGGCAGAACCTTCTGCGGCACCGTGAAGCTGACATAGACCGGCGCCATCTGGTTGATGGTCGCCATCGGCGCGGTGTCGGCCTGGCGCACGAAATTGCCGACCTTGACGGCGGCCGCGCTGATGCGGCCGGCGATCGGCGCGGTGATGGTGCAATAGCTGAGCTGGACTTTGAGATTTTCGAGCAGCCCGGTGTCGGCCTTGATGGCGGCGCGGAAGACGTCGGCCTGGGTCTTGGCGTTGTCGAGATTGACCACCGGCGTCGCGCTCTTGGCGACCAGATCGGTGTAGCGCGCCGACGTCGCGCTCGGCGCCGGCGAGCTGCGCCTTGTCGCGGGCGATGGCGCCCTCGGTCTGCGCGATCTGCGCCTCGATGGCGCGGCCGTCGAGGGTGAACAGCAGGTCGCCCTTCTTGACCTCGGCGCCGTCGCGGAAATGCACCGCCGTGATCGCGGTATCGACGCGCGCCTTGATGGCGACGCTGGCGATCGGCGTGACGGTGCCGAGCGATTCGAGGCGCACCGGCACCGCTTTGCGCTCGGCCGTGGCGACCTCGACCGGCACCACGCGGCGCCTGCGCTTGCGAGCGCGCGGCGACGCCATCGCTGGTCCACAGACCGCGGACAAGCAAGACAATGCCAATCAGGGCGAGCGCCGCCACCCCAAATAGCCACTTTCGCTTCGTCATCGGCGATTGTCGGCCCGGGCTGTTTATCGGCCCTGCCCAGGCGCTCCCTATTCCGCGGAACTAGCTTTTATTGCCACCATATCCAAGGGGCCGCGTTGGCCGCCTTCTAGCATATAAACGCCGCCCAGTGCATATCCCTGCGCTCACTGGTAAACACGGCAAAACTCGAGTTTATTCGGGCCTGCCTGCCGGAGCCGTGCGATGCGCATCGCCACCTGGAACGTCAATTCGATCCGCCAGCGGCTGGACAACATGCTGGCCTGGCTCAAGGAGCGCGCAGCCCGACATCGTCTGCCTGCAGGAAATCAAATGCGTCGACGAGGCTTTCCCGCGCGAGGCGTTCGAGGGGCTCGGCTACAACGTCGCCGTGCACGGCCAGAAAGCCTTCAACGGCGTGGCCTTGCTCTCCAAACTGCCGTTCGACGAGGTGGCGCCCGGCCTGACCGGCGACGACGGCGACGTGCAGGCCCGCTTCCTCGAGGCGCTGGTGTCGACCAAGACCGGCGTGCTGCGCGTGGTCAGCCTCTATCTGCCCAACGGCAACCCGCCGGATACCGATAAATATACCTATAAACTCAAATGGATGGACCGGCTTATTGCTTTTTCACGTGAACGGCTGAAGCTGGAAGAGCCGTTGGTCCTGGCGGGCGACTACAACGTCATCCCGACCGCGGCCGACGCCCGCAACCCGGCCGCCTGGACCAAGGACGCGCTGTTCCTGCCGCAGACGCGCGAGAAGTTCCGCGCGCTGACCAATCTCGGCCTCACCGACGCCATCCGCGCGGTCAGCGACGCCGGCGGCCTCTACACCTTCTGGGACTACCAGGCCGGCGCCTGGGCCAAGGACGACGGCATCCGCATCGACCATCTGCTGCTGTCGCCGCAGGCCGCCGACCGGCTCATCGACGCCGGCATCGACCGCCACGTGCGCTCCTGGGACAAGCCGTCCGACCACGTGCCGGTCTATGTCGATCTGGATATCGAGGGGCGGTGAGAGCTTGCTCATCCCGCGCAGCACGAGTGGTGCGCTGCAGACCGGGACTTCCAGATTCGGCGACAAGCGATCAGCGTCGCACCAGTTCGCTTTCGCTCATGCGCGCCGGATCGACGGGACAGTCTACTCCCGCCGCGTCTCCAGCCAGCGCTTGAGATAGACCAGCGCCAGCGCGCGCTCGTCTTCGGTCGCCTGCTGGAAGGCGCTGTCGTAGAGCCGGTTGATCCAGGCCTGGTCGGTGCCGGCGCCGTCCTTGGCGCTGTCCTTGGCGAGCGTCAGCCACATCAGCCCGCGCGCCGCCTGGCGCGGCACGTGGTCGCCGGCAAACAGCATGGCGCCGAGCATGGCCTGCGCCTGGCACTGCCCCTTCTGCGCCGACAGGCCGAACCAGCGCGCCGCCTGGCGCGGATCGTGCGGCGCGCCGACGCCGTCGAGATAGAGCCGCGCCAGATAATACTGCGCTTCCGGATCGCGGAAATACGACGCGGCATAGCCGAACATCTCGCGCGCGCGGTCGGGATCGCGCTTGATCGCGGTCTTCGGGATGCCGTCGAGATAATACTGGCCGAGCGCCACGAAGGCGTTGGCGACGAAGCGCGCCTGCGGCGTGTCCGGGTTGTCGTCGGCATGGCTGTCGGCGATGCCGCGGAAATATTCGAACGCCTTGAGGTCGTCCTGCACCACGCCGTCGCCTTCGGCGTACATGCGGGCGAGCTTCCATTGCGCCAGCGGGTGGCCCTTTTCGGCGGCGTATTCGAGCGAGTGCACGGCCTTGGCCTTCTCGCCGGCCTTGAGCCACTGCGCGCCGGAGCGGAACGCCTCCATCGCGCGTCAACGGCGGCGCCGCCGCCATCGCGTTGGTCGATTTGGTGCCGTCGAACGCCATGCGGGCGCGGCCGTCAGGCAAGCGCCTATCAGGCCGGCGCCGATCACCACCGCGCGCAACAGGAACTCAGCTATCCGCATAGCACGCCTTCTCGCCCGCCCCGCCCGGATGGGTGACCGCGCCATTGACGGCCGGGCCCACCTGCTGGGCGTATTTCCACAAATAACCGGAGCCGTACTCGGCTCTCGCGCGGCTTCCACTGGCTCTTGCGCTTGGCCAATTCGTCGTCCGAAAGCTTGACGTTGATGGTGCCCTTGTCGGCGTCGAGCTCGATGATGTCGCCGTCGCGGATCAGGCGCGATCGGCCCGCCGACCGCCGCCTCCGGCCCGACATGGCCGACGCAGAAGCCGCGCGTGGCGCCGGAAAAGCGCCCGTCGGTGATCAGCGCGACCTTGTCGCCCATGCCCTGGCCGTAGAGCGCGGCCGTGGTCGAGAGCATTTCGCGCATGCCGGGGCCGCCCTTCGGCCCTTCGTAGCGGATCACCAGCACGTCGCCTTCCTTGTATTTCTTGTTCTTCACCGCCTCGAAACAGGCCTCCTCGCTGTCGAAGCAGCGCGCCGGGCCGGTGAACTTCAGCGCCGCTCATGCCGGCGACCTTCACGATCGCGCCGTCGGGCGCGAGGTTGCCCTTCAAGCCGACCACGCCGCCGGTCGCCAGCAGCGGCTTGTCGGCCGGACGCACCACGTCCTGGTCCGGGTTCCATTTCACCGACTTGAGGTTCTCGGCAATGGTGCGGCCGGTCACGGTCATGCAGTCGCCGTGCAGATAGCCGTGATCGAGCAGCGTCTTCATCAGTTGCGGCACGCCGCCAGCTTCGAACATATCCTTGGCGACATAACGGCCGCCCGGTTTCAAATCTGCGATATACGGTGTCTTTTTGAAGATTTCGGCGACGTCGAACAGGTCGAACTCGATGCCGCATTCATGCGCGATCGCCGGCAGATGCAGCGCGGCATTGGTCGAGCCGCCGGTGGCGGCGACCACGGCGGCGGCATTCTCCAGCGCCTTGCGGGTGACGATGTCGCGCGGGCGGATGTTCTTGACGATCAGATCCATGACCTTCTCGCCGGCCGGCATGCAGAGCTTGTCGCGGATTTCGTAAGGCGCCGGCGCGCCGGCCGAATAAGGCAGCGCCAGACCGATCGCCTCGGAGACGGTCGCCATGGTGTTGGCGGTGAATTGCGCGCCGCAGGCGCCGGCCGAGGGACAGGCGTTCTCTTCCAGCGTCTGCAGATCCTCGTCCGACATCTCGCCGACCGAATGCTTGCCGACCGCCTCGAAGACGTCCTGGACGGTGACGTCCCGGCCCTTGAATTTTCCGGGCAGGATCGAGCCGCCATAGATGAAGATCGACGGCACGTTGAGCCGGCACATCGCCATCATCATGCCGGGCAGCGACTTGTCGCAGCCGGCGACGCCGACCAGCGCGTCATAGGCGTGGCCGCGGATGGTGAGTTCGACCGAATCCGCGATCACCTCGCGCGACGGCAGCGAGGCCTTCATGCCGGCATGGCCCATGGCGATGCCGTCGGTGACGGTGATGGTGCAGAATTCGCGCGGCGTGCCGCCGACCGCGGCAACGCCCTTCTTCACGGCCTGCGCCTGGCGCATCAGCGCGATGTTGCAGGGCGCGGCCTCGTTCCAGCAGGTCGCGACGCCGACGAAGGGCTGGTGAATCTGCTCGGCCGACAGCCCCATCGCGTAATAGAAGGAGCGATGCGGCGCGCGCTCCGGCCCTTCGGTGGCGTGCCGGCTCGGCAGCTTGGCTTTCAGATTGCTTTTTTTATCGACCTTTGCGTCCATAACCTTGCCGCGCCCCCCGCCCCAATATATGCCGCCGGATTGCCCCGGTCGGCTTATTCGGAGGCCCCCCGGCCCGTGTTGAAACCTCAATTGCCTTGCAACGGTTTGTGCCGCCGCCCGGCATCCTTCGATTCGTGGAAGGGTATGGCCAAATCGCGGCGCAGCGGGGATGATGTAGGCGTAAAGCTTAAATGTTCTAAACGTGTTGCAGCTTAGCCACAGCCCCGCACAGCCTAATGCCCATGCCCCCCAAGCTGCGGCGACGCTTTTTCGACCGGCCGGTGCTGGAGGTCGCCCCCGACCTGATCGGGGCCACTTTGTTGGTTAACGGCGCCGGCGGGCGGATCGTCGAGGTCGAGGCCTATCACCACACCGACCCGGCGGCGCACTCCTATAACGGCCCGACCGAGCGCAACGCCGTCATGTTCGGGCCTCCCGGCGTAGCTTACGTCTACCGCTCCTATGGCATCCACTGGTGCCTCAACTTCGTCTGCGAGGAGGAAGGCAGCGCCAGCGCCGTGCTGATCCGGGCGATCGAGCCGGCCGCTGGGATTGCTGCAATGCAGCGAAGGCGCGGCCTGGCCGACGAGCGGGCGCTGTGCTCGGGGCCGGGCAAATTGTGCGAGGCGCTCGGCGTCAGCCACCGCCACAACGGCCTGCCGCTCGACCGGCCGCCGTTCGAATTGCGCGCGCGCCAGGAGACGCCGGAGATCGCGGTCGGCCCGCGCATCGGCATCACCAAGGCGAGTCGAGCAGCCCTGGCGCTTTGGGCTGAAGGGCTCGCGGTTTCTCAGCAAGCCGTTCCGATTAGACCTCAGCTGTCAATCATCCGCGAATGCGGATGATCCAGTAATCACAGTGGTCACGATGTGGACAGACAGGGGATTACGGGTCCCCGCTTTCGCGGGAACGATATCAGTAGGAAATCACAAACTCGCAGCCCGCCGCGGTTTCGAATTGCCGCGTGATACGGCCGCCGGCCAGTTCGAATTCCAGCGTCACCGCGGCGTCGTGGCAGCACAGAAAGGCGTGGCGGCCATCGGCGGCAAAGCCGAAACCCATGGGCGCCTTCGGCGTCGCGAAGCCGCCGATCTGCTTGAGCGTATCGGCCTCGTAGACCGCGGCAAAATTGTCGACATGCGAGGAGGCGCAGACGTATCGCCCGTCCGGCGACACCCGCACGCGGCGCAGTTGGTTCACCTCGCCCGGCGCGCCTCGATAGAAATGGTTTGCCGGTGCGCCAGCGTGCGCGTGTCGAACACATGCACCACGCCCTGCCAATGCGCGCAGACGAACAAGGTTTCGCCGTCGGGCGAGACCGCGATGCCTTCGGCGCCGTGCGGGATGGCGATTTTGCCGGTCATTTGGCGCGAATTGAGGTCGACCACCGCGACCGCTTCCTTGGTCTTGAACGAAGCGAACAGCCGGCCGGTATCGTGACTGACCGCGATCCAGTGCGGCGCGCCGCCGAGTTCGATGCGCTCCACCTTGCCGCTGTCCGGATCGATCGCCAGCACGGCATTGCCGAGCTCGGCCGTCGACCACAGCGTGCCGCGCACGTCCATCATGACCGAGTGCGGCGCGACGGCGGCGCCGACGTCGATGGTGCGATCGAGCTTTTTCGCCGCGAGATCGATCACCGCGATGCGGCGGTCGGGGTCTTTGTTCTTGCCGAAGATGCCGCCGCCATAGACCGAGGCATAGATTTTTTTGCCGTCGGGCGAGCGGATCATCTCATGCGTCGATGCCGGCATGTCGATCTCGCAGGTCTGGGCGAGCGTCGCGGCGTCGAAAAATTGGATTTTGTTGGCGCTCTTGGCGGTGAGGATCAGCGCCGGCCCGCCCGGGCGGTTGTTGGGATCGATCATCTTTTTTCCTCCCCCTCTCCCC
>CAVTCV010000005.1:0-43099 GCA_963733315.1 uncultured Alphaproteobacteria bacterium | reverse complement strand
CAGTCGCGGGCGCCAAATAAATCTGGCCGGCGCCGTCGCCGGACACTTTCGGCAGCTTGCCGAGCGCGGCTTCCACGGCTTTCAGCGCCTGGCGCGAATTGCCGCCGGAGCGGTCGATCAGGCCCGCCGCCAGCCCTTCCGGGTCGTCGAGCAGAACCTTGAGCAGATGTTCGGGGGTGAATTGCTGGTGGCCCTCGCGCAGGGCCAGCGATTGAGCGGATTCCACGAAACCGCGGGCGCGGTCGGTGTACTTGTCGAAATTCATCGGTCTGCTCCCTCGGCCCTCAAACGGCACCGTTAAACGGCGGGTCCCCGTAGGCGGCCCGCTCCGGCATTATGTGGGTGTCATTCTTCCAGTTTGAAGAGCCCGTCCGCCTGATGTAGGTGTCCGGTTAACCCCACGCGACGGCATAGAAAGTGCCCAAAAATCAATGCCAAACCAAGCCCTGATCGAGGCCATCTACCGCTATCCGGTGAAGGGGCTTTCGCCCCAGCGGCTCGCGCGGGTGACGCTCGCGCCGGGCGCAACTTTGCCGGCCGACCGGCTCTACGCCATTGAGAACGGCCCCTCAGGTTTCGACCCGGCGGCGCCGGCCTATTTCCCCAAGCAGCGTTTCCTGATGCTGATGCGTAACGAGCGGCTGGCGGCGTTGCGCACCGACTATGACGAGGCGAGCCATACGCTGACGATCCACTGGGAAGGCCGCGAAGCCGTACGCGGCGATCTGCGGACCAAAGAAGGCCGGCTGGCGATCGAAGCCTTCTTCCGCCGTTTCATGCCAAGCGAATTGCGCGGGCCGCCTAAGATTCTTTTTGGCGAGAGCCACAGCTTCTCGGATGTGGCGAAGAAAGTCGTCTCCATCATCAACCTCGCCTCCGTGGCAGAGGTCGAGAGCGCGGCCGGAGCGCCGATCAATCCGTTACGCTTCCGCGGCAATCTCTATGTCGCCGGCTGGCCGGCCTGGCATGAGTTCGACCTCATCGGCCGCGAACTCATGATCGGCCAAGCCCGGCTCAAACCGGTCAAGCGCATCCAGCGTTGCGCGGCAACCGAGGTCGATCCCGACACCGGCATCCGCGACGTGCCCGTTCCGCGTACGCTGATGGACAATTTCGGCCATGCCGATTGCGGCATCTATGCCGAGGTTATCGCCGGCGGCGAGATCGCCACCGGCGATGAGATCCATGAGATCGGCAATAGGGGCGCGGAGGTCAGTCCTCCGCGTCCCCTGCCACACCACCCGGCATGCGGATCCGCACCGGGCGGTTTGATGGGTTGAGGTTAGCTGGCAATCGACGGGACTCCCAGCTGGTTGAAGAGGGTGTTCGGCAACGCCCTATTGAGCACCATCGACGAGTTGTGCCACCAGCGGCGGCTGTTGCCGGCAACTTTCCTGGCCACATCGGCGGGCAATCCGCGAGCGACCAGCTCGCGGTAGATGACCCGACCTCGCTTCCAGTGCTTGAGTTGCACGGCCCGCAGCCGATGGCGGACCCAACCGTCGATGTCGGCAAGCGCCCCCGGCGCCTCCGTGAGTCGGAAGTAAGCCTTCCAGCCCGAGAGGTAGGCTCCGAGTGGCTTGCACATCTGCGCGAGGCTACGTCCGGCACTGCGCCGGGTGAGCTCGCGCACACGCTCCTTCAGGCGTTCGATGGCCTCGGGTGCTACGCGCCGCCGCACCACTCGTCCCTTGGCTAGCCAAAATGAGAAGCCGAGGAACTTGGCCTGGGTCGCGCGTGTCACCTTACTCTTGTTCTCGTTGACGCGAAGCTTCAGCTTGCCAAAGAGCTTGCGCAGCGACGCCATCACCCGCTCACCCGCCCGCTGCGACCGCACATAGACGTTGAGGTCGTCGGCGTAGCGCACGAACGCGTGTCCGCGTCGTTCAAGTTCCTTGTCCACCTCGTCCAGGAGAACATTGGCCATCAGCGGCGAGAGTGGGCCGCCTTGCGGCGTCCCCTCGTGCCGCTCGATCACCACCCCGTTCGCGAGCACGCCGGCGTTGAGGTAGCGGCGGATCAGCCGTAGCACCCGACGATCCGCGATGCGTTTGACCAACCGTCCCATCAGGATGTCGTGGTTGACCCGGTCGAAGAACTTTTCCAGGTCGATATCCACCACAACGCTGCGGCCCTCTTGCACGTAAGCCTGCGCGCGACGTACCGCGTCATGCGCCCGCCGTCCGGGCCGAAAGCCATAGCTTGCATCCGAGAAGGTTGGATCAAACAGCGGTTGCAGGACCTGCAACAAGGCCTGCTGGATGAACCGATCGAGCACCGTCGGGATGCCGAGTTCGCGCTCGCCCCCGCCGGGCTTTCGAATCGCCACCCGTCTCACCGGCTGCGGCTGGTAGCGCCCCGCGAGCAGTTCCTCGCGCAGGCGCGGCCAGTGCACACGCAGGTGCTCGGGCAGTTCTTCCACCGTCATCCCATCGATGCCGGGCTTACCCGCATTCTGTCGAACACGCTTCAGCGCGGCCCGAAGGTTCTGGCGTTCGCACGCCCTCTCCATCAGGTCGCCGGTTCCTGGGCGCTCGTCCCCACTTCCAACCGTTGGCGCTTCCACACGCAAGCGCGACCCTTGCGGCTTCACCGCGCCGGTCGTTTGTGCGCTCGGACTTGGCTCCGATTTCTGTGGCATGGCGTCCCCGAGGTGCATGGGCGTCTCGCCCTCCCCTTCATTCGGCCCTTCGCCGCTGCTACGGCTAATACGGCCTCTGCTGACTTCTCGCCCCGATGATCTTCTCGATCATCGTCACCCTTTCAGGCGTAAGGCGAGATCTCCCCAGGTAAGAACATCGGCCTTCGCTGCACGACCGCCGGATCTACATCGCCTCGCCTTGGTCACGAGAGCTTCGCGGCTTCATGCCCGCTTGCCCTGCTCGGCTCCGCCTCTTATCCGGTTCCTGTTCGTCGGCCCGCAGTTTTGCTCCCCGCTTCCTTCACGCCGGCCTCACGGAACGACGCTCTGCGGTTCGCTTCGCTCGCTATGACCAGCTCGCGAGAGGACTCCCACCTCCAAGTCGATGCCCATGCTGGGCGCACACAAAAGAAACGGCCGGCGCATAGGCCGGCCGTCTCGTATCTTGCCTTGTCTTCGGACGATCAGCCACCGGGCAGTACGTAGGCCGCAATGCGGCTGCGTGGATAAACCAATTCCGCGACCGTGTGGTTGTGATTGCCGGACACGATGATCGGATTGCCGTTGGCGTCGATGCCGCTGACCACGCCGACATGGCCGCCGCCGCCGCGGCCCATCACCGCGATGGCGCCGACCTGCGGGCCGGCAACGCGGGTGCCGTAGTGCTCATAGCCGAGCGCGAGATTGCCGCCGCCGGCATGGCCGGTGCGCTTGAGCACCAGGTCCATGAAGGCGCCGCACCACAGGCTGGCGCGGCCGGTCGGATTGGTGCCGATATATTTGCGCGCCTCCGACACCAGATCGCTGGAGCTGAAGCCGCCATAGGCGGAGTTCGCATGCGACTGCGCCTGCGCGCGTGCCTCGGCCAGCGACCGCCGGCCGTGACGGCCGCGGGCGGTGGTGCCGATATCCCCTTGGTCCATATGAACCGGATAACGCACGTCACGGTCGGCAGTGTCGTTTTGCGATTCCGCGGCGGTCTGCGCGACAGCCGCGGCACGATGCCGATGGTGATGGACGGGTCTTGCGGAGGCCGACGTTGCAAACGCTGCAACCGCCACCGAACACAGCAGAACTGTCGCCCGTTTCTGGTTAAGTTTAAGTCTCATCAGATCTAGTCCCCTTATTATTAAAGCAATGCACCCGATACCGACAGAATCGGCATCGGGTGCACGAGGCCTAAACGCCGTCCACTTATGGCAATATCGTGATCAGCAAAAGGTCATTTAGTGGTCTGCATAGCAGGTATTACATATTAGAACTTATGTTTAAGAATTTGTACGTTAGAGTTTCAATTATATATTTCATCTCCATCATGAATACAGAAAAACTGTGAGCATATACTTAAGGCCAAAGTTATCGCGCTCGCGTCGCAAAGTTAAAGGTGCAGTGCAGCAATTGGGGGCTGGCGCGCTCAGCCCTTGCGGCTGAGCAGGAACACGGCCTGTTCGCCGAACAAATTCCAGAACCACCACGGCGCGTTGAGCCGCAACGGCGAGCCCCAGGCGTTGAGCGCCACGGCGCGCTCCATCTTCACCCCGGTCGCCTCACAAAGCTGGCGGAAGTCCTTGATGGTGCAATGGTGGATGTTGGGCGTGTCGTACCAGCTATAGGGCAGGATATCGGTCTGCGGCATATGGCCGGCGAACAGCAATTGCAGCCGCACCTGCCAATGGCCGAAATTCGGGAACGACACCACCGCGCGGCGGCCGATGCGCAGCATGTGCTCGAGCACGATGCGCGGATGGCGCGTCGCCTGCAGCGTCTGCGACAGGATCACGTAGTCGAAGGCATCGTCCGGATAGTCGGCGAGGTCGGTGTCGGCGTCGCCCTGAATCACCGCCAGGCCCTTGGCCACGCATTCGTTGACGCCCTCGCGCGACAATTCGATGCCGCGCCCGTCGACACCGCGCGTTTCGCCGAGCAGCCGCAGCAACTCGCCGTCGCCGCAGCCGACGTCGAGCACCTTGGCGCCGCGCTCGACCATCTCGGCGACCAACACCAAGTCGACGCGGGCGCCGCCCGGCGTGCGCGCAAAATTGTCGGGAGATCGGATTCGCCGCCCATCAGCTCTTTCCGCCGATACCTGGCGCAACAAGCCCGCGCGCCTTGCCGGCGCCGTCGAGGAAGCCGCGTACGATGGCGAACAATTCCGGCTCGTCGAGCAGGAAGGCGTCGTGGCCCTTGTCGGTGACGATCTCGGCGAAGGAGACCCGCGCGCCGGCGGCGTTGAGCGCGTGCACGATGGCGCGCGATTCCGCGGTCGGGAACAGCCAGTCGCTGGTGAACGAGATCGACGCAGAAGCGCGTCGGCGAGTTCTTGAACGCGTTGGCGACCAGTCCGTCGTAATCGGCGGCAAGGTCGAAATAGTCCATCGCCCGCGTGAGATAGAGATAGGAATTGGCGTCGAAGCGCTCGACGAAGGAGATGCCCTGGTGGCGCAGATAGGATTCGACCTCGAAATCCGCGTCGAACGAGAAGGTCGGATTCTCGCGGTCCTGGAACTTGCGGCCGAATTTCCGGTGCAGCGCGGCGTCGGACAGATAAGTGATATGCGCGCCCATGCGCGCGACCGCGAGCCCGCGGCGCGGGTTGGTGTCTTCCAGCAGATAGCGCCCGCCGCGCCATTCCGGATCGGCCATGATCGCCTGGCGGCCGACCTCGTGGAAGGCGATGTTCTGCGCCGAATGGCGCGTGGCGCAGGCGATCGGCAGCGCCGAGAACACGCGTTGCGGATAGGACGCCGCCCATTGCAGCACCTGCATGCCGCCCATCGATCCGCCGGCCACCGAGAACAGCGTCTCGATGCCGAGGTGATCGAGCAGCATGGCCTGCGCGCGCACCATGTCGCGGATGGTGATGACCGGAAATTCCAGACCCCAGGGCTTGCCGGTCGCCGGATTGGTCGAGGACGGGCCGGTGGTGCCCATGCAGGCGCCGACCACGTTCGGGCAGATCACGAAATAGCGCTCGGTGTCGATCGGCCTGCCCGGGCCGACCATGGTCTCCCACCAGCCGCCTTTGCCGGTGACCGGATGCTCGTTCGCCACGTGCTGGTCGCCGGTGAGCGCGTGGCAGACCAGCACCGCATTGGAGCGCTGCGGCGTTGAGCGTGCCATAGGTCTTGTAGGCGATCTGGAACGGCGAGAGCTCGACGCCGGCATCGAGCTTGAGCGGCTTGTCGGCGCCAAAACGCACGACGAGCGAGTCACGCGGCTGGTCCGCCTCGCGCGGAGCATCCGCTTTCACGCGGGCTCGTCAGATTGGCCTCGACCATATCGCCTAGCGCTCCCGGCGCCCCACGCCCCGGATAGTTAACGCCTGCCCGGGTCGCGGGCCTCTATATAGAAGGCGGGGAACGTTCAATCCAGCCGGTTACGGTCAACGTTTTCTTTGATTTCAAGGCTTTGTTGATTTCAAGACTTGGCCCACCTATCAATGCCGGCATGGCAAAAGGCCCCGAAACGCCCTCGCTGGCCGATCTGCGCAAGGAGATCGACCGCATCGACGAGGCGATGCACCGGCTCCTGATGGAGCGCGGCGAGATCATCGACCGGCTGATCGCGGTCAAGAAGAGCCAGGAAACCGGCTCCGCCTTCCGTCCGGCGCGCGAGGCCGAGATGATGCGGCGGCTGGTCAAGCGGCACAAAGGCATCCTGCCGCTCGATACCGCCGAGAGCATCTGGCGCGTCATCATCTCGACCTTCACCTATGTGCAGGCGCCGTTTTCGCGTGCATGCCGACCTCTCGGCCGGCGACGCCTTGATGCGCGATAGCGCGCGTTTCCATTTCGGCTTCACGGTGCCATTCGTGGCGCATATGGGCGCCGCCGCGGTGGTCGCGGCGGTGTCGGCCTCGAAAGGCGATCTCGGCCTGGTGCCGGCCTTCGCGGTGCCGGCGGCCGGCGCCTGGTGGAGCGCGCTCGAATTCGACGCGGCGCCCAAGATCATCGCGCGCCTGCCCTTCGTCGAGCGCGCCGACCATCCGGCCGCGCCTGCCGGTGTTCGTGATCTCGCGGGTCGCCGCCGACGCCATGGCGACCGATGCGGCGGTCTGGAGCGTGCGCGTCTCCGGCTGGGGCGCCGGCGCGGCGCAGGCGCTCTCGGCGCTCGCCGATTTCATCGCCATCCCGACCGCGCCTTCGACGGCGCCGCCCTGCTGATCACGCTGCCGAAGGGCGTGACCCTCGAGGCGATCAGCGCGGCCTTGGTTAAGGCCGGGGCCACGGTGCGTTCGGCGGCCCTCGTCGGCAGCCACGCGACCCGCTATACGGTTGCCGCCGAACGCGCATGATCCCGAAAAGTGGGTACCGGTTTTCGGAAAGATCATGCGCAAGCAGAATAAGACCTGACGTATTGGATAGTGCAGATGACCGCCAACCGTCCGCAACCGCGCCCCGGCGTGCTCGACATCGACCCCTATATCCCGGGCAAGAGCAGCGCGCCCGGCGTCGCCAAAATCTTCAAGCTCTCGTCCAACGAAACGCCGCTGGGCGCCGAGCGCGAGCACGATCGCCGCTTACCAGCGCGGTCGCCGAGCATCTGGAGGATTACCCCGACGGCTCGGCCTCGGCGTTGCGCGAGGCGATCGGCGACGTATTCGGGCTCGATCCGGCGCGCATCGTGTGCGGCGCCGGCTCCGACGATCTGCTCAATTTGATCGCGCGCGCCTACCTCAGCCGATGGCGACGAGGCGATCCACACCACGCACGGCTTCCTGGTCTATCCGATCGCCACGCTCGGCACCGGCGCCAAGCCGGTGGTCGCGCCGGAGACGAATTTCACCGCCGATGTCGACGCCATCCTCGCGCGCGTGACGCCGCGCACCAAGATCGTGTTCCTGGCCAACCCGAACAATCCGACCGGCACCTACATCCCGTTCGACGAGGTCAAGCGCCTGCACAAGCGGCCTGCCGGCACACGTGCTGCTGGTGCTCGACGCGGCCTATGCCGAATACGTGCAGCGCAACGATTACGAAGTCCGGCATCGAACTGGTAGCGACGTCGGAAAACGTCGTGATGTGCCGCACCTTCTCCAAGATCTACGGCCTTGCCGCGCTGCGGCTCGGCTGGATGTACGGCCCGGCGCATGTCGTCGACGCGATCAACCGCATCCGCGGGCCGTTCAACGTCAACGCGCCGGCGATCGCCGCCGGCATCGCGGCGATCCGCGACACCGCGCACGTCGAGAAATCGCGCGCGCACAATACGCAGTGGCTCGCCTGGCTCACCGAGGAGATCGGCAAGCTCGGCCTGCCGGTGACGCCGAGCGTCGGCAATTTCGTGCTGATCCACTTCCCCGAGACCAAGGGCAAGACCGCCAAGGACGCCGACGCCTTCCTCACCAAGCGCGGCCTGATCCTGCGCCAGGTCGGCGCCTACAAGCTGCCGAATGCGCTGCGCATGAGCGTCGGCACCGAGGAGGCCAACCGGCTGGTGGTCAAGGCGCTGGCGGAATTCTTGGGGAAAACGGCGTGAGCAAACCGGCGCCTTTGTTCAACCGCCTGGCGCTGATCGGCGTCGGCCTGATCGGCTCGTCGATCGCGCGCGCCGCGCGCGCGCAGAGCGCGGTGCGCTCGATCGTCGCCACCGCGCGCTCGGCCGCAGACGCGCAAGCGCGTCGCCGAACTCGGCCTCGCCGATCAGGTGGTGGAGACCAATGCCGCCGCGGTCGAAGGCGCCGATCTGGTCATCGTCTGCATTCCGGTCGGCGCCTGCGGCGCGGTGGCCGAGGAGATCGGCCCGCATCTCGCGCCCGGCGCCATCGTCTCCGACGTCGGCTCGGTCAAAGGCGCGATCGTGCGCGACATGGCGCCGCATCTGCCGAAGACCGTGCATTTCGTGCCGGCGCATCCGGTCGCCGGCACCGAATATTCCGGCCCCGACGCCGGCTTTGCCGAGCTGTTCGTCAACCGCTGGTGCATCCTGACGCCGCCCGAGGGCGCCGACGCCGAAGGCGGTGGACAAGCTCGCCGCGTTCTGGCGCCTGTTCGGCGCCAATGTCGAGACGATGTCGGCCGACCACCACGACCTGGTGCTCGCCATCACCAGCCATCTGCCGCATCTGATCGCCTACACCATCGTCGGCACCGCCGACGAACTGCAGACGGTGACGCGCTCGGAGGTGCTCAAATTCTCCGCCGGCGGCTTCCGCGATTTCACCCGCATCGCCGCCTCCGACCCGACCATGTGGCGCGACGTGTTCCTCGCCAACAAGGACGCGGTGCTGGAGATGCTCGGCCGCTTCAACGAGGACATCTCGCTGCTGACCAAGGCGATCCGCAACGGCGACGGCAATGCGCTGTTCGAGCATTTCACGCGCACGCGCGCGATCCGCAAGGGCATCGTCGACATCGGCCAGGATTCGCCCGCGCCCGATTTCGGCCGCCCGCATCCGGGAATTCGAGCCGCTGCCGAAGCCCTACGCCACGGAAGACTAGAACAGCGACGGGGTATCGCCGATCCGGATCGGCCCGAGGAACACCGTACCGTCGTCGAAACGCAGCGGCAGCGTCACCGCCTGTTTCCCTTCCAGCACGGCCTGCTGGCCGAGCAGCCTGAGGCCAAGCGAGAAATTGGAATTGGTGGCCTGCTGGCGCGCGATGCCGCCGAGACCGGGCAGGATGCGGTCGAGGGCGCCGGCGACCTTGTCCATGTCCGAGGAATTCTGCACCGTTTGCTGCACGTTGATCGAGGCGAGGAACGATTCGAGCCCGGCAACGGTGACGCGCAGCTCGCCGTCGAGCCGGCCGCGGACGTTGAGCGACAAGCTACCGCTGCCGACCGCGATGGTGTCGCCCTGCTGCACGCGCGCGTCCGTGATGTCGATGCGCCCGTCCGCCGCCTGGATTTCGCGGAAGCGCTCCGCCCAGGGCTTGGGCGAGAAATCGTTCAGCCCGCGCAGCACGGTGGTGATGTCGGCGTCGAGCGGACGCGCGGCGGCGGGATGCACGGTGGGCGCCGCGGCCTGCCGCAGACGCGTCACGAGCTCGATCACCGGGTGGTTGGTCACCGTGCCTTCGATGATCCGCCCGTGCACCTCGATGCGCTTGGCATGCAGCACGTTGATCCGATTGCCGTTTCCGAGGCGATCGACCTTCGGGTCGTCGAACACCAGCGAGACGCGCTGCGGCGCCGCCGGCGTGCCGCGCACGCTCGACTGGCCGAGCGTCCAATTGGCCTCGAGGAACGGCGGCTTTCCCGGTTCGGCGACGATGAGCGGACCGCGGAATTCGGTGATCAGCAGCGTCGGATCGTAGATCTGTGCGGCGATCAGCATCTCGCCGGTCTTCAGCTCGACCGGCGGCTGGTTGCTGCGGAACAGCGCGGAGGCCTTGCCGCAGGTCACCTCGATGCGGAACGGATAGCCGCCGATCGTCTCCAAGCCGCAATTGTAGATGCGCCCGGACTTGGCCTCGCGCGCCCGCCAGCCATTGATGGCGACCTCGGCGCGGCTGGCGGCGTAATGCCAGAACCAGCTCCAGCCGCCGATCAGCGCGACGAACAGAACGAGGATGCCGATATAGCGCCGATTGCGGCGGCGCGTGGAGCGGGGTCGTCTGGATCGCTTGGCCATCGCGGCTTGTCACACCTGCCGAATAAGGCGTTTCTGCGCCCTTATGTTAACGCCCGCGGGCGGCCTATGGGTTGCACCGAAACAGTCGGCCTGATACGCGAGCGCATGCCGCCGGGTCCTGTCAACGGCGTGGTGCAATTTCAACCCCGATGCGCAAGAAACCCGAGCAAAGCGGCGAAGACCTGTGGATTTTCGCCTACGGATCGCTGATGTGGCGGCCGGGATTCGACTACCTCGAGCGGCGCACCGCCCGCCTGGTCGGTGCCCATCGCGCCCTCTGCGTCTATTCTTTCGTGCACCGCGGCACGCCCGAAAAGCCCGGCCTGGTGCTCGGCCTCGACCGCGGCGGCAATTGCCGCGGCATCGCCTACCGGGTGGCGGCCGGCAAACGCGCGGCCACGATCGACTATCTGCGCGGGCGCGAGCAGGTCACACACGTCTACCGCGAGGCCTGGCGCTCGGTCTGGCTCGACGACGACCCGCAACAGAGCGTGCACGCGCTCTGTTACGTGGTGGACCGCGGCCACGAGCAGTACGCCGGCCGGCTGACGCTCGAACAGAAAGTGCATCTGGTGCGGCAAGGCCACGGCCGCTCCGGCAACAACCGCGACTATGTGCTGGCGACGGTCAAGGAGATTGAGGCGCAGGGCTACCGCGACCGCGATCTGCACCTCCTGGCCGAGCGGCTCAAGGGCGTTCACGAGACGGCCGAATAGACTGTTCCGCCTGCTCCGCTCATACGGCACGGATCAATTGTCCTTGGCTTCGGCGATCAGCCGCGCGGTCGCCGTCTCAATGGCGTGCTGGAGCCGCTCGAAAAATTCGTCCTTGTCGAGGCCGGGCGGAATCGGATCGAGCACCTCGACCAGCACCGTTCCAGGCGACAGGAGGATCGAGCGGCGGGGCCAGAACAATCCGGAATTGAGCGCGACCGGCACGCAGGGCACGCCTTCCTCGGCGTAAATCTGCGCCACGCCGTATTTGTAGCGCGGCTCGGCGCCGGCCGGCCGCCGCGTGCCCTCGGGAAAGATGATGAGCTGGCGGCCTTTGGCGAGTTCGACGCGCGCCCGCTCGGTCATCATCGACATCGCCTTCGAGCGGGCACCACGATTGACTGGCACCATGCGGCCCTTGATCATCAGCCAGCCGAAGATCGGGATCCACTCCAATTCGCGTTTGACGATGAAGAACGGATTGTCGAACAGCGGCAGCAGCGAAAACGTTTCCCACGCCGATTGGTGCTTGGCGGCGACGATAAGCGGCCCCGGCGGAATCTTTTCCAGGCCCCTGATCTCGTAGTCGATGCCGACGACGCGCAGCAGCACGAGGTTGCAGCGGCCCCAGGCTTTCGCCACGGCGATGATGGCGCGATAGGGCAGGAAGAACGTCGGCAGCGCGATCACCAGCCACACCGCGGTGTTCAGATAGAACAGCGCGTTGAACAGGAGGGAGCGGAACAGGATCACCGGCGGCGCTCCTTCAAACGGTGTCGCTATCGAAATGCATGCGCGCGAGCGCGAATAGATATTTCAGATATTCAGCGAACAGCAAGCGGACGGCGTCGAAATTCGACCACCACGGTTGATCTTTCATCTTCGGCGAGATCACCGGGAAGGAAATCAGCGTCACATCCGGAAGCTGATGCTCGAGCTCGGCCATGGCGCGCGGCATGTGCCAGTTTGAGGTCACCACGATCAGCGAATTGAAATTGTGCTCGCGCGCCCAACGCTTGGTTTCCAGTGCGTTGCCGAAGGTGTTGAGCGCGGAGCGGTCGAGATCGATGCAGCAGGCAAAATATTTGGAATAGACCGGGGTGAGCCGCGCGATCTCACGCGCGCGCGTATCGCGGTGCACGCCGCTGATCAAGAGCCGCTTGCCGTGATCGGTCGCCAACAGCTCGATCGCGTCCGGAATGCGCGCCGCGGCGCCGGTGAGCACGACGATGCCATCGGCATTGCGGTCGAGCGCCACTTCCTCGGCCGGAATCTTCAGCGCGAACCAGCAGAATCCGGCGCCCAGCAGCACGGCGCCGGCAGCGCCGGCGGCCATGGTCAGAAAACCGATGAAACGCGCGAAACTGCCAAGCATGTCAGTCGATCATGCCGAGGGTCCGGTTCACCGTATGCCGCGAGGTCGCCGCCGTCACCAGGGCGATCAGCACGACCTGGCCGAGCACCGCGACATAGCCGGCAAGGCCGATGGAGAACGATCCGAACAAAGCCGCGGTCTGCTCGGCGACGGGCGTCGCGGCAAACCAGCCGCTGATGAAGCCGGCAAGTGCGAATAGCACGATCGCGCCGCCGCCGCCGATGGCGCCGCCTTGCAGTCCGAGCAGCAGGAAATGCCGCTGGAAGCGCCCGGCGATGAAGCCGTTCTTGGCGCCGACGAAGTGCAGCACCTCGATCACCGGCTTGTTGGTCGCCATGGCGCCACGGGTGGCGAAGGTAACCGAGAGCATGGTAGCGGCGATCACCAGAAGCAGAATGGCGACGCCGGCGGCCACCGCGGTCCCCGCCATCGCGCGCATGCGGTCGATCCAGCCGCGATGATCGTCGAGCGTGGCGCCCGGCACCTGCTCGGCCAGCATCCGCCGCAGTTGCGGAATGTCGGGCGCGGCGCCGCGCGCGATCTTGACCACGATCAGCCGCGGCACCGGCAATTCATCGAGCGTGAGCCCGCTGCCGAGCCAGGGCTCCAACAGCTTGGAAGATTCCGCTTTCGAATAGATGCGCACGTCGTCGATGCCGGGGAAGGCGCGCGTGGCAGTCGCCGCTTTGCTCGCGGCGGCGTCGAGATCGCGGCCCGGCGCCGGGATGATCTGAATTGTGACCTCGCGCGCCACGTCCGACTGCCACTCGCTCGCGGCGCCGGCGACCAGAATCACCGCGCCTGTGGTAAGCGAGGCGAGGAACGTCATGATGGCGACGACCGCGATCAACGCGCGCCCGGAGATCGAGTTGCGCGGAACCAGCGGCGTATCGAAACGCGGCAGCGGGCCGGCCGGTACGCGCGGCGCAAGCATCTCGTCTCTCGTCAAATCCGCCATCAATATTTTCCTTTGCGCATGATCTTGTCCGAAAACCGGTGCCCGCTTTTCGGGACCATGCGCTCCTCAGTCGTAGATATGCAGCCGGCCCTCGTGCAGCACCAGCCGCCTCGCATCGTACTGGTCCATCAGGGCGATGTCGTGGGTGGCGATCACCACCGAGGTTCCCGATTTGTTGAGTTCGATGAACAGCCGCAGCAGCCGCTGCGCCAGGCTTGGATCGACGTTGCCCGTGGGCTCGTCGGCGAGCAGCAGTTGCGGCCGTGCGATCACTGCGCGCGCGATCGCGGCGCGCTGCTTCTCGCCGCCGGAAAGCACCGGCGGCAGCGCCCACATCCGCTCGCCCAGCCCGACCCAGTTGAGCAACTCAACCACCTCGTCGCGGTAGCTGTCCTCGCGGCGGCCCATCACCCGCAGCGGCAGCGCGACGTTCTCATAGGTCGTCATGTGGTCGAGCAGGCGGAAATCCTGGAACACGATGCCGATGCGGCGGCGCAGCGTGGCCACCGCATCCTTCGACAGGGTGGCGACGTCGTGGCCGAACTGGGTGATCAGCCCGCGCGTCGGCCTGAGCGAGAGAAACAACAGGCGCAGCAGTGAGGTTTTCCCGGCGCCGGACGGGCCGGTGAGGAACTGGAAGGAATGCGGCTCGATACGGAAACTGAGGTCGCGCAGGACCTCCGGCCCCAGCCCATAGCGCAATCCCACGTTCTCGAATCGGACCACGCCCTTCTCCGAAAAATTTCCTTTTAGACCCGGGGAACGACTCCCGGCCGGCAGGCTGCAGGGCAGACGCCAATACCGCCAGCGGCCCCGTTTGCGGTCAAGAACTGCGCTTTTACAGCATTATCGCGGTCTCGCCAGCGCCAAAGGGCGGCTGGGGCCGCCCTATCCCCTGATCTGCCGGGGCGGGCATGGTTTCCGGTCCATTAACGGACGGCTGCTAGTTTTCCGCGCTGAACTGGCTTTGCTCAACATGCTGATTGTCTGCCCGACCTGTGCCACCTCTTACATGATCGACCAGGCCGCCCTCGGCCCGGCCGGGCGCACTGTGCGTTGCGCCCGCTGCAAGACGTCCTGGCACGCCGGGGGTCCTGAAGCTGCGCCCGAGCCGGTTGCCGTCGCGCAGACCGTGACAGTGGAAGCGCAACCCGCCCGCGCTGCCCGCCGCACCGAAACGCCGCCCCCGCCCGCCGCCGCGCCGCCAACCGCGCCAGTCGCAGCCGCTGACGAAACCGCTGCAATACAACCGGAGCCGGTCCCCGCCCCGGCGGCCAAGGCGCCGCCGGCCGAGCCGGCCGCTGCGCCCAAACCCGAAACCGCAGCGGCGTCCGTGCCGGCTGAAGCGCCGGCGACACCGCCGGCCGAGGCACAGGCGGCAGACCCCGAGCCGGTCACCGTTACCGATGCACCGCCGCTCGCGCCGCAGACCGAGCAGGAGTCGCAGCCGGAAGCGGCGGACGCCGAAACCGAAGCCGAAGCGGCCGCGACCTTCGACGCCCGCCGCCGCGTCATGCAGGCCCGGCGCAAGCAATCGCGCCGCTCCTCGCGCTGGACCGCCGTCATCCTAGTGCTGGTCGCCTTCAACGTCGCGATCGTCGGCGCGCGCGATGAAGTCGTGCGCTATCTGCCGCAGACCGCGTCGCTGTTCGCGGCCATCGGCCTGCCGGTCAATCTGCGCAATCTCAAATTCGAGAACGTCAAGCTGGAGACCGAAGCCATCGACGGCATCACCATGCTGAACGTGCAAGGCGCCATCGTCAGTGAAGCCGGCAAGCCTATCGGCGTGCCGCGCCTGCGCTTCGCCGTGCGCAATGCGACCGCGCAGGAGGTCTACACCTGGACCATGGCGCCGCCGCGCAGCATCCTGGAGCCGGGCGGACGGCTGGAATTTCATAGCCAGGTCCCGGTGCCGAAAGTCGACGCCACCGACGTCATGGTCCGTTTCCTCACCGCGCAGGACGCCGGAGTGAAATAGCGCAGGATCCCGGAACGCGGGAATTGGTTTTCGCAAAAGATCATGCGCAAGGATTGAACCCGATGGCGAAGATCCTGATCGCCGAAGACGACGACATGATCCGCGACCTGGTGGTTCGCGCGCTCACCGAGGACGGCCACGACCTGACCACCGCCGGCGACGGCGCGGCGGCGCTCGAAGCGCTCAACCGGCAGGACGGCAAATTCGACCTGCTGTTGAGCGACGTGAAGATGCCGGTCATGGATGGCATCGCGCTCGCGCTTGCGGCCGGGCGCGATCATCCGGACGTCGCGATCATGTTGATGACCGGCTACGCCGACCAGCGCGAGCGCGCGCATGGGCTGGACGCGCTGGTGCACGATGTGATCGCCAAGCCGTTTTCGGTGGATCAAATCAAGGGCGCCGTGCGCGAAGCGCTGGTGCATCGGCACTAGCCGCCGCTCGCCGCACCAAGACCCACAACGATCAGAAATCCTTCAGCAGCCGCTCGATGTAATCGAGCTCGAGCTGCGGCCGGCTGCCCTCGCCGAAGCGCTTGCGCAGCTCTTCCAGGATGCGGCGGGCGCGCTGGGCGTCGATCTCGCCCGGCACCTTCACGGTGACGTCGTCGCCATACTCGCGGCCGCGCATCGGCCGGCCGAGCGGATCTGTGTCCTGCTGCGCGCGCGCGCGGCCGTTGCGGCCGGGCTGGCCGGGACCCTGCCCCATGCCCATGCCGTTCTGCTGCATCGACTGCGCCAGCCCTTGCGCGCCCTTGCGCATGGCCTCGAGCGCGCGGCCCTGGCTGTCGACCGCGCTGTCGGCGTCGCCCTGGCCGAGCTCGCCTTCCGCCTCGCCCATGGATTCGCCGGCGCTGCCGAGCTGGTCCATATCGCTCTCGCCTTGGCCGTTTTCGCCCTGGCCTTGCTGTTGCTGATTGGGATTGCCGAGGCCGCGCTGGCGCAGTTGTTCGAGCAGCTTGTTGAGCCGGTCGCGCAAGCCCTGCTGGTCCTGACGCAGATCGCCGAATTGCTGCTGGCCCTGGCCTTGCTGCTGGCGCTGGCGGTCGCGCCGCATGTCCTGCCCCTGCTTGAACGTCTTGTCGCGCAATTGCTGCTGCTTGCGGATCATGTCGCCCAATTCGTCGAGCGCCGACATCATGTCGTCGTCGCTGTCCTCGCCCTGGGCGCCCGGACGCGCCGTCTGCAGGTTCTCCAGCATCGACTGCATCTCGTCGAGCAGGCGGCGCGCGGCGTCCTTGTTGCCGGAGCGCGCCAGGTTTTCCAGGCGGTCAAGCATGCTCTTGAAATCGCGCTCACTCAGCATGCGGGTGTTGCGGTCGAGCGGACGCGACAGCTGCTGCGGATTTTTCCGCATCTCTTCCGCCAGCGCCTGCAGGTACTTGTCCATGGCGGCACGCAGCTGATCCATCAGCTTCTTGAGCTCTTCGTCATTGGCGCCGCGTTCAAGCGCCTGGCGCAACGCGTCCTGCGCCTGCCGCAGCGCCTGTTCGGCTTGGCTGACGCTGCCGTCCTCGAGCCGCGTCGCCATGTCCCACATGCGCGCCACCACCTCGCGCAACTGGTCGTCGGTATTCGCTTGGGCGAGGTCGAAATAAATGGCGCGCAGGCCCAGATAGACCGGGGCCTCGGGCGTGAATTTCTCCGGCGCGAGGGTGAGCGCGTCGAGTGCGGTGAGCACCAGCGGCTTGGCGTTGGCGTCGAGCGCCAGCATGCGGCGCTCCTCGATCAAGGCGCGCGCCACCGGCTTGACGAAAATGCGTTCGGGAAGCTGATACTCGACCGGGTCGCTATGGCCCAGATTGCCGGCCTCGTCGCGCGCCACCAGCGTGATCTCGACCTTGGCGCCGGCCCAGGGATGTTCGGTGAGGTCGCGCGTAGTCTGCGCCGCGCCTGCGCGGGTGCGCGCCTGCGGCAGTGTGAGCGGGAATTCCGGCGCTTTGAACAGCGGATGCGCGCCGGCCGGTGCGTCGTCGTCCTTGAGCGCAAATTCAGCATGCGCTTCGATCACGCCGTAATCGTCTTCCATCCGGTAGTCGAGCCGCAGCGAGCCGCGTGCCTGCCGCTCCGGGTCGTGCAGCAGATCGATGGTCGGCGCCCGATCGGGGATGGCGGTGAAGGTCCAGGCCAGGTCGCCGCCGCTGATTCCCTGCAACGTCGCCGAACCGTCGCTTTTGATTGTAAAGCGGCGCTCTTCGCTGCCCGCCGGCAATGCCGCATGCGCGCCCGCCGGCACCGGTTCGAGGCCGCCTTTGCGCGCGACATCGAAATGCACATCGCCGCTGGAGCGGATCACCAGTTCGCTGCCAGCCGGCACGGCGACCGGCGCGGCCGTTTGCGCCGCTTCACCCGGGCGCAGACCGGCGAGCATAACCGGCGACTTGCCGGTGTAGTTCGGCGGCGTGACCCAGGCGTCGATACGGAAATTGGCCGGCGCCACCACGCCGTGCCAGTCAAAGGCGGCGGTGACGCGTTTCCAGCGCTCGCCGCCGGCGGCGAAGAACGTCACCACCGCCAGCATCAGCACCAGCGCGCGCAGCGCCATGGGATCGCGCCGGGCAAGCCGCGGCGACGGCCAACCGGCCCTGAGCTTGCGCGCCGAGAGCAACGCGCGTTCGACATGCGCCTGCCAGAGCGCCTGCGCGACCGGGTCGTGCTGGTTGGCGGCGATCTCGTCGATGACAGCAGTCGCCGGGCGGTGGATTTGGCCGCTGTTGCGATCGAGGCGGCGCAAACCTTCGGCAACGCTCGGTAACCGCAACACGACAAGCGGCGCGGCCGCGACAGCAGCGACTACCACGAAGACAATCAGACAGATGGCGCGCGCCAGCGGCGGCAGCACCAGCCAGAGTCCCGCCCACGAGAATGCGAGGAACAATCCGAGCGCCGTCGCCAAGACGGCGAGCGCAGGCCACAACCGTTCCCACAGCAGACTCCCGCGCGCGCGCTTGAGCGCTTGCGCGAGCAGGCGCCGGGTCGGGTTTTCCCGCCGCTTTGGCTGCTCGTCCAAATCGTCCAAAAGCCGCTCCGTCGCCCGGGCTCAGGCGATTCACTCCGAATAGGCTACCACGCAGGCAATTCCCAGGCCATGCGAGGGTTTCATGCGCCTAAAGCCACTCTGGCATCCGATCGAGCGCAATCAATTGGTCAACTTCAAGGCGGGGGCGGACGACCGCCCATTGCCCGCCGTTGACCAGCACTTCCGGCACCAGCGGCCGCGTGTTGTAGGTGCCAGCCTGCACCGCGCCGTAAGCGCCCGCCGACATCACAGCCAGCAAGGCGCCGGGCGCCGGTTCCGCCAGGTCGCGATTGAGCGCAAGAAAATCGCCGCTCTCGCAGACCGGCCCGACTACGTCGGCGCGGATGCGGCGCATGGAAGACGCCGGCTCCGCCACCGGCCGGATCTCGTGGTGCGCGTCATAGAGTGTCGGCCGAATGAGGTCGTTCATGGCGGCGTCGACCACGACGAAATTCTTCGCCTCGCCGTGCTTCACGAACAGCACCCGCGTCACCAGGATACCGGCATTGCCGACGATCAGCCGGCCCGGCTCGAAGATCAGCCGGCAATCGAGATCGCGCGTGGCGCGCTTGACCATCTTGGCATAGGCGTCCGGATGCGGCGGCGGCTCGTTGTCGTCGAGATAGGGAATGCCGAGGCCGCCGCCGAGATCGACGTGCGAGATCGTGTGGCCGTCGCCGCGCAGCATGCGCACGAAATCGGCAAGCAGAGAAAACGCATTGTCGAAGGGATCGAGATCGGTGATCTGGCTGCCGATGTGCATATCGACGCCGGTGACCGCGATGCCGGGCAATTTCGCCGCCCGCTTATAGACGTCGCGCGCGCGGCTGATCGGGATGCCAAACTTGTTCTCGGCTTTGCCGGTGGCGATCTTGTGATGCGTCTTGGCGTCGATGTCGGGGTTGACGCGCACCGAAATCTTGACCGCGCGGCCTTTGCTCGACGCGATCGACGATAAGAGCTCCAGTTCCGGCTCGGATTCAACATTGATGCAGAGAATATTCTCGTCGACCGCGAGCGCGAGTTCCCGCACGGTCTTGCCGATGCCGGAGAACATGATCTTGTCGGCCGGCACGCCGGCGAGCCGCGCGCGCATCAATTCGCCTTCCGACACCACGTCGGCGCCGGCGCCGAGCTTGGCGAGCGTGGCAATCACCGCCTGGTTGGAATTCGCCTTCATGGCGTAGCAGACGAGCGCCGGCACGTCGGCAAAGGCGCCGGCGAAGACCTTGTAGTGGCGCGTAAGCGTCGCGGTCGAATAACAATAGAACGGCGTCCCGACCGCCGCGGCGAGCGTGTCGAGGCCGACCGCCTCGGCGTGCAGAACGCCGTCGCGATAAGCGAAGTGGTGCATCAAAAGCTCAATTCAACAGGACGTCGAGCGGGATCGGTTTTTTCGGGCCCTGCGGCGCTTGCGGCTGGTTTTGTTTGGGCTGGCTGCCGATCGGCGCGACAATGGGATTGCTGATCGGGTTGGCGCTCTGCTGCTCGCCGGTCAGCGACGCGCCGGGCGGCGGATCGAGCGGTCCCTTGCGGCCGCAGGCGCCCAGCCCGAACGCGGCGGCCAGCGCGCCGATGAGGGCGAAACGCAGAAAGCGGCGATCGGAAAAAAGGCTCAAACAACGTACTCCTTGGGTGGACGGCACCATAGCAAACCAGGCGATCAAGGCGAAGTCAGGATTTCTCCTTTTCCAGCTTGCGCAGCCACTTCTTCGCCTGCGTCCGCACGTTTTTGGGCGCCGTGCCGCCGAACGTCGTGCGGCTCTTCACCGATTTGTCGACGGAAAGAACGCTGAACACGTCGTCCGAGATGCGCGGCTCGATCTCGCGCATGGCGGCGAGCGGCAGCCGGTGCAGGGGCACGCCCGCCTCCGCCGCCTTGGCGACGATGCGGCCGGTAACGTGATGGGCGTCGCGGAACGGCATTTTCAGCGTCCGCACCAGCCAGTCGGCGAGATCGGTCGCGGTGGCGTAGCCTTCGCCCGCCGCCTTCTTCATGCGCGCGGTATCGGGTTCGAGGTCGGCCACCATGCCGGTCATCGCCGCGAGCGACAGCGAGAGCGCGGCGAGCGCGTCCATGGCGCCTTCCTTGTCTTCCTGCATGTCCTTGGCATAGGCGAGCGGCAGGCCTTTCATCACGATCAACAGCGCGGAAAGCGCTCCGATCACGCGGCCGGTCTTGGCGCGCACCAGTTCGGCAGCATCCGGGTTGCGCTTCTGCGGCATCATCGAGGAGCCGGTGGTGAACTTGTCGCTGAGCCGCGCCAGGCCGGTGAGCGGCGAGGTCCAGATCACGATCTCCTCGGCGAGCCGCGACAGATGCACCGCCGCGATCGAAGCAGCGGCCAGCGTCTCCATGACGAAGTCGCGGTCGGAGACGGCGTCGAGCGAATTGGCCGCGGGCCGGTCGAAGCCGAGCGCCTTCGCCGTCATGTCGCGGTCGAGCGTGAACGAGGTGCCGGCGAGCGCGCCGGAGCCGAGCGGCGATTCGTTCAGCCTGTTGCGCGCGCCGGCGAAGCGGCCGCGGTCGCGCGCGGCCATTTCCACATAGGCGAGCAGATGATGGCCGAAGGTCACCGGCTGCGCGGTCTGCATATGGGTCAAGCCGGGCATCACCGTGCCGGCGTGCGCCAGCGCCTTCTCGGCCAGCGCGCGCTGAAAGGCGGCAAGCGCCGCGTCGAGCGCGTCGATGGTGTCGCGCACCCACAGCCGGAAATCGGTCGCCACCTGGTCGTTGCGCGAACGCGCGGTGTGCAGCCGCCCGGCCGCCTCGCCGATCAATTCGGCGAGCCGGCCCTCCACGTTCATGTGGATGTCTTCCAGCGCCCGCTTGAACGAGAATTTTCCGTCCGCGATCTCTGACAGGATCGTGTCTAGACCGTGAGCGATCTTTTTCGCATCGTCCGCCGTAATGATGCCTTGCTTGGCCAGCATGTCGGCGTGGGCCTTGGACGCGGCGATGTCCTGGCGGTAGAGAGCCTTGTCGAAATCGATGGAGGCGTTGATCTCCTCCATGATGGCGCCGGGGCCTGACGCAAACCGCCCGCCCCACATTTTGTTGCTCATGGTAGTGCTCTTGGTGCCGCTCTTAATTCAGCTCTTGGCCTGATCCACCGAAGTCCCGCCGCTCATGCCCGAAAATCCGCCGCCCAGTGTTGCCAAACGATACCTGGCTATGGTCCTGGCCGGGGGCATCGCCGGCGTGGTCGTCGGGCTGGCCGGGGTATACGGGATTGCCACCCTGACAGGCAATGCAGGCGGGGATGCGGCCTGCCGGCCGGCGGTCGAATTGGCCAAGAAATTGGGCCCTTTGGCGCGCGGCGAGGTGGCCGCCGTTAACGTTGCCAAGCGCCCGCTGAAGGTGCCCGACCTGTCGTTTCAGGATGCCAGCGGCAAGCCTTTGACGCTCGCGCAGTGGCGCGGGCGCACGGTGCTGCTCAATCTGTGGGCCACCTGGTGCGTGCCCTGCCGCAAGGAAATGCCGACGCTCGACGCGCTGGAGCGCAAGCTCGGAGGACCCGACTTCCAGGTCGTGGCGGTCAATATCGACACCCGCGATCCTGAAAAGCCGAAGGCGTTTCTCAAGGAGATCGGCATCGACAAGCTCGCCTATTACGCCGATCCGGACGCCAAGACCTTCCAGGACTTGAAGGAGATCGGCCGTGCCTTCGGCATGCCGACCACTTTGCTGATCGATCCGCACGGCTGCGAGCTCGGCACCATCGCCGGACCGGCCGAATGGGCGAGCGACGACGCGGTCAAGCTGATCCAGGCGGCACTGGGCAAGAGCTAACGGCGACGCCGCGCGCAGGCACGCCATTACGCAGTGATATTGACGTTTTGCCCGACGCCGGCGGCGACGTTGGCCAGGCTTTGCATGTTCTTCTGGGCGGCGTCGATGAGCTGCACGACCGACGCGGCGCTGTCGGCATTCATACGCATCATCTTCGCCGCGACGGCCATTTGCACTTGGCTCATCTGCGCGCCGACCATGGCTGTGGCGAGGGAAGCTGGGTCCATGCCGGCCCAGTTCTACGGCCCAGACCGTCAATGAACGATAAACGCTGGCCCGGGTTGACCGCCGATCGCATTGGCCAGCCCGGTTAGGGGCGACGACCTCAAGCGACCGTATTGAGAACCGAGCCCGTCGACGACGTGCTGGACGCGCTGGCCCGACCAATCGTGTTGCCGGCCTGTTGGAGGGTGGTGGTGTTAGTTGAGCGTCTGCGCCGCTTGGAGGCGGGCCAGCGCCGCCTGGACCACCAAGTTCGCAATCCCGCTGAGTTTGTTCTGCTGGGCGCCGAAGAGAGTGTCGCTCATGGTCGAAAACATGGCCGAGTTCGGACGCAAATGTAGCGCTTTGGTAGCGACTATTTTGCAGACTCTGCCAAGCAGACATCTGGCCAACTCGAACGGCACCGATACGATACATATTGATACGGCCTCTGCGCGGCGGCGAGGTTAGGGCCGCACGGTTAATCAAACCTTAGACAGCGGCCGCTTCCGCCCGCTTTGGCCGCGGCGGCTTGACGCGCCCGACCCGAGCGGTATACTTAACCATATGGTTTACTATCGAACAGCGACGCTCGACCGCACCTTTGCCGCGCTCGCCGACCCGACCCGGCGGGCGCTGTTGGCGCGCCTGAGCCAGACCGACGGCCTGTCGGTCAGCCAACTTGCCGAGCCCTTTGCCATTTCGCTGCCGGCGGTGATGAAGCATCTCGACGTCCTGTCCGATGCCGGCCTCGTCACCCGCGCCAAGAACGGCCGCACGGTCTCCTGCCGGCTGCGGGCCGAACCCATGCACGAAGCCAACGAATGGCTCAACCGCTACCAGCGCTTCTGGAGCGATCGTCTCGATCAACTCGCCGCGTTTTTGGAGGAGGATTCATGTCCACCGTCGCCGTCAAACCAAGTCTCACCGTCAAGCGCCGCTTCAACGCGCCGCCCGCGAAAGTCTTCCAAGCCTGGACCGATGCCGGAAAAAGTAAAGCGCTGGATGGGCCCCGGCGAGGTCGCGGTGCTCAGCGCCGAAAGCGACGTGCGCAGCGGCGGCCGCTATCGCTGGGTCATGCGCGCGCCGAACGGCGAGGAACACGACGTCAGCGGCGTCTACCGCGAGGTCATCCCGAACGAAAAGCTGGTGTTCACCTGGGCCTGGAAATCGACCCCGGAGCGTGAATCGCTGGTCACCGTCACATTCAAGCAAGACGGCGGCGGCACAATCATGACGCTGACGCACGAACAGTTCTTCGACGAGGACGCGCGCGACCGTCACCAGCACGGCTGGAACGGCGCGATGGAGAAACTCGATAAATATCTCGCATGACTCATGTGTAACAGGAGGCATCGATGGCTCGCACGGACATTTCTACTGGAACGAGCTGATGACGCGCAACGTCGAGCAGGCGAAGAAATTCTACGGCGACACCTTCGGCTGGAGTTTCGAGGCCATGCCGATGCCGACACGGCACCTATTGGATCGCGAAGGTCGGCGATGAGCCGGTCGGCGGCGTTTTCGACATCAGCGGTCCGGAATTCGGCCCGCGTGCCAGAAAGCTGGATGGCCTATATCGCGGTCGACGACGTCGATGCTCGCGTCGCAAAGGCCGTCAAAGCCGGCGCCAAGCTCATGAAGCCCGTCTTCGATGTGCCCGATGTCGGCCGCATCGCGGTTCTTATGGAGCCGGGCGGCGCCGGCATCGGCTGGATGACATCGGTGAAGTCCTGATCAAGGAGGTCGCCATGCAGCACGCGGTGGTGTCGCAATCCGAATGGCTCTCGGCGCGCAAGGAATTGCTCGCCAAGGAGAAGAAGTTCACCAAGCCGCGCGACGCCTTGAGCGCCGCGCGGCGTGAACTGCCCTGGGTCAAAGTCGAGAAGAACTACGTGTTCGACGGGCCCGCCGGCAAGCAAAGCCTCGCCGAGCTGTTCGACGGCCGCAGCCAGCTCATCGTCTATCACTTCATGTTCGGCCCCGACTGGAACGCCGGCTGTCCGCACTGCTCGCATTGGGCCGACAATTTCAACGGCATCATCGTGCATCTGAACCAGCGCGACGTGACGATGCTCGCGGTCTCGCGCGGCCTGTTGCGAAGCTCGAGGCCTATCGCAAACGCATGGGCTGGAGCTTCAAATGGGTGTCCTCGCTGCGAGAACGATTTCAATTTCGATTTCAACGTGTCGTTCATGCCCGAGGAAGTCGCCGCCAAAGATGCTTTGTACAATTTCGTGCGAGCAGAACCCGGAAGCGTCTGAGCGCGAGGGCGTCAGCGTCTTCTTCAAGGATGAACGCGGCGCTATCTTCCGCACCTATTCGACCTACGCGCGCGGCATCGACATGCTGAACACGGATTACTACTATCTCGATCTCGTGCCGAAAGGACGCGACGAAGGCGGGCGCGGGCCGTTCTGGGTTCGCCGGCACGACGAATATGAAGGCGCACAAAAGTCCGGTTGCTGCAGCTGAGGGGCTCACATGGCTTTGTCGATCACCGCGCTGGTGGTGCTGAACTTGGCGAACGCTATTTAATTTGTCATCACCGGGCTTGTCCCGGTGATCCCGCTTAGGAGCGCAGTGCTTTCCTAAGCGAGATGGCCGGGACAAGCCCGGCCATGACAACAATATTATTACCTTGTCGGCACCGGCTTCTCGCCGCGGTAGTCGTAAAAGCCGCGCTGCGTCTTGCGGCCGAGCCAGCCGGCCTCGACGTATTTCACCAGCAGCGGACACGGCCGGTACTTCGAATCGGCCAGCCCCTCGTGCAGCACCTGCATGACCGACAGACAGGTGTCGAGGCCGATGAAATCGGCGAGCTCGAGCGGCCCCATCGGATGGTGCGCGCCGAGCCGCATCGCGGTGTCGATCGCCTCGACGTTGCCGACGCCTTCGTAGAGCGTGTAGATCGCCTCGTTGATCATCGGCAGCAGGACGCGGTTGACGATGAAGGCCGGGAAGTCCTCCGACACCGCGATGATCTTGCCCAGCTTGTGGACGAAGGCCTTGCTGGTCTCGAAGGTGGCGTCGTCGGTGGCGATGCCGCGGATCACCTCGACCAGCTCCATCAGCGGCACCGGATTCATGAAATGGATGCCGATGAAACGCTCGGGCCGGTCGGTCGAGGCCGCGAGCCGCGTGATCGAGATCGACGAGGTGTTGGTGGCGATGATCGCTTCCGGTTTCAGCGAGGCGCACAGATCGGCGAAGATCTTGCGCTTGATGTCTTCCTTCTCGGCCGCCGACTCGATCACGATGTCGCAGCCCGCCATGGCGTCGAATTTTTCCGCCGGCGTGATGCGCGCCAGCGCCGCCTTGCGGTCGTCGTCGCTGATCACCTTCTTGCCGACCTGGCGCGTCATGTTGCCGTTGATGGTCGCCATGCCCGCCTTGATGCGGTCGCTCGCCACGTCGTTGAGCATCACGGAATAGCCCGCCAGCGCGCAGACATGGGCGATGCCGTTGCCCATCTGCCCGGCGCCGATCACCCCCACATTCTTAATATTCAACGCCATGTTCTTGTCCGATCGATGCGAAGACCCGGATCTTGGCTTCGGCTTCGGTATTTAATTCGAATTGCCTCTGCGCACTTTTACGACGAACCGTCCGGCGACACCACGGGCCGACGGTTAATTCGCCGCATGGTCAACGCTTAACTTTATCCAGTTCCGCCGCCAGTTCGGGCAGCGCCTGATAAAGATCGGCGACCAGACCGTAGTCGGCGACCTGGAAGATCGGCGCTTCCTCGTCCTTGTTGATCGCGACGATCACCTTGGAGTCTTTCATGCCGGCGAGATGCTGGATGGCGCCGGAAATTCCCGACCGCGATGTAGAGCTCGGGCGCCACCACCTTGCCGGTCTGACCGACCTGCCAGTCGTTCGGCGCATAGCCGGCGTCGACCGCCGCGCGCGAAGCGCCCATCGCCGCGCCGAGCTTGTCGGCGACCGGCTCGATATATTTGGTGAAGTTCTCGCGGCTCTGCATGGCGCGGCCGCCGGAGATGATGATCTTGGCCGAGGTGAGCTCCGGACGGTCGGACTTCGACAACTCCTCGCCGACGAAGCTGGAGAGGCCCGGATCGGCCGCGGCCGTGACATTCTCGACGCTCGCGGAGCCGCCCTCGCCCGCCGCCTGGAAGGTCGAGGTGCGCACGGTGATGACTTTCTTGGCGTCGCTCGACTTCACCGTCTGGATCGCGTTGCCGGCATAGATCGGCCGCTCGAAGGTGTCGGGCGCGATCACCTTGGTGATCTCGGAGATCTGCATGACGTCGAGCAGCGCGGCGACGCGCGGCATCACGTTCTTGCCGTTGGTGGTGGCCGGCGCGACGATGGCGTCGTAATTGCCGGCGAGCGAGACGATGAGCGCGGCGAGCGGCTCGGCGACCGCATGCTCGTAGAGCGGGGCGTCCGCCAGCAGCACCTTCTTCACGCCGTCGAGTTTGGCGGCGGCTTCCGCCACCGCCTTGCATTCCTTGCCGGCGACCAGCACGTGCACGTCGGCGCCGAGCGCCTTGGCCGCGGTGAGCGCCTTGGCGGTCGCATCCTTGAGCACCTTGTTGTCGTGCTCGGCGATGAGAAGCGTGGTCATTAGAGCACCCCCGCTTCGTCTTTAAGCTTGCCGACGAGTTCGGCGACCGAGCCAACCTTGACGCCGGACTTGCGGCCCGGCGGCTCCGTGGTCTTGAGCACCTGCAGGCGCGGCGCGATGTCGACGCCGTAATCCGCCGGCGTCTTGTCGGCGATCGGCTTTTTCTTCGCCTTCATGATGTTCGGCAACGAGGCATAGCGCGGCTCGTTGAGACGCAGATCTGTGGTGACGATCACCGGCGCCTTCAGCTTCACCGTCTGCAGGCCGCCGTCGACCTCGCGGATCACCGTCACGCTGTCGCCGTCGATCGTGATCTTGGAGGCGAAGGTGCCCTGCGCCCAGCCGAGCAGCGCCGCCAACATCTGGCCGGTCTGATTGCTGTCATCGTCGATCGCCTGCTTGCCCAGAATGACGAGCCCGGGCTTTTCCTCGTCGATGATGCCTTTGAGGATTTTTGCAACCGCCAGCGGCTCGACCGCGCCTTCGGCCTTGACCAGAATGCCGCGGTCGGCGCCCATGGCGAGCGCGGTGCGGATGGTTTCGGAGGCCTGCGCCGGCCCGATCGATGCCGCGACGATCTCGGTCGCCTTGCCGGCTTCCTTCAGACGGATCGCCTCTTCGACGGCGATCTCGTCGAACGGATTCATCGACATTTTGATATTGGCGAGTTCGACGCCGGAGCCGTCCGGTTTGACGCGGATCTTGACGTTGAAGTCGACCACCCGCTTCACGGGCACCAGAATTTTCATAAATCCCCATCCCAAAACGAACACTCATCGAGAGCGGGCGGAAGCTAATGGCCGCGCCATTGGCATGTCAACGCTTATGCTGCGCCGCACGCTATGCGCGACTAGCTGACCTGGCTCGGCGCCAGCGGCTCCGCCGGGCGGAAGCATTCGAACAGCCGCACCGTCCGATAGCGCAGCAGCGGAAACAAGGCGGCGCCGGCGACCAATCCGCCGACATGCGCCATGTAGGCGACATCGTCCTGGGTCTGCACCGAAATCGCCCAGAATTGCATCAGGATCCAGGCGCCGAGCACCCAGAAGGCGTCAATCCGTACCACCGGGCGGATGAAAATCCACAGCAGGATATAGGGCACAAAGACCGATACCTTTTGGCAGGGCCGGAACATCAGATAGGCCGCCAGCACGCCGGCGATGGCGCCGGAGGCGCCGACCAGCGGCATTTGCGAGTGCGGCGCCATGGCGATGAAGGCCAGCGCCGCCACGACGCCGCTGCCGAAATAAAAGGCGATGAAGCGCAGCGGCGCCCATGGCCTCTTCGACGTCGTCGCCGAACACCCAGAGGAAGATCATGTTGCCGGCAGATGCCAGAAATTGGCATGCAGGAACATGTAGCTGACGAGCGTCAGATAGGGCGGAACCGGGGTCGGGGTGATCGGCACGCCGGTGATGTTGGCCGGCGTCACGGCGAAGGCCACGATCGCGGCCTGCGTGTTCGGCGGCGCCGCCGCTTCAAACGCAAACACCAGGACGTTCGCGACAATCAGGCCCCAGGTCACCAGCGGCAGTCTCGGCAGCTTCAAGGGACTGTCGTCCCACAGCGGCATCACCATCGCGTCACCCCACTATCCGTCATCCTGAAAGCGATCATGTCACCGGTTCTGCCCCGGCGCCCACAGCACGTCGCGCGCACCTTTATCGTTTGCGTAGCGGCCGGCGACGAACAGGTAGTCCGATAGGCGGTTGACGTATTTGAGCGAGGGCTCCGACACGCCCTCGCCCGGTCTATCCTTGAGCTCGACCATGATGCGCTCGGCGCGGCGGCAGACCGTGCGCGCGAGATGCAGATAGGCCGAGGCCGGGCTGCCGCCGGGCAGGATGAACGATTTCAGCGGCTCCAGCTCGGCGTTGAGCCGGTCGATCTCGCCCTCCAGCCAAGCCACCTGCGCATCGGTCACCGTCAGCCGCGCGCCGCCCGGGCCCTTTTCGGCGAGGCACAGATCGGCCTCGACATCGAACAGGTCGTTCTGGATACGCCCGAGCGCTGCATCGAGCGCGGCATCGCCGTCGGTATGCAGCCGCACCAGACCGATCACCGCATTGGCCTCGTCGACCGTGCCGTAGGCTTCGACCCGCAGGTCGTATTTCTTGCGCCGCGCCCCGCTGCCCAGCGACGTGGTGCCGTCGTCGCCGGTACGGGTATAAATGCGGTTGAGCACGACCATGGGGACCTCGCATCGTCCGTCGGATTCGGGGTAGGCTCGCTATCCTAGCCGGGTTTTCGTCACAAATAATGGGGGGTGAATGCCATGCGGTTCCTGATCATTGCCGCCGCCGCGACGCTCCTGATTCTGCCCGCCACGGCGCCGGCCAAGGCCTGCGGCGCCGCTCGCATTCGGCGCAGGTCGCGACCGCAGAATATTCCGCCGACGCAAAAAGAAGCCAGCGAAGAAAGTGCACAAAAAGATGCACCATAAGAAAAAGGAAAAGGTGAATATATGCGCGCGGCGCCGATGAAATAATCGCCCGGCGCGACACGACTTCCACTTACGTTCTCAGCGTCCCATCGCCCAGATCGTCGCCATGATCACGATGATGGCGACGAACTGCAGCAGCACGCGCAGCCGCATGAGCTGTTGCGAGCGGTTGGGCGAGCCGCCGCGCATCATGTTGACGAGGCCGAGCAGCAAGACGATCGCCACCGCGACGATCGCGGCCGGCACCAGATAATGCGACATGAAATCCGACATGGCGCGCGCCTTCTAGCACCGGGAAACGCCCGCGGCCACCCGCATTCGCCCCTACCCAAGGCCGATGGAATTGAGCCGGAACCGGCTGCAACTTCATTCGCGCTTTAGTTGTGTTTACCATAATATCCCGTGGCCGAGTTACGCGGGTGGGGCGCGAGTATGCGTGTTGCAGTTGGGGAGATGGCGGCCGAGAGTCGATGCCTGGGCTGCTCGTGGCGAGACCGGCGGCAGCCCCTCGATCGATCCCTCGGCCGCTTGGATTGATGAAAACGGGGCTGTTCAAGAAGTAATGCTGGGCTATTCGCGGTAACGTGGGGTCTGGTTCAAAGGCGCTAGAGATAGCGCCGCAGATCGGCCGCCGCTGCCTCGGGCTTGCGATCGAGCTTGAACGGCGCGACAAAGCGGCCCTGTTTGTCCATCAGATAGACCAGCGCGGTGTGGTCCATGCTGTAGTCGCCGTTTGTCGGTGGGGACTTTCTTGGCGTAGACGCGATAGGCCTTCTCCACCGCGTCGATCGCTTTGCTGTCGCCGGTGGCGCCGCGCAGATGCGGATCGAAGCTCGACAGATAGTCCTTCATCACCGGCGGCGTGTCGCGCTCCGGATCGACGGTGATGAACAGCGCATTGACGCGGTCGGCGTCCTTGCCGAGCGCGTGCAGCACCTCCGACATTTCGAACAGCGTGGTCGGGCAGATGTCGGGGCAATGCGTGTAGCCGAAGAACACCAGCAACGGACGGCCCTTGAAATCCTCCTCGGTGATCGGCTTGCCGTCCTGGTCGATCAGCTTGAATGGGCCGCCGATCGCCGACGGGCCGCCGCCGACGCCCTGATAATGGGTCGTGAACAGAATGACGCCGAGGAAAATGACCAGGCCCGCCAGAAAAGCGGAGAACACCAAAAGAATATGCGATGTTCGGGCCGTCATCGCGCCTCACTCGGGCTTGCATCAGAAACACGCGACCCAGCCGGCGCGCACGATTTCGAAGAACACGGCGGTGCCGTAATAGGCCCACAGCACGAGCGTCGCCGCCATGGCCAAGCCCGCCGCCGGCCGCGAGCAGCAGCAGCGGCCGCGACAGTCTGGCGGATGAGACGAGCGCGGGCATTGCAAGCCTCCGGGCGACCCTTCAGTCCAGATAGGACCAATCCCGGGCGACGGCAACACGAGTATGGCTGCGACCAGCCTGCCGCCGCCGAAATTAACCATTGTACCCAATAAACCCCGCAATTTCGGCCTTTTCGGGGCCCGCGTTGACTCGACTGGTTAAAGCCGCGATGAATAGGCCAGATATTCAAATTCAGCCACTGACGGTATGGAGAACGTGATGCGTAGCGCTTTGGCCATGGCTCTTGCGATAACGATGTCGACGGCGGGCGCTGCCGTCTGGGCGCAGAATGCGCCGGCCCCGGCCGCCGCGCCGGCTCCCGCCGACGGCCGCCGCGCCGGCTCCCGCCGCCGCGCCGGCCCCGCGCCGAAGCCGACAATCGCGAAATGCGACAACCCGAACGCGCTCGGCGTCGAGCGCATCGTGCAGATCGACACCACCGGCGGTCCCGGCTTCGGCTTCGAGCACTTCAAGGCCTACGACTTCCTGCGCGACCACGAAGTCGTGCTGACCTTCGACGACGGCCCGTGGCCGGGCAATACCGAGCGCGTGCTCAAGGCGCTGGCCGACAATTGCACCAAGGCGCTGTTCTTCCCGATCGGCAAGCATTCCGGCTGGCATCCGGAGATTCTCAAGGAGGTGGCCGAAGGCCGGCCACACCATCGGCTCGCACACCTGGTCGCACAAGGATCTCACCAAGCTGACGCCGGACGAGGCCAAGGCCGAGATCGAAAAGGGCATCGCGGCGGTGAGCATCGCGCTCGGCAACAAGCCGGTCGGTCCGTTCTTCCGCTTCCCGGCGCTGCGCAACCCGCCCGAGATGGTCAAATATCTCGGCGAGCGCAATATCGGCATCTTCTCCACCGACATGGACTCGTTCGACTTCAAGATTCACAAGCCCGAGCAGGTCATCAAATCGGTCATGACCAAGCTCGAGCAAGCACGGCAAAGGCATCATCCTGATGCACGACTTCCAGCACGGCACCTCCGAAGCGGTGCCCGAACTGCTCAAGCAGCTCAAGGCCGGCGGCTACAAGGTGGTGCAGGTGGTCGGCAAGACGCCGATCGAGCCGCTGCCGGAATACAAGGAAGCCGTGCTCAAGGAGATGGGCGGCGGACTGGATGAAGCGCGCCCGATGTCGAGCGTGATCCAGACCATCCAGGGCAACTGATCGTTTCGCCCGCGAATCGAGCCGGCCGCGCGAGCTCGCGCGGCCGGTTTTTTATGGCGCGGCGCGCCGCGGCCTTATGCAGCATGGCCTGGAAGGCCTTGAACACCTTGTCCATCTGCGGCCGCTTGTAGGGAAACAGATCGGGCGGATCCATCGAGTGCACGATCATTGCCGTGCCCACTTCGAAGACCAAAAGCTTGCCGTCCCGCGTCTCGGCGCAATCGATCGGCAGATATTCGAGCCCGGTGCGCTCGGCGATTGCCTTGAAGGCCGCCGCATGGCGGACGGCGAAGTCGTCGTCGAAATCCGCCATGAAGCGCGCTTCCTCCGCGCGCTTGCGCCGCATCGTTCGTCATGTTGGCGTTGAGGTAATGGATCATCCAATGCTGCGAGATCGCCATGTGGCACACGTAAGGGACGGCCGTCGATCAGCACGATGCGGCATTTGCGGAATAGCCCGTCGCGGCCCGGTAGTCGACAAAGGGCGCGACGTAGAATTCCGCGTCCGCCCATTCGCGCAGATAGGCGTCGATCGCGGATGCGCTGTTCGAGCTTCACCAGCCCGATGCCGGCCTGCGACCAGGACGGCCGCGCGATGATCGGAAAGCCGCTGCCGTCGAGAATGGATTCGATCGCAACCTCGCCGGCGCCGACGCTTGACAAGCGTCGCGCGATCGATGCGCACATTCATCGGCATGACGATTCTCGGGCGCGGATTTCAGCAGCTCCCAGGTGCCGGCGCGCGTCAGGCGCGCGATGCGCTCGGGCGCATTGACGACCGGGCGCGGCCAGGATCTGACCAGCTCGGCGATTTCGCGCAGCACCGGCGTGGCCTCGTCCGATCTCATCGACCGCCACCAAAGCGACGTCGTGCTCCGGCGGCTGCGGCAGGACCGTGCCGGGCACGACATACATCATGTCGAGCACGATGCTCGAGCCTTCCAGCATGAATTCGAGTGGCGTATTGGCCATGAAGTCGCCGGGCGCCATGAAGGCGAGCAGCTTCAGCGGCCGTTGCGCTCGACGGCCTCGCCGGCCGGCGGTAAATCCGTTGCAGATTCAAGGCCGCCAGTTGCAGTTCGCGGCGATCCTGCGGCCGGCCCTGCAGCTGGGCGATGGTCGACAGATCGAGCAGCGCGGCGGCGTCGTCCGGCTGCGCCTGCACCCGGTGCACCAGATCGTTCCACACCGGCGCCAGATCGAGCCCGTCGAAGGCCATCTTGCACAGCGCCGGCAATCCGATCGGCGTGGCCGGGATCGTCGCTGGCGACGGCGATATTCGTGTTGGCGGAATTCACTGCGCTCCCTCCGCCTTAAGCGGCACAGCTTGTGGTCGCGGCCGCGCCGAATCGCAAAACCGCCTTCAGCATGGCGTCGATATCGCGCGGCTCGGTGCGGTGGTTGACGATCGCCGCGCGGATCGCGAGCCGGCCGCCGATCATGGTCGTGGACGGCGCGGCGATGCCGGATTCCTGCAGATCGGCGACGATCTTGGCGTTCAGGCGATCGGCATCGTCGCCGCGATAGCGGAAGCAGACGATGTTGAGCGCGACCGGCGCCAGCAGCTCCAGCTCGCGCGCGGTGGCGATCTTGATCTCGAGATAGCGCGCCAGCTCGCAGGTGCGCGCGATCATCGCGCCGAGCGCCTCGGTGCCGTAGACCTTCAGCGTGAACCAGGTCTTCAGCGCGCGAAAGCCGCGCGACAGATCGGGGCCGAAATCGCACGGCCAGGGCGCGCCGGCGGCCAGCCCGCGCGTCTCGCGCCGCAGATAGGCCGCCGGCGAGGCGAAGGTGTCGCGGTGCAGCGTGCCGTCGCGCACCAGGATGAAGCCGGCGTCGTAGGGCACCTGCCCCCATTTGTGGAAATCGAACGCGATCGAATCGGCGCGCTCGATGCCGGCGAGCCGCGGCGCGATGTCCGGCGCCAGGATGGCGAGCGCGCCGATGGCGCCGTCGACGTGGAACCAGAGCTTCTCTTCGCTGCGCGATGGCGGCCAGCGCCGCCAGATCGTCGATGGCGCCGGTATCGACCGTGCCGGCCGTGCCGACGACGAGGAACGGCGTCAGCCCCGCGCTGCGGTCCTGCGCGATCGCCGCGTTGAGCGCGGCGAGATCGATTCGATGCAGTGCTCGTTGCGTCGGAATGACATGCAGCGCCGCGGTGCCGAGGCCGGACAAATCCATCGCCTGGCGAAATGCAGCCGTGCGCGGCCGGCCGAGGCATAGGCGACGAGCCGTTTGCCGGCCGCGGCGACGCCGTCGCGGCGCACCTCGACGCCCAGCGCGCGCGTGCGCGCGACCAGCACGCCGATGAAGATTGGCCATCGACGTGCCGGTGACGAACAGCCCGCTCGCCGTGCTCGGGAAATCCGAACAGCTGGCGCATCCAGTGCACGATCTGCCGCTCGACTTCGATCGGCACGTGGTCGCGGCCGCCGAGATTGGCGTTGAGCCCGGCGGCGAGCATCTCCGCCAGCATGCCGGGCACGTTGCCGCCGCCATGCACCCAGCCCATGAAGCCGGGATGCACGTTGCCGGTGGCGATAAGGCAGAATGTGGCGCATGAACTCGTCATGCACGGCGGCGAGATCGGCCGGTCCGGTCGGCACGATCGGCGCGGAAACGCGCGCGCACGGCGTCCGGGATCGGCTGCCACACCGGCCGCTCGCGGATGTTCTCGATGTAATCGAGCATATCGTCGAGCATGCGGTGGCCTTGCGCGCGGGCGCTCTGCCAATCCGCGGGATCGAGATTGCCGCCGGAATGGAGAAAGGTTCTGTTGCCATCCCGCCGGCAAGTTTTCATTAATATATTAATAAAATGTATCGTTAACGAAACCTTAACGCGCCGCCGCTCACTTGCGGTGCAGCTTCTCGAGCGTGGCGAGCATCGCGGCTCTTGCCGGCGAATCCTGATAGGTGCGCATAAGCTCCTCGGCTTCGCTCAATTCCGGCTCGGCTTCGCAGCCATGGCCCGCCAGCCATAGCCAGCGCGGTCAACGGCTCGTAAGCGCCGAGCCGTTCCAGCAGTTCGCTATAGGGCCGCGGGTCGTCGGCTTTCGGCCGATAGACTTTCGCGATGTCGCCATACGACCTGCGTGAGCGCCGCCTGGCATAGCGGCGCGGTCATCTCGAGATCGAGCACCGGCATATATTTCAACACCTGCCACGGCGCGCTGATGTCGTATTTGTCGTTGAGCATCGCGATGGCATCGCTGGTGCGGTGATCGAGCTTGCGCGCGCCGGCCAGCGCCTGGTCGCGGAATTCGTCTTTATCGGCGAAGGAAAGCCAAGCCTTCAGATGCGCCTTGGGCGTGAGCATGGAGAACCGCTCGGGATATTCGCGCACCTGCCGGCCGAGATTTTTCTCGTCGCGCAACTCGCGCAATTCGACGACGTCGAAATTCGTGTCGCGATAGGCCTTTGCCATGGTTTCCCAGGCCTGCAACTCCGCATCGCAGGAACAATCATGACCGACCAGCCACCGCATGGCCGCAAGCGCGTTCGCGACCGGCCAGAAGATCTCGCTATAGGGCTTGGAATTCGGCGTTTGCAGCACCAGCGGCCCGACTTGCCGGCGCAGCAGCGCGCGCGCCTTGTCGCAGATCGGCGGCGTCGGCGTCAGATCGAGGCGGCCGAGAAAGCCGAGCGGGAAATCGCCGCGATCGAGCATCAGTTCGGCATCGCTCTGACGCCGGTCGAGGGTGCGAATATGCGCGAGCAGCTCCTCTTGCTTGGTGCTGTTGGCCGTGTCGAGAAACGGCGCCCATTCCCACAGCGGCGCATCCGGCGGCAGTTTGGCAAGATCGGCATCGTATTTTTCGAGCGCCGCGGCAACACGGTTGTCGGCTTCATTGCGCATCTGCTGCAACGGCACGATGGCAATACACAGCAGTAGCACCACGCCCCAGACAAATCCGCCGGCCAAGCGCGGCCCGATGATGCGATGCATCGGCGGGATCAGCGCCCAATAGCTGAACGCCAAGACCAGCGGCGGCACTGCGGCGGGAATGACGAGCGGCCATAGAAAGGGCGGCAAGTTCGGTCGGGAGAGCAACCCCAGCGCCGCGAAGGTCACAACGCCCGACGCCGGGATCAGAATGGCCGCCGCAATCGCCGACGGCCACGCCATCGCGCCTTTGACGCCGGCAATCAGCGCGATCACCGCCAGCAGACCCAGAGAACGATGATCTCTATCGCGGCATAGGCCTGCGCATAGCCGTTGCCCGCGGCGTCGCTACCGGCGAGATCGGACAATGTCGCCAGCGTCAAGGCCCAGATCAGCAGGGCCAAAACGCCGAAGGCCAAGGGCCGACACCGAACGCAAGAGGAGCAGATTTCGCCGGGTCCGACATCGGTCCGCTCTCAGTCCGGCGCAGGCCAATGCACAGAGGCAAGACGTTCAGGCAAACCTCTCCAGCGGGTGGCGCGCGCGGCGGGTGAAAGCGGTGAAAATCGCCGAGGCCGCGGTGGCGTGGTCGTAGGCGATGCGGCTCGCCACCACGAACAAAGTCGTCGCCAGCACCAACTGCAAGGCGCGCTCGGGCACGCGGATCGCGAAATAGCTGCCGACGAAAATGCCCGGCAGCGAGCCGACCAAGAGCGAGGCGATGATGTGCCAATCGACCGAGCCCATCATCCAGTGGCCGAGGCCGGCGATCAGCGTCAGCGGCACCGCATGCGCGATGTCGGAGCCGACGATCTTGGCCGTCGGCAATTGCGGATAGAGCAGCACCAGCAAAACCACGCCGATGGCGCCGGCGCCGACCGAAGAGATCGACACCAGCACGCCAAGCAGCGCGCCGACCAGGATGGTGATGACGGCCGTCCGCTTCGGATCGAGCTCGCTGACGCGCGCGCGGTAGAGCGCGACGATCGGTCCGCCGAACACCAGCACGAACGCGGTCATGAACAGCGCCGACGCTGAGCACCAGCGTGATCAGGCCGCGCGCGGCGTCGCCGTTGAGATTGAAGTGCGACAACACCGCCAGCGTGATGACGGTCGCCGGAATGCTGCCGCCCGCCAGCCGGCGCACCACGTGCCAGTCGATGCTGCGCGCCAACCCATGCACCAGGCTGCCGCCGGTCTTGGTGGCCGCCGCATAGAGCAGGTCGGTGCCGACCGCGGTCGCCGGATGAATGCCGAACAGCAGAATCAGGATCGGCGTCATCAACGAACCGCCGCCGACGCCGGTCATGCCGACCAGCAGGCCAACGGCGAAGCCCGACAGCGAATAAAGCGGATCGATCATGACATGGAACGGCCTCGGCGCGACAGGCGTTATGGTCGCGAGCATGAATCTTAAACACATTCCGGCCGCCGGTCATCTTCACGACGCGCAGGCAATCCGGAGTTCCACAAACGCATTTCACCGCAGCGGCAATTCGCGCAATTTTTTGCGCATGAACGGTGCGATAACGAGGAATAATGCCTACCTCAAATATGCCCAGCTCAAAAAATAATATTCTTGTCTTGGTAGGCGACGCCTTCGAATGGGAGCGGTAACGTGCCGGAAATCGTCACTCTCACCATCAACCCCGCGATCGACATTTTCGTCAATGTCGGCCGCGTCGAGCCGACACGCAAATTGCGCTGCTCGCCGCCCAAGCGCGATCCCGGCGGCGGCGGCATCAACGTCGCGCGCGTCGCGCATCGCCTCGGCGCCGACGTGACGGCGATCTATCCGATCGGCGGCCAGATCGGCAAACTGCTGCAGCGGCTGGTCGAGCGCGAGGACATCGCCAGTCTGGTCACGCCGTCGCACGTCGAGACGCGCGAGAATTTCACCGCCTACGAAGAAGACGACCGGCGAGCAATACCGCTTCGTGCTGCCGGGCTCGCCGCTGCACCGCGCCGAATGGGAAGCGGTGCTCGACCGGCTGGCGTCGCTGACCGAGCGGCCGAAATTCGTGGTCGCCAGCGGCAGCGTGCCGCCCGGCGCGCCGGACGATTTTTTCGCGCGCGTGGCGCGGCACGCCAAGGCGCTCGGCGCCAAGACCGTGATCGATACATCGGGCGCCGGCGCTGCGCCGCGGTCGCTCGCCGAAGGCGTCACCGTGATCAAGCCGAACCTGATCGAGCTGATGGAATTCGTCGGCGGCGCCGCTCGATAGCGACGAGGACCGCATCGCCGCCTGCCGCCAGCTCGCCGCCGACGGGCGCGCCGAAATCGTCGCGCTCACGCTCGGCGAACACGGCGCACTGCTGGTGACGGCTGAGCGCGCGTGGCGCGCGCTGCCGCTGGCAGATCGAGGCGGTGAGCACGGTCGGCGCCGGCGACAGTTTTCTCGGCGGCCTGGTCGCCGCGCTGGCCGGCGGCAAGCCGCTGGAGGAAGCGTTTCGCGTCGCGGTCGCCGCCGCTTCCGCCGCCGTGCTCATGCCGGGCACCGGCCTGTGCCAGCCGGAAGACGTGAAGCGGCTATTGCCGGAGGTGAAGATCAAGGAGATCGCGCGGGCGCTGGTGTGATGACCAGCTTCGCGCGATCGGCGACTAACGCGCGCCTAGCTCGCGCGCTCTGGCTACGGACGCGCATATCGTTCTGCGCGGCCTCGAACATGCCCATCCAGACGATCATGGGCCAATAAAACAGCAACGGCATTTGTTGTCTACCTCGCGTGCGGTTCGCCAGGAAAACGCTGGCGCTTGACGCCGAGTTCCGGCGATCACGCGAGCGTGTGTCAGCGTGATTTTGCCGATATCGATCCGGTCGATGTCGTCGAGCGAGGCTTGCGTGCAATAGCGGCTGGCATATTTCTCCGCCAGCTTGTGCATTGCCGTGCCGTAGGTGTTGCGGTCGGTGCCGGTCCATTCGCGCGCGAGATCGCCGAAGGTCACCGGCCGGTGCAACCGGCGCATGGCCTGCTGCACGTCGTCCTGCACCTGCCGCGTGCGCTTGGCGACCGGATCGGGAATGCGCGTGGTCGAATACATCAAGACGTGTTGCAGATGCGCGAGCACGCCGGTGGCGACGTCCTTGAAGCGCTCGCCCGGCCGGCCGGAGATGGCGGCGCCGACGCCGGCGAAATTGTTGTCGTCCGGCACCACCGACGCTGGCACGCCGTTGGGCCGGCGGAAGGTGAGATAGTTGGTCTCGATCAGCATCTGGAAGAAGGCGTAATCCCAGCGCACCGCGACGCATTGGTCGGGCTGGCGCGCGACGCAACGGCCGATGCGCTGATAGAGCGAGGCGAGATTGGCAAAGCGCGGATCGATGGTGCGCGGCGGGTTGTGATGCGCGTTGCGCTCGGCGACGAAATCCATCAGCGCGGCGGGCCGCACACATTGCGGGACCGGATTGTCGGCGCTGGCGAGGATGCGCGGCAACGCGGCGGCATGACCAACGCCCGGCAGCAACAGCAACGCAAACAACACGACCCGGAAATTCATCAAAGCCCGCCTCAGACCGGCGGGCACCTAAGCCGAAGTTCGTTAATTTTCCGCAGATGTTCTACGTCATGCCTGGCATACGGTTTCGGCGTTCGGCCGTTAACCATATTTCGCGCACCTGCGCGCGATTATGCGAGACGGCAATAGGCCATCGGCCAATGCCCTGCAGGCAGGCTTGACCGATGGCCCAGTCACTCTCTCACGATGCGACGGAATACCAACATCACTAAAAGACGGACGCCTCAACGTCACTGTGCGACGAATGAACTGACGCAACGCCGGAGCCTAAACTGATTCCTGCGCGGAACGGCGGTAGCGTCATGCCGTCTTGCGGTAGACCGATGCCTCTAGCTGCGGCCGGATCGCCGTCGCAATGATATCGAGAACCGCATCGCGCGTATTGCGGCATTGCGCGAGCAAGCGCTGCGCTTCCTCGTTATCCGCCGTCGTCTCCTCGCATGCGCGCGCCCGGGCGAGCAGCGACTCGAAGCCGAATACGCCCGCGCCGTTGATGAGGTCATGCGCCTCATGGCGTGACGTTACAAGATCGGACCGGAAGTAGCCGCGCAGCTGCTTCTCGAACATCTGCAAAGTGCGCTCGACCTTGGCGGCGCCGAGATTCGCAACCATTTCCTCAAGCTTGGCGCCGTTGAACAGCGGAGAACCCGCCTGCGCCGGTTGATCGTTGGCGGTCTCGTGCGGCAGCCAGCGCCACAGCGTGCTGTACAATTTGGTGCGCACGATCGGCTTGCCGACGTGGTCGTTCATGCCGGCCTTGAGGAAGGACTGGATCTGCCGCGGCAGCACGTTGCCGGTCATGGCCAGGATCGGGATGTCGCACACCGGCGCGCCCATCCCCCGGATGGCGCAGGTGGCCGCGATGCCGTCCATCTCGGGCATTTGGATATCCATGAGGATGAGGTCGAATTTCTCGCCGCGTAGACGCTCGATCGCTTCCGCGCCGCTGGCGACCGGCACGACGTTGAAGCCGCCGTCCTTCAGATAGGCGCTGACGATTTCCCGGTTGGTTTCCAGATCGTCGACCAGCAAGATTTTTCCTCGGTTCATGGCGAAGTCCTCCGCGGGCGCCGCGATCTGGTCGAGCGTGCTCGGCTGCTCCGTCGCGGGAAGCTGCGCAGTGAACCAGATGGTAGTGCCGACGCCGACTTCGCTGATCACTCCGATGTCGCCGCCCATGAGATCGACCAGGCGCTTGCAGATCGCCAGGCCGAGCCCGGTTCCGCCGAAGCGCCGGCTGATCGATCCATCGGCTTGGGAAAATTGCTTGAACAGCCGGTGCTGCTGCTCGATGGGGATGCCCATCCCGGTGTCGACGACGGCAAAATGCACGAGACTTTCGCCCTCGCGCGACACTTTCGGACTGACGGTCACCGTGATCGAACCCTTATCGGTGAATTTGACCGCGTTATTGAGCAGGTTGAGGATAATCTGGCGCAGCCGGCCGTCGTCGCCGATGCGCCATTCCGGAATGCGGCCGTCGACCGTCCATTTCAGCACGATCGGCTTCGTCGCCGCGATGGGCCGAACGATGGCAATCGTATTGTGGATCAAGTCGGAGAGCGAGAAAGCCTGGCTCTGCAGCTCCAGCTGCCCCGCCTCGACCTTGGAGAAATCGAGCACATCGTTGACGATCGTCAGCAGCGCCTCGTTCGCGGCGCGGATCAGGTCGACGAAGCGGCGATGCTCATTGGTCAACCGTCCGGTCCGCGTGAGCAGATCGGCATAGCCGCCGATGCTCATCAACGGCGTGCGGATCTCGTGGCTCATCGTGGCGAGGAACTCGGTTTTGGCGAGATTGGCCGCCTCCGCTTCCACGCGCGCCTGTTGGGCGGCTTCGGTCGCCTGCTGGAGCTCGCGTGCCTGCTGGTTGCGCGAACTGACATCGCGCATCATGCCGGTGAAACATTCCTCGCCGGCGCTGTCGCGCCATTCCGCGATTGCAAGATCCAGAGCAAGGATCGAACCGTCCTTGCGCCGGCCGGTCACCTCGCGGCCGATGCCGATAATTTTCGGTTTGGCGGTTTCGCGATAGGACGCCAGGTAACCGTCGTGCCTCGATCGATCGGGTTCCGGCATCAACATCCGGACATTTTGTCCGACGACCTCGCGGGCTTCGTAGCCGAAGATCTTCTCGGCAGCCTGGTTGAACGACAGAACGGTTCCAAATTTGTCCGCTACGATGATGGCATCGACCGCGGTTTCCACGATCGCGCGGTAGCGGTCGGTGTTTTCCCGCAGGACGCGGCGATGGCAGTTGGATTCCTCTTGGAACTTCGCCTTCCAGTAGTTCTTTTGCCAGACAAATCGCATCGCGCGAGCCTGTATCCAGCCTAACGCTCCCGCCAGCTTATTCGTCAACCTGTGCATGTTACGCTCCCCGCCGTGGCACGGAATCGCCTGATCACCATCCAGAACTGCAACGCGCGGGGCGGTTTCCTCGAATTACCAATTCCAGAATCGGTCCTGGCCGCGTCGCCCCCACGGCAACGCGGAAATCTGATTCATCAAACAAGAAAAAATCGGCGCGCCAGGATCAAAATCGTCGCGTAACTAAAAGACCATGTCGGCGTATGGAACATTTCTCGAAGTATTCGAATTTCGAATCACAGATGGACGATGTCAAATCCATGCAGGAAATCCAATTAAATTACGACACGCACGATAACGATAAGTGATTGGCAGGCCGAATACTGTCGCGGACCCGCAGAATGATACCATCGCTAGTAGAGCAATACCGTCGAGCCATCCGACGCGGCCTGACCCGCTCGTGTATTTTCGCGGACGGGTTCGCGCAAAAAAATTTTATTGGAGCGGGCGAAGGGAATCGAACCCTCGTATGCAGCTTGGGAAGCTGCCGTTCTACCATTGAACTACGCCCGCAAAACCTAAGTTTTCTCGCTCTTTTACCTGCTATTTGCCTGCTGAACTATAGCGCAAGAAAATGCGCGGGTAAATTCTAGGGCGCATCGTAGGCTCAGCGGCGGGAAGCGCCAACTCTCCGCCGCCACCTCGACCGAGGCCGGGTGGTGGGGGCCATTTGCAAAACGATGATGTGACCGCGTTACCCATCTTCGCTGCCCATAGGCGCACGCGATTTCGCAGACGATGAGCGGAGCAGCTACGGGGTATGCTCGGATGAGCGCCCAACACGTTTCGTCCGATCCCCGCGTTAACCGCAATTGCTGCCCTCACGCGCGCGCGAGGCGCGCGCCGATTTCCAGCGAGCTGTGCAACCGAGCTGCGCCGAGCAGACCGACCGGCTCAAGCCGGCTGTACGGCTGTGGTCGACGTCGCCATTTCTTTTTAGCGGATTGTTGTTGGCAGTCTGGTTCGGGGCGACGATGGAGCTCGGGCGATCCATGATGGGCTGGCGCCGGCGCTGCGCGAGCTACGGGGTCATCGACAACAGATCGAGCGCTGATCGTTTCGGTGAAGGCCAAGCGCATCGCCGATCTCTATAATCGGATTGTCCTTCGCTACCGGGGTTAACTGGAAGCCTTGGTTCCCGTCGTTGAGATCCCGGTCAGGATCAAACCCACCGACCAGGATCGATCGTTCATCTTTTTTCATCACCGCGTGAAGTCGAAACTGGGCGGCCCCTCGCTGCGCGGTCACGCTCTAGCCGCGGAGCGGCCGCAATCGCCGAAAATCATATGAGTGTGGGGAGCCTTCCTTAGGTCGCTGAAATAAAGTCGTGGAGGCCCGGCGCGAACTACAAATAACCCGGAATTATTGCCAGACAGATCGGCGCGATGTTGGTCCGAAGATTTGAAGATCAGCGACCTTGGAAGAATTGCTCAGCCGCCCGTGAATAAGCGCGTTCCTCACTCAGACTAGCCAGCATCGGA
>CAVTCV010000004.1:0-363822 GCA_963733315.1 uncultured Alphaproteobacteria bacterium | reverse complement strand
TCATCGGCTCATAGACGCCGTAGCATTCGTGCGGGGCACAGCCGAACGGAAGCTCGACGACCGCATCGACGGCAAAGAACGGAATCTTGGTGTGGTCGGGCGCGCGCCGGATCTGGTCGTTGGAGACGATGCGTTCGGTGGTCAGAATGACGCTGTTGGCCGCCATCGCCAGATCGATATCCATGAATTGCAGGCCGTCGATCTGCGCGTTGCCGTAAGGATCGCAGCGCTGCACGTGGATCAGCGCCACGTCCGGATTGAGCGCGGGAACGAGCAGCAGCTTCTCGTTCGTGAAGGGGCAGTCCATTTCCTTGGCTTCGGGCCGCTGCTGCAAGACGTCGGAACCGAGCATCGAGCGTATCGGCATGAATGGCATGCCCATGGCGCCGGCGCGAAAGCGCATGCCCAGCGCCATATGGCTCCATTCGTCGTAGCGCGCCTTGCCCGTCTCCACGTAGTGGCGCATCACCTTGGAGACACCCCACAGGATCCCCTGGCTGAACCAGCTTGTCGTCATGTGCTCGCATGCGCCCGAGCCGAACAGCAGATCGCCGTCGCTGGATACGATGCAGCGGGACACCGAAAGCTTTTGCCGCTTAGCGCGAATGAGCGCCCAGATCAGCCCCATCGGCGTGCGCGACATGGTGCTGCCGCCGATACCGACCGAATCTCCATCGTGCACGAAAGATGTCGCTTCCTCGAGCGAAACCACCTTCTCGCGCAGGCTCCGGTCGCGCTGCGCCAGATCCTTTCGCAGCTTGCTGTAGGGAGTGCACCACGCTCATGTCGATTTCCTGTCGCCAACTTCAGCGTTGAATTCCTGAATCAGGCGGTCCCAAGCCGGAATGCTGGCGACGAGCGAGTGCCAGAAATCCTGACTTCTTGCGGCGGTCGAAATCTTCGACCGAGACGCCCTGCTGCTCGACCCAGGTGTAGTAGCCGAGATTGAAGATGCGCTTACGGTCAATGTGACGAAGCTCCATCACATGATCGTCCGCGATGCCTTCCATATGTCGGCCGAAAATCTCGCCAGCATTCACCTCATCGAATCCGTCCGGATACCGTCGCGCGACGATAAGCCTGCCGTTCGCTGCCGTAAAGTGCGGCGCTGTCGGTCGCCACGGTCATCACCACATCATTGGGACCGTAATCGAGATGCTTGGCGAGTTTGATGGCGGCGACGATGTTCGCGAGACCGGAAATTCCGATATCGGTGAATTGCCGAATGAGGTCCGCGATCGATCTTTCGGCGGTCCGCCAGGTAATTGCGGCCACGCTCGCTTCCGAACAGCAGATTGAGCGCATCGCTCGCCGCATCCGACACCCCGATGACGACGTCGGTGTTCATCACGTTGTGAATGAGCGGAATATGCTTGTCGCCGATGCCCTGGATATTGTGCTCGCCATAACCGTTGCAGAGCATGGTCGGGCATTCGGCCGCCTCGACGGCGGCGATCTTTGTGCCATGCAGTTTCTTGAGCCGGTCGCCGGCGGCGATCGTGCCGGCCGATCCAGTCGCCGAGACGAATGCGGCGAGACGATAGTCTTGATGATCGCACTTCAGATGGCCGAAAACGCGGTCGAACGCGTGCCCGGTGCAGTGATAATGGATGAGATAATTGGCAAACTCGGAGAACTGATTGAGAATTACGTTCTGCTTGTCGCGCGAGAGCTCCGCGCACTTGTCGTAGATCTCCTTGACGTTGCTTTCGGTGCCCGGCGTGCGGATGATGTCGGCCGGATCGGCGACCCAATTCTGCAACCAGTCGAAGCGTTCGCGGCTCATGCCGGCGGGAAGCACGGCAACGCCGCGGCAGCCGAGAATGCGCGAGATCGCAACGCCGCCGCGGCAATAGTTTCCGGTCGACGGCCAGATCGCCCGGTCGTGCGAGGGGTCGAATTGACCGGTCACCAGCCGCGGCACCAGGCAGGCGTAGGCGGCGAGCACCTTGTGCGCGCCGATCATCGGAAAGCGGCGGCCGAGCAGCACCACGATCGGCGCCTTCACGCCGGTCAGTTCCGGCGGCAGCACGACGTGCCCGGGGACATCGATCTGCGTCTTGCGGTCGGCACCATTGAACCAGTGCACCCGCCAGAGATTGGCGGCGTCCGGCGCATCCGGATCGACCCGCGCAAGGTCCGGCAATTTCTCGGCTCGATCTCGCCGGGATCGGCAAGCTCGCTCCAAGTCGGCAGCGTGCCACGAACTTGGCGGAGCCGGTCAACGGCGGCGCGCCGGCGCGTGCGGTCAACGATCTCAGGTTGAATGAAAAGACTCATCGCGCGGGTCCTGTTTCATCCGTCCGCCGCGTGCAGGATACGCCCCAAGCAGGTCGCGAAGCGATCATAAAGTCATACTATGATTAGAACAATAGGAATTTATAGCGTCACCGAGGCACCATTTCCGCACGCATCGTAGGCGCCTTGCGCGGGCGACGCTGGAGCGTCGCGCCGCGGTTCGAATGATGCCCGATAGCGCTCCTCGGGCACATCCGCATAAAGCGTGTTGCGCTGCCGCGGCACTCGCCCGATCGATCGAATGATGCTCTCCATAGCGGCCGGTGTCATCTCCTGACCGTGCACCGCCCCGGCCGAGCGCGTGATGGTCTCGTCCATCAACGTGCCGCCGAGATCGTTCGCGCCGGCGCGCAGGCAGACCTTCACGCCCTCGGGACCCATCTTCACCCAGGAGGTCTGAATGTTGGTCACCAGCGGATGCAGCGCAAGCCGCGCGACCGCATGCATCAGCACGGCCTCGCGGAACGTCGGGCCGCGGCGCGCCCGGCCCTTCAGGTAGATCGGCGCCTCCATGTGGACGAACGGCAGCGGCACGAATTCGGTGAAGCCGCCCGTCTCGGCCTGCAGCTCGCGCAAGCGCAGCAGATGCCGCGCCCAGTGGACATAGCCGTCGACGTGACCGTACATGATCGTCGCCGTTGTCTTGAAACCGGCGCGATGCGCGGCGCCGCATCACCTCGAGCCAGCGCGCGGTATTGATCTTGTCGGGACACAGCACGGCGCGCACCTCGTCGTCGAGCACTTCGGCGGCAGTGCCCGGCAGGGTGCCGAGGCCGGCGTCCTTCAGGCGCACGAAGAAATTCCTCGACCGGCAGACCGAGCGTGGCCGCGCCCTGATGCACCTCGAGCGGCGAAAAGGCGTGAACGTGCATGCCGGGCACGGCCTCGCGCACGGCGCGGCAGATGTCGAGATAAGTATCGCCGGTGAAATCCGGATGGATGCCGCCCTGCATGCAGACTTCGGTGGCGCCGCGCTCCCAGGCTTCGCTCGCCCGCGTGGCGATCTCCTCGAGCGACAGATTGTAGGGCCGCCCGCGCAGGTTCTCGCTCATCTTGCCCTTCGAGAAGGCGCAGAACTGGCATTTGAACGAACAGATGTTGGTGTAGTTGATGTTGCGGGTCACGACATAGGAGACGACGTCGCCGCACGCCTCGCGCCGCAGCGCATCGGCGGACGGCGCAGACCGCCGCAAACCCGTCGCCGCGCGCCTGAAACAGGCGAACGATTTCGGCTTCCGCCGAGCGCGCGCCCGGCCGACGGCGCGATCGAGAATCGGCGACAAGATCGCTGGAAGCGACCGCGGGACTTTCGATGCGCTGCGCATCCGCCGGAAGCGGCGCCGTCGTACCGGGCGACCAGTCGTCGGTCCGCGGCCAACCGTCCGCATCGATGCGATGCAGCAGCGCGGTGCGCAGCGTGGGATCGACCCAGGTTTGGCTGGCAGCGCGCATAGGCCGGATAGATCGCCAACCGCTCGACGCAGTTGCTTGCCGGCGGCCTTCGTCGCGCGTTCCAGCACCTGCAGGTGCGGCCATGGCGCTTCCGGATTGACGTGATCGGGCGTGACCGGCGAGACGCCGCCCCAGTCGTTGATGCCCGCTTCGACCAGCCGACCCAGAGCGCCGAGGCTCAGGTTCGGCGGCGCCTGAATATTCATAGACGGCGGGAAGATCAGGCGCGCCACCGCGATGGTCCACAGGTGCTCGTCGAGCGTCGGGGCCGGCACGTCCGCCATGCGCGTGCCCGGCTTCGGACGGAAATTCTGGATGATAATTTCCTGAATATGCCCGTAGGCCTCGTGCAAGTCTCGCAACGCCAGCAACGCCTCGATGCGCTCCCGCCGAGTCTCGCCGATGCCGATCAGGATACCGGTTGTGAACGGCACGCGCTGCTCGCCCGCCATACGGATGGTCGCGAGCCGGCCGCCGGCTCCTTATCCGGCGAGCCGTGATGCGGCCCGCCCGCGCTCCGTGAGACGGGGCGACGCGCTTTCCAGCATCATGCCCTGTGAAATCGACACCTTCCGCAGGGCCGCCAGATCGGAGGCATCGAGCAGGCCGGGATTGACGTGCGGCAGCAGCCCGGTCTCTTCGAAGACGAGGCCGGCCATTTCGGCGAGATACGACAGCGTGGTCGCGTGACCCAGACGATCGAGCTCGTCGCGTGCTGTCCGATAGCGAAGCTCCGGCTTATCGCCGAGCGTAAACAGCGCCTCCTTGCAGCCGGCATCGCGGCCGGCGCGCGCGATCTCCAGCACCGCCTCACGCGACAGAAAGGCCGGCTCGTCGGCGCGCGGCGGATGCGCAAAGGTGCAATAGTGGCAGACGTCGCGGCAAAGCTTGGTCAGCGGGACGAAGACCTTGCGAGAATAGGAAACCAGCGAACCGTGCGCGCGATCGCGCCGCCGCGCTGCCACCTGCAACAACGGCTCAAGATCGTGCAAATCGGCGAGCAGAAATGCTTCGTCAGGCGCGAGCTTCCGTTCGTTCGGAAAGTCCCTCAGTATTTTGTCGATCTCACTATTCATGATAGGGCCCCTGCGGCCGCGCGGCCGCGCTGTTGCATATTGCGATGGGCGCGTTGCTCCAGCCGATTCACGATGTGGATGGCAGAAAGAAACGCATGCGTTCGCGTTTGTGATTTGAGCGATAGAAATGCGCGGAGATTCTCCGGCCGGTCGATGTCGAGTCCCAGCTCCGGTACGGCCAGAACATGAGGTGTGATGCCGGCCCGCAATGCCGCGCGGCAATGCCGATCAAAACTGTGCGGGCCGAAGCGCAAAGGAACCACATCCGCAGGCCGGCACGCGAGCAGGTTGGTGCCGCCATCCTCGGTCGCCGGAACAACGGCCAACGTGCGCGGCGCGGATATCGCGGTGACGGCCTTGAAAATGCCATCCAACGACAATTGCGGAATGTCAGACGGAACGATAATCACACCATCATCGCGGCTTCGATCGATACGATGAATCGCAAGCCTAACAGCGGCATTGATGCCGTTGTCGGCCGCATCGGATACAACCATGGCACCGCGGCTTCGCGCCAATGCCGCAGCGCTTTCGTCCGAAGTCACCACGATTACACCTGCCAGAAACTCTTTGCATAGTGCCAAGGCGTCAAGAACGTCCTCAAACATCAGCCGCGCAAGTTCGGCACGTTCGATGGCGTCGAGCACGGTCGCTAACCGGCTTTTCGCCGTCGAAAATCGCTTGACCGGAACGATGGCCCATATCCTAGTCTTGTCACTCATCGGCGACCACCTCGTGCGCGTTTAGCTTCCGGCTGACGCGTTAGTGTATCCGCGAAAACGACAACATCATGGGCAAGCCGCTCCCGATCCGCGATGTCCTTCATCATCGTGCGCGTCACCAAGACCGGCATATCGACTTGCGCGCGTTCGTGCGCGTCGCTTTCGTCGATAATGAGACCGTCTATCAAGCCACGGTAATGCGCGGCAATAGTCTGCGTCGTGGCGGCAATACCGAGTTCGGCCATAATCTTGACCGTCGGACCTTTGACCGCCTGACCGCCGATGATCGGTGAGACAGCCACTACCGGCGCCGTGCTGGTGGTAAGCGCTTTCCGAATGCCGGGTACGGCCAAGATCGGATCAACGCTGAGATAAGGATTCGACGGACAGATCACGACGGCGCGCAAATTTTGACTGCCGATGAGTTCAACGAGACCTGAAGCTGGCTGCGCATCCTTCGCGCCATCAAACCGAATGCCGCGCACCGCGGGTTCACAACGCCGTCGCACGAAGTAGTGTTGAAAGGGCAACTCGCCTTCGTCAGTGTCGACGATCGTGCGCACGGCGGCATCTGTCATCGGAAAAATTGAGCGAGAAAATTCCGAGCTGATGTGCTGCGTGCGTGGTGAACTCGGTAAGGCTCTTTCCCTCACGGAGCCAGTTGGTGCGCAGGATGTGCATGGCCAGGTCGCGATCGCCAAGCTGAAACCAAGTCTCGCCACCGAACTGACGCAGCGCCGCCATGAATTGCCAGGTTTCCTGCGCCCGCCCCCACCCCCGCTTCGGATCTACCACGCCGCCGAGCGTATAAAGCACGGTGTCGAGATCGGGGGAGATCTTCAGCCCGAGATGTTCGAAGTCATCTCCGGTATTCACGACCACTGTCAGATCGTCCGGAATTGAGTACGGCTTGAAGTCCTAGAACGAGCTTGGCGCCGCCGATGCCGCCGCACAGCGCAAGCACATGACGGGGTTGATCGCGCTCAGTCATCGAAACAAGTCCATCTCTTTCGCGCGCACGAGGGCAGAAGCCGGGAACACGGGCGCATCGCAGAAAAGCCCGCGCAAATGCACCGCGGGCTGTCCCTCGGCGGCTTGGCCCATCAGCAACGATGCCGCCGCGGCAATCTCGTCGGCCACGGCCACCTCAGTGACGCGCATCTTACGGCCGAACAAGTCCGGCGTACCCGCCATGTCCCGCAAAGCCGGAATTCCCGCTGCACCAAGGGCGACGCCGACGACGCCGTTGCGCCAAGCCCGGCCAAAGCTGTCATTGATGAGAATGCCCAGATTGGTTCCAAATTCGCGGTCCAGTTGCGTCTTTAGTGCGGCGGCCGACGCGTCGGGATCGCGAGGAAGCAACAGGACCTGCTCGGCATCTTCAGACCCGACATTTGATTGATCGACGCCCGCATTCGCCATGACGAAGCCGAGCCGGTGAGCCACAATCAAAACATCACGCTTGTGCCGCACGACCTCGTCGGATTCGGAGAGGATGACCTCGACGAGGCGAGCATCCTTATTCACCTTTCTCGCAAGCGTCACCGCTCGCGCTGACGGCACAATCTCCTTGAGATTGACAATCCGCCCTTCCGCCTTCGAAACTACCTTCTGCGCAACGATGACAACGTCGCCGACCTGCGGCGCGATCTGCGTCTGACGCAGCCCCGCGGCAAGCAGCGCGGCGAGATCATCGCCGGGCTTTACGAGTGGAAGCCCCGCCAATGCGGTCAGCGTGAGGCTTCTCGAAACCATCAATGGTCACCCTGCTTCGGATGTCGGCAAACCTGTGATGCGAATGCCAGCACCAGGAACCTTGTAACGCCGGTTGATGGCAATCAAGACCGATGTGAGCGCTTCGGCGGCGACTGAGTTGGCGAGCGCTCCACCCGCGACACCGCGCGTCGCAACGACATTGGCAAGTGCTATCACCTGCTCGCGAACCGCCGCGTCATCGGAGAAGACAAGCACATCGCAATCGGCTTTCTCGCCGTCGTGGAGCTTCTTGGCGCCGACATTGTGGAACGCCGACGCAATACCTACGCCTGGACCGAGCAAGCGCTGAGCCACGAGCGCCGGCGAGCCCATCGCCGGCAGTTGCACCACCGAAACCTTGGGCGGCACGAGCGGAACGACGGCGTCGACCAGGATTTTGCCCGCCATCACGGGCTTAATCTCGTCGAGAATTGCGTCGTGATTGGAATAGGGAACACACAACACAACGATGTCGGCGGCCTGCGCTGCCGCGCGATTGTCATCACCGCGCACGGGAGTCCTGATTCGCGCCGCGAGTTCCCGCGCCGCTGCTTCGGCCTTGTCCTTGGCCCGCGAGCCGAGCACGACGGGATAGCCGCCCGCCGCCCACAGCCGGGCGAGCCCGGAACCGAGGTCGCCGGTCCCGCCGATCACAGCGATGGTTGGCTTATTCTGCATGACGTCTCGCTGCGTTGGGGTCGTTTGACCCTATGGTACTATGTTCAGGAACACAATACCTTTGGCGCCTTGGCCGAACAAGGCGATGTCCCGCCGAAGGTGCGTTCGGTCTCTCCGGATCGATCGGACGGCAGTCGCGATTTTAGAAGCCCGCCTGCCGTCCGGAACCGCCGCCTTGGCAAGCCGCCTTAGCGCGCCTCGGCGCCACACCAATCGTACAGGCTCAGCGCCATCACCTTGATGGCGGCGATGTAGTCGTCGATCGACACGTATTCGTCGTCGGAATGCATGACGGCGGTTGAGCCGGGCCCGAAAATCACCGTCGGCGTGTTGCCATAGAGGTTCAGGAAACGCGTGTCCGCGGCGCCTTGGCGCCCGCTGATCTCCGGTTGGCGTCCCTTGATTTCGATATAGTTCTTGCTCACGGTTTGCACGATCGGATGATCGCGCGGTATTTCCGAAGCCTGCGCGTCATAGCCGACAAATCGCACCTTCGGCGGGTGATCCTTCATCCAAGGATCTTCAGCGGCCGCGCGCGCCACATGTTCGATAAGGCTACGCTTGACACCTTCGTGGTCCTCGCCAGGGACCGTGGCCATGCTGCCCTTCAACAGACAGGTCGCGGGGAAGGAACTTGGAAAGCTGCCGGCGTGGAAGGCGCCGATCATGCAAGGCAGCGCATCGATGGGCTTGGGATATAACGGGTGCTTGACAGTCGCGACACGCTTGGCCTCGAGTGCTTCGACCGCCTTGGTGATCTTGTAGCCGAGCTCGATGCCGCTTACGCCCTGGTAACGCCGCTGGATGCCTGCCGCCTTGCCTTGGATTTCTATCTCGAACCAGATGCGGCCTATGCAGGCGGGCTGCACCGCGAGTTCGCTGGTCTCACCTGAGATGCCCGCATCCGCCTTGTAGCCGCGGATCACCGTATCCAACGTGCCGTGGCCGCTGATCTCTTCATCGACGACGATGTTGATCAGGACGTCGCCTTTGAGCTTTACGCCCGCCGCCTTGAGAAATTCCACCGCCAGAATGTGGCTCGCGACACCACTCTTCATGTCGCAAGAGCCACGCCCATAGATGCGGCCGTCCTTGACTTTGGCGGACCATGGATTGTCGCTCCATCCTTCACCGTTGCCGACCGGAATGACGTCGGTATGTCCGTTCAGAAGCAGAGACCGTCCACCGCCCGAACCTTTCCAGGTGGCGACGATGTTGGGACGCCCTTCATAGCCCCGGTCCACCGGAATATAGCCAGGATGTTTTTTCAGGGCTTCCCAGTCGGATTCCCACATGTCGACGTCGAGGCCGAGCTTGCTCATGTAGTCTGACAGAAACGCCTGAACTTTTCCCTCGTCCCCGGTAACACTCGGTATCTTGATCATGTCCTGAAGAAACTTTATCGCCTTGTCGCGATTAGCGTCGATCGTTTCTAGGATCTTTTTGCGGGTGTCGGTCATCTCGCATCCTTCCTTAAGTCAGTCGTGACAGCTCTTTTCGATGGTAATTTTAGTCGCCGAACCGGCCAGTGGCCATTCGACACAGACGGCGGAACCGCGCTTTGATCCGATCTGCGAGCACGGATAAAAATAGCGCACTGGCGTTGAGCTCGGCCGCCGGAGCGGCCGCCTGCTCCGATCCGCCCAGCCGCGCCTCGACATTCTGGGCAAACACGGCAATGAGACGGCTCGCGATATCATGCACGAGATTCGATCGGCTGAACTGCGCCAGCGGTCCGGTCAGGCGATAGCCGACATTGAGATCGACCTTCGTCGCGGCTTCGTCGGTCGGCAGCAACCGATAGCGAATGACGCCGCGCGTTGCGGAACTGCTACGTCGGTCTTGGCCGCTACCTTGAATCGTGCCGGAATAGGTCGACGGATCGCGGTCGATTTCGGCCGCGCCATGAAATTCCGCGGCGATCGGACCGACCTTGATCCGCATCTTGCCGACTACATTGCGCGCGGTTGTGTCGCCGCTCACCGATGCGCCGGGAAGACAAGCGGCGACCGCGACCACGTCGGCAAAGAAATCCCATACCTCGCCGATCGGGTGTTTCAGGATGAAACTCTGATCGAAGCTTGCTTGCGGCGTCCAATCGGCGATCGCTGCATCGCGGCCGGCAACCTTGCCCACAACCGACGCCTCGTCGGCGCCGCCGGAAGCGACACGCCGCACGGAAGCGCTGGGGCCGACGTCCTGCGCATGGCCGGAGCCCGCCGGACCAAGCGCCGTGAGCCCTGCTCCCGGCAGCGGCGCGATCCCTCGCGAACGGCGAACCGCGATGACGCTTTGGATGGCCCGTACGATGCCGACATAGCCGGTGCAGCGACAAAGGTTGCCGCTCATGGCCACGCGGATGTCGTATTCATTCGGCGTTTCGGCGCGCAGGACGAGGTCGCGGCCGGAAATCAGCATGCCGGGCGTGCAATAACCGCACTGCAAAGCATGTTCGCGGGAAAATGCCGTACGCAACTCCGCACCGATCTCGTCGTCGTCGAGACCCTCGATGGTGGTTATGCTCGCGCCGCTGCAGGCGGCGGCAAAAGTGATGCAGGAGCGCACCGGAACGCCGTCGACCAGGACCGTGCAGGCCCCGCACACGCCATGCTCGCAACCGAGGTGGGTGCCGGTGAGGTTCTGCGTCTCCCGAATGAAATCGGCAAGATGCGTGCGCGGCTCGACCTCCGCAGTGACCGCTTGCCCGTTGATGGTGAGCGCAATCGTTTTCATGTTCTATTGGCTCGAACAATCGCTCGACGCAGGGCGGCGAGATGAATTTGCTGATCGATAGGATCAGTCAGGCCCTGCGCGGTCATCGCTTCGCGGGCAACCTGGACGTCGACCGCCTCCGGCAAATTGCCGCCGCCAACCAGCTTGCGCGCGTCGACGAACACGATCGGTTTGCCTCCGGTGGCGCCGATCACGGCACGGCAGATGGAGCGCGCCGGATCCTGCAAGTAGACGCCGATGGCGTGGGCAAATTCGCCGGTCTTGCGGCAGATCTTGTAATAGCCCCAGCGCGCGGCGGACGATAGGCGCGGGATTTGAATTCCGCTTACCAGTTCGCCGCCGGCGAGATCGGTCTCGAACACGCCGGCCATGAATTCCGCTATCGGGATGCGACGCTCTTGCTGCGCGCCACGAATGACGACCGAGGCGCCGAGCGCCGCAAGCGCGGAAATCCAGTCCGCCGACGGGTCGGCGTGGACAATGCTGCCGCCGATCGTCCCGCGGTTGCGTACAGCGCGGTAGGCGATGCCTGCCGCAACCGCGCGCAGTGCACCGCGCGTGACGTCGGGGACACGGCCATCCTCAATGTCGGCGTGGGTTACGCAGCTTCCGATGGTGATGGACTCGGCGGTTTCCTCGACACGTTTGAGCTCGACGATTGCCGTGATGTCGACAACCAAATCGGGTTGGATCAGCCGTAAATTCAACATGGGGCCGAGCGACTGACCGCCGGCGAGGAATTTCACGACAACATCGTCGCGGCTGCCGAGCGCAACTGCCGTGGCGAGATCGGTCGGACGCGCGTAATCGAACCGAACCGGCTTCACGTCGCGCTCCGTCCAGCTCGTGCAATCGCCTCAAGCACTTGACGCGGCGTGATCGGCGAATTGAGCACTTCGGCGCGCAGCGGCCGCAAGGCATCATTGACCGCATTCGCGATCGCGGCCGGCGGCGCGATGGCCCCGCCCTCGCCGATTCCTTTGACGCCGAATTCGGTATGGGGCGCGAGAGTCTCCATGTGATCGATTCGCGGCGCCGGGACCTCGGTCGGACCGGGCAGCAGATAATCGGCGAACGTCGAAGCAAGCGGCTGTCCGGCCGAGTTGAACGGCATTTCTTCGTAGAGCGCCGTTCCGATCCCCTGCGCATAGCCGCCGAAAATCTGGCCATCGACGATCATCGGATTGACCAGCTTGCCGCCGTCTTCCACGATCACATAATCGAGAATTTCGACGGCGCCGATTTCCGGATCGACCGCGACAAGGGCGGCATGCGTGGCGTAGCTGAACGTCCCGGTATCCGGTGCCGGCCTATAGCCGACTGTCGCCTCCAATCCGCCCATGTCGACATCGGCGGGCAGATTTTGCGGCTGCAAATACCAGGTGCGCGCGATCTCGCCGAGCGTGATCGAGCCCTGCGACCCGACGATTTCGCCGCCGCGAACCGTCACGCCCGCCTCCTCGGTCTGCAGCAGCCGCGCGCCGATCTTGCCGGCGCGTTTTGCGATTTCCTTACACGCCATGGAAACCGCGCCGCCGGCCATGACCATGCAGCGCGAGCCCCAGGTGCCGGTGGAATACGGAGTCATCCCGGTATCGCCGTGCACGACCTTGATCTTGCCGACATCGATCCCGAGAATTTCATGCGCCACTTGTGCGAGCGTGGTCTCGAGGCCCTGGCCGTGCGAATGCACGCCCACGCGCAGTTCCAACCCACCGTCCGGCGTCAAGCGTGCTGTCGCCTGTTCGAATCCCGGCACCATGGGAATACCCCAGCCGTAGTACACAGAGGTGCCGTGCGCGGCCTGCTCGCAATACGTGGCCAGACCGACGCCGATCAGGCGGCCGTCGGACTCGCTACTTTTCTGACGCGCGCGTATGGCGGGGATATCGATGCTGCCCACCGCCCGGCGCAATGACTCAGGATAGTCACCGCTGTCGAAATGCTTCTTGGTGATATTGTTGAACGGCATCTGCTCGGGCTTGACCAGAACTTTCGCCCGCACTTCATGCGGCTCAATTCCGGCTTCGCGTGCGATCGCGTCGAGCACGAGTTCGAGGGCAAAGCACACGCCGGTTCGCGCAACGCCGCGATAGGGCAAAATCGGACATTTGTTCGTGGCGATCGAATAGGTGCGGCAGCGAAAGGCGGGAAAATCGTATGGGCCCGGCAGGATGCTGGCGACCTGCGCCGCCTCAAGACAAGCCGAGAAGGGATAGGACGAATAGGCGCCCGAATTGACCGTGGCTTCGCAATCGATACCGAGCAGTCTGCCGTCCCGATCGGCGTAGCCGGTGATGCGATAATGGTGCTCGCGGCAATTGGCGCCGGCGGTCAGGTTTTCCCGCCGATCCTCGATCCAGCGCACCGGATGGCCGCACTGCATAGCCAGCCAGCCAAGACATACTTCTTCCACCAGCAATATTCCCTTGTAGCCGAAGCCGCCGCCGACATCCGGTACAATGACGCGGACTTGCGCCTCATCGAGGCCGAGGCAACCGGCAAGCCCCGTCCGCACGATGTGCGGCATCTGGCAAGCGGAATAAAGCGTTAGTTGCTCAAGCCGGCTGTCCCACATCGCGACCGCGCCACGGCCCTCGATCGGCGCCATGCATTGCCGAGCGGTGCGAATCTCGCGCGTCACCTTGATGGGAGCATCCAGGGCCTTGTCGATGTTCACATTGACGAAGGTCTCCAGGAAGACATTGTCGCCCCAGTCGTCGTGCAGCAAAGCCGAAGCCTTGTCGCGCGCCGCCAGCATATCGTGGACGGCCGGCAATTCATCGAGATCGAGCGCCACGGCGCTCGCGATGTCCTCGGCTTCCGCCCGAGTAGGCGCCACGCACATGGCGACCAGCTCGCCCACGAACCGCACCTTCCCGGTCGCGAGCGCCGGCTGTTCGGAGACTTTGAACCCGGCCAGGCCCGACACCGCGCGGATCGGCTTGACACCGACCATATCGCTGGAGGTGAAGGCGACCTTCCTGAGCGCTGGCGGGATTGTGATACCGCGGATGTGCGCATGCGCGAGCGGGCTGCGGACGAATGAAACATCCTTCATTCCCGCAAATCTGAGATCGGCGACGAATTGGCCGCGACCACGCAGCAGGCGGTCGTCTTCTTTGCGAAGGAGGCGCGCGCCGATACCCTGCTCTGTCACAGCAATATGCTCCAGACCGACCGACGGAACGGTGCACGATTGCGCGCGGCAATCACGCGTGCTCCTGCGACGTCCGCGCGCCGGACGCCAATAATTCTATGATCCTAAACTTAGGATGATATCAATTGCAACGGGGATGGGCGCCGGTTGGCGCCACGGCTCTGCGCCCGGGCCGCCTTTGCAGGCGCTCGCCGGGGAGAACCCGATGCCGCGCGCGAATTGGCGAGCAAGTCGATGTGCAACTGGATCGCCTCACTGCGGTAGGTGATGTCGGCCACATAGATGGCGACCCCGCTGCCGTCGATCACCACACAGCGGCATTCGGCCGTCGGCGCGCCGAGACCGATGCGCAAAAAATCCGCAGTGGCCGGATCCGCGGTGTCGACCACGACGGTCTGATGCGCGTGGCGGATCTCGACATCTTTCAGGTTTGCAAGCACCGACAACGCCGGATGTTGACGGAACGCCTCCGGATCGCGCCGAAAGATTTCGTCGGCAAGATGCAGGTTGACGACGCCGTAGGGTTCGCCGTCTTTATATTGCACGCTGCGCAGGAACACGTATTTGGCAGCAAGCCTGCCCTCGTCATCTCGTAAACTTGGAAACGGCGGCGGATTGGCCACCTTAATGCGCTTGGGTACGTTATCCTTGATAGATTCGATCAGGACGTCCCAACTAGTTGCGAGCTTGAACCAGTGTCTGGCCGCTGGGTTCTCGGCAACGAAGGTCCCGCGTCCTTGCTGGGAACGCAGCAGCCTCTCTTCGCGCAAAATATCGATGGCTTGGCGCACAGTGACGCGTGCTACTTGGAATTCGCGCTCGAGTTCGACCAAGGTCGGAATCTTCTGACCGAGACTCCATTGTTTCGTTTCGATCCGGCGCCGCATGACTGAAGCGACCTGGATGTATAGCGGAATACGGCTTCGGTCATAGACCTTCGAGAATTCGGACATGGGGCCCCTTCTAATGTCTATGCGATTTTAACCTGCGCGTCATCGGCGACTCCGTACCGATGTGCCGTAAAGCGAGGATAAATTGATCAAAGTGCCTTTTACTACGAAATTGCCCTGTCCAAGCATGGGTTTAATGTTATCCCCCATGGATATCAGGAACAACGTCTCAAGTATGTCCAAACCCCTATTTCCGCGGCGAATTGTCATGCAGAAACAGCAATGGGTTAGCTCGCAATTGGACCCGCAACAGTATTTGGCGTCGCTACTCGACGTGGTCGGGATTGGCGATCCCACTTTTACAAACATAACTCAATCAGCGCGCGATAAGCAACCTCGTCCTGCACAGCGCGTGCTTGTTCTGCATTCAGCCTAATGAGCTTTATTGGAATTTCAGGAGAACCAAGAGACAGACCCGTCATGGTGCTCCTATGGCTATCGAACGCGAGTTCATAACTTTTAAATGTTCGCAGTTCAAATCTATTATCGACACCAAATATATACGACCATTTCTGGCCATCTGAATATGGCTCAGAGACTACAACTATGTACGGAGCGAACAAGCGCTTTATCCAACGCATTGAGCATCCTTTTCGACCAACAATACTCCGTTTGACAAGTTCTAAGCCAAGTATCTTTCCATGCCGACTGCTTCGGTGATACGCGCCTTAGACGCAGCGCATGTGCGCCCGCATGGCGGATTTAGCCGCCGGTCGCATATTCGAGACCCCTTCCGCGCATTGACCATGCCGTAAAACGAGTCTCCAGGACCGCAAACAACGCATACATGCCGACACCCATGACACCGACCACCAGTAGCGCCGCAAATACCAAGGGGACGTTGAAGTTGGAGCTGGCGATAAGCATTACATTTCCGATGCCATTGTTGCCGGCAACGATCTCCGCGATGACGGACCCAACAAACGACAGGGTGATCGCGATCTTCAATGAGGCAAAAAAGTAAGGCAAAGATCGCGGAATGCCTATCTTGACGATCATGTCGCGGCGCGTCGCGCCGAGGACACGCAGCACATCGAGTAGTTCGGGCTCGATTGTCGCAAAGCCAGTCGCGACATTCACAACGACCGGGAAGAATGAAAGCATGAAGGCGGTAATGACGGCAGGCACGCTTCCCACCCCGAACCAGATGACGAAGATCGGTACTAGGGCGGCCTTCGGCACGCTGTTGAATCCGATCAAGACGGGATAAAGCGAGCAATAGACTAGACGAAACGACCCGACAAGGATTCCGATGATCAGGCCAAAGACGACGGCGATTCCAAAGCCAGCCAGCGTGGTCGCCAAGGTCGTCAGCCCATGGAGAGCCAACGGGTACCGATATATGTAAAGAGCCTCAATTGATGCGATAGGAGATGGCAGAACAAAGCTTTCGATCCGAAATGCCAGAACGACGACCCACCAAAGCAGCAAAAGCAACAGGGTCGTGATCCATGGAGCCAGCCTTTCGACGGTCGCCCTGCTCACGTTACATTTCCTACGCTTATATGATGGCGGCACTTGTGAACAAGATCGACGAAATCGGCCTGAAAGGTCATATCCAGTGTACGCGGGCGAGCAAACGGGATTGAGCTGGAAGCGATGACGCGTCCTGGCCGCGGGCTCATGACATAAACGGTATCGGATAGAAATACGGCCTCTCTCAGCTCATGCGTAACGAGAACCACGGTGCACTTGCGAAGGATCCACAGCCTCTGCAAGACACCCCATAATTCTTCGCGTGTAAAAGCATCGAGCGCCCCAAAGGGCTCGTCCAGCAAAAGAATCGAAGGTTGATGAATTAGCGCACGGCACAATTGCGCGCGCTGTTGCATGCCTCCGGACAGCTGCCACGGCATGCGATCCCCGAAATCGGCCAAGCCGACCGCTTCCAGGAGTTCGTCCGCGCGCTGTCGATTAAGGAACAGTTCGCTCTTCGGTTGACTTCGGTATGGCTCCACAATCTCAAGCGGCAACAGAACGTTGTCGCGCACATTGCGCCACGGCAGCAGCGTTGAGTTCTGGAACGCCATGCCGACGGACTTCAGCGGCTTCTTGACGTCCTGGCCGTCGACACGAACGCCGCCGCGCGTTGCCTTGACCAGACCTGAAATCAGCTTGAGCAGCGTCGACTTACCGCAACCGCTCGGTCCGACGATAGAAACAAATTCATCCTGCTTAATGGACAGAACCGCATTGGACAGCGCGAGCGTTCCGGTGCCCTTGTCGGCACCGGATTGCCCTCCATAATGCAGATCGACGCCATCTATTTCGATCAAGTTCATTGCCATGCACATGATATCCGATCATTCAACCCGGTGTTATTTCACCATCCGATCCTTTTGAGCTGGCAAATATGACGAGTTGAACACCTCTTCGCCCTTCGGCACTCGCGGAAGTCCGTACCCTTGCGCGACGATTGAGATGCTGCGCTCAAGGCGGGATTTGTCGACGTCGCCGAAGCCGTCCTTGAGAACATTGGGCGTTATGATGCAGCATTTCATGGCCAGCTTGAGCCGGTCGCGTTCAATATCCGCATTGAGCAGCGGCTCGTATTTCAATGTCATTTGAACCGCCATTTCGGGATCTTTGACCATGTCCTGAACGCCCTTGATCGTCGCACGGATAAAGCCCTTCACCGCGTCGGGATGCTCCTTAAGGAATGTCGGCGAGGCGGCGACGCCGTTGCCATAAAGATCGAGGCCATAATCCCGGTATAGGAATGAGCCGACTTCGTTCTCGTTGACCCCCTTGGCCTTGAGCTCGAGTACCGTATTGAAAATCTGCCCAATAATCGCATCGACCTCGCGCTTCGCCAGCAAAGTCTCCCGCAGTTTTGGATCGATATATTGGATTTTTACCTTGGCGACGTCGATGCCTGCGTGTTGCGCAAAGATAGGAAACAACTTGAAGCCGCTGTCGTTGGCCGACGCTCCGAGACGTTTTTCCCTCAAGCTCCTTGGGCTTGCGTCATTTTGCTGGCCTTGAGGAAGGCAACACCGGCCGGGGCCTGCTCGTAGCCCATCATCAGCACGGGAAACGCCTTGGTCTGGATTTTTTGAATTGAAGTCCGCAACGACGCTGATGTCGGGATAACCCATATCGTAGACGCCGCTTGCGATCTGCTGGACGAGGCCGACTGAGCCCTTACCGCGATCGATGACGACGTCGAGGCCCTCCGCCTTGTAGTATCCCTTATACAGCGCGATGAAGAATGGCGCAGTGCACCGAGCCAGGAATCCAATCCAGCGAAAAGCGAACTTTTGTTTCGGCGCGGGCCGCGCCGACCGAGGCCGCGCATGTGCATAAAGCCAAAACGGCCAGTGTGGCCAAGCGAGCGACGTATTTCATAGTCCCCTCCTACTCGTTTCCTGTTGATCCAAAAGGATTGCACTCGTCCCGTCTAAAGCTTGATTCCGGCCGCCTCCAAGATCGAGCGCGCCCGGGCGCGCTGCTCGTCGGAGATGACGAGACGTTCCGCAAAATCGCGCCCCGTCGGACGCGTGGCATCAATGCCCATTTTCGTCACCGTGAAATTCTCGGGTCCGATGTCGGATCGAGGATCGCAGCCTTGGCACCGGGAATGAAGAAGATGTCCTTCTCCGCCCGCACGCGGGTCGCGATCGCCCACATCACGTCGTTGAGGTCGAAGATATCGACGTCGTCATCAACGACGATGACGTATTTGGTGTAAAGCTCGGTGCCGAGGGTGGCCATGATCGCCATCTGCGGCTCGCCATCGGCCGTCTTCTTCATCGACACGAAAGCCATGAACGCGCCGCAGGTCGTATGCGGGACGTGCACATTGCGCACATTCGGCAGGTTGCGTCGCAGCGCATTGAGAATTTCGCCTTCGCGGGTGATGCAGGAGATCAGGATGTGATCCTTGGACATGCCCGACGTTACGGCGTGATACATCGCGTCCGCGCGCATGCGAATTCGATGCGCGACGAACACGTTCTGCGTGCTGCGGTACGAGGCGTAGCCGGTGAATTCACCAAATGGCCCTTCCGGCTCGTGCACACCGCCGAGGATTTCACCCTCGATGATGATCTCGGCGCCGGCCGGAACTTCAAGGTCGTCGATGCCGCAACGGGCCAGGCGGTACGGCTCGCCGAACAGACCGCCGATGATCTCGAATTTCCGCACGTTCGGCGGATAGGCGTAGACCATCGAGCCCATGTAATGAAGCGGATGCGTCCCGATGGTGATCACCGCCGGCAGCGATTTGCCCTGCTCTTCAGCACGACGGTGGAACTCGAACATGCGTCGGCGGGAATGCAGCGAGACGCCGAGGCGGTTCTTGCCCTTCAGCATCAAGCGATGAAAGCCGGTCGTGTCCACCCCGGTCACGGGATCGCGCGCGGAAATCTGCCCCGCTGTAATGTAAGGCGCACCGTCAACCGAGAACTGAAGCGGAATTGGCAGCTTGTTCAGATCGACGTCGTCACCTTCGATGACGACCTCGTTCCAGGCGGCCTCGGTCACCCGTTCGCAGGGAATATATTTCTGACAGCGCTCGCGGAACGCCGTCGGCAGATCGCGCACGTCGACACCGAGGCAGGCCGCCAGCAGCAGCCGGTTCGCGGCCACGTTGGTGACGACCGGAATGTCGTACCCGGCCACTTTTTCGAGCACGACCACCGGATTTTTGCCCGCGCGATCCAGTTCGAACACGATCGACGTCATGTCGAAACGCGGATCGACGCTTTCACGAATGCGGACGAATTCCTCCGGATAGCTGGTTTCCACCATGTTCAGGAAGCCGCGCAAACTCTGATTGTCGACGTTGTCCGCGCGGTTGAGCATTTGCTGTCCCGCCTACTCAGCTTGTTGTTAGGACAATGATACCGTCAAACGAAGAGCGAGGGCAACAGCCGAAAGCGACCGACCCTGGTCGTCATGTTGTCCCTGTCGTAAACCTAACCGGGCTGGCAACTGAGGCAGAATCACGCAATCTTTCTGTTCTATGAGGGAATGTTGCAGCCTAGTCTGGTCGGCGTTGCTCGGGTTGTTCCGGTCAAGAGCTTCATTGCTTGCTGAGATCCTGGTCCTCCGCCATCAGCTTAACATCCAGCGACGGCATTTGCCGAAGAGGCAAATCTTTAGTGTAACGGATCGCCTAATATTTGCTGCGCTGTATCGATTGGTGCCAACTGTCACAAACGCTCTGGCAATTGTGAAGCCGGAGACCGTCATAAAATGGCACCGCGCCGGGTTCAAATCGTACTGGCGCTGGAAGTCGCGACGCCGTGGTGGCAGGCCGATTGTGCCGCTGGCAGTCCGCCAGCTGATCCGCGAGATGAGCATTGCCAATCCGCTGTGGGGCGCGCCGCGGATCCACGGAGAACTGCTCAAGCTCGGCATGGATATCGGACAGACGAGCGTGGCCAAGTATATGGCCAAGCGACGAGGCGCGCCATCTCAAGGGTGGAAGACGTTCCTTCATAATCATGCCGACGGCATCGCGGCGATGGATTTATTCGTTGTGCCGACAATCTCGTTTCGTCTGCTCTATGGCTTATTGATTGTAGGACATGGGCGAAGACAGATCATATGGTTTGGCGTCACAGCGCATCCGACCGCAGAATGGATCGCAAATCAGATCACGGAAGCTTGCGGCTGGAACCAGGCGCCTCGCTATCTAATCCGTGACCGGGACGGGGCCTATGGTGAGATTTTCATCCGAAGACTTCGATCAATGGGCATTCGTGATCGACCAACGTCGCCGCGCTCCCCATGGCAAAACGGATAGCTAAACGGCTGATCGGTTCGATCCGCAGGGAATGTATCGATCATATCATCGTCTTGGGTGAACGACATCTTCGTCACGTATTGCTATCGTACATGAAATATTACAATGAGATACGCACGCATTTGTCCCTAGAGAAGGACGCACCCGTACCGCGCGCCATTGGGATTGTCGGTCACATTCTTTGCTGTCCGATCCTGGGCGGGCTGCATCACCAATATGTCCGGATTTGATTTACGACAGGGACAACGGTCATCCATGTTAGGTCGCGAAGCGTCCTGATCGCATCGCAAAGCTTCCGCGGCATGATCGCTCGATCGCTTCGGAGAAAATTACAAAGCAAGAAAAGACGATCCTCCATGTGTTCGCAGTCCTGATCATCATTCTGGTATTGCAAGGTCTTGGTGATGAGATCGCGAAACTGCTTGCGAAGTTCAGATGGCAGACGCATTTGCAAGTCTTGATACATTTCAAGCCGAAGGATGCAGATATCTCGCGATGACGTCGTAGCGTTTCTGCAGGATTCCAAGAGCAACCGGCCCTCCAGGTGCTCGGCAGTGATCCTGGCAAGAACACATTGCTCGGCGCGAACATCCAAGTTTTTGATGGCGAGATTTCCGCGATCGTTGACAGCATCTTCGGGTAACACGGGAACGCCGGGATATTGTGCTCCGGCTTGGTTAGCTTCTTGCCGCCGATCGGAATAATGTCTGCAGACTTGTTGGTAAATTTTGACATTGTAGCCTCGGTGCAAGGGGGATGGCGACAAGGCCGAAGAGCCCGGTTACAACGCCGATGCCTTGCACCTATTATTCAATTTGACCCCCTTCTCAATTAACCAGCGGGCTAAAGATATTTCACAAAATCTCATGAGCGATGCAAACATGTCACAGCGTTGCGGCCGTGCCGCCGACTATGATCGTCTCGGCGCTCGATGCGCATCCCAGAGAATCTGACGGCGGGACCAGCCGTGACCGGCACGGTCAATTGAATGCAGGGATGATCTTCGCCGCCCACTCACGCAGGAACCGGAATTTGTCGTCGAAGTGCACACTTAGCCATATTTGCCGTGCACCCGCCTCGGCAGCAGCCTCGAGCTTCCTAACGCAATCGGCCGCCGTTCCAGCAATTGCGAACCGCTCGGCGAGGTAGTCTACCAATCCCAGCTCCTCAATAAGTCGGCAGTTCGCGCTCCCTACCGTAACATGCTCTTCGAAAACGTAGCGTTCGCCAAGTTGTTGAATCTTGGGGAGAAGGTCGGGTGGGATGTGCTTACCCTCAGTAGTGAACCGGCTCAGATGGTTACCTGCGGCCGCCAGTGACATCGTGATCTGGGCCACGGCCTCACGATAGCTTCCCGCAATATTGATGTCGGGCCACCACCACATGTCGATTGAGGAGGGGTCACGGCCGGCTTCGCGGGCGCCGGCGTGAACGTGCGCGATCGAGTTGCGGATGATATCGGGCGTGATGCCGGTGCGAATTACTACTCCGTCAGCAATCTGACCGGCCAAATGGAGCGTCTTCGGTCCGGAAGCGGCCAGGAAGATCGGTACTGGTGTTCGGGACCAAGTGAACTTGGCCCTCTTACCGTGATAGATCGCGGTTCCGGATGTCATGAGCGCCCGAATTGTGAGCGCGTACTCACGCAGATTGGCAAGCGACGCGGGTTTGAGGCCTAAATTGAAGGCGGCGCTGTCGCCGGAGCCAATGGCGAGCATTGTCCGCCCGGGCGCAAGCTCAGCCAACGTCGCCGCGGCGCACGCCGCCACCGCTGGATGGCGCGTGACCGGTGTAATGACGCGGGGGCCGAAACGGATGCGCTCCGTGTTGGTCGCGCAAAGCGCGAGCGTCACGTAGACGTCCCGGCATATGGACTGCGAGTCCGATATCCCGAGCAGGTCGTAGCCACACCGCTCGACTTCCTTCGCCCAACCAACAACCTCCATCGTTGAGGCTGACGGCATAAAATTGACCCCGAATTTGATGGCAGTCATGTGTGGCTCCGATATTTATATTGGCCAGATCTCGCATCAGCCGTCATTTGTCACTCCATCGGCGCATTGGATTCGTATCGTCAATGTCGGGGAGACAAGACATCCGCTCCGAAGTTGCGCGATGGGTCGATTTCCGATTCCAAAGCGCCAAGCGGTATTGCGGCAGATGAAAGTTCGCGCTTAAGAAATTGACCGCTTCCTTTCGCCACCTTTAATTCGCCATCCTGCACCGCAACCCGGCCCCGACTTAAAACCGTTACCGGCCAACCTTTCAAGCGCATTCCTTCATACGGCGTGTACCCGCAAGCGTCGTGAAGGATGTCGTGGGTTATCGTAACCTCTTTATTTGGATCCCAGATGGCGATATCGGCATCGCCGCCTATCGTGATAGATCCCTTGCGCGGATACAGGCCATATATTTTTGCTGGATTTGTCGACGTTAGCGCAACAAATTGATGAAGATCGATGCGTCCTTTACTAACGCCCTCCGAGAACAACAACGGTGTGCGCAATTCAATCCCGGGAATGCCATTCGCGATTTGAGTAAAATTGGCTTTTGGCCCAGCGTGAAACTTGCCCGTTTCATCGAACCGATACGGAGCATGGTCAGAAGAAAACACCTGAAAAGTGCCATTGCGAATGCCACGCCAAATCGCTTCTTGAGACTGCTTATCCCGCAGCGGCGGACTGCAGCAAAATTTTGCACCTTCCATGTTCTCCCGGTCGAGATCATCCGCCGTTAGGCACAAATATTGGGCGCAGGTTTCACCAAACACCTTCAGTCCGGCAGTCTGCGCCTCACGAATTTCAGCCATTGCAGGCTCGGAAGAGACGTGAACGATCAGGATTGGGATATCGATCAATCGTGACAGCGCAATCGCGCGATTCGCGGCCTCTCCTTCACCAACTTTCGGGTGACTAACAGCTTGGAATTTGGGCTGAAAATGACCGCGATCGAGCAAGCGCTGTCGCAACCAGCGAATCATGTCGTGGTTCTCGGCATGGATCATGACAAAGGCCCCGTGCTGTCGCGCAGTAGACAGCACTTCGAGCATTTGCATATCGTCGAGCCGCAAGCGGTCGTAGGTCATATACACTTTGAAGGATGTGAAGCCGTCTTTGATTAAGGACGGCAATTCCTGGCCGAGCACTTGCGGTGTCGGGTCGCTGATAATGAGGTGAAAGCCGTAGTCGATGACGGCCTTAGGCCTTGCACACTCTGAATAGTCTTTGACGACCTGTCGCAGCGATTGGCCCCGACTTTGCGCGGCGAAAGGCAAAACGGTAGTCGTCCCACCAAACACGGCGGATACCGTTCCGGTATAGAAATCGTCCGCCGTCATGACGCCATGTGTACCGCGCTGCTCAATATGGCAATGACCTTCTACGCCGCCCGGCAATACAAGCAGCCCGCTTGAGTCAATCTCGGATTTAGATTTCTCGAGATTGGGCCCTAAGGCAGCTACCTTGCCGTCGGTGATGCCAATATCGCACTGCATCCGGTCGGAGGCCGTAATGACTGTTCCGCCGCGAATAACTAGATCGAACTTAGACACGACTACCTCGCAGATTGGGCATTTGTTGCGTCTACCTTTGCGGCTTTTCCTAATCGTCTGAAATTTCTGCCAGCCACCACGTCATCAGCTTGACGGCTTCCATTAGGTCGGCAATCTCCATCGCCTCGTCTGGATTATGACTGCCATTTTTATTGCGGACGAAGATCATTCCCATAGGAACACCAGCGCGAGCAAACGCCGCGGCGTCATGACTGGCTCCGCTGGGCATCAGCCGATGATGAATTTTGAGCTTTTCCGCGCCCTCAACGAGCCGCTTTACAATCGATGGCTCGACCACGCCAACAGGAGAGCGAATTGGAGGACCTAAGTCGAACTTGACACCCTTTTCTTTGGCAATCTGATCGCAAAGACTTTCGAAGTGGTTTTCAAGTTCAGTGAGAAGGTTTTGATCAACGCTGCGAATGTCGAGGCTGAACGTGACCTCTCCAGAAATGTTAACCAGCGCATGCTTCTCCGGATTCGTAAACATTCTTCCGACCGTGAAGGCCATATCCTTCTGTTTTTTTGTCCATTCACGCCATGTCTCATCGAGGCGGTGAACTAGCTCGCTCGCTGCAACGACTGCGTCGTGTCTATACTCCTGCGGTACCCCTCCGCAGTGATTGTATTCACCAAGTACTTTGGCCGCTGTACGCCGAGAATTTCCCCGCACGCCAGTGACGATACCAACTGGGATTCCTTCAGCTTCGAGGACAGGCCCCTGCTCGATATGAATCTCGAGATAAGCTTTGATCGCTTTTGGCTGGAGGTATACCTTACCGGCACGAAGTTCGTCTAAGTTCCCGCCGCATTCGATAATATGATCCCCGAGCGTCCGACCGGTATCTACTCGCTTGAGGTTGTCCAATATGCCCGCGGGCACATCACCCATGGCGGCTCGGCTGCCGAAGAGGGAGGTAGCAAACCATATGCTTTCCTCCGCGCGGAAAGCTGCCGCGGTTATATCGGATTGAGGTTGGACGCCGATTGATTTGAGCGCGGCTAACGCCGCGAGACCCGAAATCACACCGGCGGCTCCGTCAAAATTTCCTCCGTCCTCGACGGAATCAAGATGAGAGCCGACTATGATACGTTGTGCTGAACGATCTCGCCCTTTAAGCGTCATATACATATTGAGGGCGCCATCGTATTCAACGTCAAGCCCAAGACTTCGCGCTGTCGCTGCCAGTAAATGGTGCGCAAAATTCTCACCCTTGCCGTAGGCATCCCGGCGGATACCTCTGCCGTTCGTTGTATTTTCACGCAACTCATCAAAAAGCGAACGGACCATCTTCTCCTGGCCAGCAACGGCAGGCGCGACCGAATTTGCAGAATCCATCAGCAAAAGTCCTTTTTCAACGCTCGATCCGAGCTTCGTTCGGTAACTTGCCTCATTTTGAATGTCCAATTAGTAATTAAATGGACTCCATTGCCGGAAGTTATGGCTCGGGGCTGGCGCGGCTTGACCGAAACCGATTTGCACTCAATGTTTGAGCCCGCTGACCAATCGTACGACCAGCCAACAAAAAAGATAAATTTCGGCGCCAAGGCCAAGAGGGACACAGATGCCCGCGCCGTCATTTTCGCCGCGGATCGGCTGCTGAAGAAGGCCGACAGGGCGCTCGTCCAGTCACCGCTTCGTTGCAATCACCGGGGAGAACGTGTTCAACATCGATCGCGCCAGTTGGAGAATGCCAGATTGGACGGCATCTTCGTGCTGCGTACCAACACGGACTTTGCTCGCTCGAGGTGAAGCTTTTGTACAAGAGGCTCAAGATGATGTAACGAAAAAAGAAGAGGTTCAGTGTGAAACAGATTGTGGGTGCTTCTTCAGATGGAAGTGTCGATGACGCAAAGTAAGTCTGCGCTGGCGACTTGCCAAGAAGTCGAAATCTCGCGAGCTACGCGATGAACCGCTGAATGGAGAAATCTTTTGCAGCTTGCGGGAGGCGCAGATGGTCATCGCGCAATTCCGAAGGCGCTCCACCACGATCAGGCCGTGCGGTTTCAACTATGCGCCGCCAGCCCCCCGGCGGGCGGGCGTTTCGCCGGCAACCATGACGCGGCTCGCTCAACATTTTGGCCTCAAAGGCTACGACGATGTCCGCAAGCTCTGTGCCGACGCCGTACGTCAGCGTCCGGAAAACTTCAGAGGGCGTGCTGAGGAATTGCTTTACCGGCGCGACGCAGAAGGCGACGTCGCCTTGGTTCAGGATATTTTCGCTTCACTATGCCAGCACCTTCAGGCGCTTTCATCGCCGGACGCGAGCCGGCAATTCACAGCGGCGGCCGAGCGCATCGCCGACGCGGAGCGCATCTTCTGCCTCGGCTTACGTTCGACATATTCCGTCGCCTATATCTTCCATTATGTGCGGTCATTGTTTGGCGGCGCATCTGTTCTCGTCGATGGCATCGGCGGAACCGGGACCGACGCACTGCGCACCATAGGCCGCTACGACGTTCTGCTTGCCATTACGGTGCGGCCTTATACGCGTCAGACCATCAGCGCCGCACAATACGCAAGCGGTCGCGGCGCAAAAGTGGTCGCCATCACCGAGAGCGAAATCTCGCCTCTGGCGTCAATCGCCAGCGAAACCTTGATCATCGGCACCGAGACGCCTTCGTTCTTTCCCTCTATGACGCCAGCCTTTGCCACCGTCGAATGCCTGGCCGCGCTGGTCGCCGCCCGGCGCGGATCGGAAACGCTCAAATCGCTAGCCCAAAGCGAGGAGCAGCTTTCCGCCTTCGACACTTATGTCCTGCCTTCGAAAGCATCATCGGAGCGATCATGACCCATATCCTCCATCGCCAGATCAATCACGATTATCCGGTTGCGGTAAGCGGGCGCGGGATCCTGCTGCGCGATGCCACCGGCAAGGACTACATCGATGCTTCCAGCGGCGCCGCGGTTTCATGCCTTGGTCATTCGCATCCGGATATACTTGCCGCGCTGCGCGGACAACTCGACCATTTGGAGTATGCGCACACCAGCTTCTTCACCACACGGGTCGCCGAGGAATTGGCCGACGATTTGGTCGGTCACGCACCGGCCGGCATCGATCATGTGCTGTTCGTAAGCGGCGGCTCGGAAGCAATCGAAGCCGCGCTGAAGCTGGCGCGGCAGTATTTTGTGGAACGTGGCGAGCCGCAACGGCAGTTCATCATCGCGCGGCGGCAAAGCTATCACGGCATAACCCTCGGCGCGCTGGCAATCGGTGGCCGTAAGTTGGCGCGTAAGCAGTTCGAGCCGTTGCTGATCAAGGCGCATCATGTCTCGCCCGTCTACGAATACCGCGACCGCCGCCCCGACGAAACGCCGGAAGCCTACGGCGAACGCCTGGCGACTGAACTCGAAGCCAAGATCGACGAGCTCGGTGCCGGCAATGTCATTGCGTTCGTGGCCGAGACAGTTGTCGGCGCGACCTTGGGCGCGGTGCCGCCGGTTCCCGGCTATTTCAAGCGCGTGCGCGACATCTGCGATCGCCACGGCATTCTCCTGATCCTCGACGAAGTGATGTGTGGCATGGGGCGCACCGGCACGCTCCATGCGTGCGAACAGGAAGGCATCAACCCCGACCTGATGACGGTCGCTAAGGGGTTAGGCGGTGGTTACGCGTCGATCGGGGCCGTTCTCATTCGTGACAAAATTTTTGCCGCGATTGCTAACGGTACAGGCGTCTTCCAGCACGGCCACACCTATATGGGCCATCCGCTGGCCTGCGCGGCCGCGCTCGCAGTGCAAACTGTCATCCGCCGCGACGATCTGCTGGCAAATGTGCGCAAACAAGGCGCGTATTTGCATCGCCGCCTAAACGAGCGCTTCGGCAATCATCCGTTCGTCGGCGATGTGCGCGGGCGCGGCCTGTTTCAGGGAATCGAAATAGTCGCCGACCGCGGGTCGAAGGAGCCGTTCCCGCCTCAGCTGAAACTGCATGCCCGCATCAAGAGTGAAGCGATGGCGCGCGGGCTGATGGTCTATCCGATGGGCGGCACAGTCAACGGCAGAAGCGGCGATCACTTGCTGCTGGCACCACCTTTCATCATCGAAAGCGCCGCCATCGACATGATCGTCGATCGTTTGGGCGAGGCAGTCGACGCGGCGATAGCCAGTCTACCACCGTCGTAAAATTGCGCGCCAGTTGGTAACGATGAAGCCGACATGGGGAACAAGCTCCCCCCGGATACTACGACTTCGGCAACGACCCCGCGCAGCTTGGTCAGCTTGCGGCCTGACACGCGACGTTGACATAGGATGGCGGGCCATGGTTTGGTGGCCGTGCGACATCGTGGTTAAATGAGTAAATGAATCTCCGCCAACTAGAGATATTTCGGGCAGTTGTCGAAACTGGGACGACTAAGGGCGCCGCGCACCAGTTGATAATTAGTCAACCGGCCGTCAGTAATGTCATCCAACATACCGAGGATCAGCTTGGCTTCCGACTGTTCCACCGCGTCCGTGGCCGGCTCGTAGCCACCGAAGAAGCGCTTTCCCTGTATGCGGAAAGCTCCTCGATATTTCTGCTATTCGCATCACTTCAGAAAAAAGTCGAAGACCTCAAGCATGGCCGTTTCGGTTCCCTGCGCATTGCATCGACGCCCAGCTTGGGACATTCGATATTACCTCAAGCCGTACACCCTTTACCGCAAAACGGCCCGGCGTTAGGATTTCGATCGACGTAAGAGAACGCGAAGCGATCTTCCACCACGTCGCCAGAAGCGTTGCCGAAATCGGATTTGTTCTCGAGTTTCGCGACCATCCCAATTTGACGGGACTGCCGCTACATGGCGGTCGGATGGTATGCGCGATAACACGCGACCATCCACTTGCGAAGAACGAAGTTATTCGCATTTCGGATCTTCGAGGCGTCAACATAGTTCGTCTTGAGCGCGGTACCGTCTTGGGTGATTTGATCGACCGTGCGGCCGCAGACCTTGGCGAACCGCTGAGTTGGTCACTCGAAACGCGCTATTGTTCAATCGCACGTTCGCTTGTCGAAGAGGGGGAGCATATCGCCATCATAGACGAGTATTCCGTACACAACTTTCACGCATCTAACATCGTAGTGAGGCCGTTGCTTCCCGAAATACCTATCGAGGCGTTTGTCGTTTACGCAAACGACCGCCCGCTATCTAAGTTGGCTAAGCTGATTATTGACGACATACGAACGGTCTTGAACGGACGGCATACGAACGGCCTTGAACGAAAGACGTCCGAGCTAGCGCCCCACGATCATATTACCTCGAATGAATAGGCCAGCCCCTAGCCAAGAATTGACCCGACAAACTTTCCCTCCCACGACGCAATGCCGGCTGTCCCTTCTGAAAATCATATCCGGCCGTAGTGATGATGCAGCCCGGCCAGGACGGGGATGGCAATGATCCTACCAAACCGTTGAGCAGCCCGCTTTACGGGTGCATCCTTCTGTAAAGCCAAGTGCGTGCGAGCTTGATTGTAATATGCCGCATAGGCGGAAAGAATGCGCCGCAAGTGCGCTTCGCCGAAAACAATGATTTGATCCAAGCACCCGGCGCAACGTGCCGATTAAGCGTTCTGCTGTGCCATTTTGCCATGGCGATCTCGGAGTAATCGGCCGGTCGCGGATACCCATCGCATGAACCCGGGCGACAAAAACGCGTCCATAGGATCGATCGTTGTCGCGTATCAAGACGTCGGCGCCGATGTCCACGGAAACGCCTCGGTGATCTGTCGGGCCAGCCATTCGGCCGTCGGATGCCGCGTAACCTCAAACCACAGCAGTCTTCGCCGGCCATATCCGACCACTAGGAAGGCAAACAAGCGACCGAAGGTCACCGTCGGCACTACACAAATATCGATCGCCGCAATTGCCTCGGCGTGGTTGCGCAGAAAGGTTCTCCAGCTTTGCGATGGTGGCCTACGGCCCCGGGGCATATATTTCGAGACGGTCGACTGGGCCACTTCAATGCCAAGCATCAACAGCTCACCGTGGATCCGCGGTGCGCCCCACAGCGGGTTTTCCTGGCTCATCCGCCGGATCAAACCGCGCAGGTCATGACGAATCATCGGCCGCCCTGCCCGCTTGTGCGACTTCCAGCGCCAATATGCCCTGAAACCCATCCGATGCCAGCGCAAGACAGTCTCAGGCTTTACCACCTGCACCGCGCCAAGCAAATTCGGCCAAAGTCGGACCAACCAAACCAATGTTGCACGATCACAGCCGCGCAGTCGTGGGCGCGCTGACGCCTTCCGCAGCGCAATGTTTAGCTGATGACGCAGGAACAGATTCTCCGCTTCAAGCCGGCGGCGGGACTTGACCAGGTCAGCAACAAATGCTGCGAGCGCATGCAGGATCGAGAGCATCGTTCTCAACGATGCAATGATTCTGTCCCACCATGCGAATCTAAAACGGATCGGATTTCCGGAAGGGACATGCCTGAGGTCCATTCGCCGGAGGCTCCAAAGATTCCCTCGCGCATTATCGAATGCGCGCGGCGCACTAGCAAGGCAACTGCTGGGCAGCCGGATCATAGATGCGGCGCATGGTTTTGCGGCACCGCCGGGGTATCTTGGCGACAACCCCATCCAGGCCTAGGCGGCTGCAAAACCTGCGAGCGTGTCGTAACGGTCACCATATTTGGCCAAGCTATATAGCCGCGGCCATTTTTTATTACCCGCGCCGCACTGGTTGAAGGACACTTTCCTGAGCTGCCGCCGGACCGCCGGCATGCCTGCGGTAATGGCATTGAACTGCGAACGGCGAAGGCGTAACGTCGCTCCAAAATCACCGAGGGAGGAACTCATGATGATGCGCATTGCTGCCGCAGCGGCTGCGCTGCTGATGGGCATTCAATGGGCTGCGGCCGAAGAGCAGCCACTGCGAACCGGCGTTGATGCGACCTTCGCGCCGCACGCGATGCCGACCCTGAACGGGGGGATAGAGGGCTTCAATATCGATCTCGGGAACGCAATCGCACACCGCCTCGGGCGTAAGCTCCACATCGACGCGACGCAGTTCTCGGGGCTCGTCCCAGGTCTACAGGCCGGAACTTATGATTTCATCCTTGCCCCGGTGACGGTAAACAAGGAAAGGGCCGAGAGCATGCTCTTCACCGAGGGCTATATCAATACAGATTTCCAGTTTATCGTGAAGAAGGACACGCCCGATATCCACGCCATGGAAGAGTTCAAAGGCAAGACGGTCGCGGTCAACAAAGGCTCGACCTATGATATGTGGGCGCGCGAGAACACCGGGAAATACGGCTGGACCGTCGAGTCCTACGGAACTACCCCGGATGCCGTTCAGGCGCTCACGTCGGGACGGGCCTACGCCATGTTGCTCGGCAATACCGCAGCCGCCTGGGCGGTTAAAAAAGATCCGGCGATCAAGCTTTCCTTGCTGTATTCGACTGGGCTGGTATTCGCGGTGCCCGTGCGCAAGGACAATGTGTCGCTCCGCAATAAGATTGATCTCGCCATCGAATGCATGAAGAAAGACGGCGAGATTGCCAGGATTTATGAGAAATGGTTTGGCACCAAGCCGGCGGCGGACTCCGCCGTGGTCAAGATCTTTCCGGGCTATGGCGTCCCCGGGATGCCGGGCTATGACCCGACGCCGCACAAGCTCACCTGCGGCTGATCGGCGGATCCTGGTCATCGCCGGTCGGCCGTTACGGCAAGTCCCCCGTCGGAGCTCCGCGTGAAGGAGAAGTCGCTGCCTATCCTTGAAGTGCGCGCGCTGCGCAAGAGCTTCGGCGACTTCGTGGCAGTGGACGGAGTCGATCTCGCGGTGGCTTCGCAGGAACTGGTGTTCATCATCGGACCGTCCGGCTCGGGAAAGAGCACCTTGCTGCGGTGCCTCAACCGGCTGGAGGAGCCCACCGGCGGCTCAATCGTGGTGGACGGCGTCAATCTGCTCGGCCCGAAGGTAAACATCAACCTGATGCGGCGCCAGATCGGGATGGTATTCCAATCGTTCAATCTGTATCCGCACATGACGGCGCGTGGGAACGTCATGCTCGCGCTTCGCAAGGTATTGCGGATGGACAAGGCGCGCGCGGATGCGATCGCGATGCAAGCCCTGGAGCGTGTTGGGCTCGCCGAAAAAGCGGCCGCTTATCCGGCGGAATTGTCCGGCGGTCAACAGCAGCGCGTGGCGATCGCCCGCGCGATCGCGCTCGAGCCGAAAATAATGCTGTTCGACGAGCCCACTTCCTCACTCGATCCCGAGCTTGCAGCTTCGGTGCTGGCGGTCATGCGCAAGCTTCGTGATTCGGGAATGACGATGATAGTGGTCAGCCACGAGATGCGTTTTGCACGCGAGGCCGCCGATCGCATCCTATTCATGGAGCGCGGCGCCATCGTCGAGCAAGGGCCTCCGGAATGGATTTTCGGTCCTCGTGCCCAACCGAGGACGCGGGCCTTCGTCGCCGAGATCGTCCGCTGAGGGTGGGGATGAACGGTTGGTCCCTATTCATAGACACGTTCTTCCGGCCTGATCTGATCGTCCGGTACATGCCGCCGATTCTCAAGGCCGTGGTGCTCACCGTCGAGATCGCCGTGCTGGTCGTCTCCACCGGACTGATCGGCGGACTTGCACTGGCGTGCGCCCGAAGCTTCGAGTTTCGCCCGCTGAACCTGCTGATCGCGGTCTTTGCCGACGTGTTCCGGACCGTGCCACCACTGGTGCTCCTGGTCCTGGTCTATTTCGGCCTGCCGAATGTGGGTGTGACGCTGTCGAGCTTTGCAGTGCTCTGGCTGGTGCTGGGTGTCGTCCTCACAGCGTTTGCGGAGGAGATTCTCTGGGCCGGCATCCTCTCCGTGCGCCGCGGGCAATGGGAGGCTGCCCGATCGACCGGATTGAGCTTCGCGCAGGCTTTGGGATACGTCGTGCTGCCGCAAGCGATCCGCCTCGCGATCCCACCGCTCACCAACCGTTCGATTGTGATCACGAAGAACGTGGCGCTCGGCAGCATTATCGGGGTTCCGGAGATTCTCAACGTCGCCACCACAGCCGAAAGCTTTGTTGGTAACTCCACGCCGTTGATGCTGGGGGCGCTCTGTTACGCCATGCTGTTCATCCCAGTCGTTCTGGCTGGGCGATGGCTCGAGAGCCGCTTCGCCTGGAGGCGATTCTGATGGACGCGATCGTCGCACAGTTCTTCAACCTCGATATCATGGCGCGAACCTACCCGATCCTCGTACGCGGACTGGGCATGACGGTGCTCCTCTGCCTCGTCGTCGTTCCGCTCGGGCTTACCGGCGGGCTGGTCGTCGCTTTTGCGATGCAGAGCCCATGGCGTGTGCTGAGGGCGTTCATCGCCACCCTGGTCGACTTCTTCCGCGCCATTCCTCCGCTTGCTTTGCTGATCTTCATCCATTCCGGCCTACCATTCGCGGGGATACAACTGGACCCCTTCGCCTCGGTTTGCCTAACGTTTTTCTTGAACACTTCGTCCTATTACGGCGAGGTGTACCGCGCCGGCATCGAGAGCGTCGGCCGCGGACAATGGGACGCGGCCCGATCGACCGGGTTGAGCGCGGCCCAAGCGTGGCTGTACGTGGTCCTACCGCAGGCGGTCCGCAACGTGTTGCCAGATCTGATCTCCAACACCATCGAGGTCGTCAAGCTGACTTCGTTGGCCAGTGTAGTGGCGCTGCCGGAACTGCTATATTCTTCGGATATGGCTCGCGCCCTCACCTACAACGCCTCGCCATTGGTGCTTGCAGCGCTGACCTACCTCGTGCTGCTTTGGCCCTTTGTGCGCCTCCTCAGCCGTCTCGAACACCGTGTTGGCCACTGATCCCCGCGAAGCGACATGACCCACGTACTGCATCGATCTATCAGCACCGCCTACCCGCGAGCCGAGACCGGGAAGGGAATCTTTATTCGCGATGCCGACGGAAAGGAATATATCGACGGGTCCGGAGGTGCCGCGGTCTCCTGCCTTGGCCACCAGCATCCGGACATCCTTGCCGCGATGCGCGCGCAACTCGATCGGCTTGCCTACGCCCACACCAGTTTCTTTACCAGCCAGCCGGCCGAGGATTTGGCCGATCATCTCGTCGGCCGGGCGCCGGCCGGCCTCTCCCATGTCTATTTTGTCTCCGGCGGTTCGGAGGCCATGGAAGCGGCGCTAAAGATGGCGCGGCAATATTTCGTCGAGACCGGCGAGCCGGAGCGCAAATACTTTGTGGCTCGACGCCAGAGCTATCATGGCAATACACTCGGCGCTCTGGCAGTCGGCGGCAATGCTTGGCGGCGGCGGGATTTCGCTCCGCTGCTCATCGAGGCGCATCATGTCTCGCCGTGCTACGAGTATCGCGAACGCCGGGCCGAGGAGAGTGCGCAGAAATATGGACACCGGCTAGCGGTGGAACTTGAGGCCAAGCTGCAAGAGCTTGGCCCCGGCAACGTCATCGCCTTCGTGGCCGAAACGGTCGTGGGAGCCACCGCCGGTGCGGTGCCGCCGGTCCTCGGGTATTTCAGAAGCATTCGCGAGGTGTGCGATCGGTACGGCGTGCTGCTGATCCTCGATGAAGTCATGTGTGGAATGGGCCGGACCGGCACCTTGCATGCTTGCGAACAGGAGGGTATCAGCCCCGACTTGATGGCCATCGCCAAGGGCTTGGGAGGCGGCTACGCGCCGATCGGAGCCGTGCTGGTCGGCAACCGGATTTTCCAGTCGTTTGCGACAGGCTCTGGGCTGTTCCAGCACGGACACACCTACACCGGCCATCCGCTGAGCTGCGCCGCCGCCTTGGCGGTGCAGCAGGTGATCGAGCGCGACCGCCTCCTCGACAATGTAGTGGCGATGGGCCAGCATTTGATGGCTCGGCTCCGCGACCGGTTCGGCAATAGCCCCCGTGTCGGCGACGTCCGAGGCCGTGGACTTTTCTGCGGCGTGGAACTGGTGGCGGACCGCGCTTCGAAGCAGCCGTTCGACCCCGGCCAGAGAATGCACGCCCGGGTCAAGCGCGAGGCGATGCGCCGCGGACTGATGGTATACCCGATGGGAGGCACGCTCGACGGCACGCGCGGCGACCATATCTTGCTTGCACCGCCCTTCATAATAGAGCGGACACAAATCGACGCGCTCGTCGAGCGGCTAGGAGATGCAGTTGACGCGGCCGTCGGCAGCGGCCAGTAAGCGCCGGCTCGCCGGCTCACCGCGCAGGAGGCGATCATAGGACGCATTATCGGATTGCAGGATGCCGAGGCGGCCGCAGGACAATCAACTGAAGTCGTAGCGGCGCATTCTCAGCTCCAAACCGCCTCTTCGACTTGAATGGCACGACCAAGACGACCATGGCGAAACACAACAGCGTGGTCATAGTGCGCTGACGTCAGCCATTTTTCGGCCAATCGATGCAGATAACGTTTTCGGTACGCAGTGGCGTGTAGGCATGGCATGTTTCGATCGCAGTGCGGATCGTAATGCTAACGTGAACCAAAGAAAGTCCCAAGAATTCCCTAGAATTGAGTGGTCTATATGAGCGGTTTTGATCTCGTCCTACGTGGCAACATAGTGCTTGCTGATAACATCTTTTATGACGGTTACGTGGCGGTTTCCGGTGAAAAGGTCGTCGCGATCGGCATAGATAGTGCGCCGGCAGCGCGCGAATCGCATGATTTCAGCGGTCACTGGATCATTCCAGGCGTCATCGATGGACAGGTCCATTCTGGCAGCCAAGCCGATCAAGAAGGAATTGGCATGTGCTCACGCGCCGCTGCGGCGGGCGGGGTGACCGTGATGATCGATATGCCGTACGACGATCCGCAGCCGGTCACCAATTCTACACTGTTCAATGCGAAAGTAGCGACGATTGAGCGCGATGCCCATGTCGACGTGGCGCTCTATGCGACGATTGCAGCGGAGAATGGCCTCGACGCAATTCCCGGGCTCGTCGAGGCGGGAGCTTGCGCCTTTAAATTCTCAACCTTCGAAGCCAATCGCGATCGCTTCCCGCGAATTGATGATGACACGCTTTACGAGGCGTTCAGGCGTATCGCTCCGACCGGCCTGATGTGCGGCGTGCATAACCAGGATCAAGAGATGACACGCCGGAACATCGACCGCCTTATCGCCGCAGGCGACACCGGACCAGATGCCTTTAGCCGTGCACATCCACCGCTCGTCGAAAACTTGGCGACCGCACGCATCTACGAGATCGGCGCTGAGACAGGGGCGTGGGCGCACGCCGTGCACGTGTCGACCTCGCGCGGCTTTGACATCTGCAACCTGTATAAGCGCGCCGGCCATAAAGTGACGATCGAGACCTGCGTGCAGTATCTCATGCTCAATGAGGAGGAGCATTTCCGGCGCTTCGGCGCCAAGTTGAAGCATTACCCGCCGATCCGTCCTAAGGCGGAAACCGAACTCTTGTGGGGTCACCTAGCCGCAGGCCATTGCGACTTCATCTCCTCAGACCACGTGTCTTGGGGCCTGGAGCGCAAAAGTGATGCTAACATATTCAGGAACACGTCCGGTGGTCCAGGCATCGAAACGCTGCTGCCAGCGCTATGGACCGGCTGCGAGGAGCACGGCGTATCACCTACAATGGTAGTCAAGCAGCTGTGCGAAGGTCCTGCCAAGGCGTTCCAGCTTGCTAACAAAGGACGGCTGACTGCCGGCGCCGACGCGGATATCGTTGTCCTTGAACCTGGCAGATTTACCTTTGATCCGTCGAAAAGTCTGTCTGCAGTGCGCTGGAGCTCATTCGAGGGACGTGAATTTACAGTGCGCGTCGCCGCCACTTTCGTCCGCGGCAATCTTGCCTGGGATGGCTCGGCGATCTGTAACAAGCCCGGCGACGGACGTTTCCTAACACCAGCGTAATTCCCATGGAAATCAACGCTAGCCGGCTGTGGCACCGGATCGGGAATTTATCGCAGATCACCGATCCCGACCGGCCGTGGACACGCCGCTCGTTCTCGCCGTTGTTTCTTGATGGTCGTCGTTGGCTTGCAAGCGAATTTAGGGCGGCGGGTCTGGTACCGACCATCGATGCAGGCGGCAATCTCGTCGCCACGCTGGAAGGACACGACCCAAATTTAAAACCGCTCGTCATCGGCTCGCATTCGGATACCGTGCCATCTGGCGGCCGCTACGACGGCATCCTCGGCGTTCTCGCTGCGCTCGAAGTGGCGCAGAGCCTAATTGAAAGCCGCGAGCGACTGCGCCATTCTTTACAGGTGTATGATTTTTTAGCTGAGGAGCCGACTGAGTTCGGCTTATCATGCATTGGCAGCCGTGCACTAGCGGGTGCGCTGAGCTCCGACATGCTGGATCTAACTCGACCGGATGGCATGATCCTGCGCGACGGCCTGCGTCTTGTCGGCGGCGATCCCGATAAACTTAATTCGGTCCGGCGTCCGCCGGATTCCATCGCGGCCTACGTGGAGGTTCATATCGAGCAAGGGCGAGTTCTTGAAAATGAAGGCATCAGGATCGGCATCGTCACAGACATTGTCGGCATCCACCGTGAACGAATCATGGTGACAGGACGCGCCGATCACGCAGGGGCGACGCCAATGTGGCTGCGCGCCGATGCGCTGGTTGGCGCCAGTCGCATCATTGACGAAGCGTATCGGCGCGCTTTGGCCGCCTCCACGGAGGCAAAGCCATTCGTGGCCACCATTGGCAAGATCGAGGTGACGCCCAATGCGGTCAACGCCGTTCCCGGCAAAGTTGAGATGATCATTGAGGCGCGGTCGGGTGACGAAGGAGCCATAACCACGTTTGCCGAGGGGTTGATACAGGACCTGATGCCGCCTCTGAATGACATGAATTTGGCCATAACGCATGAACAGGTCAGTCACGTTTCGCCGACGCCGTGTGCCAACTTTGTTCGCGAAACCATTCGGGCGGCTACCGCTGGTCTTGGCCTTTCTGCGCGGGACCTGCCGAGCGGGGCCGGGCATGACGGTGTCTTTGTATCGCGGATTGGGCCCATCGGTATGATTTTTGTGCCCTGCCGCGAGGGGCGCAGCCATGCACCGGAAGAGTTGATTGAGCCGCATGAAGCGGCCGACGGTGCGCGCGTTTTGGCGGACGTCGTAGGCCGTCTTGACGTAACCTGCGGGTGACGCGATGGAATGGGCGGCGCGAGATCTAACGGAGCGGAATTCTGTATAAGCTTCTCGTCAACACGGTGATTCCGCGGCCGATCGCGCTTGTCACCACAGTCGACGATAAGAATCGGCACAATGCAGCGCCGTTCAGTTTTTTCAACGTCTTCAGCCACGCTCCGCCGCTGGTGGTCCTCGGAATCGAGGGCCGACAATCTCCACCACCCCTAAAGGATACGATGTACAATATCCGCGCGACCGGCACTTTTGTCGTTAATCTCGTCGACCGAGCACTGGTCGAGGCCATGACGGTTTGCGCTATCGAACTGCCGAGCGATGTCGACGAACTCGCTGTCGCCGGTTTGGCCATTGGCCCGAGCCGTCAGGTTGCCGCTCCGCGAATTTTGGCCTCGCCAGTGCAATTCGAATGTCGCGAGATAGTTTCACTTTCATTCGGCACTTACCACAGAAATCTGGTCGTGGGCGAAATTCTCCACCTGCATGTTCGCGACGGACTTGTTGACGACAACTTTCACGTCGACGTTGGCGCGCTAGATCTCGTTGGACGCCTGCACGGCACGGATTGGTACACCACCACGCGGGATCTTTCCGAGTGCCACGCATTTCGGCGGATGAATGGAATGCGCGCGAACGCGCCGCAGCGAAGGATAAGGTTTAACCAAATGCATGGTACGATTTACGTGATTAACCCAAATAGTAGCAAAGCGGTCACCGCCAGGATCGACGTAGCGGTCTCGCCATTACGGGTAATGGGCGGCCCCCCAATCGTTTGTCTGTCGCTTGCAGACGGGCCGCTGGGAATTGAGTTGCAGCGTGACGTCGACAGCATTATCGTGCCTCTCTTAAAGCGGGCGGCAACGCTGGAGGAAAGTGCTGCGGCCTTTGTCATAGCCTGCTTCTCCGATCCCGGCATGTTTTCGCTGCGCGAACAAAGTACGCGGCCGGTGCTTGGAATCGCTGAATGCGGTGTCCTGACGGCGCTGACGCTGGGACAGCGGTTTGGCGTCATTGCCATACTGCAGGCATCGATACCACGACATCTGCGCTATTTCGCTGCAATGGGCGTTATCGATCGTCTGGCTGCGGATTTACCTATCGACCTGGGCGTAGCCGATCTCGTTGACGAGGGGTGCACGCTAGCCCGCATGACCGAAGTTGGGCAGAGGCTGCGCGACACGCATCGTGCCGACGTGCTTGTCATGGGATGCGCTGGCATGACACAGTTCCGTGCCCCCCTCGAAGAGGCACTCGGCGTTCCGGTCGTCGAGCCGACCCAGGCCGCCGTAACGATGGCGATCGGCAGAGCACAACTCGGCTGGGCCGGACGACCTTTGGGGCGAGCGGCGCAGTGATGGATTTTGTCCACTGCGATGCTCCAATTGGCGGCGAAGAGCACAATGGTCTACTTCGCGAGTCAGAGATGTCACTCTTCGGCCGAGCGGCATTTCGTTAGTGTCCCGAAGCGGCCCCGTGATCAGACCAGCTTCCTTAATCTGTGCAAGCTTTCCCTGGAAAAAGGAACGAAAATCCAATGCCGTTACTGGATGAAAGCGCCAAGGGCGTCTACATAATTTCCGTTACGCCGTTTTCACAGAATGGCGATCTCGATTTGGCGAGCGCCGATCGATTAATCGATTTCTACCTCGAAAAGGGCGCAACTGGTCTCACCGTCCTCGGCATGATGGGTGAAGCACCAAAGGTTAACCGCCGCAGAATCGCATCAGTTCGTCAAGCGCGTCTTGGCGCGCGTCAGTGGCCGTGTACCGGTGATTGCTGGCGTTTCGGCGCCGGGCTTTGCGTCAATGCGCGAATTATCCGTGCGCGTCATGAACGAAGGTGCCGCGGGCGTCATGGTCGCTCCAGCAGGAAATCTGCGGACAGACGAACAGATTTGTGGATATTACGAACTGGTGGCGGAAACCCTCGGTGATATTCCCTTCGCGCTCCAGGATTTTCCGCTAGGGACGGGCGTACGGATTTCGGTCGATGTCATACGCCGCCTCATCGATGTGCTGCCGACTTGCGTGATGCTGAAGCACGAGGATTGGCCGGGATTGGGGAAGATTTCCATGCTGCGGGCAGCCAGCAACCAGGGTCAGCGCCGAATTTCAATTCTCACAGGAAACGGAGGTGTGTTTCTGCCGGAAGAACTCCGACGCGGGGCGGACGGCGCCATGACGGGTTTTGCCTTTCCGGAAATGATGGTCGGAATTTGGAAAGCGCATCTTGCCGGCGACACCGAACGGGCCCAAGATCTCTTCGATGCCTATCTCCCGCTGGCGCGTTATGAACAGCAACCGGACGTTGGACTCGCTGTGCGCAAATACACGCTGGCCCGACGCGGCGCAATTGCATGTGCAGCGTTGCGCAAGCCGGGCGCAACGCTGTCGAGCCTAGATACCGTCGAAATCGCGCGTCTGGTCGCAAGGCAGACCCGTCGTCTTGCGGAGATTGCCTGATACGCGTGGCAGCGGGATAGTCGAGTGCTGTAAGCACCGAAAACCAAAATCCGCACAGGTGTCAGAAACGGACGCTTCCGAATGAGGCACACAAAAAGCCAATATTCTGCTCGGATGAGATTCGGAAAGGACAGGATGGTGTTCGCCACGACGTTCCATAACCTTTCATTCTGCAAATCTGTCACTGTAGACGCCCGATAGAGAAGTCACCCTTGGCCCAGATACAGATGTCACCCTGCGCAGTTTTTGGAGTGGCATGGGGAGCGGCCGATGACGGTGATTTCGATGAGCCGTTCAGAGATCGATCGGATGAGCGTTTTGCGCGATCTGGCGGAAGACCGGATCAGGGTTTCCGAGGCAGCGAGGTTGATGGGGCTTGGGCGCCGCCAGGTCTTTCGGCTGGCGAAGGCCTATCGGCAGCGCGGCCCCGCGGCGTTGGTGTCCAAGCGGCGCGGCAAACGGAGCAACCGGAGCTATCCCATCGGCCTGCGGGCTGAGGTCATTGGCCTCATTCGCGAGCGCTATAGCGACTTCGGGCCGACGCTTGCGGCCGAGAAGCTCTCTGAGCTGCATGGCATCCGTCTTGGCCGCGAGACGATCCGGCAATGGATGATGGCAGCCGGGTTTTGGAAGGATCGCAAGCAGCGGATGAAGCCGGTTCATCAGCCGCGCAATCGCCGCGAGTGTGTTGGTGAGCTGATCCAGATCGATGGCTCGCAACACTGGTGGTTCGAGACCCGTGGGCCGCAATGCACCCTGCTCGTCTACATTGATGATGCGACCAGCCGGTTGATGCATCTGCAGTTTGTCGAGAGCGAGAGCACTTTCGATTATTTCAAGGCGACACGGACCTATTTGGAGCAGCACGGCAAGCCGGTCGCCTTCTATTCCGACAAGCACGGCGTATTCCGGGTCAACAGGAAGGATGCCGCCGGCGGGGATGGCATGACCCAGTTCGGCCGGGCATTACATGCGCTCAACATCGACATCATCTGCGCCAATTCCTCGCAGGCCAAGGGGCGTGTGGAACGGGCGAACGCGACGCTGCAGGACCGGCTAGTCAAGGAGATGCGGCTTCTGGGCATCAGCAGCATGGAGGCCGGCAATGCGTTCCTGCCGGTATTCATGGCCGACTACAACGCTCGCTTTGCCAAGCCGCCCTTCGGCGACAGGGATCTGCATCGTTCCTGCGCCGACCATGACGATCTGGACGACGCCTTCGCCTGGAAGGAAGAACGATCGGTGTCTGTGAACCTGACGCTTCAATACGACCAGGTGATGTTCATTCTGGAACCGAACGAGATCACCCGTTCGCTGGCGCGCAAGCGGGTCATGGTGATCGATTATCCCGATGGCCGGCTGGCGATCCGGCATAACGGCGTCGATCTGCCGTATCGGGCTTTTGATAAACGGCAGCGGGTGAATCAGGCGGCGATCGTTGAGAACAAACGGCTCGGTCCGGTTCTGGCCTACATTGCCGAGAAGCAGAAAGAACTTGATATGTCCCGTTCGGCCAAGGCCCCCAGGCGTCGTGGCCAGACAAATCACATGTTCAAAGTCGGATAGGCACAAGGAATTCCGAACAACAACCAGGAAAGGCGGCTATCTTACCTCCCTAGGGGGTGACATTTGAAACTGGCTCAGAAAGTGACTTCCCTAAATGGTGCCGACATGTCACCCCTGCTCGTGCAAGGCTTTGCAAGCTTAAATTTAAGTCGTGGCAAGATTGGTCTAAAACAAATTCAAATTGCTCGGATCCGCTGTACGATAAATCATGCGATGGCAGTGTCGAAGGGTTGCGCATGCAGACGATTCTAGTTGCGCCGCTGCTGTGGCGTAGCGAATGATGGAATTTGTCCCGGCACGACGACATTGTCGCGGCCGAGCGAGGTGATATCGCACACACCGAGATTGCCCATGGTGCGACGTATCTCTGCATCGAAAATGGCGAGCGCGCGGCGCGCTCCGGGCTCACCCGCGGCACCCCTTGGTCTCCGCCCTTGGCTCCACCGGCTCCGCAGCGGGTCGCTCCGCTTTGTTCGTCGGCTTCGCAGCTACTATGGCGGAGTTTGACTCCCCATGTCCGTGCATCATCGGCTACGGCTCCTCGCCTTCCCGATGCGGACCAGATCGGCAGCGTGCCTATGGTCGGACGTGGGGTCTCCCGGTTCCCGCGCAAGGAGCGTCCGCACATGCCAGTGTCTTCGACCACGCCGGGCCGTCTGGGCGCTTGCGATATCGCGCCCATCCGTGTTGCTTTCCGTTAACGGAACACCGTCAGCGCCCGAGATGAACCAACTTTCGCGGCTCAATGGCTGGCCTATGCGCTCCCCTGTCAACGCTTCGCCGATGCCCTCGCAGGCAGCCGCGCATGACTTGGGGTCGATGCGGTTCGCTACTCCTTCATCGTGATGGACTTGCACCATCTACTCCTTGCCGGTCTCCCGGCGCACTCCGTTGTTAGTCCGCTAGCGTCCTAGCTTTTTGCGGCGCAGCGAATGACGCGACGTGCCAATAACGACCAAACGCGGTTGCAACATGATCGTAACCGGTTCGAGAACCGCACGTCGGGCGAGAGATCGTCAGCTGTTCCGCCGATATCGTTTGGGCATCCGTCCGGCGCGTGGTTCCGCAGGAGGTGCGCCATCCCTGACTTGGCGAGCCAAGTCGTTTGGCCATGTATTTGGCCACGCTTGATTGCGCGACATCAAACCCGAGCTTGAGCAGTTCACCGTGGATGCGTGGCGCGCCCCAAAGCGGATTCTCGACGCTCATTTGCCGGATTAGCGTACGGAGGTCGGTATCGATCTGGGGCCTCCCTCCCCGAGTGCGCGATTTCCAACGCCAATAACAGCGAAAGCCGGCCCGATGCCAACGCAGGAGCGTCTCGGGGCGGATAATTGCGAGAGCCTTCGGAATTGAAGGAAACCAGCGATACAGTTGAACAAAGAACCAGCGATCGCTGTTCGCGAGCGGGGATTCGCCCCTGCATCTTGCGCCGTAAGATGAGCAACTGATGTCGGAGAACCGCATTCTCTGCCTCAAGCCGGCTCTTCGACTTGAATGGCGCGGCCAAGACGACCAATACGAAACCTAGCAGCGCTATCATGGTACGCCGACGTTAGGCGATTCCTTCGGGTAATCAATACGGATAAGGTTTTCGGTACACACAGCGTTGAAACGGTCACTCAATTTTGCGCTACTGGATGCCGTCCAAAACGATCGGCGGCTCCCTTATCTAAACGGCTGCGCCGATCGCTTTTTGAATTGCCTGCACGAATTCCTTTGGCCGAAATGGCTTATACAGCGTCGTGGTCGCTCCAGCTTCTACAGCCATAGCTTCAAAGTCAGGCATTTCCGGACACGAACCGCTAAACATAAATCCGGACGCGGTAATGATCGGCAGTAGCGGGCTATGCTTGCGAATCGCTTTCGTCGTTTCCAAACCATTCATGCCGGACATGAATAGATCAACGATTGCCGCATCGAATTGTCGGTTTTTAATTGCATTGATGCCGGACATTCCATCGGCGACCGCAACCACGTCAAAGCCGTTTGCTTCGAGCAAAATCGTTGTCGCGCGCCGTACCGCTTCATCGTCGTCGATAATCAGGATGCGTGCCATCGCAGGTCTCATAACGGTTATGTCGATGCGATTTATCGTTACGCGACGATGCTAATTGCTTTTTGAATCGCTTCAACGAGGGCGGCTGGTCGAACCGGCTTCTGCAGACAAATGACGTCGGAAAAACCGGGGGCCATCGGAAATAGATCCAGCGCGGTCCGCTTGGTCCCGTTAAACCGCACTCCCGACATGGCGATAATAGGCAGTCTTGGATTGCGCTCGCGCAATGCTCTGATGAACTTTGCGCCATCCATCCCCGGCATGTAAATGTCGACGATGGCAACATCGAACCGAGAATTGTCAAATTTGTACAGTCCTGCAGCGCCGCTCTCGGCGAGGACCGCTTGAAAGCCTCTGGCTTCAAGCGCAATCGAAATCGCTTTCGCCACGGGCGCTTGGTCATCGACGACAAGGACGCGCTGCATAATCTGAGTCCCCTCAAGGCCTTTCTTGTGGCCCATAGAGAGGGCGACTATCAACCAAGACTAGTGAACGATGGGTTATCGCGCATTAGGTGTTTCAAATAGCTTGGGATTTTGGCGGTTCATAAATGCGGGTGGGCAAGGTTTTGGCACCGTTTAGGGCCTGTCGGATCACGCGGGCGAGATCCTGCTTGCGATATGGTTTGGCGAGCAGAAGAACGCCAGGATCGAGCCGGCCATGATGGATGATAGCACTTTCGGTATAGCCGGACGTGAACAACACCTTCAACGGTGAGCGCCGCTTCGCCATTTCTTCGGCAAGCTGCCGGCCGTTCATTTGTCCGGGCATGATCACATCCGTGAACAGGAGATCGAACTCCGCTCCGTCATCGGCGATGGCAAGCGCTTCCTCCGCGTTGGCGGCCGATAGCGTATTATAACCGAGGCTCTGCAGTTGGGTGATGACAGACGTGCACACCAATGGGTCATCCTCGACGACCAGGATGGTTTCGGCCCCCCCTTCAATTTGCGACTCACGCCGAAGTCTCGTTGATCTCCTCTGGCTGTGTCCCTGCCCGCGGCAAATAGATGTTTGAATGTCGTACCGTGCCCTTCTTCGCTGTAGACCTTGATGTGTCCGCCAGACTGCTTGACGAAGCCGTACACCATGCTCAGCCCGAGACCGGTTCCCTTGCCGACTTCCTTTGTGGTGAAGAATGGTTCGAATACCTTCCGCGGATTGCTTCGGGAATGCCGCCGCCAGTGTCGCTGATCGCGATCATTACATAATTTCCGGGCTGAACGTCGCCGTTGTTATCGGCATAGTTCTGATCGAGAACAACGTTGCTTGTCTCCAGCGTGAACTTTCCGCCGTTCGGCATGGCGTCGCGCGCATTGACTGCAAGATTGAGCAGCGCCGTGGCTGAGCTGGCCGGGATCGATCAATGCCGGCCAAATGCATCTTCTGCCAGCCGTCATCTCGATCTCGATATGTTCACCCAGATGTCGGCCGCAGCAGCTTTGCCGTTTCGATCATCATGGCGTTGATGTCGGTTTCGCGTGGCTGCAGCGGCTGCTTGCGGGCGAAGGCGAGAAGGCTGGCCTGTCAGCTCCGCGCCCCGGTCGGCCGCCTCGCCGATCAACTTTGCGATCGCGGCAAGCTGCGGCTTGTCGGCAACCGCTCGCCCAGGATATCGATCGTGCCGGTGATGACCGTGAGCATGTTGTTGAAGTCATGGGCGATGCCGCCGGTCAGCTGACCGACGGATTCCATCTTCTGGGCCTGCCTGAGTTGCTCCTCGGCCGCGATCTTCTCGGTGAGATCCCTGATGAACCCATTGAATACATAGCCGTCGTGTCGGTCGCAGGGCCGTTATCGGCCATCTCGACCTTGATCTTCTGCCCGTCTTTGCGCACCGCGTCGATTTCAATGCGTTCGCCAATCCTTGCACTCTCGTTCGGGTTTTGCAATCGTTCGATCATGTCGTGAAAAACTGAGGCGATACCCTCCCGGCAAGAACAAATCGTTGAGCCGTTTGCCCAGCGCCTCCTGGCGCGACCAGCCAAATATTTCCTCCGCTCGCGGGTTCCATTCGATCACTTCGCCGGATTCATTGATCTGGGTAAATCCATCAAGCGCACCGGCGATGATGTCCCGCGCCATCCGCTCGCTTTCACAGCAGCGCCTCCTGCGCCTTCTTGCTCTCGGTGATGTCGCGAAATAGACGTCACGGCGCCCTGCAGCTCTCCCGCTTCGTTTCGGATCGGGCGGCCGGTGCCAATCAGATGAACCTCGTTGTCGGTCCCCTTCGGTCGGATGACGATACTCGAGATCGTCGACCGCCTCGCCCCTTATGGCGCGGAACATCGCCGTCTGTTCGAATGGAAACGGCGTAACGCCATCGGGATAAAACCGATCATAGATGGCGTTCGTACTCGTCCGAATCGACGCCCACGAGCGTCGCCGAATATTTTTTGCGCCGGCGGATTGGCGATCAGAATCTTCCCGCTCGCGTCGGCCACCATGACGGGATCCACCATGCTGGTGATGGTGTTGCGCAACACTTCGGCAACGCGCTGGCGCTCTTCGGCCTCTTGCTTGAGCGCCTCCTGGGCCTGCTTCTGCTCGGTCATGTCGCGGCCGATGAAGAAGTGCCGTTGTTCCGGCTCCGACCAGACGCCTGTCCATGCCAGCGATACCGGATGACCGTCTCTGTGAACGTACCGTGTGTGGAAGTTCCGCGTATGTTGACCACGTCGAGCCAAACGCATCTCATTGCGCGTTGGCTCAAGATCCTCGGGGCAGATGAACTCCGCGGCGCTGTGGCCCGTCATCTCTTCGGGTTGGTAACCCAGGATCGCTGCCGAGCTCGGGCTGACACGAATGAAATTACCTTGGCGATCCGTGACCAGGATGAGATCGAGCGATGTGTCGAAGATGCGGCGGCCTTCCTCCATTTGGCGCTTGCGTTCCAGCTGTTCCGCCTCGAACAACCACGCGAGCTGGGCATACAGCTTCTCCGTTTCAAACAGCAGCACCAGCAGAACGAATGTTGAGGCCAGCAGCCCGTAAATCCGGCCGGCATAGAAGCCGAGATCGAAGCGTCCTGCATTGAAGATCGCGCTGAGCGCAACGTCGAACGTCCATGCGCACATCACCACCATGAGCCACAGATCGAGCACGGTATGCGGCCGCCGCCGCCACAACGTCGCCAAAGCAATGAGGCCTAACGCCCACACTGTCGTGACGACGACAATCATTGCGGGGCTGTAGCTGTTGCCCTGCATTATGCCGGGCAAATGCGTTTGGCCCATCGTGGCGAGCAATGTCAGCCCGCCGGCGAGTGCCAAAACGGCAACCACGCTGAAAAAATGATGGCGCGAATGGAGCCGCGCGGCTGCTCGGTATCGCGATCGGCAGCCTTGAGCATGGCGTAAAACATCACCAGGAGCGGAAATACGCCGTGCCAGAACATGTACAGCCAGGCCGTGGTCTGCGGTCCTGCGCCAAGCAATCCCGTGCTCGAAAACAGACCGGGGAAAGTGAGTGCATGCGGAACGACCATGACCGCGGTGAACAGGAAACCGCAGGCGAGCGCCAAAAGAGCTCGCGTGCGCAAGATGCTGAACTGAACGAAAAGCAAGCTCGCGGTGATCAGATCGTTGATTGCGAGCGTCGATTCGTAAATCGGGATGAATGCCCACACCTCGGGCAGTTGCAGGCGGGCAAATGGAACCGCGGCGATGAAAATCAACAGCGACAACAGCACGACTGTCAGCGCAAACTGGCGCTGTCGGCGGTCCGCAGGCATAGTCGACAGGAACACCGGCCGCTTTGTTTCGTCTGCCATCCCCTCCTCCAACGTAAGGGATTAAAGCTTTTCTCCTACTCCGACCAATCACGTCAGCATCGCAATGATCGCCAATGTGCCGCATCAATCGTCTAGATCACGGCGGCGTTTTCTCAGTTTTCGCAACAGTCAAAAGACTTATTGGACTTTTTGGTTTGCCCGAATCAGCCATCGGCACAGGAATTCTATCTGTGAATTGCGCGCGACGCGAACTGCCAGAGCATGTCGCGAACGTCGCGGGGAAAGACAGATTCTTGACCAAAACTGAATATCATTGACCAAGTGCGCCCGACGGGCTGTCGGTACCGAAAACTGTCAATCGGCGCCCAATGTTGGCTCTGACTTAATTCCATGAAATTCGCTGGCGACCTTGCGGTTCTCCAACGAGGGAATCAGCGCCATGCGGACCAGACTTCGAATTTCGTCTCTTGTGCCGGGTGGTTTCGTTGTCGAGAGCGTAAGGGATTTACCGGACTCAGTAATTTTGACTGTTCGGTCGGCGGCCGCAATCGCCAAGTGCCCTTTGTGCGGCTTGGCGTCGCGCCGAATTCATAGCCGGTACACCAGACAGGTCGCGGATCTGCCCTGCGCCGGCAGGGCAGTGCGCCTTCGCGTGATCACCCGGCGGTTTGCCTGCGAGGCCCGAGACTGTCGGCGGCAGACCTTCGCCGAGCGCTTCGGCAGTACTTTGCCGGTCCGAGCGCGCCGGACGGCACGGCTGGAATGCATCGTTCATCATCTGGGTCTGGCGCTAGGCGGCCGGGCGGCATGAATACGAGCTTTACCTCGCGGTCGAGGACATCGATCATACACGCACCAAAACCAAGAGCCCGCAGACCAATGGCATCTGCGAGCGCTTTCACAAAACGGTGCTCAACGAGTTCTATCGTGTCGCGTTCCGCAAGAAGGTGTATCGTTCGATCGAGGAACTGCAGGCCGATTTGGATTTCTGGATCAAGGAATATAACGAGGCACGACCCCATCAGGGACGCTGGTGCTTCGGAAAAACCCCGATGCAGACCTTCCTGGATGCAATGCCGATGGCAAAGGAGAAAATGATCGCTGCCTGACCTATCGGACACCAAAACCCGATCGCTCAACCAGGCAACAGCTGTCAGATCGAGTTTCGGCTAATACAACAAAACATCGCGGCATCTGCTGCGTTGCCGCCGACTTCATGCTAAATCTGATCGCCTATAACCTAATCCGCATTCCGAAACTGATTGCGGCGTAGGCGAATAACCGTTCAGGCTGCCAAAGACCCTCGACCGATCGAACAACATCACCAGAACTAACGGCCATCAAAACAGCAAACCTACAATTTCCAGGTTTTTCAGCAAACTGCTAGAGATTTTCTGCGTACCCGCCATACCCTTGTCGGCATGATCACATATCTTTCCGCCCTCGTTTCCCTGCTCTCCTTTCGCTTTCGTAGCCGCGCTTCGCTGGAGCTTGAGCTGCTCGCTCTGCGACATCAGGTGACCGTCCTGCGGCGTCAGCGTCCGGGTCGGCTGCGACTCCTTTGCGCAGACCGGCTCCTCTGGGTGTGGCTGTATCGGATTTGGCCGCAGGCCTTGAACGCCATGGTGCTGGTCAAGCCGGCAACCGTTATTCAATGGCATCGCAAAGGCTTCCGGCTCTATTGGCGATGGCGATCAGGACCACGCCGTCTGGGTCGGCCCAAGATGAACACCGAGATCCGTGGTCTGATCCGCCAGATGAGCATGGCCAACACACTTTGGGGTGCGCCCCGGATCCACGGCGAGTTGCTCAAGCTCGGTATCGCCGTGAGCCAGGCCACGGTCGGGAGATACATGCCGTGGCGACCGAAAGTCCCCTCCCCGACCTGGCGTAGCTTCCTGCAGAACCACATGACCGACATTGCCGCGATCGACATGTTCGTTGTTGCAACCGCGACGTTTCGGCTGCTCTACGCCGTGATCGTCCTTGGCCACGATCGAAGAAAGATCATTCACTTCGATGTTACCGCGCATCCAACCCAGCACTGGCTCGCACGCCAAATAACCGAGGCGTTTCCTTGGGACACCGCGCCCCGCTATCTGCTGCGGGATCGTGACGCATCGTATGGTAAGAGCTTCCGCGACCGCATTCAGGCGATGGGAATCAACGAAGTCGTTACCGCGCCGCGATCACCCTGGCAGAATGCTTATGTCGAGCGGATCATTGGCTCGATCCGCCGTGAGTGTCTCGATCACGTTGTCATTTTCGATGAGCATCACCTGCGCCGTACCCTGTCGTCCTATGTTCAATACTATCATCGGACGAGGACGCATCTCTCGCTCGACAAGGATTGTCCACAGACCCGGCCCATAAGCCCACCGACCGAAGGCAAGATTATTGCCTTTCCTGAGATCGGTGGACTACATCATCGCTACGAACGCCGCGCCGCTTAAACTTTGTTGCTGCGGCACGGGCACGCCCGTTTCAGCGCGAAGGATCATTCTGTTCTGAAACCGTATCACTCGAATGCATGACGCTTCCGCCCATGTATGGGACCGGGCTGTGGCCGATGTTTTACTCGGCGAATAAATAATCACCAGTCGCAATCCTAACCGGCAAACAGATTCCGAGACCAAATATATTTTTGAGCAGGGACAGGTGGCATTCTATCGGGAAAAATCGTCAGTTTACCAGTGATGCCACACGTCGTACAAATAACAACACGGATAGCTTGCTGGCTTTTGTAACCGAATAGAGATTACGAATGTTTGCAATTCTACAGCACCATGCCCGCCATGGGCCGGAAGTCATGGGATGCCGATGAGAATGCGGAGTACTCCGTTAGAAAACTATGATCGTCGTTGCGCCGGACAGCGTCAACGTGCGCGTTCACGACAACAAGGCCCTTCATGACGTCGTCAACCGTACCTGCCACAATCGAACTTATGTCCATTTTGCGCTTCCATCGCATTCTCATCCCGATTGGTTCATCCGAGATCGATCATCTTGACCGTGTTATCCAGGATATAACGCCGTACATCCAACCTTCTGCTTCTTTGAAGCTTCTCGGTCTATGCACAATATTCATCAGCGACCCGGCTGGCGATATCGCGAGCGACTATCAGCTCTACCAGTCCACAGTCGTAAATGTAGTTCAATACGCGCTCGACCAAATCGCCTCCCAAAATGAGATTGATTTATCGCGCATAATTACATGTGTAAGAGAAGGTGGGCCGCCGGAAGTCGCCGCCGAGGCAAAACGTTTTCAGGCCGACCTAATTCTGCTTGCCACCCCACTTTGGACAAAAAAAGCGTGGCTCCACAACAATGTCGCGCAATTGAAGAGGTTGACCAGCTGCTCCGTCTTGTTGCTACGTTCCTTGGAGCACTGAGAGGGCCAAGCGGTTGGCTACGCTGTCTGCGAGAGAAGCAGCGCTGAAATACGCGCGCCCGAAAAAAGATCTCGCGCAAAATGGCTAATGCCTTTCAGATCGATGCAGAGCGCCATGGATACCATCTGAGCAGCATCGACCAGCGAACAGCGCCGGGTCACTACCGCACAGTCGAAGATAGGGCAGTCTCCGCCGCCAAGTGATGTCGAGCTGATGACCGAGTAACAGATTCTCAGCTTCAAGCCGCCACCGCGACTTGAACATGTCAGCAACGAACATTCTGAGCGCGTGCAGAATTGCAAACATCAATCCCACATGACGCGATGATAACCTCACGACGCGATATCGATGGTAGACTTTTCCCGAAAGGACCGCTCCAAGCTGAGCCTCTTCTTCGCTATCGTCGACTCCTTTTGTCCAGGTCAAGTCTCTCAATTGTCCGTGGTTAAAAAAAGCCAGTTAGCTAGCTCAAGGTAACTCTACGTCGCGCCACGCGGGTTCGCTGTCCGACTAGCACTGTCGCGACGACAGCTGCAGCAAAAAGGATAGTTTCAAGGCTGATCGGCTCGCCATTCACCGGCAGCGCGAGCGCGACGATCACAAACGGCTGTAGCAGCATGACCTGTCCGACGCGCGCAATGCCACCCCTCGCCAACGCCGCATTGAAGACGAAGAAGGCGATGTACTGACTGACGAAGCCGACATAGCCAAGGCCGGCCAAGGACGCAATTGACACGCGCGCGATATCGAATGGCCACAATGCAAACGTCGCCAGCGCTGCGAGTGGAAGTAAGATCACTACTTGCCAGGATATGACTTCCCATGCAGGCATCTGCGCCGAGAGGCGGCCCGAAAACGTATAGCCGAGCGCCCCGGCGACGACCGTGCCGATTAAGAAGATGTCGCCGACGGAAACTGCTTCGCCTCCATTTCGGCGAAACACGAAAGTTAGAACGATGATCGCGCCGGTAGCGCTCGCCAGCCAAAATCCGCGGCTCGGCCGCTCATGAGCAACGATCGCGGCCGCTGCAGTGGTTGCGAGTGGCAGAATACCTTGCACGACGCCGCCATGGGCAGCGGGCACCGTCTTCATCGCAAGGGCAGCGAGCAGCGGAAAACCGAGCACCGAGCAAAGAGTGCCACCCAACAACTCGGGCCAAACCGATCGTGGAGGCAGACGCCGGCGCGTGATGAGGAGGACGATGAGCCCCGTTGATCCGGCGAGTGCACCGCGCGCGGCAGTCAGGAACAAGGGGTCGAGCACCGACATGGCGAGCCGCGTCGCCGGCAGAGTGCCGGCGAACAAGCACATGCCGATGAAGCCGAGTAATAACCCTAACTTTTCGCGTGAAGTGGTCATCGGCAGGCGAAACAGACGCTAGAGCACATTTCGGCTGAACTGAATTGGTGGATTCCCTAGGTTTTTTGGATGGCGAGTCTGCGCGCGTCGATTTGTTTATGGAGTTGAACGATGCCGAAGCCATGTTCGCAGGATCTGCGCGCCCGCCTGATCAAAGCCATAGAATTGCTTCCCTCATCAACAGCGCGAAAGATGCCAGTTGATCACGGTTTCCCGCTTGACGACTGTCGAAGCACCAGCGAGGGAGGAACCAAACGGTTAAGCGACGACTTCCTGCCTGCGGGTAGCCCAAAAGGTCATCCGTCGTTCGACGATGACGAAGGCCTCGTACATGGCGACGCCCATGACACCGACGATAACGAGCGCGGCAAAGACAAGCGGAACGTCGAAGCGGCCGCTCGCGATCATCATCAGATAGCCGATGCCGGAATTAGCGGCGACAGTCTCAGCCACGACTGAACCAATAAAGGCCAGAGTGATCGCCACCTTTAGCGAAGCAAAGAAGTACGGCATCGACCGAGGAATTCCAATTTTCGTCAGGATCTGCCATTTGCTCGCGCCGAGCACACGGAGCACGTCCTGCCATTCGGGCTCGATCGTAGCAAGGCCGGTCGCAACATTGACCACGATCGGAAAGGTCGCGGTGGCGAACGCCGTGATGATCGCAGGCACCGTTCCGATACCGAACCAGATAACGAGAACCGGGACAATCGCCACTTTCGGGGATCGAATTGAAACCGATCATGATCGGGTAAAGCGCGTCATAGACAGATGGCGAAGCGCCGATCAGAAGTCCAAACAGCAAGCCCACGCTGACAGCGAGCGCAAATCCCACAACCGTCGTCATCAAAGTCTGTAACGCATTGCTCATGATAAGGCCGGTATGCGCGACAAAGGAATGCCAGACGGCGACTGGCGAGGGCAGAATAAAGGTGTCGACGTTCAGCACGACGCAAACAAGCTCCCATAGGACAAACATTCCTATGGTGCAGAGCCACGGCAAACTTCGCTTCCACAATGTCTTCTTCATCGCCGGGCGCTCACCCCAATTTGTTCACGCAGCGCGTGGCTTAACTCGGTAAATCTCGGCGTGAAAGTATCAGACAGCTTCCTCGGGCGCGGAAGATCGATATCGGCCTTAAAAATCACACGGCCAGGGCGCGGGCTGATGACGTAAACGGTATCCGCGAGAAAGATAGCCTCGCGCAAGTCGTGCGTCACGAGGATCACCGTCGGCCGCTGTTTGACCCATAACGTCTGGAGAACGTCCCACAAATCTTCACGGGTGAAGAGATCGAGAGCACCGAACGGTTCATCAAGCAGCAACAGTTCCGGTGCGTGAATGAGTGCTCGACACAGCGAAGCGCGCTGCTGCATGCCGCCCGACAATTGCCACGGATATTTGTCTTCGAATCCTGCAAGCCCGACTGTCGCCAGTAACTCCGCGTGCGCGCTCCCGGTATTCGCCGCGATTTCGACGAAACCGCCCTGCATGCGAAGCCACGATCTCGAGCGGCAAAAGAACATTTTGTATCGTGGTCCGCCACGGAAGCAGCATGGGGTTCTGAAACGCCATACCGCAGATCTTGAGCGGGCCATTCACTAGCTGGCCGGCAACATGTACCGAACCACGGAGCGGCGGATGAAGGCCGGAGACGAGCTTGAGTAGAGATGATTTTCCGCAGCCGCTCGGACCAACAACGGCGACGAACTCGCCTGCTTTTATCTGCAAGCTGGCCTCGGCGAGCGCGATAACTCCGTCGGCGCCCCCATAGGCCATGCTCACGTTATTAATATCGATAAGGCATTCCTGCATAGGAATAATGCCCACTGCTTCGACCTTTCTTTCGCAAGTTCAGCGATTGCGACAACTATTTGGCCGCGCAGGTCCCGAGAGCGGGCGGCATACGTACCGCTTTTGGCGGAAGGAATTTGTCTGTCCATACTTCGTCAAGTGGCGGGCTCCTAGTAAATTTCATAGCCGCCACAACTTGATCGATGCTGCTCTGCATCCGCTTCGGATTGACATAACTCAATCCATATTTGTGCACGTCGTTATTGAGATCATGATTGAGCGCCATGACCAGCCGTTCGCACTCAATATCCGGATCGAGTAGCGGATTGAATTTATTCATCATCAACGCCGCGGCGCGCGGATTGGCAATGGCGTCCTTGGTGCCCTCGTTGACTGCCCGCACCATCGCCGCGACCGTTTTGGGGTTCTTCTCTAAGAACGAACGGCTAACCCACAACCCGGTCCCATAGACGTCAAAGCCGATATCGGAATACATCAGCAGCGATATCTCATTCCTTGGTACTCCGAGATCGATGAGCGTCATCACGCTCGAGACATCAAACACCATGATCGCATCCACGTCGCCGCGGATCAGCATCGGCTCACGCAATTGCGGTGCCGTGAATTTGCGCTGTATCTTGATTTCTTCCGGCGTGCCGGGCCTCGTCAACACGTCGAGTATAGCGCCCGAGGCGCTGCCCGGCATATCGCCGACAACCTTGTTTTGAAGGTCCTTCAGCTTATGAATGCCGGACTTTTTCAAGCTGAGGATTGCCAACGGAGAGTCCTGGAAGCTGATGTAGACCGAGAGTCAGCTCCTTGCCGGGATTTTGCGCATTGAAGCCGATCATAGTGGGGACATCCGCCCAGCCAAAATCGTACACGCCCGAGGCGACATTGGCAGCAGTATTGGCCGCGCCGGTGCCCCGATCAATTCTCACGTTGAGACCCGCGGCCTTGTAGTAACCTTTATCCAATGGAATGAAGAACGGCGCGTGCGTGCCTGAGATCGTCCAGTCGAGCATTAGAGAAACGTCGCTCTTCTCTACCGACTGACTTGACGCTGGCGCGACCAATGCAATCATGACCGCGATCGCCATGACTGCGCTCACACACGATAAGCGAATTATGTGATACATTCGCATCTGATCCTCCCTGAATTGTTTTGCGAGTATGCTTATGTTACACCTTCTGAACAGATATAATTCTTATTGAGCCGGTACCTTTGTTGACTTGGCCTTTTCCGAGCTTACGTTTCGAGCTTACGCCCTTTCGAGCAGCTTTTTCTCGATCATAGCGTGCACGCCTTTGACGTTATTGACCGTTTGCGTGACGTGCAGGTCCGCGGCAAAGCTGCACAAAGCATAGGCGTCGTCCTTATGGATTCCGGTCAAGGAGACGATCCAGTCGATCATCTGCTTCAAGGCCTGCCGTGCGGCGTCGTCGAGGTCGGTATCGAGCCCAAGCGCGATGAGATGCTTCGGCGTCTCCGCGCGCGGCATTTTCCAACCCAGATCCTTGCGCACATGGAATTCGAAAGTGCCCTTGAGGGAGGTTTCGATCGCGGTGCCGTCCACCTCGCCGTGTCCCTGCGCGGCATGACCGTCGCCTGTCGAGAATAGCGCGCCGTCGTTCCACACGGGGAGATAGATCGTGCTACCGGCCACCAGATCCTTGCAGTCGATATTGCCGCCGAATTCGCGCGGCTCCTTGCTGTTCTGCCGGCCATAGGCCTTGGCCGGCGCGACCGCGAGCTGGCCGAAGAACGGCGCTAACGGCACCTTCAGACCCGACGGCATGATCGCCATGTTGCTCGCCTTGTCGAGCGCCACATGGATCAATCGATAATAGGGAAAGTCGTCGGGCAGGGTGCCGCCATAGGCGCGGAACAGGTTGAAGCCCCAATTCTGCCGCAGCGCGATGTCGAGGATCCGTACTTCCAACACGTCGCCTACTTTCGCATCCTTCACATAGATAGGACCGGTGAGGATGTGATTGCCGCTGCCGCGCTTCGCCTTCTCGTGGATCAGCTTGAGGTCGGGCAGCGGTTTGAAACCGGACGACTCCGGGCGGCATCCATTCGGGATTGCCGGACACGCATTCAATGGTAACCCGGTCGCCGGAATCGATGGTGAGCACCGGAGGGAGTCCACCATCGAAATAACCCCAATGTACGGTGTCGGGCATCGACTGCAGCAGATGGGTCTTCACCGATCGAATACTTGCCATGATATCTCTCCTATATCGCTCTGCGTACAAAGCAGCGGCGAGCGTATCTGAGTGCGATGGTCAGCTTCCCAGAATGGTGCCGGCTGGATGCTTGAAGCAGTAGTTGGCAATCTCCCCGGCGCGGGTGAACCATACCCGATCCTTTTGCTTGTGCTCGACGCAGTGCTTAATCGCCTTGCGCAGAGGACGCAGCCGGAACGGCTGACCGACGATAAAGCCATGCAGCGACGCGCACAAAACCAGCGGCTGCTTTTCCGACTGCTCAAGCATCTCCTCGAACTGGTCAACCAGCATATCGGCAAACTCGCGGCCGGTATGATCCCGCGAGATCAATGTCCCGGCATCGTTGAGTTCGAGCGGATATGGGACCGTTAAAATCGGTTTGGTACGCGTGCGCATCCAGAACGGCTGATCGTCGACCGGCCAATCCAAAAGGTGGGTATAACCTGCTTCCTTAAGCAGATCGGGCGTGACCTTGGACTTCGACCGCACCAGGTCCCATCCAGCCAGTCGGACGGACGCCGACATATTTCTCGATCGTTTCGGTGCAGTCGGCGATCATACGAGCCTCGTCGATCTCCCACTGGGGCATGCCGAGGGTTTCAGCGTTCGTTCGGCCGTGGCCCAGCACGTCATCGCCGCGCGCTTTGATCTTCGCAACGATGTCCGGATAAAGACGCGCAACCTCGCTGTTCAGCAAGATCGATGCCGGCAACTTCAACTCGTCAAGCATACGAAAGAGCCGCCAATTGCCGATACGGTTGCCGTAGTCCCGCCAGGCGAAGTTGCGTGTCGTCGGGGGGCCGCCGCGATTGGTCGGGTCCATGCCTCGACCAGAGAGGAACGCAAATTGCTCGATGTTTAGCGCGATATAAAATGCGAGCCGCTTCCCGCCTGGCCAAGAATAATCCTTACGAGTTTCGATCGACGAGTAATCGTATCTGGTGTGGCCCGGCAGCATGAGGCATTCCTTTTTCAATTGACCTGATACTTGGGCTAATCAGCCGACAGCCCCCACTCTCATCTCGTCATTCTTGCCGTTCTTGACGTATTGTCAAGTGATTTGATTGAAAGTCCACTCTCTGGACTTTGCGATTTGCCACAATGGCATTTAAAAAAACGCCGCTCGCGACAGCGAGCGGCGCCTTCATTTTAGTGTGCGGCGCTGTCCTTGCGCGGCGGCGTCTCCAGGAAGGAGAAGAACGTGTTGTAAAATCGATCCTTGTTGAGACCCAGGTGCGTGATGTGCCCCGCGCCCGCCATGACGGTGAATTGCTTGTCGTCGTTCGGCAACTTCATGAAAAATTTCAAAAGATCGTCCATTGTTGCAATGCCGTCATGTGCGCCGCGCATGATCAGCACCGGGAACGGGAGTTTCAGCGGATCAACCACTGGAAGCGCCGAACACATATCGACAAAGGTGCCCGATGGAACGGAATCGCCATATGAGAGTTGCGCGTCGGCGACAGCTTCCGCCACGGCATTTTCAGATGTCCCCGGCATGTCGCGGTGAAAGATAGCCACGAGATTTTTGCGCTCGAGCTTGCGTGTGTTGGAAGCGCGGTATTGCGCCAGCCCCTCGCGCCGCTTTGCGAGCGTAGGAGAGCCCTCCCCGGTCCAAACGAACGCGTCGAGGATCAGGCGGCCAATATGGTCGGGGCGGGCCTGGGCGAAAGACGCTGCACGAAGAGCACCGGAGGATTGACCGTAGCAATGGTATTTCATCTGCCCCGTCTCCTTTTTCAGGATCGGCAGCATGGCGCCAATGTCGTCGATCGCCATCGCGATATTAGAGTTGCTCGATGTACGTGACGACTTTCCGTAACCCTCATGATCGATCGTCCACACATCGTATCCGCGCTTAGCGCAGATATCCATCATCGAGTATTCCGATTCGCGACCCGGCACGCGTAAGTCGTAACTGGGCAACGCACACAGAGACGACCCATGGATGAGAATGAGAACGGGTTTGTTCTTAGGCGTTTCATTGAATTTTCGAAAAATGAAGAGCTTGACATCGCCCTTCATCACCCAGTGTTCTTGCTGTGTTATCTTGGAATTCACGATCGTTCTCCTTGATTAAGTTCTAGGCTGCATGTGAGAATTGAGGACCGAACTCGATGGTTCGGGATAATGCGAGCAACCTGGCGTCAGCGCCCGGGTTGCAAAGGATTTGTAGCCCCACGGGAAGCCCACCGTGCAAGGGTATCGACGTTCCGCATTGACCAAAGAAATTTCCGGGACGCGTGAGCCTTCCTGCCCGCAGATTCCACGTCAGCGCTGCATCCAGCGTTTGCACCTCGGCAACCGGACACGGCACGAATGGGGCCGTCGGATAGACCAAGGCATCGACGCCGCCCATCATTTCCTGCGCGACCGCCACCGCGGTTCGCTGCGCGCGTTGTGCGGCAGCGAGTGTTTCGGCTTCAATGCCAAAGCCTGCCTGAATGCGGGCCCATGGCACCGGGTCGATGGTCGACTGCCCCGCCTGCAGACGGCTTTTTCCCATAACAGCGACAAATTCCGCGAATAGCATCTTTCCGAACACCGACATTGCAGCGTCGACATCGGGAATCTCCACGTCGACAATCTCGACGCCTTCGCCATGCAGCTTCTCAAGCGCCGCCGCGACCGCGTGGCGTACGGTATCGTCGAGTTGATCGAAGACGTATGTCTTCGGCTTTCCAAGCCGGAGCGCCCGGGCGCGCGGCACTTCTGCGACCACCCCATCCCCGAGAGCCGAGAAGACGAGCGCCGCGTCATCGGCCGAACGCGTGAACACGCCTACGCTATCGAGCGTGGGCGACAAGCTGAACACTCCTTCCGTCGGCCAAACTCCCGCCGTACTCTTGAAGCCAAAGACGCCACACAATGCGGCGGGAAGCCGGACCGACCCTCCGGTATCTGAGCCGACGGAAAACGCACACAATCCGGCACGGAGCGCGGCGGCGGAACCGTGGCTTGATCCGCCGCAAACGCGTTTGATGTGCTCGTCCGCCGGATTCCATGGCATCGGTCTGCTGACATTGATCGTCGCTGCGGCGAACTCCGTGGTCCGGGTCGTCCCCAGAATGACGCAGCCGGCCCGCTTCAGCTTTTGAATGAAGGAGCCTTGCGGCGGCGTTATCCCTGTCAAATCGAGGTCAGTGCCCGCACCGTAGGGCAGCCCTTTAATCGAAAAAATCTCTTTGATGGCAATCGGCACACCCATCAGCGGACCGAGATCGGTCCCTGCCCGCAACAACGCGTCGACCCCGCGAGCGGCATCGGTCGCTTCTCGTGCTACGACCGCGGCGAATGCGCCGATTTTCGGATCACGCAACCGAATACGATCGAGATAAACGCTTGCGACAGCCTCTGCACTCAGCTCGCCGCGGCGCAAGCGCACCCCGAATTCCTGCAGTCCAATGCCATCCAGCGGATCGGCCGGTAGGCGTTCGCCAAGCGGTAGTTCGGCTCCTTCGTTGAGCATCACGTTTGCCGATCATCTGCCGAAAGCGATGCCCGTTTCATCGCGCGGAAACAGCTAATGATACAAAGTTTAGCATCGCCTGCGGCGGCTCGTGCCTGCGGGGTCTGAACAGCTCTTAATGCCATTGTCACGAGCGGTCCTGCTTTCGTTGCCTGGGCCATGATTCCACACGACCTGTATCTTTTGTCAAGTTACTTGACAGCTGATCATACTACTTGCAGATTGAGCGGCGTCGGAATGCTTAGTGATACGTAATCGTAGGCCGCGATTGGAACCGGAGAACTGCCTCGCAATCAACGAAAGCTTGGGCCGGCGTATCTTGAAGGCAAAGATTGGCTGTCGCTCGACATCGTTGCCTTGATTTTCGAAAAGGTTGCATTCCAAACTTTAATCGAGTAACCGCCCAGAACCGAGGCGTTGCACGGGCACCCAAATAGATGCTCCACCTACAGAACGCGTGGTATGATTGCGAAAAAACGGAGAGAACCCAAATCTCGATCGCTGCCGGGGTTAAGCAAAATGACAATCGCAAAAGTCCGCTCGTCATCAGTCCGGCCGCGTCGCAGCATAGGCAATATGCGGAAAGTCGTTAATGCACGCTTCGAAGAAAAATTCGAGCCTGGGCTCGCACTCGCCGACCGCCGAAACGAAGTCAGAATTGGCATGCGCCTAAAGCATGCGAGGCTTTCGAAAGGCTACACACTCAAGGAGCTCGCCAACATCGTCGAATGTTCCGAGAGCATGATCTCAAAGGTCGAAAACAACAAATTGCGACCTTCGATCGCAATGCTGCATCGCTTTGCTCAAGCGTTGGAAACGAACATCGCGTCGCTGATTAGTGAACCGGATCCAACGTCGGCCTCGTTAGCATTGTGCGCGACAATCAACGACCACGATTTTTATGTCGATCCAGAATTGCAAGGCGCGGATGTTTGGCTTGAACGGATAATGTCGCCTTCGAACGGCGATTGCTTCAGTCTCACTATTAAATCTGGCTCCCAAGGGCCGCAGCGACGGCCTTATCCGCCACACCGGCGAAGAGCTCGGTTTCGTCATCGAGGGCGAAGTCGATCTTGAGGTCGAAGGGGTTATTTATCATCTGCAAGCGGGAGATCCTTTTTCTTCGCGTCATCGCTGGCGCATGGCTATACAACAAGGGGAAGAAAATCACCCAAATCTTCTTGCGGGTAACACACCGCCGAGCTTCTAAAATCGATCGACAAATTCCTACCGAGATCGCGGCGCTGATGCGACCGAAGAAAGACCAGAAGAGTCTAGTCAGAAGCGGAGAGCGCCTAGCCTCGACAAGCCCCGTCAATGTGATGATTGTCGCTGCGTGTTCCAGCCTTCGATCAAGCGGGAAAAATCCGGCGGCTGACATCGTAGCATATGTGTCGGCCGGAATGGCGAACCAGCGCTGAGCGCTACCGGTCCAGATATGACCGACCGGGCGAAGCCAAGTCGTATCATCCAGCGTGCTCGGCTTGACGATGGTGATCGCCTGATTGGCTTGCGGGTTGTGGTAGAGCCGCACGCCACAATCGCCGCAGAGCACGCATGATACCATTCGGTTGCTGTCGGTCCGTCGTAGCCATTCCTTGGGCTCGCCGGCGACGACCACGACAGCCCCGCGCGGGACAATCATCGACAGGCTGAAAGCGCTGGCGGATTGCCGCTGGCACTCGGTACAATGGCATAATAGACCGTCAGCGGTTCCCGCCTGATCTCATATCGCACATTTCGGCACTGACATGCCCTGTTGGCGGCATCTGCATTTTTGACCTCCCGAAAGTTTCGTCTCAATCCGATTGGGCAGACAATAACAGATCCAGACAAGTCCGGTAGATCACCGCGCGTTTTGGATCCGTCGGCGTGTCTTTGTGCAGCGATAAGTGCGTGCGCATTCCTTATAATAAGAATTGTGCAAAGTCAGAATTTGTCGCAGGTGTGCCCCAAAGATTAGTGTGCGATCCACGCACTCACGACGCAGTAAACTGATCAGACGCCTCATATGACCATTTTGCCTGGTGACCGGGGTGAGATCAGCCGGCCACGGGTGCCCATGGCCATCACCACAGCGCCTGAAGACATGTCCGTAGGCACGATCATTGTCGCGCACCAATCGACGCCATCATCGACGGGAATACAATCAGGACACCATACTTTGCTCCACCAGGGCTTTGCGGAGCTTTTGTTCTGATCGGGGGTATCCGGCAATGACGAAGGCCCTGCTGCGTGCGCGTCCGAATGACTTATCTATCGGTGTGCCATCAAAACGGGCAAAGTGCCGTTTGTGAGGATTATGACCCGTTGCTCCGCCAAAGATTATCTGACGCAATCGGGCCCCGGTGTAAGCGCTCTTGACCAGCAGGTCGCAGCCGAGCAACGCGGCGTGGTCGCATACTCAATCATTATGCTACACGATCGGCAGCACGTTGGTGTATTTCACCTGCTCAAGCGCGAAGCTCGATTCGATCGAGGCGATGCCTTCGAGCCGCGTCAGCTTCTGCTTGAGGAACCGCTCGTAGGCAGCAAGATCCGGCACCACGACGCGCAGCCAGTAGTCGCGCGGCCCGGTCATCAGGTAGCACTCCAGCACCTCGGGCCAGCGCGCGATCGCCTTGGCGAAGCGGTCGAGCGCCTCCTGCTTCTGCCTTTCGAGCTTGATCGAGACGAACACGCTGACCGGCAGCCCGACCGCGCGCTGGTCGAGCACCGCGACATAGCGCGCGATCACGCCGGCATGCTCCAGGTTGCGCACGCGGCGCAGGCAGGGCGACGGCGACAGCCCGACCTTGCCGGCGAGATCGGCGAGGCTCATGCGGCCGTCGGCCTGCAGATGGCGCAGAATTTTGCGAGTCGATCGCGTCAAGGGCACTGTCTGGCATGATCCACCTCTTTAGCGGCGATTATTGGCAGAATACGCTAATCCTGCCCAGACTAATAACGTAAAATTGGCAGACATCCCCAGGCCGGTCGGCAATAATGCGCCTTGCAAGGTCGTCGCGCGAGGCCGAACGCCATCAATTCGCCGATGAACCTTCCATGATCGATGACAACTTGACGATTCTGCCGCGCTCGAACGCAAGGTGCTGTGGCTCGCGAGCTGGACGATCCACAACGCCAACCACCTGCGCGACAACGCCGACGGCCTGAAGGTCGGCGGCCACCAGGCCTCGTCGGCCTCGCTCGCCACCATCATGACCGCGCTCTATTTCGATGTGCTGCGGCCGCAGGATCGCGTCGCGGTCAAGCCGCACGCCTCGCCGATCTTCCACGCCATCCAGTATCTGCTCGGCAAGCAGACGCGCGAGAAGCTCGAAACTTTCCGCGGCTACAAGGGCGCGCAGAGCTATCCGTCGCGCACCAAGGACACCGACGACGTCGATTTCTCCACCGGCTCGGTCGGCCTCGGCGTCGCGCAGACGCTGTTCTCCTCGCTGGTGCAGGATTACGTGCGCGCGCATGGCTGGGGCCTCGACCGGCCGGAAGGCCGCATGATCGCGCTGGTCGGCGACGCCGAGCTCGACGAGGGCAACATCTTCGAGGCGCTGCTCGAAGGCTGGAAGCAGGGCCTGCGCAATTGCTGGTGGATCATCGACTACAACCGCCAGAGCCTCGACGCCGTGGTGCGCGAGGGCCTGTGGGAGCGCTACGAGCAGCTGTTCCGGAATTTCGGCTGGGACGTGGTGATCCTGAAATACGGCTCGCTGCAGCAGGCCGCGTTCCGCGAGCCCGGCGGCGAGCAGCTGCGCCACTGGATCGACAACTGCCCGAACCAGCTCTACTCGGCGCTGGTCTTCCAGGGCGGCGCGGCCTGGCGCAAGCGCCTGCTCGACGATATCGGCGATCAGGGCGCGGTCACCCGGCTGATCGAGAAGCGCTCGCGACGACGAGCTGGCCGCGCTGATGAACAATCTCGGCGGCCACGACCTGCCGTCGCTGCTCGACGCCTTCGCACGGCGTCGACCACGACCGGCCGACCTGCTTCATCTGCTACACGGTCAAGGGCTTCGGCCTGCCGTTCGCCGGCCACAAGGACAATCACGCCGGCCTGATGACGCCGGCGCAGATGGAGGCTTCCGCACGGCGATGAACGTCCGGCCCGGGCCACGAGTGGGACAAGTTCGAAGGGCTCGCGCTGCCGGCCGAGCGACTGCAGGCGTTCCTCGACCGCGTGCCGTTCGCCGCCGGCGGAGCGCGCCGCCTCAGCGCGCCGGCGATCGAGGTGCCGGACGAGCTTGCCGGTCACCATCCAGCCGACGATGTCGACGCAGACCGGCTTCGGCGCGCTGCTCAACGAGATCGGCCGCGGCGACGAGCGACTTCGCCGAGCGCATCGTCACCACCTCGCCCGACGTCACGGTCTCGACCAATCTCGGGCCCTGGGTCAACCGGCGCGGCCTGTTCGCGCGCGCAGGCGATGGCCGACACGTTCAAGAGCGAGCGCATCCCCTCGACCTTCAACTGGGAATTCTCGCCGAAGGGCCAGCACATCGAGCTCGGCATCGCCGAGATGAACCTGTTCATCCTGCTGTCGGCGCTCGGCCTGTCGCACGCGCATCAACGGCGAGCGGCTGCTGCCGATCGGCACGCTGTACGATCCGTTCATCGCGCGCGGCCTCGATGCGCTGAACTACGCCTGCTACCAGGATGCGCGCTTCATCCTGGTGGCGACGCCGTCGGGCATCACGCTGGCGCCGGAAGGCGGCGCGCATCAGTCGATCGCGCAGCCGCTGATCGGCATGGCGCAGGACGGGCTCGCCGCGTTCGAGCCGGCCTTCGTCGACGAGCTCGCCGTCATCCTGCGCTGGGCCTTCGACTACATCCAGCAGGACGGCGACGCCGAGCCATCCGAGCGCAACTGGCTGCGCGACGAGACCGGCGGCTCGGTCTATCTGCGGCTCTCGACGCGGCCGGTCGAGCAGATCGAGCGCACGATGACGCCGGAGCTGCGCCAGAGCATCATCGACGGCGCCTACTGGCTGCGCAAGCCCGGGCCGAACTGCCAGGTCGTCGTCGCCTACACCGGCGCGGTCGCGCCGGAAGCGATCGAGGCGGTCGGGCCTGATGGCGGAGGACCGCCGCGACGTCGGCCTGCTCGCGGTCACCTCGGCCGACCGGCTCAATGCCGGCTGGACCGCCGCGCAGCGCGCGCGCGAGCGCGGCCTGGTGCACGCGCGCTCGCACATCGAGCGGCTGCTCGCCGACGTGCCGCCGCACTGCGGCATCGTCACCGTGCTCGACGGCCATCCGGCGACGCTCGCCTGGCTCGGCGCGGTCGCACGGCCACCGCATGCGCGCGCTCGGCGTCGAGCATTTCGGCCAGACCGGCTCGCTCGCCGATCTCTACCGGCACTACGGCATCGACGCCAACGCCATCGTCGCCGCGGCGCAGGCGATCGCGCCGGGCCGGCCGATCCGGCATCTGAAGGCGCTGGGCTGAGCGACTGGGAATTACAAAACGCATCCAGAGATGCAAACCCGGGACCAACTTCGCCGCAATAAGACCCATAGGGCTTAGTTGCGGTACCGTACGGGACCGGTTAGGGGGAACAGAGTTCCCCGTACCGCCCCGCCGTACCACAGGTCTATAAACCCGAGCCCTTCCGGCGTCTCCAGCAAGCCGTACCGCCCCCAGCGTACCGCGCAGTACGGCGACGCTTCCTGCATGCCAAGGTGGCGACGGCGATCGAATGTCGGCGAACGAGCGTGGACGTCCGCGGACGGCCATAGATACTCCCCAAAACCTTCCCAAAAATCGGTCGCGGGATCCTATTGATACGCTAAGCTATTGATTTATATTGGCGCTCCCTAGGGGACTCGAACCCCTGTTTTCGCCGTGAGAGGGCGACGTCCTGGGCCGCTAGACGAAGGGAGCTTGGGCCAAGGCCTCCGAGATAGCCTCGATCTCCCGGCCACGCAAGCAGGCCGGCCTCGGTCAGGGCGCCAAGGCTTCCAGTACCTTCGGCGAGTTAAACATCTTGCGGGTGTCGTGGCCGACACCGGCGACCTCGACGAGCCGCCAGTTGAACGGCCAGCCATGTGATTGCGCCATCGCCTGCGCCGTCCGGTAGGCGTTCAAGCCGCGATCGTAGCGCTTCTCGCCCTGCGCGCGGGCCACGGGACTTTCGTTGAGCTGTTCTTCGCCGACGTCTTCCTGCCCCACAAAGATCATCACCGGCGTCTGCAGATAGCGCTTGAGTTGGGCCTCGGCCGCTCTGGGAGAATAGACGCCGCCCAGCCCGAACGGCGCCTTGATCTGCAAACTGGCGAAGACATAAGTCGACGGGTTCGCAATGACGATGCGCGTCGCTTCGGTCGGGGTGAACGCGGCCAACCGGCTGAGGAATTGGCCGCCGGCTGAATGGCCGATCATCGCATAAGGCAGCGCTCGGCCCTCCTGCTGACGGACCCAGGCGAGGGGTTCGAGCATGAGTTCGGCGGTCCAATCGCGCGGGCGCGCCAAAGCGCGCTGATAGACGATGCCGCCATACTGAAAACGCCATGCCGGAAATCGCTCCGCGTCGAACAACGGCGCGACGACAATCATGCACAAGCGGTCGCCGAGTCCGCGCGACACATTGCGGTAACCTTCAGCCTTACGTTCGGCGCCGTGAATGACCAGGAGAATGCCCTTGGCGGGACAATTCGGCCGATACGTGAAAACATCCATGGCGAGCCCGCGAAGATCGACAGTGTATTTGCCGTTTCCGGGTTCGATCGGAGCCGCAAATGTCGGGGCGCTGGCCGCCGTCAGAATGAACAAACCGGCGCAAAGCCAAATTCTACGGACTATGTTGATCATCGCTCCTCACGTTGGAGCGGTCTTCGCAGGCGGGATGGCCATCAAGCCGGCGCGCTGGGCCTTCTTCTGCTCCAATAAAAACCAACCATGCGGGCAGATCCCTCGCCTTGCGCTAGGTCAAACTCGCTGCACACGCGGCGGCCCCCCTTGAAGTCGGGCTTATGACACGACACGCTGCCATCCCCGTTTAGGCGAGGCAGCGCATGATCGACAGCATCCCCAAGCACGTGAACGCCGACGCCGACCTCATCCGGCGCGGCCGCTTCGTCGACACCACTTTCCTGATCGCCATCGACGAGGCCTACACGCTGATCCGCGTCGAGGGCGGCCGCGTCACCAAAGTGACGCCGGGGCCGTTCATCACGCCCGACTACAGTTTCGCACTGCGCGCGCCGCGCGAGGTGTGGGAGAAATTCTGGCAGCCGCTGCCGCCGCTCGGCTTCACTGACATCTTCGCGCTGGTCAAACAGAAACTGATGCGCGTGGAGGGCGACTTGCATCCGTTCATGGCCAACCTGCTCTACTTCAAGGACGTGCTCGCCGGCGCCGCGTAAAGAGGCCGCCCGATGAGCCCGCGCTTCGAGCCGATGACCGGCCGCTATCTGCATCTCGACCTGCTCGGTAAGCCGCACCGGCTCTATGTCGAGGAAGCCGGCCAGGGCATTCCCCTGCTCTGCCTGCACACCGCCGGCTCCGACGCTCGGCAGTATCGCGGCCTGATGAACGACACGCGCATCACCGGCAATTATCGCGTCATCGCCTTCGATATGCCCTGGCACGGCAAGTCGTCGCCGCCGGCCGGCTGGCAGAACAAGGAGTATAAACTCACCTCGCGCGACTACGTCCGCATGATCGTGGAGGTCGCCGATGCGCTCGCACTCGACAGACCGGTCGCCATGGGCTGCTCGATCGGCGGGCGCATCGTGCTGCATCTCGCGCACGAATGCCCGGAACGCTTCCGCGCGCTGATCGGTTTGGAATCCGCCGCGCACGCCGAGCCCTATTACGATCTGTCCTGGCTGAACCGGCCCGACGTGCACGGCGGCATGGTCTGCGCCGGTGTCGTCTCGGGTCTGGTGGCGCCGACGGCGCCCGACGAAGGCCGCTGGGAAACGCTGTGGCACTACATGCAGAGCGGGCCCGGCGTGTTCAAAGGCGACCTGCATTTCTACATGATCGACGGCGACATCCGCGGCAAGGTCGGCGAGATCGACATCACGCGCTGCCCGCTATTCCTGCTCACCGGCGAATACGACTATTCCTGCACGGCCGAAGGAACACTCGCGGTCGCCGAACGCACCGGCGCCGAGGCGGTGATCATGAAGGACCTCGGCCATTTCCCGATGAGCGAGAACCCGGCGAAGTTCAACGGCTACCTGCTGCCGGTGCTGGAGAAGATCAGGGGCCTTTGAGCTCCAGCCGTTGCCCAGCGGCTTAAGCGTATCGGGATCGAACGTGCGGATCTTCGATGACGCCATTGACCTCGATCATCACCACGATGTGGTCGGCGCCGACGGCCGTCGAAAGCACTTTGGCGCCGGGCGGCAATGTTGCGGTGACCTCCGCGAAGTCCGGAGCGCTTTCTTTCACATGGAAAAGGCGGTAGCCGATGACAACGAGCACGATAGCAATGGCAAGGAAAGTGGCCGTCATGACGCTGATCATCATCCGCCGCACCTTGGCGATCGCCGCGGCGGCATCCGGATCGAGGGGCTTTTGGGCGTCGGACATCGGTTAAGCCATGCCTGAAGGGACAAGCGAGACAATCAAGATCGCCGCCGAGGAGCAAGGGCTGCGGCTCGACCGCGTGCTCACCGCCCGGATCCCGGCGCTGTCGCGTTCGCGGCTCAAGGCGCTGATCCTCGACGGGCGGGTCATGATCGCGGCGCGCACGATCCGCGATCCGGCCATGGCCGTCAAATCCGGCGACACCGTCACCGTCGCGCTGCCGGCGCCCGAGCAGGCCAAGCCCGCGGGCGAAGCGATCCCGCTCAACATCGTCTACGAGGACGACGCGCTGGTCGTGATCGATAAGCCGAAGGGCCTGGTGGTGCATCCGGCCGCCGGCCACGCCAAGGGCACGCTGGTCAACGCGCTGATCGCCCACTGCGGCGACAGCCTGTCCGGCATCGGCGGCGTCAAGCGGCCGGGCATCGTGCACCGGCTCGACAAGGACACCACCGGCCTGATGGTCGTCGCCAAGACCGACGCCGCCCACCGCGCGCTCAGCGCCCAGTTCGCCAACAAGGCGGCGGGCGAGTTGGAGCGCGGCTATCTCGCCTTGGTCTGGGGCGCGCCCACGCGGCCCAGAGGTACGATCGACGCGCCGCTCGACCGCCACCCGCAGGCGCGCGACAAGCGCGCGGTCCGCGCAGGCGGCAGGGAGGCCGTCACCCACTGGCAGGTGCTGGAGCGATTCGCCGGACCGGACGGCAAACCGGTAGCCAGCCTCCTGGAATGCAGGCTGGAAACCGGCCGCACCCACCAGATCAGGGTGCATCTGGCCCATATCGGCCACCCGATCATGGGTGACTCCAGCTACGGCACCGGCTTCAAGACCAAAGCCAGCCTGCTGTCTCCCAAAGCCCGCGCCGCCCTGGAGGGTCTTGGCAGACAGGCTTTGCATGCTTATCTACTGGCCATCACACATCCCCAGACCAAAAAAAGCCTGCGGTTCCAATCGGAACTGCCGGCCGATTTGCGTCGTTTACGTGATGCCCTGGCCGAGGAGAGCCGAAGCCAGGCGCGGCAACGATCAAAATAGACCAATCTAGACAATGGCTTGGTCGGTATCGCCGGGGTCACAGTGACGTGACGGGCGGATGCTGGTTTTCGGTGCCCGGTTCCGCTATGCTGCACCTGCGATCAAGCTTTCGCGATTGCACAATCGGATGCGTGCCGTCGGCTCGGGGAGCGGCGGCGACAATCGCCCGCCGATTCATCGGGGGCAAATAAGGAGGGCGCTATCATGGCCCGTTCAGCCGCACTGCCGGCACTCAAGGCCGAATCCGGCCTTTCTCACTACCTGGAAGAAATCCGCCGGTTCCCGATGCTGGAACCGCAGGAAGAATACATGCTGGCGCGCAGCTGGCGTGAGCACGGCGATCGTGACGCCGCGCACAAGCTCGTTACCAGCCATCTGCGCCTCGTCGCCAAGATCGCCATGGGCTATCGCGGCTACGGCCTGCCGATCTCGGAAGTCGTGTCCGAGGGCAATGTCGGCCTGATGCAGGCGGTCAAGCGCTTCGAGCCCGAGAAGGGCTTCCGGCTCGCCACCTACGCCATGTGGTGGATCAAGGCCGCGATCCAGGAATACATCCTGCGCTCGTGGTCGCTGGTGAAGATGGGCACCACCGCCAACCAGAAAAAGCTATTCTTCAACCTGCGCAAGGCGAAGAGCAAAATTTCCGCGCTCGACGAGGGCGACCTGCGGCCCGATCAGGTCAAGGTCATCGCCAAACGGCTGGGCGTCAACGAGCAGGACGTAGTCGACATGAACCGCCGGCTCGGCGGCGATGCCTCGCTCAACGCTTCGATCCGCGACGACGGCGAAAGCGGCGAATGGATGGACTGGCTGGTCGACGATGCACCGAGCCAGGAGCGCCTACTGGCCGATCACGAGGAAAGCGATAACCGCCACCAGGCGCTGATCGGCGCGCTCGACGTGCTCAACGAGCGCGAGCGGCGCATCTTCGAGGCGCGGCGCCTTGCCGAGGATCCGGTCACGCTCGAGGATCTCGCCGCTGAATTCGGCGTCTCGCGCGAGCGCGTGCGGCAGATCGAGGTGCGCGCCTTCGAGAAGGTGCAGAAGGCGGTGAAGAACCGCATCGCCGCCATGGAGCAGCCGACGGCAACGCCGGCGATCTCCAGCGCGATGCACTAAGCGATCGCCGCAGTTTCAATAAACGAACAATGGCCGGGCATGTCCCGGCCATTTTTGTACGCGTGGATAGCTTCGCCGCCCTGACAACGCCGCGCGGCTACTCGCCCCATGCCCTGAACGCTTCCTCGAAAGCGCGCGCGCCGGGCGTGCCTTTCTCCAAGGCGAGGATGGCGCGCTTGCCGCTGGTATAGACGAGCGGGATGTCGAACCAGTCGCGCTCCTTCAAGAGTTGGACATTGCGCTGCACGTCGACGTCAACCGCCGAAAGGCCGATCAGGAAATAGCCGTTGGTCACCTTCACCGCGAGGCCGGCGAGCGGCACGCCGCGCGCCTGCTCGTCCTGCTTCATCAGCACGCCCGGGATGTTGCCGACGCCACCTTCCGCGAAATCCGCCGGCAGGGTGAACATGATCTCGATGGTGTGGCTCGCCGGCAGCGCCTTGTCGGTGTTGCGGCGGAGCGACCAGGTCATGCGCATGTGCCGCTCGGGGATTTCCACGTCGGCGCGGATCGCAAGCTCGGGCGCGAGACCCGGTCCCGGCGATACCGTCTCGGTGCGCCACAGCGCCGAGCCGACATAGCGCTTGCCTTGCGGATTGTTCGCATCCTCGTCGTAGAGCACGACCTTTTGCGCGACTGCGGCGGCCGGCGCATTGGCGGGCGCGGTCGTTCCACCGACCGGCCCGATGCGGTCGGCGATCTTCGGGTTGGCGGCGGGCGCCGTCGCTTCGGGAGGCTTCGGCGGCGGCGCGCTGCGATATTTCGCCACCACTTGCATGATCGGCTTGCGTTGCCAGTAAGCGCCGCCGGCGAGACCCGCCAGCACCAGGAGCAGCAGCACCCACTTGACGACGCGGCCATAGGAGCGCGGCGGCCGCGCATAGACTTCATCGTCGCTTCGCGGGCGCGGCGGCGGTGGTAAAGTGTCGGTCGGCGGCGAATCCTGCGCACCGGCTGCGTCGTGCAGTTGCTCGGCAGCGGACGGCTCGAAATATGGCGCGGCGGTATCAGCGCGCGGCGGATGATCGCCAGGCACCGCCTCGTAGACGTCGTGCGCCGAACGGTTGGCCGCCGCAGCCGCCCCGCCGAGGCTTTCGGCGTCGGCCATCGTCGCGCGGAAACCGCGCAGGCCCTGCTCCGCAATAGGCTTCGCGGGCGCAACCGTTTCGGCCGGCTCGGCAATCGTGCGCTTGACCGCCTCCACCTCGACCTTGCGGATCGCGTCCTCCAGCGCCAGCCGCTCGCGCGTGATGTCGGATTCGTCGAGCGCCGGTTCGACGCCGCGCAACTGATTGACCAGCGCGGTGCGCGCGCGCTCGTACAAGGCGCGGCGGTTCTCGCCGGTGTTCTTGTCGAGGCCGTTGACGGCGCGTGCGATCAGGGGTTGGTAATCAGCCATCTGATGTCAAAGCAGCCCTGCTTCTGGTCCTTGTGCGGCAATCATACTTCAAACGGGTTCTTCATCAGAATCGTGTCTTCGCGCTCCGGGCTGGTCGAGAGCAAGGCGACCGGGCAGCCCACGAGTTCCTCGATCCGGCGCACGTATTTTATCGCCTGCGCCGGCAATTGCCCCCACGAGCGCGCGCGCGCCGTCGGCTCGTTCCAGCCCGCGATGGTCTCGTAGACCGGCGCTACCCGCGCCTGCGCCTGCTCGCCGGCGGGCAGATAATCGATGTCTCGGCCGTCGAGCCGGTAGCCGACGCAGACCTTGACCTCGTCGAAGCCGTCGAGAATGTCGAGCTTGGTGAGCGCAAGCCCATCGATCCCGCAGGTACGTACGGTCTGGCGCACCAGCACGGCATCGAACCAGCCGCAGCGTCGCGCGCGGCCGGTGACGGTGCCGAATTCGCGGCCGCGCTCGCCCAGCGTTTTGCCGATCGCGTTGTGCATCTGATCGGTCGGAAACGGTCCCTCGCCCACCCGCGTGGTGTAGGCCTTGCAGATGCCGAGCACGTAGTCGATCGCATTCGGCCCGAGCCCGCTGCCGGTCGCCGCTTGCGCCGCCACCGTGTTGGACGAGGTCACGTAAGGATAAGTGCCGTGGTCGATGTCGAGCAGCGCGCCCTGCGCGCCTTCGAACAGAATGCGCTTGCCCTCGCGCCGCTTGGCGTCGAGCAGAGACCAGACCGAATCCATGTAAGGCAGCACCTGCGGCGCGATCGCCGCCAGATTTTCGTAGATCGCCGCGCCGTCGAGCTCGCCGAGGCCGAGCCCGCGGCGCAGCGCGTTGTGATGGGCGAGTAGCCGGTCGATCTTCGGCGCCAGCGCCGGCAGATCGGCCAGATCCATGAAACGGATGGCGCGCCGTCCGACTTTGTCCTCATACGCGGGTCCGATCCCGCGCTTGGTGGTGCCGATACGGGTCGCCGAATTGTCGGCTTCGCGCACCGCTTCCAGTTCGCGGTGCAGCGGCAGAATCAACGGCGCGTTTTCGGCGATGCGCAGATTGTCCGGGGTCACCGCGACGCCCTGTTTCTTGAGCTGAGCAATCTCATCGATCAGCGCCTTCGGGTCGACCACCACGCCGTTGCCGATAATGGAGAGCTTCCCCCCGCGCACCACGCCGGAGGGCAGCAGCGACAACTTGTAGGTGACGCCGTCGATCACCAAAGTGTGGCCGGCGTTGTGGCCACCCTGGAACCGCACGACGATATCGGCCTGCTCGGACAGCCAGTCGACGATCTTGCCCTTGCCCTCGTCGCCCCACTGCGACCCGACTACCACGACATTCGCCATCAGAAGTGCTTTCCTGCGCCAGCGCCCGGACACTGACGCCGGGCGGTACCGGGCAGGTCCACCTTCCGATAAAGGATCAACCGGGCCGAGGCAAGGCACAGAACGCCGCCCGAACGGCTCCGGGCGGCGCCCTTTAAGAAGCTGATATTGTGCCGGTATTCCTAAGAATGCAGAGACGATGCGGCGCTCTCGCTCTCTCGCCAGGTGGCCGGCGGCGCGCCGACGAGCCGGCGGAAGGCGCGGTTGAAAGCGGCCTCCAACTCATAGCCGACGCGGCCCGCGATCTCGGCGATGCCCATCGTGCTCTCGCGCAGCAATTGCCGCGCCAGGTGCATGCGCCAGTGCGCGAGATATTGAATGGGCGACTGGCCGACCAGTTCGACGAAACGCTTAGCGAGCGCCGCGCGCGAGATCGCCGCTTCCTTGGCCAGCTCGTCCACCGTCCATGGTCGCTCCGGCAGCGCATGCAGCAGGCGCAGCACCCGGCCGATCTGCGGATCGTGCACCCCGGCGAGCCAGCCGCTGCGCCCTTCCGCCGCGTAGCGCAATTGCCAACGCAGTACTTCGATGAAGAGCGACTTGGCGAGCCGCGCCAGAACCGCACGGTTGCCGGGACCGGGCGTGTCGGTTTCGCTGATCAGGTAGCGCAGCGAAGACTGCCACCACTCGGCCTCCTGCCGGTGCTCGATCGGATAGAGCCGGCGGCCGGCACTATCCCACGTCTCCAGGCTGACATTGCCCGCGCGCGAACGCACGCAAAGCAAAGTCGGCAGCCCGTCGAGCAGCGGATCGAACTGATGATCGAAATGCAGGTAGCCGCAGATGAAGCGGGCGGCACGGCCGGACCCTCCGTATTTGAGATCGGTCAATTGATCGCGCGATGGCTGCGCGAAGATTTGCTTGATCGGCACCGGCGGAACATCGACGCCGCTTGCCATGACATATTGTTCGCCGCGCGGGAATATGAGGACGTCGCCGGTCTCCATGCGCACCGGCGCGAGCTTGCCAGCGGTCACCCAGCATGCGCCTTCAACGAAGACATGGAACTGGGTCACTTCTCCATCCGGCAGACCGCAGCGGGCGGCGAGCAAGGCGGGCGCCGTCGACAGGAACGCCCAGGGCTCAGTGAATTCGCCGCGAAAATGGATGGCGCCGGTCAGGCGCACCACGCGCAAGACTTCCGACAAGAGGTCCATCAACGCCCTCGTTCATGGTGCAAGCATCGCCGCGGGCCGCCTTGCGCCGGCCCGCGCAGTGGATTCGGATTTAGGCGGCGGCGTCAATCGGCCAAAGTGGTTCCGGCAAAACGTCTAAGAGCCTTAGTCAAAGGAGAACGTCCGGAATCATCAGGGCTAAGGGCGGAAACGTCAAGGCCGAGGGTTTCGGCAAAGCGTCATGGAGCCCCGGTCATTGAGCGGCGGCGCGCTTCTCCGCAAGCTGGCGACGCTTGAATCAACACAAGCCCAGGGAGATGCACGATGCCGACAAACGTCAAGCAGATGATGGCAACGGCCAAAGCCGCGGTGCCGCAGATCACGCCGGCGCAGGCGCGCGAGATGATAACGAAGGGCAATACGCTGGTCATCGACGTGCGCGACGCGCCGGAAGTGGAAAAGAACGGCAAGATCGCAGGCGCGCTGCACGTCTCGCGCGGCATGCTTGAGTTTCGCGCCGACCCGGAGACGACCTACCACGACAAGAATTTCAGCAAGGACAAGACGGTCATCCTTTATTGCGCGTCGGGCGGGCGCTCGGCGCTCGGCGGCAAGGTGCTCAAGGATATGGGCTACGCGCAAGTCTACAATCTCGGCGCCTTCAAGGACTGGGTCGCGAGCGGCGGTGCCGTCGACAAGCCGATCGACGCAGGCATGCAAGCCGGCTAGGAATCCGGCGGCTTGGCGCGATCACAATTGCGGCAGCGCGCATCTGCACACTGCCGCATGCGTGATGGCAGTCTCAAAAATGCAGTGGCCTCGCCTGCTGCACTTGCGGCAGCGCGCGCACCTTGGCGAGCACGTCGGCGGGAAGCTCGCCGTCGATCTCGATCAGCGCGATGGCGTTGCCGCCGGGCGCCTCGCGGCCGACGTGGAAGGTGGCGATGTTGATACCGGCCTCGCCCAGGGTGGACGAGAAGCGACCGATGAAACCCGGCTTGTCCAGATTGGTGATGTAGATCATCGAGGGACCGAACTCGGCGTCCATGCGGATACCCTTGATGTTGACGATGCGCGGGCGGCCGTCGGCGAACACCGTGCCGGAGACCGAGCGCGTCTGCCTATCCGTCACTACCGTCACCGTGATCAGGCTCTCGAAGTCGCCCGCCATTTCGCGCGTGGTCTCTTCGACCATAATGCCGCGCTCCTTGGCCACCAAAGGCGCGTTGACCACATTCACGTCCTCCAGCATCGGGCGCAGCAGGCCCGCGACGGCGGCCGAAGTAAGCGCCCTGGTATTCATCTGCGCCACCGCGCCCTCGTAGGAAATCTGCACTTTGCTCAATCCGGTCTCGGTCAATTGGCCGGCGAAGGAACCGAGCTTCTCGGCCAGCGCGATGAACGGCTTGAGCTTGGGGGCCTCCTCGGCGCTGATCGAGGGAAAATTGACCGCGTTGGAGATCGCGCCGCGCAGCAGATAGTCGGACATCTGCTCGGCCACCTGCAGCGCGACGTTTTCCTGCGCTTCGGAAGTAGCGGCGCCGAGATGCGGCGTGCACACCACGTTGGGCAGGCTGAACAGCGGACTTTGCGTCGCCGGTTCCTCGACGAACACGTCGAAGGCCGCGCCCGCCACATGGCCAGATTTGAGCGCCTCGGCCAGCGCCGCCTCGTCCACCAGGCCGCCGCGCGCGCAATTGACGATGCGCACGCCTTTTTTCATCTTCTTGATGGCAGCCGCGTCGATGATGTTCTTGGTCTTTTCGGTGAGCGGGGTGTGCAGCGTGATGAAATCGGCGCGCTTGAACAGCTCGTCGAGATCGACCTTCTCGACGCCGAGATCGCGCGCGCGCTCCTCCGACAGGAATGGATCGTAAGCGATCACCTTCATGCGCAGGCCGATGGCGCGGTCGGCGACGATCGATCCGATGTTGCCGCAGCCGATGATGCCGAGCGTCTTGGAAAAAATCTCCACGCCCATGAATTTGTTCTTTTCCCATTTGCCGGCGCGCGTGGAACTATCGGCCTCCGGAATCTGGCGGGCCAGCGCCAGCATCAGCGAAATCGCGTGCTCGGCGGTGGTGATCGAATTACCGAACGGCGTGTTCATCACGATGACGCCGCGCGCGGTCGCCGCCGGAATGTCGACATTGTCGACGCCGATGCCGGCGCGGCCGATCACCTTCAAGTTGTTCGCCTTCTCCAGGATCTTCGCGGTGACCTTGGTGGCGGAGCGGATGGCGAGGCCGTCGTAATTGCCGATAAGTTCGGCGAGTTTTTCCTTGTCCTTGCCCAGCGCGGGCTGGAAATCGACCTCGATGCCGCGATCCTTGAAGATCTGCACGGCGGCGGGCGACAGCGCGTCGGAAATGAGAACTTTGGGCATGGCGATTGCTGCTTTTTGAATGGGTTTGCTGGTCATCAGTTCCCCCCGGCATGCCGGGGAGAGGAAGAGCGCGCGTTACGCCGCCTTCGGCAGCGCGGCTTTCGCCTCGGCGAAGGCCCAGTCGAGCCAGGGGGTGAGCGCCTTGACGTCGCTCGTCTCCGCGGTCGCCCCACACCAGATACGCAAACCGGGCGGCGCGTCGCGGTAATAGGCGATGTCGTAGGCGACGCCTTCTTTTTCCAGCAGGCCGGCCAGCGTCTTGGCGAAGGCGGCCTGATCGTCGGCCGACAGCCGCGTGACCGCCGGATCGACGACCTTCAGACACACCGAAGTGTTGGAGCGCTGCTCGGCCTTGTTTGCGAGGTGCGCGACCCAGGGCGTGACCGCGACCCAGTCGGCGATGGCTTTGGCGTTGGCGTCCGAGCGCGCGATGGTGGCGGAAAGCCCCCCGACTGACTTCGCCCAGGAGAGCGTGTCGAGATAATCCTCGACGCAGAGCATCGAGGGCGTGTTGATGGTCTCGCCCTGGAAGATGCCTTCGTTGAGCTTGCCGCCTTTGGTCATGCGGAAGATCTTCGGCAGCGGCCAGGTCGGCTTATGACTTTCGAGACGCGCCACCGCGCGCGGGCTGAAGAATCAGCATGCCGTGCGCGCCCTCGCCGCCGAGCGCCTTCTGCCAGGAGAAGGTGACGACATCGAGCTTGGGCCAATCAAGGCTTTGCGCAAACGCCGCCGAGGTGGCGTCGCAGATGGTCAGGCCTTCGCGATTCGCGGCAATCCAGTCGCCGTTCGGCACGCGCACGCCGGAGGTGGTGCCGTTCCAGGTGAACACCACGTCGGTCGCAAAATCGATCTTCGACAGATCCGGCAGGTCGCCATAGGGCGCCTTCACGACGGTGACGTCCTTGAGCTTGAGCTCCTTGGTGACGTCGCTGACCCAGCCTTCGCCGAAGCTCTCCCAGGCCAGCATGGTCACCGGCCGGGCGCCGAGCAGCGACCAGAGCGCCATCTCCACCGCGCCGGTGTCGGAAGCGGGCACGATGCCGATGCGGTAATCGGCCGGCACTTCGAGCACTTCGCGGGTGAGATCGATGGCGCGCTTGAGCTTCGCCTTGCCGATCTTGGCACGGTGCGAGCGTCCTAAAGCTGCGTCGGTGAGGGCTTGTAGGCTCCAGCCGGGGCGCTTGGCGCAGGGGCCGGACGAAAAGTGCGGAATGGCCGGCCGCACGCCGGGCTTCGCTGCTGTCATATGTCTACCCTTCCAGATAGGCGCCTCTCGTTGGGGAGAGGTGTCCCATCGGTGGGCATAAGCGAGTTGCGGCGCGAGGTCAATGCGCCGTGGCGCTTAAGATTGCAGCAGAGCGGTATTGGCGTGCGGTTACGCGCTGGGGAGCCAATTCAAAAATGGATTTTGAGCGCCCTAGAACTTCAGCCCGACCGCGGCGCGCACGGAGTTGACCTGCACGCGCATGTCGCTGATGTTAGGGAACTCGACGAATTCCCATTCGGCGCGAACAAACAGATTATCCAAAACAGCGACGTCCATTCCGAGCCCTGCGGCAAAGCCATAGGCAATCACGCCGTTTTGCGCCTGGACTTGGGGGTCGCGGGGCAGATCCAATGGTCCAGTGACCGGGACGCCCGGGATCGTGATTCCGCCGATACCCGTCGTCGGCGGCGGCGTTACTGTCTTTGTGGTACCGGCCAAAGTGGTAAAGCGCGAGACGTCGGCGCGGCCGACCGCGAGGCCGCCGAAGCCATAGGGCATGAAGCGGTCGAAGGTCCAGCCGACGCGCGCCCGCGCCGTCATAATGTCGTTGATGGTCACGGCCGCCGCCGATGTCACTGAAACGGTGTAATAGACCGTGGAACCATCCGGAAGATTGGCACCCGTGACTATAAGAGGGCCGATCGAATCCTGCGCCCCGTTTTTCAGCGACATATGGTTGTAGTTGAGCTCGGCGCCCATGACGACGTCGTTCCACTGCCAATTGTAGCCGATGAAGCCGCCATAGCTGGCGCCGCCAGTCGAGCCCTTCGGCAATGTCGTCCAGCCGGAAACCTTGTCCTGCAACTCCGTGTTGCTCAGGATGTAATTGAGCGCGGATTGGTTCGCATTGCTGAAATCGCCCGAAGCGAAGTTTTCTCCAGCCTGCCCGCCGAAGTAAAAGCCCTGCCAGCGGACGTAGCTCGGCGTGTAGGAGCCGCGCAGGAATTCGGGCATGTCGGCGGCGACGGCCGGCGCCGCGGCGATCAAAACGAGCGCCGCCAGTCCGGCGCGCAGACCGCCGATCCGGCGGGATGAGTTCTGGCGGGGGCGGCGGGGCGCATCTGAAACCGCAGATGCCGCACCGGAAGCGCCTGACGTCCTCGGCCAACCCATGACCACTATTCCTTCGCTACCACTCAACCGTCCCGCCGCGTGTTAGCGGGCGCTTAACCATGAATTTTCACCCAGGGCAGCGCGCCGTTAACCGAACGGCGCGCTGGGGATGTTTTCGATTAGCCGCGGCTGCTCAGCGGCGGCGGCGGCGGCGGCGTATAGACGTAACGCGGCGGCGCCGCCACATCGCAGCAGGTCCAGCGCAGGCCGAGCATGATGTCGTGCGATTGCAGGTTGCTGAACTTGTAGGAGTCGGGGATGCAGCCGCCGATGCAATCGACCGTATCGGTGACAGAGCCGTAGTTCAGATAGCGGTAGGAGAGCTCGACCTTGAGAACTCTTGCTGATGTCATAGGCGACACCCGCGTGCAGCGCCCAGGCAAGACTCCAGTTGGTGCTGTTGCGTCCGAAGCCCGCGCCAGTGGTGCCAATTCCCATATCGACGAAGTCGGCGAGCTGATTGTAAGCGCCGCCGACGCCCACGCCGACATAAGGCGTGAAGCAGTTCCAGGTGCCGAGATCGACATAGGCGTTGGCGAGGAAAACCCAGGATTTGATGTATCCCTGATAGGCGTCGCCGTCGCCGGCCGGGTTGTAGACACCGCGCGCGTTGACCTGGGTGCGGCCGCGATATTCGGCGGTGCCGTCGAAGCGAAGCCAGCTGTTGAAGTTGTAGCCAACGCCGCCGCCGATAAAGGAGGTGTCGGAGTTGGAATTTTGGTCGAAGACGAAGCCGGTCGTATGGGCCGGGTTCTCGAGATAATCGAGCTTGAATTTGTCGGTCATGCCGGAGCCGACGAAGCCGCGCAGGTACCAGTTGCTGCAGCATGGCTCCGCCTGCGGCGGCGGCAACGGCATGTCGGCGGCGTGCGCGGCGGTCACCGCAAGGGTAGCGAGCGCCGCAAGTGTTGAGATCTTCAGTCGAACGATGCGCATGATACTGTCCCTCACGTCACGAGCGCCTGCGTCAGGCGGCCGGTTGATGAGGGACGTTCGCAGGAAATCCTTAAGTGACACTTAACCCTAATATTTAACCCTAATATTTAACCCTAATATTTCACCACCGCCCCGGACGGCGAATGCCGGCGCGCAACTCGCGGCGCAGCGCCGCGCGCGCAACGGACACGTTTTTTAAGAAAGCATTTACGTTTGCAATGCGCCGCACGCGGCGGCGCCGCGGGCTTAGTCTTTGCCGCCCTCGCCCATTTCGCCGATGTGATGCTGGGCGTAGAACTCGACGCCGAGCTTGGCCACGAGATCGAGCTGGGTCTTTTGCGGCCGCCACTCAGCGCTGCTGCGTGCGGCGCAGCCAGTCGTGGGTGACCAGGCTCTCGGCCAGCGCGATCAAGGCGGCGCGCGCCGAGGCGTCTTCGATGGCCAGGAACGATTCGACCATTCGCATCGCTTCCTGGGTGCGCGGATCGTCGTGGCCGCCGGCGATGACCGGCGCGGCGCCCGCCGCCATTTCGCTGGTAAAATCCCGCGCAGAGTGACCGGCGCGCGTCTTGACGGACAATTGCACGATGTTGTCGCAGGGCTTATGCGGTTGTTCGTCCATGATCCAGTGTCCGATCCAAGGTATCCTCGGCAGCGAACGAAGTTATATGCACGAAAGAACAACCAGCGTGACAACCCTGCATTGAGACCTGAATCGAGCATTGCCCGGCGGTGCAAAAATGTCATTAGCCGCGACAAGGCGTTTTATAAGTTTGCATCACATAATGCTCGCGTAAAAAATCGCATCGCCGCGCGGCGTATTGCCGCGCGCCGCGCATCGGCGCCGAGACTTAAAAATTTCAGACGGCGCTCAGGCCGCGACTTCGGTCAGCGCCTCGATCACGTCGTCGACCACTGCCTCGACCAGGATCTTATCATCGCCCTCGCCCATCACGCGGATCACCGGCTCGGTGCCGGACGGGCGCACGATCAAACGGCCGCCGCGGCCGAGCTTTTTCTCGCCGCTGGCGATGGCCGACTTCACACCGGCGTTCTCCAGCGGCTTGCCGTTCTTGTAGCGGACGTTCTTGAGCACCTGCGGCAGCGGCTCGAAGCGGTGGCACACTTCCGACACCGGCTTGCCGCTGCGCTTGATCACCGCAAGCACTTGCAGCGCGGCGACGAAGCCGTCGCCGGTGGTGGTGTAATCGGAGAGAATAATGTGGCCGGACGGCTCGCCGCCGACGTTGTAGCCGTGCGCGCGCATGTGCTCGAGCACATAACGATCGCCGACCGGCGTGCGCACCATCTCGAGCCCGAGGTTTTCGAGATGGCGCTCGAGGCCGAGGTTCGACATCACGGTGGCGACCACGCCCGGGCGCTGCAGGCGGCCGTCGTCTTTCCAGCTCTCGGCGATCACGGCGAGCAACTGGTCGCCGTCCACTACATGGCCGCGCTCGTCCACGATCATGACGCGGTCGGCGTCGCCGTCGAGCGCAATGCCGATGTCGGCGCGCATCTCGCGCACCTTGTGGGTGATGGCGCTGAGATCGGTAGAGCCGCATTCCTTGTTGATGTTCATGCCGTCGGGCTCGACGCCGATCGAAATGACGTCGGCACCCAGCTCCCACAGCGCGCCGGGCGCCACCTTGTAGGCGGCGCCATTGGCGCAATCGATCACCACGCGCAGCCCAGACAGGTCGATCGCGCGCGGCAATGTGAGCTTGGCGAATTCGATGTAGCGGTCCTGCACGCCGTCGATGCGCTTGGCGCGGCCGAGGTCCTCGCTTTTGGCGAGCTTCTTCGACAGATCGGCGTCGAGCAGATCCTCAATCTCGCTTTCGACCTGGTCGCTGAGCTTAAACCCGTCGGGTCCGAACAGCTTGATGCCGTTGTCGGCGTAGGGGTTATGCGAGGCCGAGATCATCACGCCGAGATCGGCGCGCATCGAGCGCGCCAGCACGCCGACCGCGGGCGTCGGGATCGGGCCGGTGAGCAGCACATCCATGCCGACCGAGGTGAAGCCGGCGACCAGCGCGGTCTCGATCATGTAGCCGGAGAGGCGGGTATCCTTGCCGATCAGCACGCGGTGGCGGTGTTCGCCGTTCTTGAACAGCAATCCGGCGGCTTGGCCAACCTTGAGCGCCAAGTCGGGGGTAATGACCCGGTTGGCCCGGCCGCGAATGCCGTCAGTGCCAAAATAGCGACGAACCATGGAATTCCCCTACGCCCGCGTTACGGTCTTGAGCCTGGAACGGCTGTCTGATTGGCGGGGCGGCGAGGCGCCCGCGAGGCCGCATAATAAGGCCAACGCCGTGAATTTACTTCAAAAATTGTGAGTAATCATTACCGCTCGCCGTTAACATTCGGTGGCCGGGTCCGCTTTTCCAACGAAAATACCGCTGGAACCGGCGGTTTCGCCATGCGCGGCGCTGTGCTACTCGGTTTCGTCGACTTGCGAACCGTCCGGGCGTTCCCATGAAAAACATAGCCTCGATCGAAGACTTGCGGCAGCTCGCGCGCCGCCGGGTTCCACGCGCCTTTTTCGATTACGCCGACAGCGGCTCCTATAACGAGGAGACGCTGCACGCCAACCGCGCCGATCTGCAGGCGATCAAGCTGCGCCAGCGCATTCTGGTCGACGTCTCCTTACGCAGTCTCGCCACGACGGTGGTCGGGCAGAAGCTCGCGGCCCCGTTCATCCTCGCGCCGGTCGGTCTGCTCGGCATGCAGCACGGCGACGGCGAGATCCTGGCGGCGCGCGCCGCCAACGAGGCCGGCATCCCGTTCACGCTGTCCACGATGTCGATCGGCTCGATCGAGGACGTCGCTGAGGCAACCGGCAAGCCGTTCTGGTTCCAGCTCTACGTGATCAAGGACCGCGGCTTCTCGAAAGATCTGCTCGCGCGCGCGAAAGCGGCGAAATGCAACGCGCTGGTGCTCACCGTCGACCTGCAGGTGCTCGGCCAGCGCCACCGCGACATCAGGAACGGCATGACCGTGCCGCCGGAATTCCGCATCAAGAACATCATCGACATCGCCACCAAGCCGGCCTGGGCCTGGAGCGTGCTCAAGGGCAAGCGCAAGACCTTCGGCAATCTCGCCGGCCACGTGAAGGGCATGGAAAACGTCAATTCGCTCGGCGTCTGGATTCAGAATCGATTCGATCCGGCGCTCAACTGGAAGGACGTCGAGTGGATCAAGAGCATCTGGCCGGGCAAGCTGATCCTCAAAGGCATCCTCGACGCCGATGACGCCAGGACCGCGGTTAAGCTCGGCGCCGACGCCATCGTGGTGTCGAACCACGGCGGCCGCCAGCTCGACGGCGCGCCGTCCTCGATCTCGGCGCTGCCGGCGATCGCCGACGCGGTCGGCTCCGACACCGAGGTGCTGTTCGACGGTGGCATCCGCACCGGCGCCGACGCCATGCGCGCGCTGGCGCTGGGCGCGCGCGCCTGCATGATCGGCCGCGCCTACGCTTTCGGGCTCGGCGCCGGCGGGCAGGCCGGTGTCGCCAAGGCGATCGACATCCTGGAGAAGGAGCTCAGCGTCACCATGGCGCTCACCGGCACCAACAAGATTGCCGACATCGACAGCCGCGTGCTCGTCGGCGGCGAAGCGAAGAAGACGGCGGCGGGGAAGAAGAAGAGCTGATCCGCCCTCATCCTGAGGAGCAGCCAAAGGCCGCGTCTCGAAGGATGGAGCGGCCCCATGGTTCGACACGCGCGCAAGTGCGCGCTCCTCAGGATGAGGCCGCACCTCACCGCCAGCCAAGCCCCGGCGCGACGTGCTTGAGGATCGCCTCGATGACATGGGCGTTGTAGTCGACGCCGAGCTGGTTGGGCACGGTCAGGAGCAGCGTGTCGGCCTCGGCGATGGCCTCGTCCTGCTTGAGCTCATCGATCAGCACGTCCGGCTCGGCGGCGTAGCTCCGCCCGAAGATGGCGCGTTCGCTGCCGCCGAGGAAGCCGATCTGGTCGCCCTCCTCGCGCCCGCCGCCGAAATACATGCGGTCGCGGTCGTCCATGATGGCGAAGATGCTGCGGCTGACCGACACCCGCGGCGTGCGCGTGTGCCCGGCCGCCTTCCACGCCGCGCGGTAGAGCCTTATCTGCTCCGCCTGCTGCACATGGAACGGCTTGCCGCTCTCGTCAATCTTGAGCGTCGAAGACTGCAGGTTCATGGCGAGCTTGGCCGCCCATTCCGCCGTGGCATTGGTGCCGGCGCCCCACCAGATGCGCTCGCGCAGACCCTCCGAATAGGGCTCGAGGCGCAGCAGGCCGGGCGGGTTCGGGAACATCGGCCGCAGATTGGGCTTGGCGAAGCCCTCGCCGCGGATCACCTCGAGGAAAACCTCGGCGTGGCGCCGCGCCATGTCGGCGTCGGTTAGCCCATCGCCCGGCGCGTAGCCGAAGTGGCGCCAGCCGTCGATCACCTGTTCGGGCGAGCCGCGGGAAATGCCGAGCTGCAGGCGGCCGCCGGCGATGAGGTCGGCGGCGCCGGCGTCCTCCGCCATGTAGAGCGGGTTCTCGTAGCGCATGTCGATGACCGCGGTGCCGATCTCGATGCGCTTGGTGCGCGCGCCGCAGGCGGCGAGCAGCGGGAACGGCGAGCCGAGTTGGCGGGCGAAGTGATGCACCCGGAAATAGGCGCCGTCGGCGCCGAGCTCCTCGGCCGCGACGGCGAGCTCGATCGATTGCAGAAGCGCGTCGGAGGCCGAGCGCGTCTGCGACTGCGGCGACGGGGTCCAATGGCCGAAGGAGAGGAAGCCGATGTGTTTCATGGGGGGCGCAGGCCCGTGTGGGTGAGGGGCGGATGATGGAGCCCTGAGCCGAAAGCCATAGCAACTTTGGACGCGCGAGCAAGAAGTCCGGCAGCGCGATCATTCGCTCAAGGCGCCGGCGGACATAGTGATCAACCACCCGAGGCACGCGGCTGCAACAGGCCGCATGCCATCACGCAAACCGCTTTGGAGCCGGAAAACGATGAAACGCTATGTCATTGAGCGACACATCCCCGGGGTCGGGAGCCTGGGCGCCGCTCAGCTCAAGGCGCTCGCGGCAACGTCGAACGGGGCTGTCGCGCAGCTTGCGCCCAACGTGCAGTGGATTCACTCGCACATCGCCGCCGACAACACGTTCTGCGTCTATCTCGCCGACGGCGAGGCCCGCGTGCGCGAGCACTCGCGGCTCGCCGGCTTCCCCATCACCCGGGTCAATGAAATCGTCACGGTCATTGATCCCATGACAGCGGATTCCTGACGACTGCGGCCGAGCGGGCCCCGCCCTCCCGCGATCCAATTGATCGGAGATGAGCCTTGAACCAAGCCGATTTAGCGCAACCTCCAAGTCAATACATCGATTTCTGGAACACGGTGCTGGTTCCAAAATTCAACCAATGGCGGCATGTGCTCGTCGGAGGTCTTGGCCTGCACAGCGCGAAGGTATTTCCCGAACTGAAGCTCGACATTGGCGATGCCGTACTGGATGTCGGATGCGGATGGGGCGAGACGTCAATCGAGATCGCCCGCCGCGTTGGGCCTAGCGGCAAGCGTCGTCGGTATCGATTGTTGTGACGCGTTCCTCAATGCAGGTCGCGCGGATGCCGCGCGGGCGGGGTTGGGCAATGTCACATTCATTGAAGCGGATGTGGAGACCCACGCGTTCGCGCCGGAGTTCGACTTCTGCTTTTCCCGGTTCGGAACGCAGTTCTTTCAGAACCCGGTCGCGGGCCTGCGCAATATGCGATCAGGCCTGAGACCCGGCGGGATCATGACGATGATTGTGTGGCGTTCGAAGTCCGACAATCCATGGCTCGATCGCGCAAAGCAAGTCGTATTACGCTACTTGCCGCCTGTGGACGAGCACGCCGCATCATGCGGGCCCGGACCGTTCTCCATGGCCGATCCCGAACTCGTGACCAGGCAGCTGCAGATTGCGGGCTATTCCGATCCCACGTTCAAGCGGATCGATGTGGACGTGATGGTGGGTCGCAGCATAGAGGAAGCGATTGCCTTCCAACTCGCAATCGGACCGGCCGGAGAAGTCTACCGGGCTGCCGGGCGGGAGGCAGAGCGAAAGCAGGAGATATTGGTCCACGCTCTTAAAGACGAGTTGCAGGAATTCGTGCGCCCAGAAGGGGTGATGATGGGTTCAAGTTCGTGGCTCGTGACCGCTCAAAATCCATTTTAGCGGTGACGGTGGTCTGACGCGTCTTGCTATCCCTCCACGTCGCGCAGAAAGGTTGAACCGGCCCGCCATTCGCTGGGGGAACGGCCAGTCGCCTTCTTGAACGCCCGGCTGAAGGCCGCTTCCGAGTCGTAGCCGACCGCCTCGGCGACGGTGGCGACCTTGGCGTTGGTATCGGTTAGCCGTTTGGCGGCGAGCTGCATGCGCCATTGCGTCAGATACTGGATCGGCGGATAGCCGGTCAGATGAGCGAACCGTTCGGCCAGCGCCGAGCGCGAGGCGCCCGCTTCCGCGGCGAGCTCGTCGAGCGTCCAGGCGTGCGCCGGTCGCGCGTGCAGCTGCGTCAGCGCGCGGCCGACCAGCGGATCGCGCAAGCCCGCCAGCCAGCCGGTGTTGCTCTCCGCAAGCTGGTCCATGTGGATGCGGATGACTTCGACGAACATCAGTTCGGAAAGCCGGTTGAGAACGCTCTGGCTGCCGGCGCGCTTGTTGTTCGCTTCCGCGGTGGCAAGACGGACGAAGCTGTCGAGCAGGCCGTCGGACGCCACGGACGCACCGCGCCCGCAGCGGATGAAGCGCGGCAGTGAATCGATCAGCGGATTGAACGGCCGCACGTCGCAACTGAAGAAGCCGCAGATCGAGATGCGCGTCGCTCGGGCCCTCGCCGCCGGTGGTCAGCTTGAACGGCAGCGCGTTGTCGTCCGCCGGCCGCCGGTGGACCTCCATGATCGGCTCGGCGCGCATGCCCGGCGCGCTCGACAGCGCATGCGGGTCGCCCTGCGGCATCACCGCGATGTCGCCTTCCTCGAGCCGGACCGGCTCGAAGGCAGCGTCATCGACGAGCGAGATCCAGCACGCGCCTTCGCGTGACCACATGATACTCGATCGACGTGCTGCGCGCCGGGCGTGACGTCGTTCGCGATCTGGGCCGAAGGCGGCGCTTCCGCGACCCACGGCGACGTGGCGGTGACGTCGAAGAACACCGAGCCGGTCAGGCGCACGGCTGACAACAGCTCCGACAAGACGTCCGTGCTCATCGGCGTGATTTTCCAGCGGAAACAGCGGCTTCCCGAACCGACCCTCGGGCCGGGCGGCGGCGGACGATAGCAAGTCTGGACGCGCGAGCAAGAAGTCCGGCAGCCCGGTCATTCAGACAAAACGAGACGGAGGGTATCGACGCCGCAACTGCAACGGCGCCGCGCGGGTCCGATGCCGCGAGCCTCGCCCCCGGCACCCATTTGTCGAACATTCAACCACCAGGGAGAACCACCATGACCACCGTCATCGACTGCCGTCCGGCCGCCGCCAAGCCCGCACCGGACTTGAAAGCCGTCAAAGCCAAGCAGCACGCCGCCTGGTCGTCCGGCGACTATGCCATCGTCGGCGCCACCCTTCAGATCGTCGGCGAGCAACTGGCCGAAGCGATGGATCTGCGCGCCGGCCAGAAGGTGCTCGACATCGCCGCCGGCAACGGCAACGTCACGCTCGCCGCCGCGCGGCGCTGGTGCGACGTCACCTCCACCGACTATGTGGAATCGCTGCTCGCCCGCGGCCGCAAGCGCGCCGAAGCGGACGGACTGCGTGTCGACTTCCGCGTCGCCGATGCCGAGCAGCTGCCGTTCGAGGACGGTTCGTTCGATGCGGTCGTCTCCACCTTCGGCGCCATGTTCAGCCCCGACCAGGACAGCACCGCGTCCGAGATGCTGCGCGTGTGCCGGTCCGGCGGCAAGATCGGCCTCGCCAACTGGACGCCTGGCGGCTTCATCGGCCAGATGTTCAAGACCATCGGCAAGTACTTGCCGCCGCCGGCCGGCGTCAAATCGCCGGCGCTGTGGGGCACCTCGGAGTGGATGGAGAAGGCGTTCCGCGCCGAGGCGTCGGACATCGTCGCCGAGCCGCGAATGTTCAACTTCCGCTACCGCTCGCCGCAGCACTTCCTCGACACCTTCCGCGCGTACTACGGGCCGATGCTCAAGGCGTTCGAGGCGCTTGATGCGGCCGGCCAGAAGGGTCTCTCGCGCGATCTCCTGGCGCTGATCGGCGAGCTGAACACGGCGACCGACGGCACCATGGTGGTGCCGGGCGAATACCTCGAGGTCGTCGTCACCAAGCGGTGAACGCTGAAGGTCGCGCCGCGTGAAGCGGCGCAACCATTTACGGTCGCGCGAAGACGAACGATGCGATGCCGACGCGAGCGGTGCCAGCATGCGGCGAAGTGAACCGTCGCCTGCTTGGAGGAAAGAAAGGCGTCATGCCCGAGACAAGCCCGGGCATGACGCCGAAGAGCGCGGCCGCGATAAACCTCTACTCCTCCTTCAACCCATACGCCAACGCGTTCCCCGTCGCGCCGTAATATTTGTACGGCAGGAATTTGCCGGTCATGCCGATGGCGACGCGGTCGCCCTTGGGGTCGGCCTTGCGCGTGATGTCCATGTCGAAGTCGATCGCCGACATGATGCCGTCGCCGAATTCCTCCTCGATCAGCGCCTTGAGCGCCGGGCCGTTGACCATCACCAGCTCGTAGAAGCGGTAGATCAGCGGGTCGGTCGGCGGCATCGGCGTGCCGGTGCCGCGCATCGGCACCTCGTTGAGCAGCGCCTGCTCGGCTTTGGTCAGGCCGAACAGCTTGGCGGCGGCGGCGGCCATCGGCTTGGTCAGTTTCATCTGGCCGAGGATGGCGCCGGTGATCAGGATCGGCGACATGCCGCCGATCTCGCCGCAGATGTATGTCCAGGTCCACCCTTTCTCGCGCTTGATGTCGAGAAGCTTTTCGGTGAGGTCGTCGCGGGTCATAGCTAACTCCTTGTTTGGCGGCGGAATTCGATAACGCCGTCTTCAAGCAAATTTTACGCCATGTGTTGCGCGCATTAGGCCGTTTGTCTGTACAAGGTCCCGGGCGGGAACCGTCACGAGGGACCTCATGCGCAGCGAACGCTTTACTTTCCCCAACGCCAAAGGCGAGCAGCTCGCCGCCACGCTCGATCTGCCGCTCGGCAAGCCGACGGCCTACGCGCTGTTCGCGCATTGCTTCACCTGCGGCAAGGATAACCTCGCCGCCAAGCGCATCGCCGAGCGGCTGACCTTCCACGGCATCGCCGTGCTGCGCTTCGATTTCACCGGCTTAGGCAGCAGCGAGGGCGAATTCGCCAACACGCATTTTTCCTCCAACGTCGACGACCTGGTCGCCGCCGCCGACCATTCGCGCAAGATGTATGCCGCGCCGGCGATCCTGATCGGGCACAGCCTCGGCGGCTGCGCAGTGCTGGCGGCCTCGCACCGCATCGCCGAGGCGCGCGCGGTCGCGACCATCGCCGCGCCCTACGATCCCGCGCACGTCACCGGCCTGTTCAAGGAGCACGTCGATACGATCAAGGAGAAAGGCGAGCTCGAAGTGCGGCTCGCCGGGCGGCCGTTCACGATCAAGCGCGAATTCCTCGACGACGTCGCCGAGAAGAAGCTCAACGAGTGCCTCGCCGGCTTACGCAAGGCGCTGCTGGTGTTCCATTCGCCGACCGACGACCTGGTCGGCATCGACAATGCCTCGCACATTTTCGGCGCCGCCAAGCATCCGAAGAGCTTCGTCTCGCTCGCCGGCGCCGATCATCTGCTGAGCAAGGCGAGCGACGCCGCCTATGTGGCGAACGTCATCGCCGCCTGGGCCGAGCGCTATCTCGACCAGCCCGAAGTGATGACCGAGGCGGAGGTCGAGGAAGGGCTGGTATTGGTACGCGAGACGCATGCCGGCAAATTCCAGCAGGAGATCCTGAGCGGGCCGCACCGTCTGCTCGCCGACGAGCCGGTCAAGCTCGGCGGGCTGAACAGCGGGCCGGGGCCTTACGATTTCCTGCTGGCGGGCTTGGGCGCCTGCACGTCGATGACCATCCGGCTCTATGCCGAGTTCAAGAAAATCCCACTCACCAACGTCTCGGTGCGGCTCAACCACGAGAAAAAGATCCACACCAAGGACTGCGAGGACTGCGACAACAAGGTCACCAAGGTCGATCACATCGAGCGCGCCATCACGCTCGAGGGCCCGCTCGAAGCCGCGCAGCGCCAGAAGCTGATGGAGATCGCCGACAAGTGCCCGGTGCACCAGACGCTGGAATTGAAGATAGACATCCACACCGTCGAGCGGCCGGCGCCGGTTTGAAATGAGTTGCGGCCGGGTGTAATGAGCCAGCCATGCAAACCGCCGCGCACGCTTTGACGCAGCAGTTCCTCGCCTGGGTGGAGGAAGCCCCGCGCAGCTATGCCGACGCGGAGGCCTGGCGGCGCAGTTGCCCGCATCTGTCGATCTGGGAAGACGCCATTTCCGACGGCTTGGTGCGTTTCCAGAACGGCAGCAGCATGCAGGCCTCGCGCCTCGTGCTCACCCCGCGCGGGCGTCAACTGCTCAAGCACGGCTGATCACGCCACCGGCTGCGCCGCGGCGCGGTTCCTCCCCCATCCCTTGCGGCTTGACGATCCCAAGGACCGGAGTCACATTAGAACAAACAGTGAACATTAAAGACGGGAAGCCTGCCCGATTTGGCCGGGTTTATTCGCGTCTCCAAAGGCTTAACGCCATGCTCGAACAGTTGCGCCAGCGCCTGCAAGCTCTGCAGAAACCCGCCGGGATCGAAGACGGTCCCGGTGTCCTGCCGCTCGGCATCGCGACGATCGACGAGACGCTCGGCGGCGGTCTTGCACGCGGCGCGCTGCATGAGATCGCGGCGGCGAGCGAGGCCCATCTCGCCGTGGCGACAGGGTTTGTCCTGGGGCTGGCGGCGCGGCAACGGACGTCCACGTGCTGGCTCGCCGAGGACACGGCGCTTGCCGAAAGCGGCGCGCCCTACGGCCCTGGTCTCGACGCTTTCGGCCTGGCGCCCGAGCGGCTGCTGACGGTCGCCGCGGCGCGGCCGCGCGATCTGTTGTGGGCGATGGAAGAAGCGCTGCGCAGCCGCGCCGTCGGCGCGGTGATCGGCGAACTGCAGCACGGCGAAATCGACATGGTGGCGCTGCGCCGCCTGTCGCTCGCGGCAGCGGAAAGCGGCGCGCTCGCGCTGCTGTTGCGCGCCGCGCCGGCGGACGAGGCCTCCACCGCCGCCACGCGATGGATCGTCGGGGCCGCGCCGAATGCCTGCTTCGCCATTGAACTTGTCCGCAACCGCCGCGGCCCGCTCGGCGCATGGATTCTCGAATGGAGTGACAGCGATGAACGCTTCCTGCTCGCAACGCATGCTCAGCCTGTGGCTGCGCCGGCTCTCGACCGATCGCATCGCCAAATTGCGCGACAAGTCGCGTGAGGTTTCTGCGCCGCTTGTCATATACGGCAAGCGCGGCAATGCCGAGTTGATCGTCGCCGTCGACGAGGCGGCGGAACGGCTCGGCCTCTCGCCAAGCCTCGCGCTGGCGCAAGCGCGCGCCATGCATCCCGCGCTCAATGCGATCGAGGAAGACGCCGAAGCCGACGCTGGTCTTTTGGAAAAAATCGCCGATTGGTGCCTGCGCTACACGCCGCTGGTGACGGTCGACGCGCCCGACGGCTTGCTGCTCGACATTACCGGCTGCGCGCATCTTTACGGCGGCGAGGAGGCGCTGGTCGCCGATCTCGCCGCCCGGCTGGAACAGGTCGGCTTCGCCTATACCATCGCCATTGCCGGCAGCATCGGCGCTGCCTGGGCCGCCGCGCATTACGGCGAGCCGGCGCGCTATCCTTGCGGCGAGGAGCGCAGCTTATTGTCGCCGCTGCCGCTGGCCGCGTTGCGGCTTCCCGCCGAGACCGTTTCGGCGCTGGCGCGCCTCGGCTTGAAACGCATCGGCGATATTATCGACTTGCCACGCAGTCCCCTCACCGCCCGCTTCGGCGGAGAACTCATGCGCCAGCTCGACCGCGCGATTGGGGCTGAGCACGAGCCGCTCAATCCGCGCCTGCCGGTCGCGCCCTACGTCGCGGAACAGCGCTTCGCCGAGCCGATCGCGCGCGAAGAAGACGTGCTGGCGATCCTGGTGCGGCTGGCGGCGCGACTGCAATTCGCGCTGGAGCGGCACGGCGACGGCGCCCGCCGGCTTGAACTCACCTTATTCCGCACCGACGGCGAGGTGCGCCGCATCGCCGCCGGCACCTCGCGCCCCTTGCGCGATCCGGCGCAGATCCGCGCGCTGTTCATCGAGCGGCTCGCCGCGCTCTCTGACGAATTCGATCCCGGCTTCGGCTTCGATATGGCGCGGCTGTCGGCGATCGTCGCCGAGCCCGCGCCGCCTGAGCAGATCGGCATCAGCGGCGGCGAGGACGCGGCGGAAGTCGACCGCTTGGTCGACCGCCTGAGCGCGCGGCTGGGCGCGCGCCGCGTGCGCCGACTGATCGCGCAGGACAGCCATATTCCGGAGATCGCCGCCGCCGCTACGCCGGCGCAGATGACCGGCACCGACGATGGCTGGCAGGCCTATCGTCATCATGCCGCCGCGGCGGAGCTCGCGCCGCGGCCGCTACGCCTCTTGGCGCGGCCGGAGCCGATCGAGGCGGTGGCCGAGGTGCCAGACGGCCCGCCGTTGCGTTTCAGATGGCGGCGCGCGCTGCACGAGGTGATCGCCGCCGAAGGCCCCGAGCGTATTGAGGGCGCCTGGTGGAGCGAGCACGGTGGGCCCGCGCGGGATTACTTCCGGGTGGAAGACAAATCGGGCCTGCGCTTCTGGCTGTTCCGCGCTGGGCTTTACCGCGATCTCGCGCAGGGCATCGCCGCGCCGACCTGGTTTCTGCACGGCACGTTTGCGTGAGGTGAGTATGCGTAATGCGTTATCTCGAATTCGCGGTCGCTTCTAACTTCTCCTTCCTACGCGGGGCGGCGCACCCGGAAGAGCTGATAGCGCAGGCGCAGGCGATCGGGCTTGCCGGCCTCGGGCTTTGCGACCGCAATTCGGTCGCCGGCGTGGTGCGCGCGCATCTCGCCAAGCGCGAGCAGAACCTGACGCTGAAATATCACCCGGGCGCGCGCCTCGTCTTCGCCGACGGCACGCCCGACATCCTCGCCTACCCGCGCGACCGCGCCGGCTGGGGCCGGCTCACCCGCTTACTGACTGTTGGAAACCTGCGCGCCGAGAAGGGCGATTGTATTCTGCATCTCGACGATCTTCTGGCGCATGTCTTCGGGCTGGAATTGGTGGTGATGGGAGGCAATGCGCCGCTGCTCTCGCGCCTGCGCGCCGCCGCACCGCATCGCGTGCGGCTGGCTGCCTCGATGCTCTATCGCGGGCGTGATCGCGTCAGGCTCGCACGCAGCATGGCGCTGGCGCGCGAGGCACAGGTGCCGCTGATCGCAGTCAACGACGTGCTCTATCACCATCCCGACCGCCGCCCGCTCGCCGACGTGCTCACCTGCATCCGCGAGAAGGTCACCATCGACCGCGCCGGCCGCAAGCTCAGCCCCAATGCCGAACGTTTCCTGAAACCGCCGGACGACATGACGCGGCTGTTCCGCGACGCGCCGGAGGCGATCGAGGAAACGCTGGCGCTCAGCGAGGCACTCAGCTTCTCGCTCGACGAATTGCGCTACGAATATCCCGATGAGTCGATCGACGGCTTTGCCAGCGCGCAGGACGCGCTGACGCATCTCACTTACCAAGGCGCCGCCAAACGCTACCCGCACGGCCTGCCCGACAAAGTCCGCGCCAGCATCGAGCACGAGCTGGCGCTGATCGCGCAGCTCGCCTACGCGCCCTACTTCCTCACTGTCTACGACATCGTGCATTTCGCGCGCTCGCAAAAAATCCTCTGCCAGGGCCGCGGCTCGGCCGCCAATTCCGCCGTGTGCTTCTGCCTCGGCGTCACCGAGGTCGATCCCGACCGCGCCGATCTGCTGTTCGAGCGCTTCATCTCGCCGGAGCGGCGTGAGCCGCCCGACATCGACGTCGATTTCGAGCACGAGCGACGCGAGGAGGTGATTCAATATATCTACAAGAAATATGGCCGCGAGCGCGCCGGCATCGCCGCGACGGTGATCTCCTACCGCGGCCGCTCGGCCATCCGCGAGGTCGGCAAGGCTTTCGGCCTGAGCGAAGACACCATCGGCGCGCTGTCCTCCTCGATCTGGGGCGGCGGCGGCGACGGCCATGCCGACCTCGCGCGTGCCGGGCTCGATCCGGACAGCCGGCGCGTCAAGCAGATCGCGGCGCTGGCGCGCGAGATCGCCGGTTTCCCGCGCCATCTGTCGCAGCACGTCGGCGGCTTCGTCATCACCCGCAGCCGGCTCGACGAGGTGATGCCGATCGGCAACGGCGCCATGCCGGACCGCACCTTCGTCGAATGGGACAAGGACGATCTCGACGCGCTGGGGATATTGAAAATCGACGTGCTCGGGCTCGGCATGCTGTCGTGCCTGCGCAAGGCGCTGGATCTGGTGGAGCGGCATTATCCCCAAGCTTTACCCTCCCCCTTGTGGGGAGGGTCGACCGCCGAAGGCGGTCGGGGTGGGGGTCGCTCGATGACAACAGCTACCCCCCTCCCCAACCCTCCCCCACAAGGGGGGAGGGAGGAGATTGTTGCTGCGCCTCGCTTAACCCTCGCCACCATCCCGGCGGAAGAAGACGCCGTCTACCGCATGCTGGGCCGCGCCGACTCGCTCGGCGCTTTCCAGGTGGAAAGCCGCGCGCAGATGACCATGCTGCCGCGCCTCAAGCCGGCCAATTTCTACGACCTGGTGATCGAAGTGGCGATCGTGCGGCCGGGGCCGATCCAGGGCGACATGGTGCATCCCTATTTGCGCCGCAGGCAGGGGCTGGAGACGGTCAGCTACCCCAAAGAAGAACTCAAGGCGGTGCTGCACAAGACGCTGGGCGTGCCGCTGTTCCAGGAGCAGGCGATGAAGATCGCCATTGTCGCCGCCGGCTTCACGCCGGCGGAGGCCGACAAACTGCGCCGCGCCATGGCCACCTTCAAGCGCATCGGCACCATCGGCACCTTCCAGCGCAAGATGATCGACGGCATGTTGGCGAACGGCTACGCGCGCGACTTCGCTGAGCGCTGCTTCCACCAGATCGAAGGCTTCGGCGAATACGGCTTCCCCGAGAGCCACGCCGCGAGCTTCGCGCTTCTTGTCTACGCGTCGGCCTGGCTCAAGTGCCGCTATCCGGACGCCTTCGCCGCCGCGCTGCTCAACGCGCAGCCGATGGGCTTCTACGCGCCGGCACAGATCGTACGCGATGCGCGCGAGCACGGCGTCGAGGTGCGCGCGCCCGACATCAATCATTCGGATTGGGATTCAACGCTGGAGCCGGGCCCGCGCGCCGCCGAACGCCTGCACGATCTGCATCGCGACATGCGCGGCGACGTGTGCGCGACGCACGCCATCCGCCTCGGCCTACGCGAGATCAAGGGGCTGAGCGAGGAGGATGCCAAGCGCATCGTCGAGAGGCGCGGTGTGAATTACGATTCTATCCGCGATGTCTGGCTGCGCACGGGCTTAAGCCCACGCGTGCTGGAGCGGCTGGCCGACGCGGATGCTTTCGCTTCGCTCGGCCTCACCCGGCGCGAGGCGCTGTGGGCGGCCAAGGCGCTCGGCCGCGTCGGCGATCGCGATGATGATCTGCCGTTGTTTGTTTCTTCTTCAAGAAACATGACAGCGCAACACTCTCTCTTCACCTCCCTCCTTGAGGGGGAGGTCGACCGCCGAAGCTTTAGCGAAGGCGGTCGGGAGGGCGGTAAACAACAAACGCCAGCGCAAGCAGCTACCCCCCTCCCCAACCCTCCCCCACAAGGAGGGAGGGAGGATTTAGTGCGCGTGGCGCGAGAAGAAGAAGTCCGCCTGCCCCCCATGCCGCTGGGCGAGGAAGTCGTGAACGACTACCGCTTCCTGCGTCTGTCCTTGCGCGCGCATCCGGCGCAATTCCTGCGCGCCGATCTCGACGCGCGCGGCATCGCCCGCAACGAAGCGCTGCACGGCATCGCCAACAACACGCGCGTACGCATCTCCGGCCTGGTCACCTGCCGGCAGCGGCCGGGCTCGGCCAAGGGCGTGGTGTTCATGACCATCGAGGACGAAAGCGCGGTCGCCAACGTGATCGTGTGGCCGAAAGTGTTCGAGCGCGTGCGGCCCGTCGTGCTCGGCGCGCGCTATGTGGCGGTCGCCGGTCGCGTGCAGGCGGAGAGCGGCGTTATCCACGTGGTCGCCGACGAACTGGAGGATCTCACGATGCTGCTGGCGCGCCTCGCCGAGCGAGGCGCCGACATAGACAGCCTGACGCGCGCCGACGAGGTGCGCCGGCCGGTCGAGGACCAGCGCGAGACCCACGCGCTCGGTGGCCGCAACCGTCTGCTACGATTGATGCGCGAGATGCCCGAACTCGCCGCCGACCTCGACGTGCCTGCGCCCGGCTCGGCGCACGCGCCGACGCGGCGCGCGGTCTGACTTACATCGGCGGCGTAACGCCGCGGCCGACATTGACGCGCGCCATCATCAGGTTTCCGTCCGGCTGCCGGGTTGCCGCCGGAATGAAGATTTTGGCGCCGGGCTTGAGTTCGTCCTTGCTGCCGGGCGCGTAGCTCACGATCACCGTATCGGGCGTCAATTCGATCTTCTTCTCGGCATGATTTTGGTATTCAATCGTGAGCGTCGGCCCCTCGGTCTTGGCAACCGCGCCGCCAACCGTACCGCTCGCGGCACGACCGTTAGCGGCACTGCCCACCGTGCCGTTGGTCATGGTGCTCTTCGGCTTCAGGTCCCAAGGCCGGTCACCCAGGCCGAGGCCGCGCATCGATTCCGGAAAGATGTGCACTTCCACGGCTTTCCAGGTGCCGTTCGGCTCCGGCATAGCGGTCGAACCGACATAGGATCCCGGCCTGATATCGGCGGGCGATGCCTTGACCAAAGCCAAGACCTTGGCGTCGTCGGCCAGCTTCACGTTTAGCGTGTCGCCTTCCCGCGTCTTCACCGTCAGTACGGAACCATCCACCTGCTCGATGGCGCCGCGCACCCGCACGGGCTTTTGCTGTGCTGCTGCCGAAGTGAGAGCAAGCAACGCCGCGCATAGCGCGACGAAACCAATCCGCGGAACCATGGCTATCTCCTGACGATAGCCCCAACTCCCGCCGGCAGAACGCCGCCGCGTCGCGAACGTTCCACCTTACTACTGCGGTACCACATCGCCGCGTCCGACATTGACGCGGTTGGCCTCGAGCGAGCCGTCCGGTTTCTTCAGCGCGCGCACGATGGCGATATGGGCGCCCGGCTTGAGCTCGCTCGTGTCGCCGACCGAATAGGCGAGGATTTTGGCGTCGGGCGGAACCACGATTTTCTGTGCGCCGCCTTTGTATTTCACCATCAACACCGGACCATCGGCGCTTTCGACCGTCTGGTCGACGGCGCCATTGGTCATGGTGCTGTTCGGCCGCGCCGTCCACGGCCGGAAGCCTTCGCCGAGGCCGCGTTGCACCTCGGCGAACACCGTCACCTGGATGGCGCGCTGGCTGCCGTCCGCCTGCGGCATGGCGCCGACCCCGATGAAAGCGCCCGGCCTGACGTCGGCGATGGTCGCTTTGGTTACGCCGAACACCGCGACGTCGCCGGTGAGATTGACCTTCACCTCGCCGAGCTTGTCAGACTTGATCGCCAAAACGTGGCCGTCGAAGCTTTCGACAGTGCCCGACACGCGCACGCTCGGCGGCGGCTGCGCGAATGCGCCCGCGGCGAACGCGAGACAGGCCGCCGCCAGCGCGATCTGTTTGAACAAGCGCATGACCTACATCGCCGGCGCGAGGCCGCGTCCGACGTACATGCTCTTGATCAGCACTGTGCCGTCCGCCTGCTTTTCCTGGCCGAAGATGATGATCTGCGCGCCGGGCTTGAGTTCGGCGCGATCCGCCGGGACCGCCTTCGCGATCACGGTCGTTGCAGAGATCGCCACCTTTTTCTCCCCATCCTTATTCTTCACGGTCAGCGTGCTGCCGTCCTTGCCGGCGACGGCGGACTGGAAATAACTATTGGTCATCGTACTGCCTGGCCGCGCGTCCCACGGGCGCTCGCCTTCGCCTTGGCCGCGCAAAGCCGCCGGCGGAATGTGGATCGAGAAGGCCTCGATGCTGCCGTCCGACTTTGGAATGCCGGCGATGCCGATCCAGGTGTCGGGCTTGATATCGTCGAGTGAGGCTTTCACCAGCGCCGTCACCCGCGACTTGTCGTCGAATTTTGCATTCACCGTCGCACCATCGCGGGTCTTGAGGACCAGCATGCCGCCGTCCGCCTTCTCGATCTGGGCGCGGATGCGGCCCGGCTGCTGCGCAAAGGCGGCGGTCGCCGCCAGGCTCAACGCAATTGTAGCAGCCGCGAGCGCGCGCCGCGTCATCAGGATATTCGGCATGGCGTCCTCCCCAGTGACCGGCGTCGTTGCACCGCGCCCTCAGGCGGACAACCCCTAGCCGCGCTCCTTATTCCCGCGGGCACGCTTGGCCTGCGGTTTCACTTTTTCTTGAGGGGCGACGGCGGCCTCGGGTTTGGTCGCGTCCAGGTCCGCTTCGACCAGGGCCCGCAGTTCCGGCGTCACCTCGGGCTTAATGCCGAACCAGCGCTCGAAGCCGCGTACCGCCTGGTGCAGCAGCATGCCGAGCCCGTCGGCGGTACGCAGGCCGCGCTCTGCGCGCGAGCTTCAAGAGGCCGGTCTCCAAGGGCGCATAGACCAGGTCCACCACCACCAGCGAGGCCGGGCACCGCAGGTTGATATCCAGCGGCGGCTGCCCAACCATCCCCAAGGTCGTGGTATTGACCAGCAGACTGGCGCCGCCGAGGAGGCCGGTGGTTTCCTCCCATTTGGCGACGTGCACGCGCGCACCGAACTTCTTCCTCAAAGCATCGGCCCGCTCGACCGTGCGGTTGATGACATAGATGCGCCTGACATTGCGCTGGATCAGCGCAAAAACCACGGCGCGTGCGCCGCCGCCGGCGCCGAGCACAGCCGCAGTCTCCAGCCCGCGATCCCAGCCGGGCGTCGCGGTATCGAGATTGGCGAGGAAGCCGTCGACGTCGGTGTTGGTCGAACGCAGCTTACCGTCGTCGTACCACAGACAATTCGCGGCGCCGACCGCGCGCGCCCGCTCGTCCGGCTCGGTCAAAGCCAGCACCGCCTGCTTGTGCGGCACCGTGACGTTGCCGCCGATATAGCCGCGCTCGCGGAAATGGGTGATGAACTCGGTCAACTGTTCCGGTGGCACCGCCTCGCGCCGGTATTCGGCGTTGAGATTGTGCTGCTTGATCCAGTAATTGTGGATCAGCGGCGAGCGCGAATGCCCGGCCGGCCACGCAATGATACAGACGCCCTTAGGTTCTTCGCTCATGCTTCCGTCACTATCTCATTCCGCAGCACGCCGATTTGCGGCACATCAATTTCTACCACGTCGCCCGGTTTGAGCCAGCGCGGCGGATCGCTGCGCGGCCCGAGCTTCACCGGGGTTCCGGTGGCGATAATATCGCCGGGCTTGAGTGTCATAAACGTCGAGACATAGACGAGGATGTCGGTGAACGACTTGATCATACTGGCGGTGGTATCGTCCTGCGTGATCTCGCCGTTGAGCCGCGCCGTGATGCGCAGCGGCTTGCTCAAATCGATCTCGTCCGACGTCACCAGCCACGGCCCGATGCTACCGCTGGCGTCCCAATTCTTGCCCTGCGTCACGTTGAATTTGCCGTGCCGCATCCAGTCGCGGATGCTGCCCTCGTTGCACAGCGTCGCGCCCGCGATGTGGTCGAGCGCGCGCTCGGGCGCAATGCGCCGCCCGGCGCGGCCGATCACCAACGCAATTTCGCCTTCGTAATCGAGTTGTTCCGATTCGCGCGGCCGCACGATCGGCTGCAGATGCCCGACCAGTGAGCCGGGCGCGCGATAGAACATGCTGGGATATTGCGGTGCTTCCGCCTCGCCGTAGTCGGTATTGCGATTGGCATAGTTGATGCCGATGCAAAGAATTTTCTCCGGCGCCAGCACCGGCGGCAGAAACTCCAGCTCGCGCAACGGGAAATCGGCGCGCACGCCCCGCACAACCTCGCGCGCGATATCGAGGCCGTCCTCGAGAAGCAGATCGAGCACGCTCTCGAACTGCGGGGCAAGGCGCGTCTTGAGATCGATGACGCCTTCGTTCGAGCCTTGGCCCACCACGGCGCCGAAACTCTCCCGCCCGCGCACTTTAAAGCTTGCAAGTCTCATTGAAGAGTCCAGTCGGCTGCGCCCTGCGCGCGGGCGGCTTGGAACCGCCGGCGGTTCGGCGTTATGCTGCGGGATGAGCGGCGCGCGCTTGCATGTATTCTGTGCGCGCGGTGGCGTCAACGCCAGGATTCCATGAAAACCATCTTCCTCGACTGCAACGACCAGTTGGCGCCGGTGTGGGCGCGCGTCATTCGCCCGGACGATCCACCGATCGACGTCAACCGGGAACCGTTCGCGCGCGACGACTTGCCGCGCGTGATCGGCCGCTATGACATCGCGATCGACGACCATTCCTACATGCCGACGCCGCTGGTCGCGCAGTGTCCCGAGCTCAAGCACATCGTGTTCCTCGGCACGGGACCTGCGAGCTACATGAACGTCGAGGAACTCGCCAACCGCGGCGTCACCGTGCACATCATCAAGGGCTATGGCGATACCGCGGTGGCCGAGCATTCGATCGCGCTGATGGTGTCCGCCGCGCGCGACGTGGCGCGCATGGACCGCGAGATTCGCGCCGGCACCTGGACCCCGCACGAGGGCGTGCAATTGCTCGGCAAGACTTTGGGCGTGATCGGGCTTGGCGGCATCGGCCGCGAGGTCGCGCGCATCGGCAAAGGCATGGGCATGGAGGTGATCGGCTGGAACCGCACCCGGCACGCCGATCTCCCCGTGCCGCTGGTCGACATTGACACGCTGCTGGCGCGCAGCGACGTGGTGTCGATGAACTTGACCCTCGGCGATGAGACGCGCGGCTTTCTGTCGGCCGAGCGCATCGCGCACATGAAGCCTGGCGTCATCTACGTCAACACCGCGCGCGGTGCGCTGGCCGACGAAGCGGCGCTGCTCGCAGCGCTGAAGAGCGGGCATATCCGCCACGCCGGGCTCGACGTGTTCCACAACGAGCCGCTGAAGGCTGACCATCCGCTGGCGCAACTGCCGAATGTCACCCTCACTTCGCACGCGGGCTTCCGCACGCTGGAAGCGTCGATGACGCTGCTGCGGCGCGCCATTGATATCGTGCGCACCATCGTTCGCTAGTAATACCCCGGCGTGCCGCCGCCATCGACGGCGATCGCGGTGCCGTGGATATGGCGCGCCCGCGCGCTGGTGAGGAACAGCGCGAGCTCGGCGACGTCCTCCGGCTGGCCGATGCGGCGCAAGCCGCTCTTGACCAACGCTTCCTCGCGCACCTGCTCGACGGTCTTGCCCTGCGCCTTGGCGAATTGCGCGAACAATTGCTCGACGCGGTCGGTCTGCGTCTGCCCGGGATGCACGACGTTGATATTGATGTCGTCGCGGTTGCCCATGGTCGTCAGGCCTTTGGCGAAATTGGCCACCGCCGCGTTCACCGCGCCGCCGATCAGGAAATCCGGCCCCGGCGTGCGCGCGGCGCCGCCAACGACAAAGACGACGTTGCCATGCGCCTGCTTGAGCAGCGGCCAGAACAGCTTGGTCAGCCGCACCGCGCCGAAGAACTTCAGCGCGAAACCGTCGCTCCAGGCATCGTCCGGCTGCTCAAGGAACTTGCCGCCCTTGGTCGCGCCGGCATTGTTGATCAGCACGTCGCAGCGATGCAGCCGCGCGCTGACTTGCGCGAAGACCTGTTCGCAGCCGGCGAGCGTGCGCAGATCCGCCGTAACCGTCAGCGGCGCGGGGCCGACAGCCGCGACCGCCTTCGCGGCCTCGGCCAGATTGGCCGCGTTCGACGCCGCCAGCACCGTTTGCGCGCCCTCGCGCGCGAAGGCCACCGCGATGGCCCGGCCGATGCCGCGGCTGCCGCCGCTGACCACCACGACTTTTCCTTCGAATTCCTTGGCCATTGTTGCCCCTTGATGTTTGTTGTGGCGGCTTTATACGCGGGTCGCCGTGTCACGGCGAGTGGATTGACCTGCCCGCGTTCCCGGTCACAATACGAAAAAACCAGCGCGTGATCCCGAAAAGTGGGGACCGGTTTTCGGACAAGATCACGCGCCGGCGAAATACTGGGGGAAACGTGAAGCCAGCGCCATTCGCCTACAAAAAAGCGCGCTCGGCCGCGGAAGCGGTCGCTTTGCTCGGCGAGAAGGACGCTCGCCTGCTCGCCGGTGGGCAAAGCCTGATTGCCACGCTCAACATGCGGTTGTCGGCGCCCGCGTTGCTGATCGACATCAACGGCATTGGCGAGCTGGACGGAATCTCTCTTAAGGCCGGCACTGTCGAGATCGGCGCGCTGACACGCCACGCCGCCGCCGAGCGCTCCGAAACTATCGCCAAGCACGCGCCGCTGATTGCGCGCGCCATGCCGCACATCGGCCATCCGGCCATCCGTAACCGCGGCACGCTCGGCGGCTCCATCGCCTTCGCCGATCCGGCGGCCGAATTGCCGGCCTGCCTGCTCGCGCTCGACGGCGAGGTCGAGGCCACCGGGCGGAAAGGCAAGCGCAACATCAAGGCGGCGGATTTCTTCATGGGTCTGTTCGAGACCGCGCTGGCGCCGGACGAGATGGTCACCGCCATCCGCGTGCCGGCCGCAAGCAAGGACACGCGCACCGGCTTTGCCGAACTGGCGCGCCGGCATGGCGATTATGCGTTTGTCGGGCTTGCGGCGAGCGCGCGCGGCGATGGCAAGGGTCTCGCCGACGTGCGGCTCAGCTTTTTCGGCGTCGGCAACACGCCCACTCGCGCGCGCAAGGCGGAGGCGGCGCTAGCGAACGGGAATGTCGATGCCGCAGTTGCCTCGCTCGATCTCGATCCGCCCGACGACGTGCAGGCGACCGGCGCGGTGAAGAAGTATCTCGCCGGCGTGCTGCTGTGCCGCGTGGCCAAGCAATTGCTGGAGGCGCGCTGATGAACGAGATCGACATCGCCCTCACCGTCAACGGCGAGCGCGTCGCCGAGCGCGTCGAGGCGCGCAAGACGCTGGTCGACTTCCTGCGCGACGATCTGGCGCTCACCGGCAGCCATGTCGGCTGCGAGCACGGCGTCTGCGGCGCCTGCACCGTGCGGGTGAACGACGAAATCGTGCGCGGCTGTCTGATGCTGGCGGTGCAATGCGACGGCGCGACCGTCGAGACCATCGAAGGCCTGTCCGACTCCGGCGAGGTCGCCGACCTGCAGGCGGCGTTCGAACAGCGCAACGCGCTGCAATGCGGCTATTGCACCCCCGGCATGATCGCGGCGGCGCAGGATTTGCTCAAGCGCGGCGGCGTGCCCTCGCGCGATGAAATCCGCGAGCATCTCTCCGGCAACTACTGCCGCTGCACCGGCTACCACGCCATCGTCGATGCGGTGGAGTTTGTTGCGCAAGCGCGCGCGGGAGCGAAGCGATGAAAATCACCGAAGACTCCCCGCCCGTGCTCTCCGCGCTCGACCGGCCGAATTCCTATATCGGCCGCTCGGTGCCGCGGCCAAATCTGCAGCGCCTCACGCAAGGGCGCGGGCAATATGTCAGCGACGTCACCTTGCCGCGCATGGCGCATGTCGCCTTCGTGCGCTCGCCGCACGCGCACGCGCGCATCGTCAAGATCGAGAAAGCTGCAGCGGAAAAGGCCCCCGCTGTGATCGCCGTGGTCACCGGCGCCGAGCTCGCCCAGGTGATGACGCCCTGGGTCGGCGTGCTCACGCATCTCAAGGGCCTGAAATCCGCGCCGCAGTCGCCGATCGCCGTCGAGCGCGCCTGCTGGCAGGGCGAGGCCGTGTGCGCCGTGGTCGCGCGCACGCGCGCGCAGGCCGAGGATGCCTGCGAACTGGTCGAGGTTAGCTACGAGCCCCTGCCCGCCGTCGTCGATCCGGAAACCGCGCTTGATCCCAAGACGCCGGTGATTTACGCGAGCCTCGGCGACAATCTTTGCTTCGAGCGCAAGCTCGACGTCGGCAAAGTCGACGACGCTTTTGCTGCATCCGACGCCGTGGTTGAAACCACCTTCCTGTTCGGCCGCCATACCGGCGTCACCACCGAGCCGCGCGCGGTGGTCGCCGACTGGAACCCGGGCGAGCAGAAGCTCACCGTCTATCACGGCACGCAGGCGCCGCACATGATGCAGAACCTGTTTGCCAAACATCTCGGCCTCGCCGAGCACCAGGTGCGCGTCATCACCAAGGACGTCGGCGGCTCGTTCGGCATCAAGGTGCACACTTACGCCGACGAAATGGCGACGGTGGCGCTGTCCAAGCTGCTCAAGCGGCCGGTGAAATTCGTCGCCGACCGCATCGAGAGCTTCGTCACCGACATCCACGCCCGCGACCACCGCGTCAAGGCGAAGATCGGCGTCAAGAGCGACGGCACCATTACCGCCTTCGAGATCGACGACCTGACCGGCATCGGCCCCTACTCGGTCTATCCGCGCACCTCGGGCATCGAGGCAAACCAGGTCGTCAATCTGGTCGGCGGCCCCTACACCTGTCCGAATTATCGCGCTCAGGCGCGCGTGGTGTTCACCAACAAAAATGTCATGTGCCAGTACCGCGCCGTCGGCCATCCGCTGGCGGTGGCTGTGACCGAAGGCCTGGTCGAACGCGCCGCCGCGAAGATCGGCATGGACCCGTTGGAGATCCGCCGGCGCAATCTGATCGCCGACGACGCCTATCCGGCGCAGTCGGCCGCAGGCCTGAAATTCGAGAAGCTGTCGCACCACGAATCGCTCGCCCACCTCGACTCGCTGATGAACTATGCCGGCCTGCGCGCCGAACAATCGAGGCTGCGCTCGCAAGGCATCTATCGCGGCATCGGCTTTGCCTCGTTCATCGAGGTGACCAATCCATCCGCCGCCTTCTACGGCGTCGGCGGCGCCAAGATCTCCTCGCAGGACGGCGCCACCGTGAAACTCGACGCGCAGGGGGCGCTGATCGTTGCGACCGGCGTCACCGAGCAGGGCCAGGGTGCCGAGGCCGTGGTGGCGCAATGCGTCGCCACCTCGTTTGGCGTGCCCATCGAGCGCGTCCGCGTCATCACCGGCGACACCGACGTGACGCCCTATGGCGGCGGCACCTGGGCCTCGCGCGCGGCCGGCATCGGCGGCGAAGCGGCTTGGCAGGCGGGCAAGGCCTTGCGCGGCAACGTGCTCGCCGTCGCCGGCGCCATGCTGCAGGCCAAGCCCGAGACACTCGATATCCGCAACGGCATCGTCGTGGATTCCACGAGCGGCACTGAACGGCTGGCGCTCGAGGAACTGGCGCGCGTCGCCTATTTCCGCCCCGACACCCTGCCGGCCGGCCTGCAGGCCGAACTGGTCGCCACGCGTCACTATGTTCCGCGCGCTTGGCCCTTCGCCTTCACCAACGGCGTGCAGGCGAGCTATCTCGAGGTCGATATCCACTCCGGCTTCGTCAAGCTGCTGAAACATTGGTGCGTCGAGGATTGCGGCACCATCATCAATCCGCAACTCGTCGACGAGCAGATCCGTGGCGGCGTGGTGCAGGGCATCGGCGCGGCGCTGTTCGAGCAATGCCTCTATGACGAACGCGGGCAGATGCTCAACGGCAACATGGCCGACTATCTGGTGCCGATGACGGCGGAAATGCCCGACATCGAATGCGGCCACGTCGTCTCGCCAACCGCGGACTCGGAACTCGGCGCCAAGGGCGCGGGCGAAGCCGGCACCGCCGGCGCGCCGGCCTGCGTGATGAACGCGATCAACGACGCGCTCCGCCCACTGCACGCGCAGCCGCTGACTGACATGCCGTTCACGCCGGGGAAGATTCTCCGCGCGCTGGGGAAGGTCTAGCGCGCGGACCGCGCGTCGTTGGCGCGAGCGGATTCGCGCGGGATGAAGCGGTCCTTTTTCCCTGGATGTACGTGCGTACATGCTCGCGCAACCAGCGCCATCCGTCGAAATGGCGGAAATAGCGCACCGGATAATCCGAACGCGGCAGCGCCACGACATCGACGTCCTTGCGGGTGGTGCCGGCGATCGACAGCACCTCGTCGATGGCAAGGTCGGCATAGCGCCCGTCACCCTTCTGCCGCGTGAGCCGTTCCAATTGAACGGCCGCCTTGACGTCATAATCGACGAGCACGGCGGCGCTCGCGTCGTGCGGGCCATGATAGATAGCGAGAATGAGCTGCGGCATAGGGGTTGGATCGGATGCGGGGTGCCGGCATTGAGTAGCGGCAATGATCGCCCAAGGCAATCGCGGCGGCAGCAGCCGCGCCAGGCGCCCGCCGCGAACCGGATACGGCTCGCGACGGCGACGCTCACACGGTGATTGAGCAAAGTGCAAGCTTCATCCCTCTCCCGAAAGGGGCCCGCGAAGCGGGGACGGATAAAGCAGCATCAAAAATTGATCATCTCGCTGCGCGTCAGCGTCACCTTCGGCCCGATGCCGCCGGTGCCATGCGCCAGCAACCAGACGCTGATCTGCTCGAAATACGTATTCTCAGAGGTCATGCCGTCCACCGGCGCGATGACTTTGAAGCCGCGCACCGCCGCAGCGCTCGCCGTGTAGAGCGCCGCACCATGCGCCGCAGTGCCATTGACGATCACGGTTTGAATGCCCTTGTCCTTGAGTATTTTTTCCAGATCGGTCTTGAAAAACTTATCGGCGCTCGCCTTGACCACCGAATCGCTAGGAAGCGGCGCAAGAACGGGCAGAATCTTGTCGGCCGTCGCTTGGTTCGGAATGCCGTAGACGACCAGCACGCCTTTCGCGCGCGCCTCCGTCAGCAGTTTCTTCATCGCCGGCACGTTTGCCATGCAACGCGGCCGGTTCGTGCAATTTGGGTTGATGAAATCGAGCATCAGCAGCGCGGTGGTTTTCGGATCGACCGTCACCGGCTTGAGCGCGGGCGCCGGCGGCGCTTTTACCTCCGCCCAATCCTGGATGACATCGACGGCCTGTGCGCGCATCGCGCTCCCCGCCAGAGCCGCGGCCGCAACGAGCGCCAAGATCAGTTTTCGCTTCGTGAAAATCCTCCCTGGAATGCGCCGACATTCGTCGGCCGGCTTGTGGCCTGGATCAGGCGCAAGCGCTCCCTGCCCTGTCAAAGCCGTATGCGGTCCCGCTTGCTGAAACACCGAAACCCGGCGCAATATTGCACGCGCATGATCCCGAAAAGACCATGCACAGGACTGCAAAACGGCCGGCCTCTCACGCTCGCGGCCTTGCAAAAAACGTCAACAACGGGATGAACGCCATGGACATCAAGGTCGGCAAACAAGCGATCGCGGAAGCCTCGAAAAAACTGTCCAACTGGGGCCGCTGGGGCAAGGATGACCAGGTCGGCACGCTCAACCACGTCACGCCCGAGGATATCGTCAAGGCGGCGAGGCTGATTCGCACCGGCAAGGTGTTCGCGCTCGGTATTCCGCTCGACCGCGAGGGCCCGCAAAACGGGCTGTTCGGCGGCCGCTTCAACCCGATCCACCAGATGCTCGCCACCGGCACCGACGCGGTCGCCGGCCAGCAGGACTGGAACAAGATCCGCTACGCCGACGACACGCTGATGTTGTGCGTGCAGGGCGCCACCCACTGGGACGCTCTTGGCCACGTCTTCTACGAGGACAAGGCCTACAACGGCCACGACGCCAAGTTGATCGACTTGCGCGGCCTTTCCGTGCTCGGCATCGAGAACTCGAAGAACAAGATGGTCGGGCGCGGCGTGCTGCTCGACATCGCGCGCTTTCGCGGCGTGAAATGGATGCAGGACGGCGAGAGCATCTCGAACGACGAACTCGACAAATGCGCCAAGGACCAGAACGTCTCGATCGGGCGCGGCGACTTCGTCATTGTGCGCACCGGGCAGATGGAGCGCTGCCTCGCCGAGAAGCAATGGGGCGGCTACGCCGGCGGCGACGCGCCCGGTGTCAAGTTCGAGAACTGCTACTGGTGCCAGGAGAAGGAAGTCGCCGCCATCTGCACCGATACCTGGGGCGTCGAAGTACGGCCGAACGAAACCAAGGACGCCAACCAGCCGTGGCACTGGGTCGTGATCCCGGCCATGGGCCTGTGCATGGGCGAGATCTTCTATCTCAAGGAGCTGGCCGAGGACTGCGCCGAGGACGGCGTCTATGAATTCTTCTTCTGCGGCCCGCCGCTGATCATCACCGGCGGCACCGGCTCGCCGATCAATCCGCAGGCGATCAAGTAGCCCGGCACCGCAAAAAATTCAGCCGTCACCCCCGGGCTTGACCCGGGGGTCCATGAAGCGGTTCAAATCGTGGAAAGTCATCATGAATTGCCGGGTCAAGCCCGGCAATGACGCTCAGCATTTTGGGAGAGTGATATGCCCCGTTTCCTCAAACGCGGAATGGATGCCGGCGCGATCAAGGCCGCCGACGCCAAGGTGCGCGAGACCGTCGAGAGCATTCTCGCCCAGGTCGACGAGCGCAAGGACGCCGCTATCCGCGAATTGTCGGAGAAGTTCGACAAGTGGTCGCCCAAGGATTTCCGCCTCACCGCGCAGGAAATCGAGCAGGCCATCGGCCAGGTGCGCAAGCGCGACCTCGACGACATCAAGTTCGCCCAGGCGCAGGTGCGTAACTTCGCGCAGAAGCAGCGCGACAGCATGCAGGATATCGAAGTCGAGACGCTGCCCGGTGTCGTGCTCGGCCATCGTCACATCCCGGTGAACGCGATCGGCTGCTACGTGCCGGGCGGACGCTACCCGATGGTCGCCTCCGCACACATGTCGATCGTCACCGCCAAGGTCGCCGGTGTGAAGCGCATCATCGCCTGCGCGCCGCCGTTCAAGGGCGGCCCGCACCCGGCCATCATCGCCGCTATGCATTTCGGCGGCGTCGACGACATCTATGTGCTGGGCGGCGTGCAGGCGGTCGCCGCCATGGCGCTCGGCACCGAGACGATTCAACCCGTCGACATGCTGGTTGGGCCCGGCAACGCCTATGTGGCGGAGGCCAAGCGCCAGTTGTTCGGCCGCGTCGGCATCGACCTCTTGGCCGGGCCGACCGAGACGCTGATCATCGCCGACGACAGCGTCGACGGCGAAATCTGCGCCACCGACCTGCTCGGCCAGGCCGAGCACGGGCCCACCTCCCCGGCCGTCATGATCACCAATTCCGAGAAGCTCGCGCGCGACACCATGGCCGAGGTCGAGCGCCTCTTGAAGATCCTGCCCAGCGCCGATCTCGCCGGACAAGCCTGGAAGGATTGCGGCGAAGTGATCGTCTGCGACAGCTATGACGAGATGGTTGCCGAGGCCGACCGCGTCGCCTCCGAGCACGTGCAGGTGATGACGCGCGACCCCGACTATTTCCTCAACAACATGAAGAACTACGGTTCGCTGTTCTTAGGGCCACGCACCAATGTCGCATACGGCGACAAGGTGATCGGCACCAACCACACGCTGCCGACCAAGAAGAACGCGCGCTTCACCGGCGGGCTGTGGGTCGGCAAGTTCCTCAAGACCTGCACCTACCAGAAGGTGTTGACCGACGAGGCGAGCGCCAAGATCGGCGAAGTCTGCTCGCGGCTATGCATCCTAGAAGGCTTCACCGCCCACGCCGAGCAGGCCAATATCCGCGTGCGCCGCTATGGCGGCCGCAACGTGCCCTACGCCCAGGCGGCGGAGTAGTCTCTCTCTCTCACCTCCCCCTGGAGGGGGAGGTCGGCCCGCGCAGCGGGCCGGGTGGGGGGTGAAGCCAGAGCCCCCATCGTTCACCCCACCCCGGCGGCTTCGCCGCCGACCCTCCCCTCCAGGGGAGGGTAAAGAGCAACGGCGCCGCCCCTCATGATGGACCTCACCAAAACCGCCTCTTTCCGCCTCGACGGCCGGCGCGCGCTGGTGACCGGCGGCGGCCGCGGCATCGGCCTGACCGCGGCCTCCGCGCTCGCCGACGCCGGCGCGCACGTCACGCTCGCCGCGCGCACCGCAAAGGAGATCGAGGAAGCGGCGGCAGCAATCCGCGCGCGCGGACAGTCGGCCGATGCGCTTGTGCTCGACGTCACCGACATCACCGCCGTACGCAAGGCGCTTGGCCAGCGCGCGCCCTATCAGGTGCTGGTCAACAATGCCGGCATGAACCGGCCGGCCTTTCTGCCGGACGTGACGGTCGAGGACTTCGACGCCATCTTCGCGCTCAACGTGCGCGCCGCCTTCTTCGTGGCGCAGACGGTGGCGCTGCGGTTGCGCGCGGAGAAGCTCCCCGGCTCGATCATCAATATTTCCTCGCAGATGGGCCATGTCGGCGCCGCCCGGCGCACCGTCTATTGCGCCAGCAAGCACGCCATGGAGGGCTTCACCAAGGCGATGGCGATCGAGCTCGCGCCCGACAATATCCGCGTCAACTCGCTCGGGCCGACCTTCCTGGAGACGCCGATGACGCGGCCGTTCTTCGAGAACAAGGCGTTCCGCGACGAAGTGCTCGGCAAGATCAAGCTCGGCCGCCTCGGCCAGCTCGAGGAACTGACCGGCGCCATCGTGTTCCTCGCCTCCGACGCGTCGTCGCTGATGACCGGCACGGCGCTGGTCCTCGATGGCGGCTGGACTGCGGAGTGACGTAACTCGTCAGTACAGCTTCGGCAGATCCGCGAAATATTCCGGGTGCTCTTTTTCGACCTGCTGCATGAACTCCGGCCGGAACAGCTTCGGCACGTCGAGCCGCGGCGCGCCGGGCAGCGTGTTCACCAGCACCTCGTCCTCGGCGTTCTCGAAGGCGCGCAGCACGTTCGGCGACATGCGCGGATCGAAATGGATGTGCTTGATCGCCTTCTTGCCGATGGCAACGTCGGTGCCGGGCACCCATTTGGCGAAAATCTCCACCGCCTCGTCCGGGTTCTTGCGGGAGAAATAGGACGACTGCGCAAGCCCGGCGGCGATGCTCTTGATCACCGCGGGCTTCGACTCGACCGTCGGCCCGTGCGCCACCGCGACCATCACGTAGGACATGTGCTGTCCGCCGCGGATCACCTCATACGAATCCGGCACTTCGGTGAGCGCCTGCGTCACGTAGGGCTCCCAGGTCACGATCGCGTCAACCTTGCCCTCCTTGAGTGCCGGCGCGAGGCCGAACTGCGACCAGATGTTCTCGATGGTGACGTCTGCGTACTTCACGCCAGCGCGGCGCACCACCATCTTGAAATATTCGTCCGAGGTCTGCCCGCGCGCGAGGCCGACCTTCTTGCCGACGAGATCGCCGATCTTGCCGACATTGACGCCCCTGCCCTTCTTCGTGACGATCGCGAGCGGCGTATCGCAGCGATCGTTGGTTGCGTCGTTCATGATCAGGCCGATAACCTGGAACGGATTACCCGCATGCACCGCCTTCAGATAGGTGGTCGTGCTCATATCGCCGACCTGGGCGAGGCCGTCGTGCAGGGCATTGACCATATCGGTGCCGGTATCCACCACCTTGAAGCTGGCGTCGACGCCGTGCTGCTTGAAGTAGCCCTTCTCCGCGCCGATGAACATCGGCAGATGGCCGAAATTGTTGGCAATCACAACGTCGAGTTTGGGCAATTCAGCCATTGTTACTCTCTCCCGGTTTGGCGATGACGCGCCGTCAGGACGGCTTGAGCACCTGCGGATTGACGCAATTCGGCGGCATGCGGCCGTCGATCAGCGCCTGAATGTTGTCGACCACGATGTTCGCCATCTGGTCGCGCACCTCCATCACCGCGCTGCCGAGATGCGGCGTGAGCACGACGTTCTTCATCTTGAGCAGCGCCGGCGGCACCTTCGGCTCGTTCTCGAACACGTCGAGGCCGGCGCCGGCGATCTTCTTCTTCTTTAGCGCGCGGACCAGCGCCGCCTCGTCGATGACGGCGCCACGCGCGGTGTTAATGATGAAGGCGTTCGGCTTCATCAGGGCGAACTCGCGGTCCGAGATCATATGCCGGGTCTCGGCGGTGAGCGCCGGATGCAGCGAGACGAAATCGGATTGCGCCAGCAACTGGTCGAGCGTGACGTATTCCATGCCGAGCTCCCGCTCGGCCTCCGGCCTGCGGTGCCGGGCGGTATAGATGATCTTCATGCCGAAACCGCGCGCGCGCCGCGCGGTGGCTTGGCCGATGCGGCCGGCGCCGACGAGACCTATGGTCTTGCCATAGACGAAGCTGCCGATCAGATGGTTCGATTGCGAGCCGGGAAACCTGCTGGCGCGCACCGAGCGGTCGCCTTCGATCATTCGGCGCGCCACCGCGACCATCAGCCCGATATGCAAGTCGGCGACCGATTCCTCCACGATCGCCGGCACCACGGTGACGACGATGCCGCGCTTGGCCGCTTCCAACAGGTCGATATTGTCGGGCGTGATCGACATCGAGGTGACCGCGCGCAGGCTTGGATTGGCGCGAAGCACGGTGCGGTCAACCTTGTCGTGCAGCAGCGAAAACAGGATATCGCACTTTCTTACCGCCGTGATCAGCTTCGGCTTGGCGATGATCTTGCTCGAATCCATGTTGATCTTGACGTGGGCGATTTTGCGCAGCCGCGCAAGTGCGCTGGGCGCGATCGGCTGAGTGACGAAGACGCGGGGTTTGCTGTTCATCGCTGCCATCGCACGATGCCGGCCACGCCGTCCACGGCGCATTGCACGCCGTCGGGAATTTTGCGGGTGGCGTCGAGGACGCCGAGCACCATCGGGATGCCGCGCTCACGCGCCAGCGAGGCCATGTGCGAGGTCGAACCGCCGAGCTCAGCCACCACGCCGGCAACCCGCGGCAAGATGTGGCTGAGCGCAGGGCCCGCCACGCGCGTCACCAGGATGTCGCCCTGGCCGACCCGCGCCATTTCGCATTCGCAGTTCACCACCACCGTGCGGCCCTCGCCCCAGCCGATGCCGGCCGGATGACCGTTCAGGCCAGGATGCTGCAGCCAGATATCGTCGGGCACGATCGCCGCCTGCACATGCAAGGGCCGCGACTGCAGCAGCTTGAAGCCGCTCTCGTCCATCGCCCATTCGATCTCAACCGGCTGACCCGCGAGTTGCTCGCACTTGCGCAGCAGACGCCCGAGGGTCACGGCTTCGCCTGGCGTGAGGACTCGGCTTGCTCACCTCGTCCTTTGGCACCAGTTCCGGTGCCGAAACACCGTGCGCGCATGTGTCACGATGGTTCTTGCGGCCGGCTTCCACGCTGCGCAGGAAGCCGTTCTTGGCGAGCACGATGCGGTCCGGCACCACCTCGCCCTGCGCGATCGCCGAGCCCAGCCCCCAGGTGGCCGAGATCAGCATGTGGCCCTCGGCGGTCTCGCTCAAACCGCCGCCTGAAGCGCGCGCGGAAATCAGCGGCTGGATCAGCACGCCCATGGCGGTGTCGGCAGGCGACAGTCCGTGATTCTCCATGTAGCGGCGTGCTTGCGAGGTCCACAGCGCCGCCCAGCAGGCGCGCACCGCGGTCAAGAATTCGGTTTCGTCGGAGAGGCCGAGGAAGCTTTCGAACTGGCCGGCAAAATTGGCGCCCTCGCGATCCTCGATCAGCGCCGAGGAACGCACCGCGCCGAGCAAATCGTCCGCCCGCTGCGCGCGCCAGGCCTTGAGCAGCGGCTCGAGAATCTCCGGCGCGATCGGCTGCTGGTAGAGCGCGAGGCGAACCTGGACCGACAATTTGCGCTGCGCCGGCACGTCGCCCGTGTTGTACTGCGCAACCAGATCGGCGATGCCGAGATGGCGGAGTTGATGGTCATAGGCGTCCGCCGTAAGCGAGAAACCGCCCGGCGTCGGCAGGCCGGCCTGCGTCAGCGTCGCCAGATTGGCGGCCTTCGGCCCGACCCGCTCGGGATCGGTCGCCGCACCGTCGGTCAGAGGCAGGATGAAGGCGGTCATCGCGGCGGCCTCGGGGTTTTTCAGGCGTAACGGCCGGGCTTGTCCCGGCCATCACGATCGGAAATGCAATATTGCACTAAAGTTATCCCCAGGTCACGGCGCAGCGCGTCGGCCCGGGGACGACCTCGGCAACAAGGCCGAGGTCACTTCACGTGATCGCCGTAGCCCGGCAGCGGATCGACAACGGTGATCTGCTTGACCGGGAAGTTCGAAACGATCTCGATCTCGTTCTTCTTCACGATCAGCATTTCCTCGATGCGCACGCCGTAACGGAACTTCTTGCCGTGCTGGGTTTCGAGGGCGAAGGTCATGCCTTCCTTGATGTCGATCGGATGGTCGAGCGACCAGATGCGCGAGATCACCGGCTGGTCGTACTGGGCGAGCCCGAGACCGTGGCCCCACAGATTGGCGGCAGCCTGGTCTTCGTCCTCGTAGCCCCAGGTTTCCATCGCCGACGGCCACTTCATCGCGATGTCGCGCGTGGTGGCGCCGACCTTTACCGCGCCGATCGAATCGTAGAGCCAGCCGAGCGCGGTCTTGTAGGTATCCTTCTGCTCCTGCGACGGCTCCTTGCCGACGCAATAGGTGCGGTAATAGCAGGACTTGTAACCGTTCCAGGTGAGCGCGGCCAAATCCATGAACACGATGTCGCCGGGCTGGATGATGCGGTCGGAGAAGTTGCGCCAGTTCGGCCAGGTGTTCGGGCCGGACGAGACGATCACGTCTTCGACGTCTTCGATGCCGGGGAAGTTGTAGAGATATTCCATCAGATGCGCGGTCACCTGGTTCTCGGTGATGCCGGGGCGCAGGAACTTCATGCATTCCCAGTGGGTGGCGTCGCCGATGGCGCCGACGATGCGGAAGCATTCCTGCTCGTCCTCATTCTTGACAGCACGCGCCTCCATCATCGGCGTCATGCCGTCGACCCAGTGGATGCCCTTCTCCTTGAAGATGTTGATCATGTTGATGTCGATGAAATCGCACCCGAGCTTCTGCCCGGCGACGCCGTGACGCTTCATCTCTTCGATGATGGCATTGGTGAACTTGGTCACCTGCTGGGTCGAGGCCGAACCGGCCGCGCCTTTGATCCAAGCGAAGGAGTGGCGGATGTTTTCCTTCGGCAGCCACGGCGAGTGGCGCTCGACCTGCATGCCGATATCGCCCTGCTCGAACAGCACCGGGCGGCCGTCGCCGCACAGCATCGCGTATTTCAGGCCGGGCTTGAGCTTGTTCCAGCCCGGCGTCAGCGAGCCGGTGATGTAGCGGCAGTTCTCGTCGTACATGCAGAGCAGCGCGCCGAGGCCGTGCTTCTTCATCATCTGCCGCGCACGCTCGATGCGGTATTCACGCAGCCGGTCCCAATTGACCCGCTGCTGCCAATCCATCCCGATCATGCCGAAATTTGCAGTGCCCATGCTGTCCTCCCGCGCGGCGCGCCGGCGGCGCCGTTTTTTGGTGAAATCGGGCGGGATGTTAGTCGGCTAGCGGACCCGGAAGAAATAATATAATCTTGGTTTCGTCATTATTTTTTCTAATGCCGGTAGCGTGATGCGGAATATCCCCCTGCGCCAGGTTCGCGCCGTGATTGCGGTCTGCGAGGAAGGCTCCTTCACCCGCGCGGCCGAGCGCGAAAACGCCACGCAATCCGGCATTTCCCAGCACGTGGCGGCCCTCGAACGCACGCTGGGGGTGAAGCTGTTCGAGCGCGCAAGCGGCGCGGTGAAGCCGACGCCGGCGGGCCTGCGCTATTACAAAAGCTGCGTCGCGGCGGTCGGCGCGCTGGAAAACGCCGCCGAGGAGGCCCGTTCGCTCTCTGGCAAGGTCACCGGCGAATTGCGCATCGGCCTGATGCCGACCTTCACGCGCGCGGTGCTGGCGCCGGTGCTCGACGATTTCGTGCCGCGCTGCCCGGAGGTGCGCCTGCATATCGTCGAGGGCTATAGCTCCCTGCTCACCGAAATGACGCTCGATGAAGACCTCGATTTCGCGGTGGTGCCTGCGTTTGAGGGTACCGTCGGGCTCAAGTCGCGCCTCCTGGTGCGCGACCGCGAGATGCTGATCTCCGGTCCAAAGCGCGGCTTCGCTCCGCTGTCGCCGCTGCGGCTTTCCGAATGCAGGCCGCTCAAATTCGTGCTGCCGGGGCCGGACAATATCCGCCGGCGCAACCTAGAGACCTATTTCCAGAGCCACGGCGTCGAGGTCGAGGCGATGCTGGAGATGGACGCCATGATCGCCACCCTCGAATTTGTCGCCCGCACCGACTGGGTGACCATCCTGCCGAGCGTGATCTCGATCAACGACATCGGCCGCGGCGAGTTGATCGTCAATCCGATCATGGCGCCCGAGCTGCACGCCGAATTCGTGGTGATCCAGCCGACGCGGCGCACGCTGACGACGCAGGCGCGGCTGTTCCTCGAACGCTTCGAGCAGGAGGTGGCACATATCCACGCGGTGTGGGATCAAACGCTGGCCGCGCCGAAGACGCGCAAACTGTCCGCTTAAGCGCCGCCGGCCGCAGTAAGGGAAAACTCCGATGGCCTCGCCGCTCGTCTCCACCGCCTGGCTCGAAGGCCATCTCGCCGATCCCGACCTGCGCATCCTCGAGGTCTGCAATATCCGCGACGACAAGGCCTATCGCGAGGGCCATATCCCGGGCGCGCAGTGGCTGTACTGGAAATGGGCGTGCTGGCATGAGACGGATCGCGATTTCGTCACGCCCGCCGCGATGGCGAAACTGTTCGGCAGCCTGGGCATCGGCCCGCTGTCGACCGTCGTGATCTACGGCGACCCCGTCCAATTCGGCAGTTACGCCTACTGGGCCTACACCATGGCCGGCCATGCCAATCTGAAATTGCTCGACGGTGGACGGCGCAAATGGCTGCTGGAAAAACGGCCGCTGTCGCAAAGCGTGCCGCACTTCCCCGCCGTTAATTACCCGCCGCCGTCCGGCAGCGCGCCGATGCGGGTCGGCCGCGACAATGTGCGCGCGCATTTGCAAGAACCGCGCCGGCTGCTGCTCGATATGCGCTCGCCGGAGGAATATTCGGGCGAGCGCGTGTCCGACTATTCCTTCGCAGTCGATCACGGCGCCGAGCGGACCGGGCGCATTCCCGGCGCCGTGCATCTCTATTTCAAGGACCTGCTGAACGCCGACGATTCGTTCAAATCGCCGGACGCGCTGCGCCGGGTACTGGCGGAGCGCGGCATCGCGCCGGAACAATTCGACGACGTCGTCTGCTATTGCCGGCTCAGCCACCGCGCCACCATCGGCTGGATCGCGCTCGGCACAATCCTCGGCCACGACAACATCAAGATTTACGACGGCTCGTGGACCGAATGGGGCAGCATCGTCGGCTTCCCGATCGAGAAGTGACGCGCTTTTTGTGCATGATCTTGTCCGAAAACCGGTTCCCACTTTTTGGGATCATGCGTTAACTGACCGCGGTCTTCTGGCGATAGGCTTCGATCTTGCCGCGCAGCGGATTCGGCAACGCCACCGGCTTGCGCGTCTCCAGCGACATCATGGCGGTGACCATGTGCGCGCGCAGCCGCTCCATCCCTTCGTGATGGCAGACGATGGCGATGCCGAGCGAGGAGCGGCCGATGCGCTCGACCAGCAAGGTGAGTTCGATGACGTCGCCCATCCGGCTCGGGATTTTGAAGTCGCAATCGATGTGCACGAAGGGAAAGCCGAACTGGCTGCCCATGATCAGCGCGGCATAGTCGTAGCCGAGCTCTTCAGTGTACCAGTCCTCGATCAGCCCGTTGAAGATGTCGAAGTAGTGCGGGAAGTAGACGATGCCGGCCGGATCGCAGTGCGAAAACCGCACCGTGACGCTGCGGGTGAAGGCGCCGGGGGGCGGCACGAAGCGGTCCTGAAGCATGGGCGATCGTCCTGATGCGCGCCGGTTCGCGCCCGGCGCCGATGCCTAACGCGAACATGCCGGTGGTGCCAGAGTTCGCCTTTCGCGGCCGACCGACACCGAAATATCGCGGCCGATTAACCACTTGTTAAAATTCGCAGCCCCCGCTGTGCCAATGTGGAACACCTTGGGGTTGAAGTTCCACGGTTTACATGATCAGATTAACAATCTTTTAACCTTGTCGCGCGTGCCACGGAGTAGCAGCGTGTCCGTAGTAGCCGAGTACCACGAGGGCGCCGACGCCGCTCGTGACGACGTTCATCCCGATTTGCCGCGCGGCATCATCGTCGGCGGTCCGCTGGTGCGGGCCAAGCAGACCGAAAGCTTCATCCTGTTCGGCATCTTCATGACCGGCTCGATCGCCGGCCTGACCTGGGCGTTTACGCAAGGGCTGAGCTGGATCGAGTGGTCGATGTTCGCGCTGATGTATTCGGTGACGACCATCGGCCTCGGCGTCACCGTGCATCGTATGCTGGTGCACCGCAGCTTCAAGGCCGGCCCGGTGGTCAAGTTCATCCTCTGCGCCATGGGCCAGATGACTTGCCAAGGCTCGCTCTTGAAATGGGTCGGCAATCACCGCCGCCATCATCTCTACACCGACGAAGTCGGCGACCCGCACAGCCCCTACCTCGACGGCCACGGCCATCCGTTCACGTCGAAACTCAAGAGTTGGGCCTATTCGAACAACGGTTGGCTGTTCGACGACACGATGACCGACAACACCATCTACGCGAAGGACATGCTGGCCGATCCGATGGTGATGTTCTTCACCCGGACGCGCTGGTTCTGGTACTTCACCTCGATGGTCGGCATCCCGGCGATTTGGGGCTTCGCCTTCGGCGGCCTGCACGCCATGTGCGGCACCATTTTATTCGGCGGTTTCCTGCGCACGTATCTCTCGGTGATGGCGACTGCGACCGTCAACTCGGTCTGCCACAAGATCGGCTATCGGCGCTTCGACGACACCAAGGACGCGTCGACCAATCATCTCCTGATGACGGCGCTTACCTTCGGCGAAGGCCTGCACAACAACCATCACCGCTTCCCACGCGACGCCTATTTGTCGCACGCCTGGTACGAGTTCGACCTCAACGGCCTGCTCATCCTCGGCATGGAAAAGCTCGGTCTAGTGACCGACGTGGTGCATGTGTCCAAGGCGCACGTCGAGCGCATGGAGGGCTCGAAGCTGACGTAAGCCTTACGGCACGCGGCCTTTGACCGCATTGGCGCGCGCGCTGTAGGTAATGCCCCCCACCGTATCCGTCGGCAGCTTGTCGCGCACCCGAGCCTTGAGCCGTTCGACATTGGCTGCCGGCATGGCCTTGAGGGCAGCGGTGACGCTTGGCGACGCCATGCTTGTCGTCCAGAATTCGTCGAAATTGCCATAGGTCCGCTCGACCACGATCTCCCGCGTCTCGACGGACACAAGACCAGCGCCGGCCCACAGGTCGCGCATCGCGCCAATGCGCGAGGCTTCGGCGCTCGGCGGCTGCGGCACCTTGTGCCCCATGGCGCGGATTTCGGCGAGCAACGGCTCCAAGGGAAAGCCGCCGCCGGGAAGATCCCAGGCATAGGCGGCGACGGTGCCGCCGGAACGCACCACGCGTTTCATCTCGGCAACGCCCTTCGCCGGATCGGGCACGAAAAAGATCACCAGCGCCATCGTCGCGAGATCGAACGTCTTGTCCGCGAACGGCAGCGCCATGGCGTCGCCGTCGCGGAATGTGGCGACGCCGGCGGTGTGGCGCTGACGCGCGAAGGCGAGTTGGCCCGGCGAAGGATCGATGCCTTGCACTTCGCTGGGCGCGCAACGCCCGACCAGGAGCTCGGTGAAGGCGCCGTTGCCGCAGCCGATATCGATGCAGCGCAGGCCTTTCGGCAGCGCGAGCCAATCGAGCAAGACCTCGCCGGCGAAGCGGCTCCAGACGCCCATCATGCTCTCGTAGCCGGCGCCGTCCTCGAATTTGATTTGCGGTTCGGCCATGGTCACACCTGTCATCCACGCGCCGTCGGCGTCGACCGACTTGAACACGGCTTCGAGCGCCGCGGCGGTCTGCAGGATGCCGGCGGGCGAAATCGGGAAAGCGCCCTGCCCCAGCACGGCTTTGGCGAAATAATCCAGATTGCGGCCGAGATGATTATCGGCCGGCCGGTCGATCACTTCCGGCTCGTCCTTGCCGGCGCGGCGCACGATGGCGCGCGTCTCGCTCACGCTCTCGGCCCAGCAGTTCTCGCCGAAGATGGCGATGCGCCAGCGGAACGGCGTCTTGATGGTGGTGCCGAGCGTGCCGGTTGCGCCGTTCTCGAACTCGATCAATGCGGCTGTGGTGTCGCCGGTCGGCAGCTTGAGCGCGCGCGCCTTCGACAGCGCGCTGATGCGCTTCATCGGCCCGACCATGTCGCGGAAGCAGTCGAGCACGTGGATGCCCATGCCGGTCATGCCGCCGGCGCGGCTTTCCTCGGCCGCCATGCGCCAGCTGTCGGCCGGATAACTGGCCAGCCAGTCGTGGCTGTAATTGCCCTCGGCATGCATGATGGTGCCGAAGGCGCCCTGCTCCTTCAATTCGGCGAGCACGCGCATCGACGGCATCAGGCGGAAATGATGGCCGACGCGCGATCACGACGCCGGCGCGCGCGCAGGCGTCGAGCATGGCGGCGGCTTCCGCCTTGCTCAGCGCGAACGGCTTTTCGCAATAGATGTGCTTGCCGGCCGCCGCCAGCGCCTTGACCTGCGCCGGATGCTTGGTGTGCGGCGTCGCCAGCACCACCGCCTTGACCGCCGGATCGGCGAGCACCTCGTCGAACGAGGTGCCGATGGCGATTTTATACTCGGCGGCGAAGTCGCGCACGGTGTCGGGCTCGAGCGTGACGCCGCGCACGAAACGGATCGGCGCGCCGAAATCGCGCGCCGCCTTCACCAGGTTCTTGCCCCACCAGCCGAGGCCGACGATTGCGGTGTTCAGCATTATTCCGTGCTCTCTCATTGCATGGCCGGGTCGTCCCGGCCATCTCGCTTAGGAAGGCAGTGCGTCCCTTGTCGAGATCGCCGGGACAAGCCCGGTGATGACAGGAATTACTGCCGCCGGGGCGCCGGGCTGCTTCATCGGATGCGCGCGGGCGAAGGCGTCGATCGCCATGCAGGTGTCGACGATGCGCTTGACCGTCGGGAACGGCGCGATGTCGACCTTGAAATAGGTCGAGCCCGCCGCCTGCCCGGCGAGGCAGATGTCGGCGATGGTGATCTGGTCGCCCTGGCAGAAGCGCCCGGTCTCCTTCGAAGTCGACAGATTGGTCTCCAGCGCCTTCAAGGCCTCGACGTGCCAATGATGGCCCCATTTCACCACGCCGGGCTCGTCGACCTTGTATTCGTGCGCCAGATATTCGCGCACGCGCGGCACGATCAGCGGATGGGTGTCGCAGGCGATGATCTGCGCCAGGCCGCGCACGCGCGCGCGCGCCTTCGGCTCCTTCGGCAGCAGCGGCGGGTTGGGATGCGTCTCGTCGAGATATTCGAGGATGGCGAGCGACTCGAACAGCACCGTGCCGTCGTCCAGGATCAGCGCCGGCAGCGCCTTCATCGGATTGACCTTGGCGAAGGCTTCGTCGCGCTGCTTGCCCTGCATCAGATTGACGTCGATCACCTCGTCGGGCGTGATGCCCTTGAGGTTGAGCGCGATGCGCACGCGGAACGTCGCCAGCGAACGCCAGAACGAAAAGAGTTTCATGTGTGGCCTCCCCGGCCGTGCGTTACTTTTTTGCGTCCCGACCAATAGACCGTCATGCGCGAGCCGTCTTCGCCGCCGAGGCCGTGCGCGGTGGCGTCCTCGAAGCCGGCGAGCGCTGCCTTGGTCGCGATCATGTCGGCGCCGAGCGCCTCGCCGGTCGCGACCATGGTGCGCAGGTCCTTGACGGCGTTGCCGATCGAGAAGGTGGTCGGCCCGGGATCCTTGCCCTCGAGCATTTTCACGATCATGTCGGCGCGCATGCCGATCGCCTTGTTGGCGCCGTTGCTCTCGACGAACAGATCGAGCAGGCGCTTGGCGTCCCAGCCGACGCTGCGCGCGATGGAAAACGCCTCGCCATAGGCCTGCCAGGCCACCATCAGCGGCAGATTGATCGACAGCTTGATCGCGGCGCCGGTGCCGACCGGCCCGCAATGCTCGACCTTGCGGCAGAGCTGTTCGAGGATCGGCCTGCGCCCGCGCGGCGTCGGCCGGCTCCGCGCCCATCAGCCCGAGCAACTGGCCCTTGCGCGCCGGCGCGGTCGAGCCGCCGACCGGGCATTCGACCATGGCGGCGCCCTTGGCGCGCACCTTGGGCGCGAGATCGGTCTCGACCTTGGGCGCGACCGTGCTCATCTCGATGAACAGCTTGCCCTTGACGTCGCCGGACAACAGCCCGTTCGGCCCGTTATAGACGGCATCGATCGCCGCGCCGTCGGTCAGCAAGGTGATCACCGCCTCGCTCGCCGCGGCGACGTCGGCCGGCGTGGCCGCGACCTTGGCGCCGGCCTCCGCCATCGGCTTGGTCTTGTCCGCCGTGCGATTCCACACGGTCACCTGGTGGCCGACTTCCATCAGCCGCAGGGCGACATTGCCGCCCATGGCGCCGAGACCCGCAACTCCGATCTGCATGACTCCTCCCTCACCGCTTTTACCGGCGACGATAGGCGATTGCGGCGCGGCTTGAAAGCCGCACTGACAACCGATTAGCCCACTCGACAGCCACGCGCGCGACCACTATGAAACCGCACGACGCTGCGCATGCTGTGATTTACCATTTTCACCATGGGGAAATTGGAATGGCTGGGGCCAAGAAGACCAAGGGCACGGTCGGCGTCATCGGCCTCGGCATCATGGGCGGCGCCTTCGCCAAGAACCTGGCCGCCGCCGGCTGGCGCGTGATCGGCTACGACATCAGCGCCGCGCGCCGCCGCGAAGCCGCCCGCGCCGGCGTCGAGATCGCCCGCAACGCCGCCGACGTTGCAGCCGCGGTGCCGACCGTTCTCACCAGCCTGCCCAAGCCGCAGGCCTTGATGGACACCGTGCGCGCCATCGCCGCCGCCAAGCTGCCGCGCAAGCTGCGTCGTCGAGATGAGCACCTTCGCAATTTCCGATAAGGAAAAAGCCGCGCGCGTGCTCGCCAAGGCCGGCCACGCGATGCTCGACACGCCGGTCAGCGGCACCGGCTCGCAGGCCGCCAGCGCGCGATCTCGTTTTCTACGCCAGCGGCGATGCCGGCGCTGATCAAGAAGCTGCGCCCGCTGTTCCGCGACTTCGGCCGCGAGGTCTACGACGTCGGCGAATTCGGCAACGGCAGCAAGATGAAATACGTGGCCAATCTCCTGGTCGCCATCAACAACGTCGCCACCGCCGAGGCCATGGTGCTCGGCATGAAGGCCGGCCTGCCGCCGCAACTGATCTTCGACCTGATCACGCCGGGCGCCGGCAATTCGCGCGTGTTCGAATTGCGCGCGCCGATGATGGTGAAGGGCGACTACAAAGACGCCACCATGAAGATCGACGTCTGGGACAAGGACATGCAGGTGATCGGCGACTACGCCCGCAAGATCAAAGTGCCGACGCCGATGTTCGACGCGTCGAAGCCGGTCTATCGTCAAGGCGATGAAGAGCGGGCTCGGCGCGCAGGACACCGCCGCGGTCTGCGCCGTGCTGGAAAAGCAGGCCAAGGTCAAGCGCAAGAAGCGCTAGACTTCGTCATGGCCGCGCAATCGAATCCACGGCCATGCAAGTCTGGCACCTGTCCCGCTTCGCGGCGAACGGAGTGCTTGCCCTTGCCTCCGCCTCCGCACCTCTGTAGCCTCCCGCCAACAAAATAAGTCTGCGGGAGGCTGCGATGGCGGCGTTGCAGCAGTTGTCGGAAATCCGCGATGGCATGCGGATCGACTGGAACGTGCCGATCACCATGGACGACGGCCTGGTGCTGCGCGCCGACGTCTTTCGCCCGGTGAAAGACGGGCAATATCCGGTCCTGCTGACCTACGGCCCCTACGCCAAGAACCTCGCCTTCCAGGACGGCTATCCGAGCGCCTGGAGCATCATGGCGGAGAAGCATCCCGACGTCACCGCCGGCTCCTCCAACAACTACCAGAGCTGGGAAGTGGTCGACCCGGAGAAATGGGTGCCGCACGACTACGTCTGCGTGCGCGTCGATTCGCGCGGCGCCGGCTGCTCGCCCGGCGTGCATCGATCATTTCTCGCCGCGCGAAACCAAGGATTTCTACGACTGCATCGAATGGGCCGGCGTGCAGCCCTGGTCGAGCGGCAAGGTCGGGCTCAACGGCATTTCCTATTACGGCATGAACCAGTGGCACGTCGCCTCGCTGCAGCCGCCGCATCTCGCCGCCATGTGCGTGTGGGAAGGCTCGGCCGACTGGTACCGCGACATGACGCATCACGGCGGCATCCTCTCGACGTTCTGGGAGAACTGGTACGACATGCAGGTCAAGGTCGTGCAATACGGCCTCGGCGAGAAAGGCGGCCGCAGCCGCGTGCACGGCGAACTGGTGTGCGGCCCGGAGACGCTGTCCGAAGAAGAGCTCGCCAAGAACCGCTCCGATTTCGGCGGCAATATCCTGCAAGCATCCGCTGGACGACAAATATCACCGCGACCGCTCGCCGGTCTGGGACAAGGTGACGGCGCCGCTGTTCTCCGCCGCCAATTGGGGCGGCCAGGGCCTGCATCCGCGCGGCAATTTCGAAGGCTTCGTGCGCGCCGCGTCCAAGCAGAAATGGCTGGAGGCGCACGGCATCGAGCACTGGACGCATTTCTACACCGACTACGGCCGCGAGCAGCAGCTGCGCTTCTTCGACTATTTCCTGCACGGCAAGAAGGACGGCTGGTCGAAGCAGCCGAAGGTGCTGCTGCAGATCCGCCACCCGGGCGAGAAATTCGTCGCCCGCGCCGAAAACGAATGGCCGATCGCGCGCACGCAATGGACCAAGTTCTATCTCGACCCCAAGTCGCATGGCGCTCGCGACCAAGAAGCCGTCCGGCGGCGCCAAGCTCGCCTTCGAAGCCATGGGCGAAGGCCTCACCTTCCTCACCCCCGTGCTCGAGCACGACACCGAAATCACCGGCCCCTCGGCGCTCAAGCTGTTCGCCTCGTCCTCGACCCGCGACGCCGACTTCTTCATCGTGCTGCGCGTGTTCACCGGCGACCTCAAGGAAGTCGTGTTCCAGGGCGCCATCGATCCGCACACGCCGATCGCGCAAGGCTGGCTGCGCGCCTCGCATCGCAAGCTCGACAAGAAACTGTCGCTGCCCTACCGGCCCTATCACACCCACGACAAGAAGCAGCCGCTGACCAAGGGCAAGCCGGTGGAACTCGACATCGAGATCTGGCCGACCTCGCATCGCGGTGCCGGCCGGCTATCGCATCGGCCTGTCGATCCGCGGCAAGGACTACGAATACGGCGGCGCCAGCGGCGGCAAGCTGTCGAACTTCAAGAACGAGCTCACCGGCTGCGGTCCGTTCCTGCACAACCATCCGCAGGACCGGCCGCCCGCGATTTTCGACGGCACCACCACCCTGCATTTCAGCGGCGGCAAGGCGCCCTATCTGCTGCTGCCGATCATCCCGCCGAAAAAACAGGCAGCCAAGAAAAAGCGCGGGCGGAAATAGGACCCGTCATGGCCGGCAGAAGGCGCGAAGCGCCGCTTCGCGCTGCAGTCCCGGCCATCCACGCCTTTGATTTTTTCAGGGGCTAAAGGCGTGGATGCCCGCGACGAGCGCGGGCATGACGAACAGTTAGCCTCCGCCATGAATTAAGGTGTTCTTTCCCGGCAAACGCTCAGGTAAGCTTCCGGCAACCTTCGACTTAACAGAAGGATCCAGGGGGAGAGAATGAATACGCAGTTCTGGGTCATCCAGGCCTTCAACGGCATATCCTATGGCGCGCTGCTCTTTCTCGTGGGCAGCGGCCTGTCGTTGATTTTCGGCGTCATGCGGATCGTCAATCTTTCCCATGGCGCCTATTTTCTGTGGGGCGGCTACATCGCGCTGTCGGTCATCGCCGCGACCGGGTCCTGGGCGCTGTCGCTGCCGGTGGCCGCGCTCGCCGTCGCCGCGATCGGCCTCGTCATGGAGCGCCTGTTCCTGCGCTCGGAAGGCTTCGCCCACCTGCGCAACGCGGTCATCGCCTTCGGCATCGCCATCCTGGTCGCCTTGGCGGTGGCGCGTGCGCTGCCGGCCGTCGCCGCGAGCTGGCCGCAGTTCGTCGCCGTCGCCGCGGTCGCCAGCATTGTGTTGTTTTTCGTATTGAGCCGCATCTCCATTCTGCCGATCGATAACGACGTGCTGCGCCAAGTGCTGCTCACCGTCGGCTTCGCCTTTCTGTTCCAGCAGGGCGCGCTCGACATCTGGGGCGGCAACAACATGGACATCAACCCGCCGAAGGAGCTGACCACGAGCGTCGTGATCGGCGGCATGTATTTCCCGGCCTATCGCATGTTCATGATCGGCACGGCGTTGGCGATCGGCATCGCTGCTGTGGCTGGCGATGGAGAAGACGCGCATGGGCGCCGCGGTGCGCGCCACCGTCGACGACGCGCAGATGGCGCGCGGCGTCGGCATCGACACCAACCGCGTCTCCATGTTCATCTTCGCGCTCGGCGCCTTCCTCGCCGCGCTCGGCGGCGTGACCGGCGGCGCCTTCCTCGGCATCTATCCCGGCCTCGATTTCGAGATGCTGCCGCTCGCCTTCGCCGTCGTCATCATCGGCGGCATGGGCTCGCTCGGCGGCGCCGCGATCGGCGCGCTGCTGGTCGGCCTCGCCGACAATTTCGGCAAGGCGCTGTTCCCGGAAGTCTCCTACTTCACGCTTTACGCGCCGATGGTTCTCATCCTGGCGATCAAGCCGACCGGCCTGTTTGGACGCGACTGAGCGGCGACCGATGACCCAGAACATGAAAATCCTGATCGTCGCGCTGCTGCTGGTGGCGGTCGCCTTGATCGTGCCGCACACCGGCTCGTTCGTGGTGCTGCTGACGACGCGGGCGATGTGCTTCGCCATCCTCGCCATGAGCGTCGACCTCCTGCTCGGCTTCACCGGCCTCTCGTCGATGGGGCAAGCGGCCTATTTCGGCGTCGGCGCCTATCTCACGGCGATTCTGGCCACGAAGTATCACGTCGGGCTCGGCTGGGATTTCTGGCTGGTGGTGATCCTGGGCATGCTGATCGGCGCGGCGCTGGCGGCGCTGTTCGGGCTGTTCGCGATGCGCGCGAGCGGCGTCTATTTCCTGATGATCACGCTGGCGCTCGGCCAATGCGTCTGGGGCCTCGCCTATCGCTGGAATTCGCTCACCGGCGGCGACAACGGCATCAACGTCACCAGCCGGCCGGATTTCGGGCTCGACCTGAGCAACGAGAGGACGTTCTTCTTTCTGGTCTTTGCCTTCTTCGCCGTCAGTCTGATCGTGCTTTACGTGCTGGTGCGCTCGCCCTTCGGCCGCAGCCTGGAAGGCATCCGCGAGCGCGAATTGCGCATGCAGATCCTCGGCTACAATACCTGGCTGCACAAATACATCGCCTTCATCATCGCCGGCGCTTTCGGCGGGCTGGCCGGCGTGCTGTGGGCGCACACCAACGGCCTGATCAGCCCGGAGACGGTGGTGCTGACCACCTCGGTCGATTCGCTGCTGATGGTCGTGCTCGGCGGCGCCGGCACGCTGATCGGCGGCGCCATCGGCTCGGCGATCGTCTTTGCCCTGCGCGAATATCTCTCGACGCTGGTGCCGTGGTGGCAATATGTGCTGGGCGGCGTCTACGTGCTCACCATCCTCTATCTGCCGATGGGCCTGATGGGCATTCCGGCGCGCATCCGGCAGGGGCGCAAGGCTTCGAACAAAACACCGAGCAAATCGGGAGAGACAAAAACACTGGCATCGGCGCCGTCGTGACGGCGGCGTCATAAAAATCAGGGAGGACGACCATGACAAGCAAACTGTCGCTGAGGGTAATACCGCTGTTGCTGGGAAGCGTGCTCGCCGCTGGGTTGGGCATCGCTTCGAACGCGCAAGCGGAAGAACTGCGCATCGGCTACATCGCGCCGGTCACCGGCATCTTCGCCCAGGTCGGCAAGGACATGGTGAACGGCTTCCAGCTCTATCTCGACGAGCACAACAACAAGCTCGGCGGCATGGACGTCAAATTCATCGTCGAGGACGATCAGGGCAAGCCCGATACCGGCGTCACCAAGGCCAAGAAGCTCATCCTGCAAGATCACGTTCAACATGTTCATCGGCGGCTTGCTGGCCTCGACCGGCTACGCGCTGGCGCCGGTGAGCACTGCCGAAAAGACGCTGTACATCTCCTCGGTGTCGTCGGCCGACGACCTGACCCAGCGGCAGCTCGGCAAGTATCCGTATTTCCTGCGCACCAGCTGGTCGAGTTCGCTGCCGCACCATCCGCTCGGGCAATGGGCCTGCGACAAGGGCTTCAAGAAGGTCATCACCATCGCGGCCGACTATGCGTTCGGCTACGAAACGGTCGGCGGCTTTCAGACGGCGTTCGAAGCCTGCGGCGGCAAGGTGATCCAGAAAATCTGGCCGCCGCTCGGCACCAAGGACTTCGGGCCCTACATCCCGACCTTCAAGAAGGACGCCGACGGCGATCTTCACCACCATGGTCGGCCCGATGGCGCTGCAATTCCCCAAGCAGTTGCGCGCGTCCGGCAGCAAACTGAAGATCCTCGGCAGCGGCATCAGCTATGACGAATTCGTGCTGCCGTTCATGGGCGACGAAGTGATCGGCGACGTGTCGGCGCTGCACTACAGCGCGGCGATCGAGACGCCGGAGAACGAGAAACTTCGTCAAGGCCTACCGCGCCAAATACGGCAAGGTGCCGTGCTACTACTCGGAAAACAACTACACCACCGCGATGTGGCTCGATGAGGCGATCAAGAAGGCCGGCGGCAAATTCCCGGGGCCGGAAGAGTTCATCAAGATCATGGCGAGCATCAAGCTCGACGCGCCGCGCGGACCGGTCGAGCTCGACGACATGCGCAACCCGATCGAGAACGTCTACATCAAGAAGGTCGAGAAGAAGAAGATGTTCGGCTATCCGAAGGACGAGCTCTGGAACACGGTGATCAAGACCTACCCGAAGGTCTCCCAGTTCTGGACCGAGGGTAAGGCCAAGTTCCTGGCGCATCCGGTCTATAGCCGCGACTATCCGCCCTGCAAGTTCTGCGAATAACACCGACAGCGCCGGGGCTTGGACGAAAAGCCCCGGCACCCTCTTCAGCTTAAGGACTGCGCGTGAGCACTGACACATCCTCCAACGGCGGCGCCGTCGCCGCCCTCGAACTCAAAGGTCTGTGCAAGAGTTTCGGCGGCTTGCAGGCCACGCGCAACGTCACGCTGCGCATCATGCCGGGCGACCGCCAGGCCATCATCGGCCCGAACGGCGCCGGCAAGACCACGCTGTTCAATCTCATCACCGGCATTTTCCCGGTGACCTCGGGCCAAGTTCTGCTGTTCGGCCAGGACGTGACCGGTTGGCCGAGCCACCGGCGCACCGCGCTCGGCATGGCGCGCACGTTCCAGGTCACCAGCCTGTTTCCGAAATTGACCGTGCTCGACAATGTTCTGCTGGCGATCAAGGGCCTGAAGCCGTCGAAATTCGTGATGTGGCGTTTCTTGTCGTCCTACAAGGACGTCTACGACAAGGCCTACAAACTGCTCGAAGACGCCGGCTTCCTCGACCGCAAGGACACCGAAGTTCGCAATCTGTCGCACGGCGAACAGCGCCAGCTCGAGATCGTGCTCGGCCTGGCCAGCGATCCGAAAATTCTGCTGCTCGACGAGCCCGCCGCCGGCCTGTCCTCCGGCGAATCGACCGAGATGGCCAAGTTCCTGATGAAGCTCGATCCGAAATTGGCGATCCTCCTGATCGAACACGACATGGACGTGGTGTTCGACGTCGCCTCGCAGATTTCCGTGCTGCACTTCGGCGAAATTCTCGAGACCGGCACGCCGCAGCAAATTCATTCCAGCGCCAAGGTGCAGGAAATCTATCTGGGAACCGACTAGCGCATGATCCCGAAAAGTGGGAACCGGTTTTCGGAAAAGATCATGCGCCAACGGAAATAAGTTCATGGCGATTCTCGAAGTCCAGGACATCCACACCTATTACGGGGACGCCTACGTCCTCCAAGGGCTGTCGTTGCAGCTGGAACAAGGACAAATTCTTGGTCTTCTCGGCCGCAACGGCGTCGGCAAGACCACGCTGGTGAACTCGATCGTCGGCTTCAATCCGCCGCGCCGCGGCAAAATCGTGTTCAAGGGCGACGACATCACCGGGAAATCCTCGTTCGAGACCGTGCGCAGCGGCATGGGCCTGGTGCCGCAGGGCCGCCGCGTGTTTCCGACGCTGGGCGTGGAAGAAAACCTGCTGGTCGCCGAGCGCAGCCCCGACCGGCACGGCTGGAATCTCGACCGCGTCTACAAGTCTGTTCCCGCGCCTGCGCGAACGGCGCAACCAGCGCGCCAAGACGCTGTCCGGCGGCGAACAGCAGATGCTGGCGATCGGCCGCGCGCTGATGACCAATCCCGATTGCCTGATCATGGACGAGCCGTCGGAGGGCCTGGCGCCGATCATCATCCAGGGCCTATGGGAGGCGATCGGCAAGCTGAAGGAAGAAGGCCTGTCGATCCTGCTGGTCGAGCAGAGCGCGCATCTCGCGCTCAAGCTGGTCGACTACGTGCACGTGATGAGCAAGGGCCAGGTGGTCTATTCGGCCAAGCCGGAAGCGCTCAAGGCCAACGACGAGATCAAGTCCAGCTATCTCGGCATCTAGACCGCGAAGCGATCAGTACGACATTGTACAGTTGCGTAGCTGTCGCAACCGCCGCCCGAATTCGAGGGAGCGCATCAGATGATCGCCGTCATTTTTGAGGTATGGCCCAAGCCCGATCGGAGGCAAGAATACCTGGACATCGCCGCCGCACTTCGTCCGCAGCTCGAACGGATCGAGGGGTTCATTTCGATCGAGCGCTTCGAGAGTTCTCAGCGAGCCTGGAAAAATCCTATCGCTTTCTTTCTTCCGAGACGAAGCCGCTATCTTGACGTGGCGAAACCTCGAGGCCCACCGACGCGCGCAAGCAAAGGGCCGCGCCCAGGTGTTCGCCAATTATCGACTGCGCATCGCCGGTGTGATGAGGGACTATGGATTGCACGACCGCGCGCAGGCACCGCAAGACAGTCGCTCAGCGCACGGCTGATCTTTCAGCGCGGCTTGTCGCCGGCGAGCGTCACCCGGTGCATGACGCGGCGGAAGCCGTGATAGTCGTTGACCGGATTGTGCAGCACGCAGCGATTGTCCCAGAACGCCAGCGAGCCGACGCGCCAGTTGAAGCGGCAGGTGAACTCGGGCCGGGTCTGGTGCTGGAACAGGTAGTTGAGGATCGGCGCGCTCTCCTCCTCGCTCATGTCCTTGAAGCGCACCGTGTGCCCGATATTGACGTAGAGCGCCTTGCGCCCGGTTTCCGGATGCGTGCGCACCACCGGATGCTCGCTGACGTATTCTTTTTTCGCCTCGGCCTTGGCGCCGTCGCGGAAGCGGTCCTCGCGCGTGCGCGTGACGTCGGCCTTGGCCGAATGATTGACCGCGATCATGCCCGTCCAGCATGCGCTTCATGCCGGCCGACAGCGTCTCGTAGGCGAGATACGTGTTGGCGAACAGCGTGTCGCCGCCGTAAGGCGGCACCTCGCGCGCGATCAGCATGGTGCGCCATCGGCGGCGCGTCGAGATAGGCGGTGTCGGTGTGCCAGATGCCGCCGAAATTCTTCGCTCGTGCTCGAGCTTGACGACCGGAATGATCTCCGGAAAGCCCTCGATGCCCTTGATGAAGGGATATTCGACCACCTCGCCGAACCGCTTGGCGAAGGCGAGAAATTTCGCCGGCGGCAGGTCCTGGTCGCGGAAGAAGACGACGCCGTGCTCGAGCCAGGTCTGGCGGATGGCGGCGATGACGTTGTGGCCGGGCTCGGCGGCGAGATCGATGCCCAATATTTCCGCACCGATCGAGCCGGACAGCGGCCTGACCTCAAATCCGTTGGTGGCCATCGCTCGTCGCTCCTCGCCGAAGATCATCAACAGCGCATTTGCCGGCGGCAAGTCTAGCACGGCCGGCCGCGCCATGCCCACTACCGCAATAGAGCCGAGTACGGCGTGCCGCGGCGCAAAGCCGCAACCGGGCTTTACAGGATGGAATACATTGGCGGATGATGGGCTTGGTTCGGTCCGTCGCCCTTGCAACGACGGCCCGAAATAGCCGCTTTTTGATATTCGTGTTGAATTCGGCCGTGCCGGCTGATCAAAAATGCCCGCACGAAGCCGCTCAAAACGTACAGCCCCGACAGGGGCGACAGAGGGAGGAATGCAATGTCTCGTAAAGTTACCCGCCGTAAATTCATGGCCGCGCACCGCCGCCGGCGCCGCGCTGGCGACGTTCAAATTTCCCGCGCCGGCGATCGCGCAAGCCGCGCCGTTCAAGCTCGGCCTGCTCACCGTCAAGACCGGCCCGCTCGCGCAGGGCGGCATCCAGATGGAGCAGGGCGTCGTCACCTGGCTGAAGGAGCACAACAACAAGTTCGCCGGCCGCAAGGTCGAGTTCTTCTCCGCCGACACCGGCGGCAACCCGGCCGGCACCAAGACCAAGGCGCAGGAACTGGTCGAGCGCGACAAGGTCGACGTCATCCTCGGGCCGCTCGCCGCCTTCGAGCTGCTGGCCATCACCGACTACATCGCGCAGCACAAGACGCCGATGCTCAGCCTCGCCGCCGCCGAGGACATGACCCAGCGCAGGCCCAATCCGTACTTCCTGCGCGCCTCGGCCTGCTCGTCGCAGGCGATGCATCCGATGGCCGACTACGCCGCCAAGGAGATGAAGCTCAAGCGCATCGTCACCATCTCCGAGGATTTCGCCTTCGGCTACGAGCAGATGGGCGGCTTCCAGCAGACCTTCGAGGATAATGGCGGCAAGATCGTCAAGAAGCTGTGGCCGCCGCTCGTCACGCCGGACTACACGCCCTATCTCGCGCAGATCAGCGATTGCGACGGCGTCTGCCAGGGCTTCGCCGGCTCGAACCCGCTGCGCTTCATGAAGCAATACGCCGCGGCCGGACTGAAATTCCCGGTGGTGACCGGCGAAACCGGCGGCGACGACGCGCTGTTGCACAGCTTCGGCGACGAGGCGCATCGGCCTGATCAGCTCTGTCCCTACACGCTCGACCTCGCCGACCGAGGCAACAAGCGCTTCGTCGCCGGCATGGTGAAGGACTACAACGTGCGTTCCCGGCTTCTACGCCGGCCGGCCTCTATGTCAACTGCCAGGTCGTCGAGGCCGGCCTGGAGAAGACCGGCGGCAAATCCGACGACAAGGAAAAATTCATGGCGGCGCTGCAAGGTCCGTGACGCTGAACGACACGCCGCGCGGGCCGATCAAGTTCGACCATTTCGGCAATGTGATCGGCGACTTCTACATCCGCCGCATCGAGAAAGTGAAGGGCATACGGCAAGCTCGTCAACAAGACGATCAAGACCTATCACAACGTCAGCCAGTTCTGGACCTACGACGAGAAGAAGTTCCTGGCGCAGCCGGTCTATTCGCGCAACTATCCGCCGCTGACAAGTGCATGATGTGAACGTCCGCGAGCGCCGCACGGGCGCCCGCGGTTCGATGGCGGACGATCCCGAACGTGGGCATCGGATTCCGGGTCCAGTCGTGCGCATAGAGAAACGCGAGCGCGGGAACACTGCGGCTATGAATTTTTGGCTGGTGCTGGCGGTCAACAGCATCACCTTCGGCGGCCTGCTGTTCCTGCTGTCGGCGGGCTTCTCGCTGATCTTCGGGCTGATGCGCATTCCGAACCTGACGCACGGCTCGCTGTTCATGCTGGGCGCCTATTTCGGCGCGACCTTCGTCGGCGGCCTGCTCGGCTTCGAGTTCGAATTTCTGGCTGGCGGCGCTCCTGGCGGCGCTGCTGGTCGCCGCGTTCGGCGCCCTGGTCGAGCGGCTGCTGCTGCGCCGGCTGCCCGGCGAGCAACTGGCGCAGGTGCTGGTCACGCTCGGCCTGTCGTTCATGGTCGCCGATTTCTGCCTGATGGTCTGGGGCGGCGACCCGATCAACGTCGCCACGCCCGCCGGGCTTGGCGGCTTCGTCCGCGTCGGCGCGGCGGTGTTTCCGACCTATCGGCTGGCGATCATCGTCATCGCCGTCGTGGTCGCCATCGGCGCTCTGGCTGCTGCTCGACCGCACGCGGCTTGGCGCCATGATCCGCGCCGGCGTCGACGATCCCGACATGGCGCGCGTGGTCGGCATCCGCGTGTCGCAGCTGTTCACCATCGTGTTCGCGCTCGGCGCCGGCCTTGCCGCTTTCGCCGGCATCATCGGCGGGCCGATCCTGTCGGTCTATCCCGGGCTCGACCAGGACATGCTGCCGCTGGCGCTGGTGGTGGTGATCCTCGGCGGCATCGGCAGCCTGCTCGGCTCGTTCGTCGGCAGCATCGTCGTCGGCTTCCTCTATAATTTCGGCCAGGCGCTGCTGCCGGAGCTCGCCTATTTCGTCTGTTCCTGCCGATGCTGCTGGTGCTGCTCTTGCGGCCGCAGGGCCTGTTCGGCAGGCACGTGCCATGAGCGCGCGCCTCATCGCCCTCGCCGTCGCGTTCGCTGGCGCTCGTCACGGTGCCCTATTGGATGCCCGGCAATTATTACGTCAACGTCGCCAGCCAGATCCTGTTCTACGCCATCTTCGCGCTCGGGCTGAACGTGCTGGTCGGCTATGCCGGGCTGGTGTCGCTCGGCCATGCCGGGCTGTTCGGCATCGCCGCCTACGCCACCGCCTTCATGCTGCAGATCGGCTCCGGCCACACCGCGCGCCATCGCTTGTCGCGCTCATCGCCGGCATGGTCGTCGATGGCGGTCTTCGCCGTGCTGTCGCTGCGCGCGACCGGCATCGGCTTCATCATGATCACGCTGGCGCTGGGCGAGATCCTCTGGGGCCTCGCCTATCGCTGGATCAGCCTGACCGGCGGCGACAACGGCATCAGCGTGCACACCCGGCCCGACGCCGTTCGGCTTCTCGCTCGCTTCGCCGAACGCGTTCTATTACACGACGCTGGTCGTGTTCGTGCTGTCGGTCGCCGCGATGGCGGTGTTCGTGCGCTCGCCGTTCGGCGCCGCGCTGAGGGGCACGCGCGACCAGCCGCGCCGCATGAACGCGCTCGGCTATCACGTCTGGGCTGATCCGCTTCTGCGCCTGCCTGTTCTCCGGCCTGCTGACCGCCGTGTCCGGCATCCTGTTCGTCTACTACACGCAATTCATCAGCCCGCAGACGCTGGCGCTCACCTCCTCGGCCGAGGTGCTGCTGATGGTGATCTCCGGCGGCGCCGGCACGCTGCTCGGCCCGATCGTCGGCGCGGCGCTGGTGGTGGTCGTGAAGAACGTGGTGCAGCGGCTTCATCGAGCGCTGGAATTTCCTGCTCGGCGCCATCTTCGTCGCCATCGTCATCCTGATGCCGGAAGGCCTGGTGCCGGGCAGCGTGCGGCTGTGGCGGCTGGCGCTGGCGCAAGCTGAGCGCGCCCGGCAAGCCGCGGCGACGGAGGGCAAGCCATGAGCGCGCTCACCGTCACCGGCCTGTGCAAATCGTTCGGCGGCCTGCACGTCACCACCGACGTCAACCTCGACGTCGAGCCGGGCGAGCGGCGGCTGATCATCGGTCCGAACGGCGCCGGCAAGACCACGCTGTTCAACCTGATCACCGGCGAGATCAGCCCCGACAACGGCTCGATCCATCTGTTCGGGCAGGACATCACCAGGGTGCCGAGCCGGCGCCGCGCGCATCTCGGCATGGCGCGCACCTATCAGATCATCACGCTGTTTCCGCACGACACCATCATGCACAACGTGTCGCTGGCGCTGCTCGGCCTGTCGCCGGCGCGCTGGAACCCGCTGATCGACATCAAGCATCAGGGCCATCTGATCGAGCACGGCCGCGCGGCGCTGGAACGCGTCGGCCTCGCGCATATCGCCGAGCGGCCGCTGGCGCAGACCTCCTATGGCGAGCGCCGCCGCGTCGAGATCGCCATGGCGCTGGCGCAGAATCCGAAAGTGCTGCTGCTCGACGAGCCGTTCGCCGGCCTGTCGATCGACGAGCGGCGCGACGTGCAGCAATGCCTGATGGCGATCCCGCGCGACGTGACCATCGTGATGATCGAGCACGACATGGACGTGGCGCTGGAATTCGCCGAGCGCATCACGCTCCTGCATTTCGGCGAGGTGATCGTCGAAGGCACCCGCGCCGAAGTGGTGGCCGACCCGCGCACCCGGGAGATCTATCTTGGCCACTAGCGCGCTCAGCCTGCAGGCGATCGACGCCTATTACGGCGACAGCCACGTGCTGCAGACGTCTCGTTCGAGCTCGGCGAGGCGCGCATGCTCGGCCTGCTCGGCCGCAACGGCGCCGGCAAGTCGACCTGCATGAACGTCGCCATGGGCCTGCTGCCGCCGCGCCGCGGCGAGGTCGTGGTGTTCGGCGACGCCGGTGACCGGCCTGTCGCCCGAGATGATCGCGGCGCACGGCGTCGCGCTGGTGCCGCAGGGCCGCCGCATCTTCAAGAGCCTGACCGTGCGCGAGAACCTCATGGTCGCCGCGCGCAAGCCGGATGCCGGCAGCAAGCACGCGCCGTGGACCGCCGAGACCGTGTTCGCGATGTTCCCGCGGCTGCACGAGCGGCACAAGCAGATCGCCGCGCATCTGTCGGGCGGCGAGCAGCAGATGCTGGCGATCGGCCGCGCGCTGATGGGCAATCCGCGCGTGCTGCTGATGGACGAGCCGTCGGAGGGCCTGGCGCCGCAGATCGTCGCCGAGGTGATGGCGACCATCCGCAAGCTGAAGGAAAGCGGGCTGTCGATCGTGCTGGTCGAGCAGAACCCCAAGCTGGTGTTCGACGTCGCCGACGACATCGTCATCCTCAACACCGGCCGGGTCGCGGTGGTCTCCACGCCGGCGCAACTGGACAAGGACGGCGTCGATCTGCGTCAGCATCTGGGGGTTTTCTAGAAGGCGTCCCCGCGAAGGCGGGGACCCAGTATCCACGGCTTGCAATTGAAATACGGAAATACAGGGTTACTGGATCATCCGCTTCGCGGATGATGACAACCGAGGGAATGCAAATGGCGGTCTGGAACAAATACGCGAACACCGCGGCGCGCAAGCACGGCAAACCGGGGCGCGAGGTACGGCCGAAAAGCCTCACCCTCGACATGCACGCGCATGTCGCGGTGCCGCGCGTTGCCGAGATCGTGACGCCGCATCTCAAGCAAGCCACCGATCCGCTGGTCGCGACTTCGACGCCAGAAACGCAGGCGCTGATGGCCAAGCAGGCGGCCGACATCCGCACGCGCATGAGCACGACTGACGAGCGCTTTCGCCGTGATGGACGAGATGGGCGTCGACATGCAGCTCATCTGCCCGGCGCCGCCGCAAATCTATTACTACCTGCCCGCTCGATGTCGGCGTGCAGGCGGCCCGCGCGCTCAACGACGGCATCGCCGAATATGTCGGCAAGCATAAGGATCGGCTGGTCGCGCTCGGCGGCGTGCCGATGCAGGACGGCAACGAGGCGGCCAAGGAGCTCGAGCGCTGCATGAAGCAGCTCGGCTTCAAGGGCGTCGAGATTCTTACCAACGTCAACGGCAAGGAGCTGTCCGATCCGGCTTTCGCGCCGTTCTGGAAGAAGGCCGAAGAGCTCGATGCGCTGGTGCTGATCCATCCGACCGGCTTCACCCAGCCGCAGCGTTTCGCGCGCTTCTACTTCAACAACGTGATCGGCAATCCGCTCGACACCACGATGGCGCTGCACTACCTGATCTTCGACGGCGTCTTTGAACGGCATCCCAAGCTTCGCGTGCTGGCCGTGCACGGCGGCGGCTTTCTCGGCGCCTATTCCGGCCGCATCGATCATGCCTGGGGCGCGCGGTCGGATGCGCACGGCGACCTGCCGAAGCCGCCGACGACGTATCTGCGGCGGAATGTCTATTTCGACACGGTGGTCTTCACGCCGCATCAGCTTGAAGCGCTGGTGAAGACCTATGGCGCCGACCGCATCGTCCTCGGCACGGACTATCCTTTTGACATGTTGGAGTACGATCCGGTCGGCCATGTCGCGTCGGTCGAAAGTTTCGATGACGCAGCCCGCGCCGCGATCTGTGCGGCGGCAACGCGAAGAAACTTCTCGGCATCTAGCCGCCATACACGGCAAACGGCGTATAGTGCCGCGCCGACAATTAGCCGCGGGCGCGTCCCCATGCGCCGCACCGATGCCATTCATTTTGCGCTGATGCTTGCGGCCGTCGCGTCTGGCCTATGTTTTGCCGTTCGAACTGGTGCTGCTGTCCTACGTCTTTCTCGGTCCCGCCCACTACCTTACCGAGATTTCCTGGCTGCATGACCGCAAATATTTTCTTCCCCATCGCGGGCATCGCGCTGGCGCTGATCGTCGTCGCGCTTGGCGGTGAGCTTCGTCGAGAACGCCACCTGGTTCGGCGTCATCGTCTGGATCGCCTTCGTCGTCTGCGCCCTGCTCGCCGGCGCCCGCACCGCGCTGCAAGGCTTGGTCCTGGTGATGCTGGCCGCGGCGGCGACCGCGTTCCTGGCGAGCCGCGGCCCCGGCTTCGCGATCGTCGGCGTATTGCTGCCGACGCTGGTGCATGTCTCGCTGTTCACGCTGGTGTTCATGACCTTGGGCGCCTGCGCTCGCGCAGCCCCGCGCAATTCGGTCTGGTGGCGGCCTATCTTGCAGCGATCGCGCTGATCATGGCCGTGCCGCCGCGGTCTGCGACGATGGTCCCCGCGCTTGCCGCGCTGGCGCATGATTCGTTCGGCAACGTGCCGCAGGCGCTTGGCCGCGCGCTCGGCATGCCGGAACTGCGGCTCGACGCGCGGCTCACCGGCCTGCTCTCGTTCGTCTACACCTATCACTACCTCAACTGGTTCATCAAAGCCGAGGTGATCCGCTGGGCCGACGTGCCGAAACTGCGGCTGGCGCTGGTCGCCGCACTCAGCATCGCAGTGACGGCTTTCTATTTCTACGACTACGTGCTCGCGCTTCGCGCTGCTGCTCAGCCTCAGCCTGACCCACGTGCTGCTGGAATTTCCGCTCAACAGTCTGAGCCTGCGCCAGCTCGGCGCGCTGGCCGGCGAAAGCCTGCTGCAGCGGCCGCGCCAGCGCGCCTGATCGACATTAAGCGTAGAGAAAATCCAGCACCGCAGTTTCCGCGATCACCGCGCCGTCGGTGCTGTGCAGGCCGGCGCGCGCGCGCTCCTCCTGCGTCTGCGTCGCCTGCAGATAGGCGCCGAGATGGCGCGCGCGCTCGATGATGCGGTAGTTCTCGCGCAGGCGTGCCGCCTCGTAGCGCTTGAGCGCCGCCGGCACGTCGGGCTCGGCCTGCAGCGCCTGCGCCAGCGCCGCCGCGTCGTCTGCCGCCTTGGAGACGCCAGCGGCCACGTGCGGCCGCGCCACGAACGCCGCATCGCCGAGGATCGCCACCCGGCCGAATTCCATGCGCGGCGATTCCAGATCGTAGATCGGCTGCAGGATCGGCTCGTCCATCAGCCGCACGATCCGGCGGAACTGCGGTCCCGCCAGCCGCTCGGCGTCGGCGCGCATCTCGGCGATTGCCTCGCGGCGTATCAGCGGCGGCGGGATCGAAATTGCATGCGTGGTGCCGCGCTCGTCGGTTAGCAGCCATTGCAGCTTGGTCTTCTCGTCGGCCGGCCGGTACCACACTACGTTGTAGCGGCGATGGCCGGGGCGCAGATCGTTGTCCGGCCCCGCCACCGGATAGCCGAGCAACTGTTCGCCCGGCGGCAAGGTGAACGTCATGTATTCGAACAGTTCGTCGTGCACGTCCGGCGGCAGCGCGCTTTCCGCGATCAGCGCGCGCCAGGCGCAATAGCCGGCGTAAAGCGGCACCGCGCTCGGCAGCGCCTGCTGGCGCACAGTCGAGCGGGTGCCGTCGGCGCCCACCAGCAGATCGGCCTCGACTGTTTCGCCATCGAAAAACCGCGCCAGCACCGAATCGGCTCCCGACTCGAAGCCGGCGAGGCCGCGCCCGCGGTGATAGCGCTCGGGCGGGAAGGCGTCGCGCAGCAGCCGGTAGACGCGCTCCCAGGCGGTGAGCACCTGCGGACAATCAAATTTTTCGGTCAGCCGGCCCTGGCGATCGAGGATCTTGCGGGTGGTGATCTCGACGCCGAGCGCGTCGGTGGCGAGGCCCAGCGCGCGCAATCGATCAATCAGTTCATATTGGGCGACGATGCCGGCGCCGCGGCCGGACAGTTCGCTTTCCACCCGCTCGTAGATGTCGACGTCCCAGCCGGCGCGGCGCAGCATCAGCCCGCTCAGCAAGCCGCTCATCGAGCCGCCGATGATAACCGCCCGGAACCCGGCCAATCGATCGCCCTCAATCTTTCCGTTTATCGGAATATGCTATATATGACCACAAAGTGCACCGGAGGAATTCCCATGGCATTGACCATGCTCGACAAGGCCGCCGAGAAAAAGGACAAATCCCAGTGGCCGGCGGAGCTCACCGCCGAATTCGAGCGCGAAGCCAAGAACCCGAACCCTTGCGTCGGCTCCACTTTGCTGTCGGAGACCGAACGCACGCGGGTATGGGTCATCCGCCTCGCCCCCGGCGAGCGCATCGGCTTCCATCGCCACGTGCTCGATTATTTCTGGACCTCGGTCAACGGCGGCCGCGGCCGCCAGCACGTGCATGACGGCACCACGGTTGAATACACCTATGCCCCGGGCGAGACGCGCCACGAGACCTACGGCAAGGGCGAGTTCAAGGTGCACGATCTGGAAAATCTCGGCGACCGGGAAATGGTGTTCATGACCGTCGAGTTCAAAGACAGCGCCAACAAGCCGATGGCCTTGCCCGCCGGCGTTCGCCCGCAAGCCGCCGCCTGAGCAAGCGATTTTCGTCAGCGCCCGCCGTCCTGGCCCGTGGTCCGGCGGCGGGCGTTTCGTTGGTCTCAGATGCGCAGACCCCGAAAAGGGGGAACCGGTTTTCGGATAAGATCATGCGCAAGTGGGCAAAATCTCCGCTTCGGCCGATCGATCAGCGGACTAGCCAAGCCGCCACGCTTCCTGCAAACTGCCGCGCCAAGCCCGCTCGCCAATTCGGGCAAAGAAGAAACTGGGACTAGAGGGGAACGCAAGACCGGCCTATTCGACATGCAGATCGCGACGCGGCGCATCGTGCCCGACGATGGCGCGCGGCCCGATTCGCCCAAGCGAAGGCGCCGGTCGGACTCGGCATGGATATTTCCTGGGATCTCCTGGTCAACGCCATCGTCGCGGGGCTGCTGCTCGGCGCCTTCTACGCCGCCGTCACCGCCGGCGTGTCGATCTCGTTCGGCATGCTCGATATCGTCAACATCGCGCATCCGGCCTTCGTCATCCTCGGATCGTACATCACCTATTTCGTCAATATCAATCTCGGCATCGATCCGATCATCGCGAGCATCGCGATGCTGCCGGTGTTCTATTTGCTGGGCACGGCAGTCTACGAAGTCTACTACCTGTCGTTTGAAAAGCGCGGACAGGAATCCCTGCGCGGGCTCGCCTTCTTCTTCGGCCTGCTGTTTGTCACCGAAGTGACGCTGATCCTGGTATTCGGCGTCGACTACCGTTACGTCGAGGCCGCCTATATCGGCCCCAGCATCCATCTCGGGTTGATCGAGATGCCGTGGCGCATGGTCGTGCCCTGCCTGGTGGCGCTGGCGCTATTCGCCGCGCTCGAGTTGTTCGTCACCCGCACTTTCATCGGTCGCGCCATCAAGGCGGTGTCGCAGGATCAACTGGCGCTGCAACTGATGGCGGCCGATCCGATCCGCATCAAGCGCATCGCCTTCGGCGTCTCGATTGCCACGGCCTCGGTGGCCGGCGCCTTGCTGATCATCATTCAGCCGGTCGAGCCCTCGGTCGGACGCGACTATATCGGCCGCATCTTCGCCATCTGTGTGCTGGGCGGGCTCGGCAGCATTCCGGGCGCGCTGATCGCGGCCATGCTGCTCGGCGTGGTCGAGAGCCTGACCTCGACCTTCTACGGCCCGTCATGGGCGCCTGCGGTGTCGTTCGGTTTCCTGCTTTTGACGCTGGCTTTCCGGCCGGCGGGACTTTTGGGACGGTAGCCCGTGAACGCGCTGAAATTCTCTCTTATTTCGATCGGTGTCGGCCTTCTCGTGCTTGCCTTCGCGCATTGGCTGGGGCTCGATTACTTTTATTTCGCCGGCTACACGATCCTGCAATTCATCGTGCTGGCGACCGCTTGGAACATTCTCGGCGGCTATTGCGGCTACGTAAATTTCGGCACCGCCGCGTTCTTCGCGCTCGGCGCCTATTCCTCGGTGTTCATGTACAAATTCTATCCGCTGCCGATTCCGATTCTGATTCTGATCAGCGCCGTGGTGTCGGGCATTGTCGGCTTCGGCATGGGTTATCTGACGCTGCGGCTGCGTGGCTCGTTCTTCGCCATTGCCACGCTGGCGATGGCGGTGGTGCTGCAGACGCTCGTCATCAACTGGGACTATGTCGGCGGCTCGCGCGGCGCCTACATTCTGCGTCCGGAGAAAATGGAGTTCGCCGGACTGACGATCAATTACATCGAGTATCTGTTCGTGCTGATGCTGATTCTGGCGGTGGTCGCGCTGGCGACGGCGCGCACGATCGAACGCTCCCAGCTCGGCTTCGGCTTTGCCACGATCCGCGACGACGAGATGGCGGCCGAAGCTTGCGGCGTGCCGACCCTGCGGCTGAAGCTGATCGCGACCACGCTGTCGGGCGCCTTCATGGGTATGGCTGGTGCGCCATTTCCCTACTACATCGGCTACATTCAGCCGCAGTCGGCCTTCGGGCTGGAATACGCGGTCAATTCGATCGCCATGCCGATGATCGGCGGCACCACCAGCTGGATCGGGCCGCTGGTCGGCGCCATCCTGCTCGGCTCCGCCCAGCAATATGCCACGGTGACGATCTCCTCGGCGGTCAACCTGCTGATCGTCGGCTTGATGCTGGTGGCCTTCGTCATCATCGCGCCCAACGGCCTGATTGGGCTTGTGCAGAAACGCCTGCGCCGAGGGCCGCCATGACCGCGCTGCTGCATGTCGACAATGTCAGCAAGCGGTTCGGCGGCTTCGTCGCGCTCGACGGCATCGATCTCGAGGTGCAGCCGGGCGAGCGACTCGGCCTGATCGGACCGAACGGTTCGGGCAAGAGCACGCTGGTCAATTGCATCTGCGGCACGCTGCAGAATGAAAGCGGCAGCGTCCGTTTCGACGGCCAGGTGGTGGACGGGCTGGCCGCCCATCAGCGCACCCATCGCGGAATTGCCCGCAGCTTCCAGCTGCCGCGGCCGTTCCACAGCATGAACCTCGCCGACAACCTACGCATTCCGCTGCTCTACACCGTGCGCTCGCGGGAAGGGATGCTGCACGCACACAGCGATCTCGAGGCGCGCTGCCACGAGCTGCTCGACACGGTCGGGCTGGCTCCGAAGGCCAAGCAAATGCCGCGCGACCTCACCCAGGTCGAAATGCGCAAGCTTGAGCTCGCGCGCGCCATGGCGGCGGAGCCGAAACTGCTGATCGCCGACGAATCGATGGCCGGCCTGTCGCATTCCGAGATCGAGGACATCCTGGCGCTGCTGGTGCGACTGAACGAGCGCGGCATCACCATCATCCTGATCGAGCACATCATGACCGCGGTGATGAGTTTCTCGCAGCGCCTGGCCGTGCTGGTGTCCGGCAGAAAGATCGCCGACGGCAAGCCGGAAGACGTGGTGCGCGACGAGCAAGTGGTGAGGGCGTACATTGGCCAGTAGCATCACCATCGAAAACGTGCACGCCGCCTACGGCGCGGTGCGGGTGATCGATGACGTCTCGATGACGGTGAACACCGGCGAGACCGTCACCCTGCTCGGCACCAACGGCAACGGCAAGAGCACGCTGATGAAATGCGTGATGGGCATCGTGCGCCCGAGCGCCGGCCGCATCATCGCCGAGATCGACGGCGAAAAGCACGACCTGGTCGGAATGAAGACCGAGCAGATCGTCGATCTCGGCATCGCGCTGGTGCCGGAAGGCCGCCGGCTGTTTCCGAAATTGACGGTGGAAGAAAACATGCTGCTGGGCGCCTTCCGCAAGAAGGCGCGCGCGCAGATCAAGACCAATCTCGATTTCTGTTTCGAGGCCTTCCCGCGCCTGGCCGAGCGGCGGCGCCAGCTCGCCGGCTCGATGAGCGGCGGCGAGCAGCAGATGCTGGCGCTCGCCCGCGCGCTGATGCTGACGCCGCGTATCCTGCTGGTCGACGAACCCTCGGTCGGTCTGGCGCCGCTTTTGGTCGCCCGTACCATCGACGCCATCAAAGAGCTCAAAGACCACTACCAGCTCACGGTCCTGATGGCCGAGCAGAATTTCACGCAAGCCATCCGCATCGCCGACCGCGGTTACGTGATCGTGCACGGCAAGATCGCCTTCGAGGGCCGCTCCGCCGCCGAACTCAACAACAACGACCTGATCCGCCAGTTCTATTTGGGGATGTGATTGCTCCGTCAACCTTCGAGGCTCGCTCCGTTCGCACCTCAGGATGACGGATCAAAAAACAACGGCGCGGGGTTGCTCCCGCGCCGTTTTTATTGACCTTGAAGGCTTACGTTACTGTGCCGCCTTCTCGTAAGGATAGATCACCTTGCCGGTCGCCAGTTCGGGCGGGGTGAGCACGGTCTGGTAGCTCATGCCCTTCCAGGTATCGAGGCCGGCGCCCTGCTTGATGTCGTGATACTGCACCTGCATCCAGCGCGGCTTGGCCCATTCGCCGTCCTTGCCGAACTTGATTTCGCCCATCACAGTCTTGAAGCTGTGGGTGCGCAGATAGTCGGCAATCTTGTCGTCGTTGAGGCTCTTGGCCGCCGTCACCGCTTGGCCGAGCACGTCAATATACGCATTGCCCCAGCCGCCGAGGTAATAGCCAAGCGGATCGATCTTCAAGGCCGGCGCCCGCGCCTGGTATTTCTCGAAGAACGCTTTCGTCTCGGGCAACAACAGTTTATCGGACGGCACCCAGGTCTCGTAGTTGATGATGCCGTTGAGCGCCGGCCCGAGCTTGCTCTTGAACACCGTAGCCTGCAGCCCGACCATGGCGCCGCCGAATATCTTCGGCTTCAGCCCGATCTCGTGGGCCGCGAGCACCATGCCGACCGAATCGAGCGGATAGGAGCACACCACCACGATCTCCGCCTTGCTCGCCTGGATCGCGCGCACCACCGGTGAGAAGTCGGTGGTGCTCGGCGGATAGGTTTTGTCGTAAACCAGCTTGAGACCGAACTTCTTCACGTTCTCGCGTGCGCCGTCACAGGAGTTCTTGGAGAACTCGGCATCGGCGGCCGCGAGCGCCACGGTCTGCGGCTTCGGATTTTGCGCCGCCGCGACCTGGAACAGACCCTCGGTAAAGGTCGTTTTCGGCGTTGGCCCGATCGGCAATGACGAGAAGTATTTTGGATAGTGGAACTCGCTGTTCACGGCGAGCGCGAACAGACTGATGAAGACCTTGCCCTTCTGAATGATAACCGGCATGGCGGGCGCGACTTGGTTGGTCGCATAGCCGCCGAGCACGAGGTCGACTTTGTCGACGTCGAGCAGCTTGGTGTAGATGCCCGGCACCGTCGACGGGTTGCTCTGATCGTCGTAGTAGACGAGCTTCACCGGGCGCCCGAGCAGCCCGCCTTTGGCGTTGGTCTCTTCTGCCCAGATGTTCATGCCGAGCAGTGCCTGCTGGCCGTTCGGCGACAGCGGGCCGGTCAACGCCATGCTGAAGCCGATCTTGATCGGCTCCTTGGTCTGCGCGTGAGCCGAGAGCGCGAATGTCGCGCAGGCCGCCAAGGCAAGGCTCGCCCCGGCGATCCAGGCCAATGTTCGCGATTTGAGGTGATGCATCATGTCGTCCTCCCTGAAAGACCTTGTTTTTTCTCTACTTAATTTTTTGGCATCATAATAATGACAGCGCCGGGCGCAATGGCCTATTTGTCAATTAAGTGAAAACCGCCCGCCGAAGCGGGCGATCTTGGGCAACCAGAGTCGATTGCGATGCCCACCCCGATGGGCCGCATGTCAGCTGTGGGACGTCACACCCCCTCCACCATGATGGTCTCGACCTCGCCGGCGCCGCTGCGCCGGAATGCCGCGGCCGCATCGTATTCGGGCGAGGTGAAGCAGGCGACGCCCTGCTCCAGCGTCGGAAACTCGATCACGATGAAACGGTGGAATTTGTGCGGGCCTTCCATGATCTGGAAACGGCCGCCGCGCGCCAGCACCTTGCCGCCGAACTTGGCGATGATGCCGGGCACCAGGTCGGTGTACTTCTTGTACTCGACCGGGTCGTTGATCTTCGAACGCGCAACCCAATAAGCGGGCATGCTTTCCTCCTGGACAGTGTCGTCGCCTTATTTGAGACTGGCATAAGTCAGTCCCGCAAACATCGGTCATCGCGACATGCCGCGCAAGATAATCGACATATCGGTTCCGCTCGAAAACGACGTGGCCGCCGACCCGCCCGGTTACGGACCGAAGATCGACTACCTCGATCATCAGGCGACCGCCGCCGACGTGCTCAAGTTTTTTCCCGGACTGAAAAAAGAGGACCTGCCGGACGGCGAGGGCTGGGGCTTCGAATGGGTGCGGCTGTCGACGCACTGCACCACCCACCTCGACGCGCCCTATCACTTCGCCTCAACCATGGATCACGGCAAGCGCGCCCTCACCATCGACGAGGTCCCGCTCGAATGGTGTCTGCAGCCGGGCGTGAAGCTCGACTTCCGCAAGCTTCCCGACGGCTACGTGGCGACCGCAGCCGACGTCGAAGCCGAGCTCAAGCGTATCGGCCACACGCTGTCGCCGCTTGACATCGTGGTGGTGAACACTGCCGCGGGCGAGGCCTATGGCCGCCCCGATTACGTCGCCAAAGGTTGTGGCATGGGCCGCGAGGCGACGCTCTATCTGCTCGAGCGCGGAGTGCGGGTGACCGGCACCGACGGCTGGAGTTGGGACGCGCCCTTCATCTACACCATGAAGAAATACGCCGAGACGCACGATGCCAAGTTGATCTGGGAAGGCCACCGCGCCGGGCGCGAGATCGGCTATTGCCATATCGAGAAGCTGCACAACCTCGAAGCCCTGCCGGCGACCGGCTTCATGGTGAGCTGCTTCCCGGTGAAAGTGCGCGGCGGCTCGGCCGGCTGGACGCGCGCAGTGGCGATCGTCGACGGCTAGCTAATGCTGTTACGCCGGCGCCGCGTTACGCGCGTGCAGCGCCATCGCGATCAGCGCCGAGCCGCCGAACACCATATTGATGCCGACCAGGAGCCCGATCGCCCAGGCCGCCGTGCTCGGCAAGCCGATGAAGACAAAGGCGGCCAGCACCAGATCGACAATGCCGCTCACCAGCATCCAGCCCCAGCGGCCGGACAATTCGCGCTTATGGTCGAGCGCGAACATGATCGAGGCGACGCCCTCGATGACAAAAAACACGATCAGCACCAATGTGAGCGAGAACGCCCCGCTGATCGGCCGCGCCAGCAGCAAACCGCCGACCACGACGCCGAGCGCGGCCGAGAGCAGCGACCACCAGAAGCCGGGCGCGTGCCGCATCATGTAGGTGGTGAACAGGCCGACCACGCCGCTGACCAGGAACAGCCAGCCGATGACGATGGTCAGCGCCAGCGTCGCGAGCGGGGGCAAGGCGATGGCGGTCGCGCCCAGCACCAGCAGCACGACGCCCTCGACCAGAAACAGCACCCAATGCTCGTGCAGTGCGTTCGCGACAGCGCTTTGAATTTTGGCGATATCGGGTTGGTTGGCAGACATGGCAATCTCCTTTTGCCCCCGCGCCATCATAACCGCTTTTGATGACGGGCAATCGCGGCCCGGCGAAATTTATTTCTCCACCCAATCGGCGCATTTCTGCACGGCGGCCTCGGCGCCCCAGGGTTGAATCGGCACGGTCGAGGTCGAATTCTTCGGCGAGCCTTCGATCAAGCGGTCGCTGTAGACCATATAGACCAGCACGTTGCGCTTGGTGTCGCAGCCGCGCACGATCTGCATCTTCTTGAAGAACAGCGAGCGGCGTTTGCGGAACATGTCCTCGCCTTGCGCGAATTTTTCCTTGAATTTGATCGGGCCGATCTGCCGGCAGGCGAGCGAGATGTCGGACACCTCCTCCGCCACGCCGATCCAGCCTTTCAGGCCGCCACGCTCGGGGACGGTGAAATGACAGGCGACGCCGTCAACCTCGGGGTCGTCGACCCCGTAGGTAGCGAGCTTGTCGTTCGGCGTCAGCAGTTTGAACACCGTCGAGCGCTTGAAGATGAGGTCTGGCTCGTTCGGCGGCGGTCGCGGACAGTGCGCTCAGTGCGGTGAATCCGGCGATGAGGCAAACGAAAAATGCGCGCAAGAAACCCTCCCTGGTGGCTTCTTGCGAGATAGGAATTATGTTTGGCCGGCGGAAGGGGCGCCGCAAGCATCCCTTCCCCGTCGCTAGTGGGTCCAGGGGAACAGATTGGCCGGGAAGTCGGCCGCGGAGCGCCGTGGCCGCTCCTTGCGGAAATCGGGCCGCCGGCTCATCTCCGGCTCGACCACTTTGCGGTAGAGATGCCAGGTCGCGTGCCCGAGCACCGGCAGCACGACCGTCAATCCCAGGAAAAACGGCAGCGAGCCGAGCGCCAGCAGGACAGCGACGATCAGGCCCCAGGCCGCCATGACCAGCGGATTTTCCGCGACCGCCCGGATCGAGGTCAGCAGCGCGACCGCCGCGCCGACGTCGCGATCGAGCAGCAGGGGAAACGACACCACGCCGACCGTCAGCACCACGACGGCGAAGCAGAAGCCGACGGCATTGCCCACGATGATCAGATTCCAGCCGGCCGGCGTGGTCAGCACTTCGTGGATGAAGCAACGCGAACGGTGGCGGCGGCGCATAGCCGAAATCTGCCACGTAGATCGCGTCGGCGATGGCAAGCCAGATCGCAACAATCAACAGCAGCAGAACGCCGAGCGCTACGATCGCGCCGATCGACGAAGACCGCAGCACGTCGAAAGCGTGCGTCGCCGATCCGTCCAATCCGGCTTCACGGCGACGGCTCAGCTCGTAGAGCCCGAGCGCCGCCAGCGGCCCGACCAGGACGAAACCGCTCGCCAGCGGATAGAGCAGCGGCAGGATCGAATAGCCGAAGGCCAGCCGCGCCAGTACCAGGCCGATGACCGGATAGATCACGCACAGGAACATGGCGTGCGTCGGCATCGCCATGAAATCGTCGACGCCCTTGACCAGGGCATCCTTGAGATCGGCAAAGCCGATGCGCCGAATGGACGGTCGCGCCGGACTGAGTCCAGCGCCGAGCAGGATGTGCGAATGCGCCATGCTAGCCTCCTGAAACCCGGAGTTCAGGTGGACGTGACGCTCGAAATGACAATGGAACCGATCGACGGCTCCCGGTCGTCCCACGAGCGACGAATGAGCTAGTTTAATTCAAGGTGGCGATTTCCGTTCCTCAAAATCGCGTGTGCGGGCGGCGATTCCAGTTCACGCCCACAGCCGCTCGTTTTCCAGGCCTTTGTAGATGCCGGCGACGTACTCGCCATAACCGTTGAAGATCAGCGTCGGCTTGTGCTCGCCGGTGCCAATCACTTCCTCGCTCGCCTGGCTCCAGCGCGGATGCGGCACCGCCGGATTGACGTTGGCCCAGAAGCCGTATTCGGAATCCTGCAAGGCTTCCCAATAACCCTTCGGCCGCTCCTCGACGAAGCTGAAACGCACGATCGACTTGATCGATTTGAAGCCGTATTTCCACGGCACCGCCAGCCGCAACGGCGCGCCGTGCTGCTTGCTCATCGGATGGCCATAGGCACCGGTGGCGAGGAAGGCGAGATCGTTGGTCGCTTCCGCCATGGTGAGGCCTTCGACATAAGGCCATGGGAACCAGGTCATCCGCTCGCCGGGCGCAACCTTCGGGTTCATGAAAGTTTCCATGCGCAGGATATTTGGCCGAGCCGAGCGGCTTGGCGAAATCAACGAGCTTCGCCAGCGGGAAACCGGTCCACGCGATGGCCATGCTCCATGCTTCCACGCAGCGGTGGCGGTAGGTGCGCTCTTCCAGCGTCATCTTGCGGATGAGATCGTCGATGCCGATCTCGAACGGCTTTTCCACCAGGCCGTCGATCTTCACCGTCCACGGCCGGATCGGCAGCAGTTGCGCCTGGTCGGAGACTTCCTTGGAGGAATTGAATTCGTAGAAATTATTGTAGTGGTCGTTGATCTTCTCGTCGGTGATCGCGCGGTCGAGCTTGTATGTCTCGTTGCGCTTGGCCGGATAAAGATCGGCGGTCGGGTCGGGCAGCGTGGCGAGATCGGCGACGCGCTGCGCGCCGGCGGCGCGTGGCGCCAGCGCCAACGCGCTCGCGCCGCCAACCAAGAAAGCCGCGGCGGTTGAAAAACAGATGCTCAGGCGTGGCGAGACGTTCGGGAATGTCCCAACCGCGGCGGCGGATGACGTTCATGGAACTGACCTCTCGGAATCGTGGCCAAGGGGTAAGGCGGCGCGCCTTCACTGGCAAATCACGGATGCGGGAGCGGGTCTACTCCGCCGCCCGCCTTGCCGCGATGATCTGGTCGGCGGTGCGGCCGGTCAGTTCGGCCATGTGGTCGAACTTGAAGGTGAACGAGCCGACGCCGGCGGTGGCCGAGCGCACCTCGATGATGAGGTCGCCGATCTCGGCTTCCGCCATCTGCGCGCGCACCGTGTCCCAGCCCGGCCAGCCCTCGCGGGTGTCGAAGCCGAGGATCTGCCCGCGCCGGCCGGCCAGAATGGCGTTCATCTTGGCGGTGGCCTCGCTCGGGCAGACGATCTCGACCAGATGGATCGGCTCCAGCAGCACCGGCTGGCATTGCGGCAGGCCTTCCGACATGCCGATGCGGCCGGCGATGCGGAACGCCATGTCGGAGGAATCGACCGTGTGATAGGAGCCGTCGATCAGCGCCACCTGCAGATCGACCACCGGGAAGCCGAGCGGGCCGTGCTTGAGGCCGTCGATGACGCCCTCTTCCACCGCCGGGATGTAGTTGCGCGGCACCACGCCGCCGGTGATGCGGTCCTCGAACTTGAAGCCGGAGCCGCGCGGCAGCGGCTTGATCTCCAGCACCGTGTCGCCGAACTGGCCGTGGCCGCCGGACTGCTTCTTGTGCCGGCCGCGCACGGTGACCGGCTTGCGGATGGTCTCTTTGTAGCCGACCGCCGGCGGACGCGTGGTACCGGCACCGCGTAGCGGTCGCCGAGCCGCTCGGCCGCGACGCGCAAATGCATCTCGCCCTGGCCCCAGATCACCACCTCGTGGTTCTCGGCGTTGTGCACGACGCTGAGCGAGGGATCCTCTTCGGTGAGCTTGGTGAAGGCAGCGCCGAGCTTGACGTCGTCCTTGCGCTCCTTCGCCTGCACGGCGAGCGCCAGCACCGGCGCATAGGGCTTCACCTCGGCGAGCGCCGCATGCGCCGTGCTTGCCGGCGGTCAGCGTGTCGCCGGTCTTGGCGCCGTCGAGCTTGCCGAAGGCGACGGTCTCGCCGGCCGTCGCCGGCCCGCGCTTGTCGAAATGCTGGCCCATGACCTTGAACACGCCGGACACCCGGCCGGCCTCGCCGCTCGGCGTATGGAAGATGGTGCCGTCGGCGACCTGCCCGGCGAGCAGGCGCGCGACCGACATCTTGCCGCCGTGCGCGGTGTGGAAGGTCTTGAGCACCAGCGCCAGCGGATCGCTGCCGGCCTTGGCGCCGAGCCGCGCGACGGTTTCCGCCACGCCGGGCGCTTCATGGCGCAGCGCCTTGAGCAGGCGCAGCACGCCGTTCGAGCGCGTGGCGACGCCGAGCAGCACCGGAACGACCAGACGCTCGCGCAATTCCTTGGCGAGATCGTCGAACACCTTGTCGCGCGGCGGCTGGATGTCCTCGAGCAACTGCTCCATCAGCTCGTCGTCGTGATCGGCCAGCGTCTCCAGCATGGTGAAGCGCGCTTCCTTCTCGCGATCGAGATCCTCGCCCTTGAGCTCGATCACCTCGGAGGCGGCGTGCTCCTTGTAGACATGGGCGCGCTCGAGCGCGAGATCGACGAAGCCGGCGATGAGGTCGCCGTTCCAGATCGGAATCTGCCGCAGCAGCAGCGGCACGCGCGAGGCCGGCTGCAGCAGCTTGAGCGTCTCGCGCACGCGCTTGTCGGCCTTGTCGATCTTGTTGAGGAACAGGAAGTGCGGAATGTTGTGGTCTTCCAACTCGCGCAGGATCAATTGCAGCTGCGGCACCTTCTTCTCGTCGGCCTCGCAGACCACGACCGCGGCGTCGACCGCCGGCAGCGCCGCGCGCATGTCATGAATGAATTCGATCGAACCGGGACAATCGATGAACGTGTAGCTGTCGCCCATGAAAGTGGTGGTGGCGACGGACGCCTCGACGCTCATCTTGTGACTGCGGGCTTCCTTGCTGGCGTCGCCGACGGTGGTACCCGCGTCCACCGTGCCTTGCCGCTGCACCGCGCCGGTGCGCGCGAGAATTGCTTCTAACAGTGTGGTCTTGCCGCTTTGAAATGGGCCCACCAGCGCGATGCACCGTGGACCCCTGGGACCCGTGCCGTTCTGTCCCATAATACCTCCCTTGCCGGCCGGGAGGTCGGACCAATATCCCGGCCCTGTCACAGCATCGTCTCAGTAGTGCGCGCGGCTGGCAAGAGCGATGACGGACGAAAACGAAACGGCCGCCCGCAGGGCGGCCGTTAAAGCTCGTCACGAAATTTTCGTTCAGCGCGCCGGCCGCAATTCGAGCGAGGCAACGCCGGCCGCGAGATTGAGACCGGTCTGGCCCGTCACCGATAACGGTTGCAGCGCGACCGTGCGATTGGAGCCGCCGATCAGCACGTTGCCGCCGAGCCGACCGCGATCGTCGCTTCAGCCGTCGCGCCGGTGTAAACGCCGGCAAGAGCGCCGGGGCCATACGACGACGGCGCGTAGACCGCCCACACCATCTGGCCGGCCGTTGTCGCGCCGATGTCGAGGCCGAACTTGCTGATCGTGCCGACATATCCCTCGGCCGGGCCCGGCCAGACTCGGATTGAACAGGCACTGCACGCCCTTCTTCGAGCCGATGATCATGCCGATGCCGCCGGAAACATCGCAGACCAGCGTGCCTGCTTTGACCCGATCTTGCGCGGCTGCACCGCCGATCGCCGTGACAAAGCCAAACGCCAGGGCGCCTAGCCCCAGGAAAATGCGACGCATGCAAACCCCCTTTGTGACTATGTGACTATGCTTTCTGCGCAACAGTGAGCGCAACATAAAGCGGAGTCAAAAGGAGAAGCCGGGCCGGCGCGGTATGTCGGTAGAGCGGTCTTGCGACGACAAACCGTTATTTCAAATTCCCGCAAAAGCGCTGGATGCGCCGGCAGGCTTCTTCCAGGTCCTCGGTCTTGGTGGCGTAGGAAATGCGGAACGCCGGGCCGAGCCCGAATGCCGTGCCCTGCACCACCGCGACGCCTTCGGCTTCCAGCAATTCGGTGACGAAGTCCTCGTCGCTCGCGAGCTTCTTGCCGGTCGGCGCGGTCTTGCCCATGGTGCCGGCGCAGGACGGATAGACATAGAACGCGCCTTCCGGCGTCGGGCACTTGATGCCGTTCGCCTGGTTGAGCATCGACACCACGAGGTCGCGCCGCTCCTTGAAGATCTTGTTGTGCTTGGCGATGAAATCCTGCGGCCCGTTGAGCGCTTCCACCGCCGCCCATTGCGACACCGCCGCCGGGTTCGACGTCGACTGCGACTGCACCATCGCCATCGCCTTGATCAGCGGCTCCGGCCCGCCGGCATAGCCGATGCGCCAGCCGGTCATGCAATAGGCCTTCGAGCAGCCGTTGATGGTGAGCGTGCGCGGATAAAGCGACGGCTCGATCTGCGCCGGCGTGGTGAACACGAAGTCGTCGTAGACCAGGTGCTCGTACATGTCGTCGGTCATCACGTGCACGTGCGGATGCTTCACCAGCACGTCGGTGAGCGCCTTCAGTTCGGCGCGCGTATAGGCGGCGCCCGACGGGTTCGACGGCGAGTTGAGCAGCACCCATTTGGTCTTCGGCGTGATCGCGCGCTCGAGCTGCGCCGCCGTCAGCTTGAAGCCGGCCGCCATCGAGGTCTCGACCGCCACCGGCTCGCCGCCGGCGAGCAGCACCATGTCGAAATAGCTCACCCAATAGGGCGCGGCGAAGATCACCTCGTCGCCCGGATTGAGCGTGCAGATGAACGCGTTGTACAGCACCTGCTTGCCGCCGGTGCCGACGGTGATCTGCGACGGCTTGTAGTCGAGGCCGTTCTCGCGCTTGAACTTCTTGACGATGGCGTCCTTGAGCTCGGCGATGCCGTCGACGTTGGTGTACTTCGACGCCCTGCCGTCGCGGATCGCCTTGATCGCCGCTTCCTTGATGTTGTCGGGCGTGTCGAAATCCGGCTCGCCGGCGCCGAGGCCGATGACGTTGCGGCCCGCCGCCTTGAGCGCGCGCGCCTTGTCGGTGACGGCGATGGTCGCCGACGGTTTGACGCGCTTGAGCTGGTCCGCAAGGAAGGCCATCGAAAGTCTCCGAAATCCGGGATTCGCTGCTCTTTATAGTGTCGTAACGGGCCAAAACGGCGACAGCAAGACGCAAAGAATGATGCATTCATCAAGCCTGTTGATGGCCTAACCCTCCCTTAAGCCTGCCCTGCTAAACCCTCCGGCGATGGCCGGATTTATCGACCTTCTGCGCTCCGGCAGCTGGCTGACCCGCGAGCGGGTGCGGCTGGTGGCGCTCGCCCTGCTTGCCGCCTTCGTGCTCGGCGCCGGCTTCCTGATCGCCACCTCGAACGGGCTCAACGACCGTTTCGGCCGCCCGCTCGGCACCGATTTCTCCAACGTCTACGCCGCCGGCACTTACGTGCTCGACGGCGAGCCCGGCGCGCCGTTCGACCCGCCGACGCAATTCGCCCGCGAGCAGGCGATCTTCGGCCAGGCCACGCAATTCTACGGCTGGCATTACCCGCCGTTCTTCCTCGGCCTGGCGGCGCTGTTGGCGGCGATGCCCTATTGGCTGGCGCTGATGGTGTGGCAGGGCGTGACGCTCTGCTTTATCTCTGGCCATGCGCGCGATCGTCTCGCTTCACCCTCCCCCGCAGGGCGGGAGGGATAGAAGAAGATATGGCTCGCTGCTTCGCGCTCGCCTTCCCCGCCGTGTTCATCAATCTCGGCCAGGCGCATAACGGCTTCCTCACCGCCGCGCTGTTCGGCGCCGCGCTTGTCCAGCTCGACCGCCGGCCGATCCTCGCCGGCGTGCTGATCGGCTTGCTCGCCTACAAGCCGCAGTTCGGCCTGCTGATCCCGCTGGTGCTGGTCGCGAGCGGCCGCTGGCGCGTCTTCGCCGCCGCCGCCGCGACCGTGGCGCTGATGACGCTCGCCGTCACGTTCGCTTTCGGCAGCGATGTGTGGAGCGCGTTCTTCGCCTCCGACCAAGTTCACCCGCACCGTCGTGCTCGAGCAAGGCGGCACCGGCTGGTACAAGATCCAGAGCGTGTTCTCCTGGGTGCGCATGTGGGGCGGCGGCATCGCGCTCGCCTATGCGGCGCAAGCCGCGGTCACGCTCGCCGTCGCCGCCGCGCTCGCCTGGCTGTGGCGCAGCCGCGCCGCCTATCCGCTCAAGGCCGCCGGCCTGCTGATCGGCACGCTGCTGGCGACGCCCTACAGTCTCGACTACGACCTGATGCTGCTGGCGCCGGCAATCGCCTACCTCTGCGTCGACGGATTCGCGCGCGGCTTCGCGCCCTTACGAGAAAACGATTCTGGCCGCGCTGTGGATAGTTCCGCTGGTCGCCCGCTCGATTCCACAGGCCACGCTTATTCCGCTAGCAGTTCCAATGATGTTGCTGGCCTTGATGTTATTGCTGCGCCGCGCCATGAACGAATGCGGCGCGCCGCAGGCTCTGGCATTTTGCCGCGCGTCCCCTAAAATAACGCCCCAAGAGCCGGATCAACGGCCGCCACCGTCACTGGGAGCGCGCCCATGCAGCTTACCGCCGAACAGCTTCGAGCCTTCGACGAACAGGGCTACGTCTTCTTCCCCAATTGCTTCTCCGAAGAAGAGATCGCGCTGCTGCGCGTGGAAGCCGAGAACATCCTCAAGCTCGACCGCCAGGAAGTCTGGCGCGAGAAGACCGGCGCGCCGCGCACCGCTTTTGCCGCGCACACCTTCAGCGAGGTGTTCGGCCTGCTGGCGCGCCATCCGCGCCTGGTCGAGCCGCTGCGGCAATTGTTCGGCGAGGAGGTCTACGTCCACCAGTTCAAGCTCAACGCCAAGGCCGCCTTCGAGGGCGACGTCTGGCAGTGGCACCAGGATTACGGCACCTGGCAGCGCGACGACGGCATGCCGGACGCGCGCGCCATGAACATCGCGGTGTTCCTCGACGAGGTGATGCCGATCAACGGCCCGCTGCTGCTCATTCCGAAAAGCCACAAGCAGGGCGTATTCGCCGCCGGCCACGACAAGCTCACCACGTCCTATCCGCTGTGGACGCTCGACAAGGAGACGGTGACGCGGCTCGCCGCCGAGGCCGAAGACCCCGACGGCGTCGGCATCGTCGCGCCCACCGGCAAGCCCGGCTCGGTGCTGATGTTCCACGGCAATCTGGTGCACGCCTCGCCGCCCAACATCACGCCCTACCCGCGCAAGATCGTCTATCTGACGCTGTGCGCCTGCTCCAACCACATCACCAAATTCACGCGGCCGGAATTGATCGCGCACCGCGACTTCACGCCGATCGAGCCGGTCGACGACGACGCGCTGCTGGAATACGCGCGCGCGCACCGGGTGGCGGCGGAATAAATTTTTAGTATCGAGCGTTTGACGCAGGACATTTGCCGCGCTGCGCCATGAATTTGAAACGACGTTCACGTCGACGCTGCGCGGCCATTGAATTGCCGGACTTCGCTTGCTCTATCGTTCGCGGGCGCGCGTGGAGCGCTTCGGGGCTGCCAAAGATGTACACGCTCTATTCGGATCAGCGTTCCGGCAACAGCTACAAGGTCCGCCTGGCGCTGGCGCGGCTCGGCATTCCGTTCAAGCTCGTCGAAGTCGACATCCTGCAAGGCGCAAGCCGCACGCCGGAATTCCTCGCCAAGAATCCGAACGGCCAGATCCCGCTGCTCGAAGTCGCGCCCGACCGCTATCTCGCCGAATCGAACGCCATCCTCTGGTACGTCGCCGGCGGCACCACGCTGGCGCCGGAGGACCGCATCGACCGCGCCGAAGCGCTGCAATGGATGTTCTTCGAGCAGCACAGCCTGGAGCCCAATATCGGCGCCGCCTATTTCTGGCTGGCGCTGATCAAGGGCGGGCGCGAATTGCAGCAGCACGCGCTCGAGGACTGGATGGAAAACGGCTATCGCGCGCTCGGCGTCATGGAGATGCACCTCGCCAGCCGCCGCTTTTTCGCCGCCGACCGCTTCACCATCGCCGACATCGCGCTCTACGCCTACACCCACGTGGCGCACCAGTGCGACTTCGACCTCGCGCGCTTTCCGGCGGTGCGCGACTGGCTCGACCGCGTCGCGGCGGAACCCGGCCATGTGGCGATGGACTGGCAGCCGCAAGCGCTGCGGCGCAGACGGCCGAATACACCGCGGCATGTTTTACCTTTCATTAACCATACCGTCACGAAAACGCCGCGGTTCCTATCCGGCTTTGCCGCAATGGGGCCGAACACCCGCCCGTATCCGGCGCCAATCATGGAACGATTGGACACGCGATTCGTTAACAGACTGCCATGCGCACGCCCATTGCAAACACCGGCTTTCACGCCCCCGCCGGACGCCGCGCTCGGCGCGCGAGCGGCGCACCGTCGCGTTCGCCGAACTGGTCGCGATCATCGGGCTGGCGCTGTCCACCATCGTCGCCGCCACCGTGGTGTCGGTCGGCATCGCGCGCGCCGACGTCGCCAACGACGTCATCGGCAACGAAGGCAGCGTGTTCGCGTGTGGCGCTGCTGCTCGGACTGCTGTTCGTCGCCATGGGCGGCCTGACCGTGTTCACGCTGCCCACCCACAAGCCGAAAAAGCGCTAATCGGTAAAAGCTGTCGGAACCCTCCGCGATGCCGCATAGTTGGTGCGGGTCGATGGAGATGGGCATGCGTTTTATTGTATTGCTGGTGGCGCTCGCTGCTGCCATCGCTTCGCCGCTTGGGCAGCGCCGCAAATTTTTCCGTCCTCCGCCGGCAATCTCCAAGTCGAGACCGTCGCCGGCGGCCTGGTGCATCCCTGGTCGCTCGCTTTCCTGCCCGACGGCCGCATGCTGGTGACCGAACGGCCCGGCCGCATGCGCATCGTCACGCGCGACGGCCAATTGTCGCCGCCGCTTGCCGGCGTGCCGCGCGGTCTATGCGCAAAGCCAGGCCGGCCTGATGGACGTCAGGCTCGACCACGACTTCGGTAAAAATCGCACCCTCTATTTCTGCTACGCCGAGCCCGCCGACGGCGGCGGCGGCCGCATCGCGGTCGCGCACGCGCCAGTTGGACGACAACGGCCGCGCGCCGCGCCTGGTCGCGGTGACAGGTGATCTTCCGCCAGCAGGGCCCCGCCTCGCGCGGCCTCAATATCGGCTGCCGCATGGTGCAGGACGAACGACGGCGATCTGTTCGTCACGCTCGGCGATCATTTCGCCGCCGCCGCGATGGCGCAGACGCTCGACAACCACATCGGCAAGATCGTGCGCATCCGTCCGGACGGCTCGGCGCCGCCCGACAATCCCTTCGTCGGCAAGCCCGGCGCTCTGCCCGAGATCTGGGCCTACGGCTTGCGCAATGCGGAAGGCCTCGCCTTCAATCCGGCCGACGGCAAGCTATGGGAGCAGGAGCACGGGCCGCAAGGCGGCGACGAGATCAACATCATCGAGAAGGGCAAGAATTACGGCTGGCCGGTGGTCTCGCTCGGCGTCAACTACGACGGCACGCCGGTCGGCACCGGCAAGCAGCACGCGCCCGGCATGCAGCTGATCCGATCTGGCACTGGACGCCGTCGATCGCGCCCTCGGGCATGGCGTTCTACACCGGCGATCTGTTCCCCGGCTGGAAAGGCAGCCTGATCAGCGGCGCGCTCAAGTTCGAGCTGCTGTCGCGGCTCGACGCTCGAGGGCGACAAGGCGGCGAAGGAAGAACGCCTGCTGCAAGGCCTGCACGAGCGCATCCGCGACGTGCGGCAGGGGCCGGACGGCGCGCTCTATCTGCTCACCGACAATTCAGCCGGCCGCATCTTGCGCGTCGCGCCGGCGAAGTAGCCGCTCGCCTCACCACTTGTGAAACACGAAAAACGCGCCGGCGGCGATCAGCGTGAAGCCGAAGCCCTGGCTCCAGGTGATCGGCTGCTTGAGATAGACGTAGGAGAAGACCGCGAAAATAACGAAGGTGATTACTTCCTGGATGGTCTTCAGTTGCGCCGGGTTGTAGACGGCGTTGCCATAGCGATTGGCCGGCACCGCCAGGCAATATTCGACGAAGGCCATGCCCCAGCTCAGCAGGATCACATAAAACAGCGGCACCTCCTTGAAGCGCAGGTGCCAGTACCAGGCGGTGGTCATGAAGACGTTGGAGCCGGTCAGCATCAGGATCGTCAGCAGGTAGGGCGAGATGGCGGGCATGGAATCCTCAGGAATGGCGACAGTTCACGGCAAAAGCGCCGTGCCGCGGCTATGCGGATGTCACAGCCACGTCACAGGCACAGGCTACTCATACAATGCTTCTGTCGCTTGTTGAGTTCGAGTAATCCCCTTTTTCGCGGTCCCGTGCGGTTGACCCTGCTCTCCGGGACCGCATTTTTTTGCCCGCCGCTATGCTTATCTTCGCGGGCCATACGCATTCTTCCGTTCATTGCTGCCGCCGCCCTGCTGACGGCCGTTGCGGCGGCGGCGCAACCCCGCAGCCAGGCGCCGGCGCCCTACAAGGCGGTCGCCATCGCGCTGCCGCAGCCGGTGTCGGACGAGGCCTTCGACGCCCTGCGCAAGCAGGTCGGCGAGGCCGCCCAGCGCAAGGACCGCGCTGCCGCAGCGCGTAGGCGAGGCGGCGGCTCGTCACCGGCTTCTTCGGCATGAACACCAAGGACCTGCCCTGGCAAAACACCGACGGCGGCACCTGGATGGCGTTTGGCGTTGCGGCGATCGCCAGCGCGGCGAGCTATTGGGCGCTGCGCCGCATGCGCGCGTTCTGACGGACGCAACGCGGCGTGAGCAAGCGCCCGCCCTTGCGGCGCGCGGGGAGGCACGCATAATGCCGCTCCCGCCAATCGGACACCGCCATCATGATCCTCGAAATCGCGCAGATCGACGTGAAGCCCGGCATGGAAAACGACTTCGAGGCCGGCGTGAAAGCCGCCGCGCCGCTGTTCAAGCGCGCCAAGGGCTGCAAGTTCATGACGCTGCAGCGCTCGCACGAAATGCCGCAACGCTACCGCCTGTTCGTGCAATGGGAAACGCTGGAAAACCACGTCAAGGATTTCCGCGAATCCGCCGACTTCCAGGAATGGCGCAAGCTGGTCGGCCATTGCTTCGCCACGCCGCCTTACGTCGAGCATGTCAAAGAGGTCATGCGCGGATTTTGATTCATGACCCGCAGCATCGATCGCATTCTCACCACCCACACCGGCAGCCTGCCGCGCACCGCGAAAGTGGTGGAACTGTTGCTGGCCGAGCAGCAAAAGCCGGGCGCGCGCCGCGCCGAACTGCAAGCCGCCGTGCGCGAAGCCGTCGGCTATGTGGTGGGCAAGCAGATCGAATGTGGCCTCGACATCATCAATGACGGCGAGCAGGGCCGCACCGACTACACCGTACACGTGCTCGACCGGCTGACCGGTTACGAAGGCGAGAGCGCGCCGCCGATGGGCACCGGCGAGCCGGAGTTTCCCGAACTCGCCGAAATCCTCAAGCACTTCGCTTCGCCGTTCCAGCACCGCCCCGCCTGTTCCGGTCCGGTGGACTGGAAGGACTGGGCAGCGGCCGAGGCCGACATCAAGCTCGCCAAGGACGCGCTCGCCGGCGCCAAGGCCGACGCAAAGGCCGACGCAAAGGCCGTGGACTTTTTCATGACCTCGCCTTCGCCCGGGCAGATCGCGCGCTATCTCAAGAATCGCTACTACAAGAGCGACGAAGACTACATTTACGCGCTCGCCGACGTGATGCGCCGCGAATACAAGGCGATCGTCGACGCCGGCTTCATCCTCCAGCTCGACTGCCCCGACCTGGCGATGCTGCGGCACATGGTCTACCTGAACCTGCCGCTCGCCGATTACCGCAAGATCATCGCCACCAACGTCGCTGCGCTCAATCACGCGGTGCGCGATCTTCCTCCTGAAAGAATGCGCATGCATGTGTGCTGGGGCTCGACCGTGGCGCCGCACCACACCGACGTCGAGTTTAAGGATATCGTCGACATTGTGCTCTCCGGCCGCCCGCACGCCGTCTCGTTTCCGGCCGCCAATGCGCGCCACGAGCACGAGTGGAAGATCTGGCGCGGCGTGAAGCTGCCGGCCGGCAAGGTCATCATCCCCGGCGTGATCGATTCCACCGTGAACACGGTGGAGCATCCCGAACTCGTCGCCGACCGCATCATGAATTTCGCCAGCGTGGTCGGCCGCGAAAACGTCATCGCCGGCGTCGACTGCGGCTTCGGCACCTTTGCCGGGCGCGTGCAGGTCGACAGCAAGATCGTGTGGATGAAGCTCGCCTCGCTCGCCGAAGGCGCGCGGCGGGCGTCGAAGCAATTGTGGACGAAGGCGGGGTAACGGCTCGGCTTTTCGGGGGCGCGACACCAATGATGGTTCCGATATTCGCCACGCTGCTGCTGGCGCTGGCGGCCGCATGGATGGGACGGCAGGCGATCGCCATTGCCTGCCTGATCGCCTGTCTGCTGCTGTCGATCGGATTGTTCCTGTTCGAGGTCTATAGCCCCGACTACGGCTTCCGCATGCCGTGGATCCAAACCCAGCTTGACGGCGGCGCGCCGCCGAGCGCCGCGCGGGGCCGCGCATGACCGCCGCAACGCCGCGCACGCTCGCTTGGATCAACTACGGCTATCTGCTGCTGATGATGCTGGTGATCGCCGCCATCCTGACGGCGGCCATGGCGATGCAATACATTTGGGGCGAACTGCCCTGCCCGCTCTGCCTGCTGCAGCGCGCTTGGCGCGCGTTGTTCGAACATCTGTTGTTCCGCTTCGGCCGCGCGACCAGATTCGGCTTTCGTCTTGGGGATTTCGGTGCGGCCTTTGCCGGTCGCCGGATTGAAGTCGATCGTGTCGCCGACGCAGAGCGCGACGATCTGTATCGCGCGTCAGCGGTTTGTGGCTGGAGGATCGGCCATGATCGTCGCCGGTTTCCTGGCAGGCTCAGCGCCATCCATGAAGTCGAGCGTGAACGGCGTGCCCGCAAGCGCCGTCTGGATGTCGGTCAGGAAATTCTGCCTGAACCAAGAGATGTCGGCTGCGTTCGGCATCGCCCCCTCCCGCACTACTGCTAGATGCTCTTGACCCGCCTACAATCGGCGGTTGCCCGGCGATTGGCAAGAGGCGTCCGGCGTGAGCGCGGCGCCCGCGCGTCAGCGGCGCAAGCAGGCGGCTCAGCGCCCGAACAACTTCGCCGGGGTCTCCACTAAAATACTGCTTTCGCGCCACCTCGTCCGGCGTCCAATCCATAAACAAATCCAACAAATGCCCGTCGTCCGGCATCACGTCGGCGGGGATGGACGGATGCGGCCAGTCGGTGCCCCACATCAGCCGCTCCGGATTGGCGCGCAGCAACGCCGCGTGGAACGGCCGTGCGTCGCGGTAATCGGGATACTGATTGGAAATGCGGTACGGCGCCGACACCTTCACATACGCGTGGCCGTCGCCGACCAGCTTCAGCAGCGCCTGGAAATTCGGCTCGTCGACGCCGCGCGCGGCATCGATCATGCCGTAGTGATCGACGATCACCGGCACCTCGCGCGCAATCTCGCGCAAGGTCGGCGCCGCCTCGCCCATCACCTGCCAGTCGCAGAAAATCTGCATGACCCAGCCGAGCTCGGCCATGGTCTTGCGGAACACCTCGAACACGTCGAGGCCGGCGCCGCGCACGTAACCGGCTTTTCCGCCATCAGGTGAAAGCGCAGGCCGCGCATGCCGACTTTGTGCCACTCGCGCAGCGTCGCAGGCGCAATGCGCGTATCGGTGATGGCGACGCCGCGCAGCCGCTGCGGATAACGCGAAATGGCGTCGAGCACCACGCGGTTGTCGTAGCCGTGTGCGTTGCCTTGCACCACCAGGCCGTGTTCGCAACCGTTGTGATCGAGCAACGCGAGGAATTTCTCGACCGGCGCGTCGGGCGGCGTGTAGCCGCGTCCCGGCGTGTAGGCGAATTTGTCGGCGGGCCCGAACACATGCGCGTGCGAGTCCCAGGCGCCGGGAGGCGGCATGACGCGCGGCGTCTTAGGCCACGCCACCGGGCCGGCGATCGCGACAGGTTCGTGGGCCAAGGACTCACCCCAAATGAATGTTGGCGTCCTTCACCACTTTGCTCCACAGCTTCATCTGCCCCTCGACGAAATCGTGGAATTCCGCGGGCGTCGTCTTCTGCGTGACGATGTTGAGCTGCTTGAAGCGCGCGCTAACTTCGGGCGAGTCCAGCGCCGTGTTGATGCCGGCGTTGAGCTTCGCCACGATCGGCTTCGGCGTGCCGTGCGGCACGAACACGCCGTTCCATTCGTAGGCCTCGAAGCCGGGAATCGTGTCCGACACCGGCGGAATGTCCGGCAGGTTGTCGAGCCGACCCTTGCCGGTGTGCGCGATCGCCTTCACCTTGCCGCCCTTGATCAGGCCGACCGACGCCGAGCCGTTGGAGAAAAAGAATTTCACCTGCCCCGCCATCACGTCGGTGAGCGCTGGCCCGCCGCCGCGATAGGGCACGTGGTTGATCTTGAGGCCGGCCTGGAAGCGGAACATCTCCAGGCACAGATGCTGCAGCGTGCCGTTGCCGGACGAGGCCATGCTGACGCCGTTCGGCTGCGCCTTGATATAGGCGATGACGTCGGCGAGCGTGGTCACCGGCAGCGACGGCGTGACGACGAGAATGTTCGGCACCAGCGAGACCAACGCCACCGGGTCGAAATCCTTCTCGTAGTCGAACGGCAGCTTGGGATAGAGCGACGAGTTCACCGAAAAGGCGGTGGCATCGTGGATGATCGTGTAGGCGTCCGGCTCGGACTTGGCGACGACCGCCTCGCCGATGGTGCCGCCGGCGCCGGCGCGGTTCTCGATGACGAATTGCTGGCCGAGCATATTGCCGAGCTTGGCGTAGAGGATGCGCGCGGTGGTGTCGGCGCCGCCGGCCGGCGGATAGGGCACGATCACGCGCACGTTGCGGTTCGGCCAGTCAGTCTGCGCGCTGGCCCGCCCGGCGAACGGCGCGGCGGCGAGACCCGCCAAGAGCGTGCGGCGTGTGAGTTTGGTTCCGATCATCGCATCCTCCCTGAATTTCTTTTGCCGACAGCTTAGCATCCGCCCGGCGCGGCGTAAGGCGGGCCTTTCCCCGCCCGCGGACTCGCCCCATATTCGAGCCGATGGCGAAGCTCCCGAAAAAACCGAGAGACCCGGCGAAGCCGACGCGCGCCAAGGCGGCGCGGCCGATCGAGCCGCCGACGCCGGACGCGCTCGCCGACCTGCTCAATCCGGCCATCAACAAGGGCACCGCGGGGATGGGTTCGGGAACCGGGCTGCAGCCGCCGCCGGACAATTCGTTCGACCGCCGCGCCGATTTCTCCGCCGCGCACAAGGCGCGCAAGTCGACGTCCAAGGGATTCGAGGAGGCGCCGCAGCGGGATTATTCGGCGTCGCCGATCACCGGGCTCGATCCGCAGTTGGAAAAAGAACTCGGGCTCGGGGATGAGCAAGATACCCCCCTCCCCCAACCCTCCCCCACAAGGGGGGAGGGAGCAGTCCGAGCAAGCGGGGAGGAAAGACAGAAATCTCGAAGCAAAATATCGCCTGCCCCGCGCCGATCTGCCGACGCAGCCGGGCGGCTTCGCCGGCATGGCCAGCCAGCAGTCGCTGGAGAAACTCTTGCGCGAGGGCCGCAAGGAATTCGCCGACGAGGCCGCCAGCGGCAAAGTCTGGATGCCGCACCGCCCGCCGCGGCCGGAGAAATCCGAAGGCGGCAAGCGCCTGGTGATCAAATCCGAGTTCGAGCCGCAGGGCGACCAGCCGCACGCCATCAAGGACCTGGTCGAAGGCGTGCAACGCCACGACCGCACGCAGGTGCTGCTCGGCGTCACCGGCTCGGGCAAGACCTTCACCATGGCCAAGGTGATCGAGGCGACGCAGCGCCCGGCGCTGATCCTGGCGCCGAACAAGACGCTGGCCGCGCAGCTCTACGGCGAGTTCAAGTCGTTCTTCCCCGACAACGCGGTGGAATATTTCGTCTCCTATTACGACTACTACCAGCCGGAAGCCTACGTCCCGCGCACGGACACCTATATCGAGAAGGAATCCTCGATCAACGAGCAGATCGACCGCATGCGGCATTCGGCGACGCGCGCGCTGCTCGAACGCGACGACGTGGTCATCGTCGCCTCGGTGTCCTGCATTTACGGCATCGGCTCGGTGGAAACTTATTCGGCGATGACCTTCACGCTCAAGCAGGGCGGCAAGATCGACCAGCGGCAACTGCTCGCCGACCTGGTGGCGCTGCAATACAAGCGCACGCAGGCTGATTTCTATCGCGGCTCGTTCCGCGTGCGCGGCGACACCGTCGACATCTTCCCGGCGCACTATGAGGACCGCGCCTGGCGCGTGCATCTGTTCGGCGACGAGATCGAGAAGATCGAGGAGATGGACCCGCTCACCGGGCAGAAAACCGACGAGCTGGAATTCGTCAAGATCTACGCCAACTCGCATTACGTGACGCCGCGGCCGACGCTGATCCAGGCGATGACCTCGATCAAGGCCGAGCTGCGCCAACGCCTCGAGCAACTCAACAATGCCGGCCGCCTGCTCGAAGCGCAACGCCTTGAGCAGCGCACCACCTTCGATCTGGAAATGATGGAAGCCACCGGCTCCTGCGCCGGCATCGAGAACTATTCGCGCTATCTCACCGGCCGCAAGCCGGGCGAGCCGCCGCCGACGCTGTTCGAATACGTGCCGGACAACGCGTTGGTCTTCGTCGACGAGAGCCACGTCTCTATCCCGCAGCTCGGCGGCATGTACCGCGGCGACTTCCGCCGCAAGGCGACGCTCGCCGAATACGGCTTCCGCCTGCCCTCCTGCATGGACAACCGGCCGCTGCGCTTCGAGGAATGGGACGCCATGCGGCCGCAGACGCTCGCCGTCTCCGCCACGCCCGGCCACTGGGAGATGAACGAGGCGCGCGGCGTCTTCGTCGAGCAGGTGATCCGCCCGACCGGGCTGATCGACCCGCCGGTCGAAATCCGCCCGGCGCGCACGCAGGTCGACGATCTCGTCGGCGAGGTACGGCAGGTGGCGCAGAAAGGCTACCGCGCGCTGATCACCGTGCTGACCAAGCGCATGGCCGAGGACCTCACCGAATATCTGCACGAGCAGGGCATCCGCGTGCGCTATATGCACAGCGACATCGACACGCTGGAGCGCATCGAGATCATCCGCGACTTACGCTTGGGAGCTTTCGACGCGCTGGTCGGTATCAATTTGTTGCGCGAGGGCCTCGACATTCCGGAATGCGCGCTGGTCGCCATTCTCGACGCGGATAAAGAAGGATTTCTCCGCAGCGAGACCAGCCTGATCCAGACCATCGGCCGCGCCGCGCGCAACGTCGACTCGAACGTCATCCTCTATGCCGACCAGGTCACCGGCTCGATGCAGCGGGCCATTGAGGAGACCAACCGGCGGCGCGAGAAGCAGGTCGAGTACAACACCGAACACGGTATCACGCCGGAGAGCATCAAGCGCTCGATCCACGACATCATGGACAGCGTCTACGAGCGCGACCACGTGTTGATCTCCACCGGCGGCGCGGGCGAAGGCGAATTCGCCGACGCCGCCACCATCGGCCACAATTTCGAGGCGGTGATCGGCGACCTGGAGAAACGCATGCGCGAGGCCGCCGCCGATCTCGACTTCGAAGAGGCCGCGCGCCTGCGCGACGAGATCAAGCGCCTGCGGCAGACCGAGATGGCGGTGGTCGACGACCCGACCGCCAAGCGCGTGATGCTGGCGCAGGATTCGAAGCTGCGGCGGGCTGTTAACCGCCCGCACAAGCCGGGCCTCGACGAGATGGGCATCGCCACCACTCATGAGGTGAAGCCGTCGCGCGCGGACTCGCCGCGCAGCAAGCTCGGCCGGCCCGGGATGCGCGGCGGGTTTAAGCGGGGACGGTAATCGGGCGCGGTCTTGACCCCGCGCCGGCGATCCGCTGACTCTGATCGCGGACAAGGCGCGCGACGCAAATCGCGGCCAGCCGCGAAAGTCGGGGCCTCACGATGATCGGTGTCAGGGTGCTGCGCTGGGCTGGCGCCGTGGCGGTCGGCTTCATCGCTTATTTCGCCGCCTTCGCGACCGGCTATCTGATGTGGCGCAAGTTCGGCGGCGATCCGGCGGACGCGTCGCGATGGATTCTGGCGATCGCGACCTGCGGCGCCGTGCTGGCCGGCGCTTTCGTCGTGCCGCCCGACAATCGCAAAGCCGCCGCGCTGGCGTTATGGCTCCTGGCCCTGCTGTTTCCCGTCGCCCTGGTGCTCAAGAACACGCTCACCGGCCATTTCACCACCATGAACCTGTTCGAATTCGCCGGCACCTTGTTCGGCGGCCTGCCCGCCTATTACGTGGTGCGGATCGCGCCGCTGAGCGCGCAGAAGGCGGAAGACTAAATGGGTGGTGGGACAACCAGCATAACGGGTGGCGTTGAAACATGGTCATGCCGGGCTCGACCCGGGCATCCACGTCTTAAGAGCCTGTTCAAATAGTCTCAGTAAACTGGGCCGTATGAATTTGGGCTTTGAGGAAGCGCAAACCCCCTATTCCAGCGGATCGCAAAGCGCTCGGGCTTGGACCGAACGTTGGGTCAAAGACTGGATTTATTGCGCAAACTGCGGAAACTCACACGTCAGCCAATTTCCGGCCAATCGCCCCGTCGCGGATTTTTTCTGTCAAACGTGCGCTACCCCGGCGCCTCGACAAAGAATTCGGGCGATGAGGCATGGCCGTTTGACAATTGCATCTGGGAAGGCACGAGCGCGCGACGCTCTCGCTTCCTTCTCCCCTTGTGGGAGAAGGTGGATCGCGCGGAGGGAACCCGAGCGCGATCCGGATAGGGGTCGGCGCGAAACGCAAAGCAGGCCCCCTCACCCGCCCTCGCTCGGCTTCGCCTCCGCTCGGGCACCCTCTCCCACACAGGGGAGAGGGAAGAAGAAGCGCTACATCGCCTTTGGCGCCACCGGCGCCTTCTGCCCGCTACGCTTGAGCGCGTCGGCGACAAAGCCGTTCGCCTTCATCTCCTCGATGAAGGCGCGCACGTAAGCCGCGCCCGCCGACTTGCCCTTCACCGTGCCCATCGCCTGGCCGATCTGCTCGAAGGCGCCCTTCATCACGCGCATGTCGGCATGGTCCTTGGCGTAGGCGTCGAGCGGCTCGCGCACGCCGGCGGCGGCGTCGAGCTTCTGCTCGAGGAACACCGGAATGCCGGCCGACGCGCCGCCGACCTTGGCGCGCACCAGCGTCGCGTGCTTGAGCGTGCGCGTAAGATAAAGATCGTAGACCGAGGCGAGGCCGACGCCGATCTTGATGCCGGGCTTGTCGACGTCGCCGACGTCTTTCAGCGGCGAATCCTTGCGCACCATGTAGGTGCCCTCGATGATGACGTAAGGCGGGCTGAAGTCGACCTGCGCCGAGCGCGCCGGCTCGATGGCGATGAAGCCGACGTCGACCTCGCCGGCGGCGAGCGCGGCGAACACCTTGCCGGCGGCTTCGAACTTCACGCAGTCGAGCGGCACGCCGAGCTTCTTGGCGAGCGCGGCGGCCAGTTCGGCGGAGACGCCGCGCGGCTCGCCGTTCGGGCCCTTCTGCGCCAGCACCGGATTGCCGAAATTGATCGCGGCGTGCAGCTTGCCGGTCGGCGCGAGATCCTTGAGCACGGCGGGCGATGGCGCCTGCGCGAGAGCGGGAAACGTGGCGGCGATAAGCACGATGAAGGCGGCGAGAAGCTGGCGCATGAGGGTCCTCCGGCTGAAAGCTTTCGCGCCCAGCTTCACGGACAACATCGACGGCGTCAAATCAGGCACTGTTGTCGGTCATCGCAGCCGGCCGGCAATCTCGCTTCCCGGCGCAGGTTGCCGAAGCGGGAAAAGTGCCGGTAAAAAGTATCGCTATCGTGATTTCGAGCGTGCCGCGGCCGGCTGCTATAGGGCAGCTTCCGACGTCCGAATTTCTAGTCCGCCGGGGGCGGCCGAACCGATTTCTGGAAGCCATGCTATGACGTTTTCGCCGAGTCGCCTGTCCCTTCGCCTCCTGTTCGTCGTCCTCGCCGCCGCGGCGCTGGCGGCTTGCGAGACCACGGGCGCGGGCACCAAGCCGGAAGCCGCCAAGGCGCCGGAGCCGCCGATGACCCATACGCGCGCCGCCGAGCAATGCTGGATGTCGACCGAAAAGGGCGCCGCCAGCATGTCGCTCGACAAGCGCGCCGACCTGGTCGACAAATGCATCGACGAGAAGATGAAGGGCGGCTCGGCCAGCGCGACACCCGCGCCGGTGCCCGAGGCCAAAAAGAAGAAGCCGGCTGGCGCCACGGCCGAGGCCCAGAAAAAGAAACCCGCCGCCGCCGGCGAAAAAGACAAGAAGCCGGCGGACACGGACGCGCCCGACAAGAAGCCCTAATCGGCGGGACAAGCCGGCCGCCTCCCCTTGCGGGCCGCCTGCGGCCGTATCACCATCCGTCATTCAACAGCCCCAGGAGGCCGTCATGGCTAAAGGTCAGATGCGCGTGCCGAAGGAAAAGAAGAAGCCGAAGGCCGACAAGGACAAGCCCAAGCAGATGTCCGCCTACAAGCTGGCGCAGCAGCAGGGCGCCTCGGCCAGCCCCTACGGCAATCCGCCGGGCAAGAAGTGACGGCTATTTCATCTTGCTGCCGCTGAGCTTGTCGGCCGCCGGCAGGTTTTTGGCCGCGGTGGCCATTTCCAGGCAGGTGAGCATCTCGACATAGCTCGGCGAGCCGCCGGTCCTGGACAGCGAGACGCAGCGCGTCTTATCCGCCGCCGCGAACTGCCCCCATTGCTGCTCGAGCTTGGCGCGGGCGTCGCTTTCGTCTTTCTTGCAGACGTCCTCAGTGCGGTTGATCACTTTGGAAGCGGCCGCCGCCGCGCGACAGCTCGCGTCGCTGTCGAACTTGGGCACCTGGTCGGCCGCCAGCACCAGATAGGACCCCGCTACCAAAACAGGCAAAAATGCCGACATGACAAGCCTCCCCTTCCCGCCCCGAACCAACGCGTCGCCACAGCGCAAGTTGCATCTTAGCCCTTTTGCGCCGCCGATTCATGACCGTAGGGCATGAACCTTTTGCGGCCCCCGCCCGACCAATCCGGGACAGCGGAAGGGGGTTGCCGTGGCTAAACGTTTTATCGTCGCCTTTATCAAATTCATTGGCCTGATCTTCCCGGCTGCCTTCGCGCTCGCTTTGCTGGCGGCGCCGGCGCGGCCCGCGACGCTGGAGCCGCCCGGCTGCGACCGCACTCTAGCCGACACCGCCGCCCAGGTGAGCGTGTTGCAGGCGCGCGCGAAAACGGCGCAGGGCTCCGAGGCTTGCGCCGCCACGCGGCTCTATTTCCTCGAAGTGGTGAAAGCGCGCGCGATCACCGCGCAGTGCAAGAGCGGCCCGGAGCGCGACCGGGAGCTCGGCCGGCTCGATGCCGACGTCGAAAACATCAACAGCACGATCGCCGCGCGCTGCAGCTGATTGCACGCATTAGGCGGTTCACATCTTCGCCAAAGTTCCATGCGAAACGTGAAACCAATGCTTAACCGGTTGCCGTCGACCATGCGGCGGGACATTCCGGTCTGGCGGATCGGGGAGATATTCGGGATGCGAATGGGCGCGATCATGGGCGCGGCGTGGATCGTCGCCGCAGCGGCATGTGGGCTCGCCGCATCCCCGGCCGCCGCACAGGCAGTCGATGCGACCGTACCGCCGGTGAATCCGACCGACGCCAATGGTGCCCAAGCCGGAACGCCGCTCACGCCGGAAGAAGCCGCCACGCTCGCCAATGCGCTGACTTTCGATCCGACCAAGCTGACCGACGTCAAGCCGGCGAAACCGCTGCGCCTGCCTGGTCTTGCCAATTCAGACAAATTCGACGTCAGCCACACCAGCAAATCGGACGGCTCCAGCACGTTGGTGATGAAGCGGCCGCTGGCGAGCGAATGGGACGCCAAGGTCGGCGCCGATCTTAATCTCGCGCCGCCTGCGCCCGACGGCTATCAGCCGAGCCGGCCTTTGCCGGCGATCGCCGACAACCAGAACTCCGGCGCGGCCTGGGCCTCGGTCGGGGTGCCCAATCTCGCCAACGTCGACGCGCGCGTCGATCCCGGCAATGACCAGGGCAAGCTCGGCACCACGTTCAAGCACTCGATTCCGTTCGGCGAGAGATTTTCGGTGACGCTGCAGGACAGCTACTCGGTTACCCAGATCCGTCGGCACACCCGCGGCGGCGCCGTCCGCCGTGCCGTTGATGGCCGCGCCGGCCGGAACGGCTGCAGCGCCGACGCCGCAAGTCTGGGGCAACCAAAAGGCGGTCAAATTCGGCGTGCTGAACACCGGCACGACCTTCGGCGCCGACGTGACCACCGCCAGCAACGATCCGATCACGCACAACACCTTCAGCGCCGATCAGAAACTCTACGGCCCGCTGCACGTGACCACGGCGGTCACCGATTTCGGGCAGCCGACCGCCAGCAAAAGCATCTCCGCCGCCTTCAAGCTGAATTGGTAAGCCGGGCCGCCGACGCCGCCGTTGTGCAGCGCCCCGATGCCGCCCTTCCCGCGCCCCATGACCGCCCTAGTTCCATGCGGCAATCCGCTTGGACGGGGGGCGTCAGCGCAGCGGATGCGCGCCTGGATAGAGGTGAAGCATGACGGCCATGAGACCCGAGCGGCATGGTGCGGACCAGAGTGGCTTCGAGAAAACCGGCCCGGAGAAATACGCTCCGAACCGCGACGTTCCGGAAAAACTCGGCGAGGTCGACCAGGCGGCGGCGACCGCATTCGAAGGTGAGATCCGTGAATTCGTCCGGCGCGACGTTGCCTTCCTGCGCCGGCAACGCAGCGATGTGGAGACGGGCGCCGATCCGGCCGCGGAAAATATCAATGCGCTGATCCGCCGCGTCGCCGGCGCGTCAATGGAAGAGATCGACCGCGTCATCCTCGAGCTGCAAGGCGTGCGCGACATGCTGCGCGGCGAAGGCGAACGCGTCAGCCGCGAGCTTGCCGGCTATGCCAGCCTGAGCCACGCCTCGATGACGGCCATGAAGGTGATCGCCGACAGCCTCAAGCAATGGAAGGAAGCGCCGGTCCATCCCAGCCGGCGCACCGCGGTCTGATTCGTTCGAAGCGCTAAGCCGTCGCCGGGCAATCGTCGGCGGCGGCTTCGACCTACGAAGTGATCTCGTCGACCACGATGCGGGTGTCTGGCTCGACCAGGAAAACCTTATCCTTGGTCTTGAGGTAACCCAGCTTCTGCACGCCAGGAATGCCGGCGACGCTCGCCGGCAGCGGATGCGTCTCTTTCAAAGCCTGGCTGGTATCGAGCTCGCTTGCCGGCGCGAGCTTGCGCGGCGTCTTCGGCCGCCGCCGTCTTGTCGGCCATTGCCGCCTGATAGATGCGCTGGCGGTCCTGATCGCTGAGCCTAATCGGCAGCGCCATGGTCGGCATCCGGTCGAGCGTGTCGTTCCGTTGCGAGAATTTCGCCGGCATGGTTTGCCCGGTCGCGCCGATTGGGCCTGGCGCCTGGGCGGCAGGCGAAGTGGAGCCGGTGGTCACGTTCGCGTTGGCACCGCCGCCGCCAAGCGCGGGCTGATCGCTATCCGGCATTGCCAGGGCCGCGCGGACTTGCGCCGGCGTCGGAATCGCCCGCGATGGCGACGCGGTCGGTACCTTCTCATCGAACCCGCGATTGATCTGGCCGCTATTGGGCACGAAGCCTGGGTCGAGCACGGCGACATTGTTGCCGGCAAACGCGCCGGCGCGCGTGACCGGCAAAGTAACGGCAGCGCCGGCGAGCAACGCCGCGCGACAACACTGCAAGATGGGGATAGATTTTCATGGGAGGCCTCCTTCGGCCGACCCATGACAACGGCCGAAGCGCCCAACGGGTTGCATGAATTCCGCAGGCAAGACTGCAGGCCGATGGCCGAGCGAGCTGTGGATTGCCGGGACAGCGGACCCGAACACCACGGCCGGGCCGAGGTCCTTAGCCTTACATTGCGCACGTTCGAAAGCGGCCACGGTCGCACGCGGCCGCTGCCCGTCGAGACCGCTGCGACAGGCGACCGAGGCGGCCTCGTCTTCGGGCACTCCTCCCACAAACTCAGACCCCGCCGAGGCGGGGTCACTTTGCGAGGTTCGCGGGCGGGATTTGGTCAGTTAGCCGGCGCTTTGCGCGGCAGTGGATAGTCTTCGCTCTCGTATAGCCGGCGAATGCCGTTGCCGTCGAAACGCTTCTCCTCGACCTCGAGATAGGCGCCAAGCAACAATTCCGGCGGCAATTCCTCGATCGCAAAACGGATGGCCTCGGCCGCGGTCGGAAAACGCTTGTAGCCGATCGGACGGCGGGATTTACGGCTGCGGCTGGGAAATAGCTCGGACGGGGCCCGATAGTTGATCATCGACATTCTTACTCACTCCTCAACGACACTAATATGGCCCCGAAAGCGCGAAAAATCCAGCGTCCGCGGGCCCGCGCAGGCACCAGGCGGAGCGCTAAGGTAAATCGCTGCACGCAACAAAACGGCCCGGCGTCGAAGCGCCGGGCCGCTGGCGTTTACTCTAAGCGGATGAAATCAGTCGCCGAAATCCGCCACCACCTCGCTGGTGACCGGGTCGACCAGCACGACGCGGTTGTTCACCCGCATGTATCTGTAGCTGCGGACCGCCGGCACTTCGACGGCGACATCCTGCGGCACGGCGTAGAGCCGCGCACCGGCCGGCACCCGAGTACCGACACGATATTCAACCGTGGGCGGCGCCGTTTCCACCGGCTCGCGCACGATGGTGCGATAGATCGTTTGCCGCTGCACGGGCGTGAGCTCAAGCGGCTGTGTGGTCACGACCGTGCGCGTCTCGACCGGCTCGCGGGTGATCACCGTGGTCTGCGCGCTCGCACCGCCAACGCCGGCGAGCAACGCCGCCGCGATCGCGGCGTGGCGAAAATATGTCATCAGTTCCTCCTGCCTGTTTTGGCTACGAGGCAAGGAAACGCCCGCCGCCGCGATGCGTTCCGCGTCAAAGTTCCACACCGGCTTCACAGCGTGTGCGGCGGCGCGTCGAGCAGCTTGAGCTTGGCGCTCGAGCGTCGCGATGCGCCGCTCCGCTTCGGCTTGCGTGAGCATGGGCTTGAATGCATCGAGCTCGTAGGCCTCGATGGCGAGTTGCTTGAGCCGCGCCGCCTGTTCGGCGGTCATCGGCAGTTCGGTGGCGGCGGGCTTTGCGTTTTGCGGGCATGGCCCTGGCACAATGAAAATGGCCACGCCCTGGTTCCGTACCTTGCGCGGCCATCAAGCAGGTCAGGTAACGACGCCGTCGTTAGGTAGCGCCGGCCGCAGCGCCAGCGTGATCGGCAGCGTCAGCAGCACCACCGCGGCCACCACCATCAGCGCCGATGGCACGCCGAGCGCATCGCCGAGCAGGCCGTAGATCGCCGGCGACACCGCGCCGGCGCCGATCGTGCCGGTGTAGAAAATGCCGAAGGCGCGTTGGCGTTTGTCCGGCGCGACCAGATCCGGCACCGAGCCGTAGAGCACCGAGGAGGTGCCGTTGAGCGCGACGCCGACCAGCGGCAGCAGCATCAGCGCGGCGTCGAGCGGCAGCGGCAGCAGCCCGACGATGCCAAGCGCGGTCACCGCTTCGGTCAGCCACACCGTCGCCACCGCGCCGATGCGCGCGCCGATGAAGGCGCAGACCAGCTTGCCCGCCGCGCCGCCGGCGAACACCAATGTCAGCGCCAAGCCGACGGTCGGCAGGCTCGCGCCTTTGGCGGTGAGCACGAACGGCAGGAAGGTGAGGAACGCCATGCGCGTGGCGCTGTCGATGACGCCGACCGACAGCAGCAGCGGAAAGCCGAATTGGCTGAAGCGCGAGGCAGGCTGCCGCGCCGGCTTCGGTTTTGCGCGGCGCCGGCGCCTCGGCGCCGAAACGCGGGATCAGCGCGAAGATGACAATCGCCGCCAGCACGCCGATGCCGCCGAGCAGGATCAGCGCCTGCCGCCAGGGCAGCACCACGAACAGCAGCGAGGCCGCGGCCGGCAGCGTCATTTTGCCGATGTCGCCGGCGAAATTGTAGGTGCCGAGCATCTTCAGCGAGCGCGACCCGGCGAAGGCGCGCGCGATCAGCGACGAGGCCAGCGGATGCTGCGTGCTGGCGCCGAGCCCGCCGACGAACAGCGCGGCCACCAGCGGCGCGAAGCCGCTGCTGAAGCCGGCGAAGCAATAGCCGATGCCGGCGAGCGCGGTGCCGAGCGCCAGCACGATCGGCGCGCCGAACCGCTCGGCCAGGAAGCCCGACGGAATCTGAAAGCCGGCCAGCGTGCCGGAGAACACCGTCTTCATCAGCCCGAGCGCGGCGAAGCCGAGGCCGAACTCGTGCTGCCAGATCGGCAGCATGACGTAGATGCAGATCGGTGTAGCCGTCGTGCAGCGCATGCGCGCCGCAGGCGACGCCGAGCGCGCGCCGCTCCTCGCTTTGCGTTTCGGCGCTGGCCGGCCGCGGCGGTCATGGCGATTTCTCGCGCCGCTCGACGAAGGTGGTGCTGACAAGCGAGAGCACCGGCTTGCCGTTCTGGTTGACGCCGGTCGAGCGGAAGGTCATCAGCCCGGACTGCGGCCGGCTGTTCGACAGGCGCAGCTCGATCACCTCGCTGCGATAGGCGACGGTGTCGCCGACATAGACCGGCGTCGGCCATTTCAAATCGCGGAAGCCGAGCGCCGGGCCGATGCCGGCGACCGGCTCGCCGCGCGCCAGCATCGCCTCGTCCATGCGGCGGCGGTAATCGATCATCAGCCGCATCCAGGCGAGCGCGGTGTGCCAGCCGGAGGCGACCAGCGCGCCGAAATGCGAGCGTTCGCGCCGCCGCCTCGTCGACATGGAACGCCTGCGGATCGTAGCGCACGGCGAAGGCCTTGATGGCCTCGGCAGTGAAGGTGTAGCGGCCGTACTCGAACACGTCGCCGACCTGGATGTCCTCGAAGAATTTCACGGCGCCGCCTCCGGCTCGCGGCGGCCGAGCATCGCGGTCGTCACCATGGTGGTCAGGCAGGTGCCGGCTTCGTCGATGCACTTCGTAGCGGAATTTGGTCAGGCCCATGTCCGGCCGGCTCTTCGAGGGGCGGCTTTCCAGCACGGTCGAGCGCACGCGGATCTGCGTGCCCGGACGCAGCGGCTTGTGCCAGCGCACTTCCTCGATGCCGGGCGAGCCCATCGAACTCGAATTCGAGCACGAAGCCGTCGGCGATGATGCGCATCAGCAGGCAGCAGATGTGCCAGCCCGAGGCGCCGAGCCCGCCGAGCAAGGTGGCGCTCGCCGCCGCCTCGTCGAGATGCATCGGCTGCGGATCGAACTCGGCGGCGAAGGCGACGATCTCCTCGCGCGTCACCAGCCGCGGGCCGTAGACGGCGACCGCGCCGGGCTGGAAGTCTTCCCAATGGAGCTTCGGCATGGCGCTATTTAACCGGTCCGCGCCGCGCTTGTCTTGCCGCTAGGTCGCAAACCGGAAATGCATGACGTCGCCGTCGGCGACGACGTAGTCCTTGCCTTCCAGCCGCATCTTGCCGGCGTCGCTTGGCGCCGGCTTCGCCGCCGGTGGCGATGTAGTCGTCGTAGGCGATGGTCTCGGCGCGGATGAAGCCGCGCTCGAAATCGGTGTGGATCACGCCGGCCGCCTGCGGCGCCTTGGTGCCGCGCGGTGATGGTCCAGGCGCGCGTCTCCTTCGGGCCGGCGGTGAAATAGGTGACCAGATGCAAGAGCTCGTAGCCGGCGCGGATCAGCCGGTCGAGCCCGGGTTCCTTCAGGCCGACGGCTTCGAGAAATTCGGCGCGCTCGGCCGGCGGCAGCATGGCGATCTCCGCTTCGATCTTGGCCGAGATCACCACCGCGACCGCGCCCTCCTCCTTGGCGCGCGCCTCGACCGCGCTTGGAGAACTCGTTGCCGGTCGCGGCCGAGCCTTCGTCGACGTTGCAGACGTAGAGCACCGGCGTCGACGTGAGCAGGCCGAGCGAGTGGAACAGCTTCTCCTCCTCGGGCTTGCGCTCGACCAGGCGCGCCGGCTTGCCCTCGCGCAGCAGCGCGAGCGCGCGGTTGACCAGATCGAGCATCTCCTTGGCGACCTTGGCGTCCTCGCCGCTGCCCTTGGCCTTCTTCTCCAGCGCGTCGACGCGCTTCTCCAGGCTGTCGAGATCGGCCAGCATCAGCTCGGTCTCGATGGTCTCGATGTCGGCGATCGGATCGATCTTGCCTTCGACGTGGGTGACGTCGGCGTCCTCGAAGCAGCGCACCACGTGCACGATGGCGTCGACCTCGCGGATGTTGGCGAGGAACTGGTTGCCGAGCCCCTCGCCCTTCGAGGCGCCGCGCACCAGGCCGGCGATGTCGACGAAGGTCAGCCGCGTCGGCATGATCTGCTGCCGACTTGGCGAGCGCCGCGAGCTTGTCGAGCCGCGGATCGGGCACCGCGACCTCGCCGACATTCGGCTCGATGGTGCAGAACGGATAGTTCGCCGCCTGCGCCGCCGCGGTCTGCGTCAGCGCATTGAAGAGCGTCGACTTGCCGACATTCGGCAGGCCGACGATGCCGCATTTGAATCCCATGAAATGTCCGCGTCGTTACGTCTGTCATTCGGTCGTCGGCGCTCGTCCGATCGCCGAAGCCCTTGGCGCCCATGGCGAGATGCACCTTGTTCTGGAAGCTCGCATCCTTGCCCTTCGCCAGCAGCCCGGCATTGTCGGCGATGATCTCGCACAGCGCCTCGACCCAGGGCCGCTCGCCCTTGGCGAAATCCTGCAGCACGTAGCGCTGCACCAGCTCCTTGTCGCCCGGATGGCCGATGCCGATGCGCACGCGGCGATAGTCGTTGCCGACATGCGCGGTGATCGAGCGCAGGCCGTTGTGGCCGGCATTGCCGCCGCCGGTCTTCACCCGCACCTTGCCCGGCGGCAGTTCGAGTCTCGTCGTGGAACACCACGATGTCGGACAGGCCGAGCTTGTAGAAATGCACCGCCTCCGCCACCGCGCGGCCCGAACTCGTTCATGAAGGTGCCGGGCAGCAGCAGCAGCACCTTTTCGCCGCCGATCGCGCCTTCCGCCGCGACGCCCTGGAAGCGCCGGCGCCACGGCGCGATGCCGTGGCGCTTGCGCGATCGCCTGGACCGCCATGAAGCCGATGTTGTGCCGGTTGCCGGCGTAGCGTTCGCCGGGATTGCCGAGGCCGACGAAAAGCAGCATGGCGTCAACGCGCATCCCGGGCGATCGCGCGCGCGAAAATGAGGAGGGTTAAACGCCGCCTCACTTCTTGTCGGACTTCGCCGCCGCGGCGGCGGCAGCGGCGCGCCCGCAGCCGGAGCGGCGCCGGGCGCCGCACCGGGCGCGCGCCGGAGCCGCACCGGGCGCCGCACCTTCGGCGCCGGGCACCACGCCTGCTGCAGCAGCGGCGGCGGCAGCGGCAGCAGCGGCAGCGGCCGCTTCGGCGGCGGCCTTCATTTCTTCGGCGTAGCCGGACGGCGGCACGACCGTGACCAGCGTCATGTCGCCTTGCGCGACCACGCGCACATTCGGCGGCAGCGTCATGTCGCTCAGATGCTTGGAATAGTTGATCTCGAGGCTCGGCGATGTCGACGTCGATCGATTCCGGAATGTTCTCGGCCGGGCACATCACCTCGATCGTGTGGGTGACGATGTTGACCGCGCCGCCGCGCTTCACGCCGGGCGACTGATCGGCATTGAGCACCTTGACCGCGACGTTGACGCGGATCACCGCGCCTTCCGCCACGCGCAGGAAATCCACGTGCATCGGCTGATCCTTCACCGGATCGAGCTGGAAGTCGCGCGGGATCACGCGGTGCTTGGCGCCGTCGACTCGATCTCGTAGAGCGTGGTGAGGAAGCGCCCGGCATAGATGCGCTTGCGCAGCTCGGCATGGTCGAGCGAGACCATCAGCGGGGGCTTGTTGTCGCCGTAGATCACGCCCGGCACTCGGCCGGAGCGACGTGCTGCCCGGGCGGCCCCCTTGCCGCCTTTCGGACGCGCCGTCGCCTTCAATTCCTTGACGGTCGCCATGTTAAATCCTTCATCTAAGCCAATGGAAAAGGCGGCATTTTCGGCCGCCTGCGAACGCGGCAAGCCTCCAGGGGTGCCGGGGGCCGCGTGTCGCGCGGGCTTATAGCGGCGCGGGCCGCAAAGGGCAAGAAAGCCGAGAAATTACTCGGCGGGCGGCGGCGTGACCGCTTTCTTGGCGGGTTTACTCGGCCAATTTGGCCTCCAGCGCCGCGATGCGCGCCTTCAGCGCCTCGTTTTCCTCGCGCGCCAGGCGGGCCATCTCCTTGACCGCCTCGAATTCCTCGCGCTGGACCACGTCGAGGTCGCGCAGGATGCGCTCGGCCTGGCTGCGGAACAGGGTGTCGAATTCCCGGCGCACCCCTTGCGCGACCCCGGCGGCATCGTTCATCAGCCGCGCCATCTCGTCGAAAATGCGGTTGCTGGTCTGGGTCATGCCTCGCCTCCGGAATCATCCTTGCGCATGATCCTATCCGAAAACCGGTCCCACTTTTCGGGATCATGCGTGTAACAATGGCGGTCCGGTCATCCCGCCGCAAGAGGCGGCATGCTACCACTGCCGGCAGGCGCGCCATGAACGCGGAACTCGCAATGCCTCTGTTCGTCATTCCCTTTCCCGCCTTCGATCCGGTGCTGGTGCATCTCGGGCCGTTCGCCATCCGCTGGTATGCGCTCGCCTATATCGTCGGCATCCTGCTCGGCTGGGTCTATGCCCGCGCCTTGATCCGCTCGCGAGCGGCTGTGGGGCGGGCCGGCGCCGATGACGCTCGTCGATTTCGACGATTTCGTGCTCTGGGTGACGCTCGGCATCATCCTCGGCGGCCGCACCGGCTACGTGCTGTTCTACAACCTGCCGCATTTCGCCGCCCATCCGCTCGAGATCGTGCAACTGTGGAAGGGCGGCATGTCGTTCCACGGCGGCTTCACCGGCTGCGTGGTCGCCGTCGTGCTGTTCGCGCGCAAGCGCGGCATTCCGATCCTGTCGCTCGGCGACATCACCTGCGCGGTCGGGCCGATCGGGCTGTTCCTCGGCCGCATCGCCAATTTCATCAACGGCGAATTGTGGGGCCGCCCGACCGACGTGCCCTGGGCCATGGTGTTTCCCGGGCGGCGGCCCGCTGCCGCGCCATCCGAGCCAGCTCTACGAGGCGACGCTCGAAGGCCTGGTGCTGCTCGCGGTGCTGGCGCTGCTGATGCGCGCCGGCGCGCTGAAGCGGCCGGGCCTGATCATCGGCTGCTTCGCCTGCGTCTACGCGATCGCGCGCTCGACCTGCGAATTCTTCCGCGAGCCCGATGCCCAGCTCGGCTTCCTGTGGGGCGGCGCGACCATGGGGCAATTGCTGTCGATCCCGCTGTTCCTCGCCGGCCTTGCCTTCATCGTCTTACGCGCTGAAGCATCCGCCGCTGCAGACCGAAGCCATGAGCGACACTCCGCCGCTCGAAGCCGAAATTCGCCGGCGCATCGCGGCGGCCGGCCCGATGCCGGTCGCCGAATACATGGCGCTGTGCCTCGCCGATCCGCAGCACGGCTACTACACGACGCGCGATCCGTTCGGCGCCGGCGGCGATTTCATCACCGCGCCGGAAGTCAGCCAGATGTTCGGCGAGCTGATCGGCCTGTGGATGGCGGCGGTCTGGCAGCAGATGGGCTCGCCGGAAAACGTGCGCGTCATCGAGCTCGGCCCCGGCCGCGGCACCATGATGAACGACGCGCTGCGCGCGGCCAAGGTGATGCCGGAGTTCCGCGAAGCCGTCGTGGTGCATCTGGTCGAGATCAGCCCGGCGCTGCGAGGCACAGCAGCAGCGCACGCTGGAGCCGCTGGCGACGCCGATCTATTGGCATCGCGCGCTCGACCGACGTGCCGCCGGGCCCGGCCATCATTCTCGCCAACGAATTCTTCGACGCGCTGCCGGTCAATCAGGCGGTGAAGACCGAGCACGGCTGGCACGAGCGCCTGGTCGAAGTCGACTTCCGACCGGCAATCTCGCCTTCACCATCGCGCCCGATCCGATCCCGCTTTTCGACATGCTGCTGCCGCCGGCGCGTGCGCAACGCGCCGGATGGGTCGATCTTCGAATGGCGCACCGACAATCGTCGCGATGGAGCTCGGCCGGCGCCTCGCGCGCGACGGCGGCGCCGCGCTGGTGATCGACTACGGCCACGCCGAAAGCGCCGCCGGCGACACCTTGCAGGCGGTCGGCCGGCACGCCTATGCCGATCCGCTCGCCGCGCCCGGCAGCGTCGATCTCACCGCGCATGTCGATTTCCAGGCGCTGGCGCAGCGCGGTGGAAGCCATGGGCGCGACGGGTTACGGGCCGATCACGCAGTCGCAATTCCTGCGCCGTCTCGGCATCGAGACGCGCGCCGCCGCGCTCAAGACCAAGGCGGCCGACGCGACGCCGCCGACGATCGACGCCGCGCTCAAGCGCCTGATCAGCGAGGGCGAAGCCGGCATGGGCGCGCTGTTCAAGGCCGCCGCCTTCGCGCATCCCTCGCTCGGCGTGCCGCCCGGATTCGAGAGCTAGCCGATTACGGGCACCGATCGATGCCGTCGCGGCCGAGATAGGTCATGCTGTGCGGGATCGTAGCTGCGATAGCGCTGCGCGCAGATATTCGACCGCCTGCTCGCGCTGCGCGTCAGTTGGCGATCATGATGCGCCCAGAAACAAGCCGCCGATAACGCCGGCAGCCGCCTGCACCGCCGGCACTCCGCCGCTACCGCCAGTGATGGTCGGCGGTGATGGTGTTGCACTTGGATGACCAACGAATTGCCATCGGTTTGCGTCACCAGATCCTTCGACATCGGCGCCAGCCAGCGGCGCGGCAGTTTGTTGGCAACGGGCTAGCCAGCATGCAGACGCCAATCAGTGCTCCGGCAGCGTATAATTGCGAATCGCATCGTGACGTATCTCCCTATATGACCGCGGGATCGCAGTATTATAACTAGAACGCTTTGCGTGCATTGATCGTAGCTCAGACCGAGCCAAACGGTACCGATGCTGCAAGCCGCTATCGCTCAGCAGCCTCGCCCGCATCCGCCACGGCTTCTTCACCCGCGCGGCGGCGTGTCGCAGGGCGTCTATGCCACCCTCAACGGCGGCGTCGGCTCCAACGACGCGCCCGACAAGGTCGCCGAAAACCGCGCGCGCATGGCGGCGGCGCTTGGGCGTTGCGCCGGACCGCCTGCTCACCGCCTATCAGATCCATTCGCCCGACGTGGTGGTCGCCGACGAACCGTGGACGCACGAGAACCGCCCGCGCGCCGACGCCATCGTCACCCGCACGCCGCGGCTCGCCATCGGCGTGTCCACCGCCGACTGCGGACCGCTGCTGTTGGCCGATGCCGAGGCGCGGCGTGATCGGCGCGGCGCATGCCGGCTGGCGCGGCGCGCTCACCGGCGTGATCGAGGCGACGGTCGCCGCCATGGAGAAGCTCGGCGCCGAGCGCGCGCGCATCGTGGCGGCGCTCGGCCCCACCATCCGGCAGCCGAACTACGAGGTCGGGCCGGAATTCGTCGCGCGCTTCCTGGCGGCCGACGCCGGACAATGCGCGCTTCTTCGCGCCGTCGGAGCGCGCCGGCCACGCCATGTTCGATCTCGCCGGCTATATCGCCGACCGCGTGCAGCGCGCCGGCATCGCGAATTTCGAGGACCTCGCGCTGTGCACCTATGCCGAGCCCGAGCGCTTCTTCAGCTACCGCCGCACCACCAAGCGGGGCGAGCCCGATTACGGCCGGCATATCAACGCCATCGCGCTCGCCGATTGACGCCTCTGCGGCGAGCAGCCGCTCGTCTGGACTCGCGGGCGTCTCAGCCGCTACGCTTCACCCAGGCCGAGGGACTTAAAGAAAAGAACACGGCCGCGGACAGGGGTGTCGATGCAGTGGAGTTGTGGGCGGGCGCGCGTGGCGCGCCGCGCGGGTGTGTGTCTCGGCCCGGTGTGCTGTTGGCCGCCGCCTGCGCATTGGCGCTCGCCGCCTGCAACCTCGACGACCATCCGACCGCCTTGACCGGCGCAGCCGCGCGGCGCCACCGTCGCCTTCGAATCCATCGACGGCCCGCCGCCCGGCCAATTCCACAAGCTGGTGCAGGCGCTCAACAACGAAGCGCAGACGCGCCGGCTGGCGGTGATGTCGCGCGAAAGCCCGTCGGCCTATCGCGTGCGCGGCTATCTCGCCGCCAAGGTCGCGAAGCGGCAGACCACGATCTCCTGGGTCTGGGACGTGTTCGACGGCGACGACCGCCGCGCGCTGCGCATCGCCGGCGAAGAGACCGCCAAAGGGCCGGCCGCCCGCGACGCCTGGGCCGCCGCCGACGACGCCATGCTGCGCCGGATCGCCGCAGCAGCATGGACCAGCTCGCCGCCTTCCTGACCTCGCCCGAGGTCGCGCCGGGCACGCCCGACGCCGCGCCGCGCATGGCGCTCGCCGGCGACGGGCGAGTCCTCGCCGGAAGCGGCCGGCATTTTCCGCATTTTCCAGCCCAATGCCGATCCGGCCCCCGCAAGCGCCGGCGTCGATCCCGGCGCGGCCGGCGCCGATGCCGGCCCGGTGCCGCTGCCGCCGCGCCGGCCGCCGGACGCGCCGGTTGTGTCGGCCCGGGACACGCCGACGCTGGCTCGCCGCAAGCCGTTGATCCAGCGGCCTCGTTCACCCTGTCCAAAAGCTTCGGGACAACGATTTCGACTCGTATTGCGAGCCCGTTCCCGCCTTGTTATGACCACGCCGCCTAAGCGCAAGCGATCCGGCGCAGATCGCGCGCAATCAGTTGCCGGGCAGAAGAGGATTGCGAGATGGCGGGCAAGAACGGAGCGATCAAGCTCGTCGCCGGCAACTCGAATCCCGCCCTGGCCGCAGGCGATCGCCGACTACCTCAAGACCCCGCTGACCAAGGCGGTGGTGCGGCGCTTCGCCGACATGGAGGTGTTCGTCGAGATCCAGGAAAACGTGCGCGGCGCGGACTGTCTTCGTCATCCAGTCCACCTCGTATCCGGCCAACGACCACCTGATGGAATTGCTGATCATCATGGATGCGCTGCGCCGCTCCTCGGCGCGCCGCATCACCGCGGTGATCCCCTATTTCGGCTATGCCCGGCAGGACCGCAAACCGGGCCCGCGCACGCCGATCTCGGCCAAGCTGGTCGCCAACCTGATCACCCGCGCCGGCGCCGACCGGGTGATGACGCTCGACCTGCATGCCGGGCAGATCCAGGGCTTCTTCGACATCCCGACCGACAATCTCTACGCCTCGCCGGTGATGGTGCGCGACATCCGCGAGCGCTTCCAGCTCGACAACGTCATGGTGGTGTCGCCCGACGTCGGCGGCGTGGTGCGCGCGCGCGGGCTCGCCAAGCGCATCAACGCGCCGCTCGCCATCATCGACAAGCGGCGCGAGCGCGCCGGCGAATCCGAAGTGATGAACGTGATCGGCGACGTCGCCGGCTACACCTGCGTGCTGGTCGACGACATCGTCGATTCCGGCGGCACGCTGGTGAACGCCGCCGACGCCCTGCTCGAGCAGAGGCGCCAAGGCGGTCTACGCCTATATCAGCCACGGCGTGCTGTCGGGCGGCGCGGTGGCGCGCATCGCCAAGTCGCGGCTGAAGGAACTGGTGATCACCGACTCGATTCAGCCGACCAAGGAAGTGCTCGCCTGCCGGCAATATCCGCGTGCTGCCGATCGCCACCCTGATCGGCGAGGCGATCGGGCGCACCGCGACCGAGGAGTCGGTGTCGAGTCTGTTCGACTGAACGCCGCCGAGAACAAAACGGAATCGACCGGCGAACGGATTCCGGGCGGTAAAGTTATCCACCGAAAGATTCACGATGCGCGCGCGCTTTGGCTGTGGAGAGTCATTTCCGCGCGGTTGCCTATGACGGGCAAATCACGGCCCATTGATGCTCGATGATGCCTCTGGCGGGCTGAATCGCGCGGGTTATAGTCAGTTGGCCAAGTGATTCGCTTCCGCCGTCAAGGCGTCCCGTATCCCTGCGTCAACAATCCGGTCGGCAGTCGCCGTGCGCGTGTGCTGCGTGCGTTCCCTGATCGATTCGGCAAAGCGGAGACGTCATGCCCCAAATCGCCTACGCGGACGAACCCCGGATCAACCCGCTCGACGTGGTGGAACGTCTGGCGGCGGGCAACGACTGGTCGTTCGAGCGCGCCAGCGACGACGAGATCACCATCCTGGTCACCGGCAAGTGGACCGACTATCAGGTCTCCTACACCTGGATGGGCGACATCGAGGCGCTGCATCTCGCCTGCGCCTTCGACCTGCGGTGCCCGAACGGCGCCGCGCCGAGGTGCAGGCGCTGGTCTCGCTGATCAACGAGCGGCTGTGGGTCGGCCATTTCGACCTCTGGGTGACCGAGGGCATGCTGATGTTCCGCCACGCGCTGGTGCTGCCGGGCGGCACGCAGGCCTCCGGCAAGCAATGCGAGGCGCTGCTCGGCACCGCGCTCGACGCCTGCGAGCGCTATTTCACCGCCTTCCAGTTCGTGGTCTGGGCCGGCAAAAGCGCGCGCGAGGCGCTCGACGCCGCCATGTTCGAGACCTCGGGCGAGGCGTAGACCCCCGTCATGGCCGGGCAAGATGCCGAAATTGCCCCTATGATCGCGGCATGAAAAAGCCGTCAGCCAAAAAAACGCTTGCCGATTTCTCCGGCTCCCTCGTCCTCGTCGGCGCCGGCAAGATGGGCTCGGCCATGCTCGACGGCTGGCTGGCGCGCGGGCTCGATCCGAAAAAGCTGGTGGTCATCGAGCCGCAGCCCGGCAAGGCCGTGAAGGCGCTGAAGCGGCGCGGGCTTGCGCTCAATCCGAAAGGCAAGCCGCTCAGCGGCCGTCGGCGATCGTGATCGCGGTGAAGCCGCAGACCGCGCCCGACGCGGTGCCGCCGCTCAAGCCTTTACGTCGGCAAGAGCACACTGGTGCTGTCGATCATGGCCGGCCGCACCATCGGCTTTTTGAGATAAATCGCTGCCGGGCGCCGCGATCGTGCGCGCGATGCCGAACACGCCGGCCGCGATCGGCCGCGGCATCAGCGTCGCGGTCGCCAACGGCAAGGTCTCCGCGCGCCAGCGCAAGCTCGCGACCGATCTGCTCGCCGCCATCGGCAAGGTCGAATGGGCGTCCGATGAAGCGCTGATGGACGCCGTCACCGCGGTCTCCGGTTCCGGCCCGGCCTATGTGTTCCTGCTGGCGGAAGCGATGACCAAGGCCGGCATCGCCGCCGGGCTGCCGGCCGATCTCGCCGCGCGGCTCGCGCGCGAAACCGTCGCCGGCTCCGGCGAATTGCTGCATCGCTCGCCGCTCGATGCCGCCACGTTGCGGCAGAACGTCACCTCGCCCGGCGGCACCACCGCCGCCGCGCTGGAGGTGCTGATGGGTCCCGGCGGCTTCGACGAATTGCTCACGAGAGCCATTGCTGCCGCCACGAGGCGCGGACGCGAACTCGCCGGCTACGTTCCCTGCCCTAGAACCGGCGCCTTTGCGGGCCTAGATTAGGCAGACGAGCGACAAAACCGATGGGAGGCCGCCATGGCCCGCAAATCGAAAAAGCAACGCCGCGCGCAAATCCAGGCCGCCGCCCCGCGCGGCACGTCCGACCGCGACAAGGCGGTCGACGCGCTGATGGCGCTGCTCGCCGAGCATTCCTTCGAGCAGATCGGGCTGGCCGAGGTGGCCGGCCGCGCCGGTTGAAGCTGTCCGAGTTGCGCGCCGAATTCGGCTCGACGCTCGCCATCGTCGCCGCCCAGATCAAGGATATCGACCGCGCGGTGCTCGCCGGCGGCACTGCCGACATGGCGGAGGAGCCGGCGCGCGAGCGCCTGTTCGACGTGCTGATGCGCCGGCTGGAAGCGCTCGCCCCCTACAAGGAGGCGGTGCGCTCGCTGATGCGCTCGGCGCGGCGCAATCCCGGCCTCGCACTCGCGCTCAACGCGATGGCGGTGCGCTCGCAAGCGTGGATGCTGGAGGCCGCCGGCATTGGCGCGCACGGCCCGCGCGGCGCGTTGCGCGCGCAAGGCGCCGCGCTGATGTTCGCCCGCGTGCTCGGCGTCTGGTTCGACGACGACGAGCCAGGCCTCGACCGCACCATGGCCGCGCTCGGCCGCGGACTTGTCCAGTGCGGAACGCTGGGATGGCTTTGTCGGCGATCTTTGCGCGATTCCCTGCGCGATCCGCGGCCGGCGGCGGCGCCGCCGCCATCGTGACGAGGACGAAGAAGCCGAAGCGGCTTAAAGTTATTCTGTCATTCAGGGGCGCGAGCGAAGCTCGCGAACCCGGGATCCAGAAACACGCACCGAGTTTGCATCTGGATTCCGGGTCCAGCTCTTTGCGATGTTCCGGAACGACAGTAAAACAATTACACCGGCACCCTGACCGTCGCCCTTAGACCCCCGAGCGGACTGTCGCCCAGCGTGATGTCGCCGCCATGCGAGCGCGCGATGTCGCGAGCGATGGCGAGGCCCAAGCCGGTGCCGCCCTGGTCCTGATTGCGCGCGTCGTCGAGCCGCAGGAACGGCTTGAAAACTTCCTCGCGCATGTCCGGCGCGATGCCGGGACCGTCGTCGTCCACAGTGACGCGTGAGGTAGCGGTGGTCGCGATGGCCGGTGATCGAAATCGACGGCGCGTAACGCGCGGCGTTCGAGACCAGATTGCCGAGGCAGCGCTTGAACGCGGCCGGCCGCACGGTGACGATCGGCTGGCCGTGGAACACCACGCTCGCTTTGTGGCCGTTGCGCTCGGCGTCGTCCTTCAGCTCCTCGAGCAGCGCCGCCATGTCGGTCGGCGCCGCGCTTTCGCCGAGATCGCCGCGCGCGAAGGCGAGATAGGCCTCCAGCATGCGCGCCATCTCGTCGATGTCCTTCTTCATCGCTTCCGTTTCCGGCGTCTTCTTCTTGATCAGCGCCAGCTCGAGCTTGAAGCGCGTGAGCACCGTGCGCAGGTCGTGCGAGACGCCGGCGAGCATCGCCGTGCGCTGCTCGATGGCGCGTTCGACGCGCGTCTTCATCTCGATGAAGGCGACGCGCCGCGCGCCGCACCTCGCGCGCGCCGCGCGGGCGGAAATTCGGCGCGTCGCGGCCCTTGCCGAAGCTTTCGGCGGCGTCGGCCAGCCGCAAGATCGGCTTGATCTGGTTGCGCAGGAAGATGATGGCGACGCCGATCAGCACCAGCGAGGTGCCGACCATCCAGAGCAGGAAAATCTCCGAATTCGAGGCGTAGGCCGCGCTGCGCCGCGCGAACACGCGCATCACCGTGTTGTCGAGCTGCACGCGGATCTCGACCAGCGCCGAGCGGCCGACGGTGTCGATCCAGTACGGGCGGCCGATCTGCTTGCGCAATTCCTCCGACAAGCGTCGAATCGAGCAGCGAGAAGAACGGCTTCGGCCCCGGCGGCGGCATATCGCTGAGCGGCAGAAAATCGACCACCAGGCCGAGCCGCTCCTGCGCGATCTTGCGGATCTGCTGCTGGTCGGCATCCTGCGGATAGCCCTTGTAGACGTCGATCAGCGCGGCGATGTCTGCCACCACGCCGGCCGACAGCCGCTGGGTGACCACGTTCCAGTGCCGCTCCATGAACACGAAGGCGATCACCGATTGCAGGATCACCATCGGCAGGATGATGATGAGCAGCGCGCGCGCATAAAGGCCCTTCGGCATCACGCTGTTGAGCCAGCGGCTCATCCGCCGCCAGGCGTCGGGGATACGCGCCGAGCACGGCATGGATGCGGCGGATCGGCGGGATCGAATCGTACCAGCGCCACGCTTCCACAAGCCGCTCGAACGCGCGTGCGGATGGTGCGGATGCCGGTATCGATGCTGGTCATGTGCGTGACCACCAGCCGGTAGCCGATGCCGCGCACGGTCTGCATGAACAGCGGATTGGCCGGATTGCGCTCGATCTTGCGGCGCAGCCGGTTGACCTGCACGTCGACCGCGCGTTCGCTCACCGTGCCGCCATTGCCGGCGAGCGCCAGCCGCGACACGGTCTCGCCCGGCGTCGCGGTCAGGATGCGCAGCATTTCGCGTTCGCGGTCGGTCAGCCGGATGACCTCCTCGCCTTTGCGCAGTTCGCCGCGCGCGAGATGATAGACGAACGGGCCGAAGCGCACCGATTCCACCGGCGGCGTGACCGCCGGCTGCGCGCGCTTGAGGATATTGGCGATGCGCAACGACAATTCGCGCGGCTCGAACGGCTTCGACAGATAATCGTCGGCGCCCATCTCGAGGCCCTTGATGCGGCTTTCGGCGGCGTCGCGCGCGGTCAGCATCAGGATCGGCACGCTGGACGAGCCGCGCAGCGACTTGGCGAAGTCGAAGCCGTTCTCGCCGGGCATCATCACGTCGAGAATGAGCAGATCGAAGCTCAGCCCGTTGAGCTTGGCGCGCGCGTCGGCCGCGGTCTCGGCGGTGGTCACGCGGTAGCCCTCGCCGGTGAGGAAGCGCGACAGCAGGTCGCGGATGCGGCGGTCGTCGTCGACCACCAGCAAATGCGGCGCATCGTCGGAGAGTTGGGCGGGCAGCATCATTCGTCTAAGTCCGCGTCTTGGCGCGCTCGGCGCGCGCGATCAGCCGCAGCACGTCCTCGCGATTGTCGGCGTCGGTCATGGCGGTGAGAAAGCGGCGCGCCGCGTCATGCGCGCCAGGGCCGAGCTCGCCGAAGGCGCGAGTGATGCGTTGCGGTTTGCAGCGCGGCGAGCTTGAGCGCCAGCGCTTCGCCCTTTGGCGTCACGAACAAGAGCCGCTGCCGGCGGTCCTGCGCGCCTTCCTTCTGCACCACATAGGCCTGGTCGATCAGCTGCTTGAGCACGCGGCCGAGCGACTGCTTGGTGATGTTGAGGATCTCCAGCAGGTCGGCGACCTTCATGCCGGGATTGCGATTGACGAAATGCAGCACGCGGTGATGCGCGCGGCCGAAGCCGAGCTTGGAAAGCACCTCGTCCGGATCGCCGACGAAATCGCGATAGGCGAAAAACAACAGCTCGATGATGTCCCAGATCGGCTCCGCCGCAGACGCGGCGGACGCCGGCGCGGCCGGGCTTTCGGCCAGACTGCTCGGCGCCGCGGCGATCTGGGACTTCACATTTATGTCAGCCATGTTGACATATTTTGTTTTAATGTTACAAAAGCAGTGTCGATGACGAAAGGATCGTACCGAAACGGCCCTTTTCGCCGGCTCAGCGGCGGCGACCGAAGGATAGGTCCGCTCCGGCCCCATTCATACCGGGTGTTGCCCCCCGACGCAAAGTATTGGAATAGGCGCGAAAAATGCTCCATGAACAGCGCGGAAGTCCGGAGCAGATGAACGGCAAAGATGACCGGGACGCGGCAGTCCGATAGCCCGGCGCGACGTGAAGGAGGAAGCGATGGCGGCGCAGTCCTATGACCGGCTCGAAGGGGTCATCTGGTACGACGGCAAGCTGGTGCCGTGGGACCAGGCCAATCTGCATGTGCTCAGCCACGGCCTGCACTATGCGAGCTGCGTGTTCGAGGGCGAGCGCGCCTATGGCGGCCGGATCTTCAAGTCCACCGAGCACTCCGAACGGCTAAAGCGTTCCGCCAATATCCTCGACTTCGACATCCCCTATTCGGTCGCCGAGATCGACGCCGCCAAGAAGCTGGTGGTCGAGAAGAACGGCCGGAAGGAAGCCTATGTGCGCCCGGTCGCCTGGCGCGGCTCCGAGATGATGGGTGTCTCGGCGCAGACCAACACCATCCACCTCGCCATCGCATCGTGGGAATGGCCGAGCTATTTCGACCCCGAGCAGCGGCTCAAGGGCATCCGGCTCGACCTCGCCGAGTATCGCCGGCCCGATCCGAAAACCGCGCCCTGCCGCGCCAAGGCCGCCGGCCTCTACATGATCTGCACCATCTCCAAGCACCGGGCCGAGCGCAAAGGCTATGCCGATGCCATGATGCTGGATTGGGAAGGCCGCGTCGCCGAATGCACCGGCGCCAACATCTTCTTCGTCAAGGACGGCAAGATCCACACGCCGATCGCCGACTGCTTCCTCGACGGCCTCACCCGGCAGACCGTGATCGGTCTCGCCCGCAAGCGCGGCTTCGAGGTGATCGAGCGGCGCATCCTGCCCGATGAGCTGACCTCATTTCTCCGAATGCTTCATCACCGGTTCGGCGGCGGAAGTGACCGCGGTGTCGGAGATCGGCGGTCAGTGGAATTTCAATCCCGGCGGTATCACCAAGCAGTTGATGGACGACTACACCGCCGAAGTGAATCCGAAGGGCAAGGCCGCGGCGGCGTAATCTTACGCCGTCACCAATTCCTGCGGCCGCAGCAGCGTGACGTAGCGCACGCGGTAGCGCGCGAGGAAATTCTCCATACGCTCGTCCAGCACGCGGCGGTGACTCTCGGAGGCGTGCCGCAGCAACAGCGCGCCCCCGCGCACAACAAAGCCGCAGTGGAAATAATCCAGATCCCGCCGCCGGCTGACGAAACCGACGATATCGCCGGTGGCGAGCTTATCGGCGTTGGCGAGCATGACCGCGCGCGGGATCACGCGCATGGCGAAACGCCGTTTGCTCAGGCCTTTCTGAGAGTTCGACGGTCTTGGCAATGTCGACCGCACCGGCCATCTCGAGCCAGCGGCAGGTCTTGTTCTCGACATTGTGCTCGCACCATTCGAAGAAATAGTGATTGCGCTCGAACCAATTCACGTAACCTTTGCGGTAGCGGATGTCGCGCAGCGCATTCTCGAAACTGGCGACGTCGTGGGCGCGCGCCGCCGCCAGCACGGTCTCGCAATAGGTGACGCAATCGAAGGCGTCGTCGCGCAGTACGAATTGCTCCGGCCGGCGCGGCCCGCCGATCAGCGTGTAGCCCTGATAGCGCGTGCCGCGCAGCGCGGTGGAAATGACATCGATACGTTGGGAAACGGTCGCGATCTGCTGCGTCTCGGCAATCAGCCGCGCGATGCGCGTTTCGCCCGCAACGCCCGGGCTTGCCGCCGCCCAGGCCGCGCTGCCGGCGAGCCATCGCAGGAAATCCCTGCGGCTGGCTCGCGTCACTCGCGCACCACCACCAGCCGGTCGGTGCCCGACTCCGCGCCCCAGATTTCTCCCGGCCGGCCCTGCAGTTGGCGCACCGAGGCGCCGCGCCGGCTGCTCGGGAAGCTCTCGAATTTTTCGCTCACCGGATCGAAGCGCACGATCGCATTGGCGACCCAGTCGGTGAGCCAGACCTTGTCCTTGTCGTCGACATAGACCGCGTAGCAACCGGAGCCGCTCTTCGGCAGCGCCCACACCTTCCAGGTCTTGGCCATCGGATCGTAGCGGCCGACTTCGCCGCTGTTCCAGAAGCTCACCCACAATAGGCCCTTGGCGTCCGACCAGATGCGGCGCGGGCCGACGCCCGGCTTGGGCGGCGGCACCACCATGGCGTCGCCGCTCACCGTGTCGATCTTGGCGATGTGATCGCCGGCGAGCGAGGCGTACCAGACCTCGCCGTTCGGCGTGGTGGTGATGCCGTAAGGCCCGGGCCCTTTCGGCGCCTTCCAGGCCTCGACTTTGCCGGTCGCCGGATCGACGCGGCCGTAGACGCCGTTCTGTCCGGTGAACCAGAGGATGCCCTTGCGGTCGAAGGTCGCCGTGTTGAGATTGGCGTCGGGGAAATTCGCCGGCAGCGGGAAAAGCTTCACCACCTTGCTCACCGAATCGATGCGCGCGATGGCGTTCTGCCCGCCCTCGGTGACCCAGGCGGCGCGGTCAGGACCCACGATCACGCCATGCGGCGCGGCGTCGGGGCCGAGCGGGATTTGCGTCGCCTTGCCGGTCTTCGGATTGAGGATGCCGATCGCGCCTTGCGCCTGCGCGGTGTACCAGACGGTGCCGTCCGGCGCCGGCGCCACGTCATGCGGATGCGCGCCGTGCGGCACGTCGTAGTAGAAGACTTGCGCCCCGGCAGCCGGCACAAGGCCGAGCGCGAGCATCGCGGCGATGACGACAACGCGAACCATTTCAGCCCCATGCGCGCTCAATGCACGCGCTCACTCAGCCGCCTGCTTATCCCTTTGCCATCGTCCTGCCGCGGCGTCGTCAATCGCCTTGGCTTCGACCCAGGTTTTTTCGCCCGCTTTCTCGACCTGCTTCCAGAACGGCGCGCGGGTCTTGAGATAATCCATCAGGAATTCCGCCGCCGCGAATGCCGCCTGGCGGTGCGACGAGGTGGTGACGACCAGCACGATATCATCGCCCGGCGCGATGCGGCCATAGCGATGGATGACGGTAACGCCGAGCAATGGCCAGCGCGTCGCCGCCTCGGCGACGTGGCGCTCGATCTCCGCCTCGGCCATGCCGGGATAATGCTCGAGCGTGAGCGCAGCGATTGGCTCGCCCGCCTCGTCGCCGCGGCAAATGCCGGTGAAGGTGACCAGCGCGCCGATGTCGCTGCGCCCGCGCGTCAGCTTCGCCGCTTCCGCGGCGGCATCGAACGGCTCGCGCTGCAGGCGGATGGTGGAGGGGACGCTCATGGGATAAATGTAGCGCGCCCGCGCCCGCGACGCTAACCCCCCGTCATCGGCGGGAAAAAGGCGATTTCGCCGGCCCCTTTGATCGGGGTCTGCGGTTTCACATGCGCGCGGTCGATGGCGGCGCGGATGACCGCCGGGTTCTCGAAGGCATACGCGTATTCCTCGCCGCGCGTGGCGAGCCAGGTCATCAGCTCGATGACCGTGCCGACGCCGGCGGGAACCTCGATGTCTTCCTCGGGCTTGCCAACGCGCTCGCGCACCCAGGCGAAATAACGGATCTTCATTCGCACTCCGCTCATTCCCGCGTCAGCGGGAATCCAGCTCCTATCGCAAAGTCGGCAAGTGCCGCCCTGGACCCCCGCTTTCGCCGGGATGACCGGCTGTTTTCAGTCAATCATATAGCGCAGGCCGGCGCGCATGTAATCCCAGCCGGTATAGAGCGTGAGGATCGCCGAGAGCCACAGCAGTGCAATGCCGATCGTGGTCGTTTCCGGCAGCACCACGTCGCCGGCATCGCCCGCAATCAGGAATCCGATCGCCACCATCTGCCCGATGGTCTTGTACTTGGCGAGCCGCGTCACCGGCACGCCGACCCGCAGCTCGGCGAGATATTCGCGCAGGCCCGAGACCAGGATTTCGCGGCACAGGATGATCACCGCGGCGAACAGCGACCAGCCGCGGATGGTGCCTTCGGCGGCGAGCATCAGCAGGCAGGACGACACCAAGAGCTTGTCCGCGATCGGATCGAGCATGCGTCCGAGCGAGGATTGCTGGCCCCACATCCGGGCGAGATAACCGTCGAGAATGTCGCTGATGCCGGCGGCGATGAAGATCGCCAGCGCCAGCCAGCGCAGCCACAGCCCGCCACCCAGGATGCTCTGCCAGTACATCAGCCCCACCACCACCGGCACGGCGGCGATGCGCCCATAGGTCAAGAGATTCGGCAGCGCGAGCGGACGCGCCGGCAACGGTCGGGAGCTGAAGGCATTCATCGAGGCACAAGGAACACCCGCGCCGCCGCGAGGTCAACGCCCGCGTGCGGCGTTTCCACGCCGATTACTGGATCGGCGGCTTGGGCAGACGGCTTTTGCCCTGCTCCATCACGAAAGTCTGATCGAGCGAATACCATTCGCCGGTCACGTCGGCGGCCGGCGCCGGTCCGTCGTGGCGGACGTAGTCGCCGATCAGCGCGCGGGTGACGCCGAACTGCACGTCGGTTTCGAGCTTGTCGTCGTCGTTGACGTAGATCTGCGAGATCAGCGTCTTGAGGCCCGGCTTGAAAATCAGGAAATGCAGATGCGCGGGGCGGTAATGATGCCGCCCGGTGGCGCGCACCAGATCGCCCACCGGCCCGTCAATCGGGATTGGGTAGCCCGCCGGCTTCACGCTGCGGAAGCCGAAATGCCCCTGCGCGTCGGTGGTGAACTTGCCGCGCAAATTCATGTCGGCCTGCTTGGGGTCCTGCTGCTCGTAGAACCCCTCCGGCGAGGAATGCCAGACGTCGACCTCGGCGCCTTCGATCGGCTTGCCGCCCTGGTCGCGCACCGTGGCGTTGACGAACAGCGCGGGGCCCGGCGTCGGCGAGCGCACGATCGAGCCGCCGTTCTCCGTGCGCGGCGAATTCATCCGCCAGAAGGGGCCGAGCAGGTTGGCGGTGGTCTCGGTCTGCCCGTTGTTGCCGTTATTGAGCAGGCAGATCAGCGTGGAGAAGCCGAGCGAGCCGGACATCAGCACCGCCTCGTTGTGCGTATCGGTCGTCTTCTTGCCCAGCGCGACGACATATTGCACCGCCTTCTCGAACTCCTCCTCGGTCAGATGCACGTCGCGCGCAAAGGCGTGCAAATGTTTAACGAGTGCGGTGAGTATTTCGCGCACGCGCGGATCGGCCGCGTTCTTGAACGCGTCCACCACCACATCGGTGACGTCTTCCTGCCGCTTGATGAGCATTTCGTATCCCGCCTATTGCGCCAAATTTTGTTTGCGCGTGATCTTATACGAAAATTGCTTCACATTTTTCGGGATCACGCGTGTTCGTGGAAGAACTCATATATCTTCCGCGCCGTCTCCGCATTAATTCCCGGCACCTGCGCGAGGTCGGGCAGGCTCGCCCGCTCGATCGCTTTCAGCGTGCCGAAATGGCGCAGCAACGCCCGCTTGCGGGTGGGCCCGATCCCCGGGATTTCCTGCAAACCGGCCTCGCGGATGTCCTTCTTGCGCCGCGTGCGGTGCGAGCCGATGGCGAAACGATGCGCTTCGTCGCGCAAGCGCTCGATGAAATACAAGAGCGGATCGCGCGGCGGCAGCTTGAACGGCGCGCGGCCGGGCATGAAGAAGGTCTCGCGGCCGGCGTCGCGGTCTGGCCCCTTGGCGATGGCCACCATGGGCACGTCGGTCACGCCGAGCGCGGCCATCGTTTCGGTCGCTGCGGTGAGTTGCCCCTGCCCGCCGTCGATCAGAACGAGGTCGGGCCATGGCTGCTCGTCGTCGATGGCAACTTCGCCGCTTTGCTCCGCCGCCAGCGCATCGTCGAGGCTGATGCGCGGCGCCTCCGCCAGCAACCGCTTGAACCTCCGCTCCAGCACTTCGCGCAGCATGCCGTAGTCGTCACCGGGCGTGAGCTCGGTCGAACGGATGTTGAACTTACGGTACTGGTTCTTGCGGAATCCTTCCGGCCCGGCCACCACCATGGCGCCGACCGCATTGGTGCCGCCGATGTGGCTGTTGTCATAGACCTCGATGCGGCGGGGGCTGCGCGGCAGCGCGAAAGTCTCGGTCAACGCGCGCAGCAATTTCTCCTGCGAGGACGTATCGGCGAGCTTGCGCGCCAGCGCCTCGCGCGCATTGGCGAGCGCATGCTGTACCAGTTCCTTGCGCTCGCCGCGTTGCGGCACGCTCACTTCGACCTTGCGGCCGCTCTTGGTCGTGAGCGCCTCGGCTAGCAGAGCGCGTTCCTCGAATTCGTGCGAGACCAGCACCAGCCGCGGCGGCGGCTTGTCGTCATAGAATTGCGCGAGGAAGGCGCTCAGCACTTCGCCAGCGCCGAGCGCGCGGTCGGCTTTCGGAAAGTAAGCGCGGTTGCCCCAGTTCTGCCCAGTGCGGAAAAAGAACACCTCGACGCAGGTGTAGCCGCCGGCCTGATGCACGGCGAAGACGTCGGCTTCTTCCAGCGTGCGCGGATTGATGCCCTGGTGCGAGGTGATCGCGGAGAGCGCCGCCAGGCGGTCGCGGTAGATCGCGGCGCTCTCGAAATCGAGCGCCGCCGAGGCCGTGTCCATCTCCGCCGCCATCTCCTTCTGCACCGCCCGACTGCGACCGGACAGGAAATCGTTGGCCTCGCGTACCAGTTCGGCATAACCGGCGAAATCGATCTCCTGTGTGCAAGGCGCCGAGCAGCGCTTGATCTGATAGAGCAGGCACGGCCGCGTGCGCGCCTCGAAAAACGAATCCGAGCAGGAGCGCAGCAGGAACGCGCGCTGCAGCGCGTTGATGGTGCGGTTGACCGCGCCGGCATTGGCGAACGGCCCGTAATAATGGCCGGGCCGCGTGCGCGCGCCGCGATGCTTCAAGATCTGCGGCGCCCAATGATCGGACGTAATAAGGATGTAGGGGAACGACTTGTCGTCGCGCAGCAGCACGTTGAAGCGCGGGCGCAGCCGCTTGATCAGATTGGCTTCGAGCAGCAGCGCTTCGGTCTCGGTCTTGGTGGTGACGAACTCCATCGTCACCGTGCCGGAGATCATGCGCACGATGCGGTTGTCGTGGCCGGTCGGCCGCGTATAGGCGGTGACCCGCTTCTTGATGTTCTTCGCCTTGCCGACATAGAGCACGTCGCCCTTGCCGTCGACCATGCGGTAGACGCCGGGCGATGACGGCGCGTGCTTGACCGCGCGCGCGATCGCGGCGCGGCCGGCGGCGAGCGTGCCGGCCGGCGCGTCCGCCGTCTCCAGTTCGGGCAGCGTCGCCTCCTCGTCCTCCTCACGGAGTTCGCTGGCCGGGTCGATGTCTTTGGGCGTGCCGTTCATGGGAATTGGGGCGTCTGCTCGTCATTAGATATTGGCAACCGACGATTAGCCAAGGTCCGCTTTACCCGCAAATGTGCACATTCGGCAACGCGGCGGCCGGTCTTCCCGCGAGCGCGCGACAACGTGTGAGACCTGTTCCCTTCGCCGGGGAGGCCCGATAGAGTTTAACCATCATGTCCGTATCGACCCAATCCCCACCCAAGCAAACTCCCCAGCAAGCTCGCGAGCGGCAAGGCTTTAGCGGCGGCATCGCATCGCTTGCGGACGATCAGCTCTACGCGTTGCAGAACTCCTTGACCCTCGACGGCCGGGTCAGTTCCTATCCGGCGAGCGCCCGGGGCTATTCCGTGGCGAACAGCTACCTGCTGACGCAGCCCGACGCCGCGATGCTGATTGATACCGGCTTCGGCAAAGATGAGCCGGTCATCCGCGCGCAGATCGAGGCGCTGATCGCGCCGGGGCTGCCGCTGTCGATGTTTCCGCTGCGGCTCAATGAATTCATGTCGATCAATAATGTCGAGAGCTTCGCCGGCGCACTTCAACATCGACCAGTGCTACACCAGCAATCCCGACGCCGCGTTGTGGTTCGATTTCGGCGCCACGGCGAACGGCCGCAGCATCCTGGATTCGATGAAGGTCACCGCCGTGACTCGGGCGGACACGATTGAGCTCGGCAAAGGCGGCCGCGCCATCGACGTCATGCAGGCGCCGATCCGTCTGATCGCCACGCGCTGGCTCTACGATCGCGCCACCCGCACCTTGTTCTCGTCCGATCTGTTCACCCACGTCTGGCGCGATAGCGCGACCGGACCCTGGATCGTCACCGCGGCCGACAACGACCCGACGTCGACGCGCGACATTCGATCGTTCATGCTCAACACTCGCTATTGGTGGCTGGAAGGCGTAGCGACCGAACTCGATGCGGCGGGGCATCGACGACATCTTCGACAAATACGACATCGAGACCATTGCGCCCGGCTACGGCTGCATCCTGCGCGGCCGCAACGTTGTGGCGCGCCACTACCGGATGCTCGATGAGTTTCTCAAAGCCTGCGACAAGAGCGTGGCGGTGTCGCGCTATGTCTTCCGCGACGAGGAACGTTGAACCATGCTCGCCAAGGTCGACATGCTCGCCATGAAGCCCGCCGACAGAATGCCCCGCGAAATCGCGCCCGGCGTATTCTGGATCGGCGATTGCCTGGTGCAGCGCCACAAGGGAAAGATCTATCACGGCTACAACGCCGCCTTCCTGGTCGCCGGCGAGACCGCGTCATGCCTCGTCGAGACCGGCCATCCGAAGGATTTTCCGGTCATCGAGCGGCACATGGACGAACTGTTCGCCCGCGGCGTGCCGCCGATCAAATATCTGTTCGTCACCCACCAGGAGACGCCGCATTGCGGCGGCCTCGGCCGCGTCCTCAAAACTTATCCGGAAGCCGTCCTGTGCGGCGACGTAAGCGACTATCACCTGGCGTTCCCGCAGTACGAACACCGCATGCGATGGATGAAAGAAGACGACGAGATCGACCTCGGCGGCAGGACGCTGCGGGTGGTCGAGCCGGTGATCCGCGACCTGCGCACGACGTGGTGGGCCTTCGACACCAAGGAGAAGGTGCTGTTTCCGGGTGACGGCTTCGCCTACAGCCATTATCATGAGGACGGCCACTGCGGTCTGGTCGCCGAAGAGGCCGTTTCGCTCGACCTGCCGGACGTGTCGTCGACTTTCGCCGACCTGGCGCTGTTCTGGACCAAATTCGCCGATATGAACGTCTATTGCGATCGGCTCGACCAGCTCATCGAGTGGCTCGGCGTCAAAACCATCGCGCCGACGCATGGCCTGCCGATCACCGATGTGAAAACCACGGTGCCCAAGGTGCAGCAGGGGCTGAAGGCGGCTGCGCTGATGCCGGAGTCGGGCACCAACGAGAAAATGCCCCTCGCCGCATCCGGTACAGTGGCGCCGGCGGCTTGAGCCGCCGGCCCGATTCGTCTTCAACGACGGCTGGCGAGGTTCTCTACTTAGCCGCCGCGATCTTGTTGGCGTGGATCACGTCGCCCCAGAGCTTGATCTCTCGCTTGAGCAAGGCCGCCGCGGCTTCCGGCGTTTCCTCTCCGGGCCCGAACTCATCCATGCCGCCGTCGGCAAAGCTCTTCTTCACCTTGGGGTCGGCGAGCGCCGTGCGCAGCGCGGCGTTCAGCTTGTCGATGATCGGACGCGGCGTGCCGGCCGGCGCCAGCAACATGTGCCAGAAGTCGATATTGAGCTTCTTGTAGCCAAGCTCTCCCAGCGTCGGCAGGTCCGGCAAGCCGGCGAACCGCTTCCTGCCGATGATGGCATAGGCTTTCAGTTTGCCGGATTTGATCAACGGCCCCGAAACGATCGCCGATTGCGACTCCAGATCCACTTGGCCCGACAACAGGTCGACGAGCGCCGGACCGGCGCCGCGATAGGGAACCTGCGTCACCTTGACGCCGAGTTCCTGGGCGACCAGCACGCCGGCCAGATGACCGTACGAGCCGACGCCGGGATGCCCGATCCTGACGGTGTGCCCGGGGATTTTCATCCAGGCCAGCAGTTCCTTGAAATTCTTCGGCGGCAGACTTGCCGGCGCCGCAAGAGTCGAAGCGGCGGTGTTGATCAGGCCGATGGGGGCGAAATCTTTCACCGCATCGAACTGGAGATTCGGATAAAGCGACACGCCGGCCGCCAGCGCCACCTGGTGGATCATGAACGTGTAGCCGTCGGGCACGGCACGGGCGCCGCGCGCGGCGCAGATCATGCCGCCGGCGCCGCCGACGTTTTCGATCACGATCGTCTGGCCGAGCGATTTCTGCATGCTGTCCTGCAGGATGCGCGCGATCGTGTCGGTCGCGCCGCCCGGCGGGAACGGCACCAGCATGGTGATGGGACGGTCGGGATAGGTCTGCGCCGAAGCGGCGCCGGTGGCCAAAAGACAGGCGGCAAAAAGCGCCGCCGCGAGCGTGCGTGCGAAGTTCATGAGTCCTCCCTGTAAGCCGCCTGTCGTTTTTTGTTCTTGTGGCGGCCACTGACATAATCGCCTGTTTTTCGGCCCTTCCGCAAGATGGCGACGAACTGGACTTCCCGAGGATGTTAAAGCCCCCCGGCTCAGTTCAGCCGGAGCTCCGTAATGTGACGCGGATCGGGCTTGAGCTCGCCGCGCTCGACGCGCTTGACGATATCGGTCAGCGCTGCGTTGGCGCGGCAGGCGAGCCCGACCTTTTTACCCTCGCGCACGATCAGGCCGTTGAGGAATTCGATCTCGGTGCGCCGGCCCTTCTGCATGTCCTGACCCATCGAAGGGCGCTGCCCGGATGCGGTGCGGCCTGCGTCTTTGAACCGCTGCTCGTCGCACGCGCGTGCGGCTTCCTCATCGCCTTCGCCGGCGCGCGCGATCGTTTCCGGCGGCAGGTGTAGGATTTCCTCCAGTTGATAGCCGTGCGCTTGGCCGACGCGAATCGCTTCACTGCCGAGACGCGTCGCGAAGCGCCGGATCGGATCATTCTTCAGCATGTCGCCGCCGCCGAGGCCGGTGCAGGCCGAGAGCCCGTTCTGCATGGCGTTGGCGACCAGCTTCGACCACCGCTCGCCCCAAAGATTGTTGGTCACTTTGCCGCTGTCGGCATAGGCGACCAGACGGCAAACCTCCTCCGCGCGTCGCGTGATCCGGCCGTGCACTTCGCCGGCGCGAAATACGGTGTGCGCCGCGCCGTGCTTGGCGGCGCCGCGGTGAACGTGGCCGGGCTCCGGCAGATTGACCGTGATGCTGCTGGCGATGCAACCGAGCGTCTTGCCCCAGCCGACGATGCCGGCGATCGTTTCTTCATTCATGCAGTTCTGCAGCGAGACCACGAAGCCGTCGGGCGCCAGATATTGCCGGATCAGCATCGTCGCCCAGGCCGTGTCGTACGACTTCATGCAGACGAAGGCGATGTCGACCGGCTTCTCCTTGGCGAGCTGCTGCGCGTCCGTCACGTGCAGCGCCCGCACCGGCACGGTGAATTCCGGCTCCCTCATGGCGTGCGTCACGCGCAGGCCGTGCGTGCGCATATGCTCGACATGCGCGGGCCACGGATCGATGAACGTCACATCCTCGCCAGCCTGCACCATATGCGCGCCGGCATAGCCGCCGACCGCGCCCGCTCCGACGATGGCAATCTTGCGGCCCATTCCCTTCCTCCCCGTGAATTTTTTATTGTTTAGCGGCCGCGCGCATCATCGGCTTTTTCTTAAGTCCTCGGCAAGACGGTGCGAAGCTGGCGTGGCTCGCCCTACTCCGCGCTGTCGCTGTCGAGCGTGCGCCAGGCGATATGCTGGCCGCCGTCGACTGCGATCACCGTGCCGGTGACGCTTCTCGCCTGGCGAGATAGATCACCGCCGCGGCAATATCTTCCGGGCTCGGCCCGCGCTTTAGCGGCACGGATGCGGCCTGCGCGGCGAATTGCTCTGCCGACTGCCGCGGGCTCGGCAGCGTCGGGCCGGGCGCCACCGCGTTGACGCGCAATTTCGGCGCCAGCGCCTGCGCCAGCGTGAGGTCGCGCTGTAGCCAGCGCGCTCTTGCTCAGCGTGTAAGAGAAGAAGCGCGGCGTCGGCTTGAGCACGCGCTGGTCGACGATATTGACGATCGAAGCATCGGCGCCCGCCGGCGCCTGCGCGGCGAAAGCCTGCGCCAGGAACAAAGGCGCGGTCAGATTGACAGCTAGCGTGCGCTCGAATGCGGCGCGATCGAGCGTGGCGATCTCGTCTTCTTCGAATTGGCTGGCGTTGTTGACGAACAGCGTCAGCGGCCCGAACGCGGCCGCCGCCGGCACCAGCCCGGCGAGCGCCATGCCGTCGGCGAGATCGGCAAGCACGATCGCATGCGCGGCCCGCCCGCCCGCCGCGATTTCGCCCGCGAGTGTCTTCAGCCTCGCTGCGCGAACGATGCGCGTGCAGCACTACGGCGTAACCTTCGCGCGCCAGCGCGCGCGCGATGGCGCGGCCGATGCGGCGTCCCGCTCCGGTGATCAACGCCGCGCGCGAGTGTCCGTGACGCTCATCCCGCCTCGCTCATGGTCCGTCATACGCCAGAGCAATGACCGCTGCCATCGGCGCCCATCCGGTGCCCTGCGCGTAATTATTCGCGCTACGCTTGGTATAGTAAATGGTCGCTGAGAGAACATGGTAAATCCTAACGTGGAACGGTGCAGTTCTAACAGTTCTTTAGGGATAACGGCCGCTGTTTACTGAACGATTCATGAAGGCTTAACTTAAAATGCTCGATAAATCCTCCACCATAATTCTCGAACCGCGCGCGCTGTTTTTCCGCGAGCGAGCGCGCACCGGTTCGTGAAAGTGAGTGGAGGGTCCGATGAAAAAAACGCTTTTCGCGGCATCGCTTACGGCCATGTGCGCCGAGCGCTGCCGTCGCCGCCGATCTGCCGCGCGGTCCGACGCCGTATTATCGCCCGCTGCAGCCAACGTTTACAATTGGGCCGGCGTCTATGCCGGCCTTAACCTCGGCTACGGCTGGGGCAAGATCACCAATACAGGCGCCAACCCGGACGGGTTGCTCGGGGGCGGTCAGCTCGGCGTCAATTGGCAGAACGGCCAATTCGTCTACGGCGTCGAAGGCGACCTCCAGGCAAGCGGCGCCGATGACACGTTCGCGGGCTACAAGTTCACCAATCCCTGGTTCGGAACCGTGCGCGGCCGCGCCGGATACGCCTTCAACAACATCCTGCTCTACGGCACGCTCGGCCTCGCCTTTGGCGATTTGCGCGGTGAGTTCGGCGGCGCCGCCGAGACTCACACCATGGCCGGATGGGCCGGCGGCGTCGGCGGCGAAGTCGGGCTGGCGCGGAACTGGTCGGTGAAAGCCGAGTACCTGTACATGGATCTGGCCGACCGCAGCTTCGCGATCACCGGCATGGACAATGGCTACCGTTCCAGCATGTTTCGCTTCGGTTTCAACTATCACTTCTGAGCGGCCTCTCGCCGCTCGCGTGGCGGAAAACCCCGGGCCTTCGCGGCCCGGGGTTTTTCGTTTGGGCTCAGGGGTGCGGAGTTCCATCACCGACTTAAGTCTTAAGTAAAACTTTACTACGTTGAACGGCGAAGACAGTTTCGATCAAGGCGACAACGTGGCATTTCATCGGCATAATTGAGACTATACATAATTCAACTTAGCTCTACCGTGTGTCTTTTACGCACTAGACGCTACACGATTTTTGAATACTTATGCGCGCTTGATTGTGGGGGGCCCACAGTACGGAGGTTCGAGAATGAAGCGTTTGGTATTTGCGGGCATTGGCGCGCTCGCCGTGATGACAGTGATGGGTTCGGCGAACGCCGCGGATATGCCGCGCCGCCAAGCCATGCCGGCCAAGGCGCCGATGTACGAAGCGGCCTATAACTGGACCGGCTTCTACGTCGGCATCAACGGCGGCGGCGGCTTTGGGCCATTCGAATTGGATGCCTTCGCCACCGGTTTCGATACTGTCGGGCGGTCTCGTCGGCGGCACGCTCGGCTACAACTATCAGATGGGCCAGGCCGTCTTCGGTCTCGAAGGCGACGGCGACTGGTCCGATCTGCGCGGCAGCGGCCTTTGCGCCGGCCTGTGTGCGAGACGCGGAACAACTGGCTTGCCACCGCGCGTGGCCGCCTCGGCTACTCGTTCGGCCGCGTGATGCCCTATGTCACCGGCGGCGGCGCCTTCGGCGACATCAAGTCGTCGCTCGCCGGCTTTCGGCACCAACCACGACGCGCGCCGGTTGGACGCTCGGCGGCGGCGCGAAGTCGCCATCGCCGGTCCGTGGACCGCCAAGGTCGAATATCTCTACGTCGATCTCGGCAAGACGACTGCGGCGCCGCGGCTCGCGGGCGCCACGACCGACGTGAGCTTCACCAGCAACATCGTGCGCGGCGGCATCAACTATCGCTTCTGATCTGCGGCACGTTCCGACGCAAAAGGCCCCGGACAATGTTCCGGGGCTTTGTTTCGATTGCTGCATCGCGGCTTCATTTCTATGCCGTCGCGCGATCGTGGCGCAATCGTGGCCCCGATGTTGCCGCCGCGCCGCAGTCGGCGGCGAGCGGAAAGCCGCCCAGGAACCCTTCTGCAATCGATGGCGCGTTGAATCCGCAATCGGGGGACGGCGCATCCGAGACCGTCCGCACAATTTGAAGTGAGGTGCGTCATGAAAAAGTTTCTGCTTGCGAGCGCGGGCTTGCTGGCGCTCGGCGTCGTGTCGGCGTCGGCCGCCGACCTGCCGCGGCATCAGGCGATGCCGGCGAAGGCGCCGGTCTACATGCCGCCGCCTCTATAACTGGACCGGCTTCTATGTCGGTATCAACGGCGGCGGCGGCTTCGGCCGTTCGGAATTTCGTCGCCGCTTTCGACCTCGCTCGATACGTCGGGCGGATTGGTCGGCGGCACGATCGGCTACAATTATCAGATCGGCCAGGTCGTGCTGGGCGTCGAAGGCGACGGCGACTGGAGCGGCATCCGCGGCAGCGCGGCCTGCGGCGTCACGACCTGCGACACCCACAACAACTGGCTCGCCACCGCGCGCGGCCGCCTTGGCTATGCCATCGACCGGTTCATGCCTTACGTGACCGGCGGCGCCGCCTTTGGCGACATCAAGACCTCGATTGCCGGCATCGGCGATGCGACGACGACCCGCACCGGCTGGACGGCGGGCGGCGGGCTTGAAGCCGCGATCACCGGACCGTGGACCGCCAAGGTCGAATATCTGCACGTCGATTTCGGCGATGCCGGCACCGCCCTGCCCGGCACCAGCGCGAACTTCCGCACCGAGATCGTGCGCGCCGGCGTGAACTACCGCTTCTGAACCGCGCGCACGCACACGGCAAACATCAAAGCCCCGGACATCGCTCCGGGGCTTTTGCTTATGCAGCGGGATCAGACAGCGACCTTGGTCGCGGCAAAGGCCGGCACTTGCGCGGCGAAGGCGTCGTGCCAGGCGAGCAGGCGCGGATACTCCTTGCGCCAGGTGCCGCCGAAGCGCAGATCGCGATAGCCGAGCACGCAGGCAAGCGCGATCTGTCCGACGTTCGGCGATCGGATCGAGCGGCGGCGGCGCGGCTTCCAGCGCTGCCAGGCCGCGCGCGACCTTGTCGGCCTGGCGGTCGATCCAGCTCTGCACCGCGCTTGTCGGCCGGACGGTAGCGCTCCTCGTAGACGATCAAGGCCGAGGCATCGAGGATGCCGTCGCACAGCGCCTGCAGCCGCAGCGCGGCAAAACGCGCCGCCGGTTCGCGCGGAATAATGCGGCCGCCGCCGGCGATGTGATCGAGCACTTCGAGGATCACGCGCGAGTCGTAATAGACGGTGCCGTCGTCGACGATCAGCGCCGGGATCTTGCCGAGCGGGTTCTGCACGCGGATCGCGTCGGCCGGATCGTTGAGATCGGTCTCGCGCACCTCGATCTTGTCGGCAAGGCCGAGCACAACGGCGGCGATGCGCACTTTGCGCACGAAAGGCGAGGCGGGCGAGGAGCGCAGGATCATTGGAAAAAATACTCCGCCGCGACAGAAGCGGGGGGATCCGCAGCTGGTGATGGCAGCAGGCAATTCCGCGCGCGGCCTAAAGCCGGCGCAGCCGTTTCAACGATCAGCCGGTGACGACCAGGTTCACGGCCTTGGGGCCTTTGCCCTTCTTATCCGGCTCGACGTCGAAGCTGATCTTCTGGCCTTCGTTGAGGCCCTTCAGTCCGGCCGCTTCTACGGCGGTGATGTGCACGAACACATCGCGCCCGCCGTCGTCCGGCTTCACGAAACCGTAGCCACGCTCGCCATTGAAAAATTTCACGACACCAGTCTGCGCCATCGGGAAAACTCCTCTCCCCGCACTGCTCCACCGCCAGCCCCACGCTCAGCGGCTCGGCCGGACATTCACAGTCGGGGAAAGCGTCGGCCCCAGAGTTGGCCTCAGTCACTCCGCCGGCCCCCACACGGAGGCGGAACGTTCCTGCCAGTGACGGAACTACACACCAACTGTGGCCCTGTGGAAAGGGGCTACAACGTCAGGAAGTGGCCGGCGACCGGCTCGCCGGTCAGCCAATCCAGGCGGAACCCGCCTTTACCGTCGCGCCCCAGAATGGCCGCCAGCGCCGGCAGCAGGACGGAAAGCTCGCTTTCCAAGGTCCAAGGCGGGTTGACCAGGATCATTCCGCAGCCGTTGAGACGGTCCGGATCGCTCAGCGGCGCGACATTGAGTTCGCCGCGCAATATTTTCGCGATCCCCTGCCGGCGTAAGGCTTTGGCCAGCGCGTCGCGCTCGCTGCTGCCCTTGATCGGATACCAGAGCGCGTAGATGCCGGTCGCCCATTTGCGGTGCGCGGCGGCGAGGCCGCGCGCCAGGCGGTGGAAATCGCCCTGCTGCTTCGAACGGCGGATCAACCAGCACGACGCCGCGGCGTTCTTTCGGCGGCACGTAGGCACCGAGCGCGGTCCAGCCGTCGATTTCCAGCGTCTTGATACGAATATCGCCGCGCAGGTTCTGCCGCAGCGCGGCAGCCGCGTGCGGCTCGATTTCGCAGGCGATCAGCCGGTCCTGCGGACGCAGCCAGGCGCGCGCCAAGGCCGGCGAACCGGGATAAATCTTGAGGCGGCCGCGCTCGTTGAGCGCATTGACCACCTCGAGATAGGGCGCAAGCAGCGCGGCGACCGGCGGCGCGAACTCCGTCGCCATCAGCCGGCGATGCCGGTATGCCATTCGCCGCCGCGGCTCGCTTCGCTGCCGGCGAGCTCGTAGAGGCCGGCGCCGGCATGGGTATCGATCACGCGGAATGCGCGCAGGCTTTGCGCGCAAATAATTCAGGATACGGCAAAGCACCGCATGCTTGAACACATCGGCGAAATTTCCGGCATGAAATGCGTGGCGATAGTTCACGGGTTGCTCGAAAGATCGATGCATAGCCGGCATTTATCGCCGGCATTGCCGAGCTTATGCCACAAACTTGTTTTGCTTGCGCATGATCTTTTCCGAAAACCGCTGCCCATCCCCGATCAAGTCGAGGACAAGCTTTTCAGGATCACGCACGTCTCAATCCGGCACGCCGCGCAGGCCGAAATGGCTGCGAGGTTTGACCTGGCGGATCGGATAGTGTAGCCTTGCGCTGCGGCGGACGCCGCACCTACGGCGGGCTTGCCTGCGCGGGGCCGGCAAGGCGCCGTCTGCGGCGCGGCGCCGGCTGATGACACCCATGATCAGTCGCACCGGCACGAACGCGGCCGCGCCGCCGCCGAGCGCGTGCAAGGCCGCCGGCAGCACCAAATGTTCCGGCGAGCCGATGAGCCACAGCGCGATATAGCCGAGCCCGGCAAAGCAAACCGCGAAGCCGATATAGTCCCACACACGATTCATATCCGCGCGCTCCCCCGCGCTGACTGCGTGCGGAACATTGCGGATTTCTCTTACGAGAATCTTGCGCCAATTCTCGACGCGTCGGGGTTATCCCCCTACCGCATGCGGCCATCGTTAATGCTGGCTTAACGCAATCGCAGACTCGCGGGCCGCTGTTTCGTCGATCGTGTTTAGACGCCGTTCATCCGCCGCGCACCGCCGGCATGGCGATGCTGTCGAGCTTGCAGGCGCGGCGCGTCACCTCGGGGCAATCGTGGAAGGAAAAATCCTTGTTCAAGCATACGCGCACTTCGCTCAAGCGCTTGCTGTCGCAGGCCACCGCGACGTTCGGCGCGCGACAATCTCGGCATTGGCCTTGACGAAGGCGTCCGCGACGTCGTCGGGCTTGACCGTGACCGGTTTGTCCAACTCGATGAATTCCGCCGGGATTTTAATCGCGGCGCGCGCTTTGCGCACGAGCTTCGAAATAGGCGTGCTGCGAAAGCCCCGAGCAGGTTCCGTGCCGGTCCCATTCGTGGAAGATCAGCCGCGGACTTGGCATCAGGTCGAGCATGCTGCCGACGATGGTGTGGTCGAGCCGCGGCGCCGGGCGTTGGCAGAATGCCGGGAAGCCCTGCTCGTATTGCGGCCATAGCCCATGCACCACGAAGGAAAACGGCCGCCCGGAGCATTGCTGGTTGGGCGCCCGGTCGGGCGCGCGCTCCTGCACGGCCTCGCAAAACGACGGCGACCAGGACAGCGCCAGCACATAAAAATCGGCCTGGCCGGGCGCGTTCTGCCGGCGGTCCTGCGCCAGCGTGACGATGGCAAAGAGAAGCAGGAAACTTAGGCCTCACGGCGGCGGCTTGCGCCGCCTTGTTCATACGACGACCAAGCAAGCTGCCGGACATGGAATGCCCCCTTCACGAGACCGTGAACAAACCGGAAATTGATATTGCGCAACGGTTCCACGAAATGGGCAACCGAATGATGAGAACAATTCAAGAACAAATAGAACAAAACGCATAATTTTAGCGTCGGACGTTAGGGCCGCGCCATCTTGCAGCGGGGGTTGTAGGCCCAGTTGCGGTCGAGGCCGACCACGCACCACTCGACGCCCCAGGTCATGCCGATCATGCCGGTGTCTTCGCCGATCCAGTAATTCACCTGGTGCTTGCGCCCGTCGCTGACCAAGGCAACCGCCGTGCAGAAGCGGCGCGGAATTGTTCCGGCCGCCCAGGGGCGGAACGCGATCTCGCGCACCCGCTCGAAGTCGAGGATTTGCAGGTCGGAGTTCCAGAAGCGGCTCTCCTTCTCGGCAAAGCGCGCGGCGATCTTGCCGAGCGCGGCCTCGCAGGGCGGCAACACGCCGTCGTAGTTCGGCCCGCTCAGATAGAAGTTCTTTTCCAGCAGGCCCGCCGCCTGGGCCGGCGCCAGCATGGCGAGCCCGATCAAAACCGCGGCCGCAACCCATCCGAATGCACCGAAGCAAATCAGCCATTATCCGCGCTCCCGCTCGACTTGGCTCACCTTAGCCCAGTCTAACCGCCGCGCCAATCGCCCAGCACCGCCTGCACTACTGCCAGCGCTGCCACCGCTGCCGTATCGGCGCGCAGGATGCGCGGGCCGAGCGCGATCCGCACGACATTGTCCCGTGTGAGCAACGCATCCCGTTCCGCTTCGGCGAAGCCGCCTTCCGGGCCGATCAGCACGGAGAGCGGCCGGCCGGCGTGCGCGGCCGCGGCGAGCGCCGCCACCGGGTCTTTCACCTCGGCATCCTCGTCGCAGAACACCAGGAGGCGGCCCGCCTCGCCGATCGCGTCGGCGAACGCAACCGGCTCGGCGACCTCCGGCAGCGTCAAAATCCCGCACTGCTGCGCCGCCTCGATTGCATTGGCCTGCATGCGCTCGCGATTGACGCGCGCCACCTGGGTGTGCCGGGTGATCACCGGCTGCAAGCGCGACGCCCCCATCTCGACCGCTTTCTGCACCAAATAATCGAGCCTGGCGTGCTTGAGCGGGGCAAACAGAAAATGCAGGTCATAGGGCCGCGGCTGTTCGCGCAGGCGCTGCCCGACCACCGCCGCGAGGTCGCGCTTGCCGGCGCCTTCGAGCTGGGCCTGCCATTCGCCGTCGCGGCCGTTGAACAGGAGCACCGCGTCCCCGTCCTTGAGCCGTAGCACGTTGCGCAGGTAGTTCGTCTGGCCGCGGTCGAAGGCGACGGTCTCGCCGCCCGCCAGCGAGGCGGCGATATAGACGCGCGGGGTGCGGAAATCGTAGTGCGGCATGGCGTTAATTATGACGGGCGTTTGCAGGGCCGGTTTACCCAGACGGCGGGCCCTTGGCGAGGGCCCCGAAAAGGCCCGCTTTGCCGTGATCCCGACGCATTCGCCCGCTTGGTAAAGGCGGCGCATCGCGCGCGGATTTGCTATAGTACATCCGAGATCGGGAGAGGGTCGGTTCATGAATCTGCGCCGGGCATTGCTGATTGCCGTGGGTCTACTGCCGTTCGCCGCGGCGCCGGCGGCTGCCCAATTTCCGCCGGCGCAGCAGCAGTCGCCCTGCGTCGCGGATTTCGCCAAGCTGCGCGACGATGCCGGCAAGAAAGCGGTGGCGATCCGCGCGGCAAACCAGCGCAAAGTGCCTCCAAAGGAGGCCTGTCAGTTGTTCAACACGTTCTTGGCGTCGGAAGGGAAGATGTTGAAATATGTAGAGACCAATTCGGTCTGGTGCGGCATCCCTCCGCAGATCGTCCAGCAGATCAAGCAGCAGCACGCCAAGACCGAGGAGCTGCGCACCCGCATTTGCCAAATAGCCGCCGCGCCGCCGCGGCCGGCGGGTCCGTCGCTGAGCGACGCGCTCGCCGCACCCGTCGCCGACGGCAGCAACATCAAGACCGGTCGCGGCACGTTCGACACCCTGACCGGCAGTCCCCTTGGCGGCAAATGAGCCAGAATGCCGGACGCGTCGCCGATGCGACCGGAAACTGGGTTGACGGCCTCGCTCCGCCGTTCACGCGCCCCTATTTGCGGCTCGCCCGCCTCGACCGGCCGATCGGGTCCTGGCTGCTGTTGATGCCCTGCTGGTGGTCGGTGGGGCTCGCCGGCATGCGCACCGAGCAATTCCCCAGCCTCTGGCACATCGTGCTGTTTTTCATCGGCGCCTTCGCTATGCGCGGCGCCGGCTGCACCTGGAACGATCTGGTCGACCGCGATCTCGACAGGCTGGTCGAGCGCACGCGCTCGCGTCCAATTCCCTCCGGCCAAGTCACCGTCGTCGAGGCGACCGCCTTCATGCTGCTGCAGGCGCTGATCGGTTTCCTGGTGCTGATCCAGTTCAACCGCTTCACCGTCGTCACCGGGCTGTGTTCGCTGCTGGTGGTCGCGATCTATCCGTTCATGAAGCGCTTCACCTATTGGCCGCAGATCGTGCTCGGCCTCGCCTTCTCCTACGGCGCGCTGATGGGCTGGCCGGCGGCGTTCGGCCGCCTCGATTGGCCGGCGATCGTGCTCTATGCCGGATCGATTTCCTGGGTGATCGGCTACGACACCATCTACGCGCATCAGGACCGCGAGGACGATCTCCTGATCGGCATCAAGTCGACCGCCTTGCTGTTTGGCGAGAAAACGCGGCCGATGCTGGCGGCCTTTTATGCCGGCGCGGTGGTGCTGATCGGCGCCGCGGGGTTGATGGCTGGCGGCGGGCTGATCTTCGTGCTCGGACTGATCGCTTTCGCCGTGCATCTGGCGTGGCAGGTCATGCGCCTCGACATCAACGACTCGGCGCATTGCCTGAAGCTATTCAAATCGAACCGCGACGCCGGGTTGATTCTATTCGCCGCCATGCTGCTGGAGGCGGTGTTCTAGCCGCGGTTCGGCCGAGCGCTAATAAGGCTTGGAGCGGCGCTCTTCGGCGCGGATGGCGGCTTCGCCGGCGGCGGCGGCCGATTTCCGCCCCGGACTGACCGGCTCCAGCTCCTCCTCGAAGTCCGGCTCGATGGCGGCCGCTTTTTTCGCCCCGGCGATCGATCCGGTCACGTCGCTATCCGCGTCCGCCACATAGCCGTCCTCGCCCGGCACCGCGATCGGCAGCTTGCTCGCCTTGGTGATGGAGCCGGTATAGGCCGGCGCGCCGTGCTTGGCGGCATAGACCGCGCGCGCGCGCGCCGCCACCACCTCGCCCGGGATGGCGTCCGGCCGGCACGGCCGATAGCCGGCGCGGCGGTGCATCAGATCCACGTGGATGTGGTCGTAGTGATAGACGTTGTAGCCGGGCGCCAGCACCGTGGTGAACGTCTCGCAGGCGTAAAGCTGCACGTCGTGCAGAAAGCCCTGCTCCTCCGGCGTGCCGTGCCAGCCATCCTTGACCGTGATCTTGCGTCCATCGGCGAGCGTAAAGCCGGCGACGTCAAGCGCGTCGCCGAAGGCGTGCTCGGACATGCTCGAAGTTCCCGAGCCGACCATCTCGCGGCACGAATAAGATCCGATCTGCCGGATTTCGGTAACCTGACTGCCAAACCAGTGCAGCGCGGCCGGCTGCACGCCTTCGCTCACCCAGCGATCGAGCGCGGACACCATCGGACAGGCGAGCGTGGCGGGCGGCGTTACCGCCGCCGGCGTCATCGCGGCCGTCGCGTTCGGCCCACGCATCGGTCCGAGCGGCGGCAAGGCGCGTTGCGGCGGCGGCTGATAGACCGGCGCATTATAGGCCGGCTGCTGGCGCTGATAAGCCGGCTCCTGACGTTGGTAAGCCGGTCCGGCGCGGGGCGGCAGCACGGCGTCGTCGGGAATATCGTCGGGGCGCGCCACGCCGGGCGCATAGATCGACATCGGCTGGCCGGCCGGCGCCGCGGGAGCCCGTTGCTCGACCGCCGGCGAATAGGGTGCCGGTGTATAGGGCGCGGGCGCGGCTTCCTGGCGCACCGCCGGCGGCGGTCCCGGCACCCAACGCAACTGCTCGCCTTGCACCGGCGCCGGTGCATAGCGCTGTTCGAGCGGTGGCCAACGCGGCTGGTCGCCGGGGGCGTTGGGGATCGCGCCGGGCGGCCGCAGGTCATCGCCATAGCTCAATGCCTGGCTTTCGCCCAAGAGCGCCACCTTGAGCGGAAAATCGGCGCCGCACATACCTGGGCCTTCGATCGGCTTCATCTGCTCGACGCCGACGCCGATCTTGACCTGGCCCGACTTGAGGCAGGCGACCTCTTCGTCGTGCCGCCAGGCGGGACGCTCTCCGAACTGCAGGAAACTGCGCCCGCAGCCGGCGAGCGCCAGCAGCACCAAAGTTCCGGCGAGAGAGAGAGAAACGCGACGCGTCATACCCGCAAAAATGCGGGCAGTTTCTTTAACGCGGCATCAACGCTGACGAGACGCGAATTCGTTAAGGATAAGGAAGTGTTGCCGGAACTTTATTGCGCCGCCTAAAGTCCGTTATCGGAAGGTGGTCTCAACGGATCGAAGCAACACTTTATCTTTGAGGGCACAGATGGAGTGTGACGATGGATCGGAGATTTCGTCGAGGGTTTACCGCGACCGAGAAGACGGCATTGTGGGATCGCTGGCAGCGGGGCGAATCGCTCAAAGCGATTGGACGAGCGTTTGGTAAGCCGTCGTCGTCCATTTATTACCAAGTGGGCCCGCACGGCGGGATTCGTCCTGCGCCGCGGCGTCGCTCGAGGCTGGCCTTGACGCTGTCGGAGCGCGAGGAGATCTCCAGGGGCCTTGCGGCGCATCACTCCTGCCGATCGATCGCGTCAGCTCAACGAGCGGCCACGGGAGACCTTGCAATTCGAAACCCCAGCAGAGAGATTTAACGCTTGTGTTGCAGTGACCGGTTGAACCCACCACCCATAGCGGACATTCGTTGCCACAACGCGGCCAATGTCTTGCGATCAATCTCGCTGGATTTCGTATGCGCTCGGCCTATCCAGCGGCGTTCCCTTACAATACCTGAAACACCTGGATGGTCCGCCTGCTCGCCGTGCGCGAGCCGGTAGCAATCGAGCAGATGCGGTTCAACCAAGCGTACTTTTTCGAGCCCGTCTCGAAGTAAGGCGTAATGCGGAAATAATACGTCCCCGGGTCGACAATCTCGCCGCGTTTGACGCGATCAATGACCTCCTTCGGGCCGTGGCGAAATCCCTTCCAGGTCATGTAGATTTGTTCATTTTCGTCAGTCTCGAGTGTCAGCCGCGCTTCAATCTCCAGCACGTCGTCGCCGCGCGTGAGCGCCGAGCCGCCTCCGCCTGGCAACACCGTACCCTTGAGCTTCGGTCCTTCGAAGTCGCCGCTATCGAACCGAAAGATGCGCCGGCTGCCATAGGGCGTGTCGCCGAGAGTGAACCCTTGAACCTCGAGAGCGATCGTGAACAGAAACTCGGTCTTGATTTCAGGCATGGGGGCCCTCCTCGTTTCGCATCGCAATAGGCACTAAGCCTATTTGACTACGCGCTCACGCAATACCATTCCCTGGTCTGCTATTGACCCCAATGTGGACATCGAGCGTGCATCGCAAGTCCATTACCAGACGCCATGTACCTTGTTTGGATGCTGCCGGTCGGCTCTGCGCAGCACCGGTGTTTCCGCATGATCTTTAACGTTACTTGCTCAGGTTACTCGGCGGATTAGGTCGTCAACCGGCATTCAATCCTATACCGAAAGCATTCCTATAAAACTTTCCGGAGGATCACATGAGTAAATTTGTGCGCGCGGCGATCGCTAGCGCATTCGTGTTCGCAGCCGTTGTTCCGAATTCGGCGTCGGCTGCTGTTGCGCTGCCGCCACCCGTCGCCGGCACCTCAGCAGCCGGAGCTGCTGCTGTCGGCGGCTTCCTTGGTTTCGTTGCGTTCCTGGACTTTTACGACATCGTCCGTCGCACGACTTGCACCGGCGACCCCCTCAATCTCGGCGGTCCAGGGTTCACCTCGTCGATCACTCCGGGGATGAACATCATCACGCCGCCGCCCTGCGGCCACGGTCCGAAGGCTCGGCATCGGAAGCATTAGACGACATCGACAACAGCCGTCCGATCAAATAGCTATTCAGATGTCGGAAAGACGCCGCGAGCAGGCCGTGTGAAAACTCGGTGCCGCGCAAAGCCTATAAAATCGGTTTTCATCAAATCGCGTTTGACGCAAGTAACATTCTCACGCGCGGGCGATTTTGATCGGCATACGAAATACTATTCTCATCGTCGACGCGCTTTGAGAATTTTCACACAGCCTGCGCGAGGCGGTCTTTTCTTTTGCGGTGCGTTGTCGCCTTTTGGCAACTCAGTGGACATTCCGCGAGCGCGGGCGAGCGTCCGCTTTTGGCGACAAAGCGAACATTGCCAGCCGTTGCTCACCAGCTTTATCTGACAAGCCCTAGTTCGCCGGCTTGATCCCCAGAATCTTGCCGATCGCCGCGACGGTCGCTCGCTGGTCGGCGAGCGCGTCGGCGAATTCCTTCGGACTTCCGGGGTTGATCACCTGCCCGGTGGTGGTGAGCTTGGCGACGACCGCCGCATCGCCGAGTTCCGCGCGAATATCGGCGGCGATATGGTCGCGCACCGTAAGCGGCATGTCGCGCGGCCCGAGCAAGCCGACCAGTCCGTCCATCTCGAGCGACTTGAAGCCGGCCTCCGCCGCCGTCGGAATGTCGTTGAGCGATGCGGCGTGCTCGCGGTTGGTCAGCGCGATCACTTTCACTTTGCCGGCCAGCACGCGCGGCCGCATGATCGCATAAGCGCCGACGAAAGCGTGGATGCGTCCTTCGGACAGATCGTTGATCGCCGTCACCGGATCCTTGTACGGCACCTTCGCCATTTGCAGTTTTTCGGTTTTCAAAAACGACTCGAACAACAGGTCGTTGGCGCCCGTCACCGACGCATAGTTCAGCTTGCCCGGCGTCGCTTTGATCTTCGCGGCCAATTCCTTGATGCTGGCGACGCCGAGCGTGGTCGGCACGCCGAGCGCGATCAGGGTGTTGGTCACGCGCGCGATCGGCACCAGATCGTTGATATTGTAGGGCAGCTTGTCGTGCAGATAGGGATGCGCGGTGAAGGTCGAGGCCGGCGCGAACAAGAGAACATGATCGTCATGCGCGGCGATCACCGCCGTAATGGCGATGATCGCATCGCCGCCCGGCCGGTTCTCCACCACCACCGGCTGGCCCCATTTGGCGGAGAGCTTGTCGGCCAACAGCCGCGCGGTGATGTCGACGCCCGAGCCGGGCCCGAGCGGGACGATGAAGCGCACCGGCCGCGTCGGCCAGCTTTGCGCCGGCGACGAGACATTGCTCGCGCTCAGCGCGGCAAGGACGACAAAACAGATTGCGAAAAGCCGAAGCAGCGAACGGCGCATGGGCGTTTCCCCAAAGATTTTTTGGTGACGGATTTGTGAACGGGCACAGAAACTTTAGCCAGGATGGTGTCCTTGCACCAGCGTCGTCCATCGTCGATTTGCAATTAATTCGCGGTGGCCCGGGATTTTGCACTGCCACATGAGTCCAAACAGCGAGGTTTATGGCGAGCGATCAACCGGTTGCTCCCGCTATTCCCGCCGCGCATGACGCAAAATGCAATTTTTGCATCGTCGGCGCGCGAGTACCTTCTGAGCGCTGGCATTTTCTGCTAGCCTTTGCCTACATCAAACAAGGGAGGCACTGCCGTGGAGCTTACCTTGAAGTGGGATGTGCTCGCTGTATGCGCCGTGTTCGCTTTCGTTGGCGCGATCCTGCTGGGGGCATTCTAAAGTTCAAGTGGCCAGCGACGACGCCTAAGCAAACAATTGCCGGTGTGAAACCGGCCGACAGCTTGGACACCGGAGAGCGATCCTCTCCGGTGTTTTGTTTTAGTTTTGTTTTAGTTGTGCTTTAGTTGAGGAGGTTTCAAATCAGGATACTTTTGGACAATCGGATTTATAACATCGAGCAACATTGCACCCATCGATTTGCCGATCATTTCTCTGTACTGCTTGAATTCATCGTCCGAACAGCTCGGTTTTATCTCCGATAAAACCAGATCTTGTTCAGCCCCGTGCCTCAACACCAAATCTAGGACTTTTTTGCTGCGTCTCGGGACATCAAACACTCCCTTCGATAACGGAGTTTAGGCTGCCACGATGCTCGGCGCGGCGCCGCTCGTAGTTGAGGATCGGGCGCCAGCCACTTCTCGGCTTCCACCACGCTCCAGCCCTTGCGCTTGGCGTAATCCTCGACCTGGTCGCGCTCGATCTTGCCGACGCCGAAATAGTGGCTCTGCGGATGGCTGAAGTAGAGCCCGCATACCGCCGCGCCCGGCCACATGGCGAAGCTCTCGGTCAATTTCACACCGATGCGCTCCGCCTCCAGCAGATGGAACAGCGTGCCCTTCTCGGTGTGGTCGGGCTGCGCCGGATAGCCGGGCGCCGGGCGGATGCCGCGATATTTCTCGGCGATCAGATCTTCGCGCGAGACCGCCTCGTCCGCCGCATAGCCCCAGAATTCCTTGCGCACGCGTTGATGCAGGCGCTCGGCGAAGGCTTCCGCCAGACGATCGGCCAATGCCTTCACCAGAATGGCGGAGAAGTCGTCATTGGCGCGCTTGAAGCGGTCGGCAATTTCGTCCTCGCCGATGCCGGCGGTGATGGCGAAGGCGCCTATGTAATCTTTCACGCCGCTGTCGCGCGGCGCGATGAAATCGCTCAGCGCTTCGTTGTTGCGGCCTTCGCGCTTGGACAACTGCTGACGCAGCGTGTGCAGCGTCGCCACCGGTGTCTTTCGCGCCTCGTCCGCGAACACCGCGATATCGTCACCGCGCGCCTCGGCCGGCCAGAAGCCAAGCACGGCGCTGGCAGTGAACCAGCGCTCGGCCACGATCTTATCGAGCATCGCGCGGGCGTCGTCGTACAATGAGCGCGCCACCTGCCCGAATTTCGCGTCGTCGAGAATGGCGGGGAACTTTCCTTTCAGTTCCCAGGTGGTGAAAAACGGCGTCCAATCGATGAAATCGATCAGTTCGGCGATCGGATAATCGACGAGCGCCCGCGTGCCGAGGAAGCTCGGTTTGGGCGGAACATAGGCGCCCGACCAGTCGAGCTTTGCCGCATTGCCGCGCGCCTGCGCGAGCGGCAGCCGCACCTTGTCGGCCTGCGCGCGCGCATGCGCGGCGGCGAGTTTGGTATATTCGCCGCGCAGTTCGGTCACGTAATTGCCCTTGGCCTCGCCCGACATCAGCGCCTGCGCCACGCCGACCGCGCGGCTGGCGTCGGTCACATAGACCGCCTGGCCGCGCTTGTAGTTAGGGTGGATCTTCACCGCGGTGTGCACGCGGCTGGTGGTGGCGCCGCCGATCAGAAGCGGCACGTCGAAGCCCTGCCGCTCCATCTCGGCCGCGACATGGCACATCTCGTCGAGCGAGGGCGTGATCAGTCCGGACAGTCCGATGATGTCGGCCTTCTCGGCGCGCGCGGTCTCCAGGATCTTCGCCGCCGGCACCATGACGCCGAGGTCGAGCACCTCGTAATTGTTGCACGCGAGCACGACGCCGACGATGTTCTTGCCGATATCGTGCACGTCGCCCTTGACCGTCGCCATGACGATCTTGCCGTTCGAGCCGCCGTGGCTGCGGCCGTCCTTGTCCTGCTCCATGTAGGGCATCAGGTAGGCGACCGCCTGTTTCATCACGCGCGCGGATTTCACCACCTGCGGCAAGAACATTTTGCCGGAGCCGAACAGGTCGCCGACGATGTTCATGCCGTCCATCAGCGGGCCTTCGATCACGTCGAGCGGGCGCTTGGCTTCGCGGCGCGCCTCCTCGACGTCGGCCTCGACGAATTCGGTGATGCCGTGCACCAGCGCATGCGCCAGTCGCTTCTCCACCGGCCGCTCGCGCCAGGCGAGATCGACCTCGCGCGCCGCCTGCCCGGCACCGCGGAATTTGTCCGCCAGCTTGAGCAGCCGTTCGGCGGCGTCGGGGCGCCGGTTGAGCACCACGTCCTCGCAGGCCTCGCGCAGCTCCGGATCGAGGTCGTCATAGACCGCGATCTGCCCGGCATTGACGATGCCCATATCCATGCCGGCCTTGATGGCGTGGAACAGGAACACCGAATGCATGGCTTCGCGCACGCGCTCGTTGCCGCGGAAGGCAAACGACAAATTGGAGACGCCGCCCGACACGTGCGCATGCGGCAGGTTGGCGCGGATCCAGCGCGCCGCCTCGATGAAGGCGACGCCGTAGCCGTTGTGCTCCTCCATGCCGGTGGCGATGGCGAAGATGTTCGGATCGAAGATGATGTCCTCCGGCGGGAAGCCGACTTGGGTTGTCAGAATGTCGTAGGCGCGCTGGCAGATCGAGGTCTTGCGCTCGAGCGTGTCGGCCTGGCCCTTCTCGTCGAAGGCCATCACCACCACCGCGGCGCCGTAGCGGCGCACGATCTTGGCGTGCTCGATGAAGGCCGCCTCGCCTTCCTTCATCGAGATCGAATTCACCACCGCCTTGCCCTGGATGCATTTCAGACCGGCTTCGATCACCGAGAATTTCGACGAATCGACCATCACCGGCACGCGCGCGATGTCCGGCTCGGCGGCGATCAGATTGAGGAAGGTCACCATCACCGCTTCCGAGTCGAGCAGCCCCTCGTCCATGTTGACGTCGATCACCTGCGCGCCGTTATCCACCTGCTCGCGCGCGACGGTGAGCGCGGCCGCATAGTCGCCGGCGGTGACCAGCTTGCGGAACTTGGCCGAGCCGGTGACGTTGGTGCGCTCGCCGATATTCACGAACGGGATTTCCGGCGTCAGCGTGAAGGCTTCCAGCCCCGATAACCGCAAGTACCGCGGCACGTCGGGAATCTTGCGTGGCGCCTTGCCGGCAACCGCTTTGGCGATCGCCGCGATGTGCTCGGGCGTGGTGCCGCAACAGCCGCCGACCACATTGACCAGGCCCGCTTCGGCGAATTCGCCGAGCAGTTCCGCCATGAATTCCGGGCTCTCGTCGTAATAGCCGAACTCGTTCGGCAGCCCGGCATTCGGATAGGCGCACACCAAGGTATCGGCGAGCCGGCCGAGCTCGGCGATATGCGCGCGCATCTCGCGGGCACCCAGCGCGCAATTCAAGCCCACGGTGACCGGCGCGGCATGGCGCACCGAATTCCAGAACGCCGCCGGCGTCTGCCCCGAGAGCAGGCGGCCGGAGCGGTCGGTGATGGTGCCGGAGATCATCACCGGGACGTCGATGCCCCGTTCGGCGCTCGCCTCGGCGATGGCGTAGATCGCGGCCTTGGCGTTGAGCGTGTCGAAAATGGTCTCGATCAGCAGCAGATCGGCGCCGCCGTCGATGAGGCCCTTGATCTGCTCGCCATAGGCGGCGCGCAACTGGTCGAAGCTGATGGCGCGGAAGCCGGGATTGCTTACGTCCGGCGAGATCGAGGCGGTGCGGTTGGTCGGCCCGAGCGCGCCGGCGACAAAACGACGGCGGCCGTCTTCCTTCTCGGCCAAAGCGGCCGCCTCGCGCGCCAGCGTCGCGCCCGCCTGGTTGAGCTCGTAGGCGATGTCCTCCATGCCGTAATCGGCTTGCGCGATGGCGGTGGAGGAAAAGGTGTTGGTGGAGACGACGTCGGCGCCGGCGCGGAAATAAGCGAGATGAATCTCGCGCACCGCATCCGGCCGGCTGAGGTTGAGCAGGTCGTTGTTGCCGCGCACTTCGCGGTTCCAGGCGTCGAAACGCGCGCCGCGAAAGCCCTCCTCGTCCAGCTTGAGCGCCTGGATCATGGTGCCCATGGCGCCGTCGAGCACCAGGATGCGCTCGGCCGCCGCACGCCGCAGCAGATTTTCAGTGTCGGAGCGAGGACTCATCGTGCTGTTTGCCGCCGGATTTCAGGTCGCCGCTGGAGGATGGCCCGCCTCGACGAATTCGAGACGGTTTTCGAACGGATCGTGGGTGAAGAAGCGACGAACCGCGGGATTGGTGTCGTCCCAGGCCACCGCATGACCGGCGGCCGTAAGCCGAGCGGCCAGCGCGTCGAGCCCGCCGACGGCGAAGGCGGGATGCGCCTTGCGGGCGGGCTGAAAGTTCTTGTCGACGCCGCAGTGCAGCTCATGCCGGCCGGCCTTGACCCAGATGCCGCCGCGCGCGGCGAGGATCGGCGGCTTGGGCAATTCGGGCAGGCCGACAAGCTCGACATAAAACGCGCGGCATTTCGCTTCCGAGCCCGGCGGCACCGCCACCTGCACGTGATCGATACCGAAAACGGTCGCATCCTTTGTCATGCTGCTTGCTCCAGCATCGGCCGCAATCCCAGCAGATGGCAGATCGCGTAGACGAGATCGGCGCGGTTCATGGTGTAGAAGTGGAATGTGGTTACGCCGCGGTCGACCAGGTCGATGACCTGCTCGGCGGCGACCGCCGCGGCGATCAGCTTGCGCGTCGCCGCGTCGTGATCGAGCCCGTGGAACCGCCCGGCGAGCCACGCCGGCACCGAGGCACCGGCGCGCGCGGCGAAATTGGTCGCCGCCTTGAAGTTCTGCACCGGCAAGATGCCCGGCACGATGGGTATGTCGATGCCGCGCGCGCGCACGCGATCGAGATAGCGGAAATAGAGGTCGTTCTCGAAGAAGAACTGCGTGATCGCGCGCGAGGCGCCGGCATCGACCTTGGCCTTGAGCATGTCGATGTCGGCGTCCACCGTCGGGCTATCGGGATGTTTTTCCGGATAGGCCGACACCGAAACCTCGAAATCGCTATGGATGCGCTTGATGCCGGCGACCAGATCGGCGGCGTTGCGATAGCCGCCCGGATGCGGCGCGTATTGGGTGCCCGCCCCGCCCGCCGGATCGCCGCGCAGCGCCACGATATGGCGCACGCCGGCGTCGTAATAATTGCGCACGATGGTATCGACGTCCTCGCACGTGGCCGCGACGCAAGTAAGATGCGCCGCCGGGATGAGCGGCGTCTCGGCGAGAATCCGTTTCACCGTCGCGTGCGTGCGCTCGCGCGTCGAACCGCCGGCGCCGTAGGTGACCGAGACGAAATCCGGCACCATCGGCTTGAGCCGCTCGATCGACTCCCAGAGGATCGTGTCCATCTCCGCGGTCGCCGGCGGGAAGAATTCGAACGAGACGCCGATGCGGCGGCCTTCGCCGCGGGCGAAACGGCTGGCGCGCGTGCTCATCACGCCACCTCCCGCTGCGGCGGCGTCGCCATCAAGGCGCGGACGTCGCGCGCGAGCCAGAGCGACACCGCGATCTTGCCCTCGGGCTCGGGCGACAAGACTCTTGTGCAGCACCGACTCGAGCCCGGACGCCGTCATCCATTGCGCCACCGTCTCCGGCGCGAAGCCGAGCCGGCGATGCGCGAATTGTTCGCGCAGGAATTCCTGCTCGTGCGGCGCGAAGTCGACCACCAAAAGCCGCCCGCCCGGCCGCAGCACGCGCGCCGCTTCCTTGATGGCGCGGGCGCCGTCGTCGAGGAAGTGCAGCACCTGATGCAGGATGACAACGTCGAAGGAGTTGTTCGCCAGCGGCAGGTCGTAGATGTCGCCCTGCCGCACGCTGCAATGTTTCAGACCGGCGCGCTCGAGCCGGTCGCGCGCCAGCAGCAGCATGTCGAGCGACAAATCGAGGCCGAGCCCGCGTTCGATCTCGGCACCGAACAGTTCGAGCATCCGTCCGGTGCCGGTGCCGAGATCGAGCAGCGAGCGGAACGGCTTGCCGGAGAGCGCCGCGCGGATCGCGCCCTCGACCGCGTCGTCGGCGACGTGCAGCTTGCGGATGCGGTCCCATTCGGCGGCATGGGCGCTGAAATAAGCCTGCGCCGCGGCGGCGCGCGCCGAGCGCACCGAGGCAAGGCGGGCGCGGTCGCGCGCGATGGTCTGGTCGGCCGGGTCGAGCCGCTCGAGCAGCGCGCGCGCGAGTTCAGCGCCGCCGCCGTGCTCGGCCAGCCGGAAGAAAGCCCAGGTGCCCTCGCGGAAGCGCTCGATCACCCCGGCCTCGGCCAGGAGCTTGAGATGGCGCGAGATGCGCGGCTGCGACTGGCGCAGGATGTCGGTCAAATCGGAAACGGTCAGTTCGGCCTCGGCCAGCAGCGCCAGCACGCGCAGGCGCGTCTCTTCGCCGGCGGCCTTGAGGGCCGCATTGAGGGCATCGAACCGGAGCCGGGGGCTAGTGCTCATTGCGGCCTAACGACGAATGGCATGGGCGCGTTCCCACTATATAAACATATCTTTATACGTTGAAACGGGCACCGGCAAGCCCACCGGCTACGGCATTTTCCGGAGTGGTTAGGAAATCCTGCCAGTGGCAGCGTTATACCGTGGGGGGGTCCAGAGGAGTGGCCATGAGCAGTACTGATTTCGGCGTTCGTGATGGCGAGGTGGTGATTGAACTGCCCGAGAATTACGACGCCGGGCTCTATTTCATCGGCCGCATCCACACGCCCTGGAAGTCCCGCAGCGACTGCCCGAAAAATGCCCGTGAATCCGATGCGGTCTGCACCGTCGAGCTCGATCCGCGTTGGCAGCAGGGCCTCAAAGACACTGAAACTTGCAGCCATCTGGTGCTGCTCTATTGGATGCACAATTCGCAGCGCGACCTGGCGCTGCAGGTGCCGAGCCATTACGGCACGCAGCACGGCACCTTTGCGCTGCGCTCGCCGGCGCGGCCCAACCCGATCGCCATGAGCGTGGTCAAGCTGCTCGGCATCGAGGGCAACAAGCTCTCAGTGGCTGGGCTCGATTGCATGGACGGCACGCCGCTGCTCGACATCAAGCCCTATTACGCGTCCACCGACAGCGTGCCTGAGGCGGTGGTGGGCTGGCGCAAGCCGAAAGAATAAATGCTCACATCGTCAATCTTCGTACTCGTGCCCTCCCGCACGATGTTTTGAGCGCCTTGTAGACGGGAACTATTGAACTGCCGCGCACGCAGTGGCTACTAGGGCTAACGCCAAGAGCGGACGCTATTGTTGAGCCTGCGCGACTCTTATAAAGCGGTATTCAGCCGCCTTGATTGAATAGCGATTAGCGAAATGCAAACCGAAGACATAAAGAAGCTGGCGGCCGAGAAGACCCCAGACGTCAAAATAAAAATCGAAAAAGATTTTTATCGGCACAATGTCATCGACTCTCTTGCCGGAACAGCAAACGTCGGGATTGAATTGGGCGTCGCCGGCGGCGATTTCTCAAAAAGAATGGTCGACAGCGGAAAATTCAAGATTTTTTACGGCGTCGATCTATATGCCGATCATCACAACATCAATGAATATAAGCAAGCTTTGAAACTTGTCGGCATTGAACGTAATTACAAATTGCTACGCATGTCCTTTGACGAGGCGCTGGAGCTTTTTGACGACGACTATTTCGATTTTATTTATTTCGACGGCTACGCCCACACCGGCGAGGAAGGTGGAAAAACATTTGTCGACTGGTTTCGCAAGGTGAAGGTTGGGGGCGTTGTCGCCGGAGACGACTATCACGACGATTGGCCGTTGGTTAAATGGGCGGTCAATACTTTCGCGAAGACGCTCGATCTCGAACTGTCGATCACAGGCCTGACCGAAACCACCAGTTTTTCTCGCTACCCCTCGTGGTTTTTCACCAAGAAGCAGGCTGTCGGCTTCAGCGGCCGGCTAGATGAAAAATTGTTTTCCATCGGGCAAGAAGAAAAAGAAAAACGCTCGATCAACACGAAGCCTCAATCGAATGGCGAGGTCACTCTCAACACCGAACAGATTTTGATGTTTTGCGATTTGTTGTGTCAAAGATTTCCCGAAAAGATCCCCGATCTGCTCAACATCGTTCAGCGGAACGTGACCAAGGCGGGATGATCCCGCTCTCGCCCGCCCCGGCATTGCCTGACCATTTCCCGCCGAGCCTGGCAATTTCTTGCCGGAGTAGCAGGGCTGAACCCAACCAAGGCACAGAGAACTTAGAAAACACTAATATTTCCAATTTGTTCCACCCGTTTACACGAATTTGAGCGGGTATATTTCCGGAACCAATGAACCTCCCCGGCGCTTGGCCCGACGAACGATGGAGCAAGTTCATCGGGGAGGCTGCCATGTTCTCCAAGTCCATCACCGCCGTTTCGCTGATCGCCGCCGCCGCGCTGTCGTGCGGCGCCGCCAAGGCCGATCCGCTGTTCGCTTTCCTGTCGCCCGGGCAGATGCAGGTCGCCCCACAAGTCGCGCCGCAATACGCCCCGGACGAGCAGGCCGCACCGGATGCCGATGCGCAGCTCGATCCGCGCCTGCAGCGGCAGATCGTGAACTACGCCAGCAACGAGGCGCCGGGCACCGTCATCGTCGATACCCCGCACACCTTCCTCTATTACGTGCTCGGCAACGGCAAGGCGATGCGGTACGGCATCGGCGTCGGCCGTCAGGGCTTCACCTGGTCGGGCGTCAAGCAGGTCGCGCGCAAGGCCGAGTGGCCGGATTGGTATCCGCCGCAGGAAATGATCGCGCGCCAGCCTTATCTGCCGCGCATGGTCGCCGGCGGCCCGGGCAATCCGCTCGGCGCGCGCGCCATGTATCTCGGCGGCAGCGAATACCGCATCCACGGCACCAACGATCCGACCACCATCGGCAAGCACGTGTCGAGCGGCTGCATCCGCCTCACCAACGAGGACGTGGAAGATTTGTACAGCCGCGTGCAGGTCGGCGCCAAGGTGATCGTGCTGCCGCAGAGCGCGCCGGCCCAGACCGCGCAACATGCGCCCAAGCCGGCGGCCAACGAGCGTGTGTCCTGGAACGCCGGCTCGTCCCGCCTCTACTGATTATTCGCGAACCTCCCCCGACTTGGCCCGGCCTTTGTGCCGGGCAAATTTTTTTGCCATGCGCCTTCGCCGCCGGCGGCAACGCGCTACCGCGCCGGCGTCACGCAAAATTATTTAGGAACTTTTACTTGTCGCAATAGCGCCGAACCGATTTAAGGACTAGCCAGTTGACCTGCAAACCACTGACGTCGGCATACCGAGGAAACACATCATGGAACAGCCGAAGGCGCGGCGCAGCATGGGCCGCTGGTATATACTCGTTTTGATCAGCATGATGTACCTAATTACCTATCTCGACCGCGTGAACATCTCGACCGCGGCCCCGGCGATCAGCAAAGAATTCGGCTTCGACAAAATCACCATGGGCGTGATCTTCAGCGCCTTCGTGTGGGCCTACGCGCTGTTCCAAGTTCCCGGCGGCTGGATCGGCGACCGCTTCGGGCCGCGCAAGGTTCTCACCACCATCGTTACCTATTGGTCGGTGATGACGGCCGCGACCGCCGTCGCTACCGGCGCCACCTCGTTCGTGGCGCTGCGCTTCCTGTTCGGCGTCGGCGAAGGCGGCGCATTCCCCGGCGCGACGCGCGCCATGCAGCTCTGGTATCCCAAGCACGAGCGCGGCTTCGTGCAGGGCATCACCCACAGCGCGAGCCGGCTCGGCGCGGCCATCGCGCCGCCGCTGGTCGTGCTGATCATGACGGCGCTCGGCTGGCGCTCGGTGTTCTACATCTGCGGTGCGGTCGGGCTGGTCTGGTCGGTGTTGTGGTGGATCGCCTATCGCGATCTTCCGGAAGACCACGGCCTGGTCAACGCCGAAGAGCTCAAATACATCCGCGGCACCGACGCGCAGGGCAACGCCCTCAAGCCCAACATCGGCAAGAAGCCGAGCGTGCCGTGGGGCACCATGCTGCGCTCGCCCAATATGTGGGCGATCATGTGCGCCTACTTCACCTACGTTTATTGCCTGTGGATCTTCCTGAGCTGGCTGCCGTCTTATCTGATCGAGTTCCGGCACTTCACGCTGATCAAGGTCGGTATCTTTGCGTCGCTGCCGCTCTGGGCCGGCGTTGTCGGCGATACCGTCGGCGGGCTGGCGACCGACTGGCTGCTGGCAAAGACCGGCAGCATCAAGTTCGCCCGCCGTTCGGTGGCGATCACGGGCATGCTGGGCTGCGCGGTGTTCATCGTGCCCGCCGCGATGACCGAGAGCGCCTACACCGCCGTCTATTGCCTGACCGCCTCGATGTTCTTCCTCGAATGCACCATCGGCCCGTCCTGGGCGGTGCCGATGGACATCGGCGGCGAACACTCGGGGACTGTGTCGGGCATGATGAACATGGCCGGCAATATCGGCGGCGCGCTGTCACCGCTGGTATTCGGCGTGCTCGTTCAGTTCGGATCGTGGCAGGCGCCATTCATTGTCGCGGCGAGCCTGCTCGTCTTGGGCTCTGCGGTCTGGGCGTTCTGGCTGGATCCGGGCGAGGCGATCGAGAAAAGCACGCCGCAGGCCGCCGCAAAGGCCGCGACCAGCTGACGGCGGATGCGCGCGGCCCGCTTACTGCAGCGTGGCCGCGACTTCCGGAATATCGCGCAGCGGCACGCCGATGGCCTGCATCAGCGTCACCGGATCGGGCGTAAGTCCCGCGCGCGGCGGGTCTTCCAGATAGGCGCCGAGGAAACGCGCGCGCGCGACCAGCGCCGAACCGAAGGCCCGCGCCTGCGCGTCATAGGCGGCAAGCGCCGCATCGGTGTCGGGTATCGCCTTCAGCGTATCGGTCAGCCACGCCGCGTTCAACGCGGCTTTGGTGACGCCGGCGCCGACATGCGGCCGGGCGACGAAGGCGGCATCACCTACAAGCGCAACGCGGCCCGCGACCATGTGCGGCGACTCCAGATCGAAGATCGGCTGGAAGAACGGGGCGGGCGTTGCTTCGGTCAGGGCGATGAATTGCGGCGGCAGCAGCGCGCGCGCATCCGTCCGGAACGCGGCGATCACCTCGGGGCGGATCAGCGGCGGCGAAATAGCGGCGTGATGGCGGCCATCCGCATCGGTGGACATGGCCTGCAGCGCGGCCGCATTGACCGGATGATACCAGAGCCAATTCATGCGCCGCCGCCCGGGGCGCAGGTCGTCATCGGCGCCCGGGTGCAGATAGGACAGCATCATCTCGCGCGGCGGCAGATAAAAGGCGTAGGACTCGAACAATTCGCCGCGCGCGGCCTGCGGCACCGCCGGTTCATCGATGACGCCGCGCCATCCCACATAGCCGGCGTAGACCGGCGCAGGCGCCGCCGGGAAGGCGCGCGCCCGCACGGTCGAATGCACGCCGTCGGCGCCGATCAGGAGGTCACCCTGCACGCGTGTGCCATCAGCGAAGACCGCGCTGACGCCGCCGTCGTGTTGCGCGATATCCTCAAGCTGCATCCCCGCCCGGTAGCACGCATCCGGCAGAGGCCGCCGCAGCGCGCGGTAGAGCAGCGTCCACGAGGTGAGAATTTTATCGAACGGCAGCCGCGCGATCACCGACCCATCGTGGGCGAGGCAGAAGCGCGACGAAAACGACTGGCCGATCGACTTGTCGACGACGATGCCGAGCCGGCGCATGATCTCGAACATCTCGACATGCGTGCCGATGCCGACGCCGCGGCTGGCGAGGTCGCCGGTGCTGCGCTCGAACACCGTCACGTCCCAGCCGGCCTGGCGCAGCAGCAGGCTTGTGAACAGCCCGCCGAGTGAGCCGCCGATGATCAATGCGCGACCCATGATTTGCTGTGATTGTTTCGGTTGGCGCGGAGGCGATGGGCCAGCCTAACCTCGGAGATGGCGCCGGGCAATTTTTTGCTATATCTCGCGCCCGATCGGACGCAGGGAGAGGCATCATGCGGATAGCGGCAATGGCGGCGGGCGCGGTCGGCGGCTACTTCGGCGCGCGCATGGCGGCGGCCGGCCACGATGTGTTCTTCATCGCGCGCGGTGCCAATCTCGCGGCGATGAAGGCGAACGGCCTCAAGCTCGAGAGCGTGCACGGCGACCTGCATCTGCCGAAGCCCAACGTCACCGACGATCCCAAGAGCGTCGGCCCGGTCGATATCGTGCTGTTCGCCGTAAAATTGTGGGACACCGAGACCGCCGCCGAGCAAGCGCGGCCGCTGGTCGGCCCGAACACGCGCGTCATCACCTTGCAGAACGGCGTCGACAGCGTCGAGCGCGTCGCGCCGATCCTCGGCGTCGACGTGACCGTCGGCGGCGCCGCCTATGTCGCCAGCGTGGTCGCCTCGCCCGGTGTGATCAAGCAGACCAGCCATTTCGCCAAGATGCGTTACGGCCGCGCCGACAAGAAAGCCGACGCCGTGCTGCAGGCCTTCACCGACGTCGGCAAAGCGGCCAAGCTCGACGTCGACATCTCGCCCGATATCAACGTCGAGCTGTGGGAGAAATTCATCTTCCTCACCGCCATGTCCGGCTCGACCGCGAGCATGCGCGAGCCGATCGGCGTGATCCGCGCCGATCCGGAAACGCGCGACTTCTTCCGCGCGCTGATGGAGGAGGCCTATGCCGTCGGCAAGGCCAAGGGCGTCGCGCTCGCGCCCGACTTCGTCGAAGGGCGCATGGACTTCATGATGAACAAAGTCGAGCCCGGCATGAAGGCCTCGATGGCGCACGATCTCGAGCGCGGCAACCGGATCGAACTGGACTGGCTTTCCGGCAAGGTGCGCGCGCTCGGCCGCCAATACAGTATCCCGACGCCGGCGAGCGACACCGTCTACACCGTGCTCAAGCTGCACCGGATGGGAACGCGGTCGTAGCGGCGATGCGCGAATGCAACCAGGAGGTACGGCGGCGCCCGGCCCGGCGCGCGCTAACCCCCCGCTAAGGCCATGAAAATGCCCGGCAACAGGCCGCGTTCGGCGCGGACGCTGCATTGCACGCCAGTATCCGGTTAGGAACCGATCAGGAACGGCGCTGTTGATTCGTCGGCGCGGAATAATTGGCAGCCGCCGCGGTTCGTGCGACAAACGGGCTCCGGTACCGCCGCCTAAACATCGTGCACGGAGGCGCCCGGTAGATATAGAAAAACGGCCAGCACTATACTAAACATAAGGAATGGCAGTCCGTTACCCGAATTAATGACAAGAAAAGTGCTCTGGAGGATACGCCCTTGTTCGGCACGCTCGTGAAAAAACGCGACTTCTACGCCGGCGGTCTGATGACCCTGCTCGGCGCCGCGGTCACGCTCGACTCCCTCACCTATACGCTCGGCACCCTCACCCATATGGGCCCGGGCATGTTCCCCCTGATGCTCGGCGTGACGCTCACATTTGTCGGCGTGCTGATCCTGGGCACCGCGATCGTGACGCCGCTCAGCGACGACGAGCGCATCCTGCCGGAGAAGCCCGAATGGTTCGCCTGGGCCTGCATCCTGGCCGGTCCGGTCGCGTTCATCATCCTCGGCGAATTGTTCGGCCTGGTGCCGGCGACTTTCGCTTGCGTGTTCATCCCCGCGATGGGTGACCGCACCGCGACGTGGAAAGGCTCGGCGATCCTGGCGGCCGGCGTCACCGTCTTCGGCGTGGCGCTGTTCTCCTACGTTCTCAAGATTCCATTCCCGTTGTTCCGGTGGGGCTTCTAATGTTCGAAACTGCGCTTACCGACCTCTGGTACGGCTTCGGCGTCGCGCTTGAGCCGCACAACGTGATGTGGTGCTTCCTCGGCGTGTTCGTCGGCAACATGGTCGGCGTGCTGCCCGGCATGGGCCCGCTCGCCACCATCTCGATCCTGTTGCCGCTGACCTTCGGCATCAAGCCGGTCGGCGCCATCCTGATGCTGGCGGGTGTCTTCTATGGCTCGCAATATGGCGGCGCGATCTGCTCGATCCTGCTTAATCTTCCGTGCCATCCACCGCACGCGGTCACCTGTCTTGACGGCTTCCCGCTCACCAAGAAGGGGCGCGGCGGCGCCGCGCTCGGCATCACCGTCATCTCGTCCTTTGTCGGCGCCTCCTGGGGCATCACCGAGATGATCTTCCTGTCGCCGATCCTGGTGGTGGTGGCGCTCAAATTCGGCCCGGCGGAAATATGCTCGCTGATGTTACTCGGCCTCTTGGCCGGCTCGACGCTGGCGCGCGGTTCGCCGCTCAAGGGCGTCTCCATGACCCTTGTCGGGCTGCTGCTCGGCATTGTCGGCAGCGACATCGAAACTGGCACGCCGCGCTTCACCTTCGGCATTCCCAATCTGTTCGACGGCGTGGAGATCGTCGCGCTGGCGCTCGGTCTGTTCGGCATCGCCGAGTTCATGAAGAGCGTCAATCAGCTCTCCGAGGTCGACACCAAATATACCAACGTCAAATTCAAGGATCTGCGCCCGACGCGCGACGAATTCCGCCGCGCGGTCCCGGCCATGTTCCGCGGCACCATTATCGGCAGCCTGTGCGCCCTGATCCCAGGCACCGGCCCGACCATCGCTTCGTTCATCTCCTATGCGACCGAAAAGAAGATTTCCAAGACGCCGGAGAAGTTCGGCACCGGCATGATCGAAGGTGTCGCTTGCCCGGAAGCCTCGACCCACTCCTCGGTGCAGGGCGACTTCATCCCGACCATGAGCCTCGGCATTCCGGGCGACGCGGTGATGGCGCTGATCCTCGGCGCGTTGATGATTCAGGGCGTGGTGCCCGGCCCGCAACTGATCAGCGAGCATCCGGATATCTTCTGGGGCCTGATCGCCAGCTTCTGGATCGGCAACATCATCCTGGTCGTGCTCAACGTGCCAATGATCGGCCTGTGGGTGAAGCTGCTGACCATCCCCTACAAATATCTCTATCCGGCCGCGATGTTCTTCGTGGCGATCGGCGTCTACTCGACCAACAACGACATGTTCCAGGTCGGCGAAGTCGTGCTTATCGGCTCGGTCGGCTATATCCTGCTGCTGCTCGACTTCCACCCGGCGCCGGTCCTGCTCGGCTTCGTGCTCGGGCCGCGCTTCGAGGAGAACTTCCGCCGCGCCATGTTGATCTCGCGCGGCGACATCCTTGTGTTCGTCAAGCACCCGATCAGCGCGGTGTTCATCGGGCTGTGCGCCCTCTTGATCATCATGCAGATCGTCGTGCGGCTGCGCTCGCCCAAGGCGCTGCCGACCGAGATGGCTTTGCCGACCGACCACCACAAGGCCGCCGAAGCGGCCGAGTAAGACTTCCGCCGCGGGCCAAACTGATCGCGCCGGCAGCTCCGCTGCCGGCGCTTTGCTTGGCGCCGTTTGTTGCAGCGCGCCTTGCCCCGCGCCGCCGCGCACTTAAGATTCGTCATCCGGCGAATCGGGCGGGACTCGCATGCGCGGAACCCTCGACCCAGTCATCTATTACGCCACGGCGCCGATCCGCCTGTTCGGACGATCGCGCGGCTTCCGGCTGGCGCTCGCCGCGGCTTGCGTCGTCGCCGCCTGCTTCGCCGCCACGCTGTGGGCGCTCAACCGCTTTCTGCCCACCGACACCGGCGTGGAAACCGCGCTGGCCATCATGAACCCGCCGCCACCACTGCAAGCCGTCACCCGCACCTCTTACGTGATCGCGCCAGTGGCGGTGGCGCTCTCCGCCATCCGCCGCAGCATGGACGACGCCGCGCCGCGTGAGCTCGCCGGCAAGAACGACAATCCGGTCAGCAGCGTGCTGTCCAAGGCGGACATCGGCATCACCGTCGTGCGCGGTCCCATGGCGGTGAGCGGGCAGCCGAACGAGCTGGCGATCAGCACGCCGATCAACGGCACGTTGCGTGTCACCGGGCAGATCGCGACGCAGGCCGGCAACATCACCAGCTCGGTCGTCGGCTTCGTCGACCGCTCGATCGGCAGCGGCGTCGGCAAGTTGACCAGCAAGGTGCTCGATCAGCGCGCCGAGCTGCGCGGCCAGGTGGTGGTGCGCTCGCGGCCGGCGATCACCGCCAACTGGCGGCTCGAGCCCAACCTCACGCCACAGGTCGCGCTCGCGGCACAGCACGGTGTCGCTCGCCGGCTTCAAGCTCGACGTGTCGAACGAGGCGCGGCCGCTGATAGACCGCGAGGTCAACGCGCAGATCGCCGCTTTGCAGACGCGGCTACGCAATGATCCCTTCATTGAACGCGCCGCGCGCGCGCAATGGGCCAAGATGTGCCGCTCCATCCCGCTCGGCGGCGACAAGACGGGCCTGCCGCGGCTGTGGCTGGAGATGCGCCCGGTGCGCGCCGCCGCGGCGCAGCCGCAGTTCGACGGCAATAACGTCACGCTCACCATCGGCGTGCAGGCGGAAACCCGCATCACGCCGGCGCAGAGCAAGCCGGACTGCCCGTTCCCGGCCACGCTCGAGCTGGTGCCGCCGATGGAGAACGGGCGCCTCGCCGTCGGCGTGCCGATCGACGTGCCGTTCAGCGAGCTCAACAAGCTGCTGGAAGCGCAGCTCAAGGGCCATCATTTCCCCGAGGACACCGCCGCGCTCGTCGACGTCGAGGTGCGCAGCGCGCACATTGCCGCCGCCGGCGACCGGCTGCTGATCTCGCTCAAGGTGAAGGCGCACGAGAAGAAGAGCTGGTTCGGCTTCGGCGCGGAAGCGACCGTGAACATCTGGGGCAAGCCGACGCTCGATGCCCAGAACCAGATGCTGCGCTTCACCGATCTGACGCTGGCGGTCGAGTCTGAAGCCGCCTACGGGCTGCTCGGCACCGCCGCTCGCGCCGGCATCCCTTATCTGCGGCAGGCGCTGGCCGGCCAGGCGGTGGTCGACCTCAAGCCGTTCGCCGCCGATGCCAAGAAGAAGATCGGCCTGGCGCTGGCCGATTTCGAGAAGGCCGGCGAAGGCGTGCGCGTCACCACCGCGATCGACGACCTGCGCCTCACCGGCATCGCCTTCGATTCGGGAACCCTGCGCGTGATCGCCGAAGCCGATGGCACCGCCGCGGTGGCGGTGAGCGAATTGCCGAGGAAATGAGACTGGCTAAGCTCGTCATTGCCGGGCTTGTCCCGGCAATCCATGATGCCGAGATGGTTACAGCGCTCACACCTCCCATTCCTACCCCGTGCATTGACACCCCCCACCGTCTGCCTACATTAAGTGCCGTTCCGAGGGGTGCCCCGATAGGGGCTGAGAAAAACCCTTTGAACCTGATCCGGGTCATGCCGGCGAAGGGACAGGACAATTGCCGATGCGCAGAGCGCAATTTATCGCCAGGTTGACCGGCCCGGTGTTTGCCGCCATCGGCATTGGCATGCTGGCGAACGGGACCATCTACCGCGAGATGGCCGGGCAGTTCCTCGCCGGCTACCCGTTCATCTACTTTTCCGGCGTGCTGATCCTGATCGGCGGACTGCTGATCCTCAATTCGCACAATGTGTGGACGCGCGACTGGCGCAGCGTGGTCACGCTGCTCGGCTGGGCCATGGCGATCGTGGCGGGTCTACCGCATCATCGCGCCGCAATTCGTCAATTTCGTCGGCAAGTCGGTCCTGGCGCACGACCATTTCTTCCTGGGCCTTGGCATCGTCCTGCTCGCGCTCGGCGGCTTTCATCACCTTCAAAGGCTACGCGGCGTAACGCGCCGATCATTTGCACTGGAGACACGACCATGAACAAACCCGTCACATCCGCCGACCTGGCCACGCCGAAAGTCACGACCGGTCCGCTGCCCGCCTCGCGCAAGGTCTACGCGCGGCCTGACGCTGCGCCGGAACTGCGCGTGCCGGTGCGCGAGATCGCGCTCGATGCGTCGAGCGGCGAGCCGCCGCTGCCGGTCTACGACACCACCGGCGTCTATTCCGATCCGGACGTGACGATCGACGTGGAGAAGGGCCTCGCCCGCACCCGCATCGAGTGGGTGAAAGAACGCGGCGGCGTCGAGCAGTACGACGGCCGGCCGATCCAGCCGGTCGACAACGGCAACGTCACCGGCAAGCATCTGGCGCGCAATTTCCCCAACACGCCGAAACCGTGGCGCGCGCTGGACGGCAAGCCGGTCACCCAATACGAGTGGGCCAAGGCCGGCGTCGTCACCAAGGAAATGATCTACGTCGCCGAGCGCGAGAACCTCGGCCGCAAGGAACAATTGGACCGCGCCCAGGCCGCACATGACGACGGCGAGAGCTTTGGCGCCTCGGTGCCGCTGTTCGTCACGCCGGAATTCGTGCGCAGCGAGATCGCGCGCGGCCGCGCCATCATTCCGTCCAATATCAACCACGCCGAGCTCGAGCCGATGATCATCGGCCGCAACTTCCTCACCAAGATCAACGCCAATATCGGCAACTCGGCGGTCACCTCCTCGGTCGAAGAGGAAGTCGAGAAGATGGTGTGGGCGATCCGCTGGGGCGCCGACACGGTGATGGACCTCTCCACCGGCCGCAACATCCACAACACGCGCGAATGGATCCTGCGCAATTCGCCGGTGCCGATCGGCACCGTTCCCATTTATCAGGCGCTGGAGAAGGTCGACGGCGATCCGGTCAAGCTCGACTGGGAATGCTACAAGGACACGCTGATCGAGCAGTGCGAACAGGGCGTCGACTATTTCACCATCCACGCCGGCGTGCGGCTGGCCTACGTGCCGCTCACCGCCAACCGCGTCACCGGCATCGTTTCTCGTGGTGGCTCCATCATGGCGAAGTGGTGCCTGTCGCGGCACAAGGAGAGCTTCCTCTACGAGCGCTTCGATGAAATCTGCGACATCATGCGCAAATACGACGTCTCCTTCTCATTGGGCGACGGCTTGCGCCCCGGCTCGATCGCCGACGCCAACGACCGCGCGCAATTCGCCGAACTGGAGACGCTCGGCGAGCTGACGCAAGATCGCCTGGGACAAAGGCTGCCAGGTGATGATCGAAGGCCCCGGCCACGTGCCGATGCACAAGATCAAGATCAACATGGACAAGCAGCTGAAAGAGTGCGGCGAGGCGCCGTTCTACACGCTCGGGCCGCTCACCACCGACATCGCGCCGGGCTACGACCACATCACCTCCGGCATCGGCGCCGCCATGATCGGCTGGTTCGGCTGCGCCATGCTCTGCTACGTGACGCCGAAGGAGCATCTCGGCCTGCCCGACCGCGACGACGTCAAGGACGGCGTCATCACCTACAAGATCGCGGCGCACGCCGCCGATCTCGCCAAGGGCCACCCGGCGGCGCAATTGCGCGACGACGCGCTGTCGCGCGCGCGCTTCGACTTCCGCTGGCAGGACCAGTTCAACTTGGGGCTCGATCCCGAGACCGCGCGCGAATACCACGACGAGACGCTGCCCAAGGAGGCGCACAAGGTGGCGCATTTCTGCTCGATGTGCGGGCCGAAATTCTGCTCGATGAAGATCACGCAGGACGTGCGCGATTATGCGGCGGGGCTGAACGACCCGCTGTCGTCGGCAACGCTGACGCAAAAGGGCGTCATCGAGGACGGCATGGCGCAGATGTCGGAGAAATTCAAAGCGCTCGGCGAGCAGGTTTATGTCGATGCGGAAATGGTGAAAGAGAGTAATAAGGTACTTTAGCGAGCTTAGGACACTAGGTTTAGATGCAGACGGAGTATTATAAAGCGTTGGGCTTTGCGCCCTACTATTTCGCGCATGTAATGTTCAACGTCGTCAGATTGCCGGGCAATCATATCAGGCGGCTCGAAGCAATTTTGGGAGATATGGCCGCTTCATCTCTGTGTAATGCGTTTCCTCGATACTCGAATCTTCATCACTTCTTGGGGAGGTCCTTACTGAGCTTTTTTTCGAAGACAGCGAAAATGAACCGGATTGTTTGATGTTACGGGATTTTCTAAGGCATTGCGATCTAAACTTCATTGGTGGGAACTGATGCAAGCGCGGACGAGCTTTCTGAGTTGACGGCCAATCCGAAATCTTGCCACAGCTCAATTTACCCCCCATTTCGCTTCGCTCCATGCGGCCACTTGCTCGATCTCCCGCTTGCGCAGGAATGAACGGGTGTCGCATCGGCTTTTGCGCGTCACTCCCGCAGCCTTGAACCTGCAGCCTGCGTCGTGCGACCAATGGTCCAAGGGAACCGCGCGGCAAAGCGCGGCCGTTGGCATTGGGGGTACGATCATGAAGCCGTTTTCTGCAGCCGTCCTCGGAGCAACTCTTCTCCTCGCGCCGCTGGTCGCGCTTCCCTTGGCGGACCAAGCCGCCGCGCAGACGCCGTCGCTCACCGAAAAGCTCAACGCCTATGTCGGCTGCATCAACCGGCTGTCGGAGCGCGCCTTCAACTCGCGCTCGCGCTATTTCAGCTGGGCCGCGAAAAGCGGCCCGACCGGCCGTGAGCGCATCATCTACGGCACCTACACCATCTACGACACCACGGATTGCCGCAACAACGTCGAGAAGGCCAATGCGCTGGAGCCGCACGACGCCGAGCTCGAAGCCGCGGCCTCGGCCTACGCCAAAGCCGTGAGCAAGCTCGAGACGCTGCTCAAGGAGGCCGACGACTACTACACCCAGCAGGACTACAAAGACGACAAGATGGCCAAGGGCCGCGCCCTGCATCCGCTTCTCGTCGCCGCCTGGGACGCCTTCGAAAGCGCCGATAAAAAGCTGCGCGGCGGCGTCGAGGCCATCAACGACCGGCGCGCGCTGGAAAAGCTCGCGGCCATCGAGCAAAGCGACGGCCGCAACGCGCGCTACCATGTCGAAGCGCTGATGATCCAGGCCAAGCGCGTGCTGCGCTTTGAGGGCACGGAGAAACCCGACCTCGCCGAGATCACGCAGGCGATCGCCGACTACGAAGCTCTCATCAAGGGCGCCGAACAGTTTGCCAGTTCCGCCGGCGGCGCCAAGATCGGCTCGATCTTCATGAGCAACGCCAAGTCGTTCCTGGCCACGGCGAAGTCCCTGATGCGCCGCATCCGCGATCATGTGCCGTACTCGACCGGCGACAAGATGATGCTCAACGCCGGCTCGGGCTGGATGGTCGAGGGCTCGCCGCCGCGGCTGCTGCGCGACTACAATCAGCTGGTCGACGCCTACAATCGCGGTGCCAGGATCTAGGGGCGGCTGCACCGCGGCGAAAGTTGAGCGCGCCGGAGCGGACCGCCACCGCCTAGCCGCCGATGTCCGATCCTGAGTTCTGATCCGCGCCGCGGTTCTGGCGCCGGCGCCGGTTCTTCCCGCGCTCCCTGCCCCGAGTTCGCCCCGATCCGCGCTCGGGTCGTGGCTGCGGCCGGGGTGGCAGCGCCGCCTGACACATCGTCTTCAGCGCGTGCCATTGCGCCGCGGTCAACAGCGCGGCGCCGGTGTTGGGCCGGTCCGCTTTGATCATCGCGGCGCGGCGCGCTTCGGTCATCGGATGGCTGGCCAGGATGGTGTAGCTCTTGTTCTCCTGCGTGCCGGTCACGCGCAGCAACAGGTCGCCCATCGGCTTCGGCGAACGGCCGAGCCTGTGCATGACGTCGATGGCGAAATCGTCGGCGTTCTGCTCGGCCTCGCGCGAATAAGACGCGTTGAGCAGCGTGCGGCTGGCGAAAACCACGGCGCCGGCGCCGCTGACGTCGCCGAACAGCAAGCCGAACAGAAACGACGTGCCGCCGGTCTGGATGAGCTGGCGCAGATGGTCGCGGTGCTTGACGTGGCCCAATTCGTGCGCCAGCACGCCGGCGATCTCGTCGGGTGAGTCCGCCTTCTGCATCAGCCCGTCGAGCAGGAAGACCTTGCCGCCCGGCAAGGCGAAGGCGTTGGGCGTGCGCGAGGCCAAGCACCGCGGCCGTTCAACGGACGTCGACGTCGCCCGCGCGCTTGAGCTTGTCGATCAGCGCGCTGAAGGCTGCCTGCCCTTCGGCGCCGGTGCAACCTTGCCGCCGAACATCGCCTCGGCCTGCTTGTCGACCGCCTCGCCGAGGCGCCGCTCGAACGCCTGCGGAACGAACGGCACCAGCCGGTCGGCGATGATCGGCACGACGAAAATCCCGAGCAGGACGATCGAGGTGACCGCCGCCAAGGACCAGCCGACGATGCGCCAGGTCTGCTTCTCTTCGCCGAGGTCGAGCGCCGGGCAGCGCGCGGCGATCGCCGCCTGCAGCGCCGCATCGGCAATCTCGAGGCGCGCCAGCGGCAGCGCCGTCACGCGAGCGCAGCCGCAGCGCTCCGCGCGGCCCATCGGCGCGGCGCACGTCGGCGTAAGGCCAGATGTCGACCAGCGCGCCGTCCTCGACGATCTCGATCCCGGCGTCAGTCAAGCGCAGCGCGGCGGTGCGCTTGCGGTTGGAGCGCCCGTTGAAATAAATCGCAGCTATCGACTGGCGCAGGCGCAGCCGTCACGGGCGCCGGCGCGGCGGGCGGCGGGATCACCGGCACCGACGTCGCAGGCTTCGGCGTTTCAGGCTCGAGGCGTCCCGGGCTCCGGTGTCACAGGATCTATTGTCATCGCATCGTGTCCTTTGGCCACGCCCTAGAAGCCGACGATGTCGAGGCTGTCGGCAAAGCCTTCGCCGAGCGCGCCCACCAGCTTGCCTTCCGCCACGACGTCGTCCGCCGTGGCGAGATTGTGCACGGTGACCGACCAGGCCACGCGCCGCCAGACGTCGTGGATCAGATAGATCCGCGTCACCATCCAGAACGCCAGGATGCCCATGACGTAGCCCAGGCCGAGCGGAACCAAAACGGTGGCGCGTTGCGCCATCAGCGCGAACTCTTGCGGCGTCTTGCCGCTGATGCCGATCACCGCCAAGGCGATGCCGAACACGCCGCCGACCCAGCATCGAGACCGCAAAAAAGATCAGCAGGCTCCAGCCGATGACCTTCCAATACAGGCCGATCAATTCGCCGCGCCGCAGCGCCGATTCGAAACGCACGTCGCCGAACTGGATGCCGCCAACCCACCAGCGCCATTCGATGGCCTTGTACATCGGATAGACGAACGGCAGCGCGATGATCGGGCCGAACGCCGTAAAGCCCGTCAAGATTTCCAGTTTCACCACCGCGAAGGCAATCGGCGCCGCCACCAGCCCCATCAGCATCAGCCACAGGCCCCAGCCGCGCTTGAACAATTCGCCGCCGGTGCCGACGAAACGGCCGCGCAGACTGCCGTAGGACGTATGCCGCATCTTGAAACGTTCGAGCGCGGCCTGCCGCCACGGCAGCGCGATGCCGAGCGTCACCATGGCCAGCAGCGTCCACAGCCCGACGCGCCAGGCGTAGTTCCAGCCGGAGCCCGTCATCCAGAAGCGCACGCCGCGCCACACCGTGCGCGTCAGCCGGTAGCGGCGCGCGCGGTAGACGGCGAACTGGGCGAACAAATAGAAGAAGACGCCCATCGGAAAGCTGGCGAACGCCTTGAAGCGTTCGGCTTCGAGCCCGAGCAGGAAATAGACGAAATAAATCGGCGCGAGAATGGCCACCGCGAACAGGAAGCCGATCAGCAGTTCCTTCGCCGTGCCGGTATATTCCAGCGTGTCGCCGCCGGCGCGGTGTGCGACCACATATGCCGGCGCATGTCGTTGGCCAGCCAGAACCGGTAGAAACCGACGGTGACCAGCTCCAGCATCGCGCCGCGCATGACCAGCCGGCGAAAGTCGCGCCGGTCGTCATAAAAGCCCACCGGCGCCGGCTTGACGCGTGCGGGGGCGGCGGGGGGAGCGAATTGCTCGTTCATGGGTCAGGCGTCTTAGCTCATGAATATGAACGGAAACCTTGCGACAATTCGACAAAATGCCACGCACATACTGTCAACCAAGCGCATCGGCGCCGGCAAACAAACCACGCGAAACGGGCACCTTCAATAGTGTGCGCGGGGCGCTCCCAGGTTCATCTTTATCGCTAAAAAAATGACAAATGGGACGCAGGCTTCGCGTCCCGCCGTCGCCCTGCTAGCCTTGCGCAAAACAAACTCGGGAGGACGACGATGCCCAACCTTTTGCAAAATCACATCGCCGCGGTCACCGGCGCGGGCTCCGGCATCGGCCGCGCCATCGCGCTGGGCTATGCGCGCGAGGGCGCGAGCCTCGCCGTGCTCGACGTCAATGGCGACACGGCCGAGAAAACCGCCGCCGAGATCAAGGCCGCGGGCGGCAAGGCGATTGCGCTTGCCCTCGACGTGACCGACCGTGCCGCCTGCCGCGCCGTCGCGGCGGAGGTCGCCGTCCAACTCGGCCCCATCTCCATCCTGGTCAACAATGCCGGCATCGCGCGGCGCAACGCCTTCACCGCCGATGCCGAGGCCGTCGCCAAGGACTGGCAGGACATCATCGCCATCAACCTTACCGGCGCCTTCAACGTGACGCAGGCGTTTCTCGCGCAGTTGCGCGCCAAAAAGGGCCGCATCGTCAACCTCGGCTCGGTGCAGTCCTTCATCCATCTGCGCACGCCGACCTCGGCCGCCTACACCGCCAGTAAGCACGGCGTGCTCGGCTTCACCAAGGCGCTCGCCGCCGAGCTCGGCAAGGACGGCGTGCGCGTCAACGCCATCGGCCCCGGCTTCATCGAGACGCCGCTCAACGCGGCGACGCGCGCCAATCATCCCGAGTACGTCAAGGTGTTCATGGCCCACACGCCGCTCGGCCGCGCCGGCAAGCCCGAGGACATCGTCGGCCCGGCGATCTTCCTAGCCTCCGATTTGTCGGCCTTCGTCACCGGCGCCATCGTGATGGCGGATGGCGGGTATAGGACGGTGTGAGGGGAGTGGCCGACGCTGCCTAAGGCGCATTAGCGTCGACCTAACCGAACGCCGTGCGTGCGCTATGATCATCCTGAAGCCCCTGCGGCGAAGATGAACGAGAGAAGTAGGTCGTCATACCTGCATCACGCACCGCTTCAATGTCGAGAAAGCACATAACGATGGAAGCGCTCATAAGCGAAACATGGCCAGGCACCTTCAACCTTGGTGGCAAGGAAATAACCGGCGAGATCACTTTAGATCGTGGTAAAACGACGTTGTGTTTGGGAGATAAAGACTGTTTTGGTTTGCGACTCGGTCATGACAATTTCATTTTAGGTAAGCTTCACGATCTACGAAAAGTCTGCCTCATCGACTGCGTTGGCCCTCCGATCCCAGGCTCTACCACGAGACGGACTGAGCACTACTACTTTGCAAATCTCTTTCCGCATTTCGTAGTATTCGGCGAACACGATTTTAATCCAGCCGACCCGGCAATTGTCGCGATTGATTTTCTTATTGATGATGCAAGTACTCTTTTTTACCATTTTTTTTGACGCGTTTGGGCATCTTGTTAAACCTGGGCCACTAGCCGAGCAAGTTATAGAGGCGGAAAGCAAAGCGGTTGATAGACCAATCGCGATTGGGCCACATCCCCAAATATTTTATTTCAGTGGAAAATATGAAATATTTTCCGTTGAAACCGCTCTCGAAGAAATATCTGCTTCACACAGGCCAACAATTGGCTTTCCTGGCCCTCGGGGCATTCGCGTTGAAAACAGAATATTTGTCACCGTTAAATTCGGAGACCGAAAAACATGTCGTCAGGCGATTGATCACATGTTGCCTGTGTTCCACTGCCTGGGATTGCTGGTCGGCCGACCACAAAATCTGCGGGGCTTAAATCTTCGTGTTGCTAACGAGGAAAATGCTAGCGCTTTTTTTCGAGGTTTATTAGAGTTTGCCTCCAATCAGAAAAGATTTTGGAGAGGGAGATAGAGTGCATCCGGCTGACGTCTTGATTGATCCAATTAGAAATCGGGAACAATTTACGCAGCTATTAAAAAATTGGTTTGATAGACACGGCTCATGGCGCGATGCACGCGCACGTTTTTTCAATTCGTTTGCCGACCAATCAAGCTACGATCACGACCGACTAATTGCTTGTGCAAACATGTTCGCTATTGGCCCATTCTTTGGCAAAGCTTCAATTACATGCGCCGCTGTTAGGACGCCATGGAGCGATTTTCGACGTTTAACTTAACAAAACCAATAGTGAAGCATGAAATCTCTTTGCCGATTTCGGCTGAATTTATTTCAAACGTCTTCTTAAGCATGGATAGTGGCGGCCCCGCTTCGCCCAGCCCGCCCTCCCCGCTACTTTACCGTAATCGCCAAGCCGCTGAGATCGACATTGACCTGCAGGCCGATCTGCCGGCCGGACAGCGTGAGCCGCGCGCCCTTCTCGTTTTGCAGCACGATGACCTGCCCGCCGGCGCCGACCGCCGCGCCGCCGCCGACCGCGACATAGACGCCGGTGACGTCGTCCGGGCTGCGGATGTTGGTCACGGCGCCGTGGAAGCTGGTGCGCGAGGCGCCGAACACCAGGCCCGCGCTCAGGCCCCCGACCGAGACCGGATAGACCTTGCCGTGGAAAAACAGCGCGCCGTCGCCGCCCGAGGCGCCGACGAACCAGCCGCCTTTCAACACCGCGAAGCGGATGGTGCCGCTGTCGGCGCGCGCCGCGCTGGGCGCTGATACGCCCGCGAGCACGGTCAACGCGATCAAGGCCGCGCGAAGTCCGGATGAAAGGCGCATGGAGTTCCTCCTTTAAAATCGCAGGTGTTCGCCCTGCCCGTCCCAGCGCACCGATCATGGAGCGCTGCGCGACGCACGGCAATCGTCGGCGGCGGCGTTGTCCCGATCTTTGGCGGCGCGCGCAAAGCGCGCTTGACATTTATTCCTATAGGATTATAGTCTCGCTCGTCTCCTTCACGTGAGGGCGGGAGGAGATGCGGCGCCCGCGCGGATGCCTCGCACGCATCTGTCCGGGAGGCCCCGGGCAGCCGTCCGCTCCAACTACGTGGGGCTGCCTTCGATGGCTGTGTCCTGAAGCTGTCGGCAACTAATTTGGCTTGTTGTGGCGTCATCCAGATCTCCGCAAAACGTAGATAATTGCGCAGGCCTCGTAACGCAACGCAAAGAATGACAACTCTTGCAACCCATCACCGCGCTGCGCGCCGAGGTGATAGCTTCCCCGAAAAGCAGGTTTCACGAGGTCTGCTTTGCTCCCGTTTCCGACCGAAGTCGTGCGGCAATGCAATATGTCGCGATGTGCCAATAGGCGACATCTGGCATAGACCAAACAAACAAGACGTGATGCCTGCCGGACGCGCTTTAAAGGCGTCCGCGCAGCCACCTATCGGCGCAGAATTTGGAATATGGAAAAAGACAAAGTATCGTGTGCACCCGCTTGATTTCAATGCCGAAGGCTCATGATGTAGCTAATTACTTCATCCATCTCATAGTCAGCAAGTTGCGGGTTTGGCATTCCGGTCGGTGTGGCAATTTTCGCATGGGTTGTGGTGAGAAAAGCTCTGAGAGAAGCTGCCGTCATATCCGGTTTGTTGGCAATGGCTTCGAAACTTGGACCCGGAGTACGCAAAATGGGCGGCCCTCCTTGGTCTGTTGCAACCACATGACACGCTGCGCAGACCAAAAGTGCAAAGTGGTGCCCGCGCGAAACGGTCGCTTCTTCTGCAAGAGCGTGCACACTTGCGCCGATTGACCACGCGCCGACAAGCAACAAGGATACGGCGATCGATGCGGTCTTATTCATGTGACGTCTCCTTGTGTTGATGTGCATCATCTCTTATCCCTAAGAGCACTTATGTTTTCAATGTTGCACCGTTTGAAAGAACGCATTGCCTACGATTTAGAATCTTAACCTCGGCGCTGCCGCTCTATCGCTTGCGGCATTTTGCTCGGCTGTGATGACCTGATCGCCCGGTTTGACATCGCCGCTCAATATCTGCGTGAAGCTGTCATCGTCGAGACCAACAACAACGGGTACGGCTTTCGGTTGATTGTTGCGAAGCACCCAGATTTGCGTCTCGGATGCCCTGTTGTGGATGCCGCTCGGAATAAAGTGCAGCGCAGCGTTGGGTACCCGGACTACATTGTCGCGGTGATCGGTGACGATCCGCGCATCTGCCGTCATGCCAGGCATCAGCGCCGTATCTTGGTTGCTGACACTGATAACAACATCATAGGTCACAACGTTCTGCACGGTTTGCGGCGATTGCCGCACCTGGCTCACAACACCCTGGAATGTCCGCTTTGGAAATGCATCGACCACGAAAGTCGCGTCGTCTCCTTCTTTGAGGTCCCCAACGTCGCTCTCTGACACATTGGTATCGACTTCCATTTTGGTCAAATCGGTAGCTATCAGGAATAGTACGGGCGTTTGGTAGGTTGCAGCAACAGTTTCGCCCATCGTGACATTGCGCGAAACGACAACTCCATCCACCGGCGAAATAATGTCGGTATAATTGAGATTGACCTGTGCGCTGGCGAGTTCGGCTAGCCGCTGTTCAATCGTTGCCTCGTCAAGTGCGACCTGCGTTTGGGCCTGCTCATATGTGCTCTTTGCTATGTCGAAGGCGTCCTGTGAAATAGCATTCGTTCTGACGAGTTGAGTCGCACGATCGAAGCTCAGCTTCGCATATATGAGTGAGGCCTTGTCCTTTTCCAGCTGCGCCTTGGAGGCTAATAAATTTGCTTTGCCTTGATCGACAATGGTCTGAAAAGGCCGCGGGTCGATCTTGGCACAAAGCTGCCCTTTCTTCACAGCTGTGTTGTAGTCGCAATGGAGTTCCTGAATCACGCCGGAAACATAAGTGCCGACAATGATTGCGAGCTCCGGGTTGACCGTGCCGGAGCCCGTCACCATGTGGATGACGGCCCCGCGGGTGACCGGCATGGTCATATATCGAACGGCGGTCCTGTTACGAAACACCCACCATGCTGCCGCAAGCGCCATGATCAGCAGCAGAATGGTGCCTATGCCAATGAACCGAGGCTTTCTGAGCCCATAATCAATAGCGGCCGCGAGAGCCGAGCGGACCTTTGGAACTGCGGTCAACTCGCCAGCGTCCTGATGCTGCGGTTTGTCAACGGCGACAGGCTCGGCCATTTTGATCAGGAGTGCCACCGCCCCCTAAAAATATTTGGCTTATGCGCTCAAAAAACGCATTGATCTGCATCAATGGGCCCTTACTGCGAACTACAAAGCGTGGTGCATGACGAATCTATTTGTTCGTCGACTTAGACTAGCTAGCGCGCTAAAGAAAAGTGTCTATTTGTTCAAGTGCGTCGCTCGGTTGAGCTGGCTGTCCAATAGGCGACAAAACACGGTGTCGTCACCGTGTCCGCTAAGTGCCAACAGGTGACAACGACCGTAGTGAACAAATTTAGACTGCAATTGACAGCAACACAAAAACGAGGCCGCGATGGGGGCATCAGGTCGAATAACCTTCAGACGCGATGTTCCCACCGAGTTGCTGAAGAGATGCTTGTTCCTCGACGAGACGCCGCTTAACAAACTGGCGCTCTTCGTCAGTCAGGAACGTCTTTAGGAGCCTTTCGTATTTGCCGATGTTCGCCCTGCAAACGAATTGCAGCTTCTCTAAATCTGGCGTCACAGCATCCTCCATTAGCCGCTTTAAGCAAACCTTTGCCGGTCGCTGCGCTAGGCCCAATCGCCCTTCGGCGTCAGCCGCCGCGGCGCATCGCCCACGATTGACGACATCTCTGAACGATATCGAGCCAGCGTCCGATCTCGAGCTTGCATTTCAAATTGAATAGAACTTCGTGCCTGAGGTGCGAAAGGCAAATAATTGAACCAATAAGCAGGAAGAACATGGTGAGCTTGAGGTCCATTTATCCGCTCTCCTAATTTGTGTTTCACAGAATCAATGCGGCCCCAATACTCAAACGCGCCCGAACCGCAGCACCTGCGTAAATAACGCATAACTTTTAAAACGACTAACAGCGTTAGATATTGGCGGTCGGCATTGCATTGTCGGAGTTGGGTCGGGTGCGTCGGTTTTCCAATGTCCGCATTAGGTCGGCTTTCCCCCTAATAGCTACCATTGAGCGGACTTCGCCGTTCGGTCGAGAAGTGCCAAGAGGCGACATCACGCGTTTTCACCGCGTGTCATGGAATCGACGGCGTATTGAATAAGAGGCGCAGCCAACAAAACGACCGGCGTCATTATTGCCCATGAAATAGCCCATGACTTGATCCATTGGCTCGCGAACATTGAGCTATTGAAAAATGGGGCACTTGAAATTCCTGCGGCTACCGCGCAGGTCAGTCCTGACTGAATGAAACCGAACAAAAAGTGGCTATAGCGCCTCGGAATTCCTGACATTCTTTGCCCTTATGATCTGTCATTGACGACCACACTTGCGGAAGTATTCGCCTGAGTTCTGGATGATCCAATCTCGGACTTCGCTCTCCGTTTTGAATGATCCAACATGTGAAGCGGGAGCATAAGGCCAAATAACCTCGGCACACCAACTGCCGTCATTGCGATGAAGCGGCCTGACATGAGGGCGGTTGCTGTCCGTCACCGCTTTTTCATATTGCTTAGAAGCCATTGGCCCGCAGCTCTATTATCGCAGCAACATAGCTTCAACATACCTCAATGTCCGCTATTTAGCATGCTTGCTCTGGGACATTAAGCGACATCAACTAACAGGCGTTTCGCCGCATGCGCGGTCGTGCGACAGGTGCCCGGCAGCCTCGAATTTTATCGGCTTGACAATTCACACGCGTAGTCATGACTCGCGAAGGCGAACCCGCTAGTGACACGAGCTTTGCTGCAGCCGCTTGGCCGTCACGCGGCTGTGATCGGCCAATTTAGAAACGGTTTACTTGGGCTCCCTAGCATCCATGCGTGAGGAGCGTTGCGTCATGATCACCTACGTTAACGGTTACGTCTGCACGACGCCGTGCGAGGCGGCGGCCGCCCGTGCGGGCAAGGACCCCTTCGCACCGCCGGGCACGCCGCCGGGGCAATCTGGCAAGACCGACAAAAGCTCCGGGTTCGATGGCCAACCGGCGATCATCCTCGGCGGCGCGCTTAAAGATCTCGCGTCCGCCAATGCGGTCGAGCCCGCAAGAAACATCGCGCCGTCCAGTCAGTCCTTGCTTAACCTGCTGGCCTAAGCCGCTCTTGGCCGAATCTCAGTTTGCAGGTACCCCGCCACGCGATGAGATTAGAAGGCGATCATGGACGGTGAGTTTGCTGTCATGAAGCCAGTCTGCAGGGCCAGCGGCAATGTCTGTTAAGGGTCTTGGCCGTGTAAAAACGCTTTGGAAGGAGTGCAGATTCTGGCCTTCGCACAGTGAAGGCCGCCTTTTGGCGGGTCGAACTATGCCCTCATCGCCGCCATAAGTGGCTGGATGCCGACGATATTGATGACGCGTGTCAGATTGTAGGCGGGCACGTGGAGCGCCATCTCGGTGGCGACCTTCGGAAGACGCTTCATCAGGAAGTGCGTTGCTCCCATCCTCATCTTCAGCGTACCGAAGGGATGTTCGACCGTCTCACGGCGCTGGCGCATGGCCTGCGGATTTTTATCGAGACGCCTTTGCACGGCCTCTAGCACGTCCTCATGCTCCCAACGCGTGATGCGCCGTTGCGCGCCGGTCGCACAGCGATGCTTGAGCGCACAATGGCGACCTGGGACCGGGGCAAGGAGCTTACCGATCATCGGCGATTTACGCTGGCGACCGACATCGACGTTTACTTCTGCGACCCGCAAAGTCCGTGGCAGCGCGGGTCAAATGAGAACACCAACGGCCTGCTGAGGCAGTACTTTCCGAAAGGAACCGACCTGTCGGTGCACTCGCAAGCCCGTCTTAACAAAGTGGCACGTCAACTCAACGAACGGCCACGGGAGACGTTGCAATTCGAAACCCCAGCAGAGAGATTTAACGCCCGTGTTGCGTCGACCGGTTGAGCCGGCACCTCGAAAGCGGACATCATCGGCGAGTCGACGGCGACATAACGACCTCGCCGCCGTGACGGCCTACTGTATCGCATCAATCAGCTTCGGATCGTCATCATTGCCGACCCGATGCACCCGCCGCGACACCGGGCAACATCGCATGTCCTCTGGCGCCCTTGAATCACTGAGGACTAATTTACTGGCTTGTCCTTTTTTGCGGCAAGTTTTGTAATGTGCAGGAAAACCTGAAAAATTGATTTTGACGGGAGGCAACTATGAAAACAATCTTGGTTCCTATGGAAAACCACGAAGCCATGCGCGCGGCACTGGATGCCGCGCTACTCCTCGCTCGGCGGTGCAACAGCTACATTGAAGGGTTCGCGTTGCCAGTGCGGACACTGGAGTATGTGGGGCTCGATATAGTGGTTGGCGTTCCAGTGGATACGGAGGGACTTGAACAAGAAGCGGAAAAATCCCGGCTGATTTTTGATTCTTTCATGCAGGAGCACGGTGTGCCGCGATCAACCAAAACGACGGAGGGTTTATCGTATGGCTGGTTGGATACGGCACCAGAGAGTGAGAATTTCGTCGGCAGTTACGGCCGCGTTTTCGACGTGATCGTGATGAATTGCCCCGATGAGACCTCGTCTGGACTGTATCGAAGAGCAATCGAGTTGGGGCTGTTCGAAAGCGGTCGGCCGATACTCCTCGCTCCGCCGTCGCCACCACAGCAGATCGCCAGCAACGTATTGATCGCGTGGAACCGCAGCACGGAGCAGGCACGAGCCATCGCCCTTGCATTGCCGCTTCTTCAGAGGGCCGACCGCATCACTGTGCTGACAGTTAACGGCGGAGCAGAAGTGCCGGGCCCTTCAGCTGAGAGATTGATGCAATACCTGAAGCGCAACGAGATTATTGCAGAGCCGATGACAGTCGAGCTTGGAGACGGAAATACAGGGGAGGCAATCCTAGCGGCAGCCGGATCATTGAATTGCGACCTTCTGATCAAAGGCGCCTACACTCAGAGTTGATTGCGCCAAATAATATTCGGCGGTACGACGCAGCACATATTGAAGAATGCCGTGCTGCCTGTTCTGCTCGCGAATTGAGCCAATGCCGCCGCACCAGCTCGCGCCAAGTGTAGTGCTGGGTGAAGCGACCGCACATTTCAAACCATCATAGGTCGGGCCCTCGATGCGATTATCGACGATCTTGCGTGCCTCGGCAAAGGCTGCCGCAGGTGTCGGCGCTGGCGTTGTTGCCGCAAGGCGCAGCCCGTCCTCGTCATAGATCGTGACAACGAAACCGACCTGCCGCGTGAGATCGAGCCGGTGGAAATTGTAAGTCTCGGACTTGAGGATCACGGCTCTGCTCTCGGTCAGGTCAGTGCTGCCGGTAGGCCTTTGCAGCGCCCGGTGAAGGCTTTACTCGATTGATCTTTATCAAGCGGCTTTTTTGTTTCACATCAATGTGCTTCGGGGCAAGGAGCGCGAGTAATAAAAAACTACCTAGGAGAGAAGATCATGGCGAACGTTTACATTGAAGCACGCCCGAAGGGCCGCCCTGAGGGGACCCATATCGACGATTATGTCGTGGAAGACCATGCGTACCACGCACTCGCGACCTTCAAGACGCAGCGAGAAGCAATCGATTGGGCGAAAAGTCAGGGCCACGCCCCTCATGTCGCTCGTGTCCGGCACCTAAATGTAACGAAGATGCCTGATCACTGGCGGGCGGCCTAAAGCGACCTCTGTTCTGAACTTCCGCTTCGGCACAAAGCAGACATTTTGATTGCACTGGCTTTTAATTTGGTGAAGGGACTTCCGATTGGCGGCATGGCCTGCGGTGCAGGCGATGGGATCTCCTTGGCGCTCTTCTTCCACCAGGACGGAATGAGCCCACCGCATCGGCGCCAACTCGCGCTTTGCTGTCGCGCTCGATCACCGCGTCGATCATCGTGGTCGGGCAAATGTTATAGCGCGCTGGCATGTTACGCTCAGGCGTCGCCGACACCGTCAGCCGGTAGAGCACGACGATCTCGCGCTCCACGTCAGGCGATTGGTGAAACGGCCGCACAAATTGAATTCTCCTCAATTAGCCGTTAGCCCGTCAGCCCTAGGTAGTAGATCCGGCAGGCATCGCCGAGCTTGCCGCGGCGCTCGCACCGGGCGAGCAGGTGCCGTAAATCGGGCAGGCTGACCTCCTGGCCGAACCGCTCGATCAGCGTGGCCTTGCGGTACTGACCAGAGCGGCCGCACTTCTCGCAGGCGGGCCGGACAAGGTCGGCAGGGTGTTCGGCGAGGGTGAGCGAGCGGTTCATGGCGCGGATTCTACTATTTTGGTAGAACCGTTGGGAGGTCGGGTTCCGGCCTTCCTAGAAATCCACAATTTACAGGCACTTCTCGTCCTATCTTGACGGAGCGCCGAGAGGCGCCCGGAGACGAGCTCGCGCGATTTGTTCGCCGGCGTCATCGAGGAAAAGACGCGGATGATCTCGTTGGTGTCCGCGCCGGCCGCCGTGTTGCGCTCGCCGTGGCTGAACGCCTCCCAGCCGTGCACCACGTGCTCGGCATAGGAGCGGATCAAGTGGCGCATCTCGTCGCCCTTCTCCTGGTCCATGACGCGGGTCTGCCGGTAGAGCGGCACGAGCAGCGCGGCTTCCTCCGAGGCGTTGTTCTTGGCGTTGTCGTAGAATTCCCACTCGGCGACCACCGTGAAGCCGAGCAGCACGGCCTAGATCACGCCGGCGGTCAGGAACAGCGGCACCAGCACGTCGTTGTGGCCTTCGGCGACGTGGCGGTGGATGATCTTGCGGCCGACGACGACGCCGATCACGCCATAGGCAATCGCGCCGCCGACGAACAAAAGAGCGTACAGCGCCTCGCTCATGACCGGCTCCCGCCGACCATGAAACCCATCAAACCGGTCATGGAATTTCTCCCCCTTAAGCCGCCCTCTTTTATGGTCGGAGTGGACACCCCGTTTCATATACCGGGTCGCGCCGCCGGAAAACTGCTTTGGCGTTGCTGCGCGGTCGTCCCCAGGAATCGGGTGGTTCCCCGCGCCCGCCTGTCCCATCTGTTGATTTCGACAGCATGGAGAACAGTCATGGGTTTCCGCATCACCGGCCTGCCGGCCGAGCACTTCGCGCACCTGTTCGCGCTGCCGGATGCCGAGCTCGCCGCGCACGGCGCGGTGCGCAGGATCGCGGGCGCCCCCCACCCTTGCCGTGTCAGCCTCACCGACGCGACGCCGGGCGACGAAGTGATCCTCACCAACTACGAGCACCACGCCGTCGCCTCGCCCTACCGGATGCGCTTCGCGATCTACGTGCGGCCAGGCGAAGAAACATTCGACGCCGTCGACAGCGTGCCCGTTCAGTTGCGCCGGCGCACACTTGCGGTGCGCGGCTTCGACGACAAAGGCATGATGACCGGCTGGGAGTTGATCGAAGGCATTTGGTTGGAAGAGGCAATCGAACGGCAGTTCGCCGAGCCGCGCGCGCACTATCTGCACATCCATTTCGCCGCGCCCGGCTGCTACGCCGCCAAGGTCGAGCGCGCCTGACGCGCGCGCAATTCTTAATCGAGTGTTAATTTTCGCCGCCGCCGGCGCGCCGCGCGCCCGCGCGCAACCGCAAAATCCACACTGCATTACCTCGCGTATGTCCGCGGGCGGTATCGGCCTAGAGCACTTTCCACTTAGTGTGGAGCGTATCCGGCATTGCGGAAGTAGTTGGTACATTCCGAAGGCGAGAAGGCGTTAAGAAGAGCGGCAATTCGGTTCCAGAGGCTTTCGACGGAACGCTCGGCGGCTTTTCTGAGCAAGGCCTTGAGCTTGGCGAAGAGCTGCTCGATCGGATTGAAGTCGGGCGAATAGGGCGGCAGGTAGAGCAGTCTTGCACCGGCGGCTTCGATCGCTTCGCGCACGCCCGCCACCTTGTGAGCGCTGAGATTGTCGAGCACGACGATGTCGCCTGGCTTGAGACTGGGGCTGAGGATTTGCTCGACATAGGCCAGGAAGGCGTTGCCGTTCATCGGACCGTCGATGACGCAGGGCGCGGTGAGCGCGCTCGAGCGCAAGCCCGCGACGAAGGTCGTGGTCGTCCAGTGGCCGTGCGGAACCTTGCCGACCAGCCGTTCACCGCGCGGCGCCCGGCCACGGAGGCGAGCCATGTTGGTACTGGTGCCGGTCTCGTCGATGAAGACCAGCCGCTCAGGGGCGAGTTCGGCCTGAGCCTGCGCCCAGGCGGCGCGCGCCGCCGCGACGTCAGGCCGGTCTTGCTCGGCCGCGCGCACGCTTTTTTTGAAGCTGATGCCGTGACGGTCGAAGAACCGCCAGACCGAGCCGAGCCCCGCCTTGTGCTCCCGCTCATCGAGCAGCCGGCGCTGGATTTCCTCCAGCGTCAGATCGGGCTCCCGCCGCACCAGCTCAAGCAGCCATTGCTCGTGGTGTTTGAGCGGCGACCGGCTCTGCCCCTTGTTCGATCTGGCCTCGACGCTGCCGGTCTCCCGCCACCGCTTCGCCCAGCGGATCGCCGTCGAATCTCCGATCACGAACTGGCGCGCGGCAGCCCGCGCCGCCACCCCGCTCTCGACCACCTGGATCACCCGAACCCGCAAGTCGTTCGAATAGCCCATCGCAGGCCTCCCTGATCAGAAGGCCACAGAATCTTATTCGCGGCTCGAAGGGAATCCCCTCGATTTACAGAAAGTGGGAACTGCTCTAAGTAATTCTACCCATAAGTATTTTTCCCAAATGGCAAGTTGCTGAATCCGCGGGCATTTTGCCGCCGTCCGCGCCGCTTTTTGATTTGCGTATCGCATTTGCACCGGTCGGCGGCGTGGCGCGTCCCACACATTGCGTTCGGTCTTTCCGTAACAGTGGCGTCATCGCGTGCGTCAACGTCGCGTTCCCGCAAACAGACAGCAAAGAGAGACGACATGCACACGATCGCTTTGGTTTCGCAAAAGGGCGGCACCGGCAAAAGCACGCTCGCCATCGGGCTCGCGATTGCGGCCATGCAGGACGGCCACAAGGTCTGCCTGCTCGAGGCCGACCCGCAGGGCACCATTTCGAATTGGCGTAATCGCCGCACGCAAGCCGAACCCACGGTCGAGATCGTCAGCGACGGCGCCGAATTCGCGCATCGCCTTCCGTTCCTCGAACGTTGCGGCGTGACGCTGACCATCATCGACACCGCAGGCGGCCACAGCGCGGCGACGGAAGCGGCGATCGGCGCGGCCGACCTTTGCCTCTTGCCGGCGCGCCCGAGCGCGGCCGACATCGAGGCCGCGGTGCCGACGCTCGCCGCCATCCGCTCCAGCGACAAGCCGTTCGCCTTCGTGCTCAACCAGACACCGGTGCGCAGCGCTCGTGTGGCCAACGCCGCCGGCTCCCTCAGCGACGCGGCGATCGCGCTCAACGCGACCGGCGTGCTGGCGCTGCCCTATATCGTGCTGCGCAACGACCAGCAGGACGCGCTCGGCGCCGGTCTCGCCGTCACCGAATACGCGCTGGCCAGCAAGTCGGCCGACGAGATCCGCAGCCTCTGGCAATGGGTGTCGAGCCGGCTGATGGCGGTCGCACCGGCCGGGGCGCACGATGATCTCGGCGTGTCCGCGGCCAATTCGCAGGCCGACCTGCGCGCGGCGGGCTAAAGCCGCACGCTTACGACGTCTTCGCCAACATGCCCGGGGCTCGCCCCGGGCATTTCGTTTGTGGAACGCGCGGCGCTATTTGCCCGCCGCCTTGCGCAGCGCCGCGTTGATGCGGTCCTGCCAGCCGGGTCCGTCTTCCTGGAAAAAATCCAGGACATCGCGGTCGATGCGCAGCGACACCGTCTCCTTGACGCCGGGAATGGAGGGCGCTGCCGGCGGCAGATCGGCCGGTTTGGTAGTCACAGCCTTGAACGCCTTTTCGGCTTCGGAGCGGGTGTCGCGGGTAGGTCCTCGTGCCATGCGGCCCTTTTAGCACACCGGCGCGCAAAAAAAACCTCATGCCCGGGCTTGACCCGGGCATCCATGAAGAATTTCGGCGAGCAAGAGCCTTACAGAAAGCATTGCTTTGCCGTGCCGCCTCATGGATTGCCGGGTCAAGCCCGGCAATGACAAGAAAATTTAGCGCTTGAATAGGCCCATGATCTCCGCCTTCGCCAGCGTGGCGAAACGCAGATTGAAGCCGACTACCGCGGCGGAGGTATCGGACTCGACGGGAAGCTTGTCGGCGTTCACCGCGAACACGGTGAACAGATAGCGGTGAGGATGATCGCTTTCCGGCGGGCACGGACCGCCATAGCCGGGCTTGCCGAAATCGGTGCGCGTCTGCAATGCACCCGCCGGCATTTTGCCGGCCGCGCTGCCGGCGCCGGCAGGAAGCTCGCTCACGTCATGCGGGATATTCACCACCAGCCAGTGCCAGAAGCCGGAACCGGTCGGCGCATCGGGATCGTAGCAGGTCACGGCGAAGCTCTTGGTGCCAGCCGGTGCGCCCGACCATTTCAGATGCGGCGAAGTGTTGCCGCCGGCGCAGCCGAAGCCGAAATCGGCCGACAGGATGAACTCCTTGGGCAGATAATCGCCGTCCTTGAAGCTGTTGCTGGTCACCGTGAATGCCATGTAACGTCTCCTCTCGTCATCAAACGCGCAAAGCCTAGTCCGGTTCGGACAAATCGCAATGGCCTCCTTCCCCGTGAATCCCTTCGACGCGGCGGTCTATATCTGCCTGTTCCTCGCCGTGGTTATGGGCTTCATGACAGGCATGCTGCGCAGCCTGGCGATGATCTTCGGCTATCTCGCGGCGATGGGCGTCACCGTAGCGCTTGCGCCGCAATTGGCGTCGCTTTTGAGCGCACAATTCAAGCTGTCGCCGGCGCAGACCTGGGTGGCGCTCGCCGCCATATTTGTGGTGGCGGGCATGGCGCTCAGTGCGCTACTGCGGCTCTTCGTCAACGAATTAGTCGGCTCCAATGTCAGCATTCCCGACCGCGTCGCGGGCGCCATGCTCGGCGCCATGCGTGTCATATTGTTAGCGGTGGTACTGGTGTTGGTCTTCGACCGCATCATCCCGCCCGGCCGCGAGCCTGCCTTCCTGCAAGGCTCGCAGTGGCGGCCGGTGCTGTCGCAGGCCGGCCAGCAGGGTCTGCGCTCGCTGCCGCCGGAGGTCGAGAACTACATCGACCGACTGAAAAAGCAGCGGGGTCTCTGAGAGGTAACGAAAGGGGCATCGAAACTTCCGGCGCAATCGGTCATTATTGCGGGTAGTCTGACGCTTGGACCATTTGAATCGCGATAGGTGCGCCAATGTCCGAAGTCACTTACGAGATCGTCGAACACGACGGCGGCTGGGCCTATAAGGTCGCCGACGTTTTCTCCGAGCCGTTCCCAACCCATGCCGCGGCGCTCAAGGCGGCGCAGGCCGCCGCCGCCGAGCAGAAGGTCCCCGGCCAGACCGAAGAGATCGAATACGAGGACGAGCAAGGCAAGTGGCACACGGAAACCGCGCGCGGCAGCGATCGGCCGGACACCCATATCAAGGACAAGGAGTGACCGCGCGTCGCACCGATCGGCGCGACGCCGGCCGCCGAGGTCGCGCTATGTCGCGCTGATATTCAATTCCTTCACTAGGCGCTCGTATTTGACCGAGTCCGCCTTGGCCAACTTGTCGAGTTTCTCCGGCGTGCCGCCGACCGACTCGAGCGAGCCCTTCACGAAGTTCTCCTGCAAAGTCTTGTCGGTCATCGATTTCTCGATCGCCGCGTTGAGCGTCTTGACGAGTTCCGGCGGCGTGCCGACCGGCGCAAAGGCGGCGTACCAGGCCTCCAGCACCAAGCCTTTGTAGCCGGCATCCTCCATGGTCGGCACTTCCGGCAGCGTCGGCGCGCGTTTGGCCGAAGTCTGCGCCAGGAATTTAAGCTTGCCGGCCTTCCAGTGCGGGATCATCGAGGTCGGCCCGAGGAACGCCGACTTCACGTGCCCCGCCAGTAGGTCGGTCACCGCCTGCCCGGCGCCGCGGTAGGGCACATGCTCAAGCTTGATGTCGGCCTCCTTGGCGAACCATAGCCCCACCACATGCTGATTGGAGCCGACACCCGACGAGGCAAAGCCGAGCCCGGGATTCTTCTTGGCGTAGGCGACATATTCGGCGACCGAGCTCACGCCGAGCGAGGGATGCGCGGCGAAGATCTGCGGCTGGGTGGCGATCAGAATGATCGGCACCAGCGTCTTGGTGTAGTCGTAGCTGAGCTTGAGGATATGCGGCGCGCTCGCCGCGTTGTCGTTGGTGATGAGGATGGTGTAGCCGTCCGGATCGCTCTTCATCGCGGCATCCATGCCGATGGTGCCGCCGGCGCCGGTCTTGTTCTCGACGTAGAACTGCTGCTTGTAGGTCTGCGACATCACCTGCGCGCATTGCCGGGCGACGAAATCGATGGCCCCGCCGGGCGCCAGCGGAACGATGATGCGCACCGGCTTGTTCGGCCATGCCGACTGCGCGATCGCCGGCGCGGCCAGCGTGGGCAGCATGCCGCCCGCCAATGCCAGACCGCCCGCGCCTTTGATGAAATTCCGCCGTCCAATGGTCGTCACAGACTTCTCCCTGTCCCAGTTGAGTATTGTTCTATCTGGCAGCCGCGCGATCAGGTGTATTTCGGATCGCGATCCAACAGCTCGATTGAGATGCCCTGCGGCCCGCGCAGGAAGCATATCTTGATGCCCGGCCGCGGCGAATGCGGCTCCTTGGTGAACTCGACGCCCTTCTTCTTGAGATCGGCGGCGACCGCGTCGATGCCGGATACCGTCAGCCCAAAATGGTCGAGCCCCTGATGGGGCGTCGTGGGCGCGGCGTTGACGCCGTCGCCCGGCTTAACCTCGGCGAGGAAAATGTTGCCGCCGCCAAGCTTCATGTCGATGCGCGGCTTGCCCTGCTGCATGCTGCGGATCACTTGCGCGCCGAGCATGCGCTCGAACCATTGCGCGGTCGCTTCCGGATCCGGCGTGCGCAGATGGATGTGGTCCCAGGTAAAGTTCGCCATGGCGTATCTCCCGTTACGAGGCTTTGGCACGATTTAGCGCATAGCCGGCGGCCGGGCGCAACGGGGTGAGCGCGGTGACGGAAGATTACGATTGTACCGACGATAACTGCGATGACGCGCCGATCGGCGTTTTCTCCGCGCGAAAACTCATCTGCAGCGCGACGATAAATAACGGCAGGATGAACAGCGGGCCAAACGCAAGCCCGCTCAAATGCGCCAGCGCTGCGGCCAGGAGCGGCAGCAGCAGCATAAGCCCGCCGGAAATCTCCAGCGCGCGCTCGGTTTTCTCAGCGACCGGGACTTGCCACAGCCACGCCACAACCAGCACGCCGAGCACCAGGTCGTAGTCCTGCAAATACGGCGTCGCCATATAGGTGCCGAGCACCAGCACGGCATTTCTGATTTCAGCGGACGTCGCGCGGAACCAGACTACGGCCACGGCGGCGCAGGCGAGCAGGCCCGATATTGCCTGCATCGCGTAGGCCATTTCGATCGAGCCTCCCAGCCGCCGCGCCGCCACGAACACCGCCACGAAGCGGTGCCAGGAGCCGGTGCCGTCTTCCAAATACGCATGGCGCAGCAGACTGAGAAACCGCAGAAATTCGGCCCACACATCCGTGCCAAACAAGAGCGTGCTGGCGATCAGCAGCGTGGCGGCGGTGACGCTGGCCGCGGCGAATGCGCGCCAGTGCCGTCCGGCCAAGAGTGCTACCGGAATCAGCAGCCCGAGTTGCGGCTTGTAAATTAGAAGTCCCAGCAGTCCGCCGGCGAGCAGTGGTCTGCGTTCGAGCAGGACCGTGCAGCGCAAGAAAACCGCCGGCCCAGAAATTGATAAAGTCGTCGCCGAACGGCCGGCCGGCCGCGTTGAGCAGATGATGCCTAGTCTGCTGTAGGAGATCGAAGACATAGCCGAACAGCGCAGCGGCAACAAAGCTGCGCGCCACGGTGATGACTCAGATCGGGACTGCGGCCGTCCGCATACGGCCCATGAAACGCCGGCGCGGTTACAATAGGGTTAAATCGGGGAGCCGACCCGCGGGCCGCAAATTCCCTCGGCTTCGGGCTGGGACGCGGCCGCCGTGAGGCTAACCGAAGCATTGGCTGGGCTGCGGCCGCTGCGCGCATCTTCCCGCCGCATCAGATAGCGCGCCAGGAAATACGCGAAAAACGCCATGCCGCTCCCCCCCAGCACGTCGGCAGAAGTAATGCGCGCCTTCCGTGATGGTGCCGCCGAGCATCGCCGCGTCGAGCACCAGCAGGACCATGAAAATCCGACGATGGCCACGCAAGGTCAGCGGCGTCAGCACGGCGATGGTCGAATGGAACGAGGGAAAGGTGGCGATGCCGCCGGGCGCATCGCGCAAGATCAACGGTCCCGCCTCGCGCAGCCGCATCAGATGATCGAGCGGCGTCGCGCCGGTAAACTTCAGGATATGGAAACTTGCCCGGTCGACGAACGCGATCGGCCCGGCCGCCGGGAGTAGCGCGGAAATCACGATGGTGGCGCTCAAGGCGATGGTGAAGGCAAGAAGATAAGTGCGGACTTCGCCCGGTCGATTGAACAGCGCCAGCACCACCAGCGGCAGCACGATCTGGATCTGAATCGGTGTCGTAGGCGAAATGAAAAAGCCTTTGCACCGAGAGATGGCCATCGACCCAATGCGCGTAGCCGAGCCAATTGAAGCCGAGCGCGGTATCGACGTGGGCGAACAGGTCGTCGCGCAGTGGAAATGCGAATCGCTGCATCGCATAGGCGGCAAGCACGGCGCACAGAATCGTGACGGCCAGATACAAGAAGCCGTAGAGAACAGTCTGCAGCGCCGCCGCAATTCGCGGCTGCGGCACGAACTGGCTTCCGGCATCGAGCGCCACCACGCCGACGACCAGCGGCATGGCATTGGGCAGCGACGCGAGAACGAATTTCGTCGAGAGCGAAACGACCACGCCGGTCGCCGCGAGGCACAGCGTCAAAGCGGTCGCCGGGCGCGAGACCGGGCTGATGCGCGACTGAACGATGGCGCTGCCATACTTGCGCGCAAGCAGACTGAAATTCATGTCCAAGCTGCTCCCAAGCGCATCGATGGCGACCGCGAGCGAGGCGCCCTGTGCAGGCAATTGCCCGTCGACGCTGAGCCAGCGTGATTAAAATTTCCTTTACGCATATGGCATTGGGGCGGCCATTGCGGTTGATAGTAAATTAGGTTCGAATTTGGCACGCGGCATGTCCCCGCTCGCGCATCCGCAAGCCCGAGCGGTCCCCACGGCGCAGACCGCTTTTAGGGGCCGGATGCGGCGCGGTGGAACCGCGGGGAAAGCCGTATGGGCTAAAATCACGTGTTCTGCCCGCTTGCCTCGGTGCCGCCCAAGCCGCAGACTGCCGCCCCTCAGAAAAAACCTATTTACAGGGAGACACCGTATGAAATCCGTCATCTTCGCGTTCGCGCTTGCGACCGTCTGCTTCGCCGCCAATGCCGCCTTCGCCGGCCACCACCGATGACGTCAAATGGATCAATCAGTGCGTCAACGACAACAAGGGCGGGGCATCGGCTGACGTGGTGCTGAAATATTGCACGTGCATGAACAACAAGATGAGCAACAACGAGACCCAATCGACCACGCAGTGGGAAAAGGCCACGTCGCCGAACGCAAGGCCTGCGACGCGGAAGCCGGCTGGAAATAACGCCGCGCGCTCCCGCATCAGCGAACGAAGCTGTCCCTCTCCCGCCAGGAGAGGGACGAGAATTTTGGCAGGTCGCTGGGCGCCGCCTCATGAATGACCGATTTATGACAGCCGGCGGCGGCGCCACGTTGTGCACAACCGCGCGCGCGACGCGCGCATTTTGCTTCATGCGCCGGGCATTTTTGCTTACATGAGAGGCGTCGGGGGTTCGAGGCCGAGCCAAAATGGCGCGCGAAACTATTCACGCGGCGGGGGGAATCGTGGTGCGCGGCGGCGCACAGCCGCGCATTGCCGTCGTCCAGCGCAGCAAGGATGACGCCTGGGTGCTACCACGCGGCAAGCTCGAGCGCGACGAAAATCCGGCGGCCGGCGCGCGCCGCGAAGCTATCGAGGAAACCGGCCATCGCGTCAAGGTGTACGAGTTTCTCGGCGCGATCACCTATCGCGCGCGCGGCCGGCCGAAAGTCGTGCAGTTCTGGCGCATGAAGGCGGACCAGCGGCCGAGCCGCGACGTCATGAAGGACATCGTGGCGGTCGAGTGGCTGCCGCTCGCGGCGGCGGTGCGGCGGCTGAGCTATCCGCTGGAGAAGTTGTTCCTGCGCCATGTCGGGCGCCGCATCCTCAAACGGCGCCGCCGCAAACCGGCGCGGCATCGAAGCCCCGCCAAGCGTACGCACGACAAGCGGCGCAAAGCCGGTAAGCGCAACGCGCGGCGCTCGCGCCGGCGATAAAGCGTGCGCGGCGCACAAATAAGCCGCCGCAATCCCGCCGTAAGCCTTGCCGAAATTTAATGCGCGCGAAGCGCTTGAAGGTGATTTCCGATCAAGCCATTCACCGCCCATTCAGGCGAAAAATGGAACCCTGCCGCTCAGACAAACGTTGTCGCTGCGAAGAAGTATCGCAGGAAATTTTTGGGTCGCTCGTTCAATCGGTACGACCAGGCGAATGAAGCGAAGGAGCGTGTCATGACCAACATGAGCAGGTCTCTGACAGCGATCGGCGCGGCTGCAATCCTTGCCGTCGCGGCCGTGGCTGCACCGCAACCGGCCCAAGCCCACTATCATGGAGGCGGGGTTGCCGCCGGCATCATCGGCGGCCTCGCCGCCGGCGCCATCCTCGGCGCTGCCGCCAACGGGCCTTATTACGGGTATGGCCCCGGCAATTACTACGGCCCGGGACCGGTCTATTACGGCGGCCCAGGCTGCTATTGGACTCACCGCCGATTCTGGGATGGCTGGAACTGGCATGTGCGGCGCGTTCGGGTCTGCGACTGACCGGAGCGCTGAAGCGGCGCTGAAATAAATCGAAAAGCCCGGAATTTTCGAAAATTTCGGGCTTTTTCGAAGTGGGGGTGAACCTAATCTATCAAATTTCCGACATATTTGCAGCCTGCCTGTTTTACAGGAGCCGGGACAGGCTTTAAATTTAATGTTTGGTGGTCGGCCCCGGCCGGCCCCGACCCTGGAGGGAGACCTATGAAGAAGACTATGTTTGCGCTCGCGGCCGCTGCGACGATCGGCCTCGGCACATTGGCTGCCCCGCAACAGGCGGAAGCCCGTTGCTTCGGCTGTGGCGTTGGAGCCGGCATCATCGGCGGTCTGGCTGCCGGCGCCATCATCGGCTCGGCCATCGCCAGCCATCCCGGCTACTACGGCTATGAATACGACGGCCCGGCTCCGGTCGCATGCGACGGATACTGGGCCCGCCGCCGGATGTATGATGCCTATGGCAACTTCGTCGGCTGGAGCCGTCCGCGCTGGTTCTGCCGTTAATCGTGTAACGGCCTTCGGCGCGTGATCCGGGCTGACACGTTCGGCCCGGGCAGGCGCGTCATTTGGCTTTACCGCACTCGCCGCGGCCGCTCCGGTGGCCGCGGCGTTGCCGTCTTGTGCAGCGACGATTGAATGGCTAGCGCCGCATATGGTCGAGCACCGCCGCGGTCGGCCAGCAATCGACCTTCAGCCCGTTCTTCTTCTGATAGGCGCCGAGCGCCGCGCGCGTGAGCATGCCGGCCTTGCCATCGAGCTTGTCGTTGTAAAGCCCGAGCACGGTCAGCCGCTGTTGCATCAATTCGACTTCTTTGGTGTGGAGTTGCGCGTTCTTGCTCCACGGCATGCTCGAACGGCTTGCCGCCGCCGATCAGATCAGCAAGATGGCCGACGAACAGCACGTAGAGATCCGAATAATTGTATTCCTTGATCACGTAATAGTTCTTCGGCGTCAGAAAGGCCGGGCCATAAGTGCCCTCGGGCAATAGCAAGGATGCCTCGGCCGCGAGCTCCGTTGGCGTCAGCTTGCGCCGGTAAGCCGGCACATAGCCGCGCTTGAGCCATTCGGCGACCGGCTGCACGTGGCTCGGCTCCGCAATCGTGCAATCGACGGTCGGCGGCGCATGCACCTCGATCGCCCAGGGCTTGCCCGCCCGCCAGCCTTTATCCTTGAGTTGCTTCGCCGCCGAAGCAAGCGCATCCGGCACCGAATGCCAGATGTCGGCGCGGCCGTCGTCGTCGAAATCGACGGCGTATTTGTAGTACTCCGACGGCAGGAACTGGGTGAGGCCCATGGCGCCCCCCCAGGACGAGCGCAAATTGGCGCGCGGCACGCCGTCCTGCAGCATCTTCAGCGCGTGCAGGAACTCGTTGCGGAAGAAATCCTTGCGCTTGCCGGCATAGGCTTGCGTCGCCAGCACCTGCAGCGCGTCGTGCGGCTGGCGCTCGGACCCGTAGTCGGTTTCGCGCGCCCAGATCGCCAGCACGACGTTGCCGGGCACGCCGAACGTTTTCTCGATGCGAGTGAGCGTGTCGCGATATTGCGCGGCAAGTTTTTTGCCTTGCGCCGCCAGCCGCTGGAACGTCGGCTCGCGCAGATATTGCGCCGGGGTCTGCACGAATTCCGGCTGTTGCGGCTGTTTTTCCGGCCGGCCGGGCAGCGCGAGATCGGGCAACGCATAATTGGGCTCGAGACCGCGGATGCCGGCGTCGAAGGTCGCGCGCGCGACGCCGAGCTCATGCGCCTGCGGCCACAGAGATTGCAGCCATTGCTGGAACGCGGCGTCGGCGGCGTGCGCGCTCGGCATCGCCAGCAGGACGGCCGCGAGTAACAGGAATGCAATGCTGCGCAATTCGGTCCGGCTCCGCGCGGAAGGAACAAGACGCTTATAGTCGATTCTTTGCGGCTAAACCTTGCCCAGGCGCTCGGCGATCACGCGGGCGGCGGATGGGGGCAGCGGCCCCGAACGCGCCAGCACGACAAAGCGCGGCTCGGTGGCGGTCAGCCGGATGCGCAACAGCGGCGCATAGGCGTCGGAAAAATAGAACGCCACCACGTCATCGGCGCTGGGGAATTCCATCAGCACCAGCCGGTCGGGCGTAAACGCGCCGCAAAGCGGCGTGACCGCGCCGCCGCGCGCGATGTAGCGGCAGCCGTAGGGCGCGATGACGTCGGGCACGCGCGCGATGTAGGGCTTGAAGGCCTCCGCGTCGCGCATGCGGTGCGCACCGATGGCGAAAGCTTTGCCCTCGCCCGGCGGCAAAGCCCCCTCGACCGTGAACGCGGTGACGCCGGGCTTGGCTTTGAGCGCATCGAGATCGGCGCTGTTATCGACTTGGGCGATGATCGGCGCGCCGAAGCTCCACGGCTGCTCCAGCGACACCGCCTCGCCGTCGGCGACGACACAGCAGCCGGACGGCAGATCGGCGGTGCGCAAGCCAGAGGCGACGAGGTAGCGCATCTCTACCGACTAAACTTCTTATACTTCAACCGATGCGGAATGATGCTGTCCTGCCCCAGCCGCCGCATCTTATCGGCCTCGTAGTCCTGGAAGTTGCCCTCGAACCATTCGACATGGCTGTCGCCCTCGAAGGCGAGCATGTGGGTGGCGATGCGGTCGAGGAACCAGCGGTCGTGGCTGATGATGACGGCGCAGCCGGCGAAATCCTCCAGCGCCTCTTCCAGCGCGCGCAGCGTATCGACGTCGAGATCGTTGGTCGGCTCGTCGAGCAGCAGCAGATTGGCGCCGGTGCGCAGCATCTTGGCGAGGTGCACGCGGTTGCGCTCGCCGCCCGACAGCGTGCCGACCTTCTTCTGCTGATCGGCGCCCTTGAAATTGAACAATGAGACGTAGGCGCGCGAGTTCACTTCCTTCTTGCCGACCATGATGATGTCCTGGCCGTTGGAGATTTCTTCCCAGACGTTTTTCTTGCCGTCGAGCGTGTCGCGCGACTGGTCGACATAGCCGAGCTGCACCGACTCGCCGATCTTGATGGTGCCCTTGTCGGGTTTCTCCTGCCCGGTGATCATGCGGAACAGCGTGGTCTTGCCGGCGCCGTTCGGACCGATGACGCCGACAATGCCGCCGGGCGGCAGCTTGAAGGTCAGATTGTCGATCAGCAGATTGTCGCCATAGCCTTTGCTCAGCCCCTCGAAGTCGACGACATTCTGGCCGAGCCGTTCGGCGACGGGAATGGTGATCTGCGCCACGGTATTCGTCTTGGCATTGGCGATCTTGAGCAATTCGTCGTAGCGCTCATAACGTGCCTTCGACTTGGCCTGGCGCGCTTTGGGAGTCGACGATATCCACGCGCTTTCGCGCTCCAGCGTGCGCCGGCGCGACTCGTCCTCGCGGGCCTCCTGCTCGAGACGCTTTTGCTTCTGGTGCAGCCACGAGGTGTAGTTGCCCTCGTAGGGAATGCCGCGGCCGTGGTCGAGCTCGAGGATCCAGCCGGTGACGTTGTCGAGGAAGTAGCGGTCGTGGGTGACGATCAGGATGGCGCCCGGATAATTGCGCAGATGGCCTTCCAGCCAATTCACGCTTTCCGCATCAAGGTGGTTGGTCGGCTCGTCTAGCAGCAGCAGGTCGGGCTGCATCGAGCAGCAGCTTGCACAGCGCGACGCGGCGGCGCTCGCCGCCGGACAGCTTGGTGACATCGGCGTCGTCGGCCGGGCAGCGCAGCGCGTCCATGGCGAGGTCCACCTGGCTGTCGAGGTCCCACAGGTTCTTTGAGTCGATCTCGTCCTGGAGCTTCGCCATCTCGTCGGCGGTCTCGTCCGAATAGTTCGACGCGATCTCGTTGTAGCGGTCGAGCAGCGCCTTCTTGGCGGCGACGCCCTCCATCACGTTCTCGCGCACGGTTTTGGTGGGATCGAGCTGCGGCTCCTGCTCGAGGTAGCCGACGCGGGCGCCCTCGGCGACCCAGCCTTCGCCGCTGTACTCGGTGTCGATGCCCGCCATGATGCGCAGCAGCGTCGACTTGCCGGAGCCGTTGACGCCGAGCACGCCGATCTTGGCGTCCGGGTAGAACGACAGGTGGATGTTATCCAAGACCTTCTTGGCGGGCGGATAGGTCTTGGTCAGACCCTGCATGTGATAGATGAATTGACGGCCGTTCATAGAACCCCTCGAAAACTGGCGAATCCGCGCCGCCCGCGCCTTAAGCGCAGCGTGACGCGATGTCGGGAAATTCGACGCTCATGTAACGGCGGTAACCGCAAAGGGCAAGCAGGTGGCGGCCTACCGGCCCTAAGTAAAGCTCCGGAAAGGCTGTTTACGATTTCCGCCAGACACGGTCTCTCGACTACCCGTTGTTAACTCTTGACGCGCCAAAGTCAGCCGGCATGAACCCGGGCGCTGCGACAAGCGACCCAGGGATATGCGGGCGGCGGGCGCCGGCGGCACGGCGGGATGGACGTCATGGGTCGAGCGATTTCAGCAATTTCCGGTTCGGCAATCTCACTGCTGCCGCGCCCCTTTGCCCTGCTCAAGCCGGCGCTGGTTGCCTTCTGGCACGAACTGACCCGCGACATGGGCGGCCCCTACCGGCCCGAGCGTCATTACATGCGCGGCCCCGGCCCGAAATACCGGGCCAAGCACGGCCTGCCCCCGCTCTGATACCCCCTATCTTTTCAATCGACCGGCTCTAAATTGGCGCCCCCCGGTGAGTTCCGGGTGCAGCCAGCGCATGGTCCCGAAAAGTGGCCACCGGTTTTTGGAAAAGACCATGCGCAGGCCAATAGGGAGCTTGTGTGTATGGTCAAGGCAGCCATCCTCGACGACTATCAGAACGTCGCGTTGAAATTGGCCGACTGGTCGCCGGTCGCCAAGGATGTCGACATCACCGTCTTTGACAAGCCGTTCGCCGGCCCGGATGAGGCGATCAAGGCGCTGCAGGGCTTTGCCATCATCGTCGGCATGCGCGAGCGCACCCCCTTCCCGCGCAAGGTGATCGAGGCGCTGCCCGACCTGAAGCTGCTGATCACCACCGGCGCCCGCAACAATTCCTTCGACGTCAAGGCGGCGGCCGAGCGTGGCATTCCCGTCTGCGGCACCGGCGGCTTCGGCAACCCGACCGCCAGTATCGCCATCGGCCTGATGCTGGAATTGACCCGCCACATCGGCTTCGAGAACGCCCGCATGAAATCCGGCGCGCCCTGGCAGATCACCATCGGCCAGGATGTGGAGGGCATGACGCTCGGCACGCTTGGGCTCGGCAAGCTCGGCCAACGCGTCGCAACGATCGCCAAGGCGCTCGGCATGAAGGTCATCGCCTGGAGCCCGAACCTGACGCCGGACAAGGCGAAGGAGGCGGGTGTCGATTACGTTGCCAAAGACGATCTGTTCCGCAACGCCGATATCCTCACCATTCATGTGGTGCTCGGCGACCGCTCGCGCGGCCTGGTCGGCGCGCGCGAACTCGGCCTGATGAAGAAGACCGCTTATCTGGTCAACACGGCGCGCGGGCCGATCGTCGACGAGAAGGCGTTGATCGCGGCATTGAATTCCAAGTCGATCGCCGGCGCCGGCCTCGACGTGTTCGACGTCGAGCCGCTGCCGATCGATCACCCGTTCCGCAAGATGGACAACGTCGTGCTCACGCCGCATCTCGGCTACGTCAGCGAGCGGAACTACCGCGTGCTTTACACGGGCGTGGTTGAGGACATCCGCGCCTGGCTCGACGGCAAGCCGATCAGGGTGATCGAAGCGAAGTAAGATTTAGAGGCCGAGCAGCTTCGCCGCGTTGCTGTAGGCAATATCCGCGCGCAAGCTTTCGTCGAGCGGCACCGTGTCGATGAATTCGCAGCCCGGCCAGTCGAACGGATAGTCGGCCGAGAACATGACGCGGTCGCGCCCGAGCGCGTCGAGCGAGCAGCGCACCGGCGGCAGGTCGTACATGCCCGAGGTCGTCACCCAGACGTTCTCCTTGAGGTACTGCGACGGCGGCTTCGGCAGATTCCAGCCATAGGGCGCCGAGCGGCTGTCGAAGCGCCAGAGCTGGAACGGCAGCGTCTCGCCGAGGTGGCCGAGGATGAGCTTGGCTTTCGGATAGCGGTGGAACACGCCGCCGCAGATGATGCGCAGCGCGTGCGAGCCGGTCTCGACGCCCCAGCCCCACATCGGCCGCGCCAGCACGTTGTAGCCGGCAATCGCTGCGAGCGGCGCGACCGGATCGGCCGGGTGCAGATAGATCGGCGCGCCCAGCGCCGCCGAGCGCTCCCAGAACGGATCGTAAGAACGGTCGTCGAGATATTTGCCGTTGGTGTGGCCATCGATCATGGCGCCCAGGAATTTGAGATCGCGCACGCAGCGTTCCAGCTCGTCGGCCGCCGCCTTCGGATCCTGCATCGCCAGATGAGCAAAGCCCGAATAGCGGTCCGGCCGCTTCTGCACTTCCTTGGCGAGAAAATCGTTCGAGGCCCGCGCGTTGCGGACGGCAGTCGCGGTATCGCGCTCGGCTTGGACGCCGGGACCGGCGATCGCCAGGACCATGCGGGCAATGCCTGTTTTCTCCATCATTTCCAGGCGGCGGTCACCGAAGTCGGTGAGGGCGGCGTAGAGCTGCGCCGTCTTTGCCGGCGCCACGTCGACCATCGTCGGCCGCCAATAATCCTCGGTGGCGGGATCGATGAAGTGCTCTTCGAGCGCGATCTTTTTCACCATGGCGTTTTCCTCAACCGTCACGTTTTTTCATTTTTACCTGTACCGCATATTGGGCTAACGTGTACCATCATGCAAGGCGGACCGGGCGCCGCACTCAGTGACGAGTATCTGCCGATGAACCGCCACGTCACCAACGACAAGAGCCAGGTGCAGGTGATCGCGCGCGCCGCCACCATCCTGCGCGCGCTGGAAGACGAGAATGCCGGCTTAAGTCTCGGCCAGATCGCGCAGCGGGTGAATCTGGCGCGCTCGACCGTGCAGCGCATCGTCGCGGCGCTGGAAACCGAAAAGCTGGTCATCGCGGCGACGCCGAACGGCCGCGTGCGGCTCGGCCCGACCATCCTGCGGCTGGCGGCCTCGGTACGCAGCGATTTCATCGCGCTGGCGCGGCCGTATCTCGAGCGCCTGAGCGAGGAACTGCACGAGACCGTCGATCTTTCGACCGTCGGCAAGGACCATCTGGTGTTCATCGACCAGGTGATTGGACCGCAGCGCCTGCGCACCGTCTCGGCGGTGGGGGAGACCTTTCCGCTCTATTGCACCGCCAACGGCAAGGCCTATCTGGCGCAGCTGTCCGATCCAGCCATCGAAGCGCTGATCGGCCGCGCCTACGAGCCGCGCACGCCAAAGACGCTGACCCGCCTCGACGCGCTGCTCGGCGAGCTTAAATCCGTGCGCCGTAACGGCGTGGCGTTCGACCGCGAGGAGCACACGCTCGGCATCTGCGCCGCCGGCGTCGCGCTACAAGATCCACTCGGCAACGCTGTCGCCATCTCGGTGCCGGTGCCGAGCCAGCGCTTCCAGGATCAACTGGCGCTGATCGCCGAACGGCTGCTCGCCACCAAACGCGCCATGGAGATGCATATGAATTTCGCCGCGGCCTGAACTGCGCCACGGCGACACCGATCGAAACACACGAAACGAAACTAAGGGAGGATGCCGTGGCCAAAAGAATTCGCGGCGTAATGTTCGAAGAAAACCTCAAGAACAGCATGGGGCTGGAGTTCTATAACCTGTCCCATCGCTTCGGCTATCAGTCCCCGAACTGGCCCTATTTCGAGGACGTGAAGATCGAACGCATCCATTACATGGCGAAGTCGGGAGTGCTGTCGCAGCGCATCACCACCTCGATGCACAACACCACGCATATCGACGCGCCGGCGCACGTCATCCAGGGCACGCCGTTCATCGACGAAGTGCCGCTGCCGCATTTCTTCGGCTCCGGCATCGTCGTGTCGATCCCGAAAAACAAATGGGAGCCGATCACCGGCGACGACCTGGAAAAAGCCTGCGGCAAGATCGTGCGGCCGCGCGACGTGGTGATCGTCAACACCGGCTGGCACAAGTTCTACGAGGACTCGGAGGACTATTTCTGCCGCGCGCCCGGCTTCGTGCCGTCGGCCGGCGAATGGTTCGTCAAGAAGAAGGTCAAGGTGGTCGGCCATGACACGCAGGCCAACGACCATCCACTCGCCACCGCGATCGGCCCGCAGCGCAACGGTCCGCTGCATCCGCATCTCGCCGAGGAATATCGCGAATGGTCGGGCGGCCGCGACTGGAAGGACGATTTCCCGGAATGGGAGCCGGTGCATCGCATTTTGTTCAAGAACGGCATCATGGGCATCGAGAACGTCGGCGGCGACATCGACAAGGTCACCGGCAAGCGCGTTACCTTCGCCTATTTCCCGTGGAACTGGGACCGCGGCGACGGCTGCATCGTGCGCCTAGTCGCCATCGTCGACCCGACCGGCAAATACAAAATCGAGCGCGGGAGGAATTACTAATGCACGTCAAACGCTTCGCCGATGCCAAGGCTTACGACGCGCCCAATCACCGTGGCTGCACCTCGCTGCGCCTGTTCGGCGCCGAGGCCGGCGGCACCAAGGGTGTGGTTTGCGGCCTGTCGCATTTCCTGCCCGGCGGCGGCGCCGGTCCGGACGCCTCGCCGCCCGAGAAGGTCTACTTCGTGCTGCGCGGCGAATTGACGGTCATCGTCAACGGCAAGGAAACCCTGCTGAAGGCGAACGATAGCTGCGTGATCGAGCCGAACGAGACGCGCGAGATCATCAACCGCGGCAACGAGGTCTGCTCGATCGTCGTCGCGGTGGCGATGCCGCCGAAATAGCAATCAAAGTGTCGTCCCCGCGAAAGCGGGGACCCAGTACACACAAGCTGCAGTGATTACTGGATGCCCGCCTGCGCGGGCATGACGGTGGAGAAAATACAGGGAGGACATCATGTCCGAAGCATTCCTGAAAAACCCGCTTGGCCTGTTCGACGTAAGGGGCAAGACCGCCGTGATCACGGGCGCGTCGGGCGCCTTCGGCGCGCTGGCGGCCAAGACGCTCGCCGGCGCCGGCGCCAATGTCGTGCTGGCGGGAAGCAAGCAAGACGAGTTGAAAAAAGTCGCGGCCGAATGCGAAGCGCTTGGCGGCAAGACCGAAATCGTGGCGCTGCGGCCGAATTCGGAAGACAACTGCGAGATGATCGTCAAAACCGCAGTCGACAAGTTCGGCCGCCTCGACATCCTGGTGGTCGCCTCCGGCCTCAACAAGGTGGCCAAGATCGGCGATCTGAAGCCGCAGGATTTTCTCGACGTGATGGACGCCAACGTCACCCAGTCGTGGCTGATGGCGCGCGCGGCCGGCAAGCAGATGCTCAAGCAAGGCGGCAGCGGCAAGGTGATCCTCACTTCGTCGGCGCGCGGGCTGCTCGGCCATCCGGCCGGCTACACCGCCTATTGCGCGTCGAAGTCCGCGGTCGACGGCATCACCAAGGCGCTCGGCTGCGAATGGGGCGAAAGCGGCATCACCGTCAATGCGCTCGGCCCCACCGTCTTTCGCTCGCCGCTCACTGCCTGGATGTACGAGGACACCGAGCGCGCGCAGACCGTGCGCAAGGGTTTCCTGGCGCGCGTGCCGAAGGGCCGCCTGGGCGAACCGGAAGATTTGGCCGGCCCCCTGCTCTTCCTCGCCTCGAAGGCATCCGACTTCTACACCGGCCATATCCTCTACGCCGACGGCGGCTACACGGCGGGTTAGGCCATGGCCAAAGCGCGCATCGCGGTGATCGGCGCCGGCCTGATGGGCCACGGCATCGCCCAAGTGTTCGCGCTCGCCGGCCATGAGGTGACGATCTATGACTCGGTGATGGCGAGCCTCGACAACGCCAAATCGCGTATCCTGACGAACCTGAAAGACCTCGGCGACGATCAGAAGGCCGTCGAGCGTGTGACGCCGGTGCCCCATCTGGCGACCGCCGTGCGCGAGGCCGACTACGTAGTGGAAGCGGTACTTGAGGATCTGCCGCTCAAGCAGAAGCTGTTCGCCGAGATCGAAAAGCACGTGCGGCCGGACACGATCCTCGCCAGCAACACCTCGGTCATCCCGATCACCAAGATCATGAAAGGCCTCAAGCGGCGCGACCGCGCGCTCGGAACCCACTGGTGGAACCCGCCGTTTTTGGTGCCGCTGGTCGAGGTGATCGAGACGCAATGGACGAGCCCCGCCGCAGTCGACTTCACCATGAAGCTGCACGCGGCGGCCGGCAAAAAGCCGGCGCATGTGAAGAAGGACGTGCCCGGCTTCATCGGCAACCGGCTGCAACACGCGCTCTGGCGCGAGGCAATTGCGCTAGTCGAACAAGGCATCTGCGATGCCGAAACCGTCGACAATGTGATCAAGGCATCGTTCGGCCGCAGGCTGGCGGCGCTCGGTCCGTTGGAAAATGCCGACATGGTCGGCACTGATCTGACGCTGGCCATTCACAAGTTTGTGCTGCGCGACATCGACAGCCGGCCGGGGCCTTCGCCTTATCTGAAAAAGCTAGTGAAGAACGGCAAGCTCGGATTCAAGTCGGGGGAAGGCTTCCGCAAATGGAGCCCGCAGCAGCAGCAAGAGTTGCGACTGAAAGTGTTGCAGCATCTAAAAAAAGCGCGCGCCCAAGACACATGACCGCGCGCGCAAAGGAGGAGACGATGACCGACAGCAAGACGATCTCGCGTCGCACTTTGGTCAAGACCGGCCTCGGCGCGCTCGCCGCGCCGGCTATTCTCCATGCCGTTCCGGCCAATGCGCAATCGCAGGTGATCAAGATCGGCCACGTCAGCCCGAAGACCGGGCCGCTCGCCGGCTTCGGCGAGGCCGACGGCTACATTCTCGAGCAGGTGCGCGGCATCTTGAGCAAAGGCCTGCAAAGCGGCGGCAAGACCTACAAGGTCGAGATCATCTCCAAGGACAGCCAGTCGAACGCCAGCCGCGCTTCCGAGGTCGCGGCCGAATTGATCCTCGGCGACAAGGTCAACCTCATCGTCGCCTCGGCGACGCCCGACACCACCAATCCGGTCGCCGACCAGGCCGAGGTCAACGAGGTGCCGTGCATCACCACCAACTGTCCGTGGCAGCCCTATTTCTTCGGCCGCAAGGGCGACCCGAAGAAGGGCTTCACCTGGACCTATCATTTCTTCTGGGGCCTGGAAGACGTGATCGGCGCGTTCCTGGCGCTGTGGGACGAACTGCCGACCAACAAAGTGGTCGGCGGCCTGTTCCCCAACGACGCCGACGGCAACGCCTGGGGCGATGCCAAGCTCGGCCTGCCGCCCGCGCTCGCCAAAGCCGGCTACAAACTGCTCGACCCCGGCCGCTATCAGCTCATGAACAACGATTTCACCTCGCAGATTTCGGCGTTCAAGGCGGCGGGCGCCGAGATCGTCACCGGCAACATGATCCCGCCCGACTTCGCCACCTTCTGGTCGCAGGCCGCGCAGCAGGGCTTCAAACCGAAGATCGTCACCATCGGCAAGGCGCTGCTGTTCCCGTCCGTCATCGATTCGCTGGGCGAACGCGGCAACGGCCTCACCAGCGAAATCTGGTGGACGCCGCATCATCCGTTCAAGTCCGGCCTCACCGGCCAGAGCGCCCAGCAGCTCACCGACGGCTACACCAAGGCGACCAACCGGCCGTGGACGCAGCCGATCGGCTTCCAGCACGCGCTGTTTGAAGTGGCGATCGACGTGCTCAAGCGCGCCAAGGACCCGCACGATCCGAAGGCGGTTTTGGATTCGATCGTCGCCACCAACTACCAATCGATGGTCGGCCACATCCAGTGGACCGGCGCGCCGGTGAAGAACGTCACCAAGACGCCGCTGGTCGCCGGGCAATGGCAACGCAAGAACGGCAAGTTCGAGCTGGTGATCGCCGAGAACAAGACCGCGCCGAAGATTCCGGTCGGCGGCAAGCTGGTACCGATTTCCTGACGCACCACATCCTATGGCCCCGATCCTCGCGCTGGACAATATTTCGAAGCGGTTCGGGGCCGTGGTGGTGGCCGATAGCATCGACCTCGCGCTCGCCGAGGACGAGGCGCTCGGCATCATCGGGCCGAACGGCGCCGGCAAGACGACGCTGTTCGGCATCGCCACCGGCACCGTCGCGCCCGACACCGGGCGCGTCGTTTACGCCGGCGAGGACATTACCCGCCTGCCGCCGGAGCGGCGCTGCCGCAAAGGCATCGCACGCTCGTTCCAGATCCCGCAACCGTTCTCCGGCATGACCGTATTCGAGAACGTGGTGGTGGCGGCGGCCTTTGCCGGCGGCACCAGCGAAGCTTCGGTCTACGATCCTTGCGCGGAGTTGCTCGACCGCTGCGGTCTCGCCGATAAGGCCAACCGACGCGCCGGCAGCCTCACGCTGCTCGACCGCAAGCGGCTTGAGCTGGCGCGGGCGCTGGCGACCAAGCCGCGCGTCCTGCTGCTCGACGAAGTCGCCGGCGGTCTCACGCGAGCAGGAATGCGCCGCGCTGGTGACGTTGATCAAACACGTGCGCGCCGGCGGCGTGTCGATCGTGTGGATTGAGCACGTGGTGCATGCGCTGCTCGCCGCTGTGGACCGCCTGCTGGTGCTGCACGGCGGCAGGTTCATCGCCGAAGGCGATCCGCGCACGGTAATCCGCAGCCCGCAGGTCGCGGAGATCTACATGGGGATCGCGGCTGATGCCTGATCCTCTCCTTGAGGTATGCGCCATCGACGCCTTTTACGGCGACTTCCAGGCGCTGTTCGGCGTCTCGCTCAAGATCAATGCCGGCGAGGTGGTGGCGATCATCGGCGCCAACGGTGCCGGCAAGAGCACGCTGTTGAAAACCATCGCCGGCATGATGGCGCCGCGCCATGGCGAGATCTTGTTCGACGGCGCACCGATCGGCGGCGCGGCCGCGTTCAACGTGCTCAAACGCGGCATCGCGCTGGTGCCAGAAGGCCGCCGGCTGTTTCCCTCGCTCACGGTCGAAGAGAATTTGCTAATCGGCGGCCAGTCCAAGCGTCCCGGCCCGTGGACGCTCCGGCGCATCTATCAACTCTTTCCCATTCTGGCCGAACGGCGCCGCCTGCCCGCCCCCGCGCTGTCCGGTGGGCAACAACAGATGTGCGCCATCGCCCGTGCGCTGATGTCGAACCCGCGGCTGCTGCTGTGCGACGAAATCAGCCTCGGCCTCGCGCCGATCGTGGTGCGCGACATCTACGCGCAATTGCCATTGATCGTGGCGGAGGGCCTGTCGCTGATTGTGGTCGAGCAGGACATCGCGCAGGCACTCAAGGCGGCGCGCCAGGTCTATTGCCTGCAGGAGGGCCGCATCGCGCTGCAAGGCGCGGCACGCGAGCTGACGCGCGAGAGCATCTCAGCGGCGTATTTCGGGGTGTGACGGCGATGCAATGGCTCAACGTCATCCTGCAAGGTGTGCTGATCGGCGGGCTCTACGCCATGTTCGCCGCCGGCCTGTCGCTGATCTTCGGCGTGATGCGGCTGGTCAACATCGCGCACGGCGACCTGATCGTCCTCGCCGCCTACGTCGCGCTGGTGGTGACGCAGACGCTCGGCATTGACCCGCTCGTCTCGCTGCTGCTCGTCGTGCCGATCATGGCCGTCATCGGCTACACGCTGCAGCGCGGGCTGCTCAATTTCACGCTGGGCGACGATCTGCTGCCACCGCTGCTGGTGACTTTCGGACTGTCGATCATCATCCAGAACGGCCTCCTGGAATTGTTCACCGCCGATAGCCGCAAGCTGCAGGCGGGCGCGATCGAAATTCAAGCCTTCCAGGCGCTGCACGGCGTCTGGATCGGCGTCCTGCCGCTCATCCAATTTGCCGTCGCGGTCGCGGTGATCGCTGGGCTCCAGGCATTATTCTATTACACCGCGCTCGGCCGCGCCTTCCGCGCCACTTCCGACGACCAAGCGGTGGCGCAATTGATGGGCCTCGACACCCGTCACGTCTTCGCCATGGCCATGGCACTGTCGCTCGCCGTCGTCGCCATCGCCGGCGTGTTCCTGGCGGTGCGCGCCAATTTCGATCCGTCGATCGGGCCGGCACGGCTGATCTTCGGCTTCGAGGCGGTGATCATCGGCGGGCTCGGCAACATGTGGGGCACGTTGATCGGCGGCATCATTCTCGGCGTGTCGCAGGCGATCGGCGCGCAAATCGATCCAGGCTGGCAATTGCTCGCCGGCCACATCGTGTTCCTCGTCATTCTTGCCGTGCGGCCGCAAGGGCTGTTCCCGAAGGTGTCGGGATGACCCAAAGAAATTACCAAGTCGAGCACGCCACGCGTTCGAGCCGCATCGGCGTCGTGCTGATCGCCGCGGCGCTGGTCGTGCTGGCGCTGGCGCCGCTGTGGGGCGACCGCGCGATGCTGCGCCTGCTCGCCGAAATATTCACTTTCGTCGCGCTGGCTAGCTTGTGGAATTTGCTCGCCGGGTACGCGGGTCTCGTTTCGGTTGGCCAGCAGGCTTTTGTCGGGCTCGGCGGCTATCTGTTGTTCGCGCTGGTGATCCTCGCCGGTGTGCATCCCATTGCGGCCATCCTAATCGCCGGCCCCATCGGCGCGCTGGTCGCCCTGCCGGTGGCGGCGCTAATCTTCCGCCTACGCGGCGCCTATTTCGCCATCGGCACCTGGGTGGTGGCCGAAGTGTTCCGCCTGCTGGCATCGCAGGTTTCCGTGCTCGGCGGCGGTTCCGGCATCAGCCTGCCGGCCGTGGCGGTGATTGCCGTGGCGCCGAGCCGGCAAATCCGCGAATTCGAAACCTACTGGCTCGCGCTGGCGCTCACCGCCGCCGTTCTAGGCACAATCGTTGCGCTGCTGCGCTCGCGCCATGGCCTCGCCCTCACCGCCATCCGCGACAACGAGATGGCGGCGCAGAGCAACGGCATCGACGTTACCCGCACCAAGTTCATCGTCTATGTGCTGACCGGCTTCGGCACGGCGATGATCGGCGCACTGATTTTTCTGATGAAGCTGCGCATCTCGCCGGACACCGCATTTTCGGTGAATGACTGGACCGCTTTCGTCATCTTCATCACGGTGATCGGCGGCATCGGCCGTATCGAGGGGCCGATCATCGGCACCGTCATATTCTTCGCGCTGCGCCAGACGCTGGCCGATCTCGGCAGTCTCTATTTGCTGATGATGGGCGCGGTCGCCATCGTGGTGATGCTGTGGGCGCCGAAAGGACTTTGGGGCCTGATTGCGGAGCGCTTCGGCTGGCAGGCTTTGCCGCTGCAAAGGCGGCTGGTGTTGGCGAAAGAAGAACCGGAGGACAATCATGAGCACGATCATCGACATTTATTGCCACATCTATCCGGACCGCTTTTTCCAGGAGATGAGCAAGGTGGCGCCGAACCTCAGCAATATCGGGCAGCGGTTGCGCGGAATCAAAAAGTTGTTCGACCTCGACGCCCGCTTCAAGGAAATGGACGAGTTCGGCGACTACCGGCAGATCATCTCGCTGCCCAACCCCGCGATCGAGGATATTGCCAAGCCCGACGTCGGCCTACAGCTCGCGCGCATCGCCAACGACTCGATGGCCGAGTTATGCCGCAAGCATCCCGAACGATTTCCGTCCTTCGCCGCCGCGCTGTGCCTGACCGACGTCGAGGGTTCGATTAAGGAGGCGCAACGCGCCATCAAGGATCTCGGCGCGCGCGGCGTGCTGATTTATACGAACGTCGCTGGCGAGCCCCTCGATCAGCCGAAATTCGAGCCGCTGTTCAAAACCATGGCGGACCTCGATTTGCCAATCTGGCTGCATCCGGTCGGCACCGCGGCGATGCCGGACTATCCGGCCGAGAAAAAATCGCGCTACGAAATGTGGTGGTGCTTCCACTGGCCCTACGAGACGTCGGTGGCCATGGTGCGCATAGTATTCAACGGGCTGCTCGACCGCTATCCGAAGCTCAAGATCATCACGCACCATCTCGGCGGCATGATCCCTTACTATGACGGGCGGGTGGGAGCCGGGCTTAAAGTATTGGGGCAGCGCACGTCGGACGAGGACTATTCGCAGATATTGCTGTCGCTGAAGCGGCCACACACCGATTACCTGCACGACTTCTATGCCGATACCGCCATGTTTGGCGGCGGCGTTCCGGCAACGCGCTGCGGCTACGAGTTTTTCGGCGCGGAACGCGTTGTTTTTGCTACAGATACGCCGCTCGGCCCGATTGCACCGACGATCAAAACGATCAAAGGCTTAGGCCTATCGCCCGCCGACGAGCACAAGCTGTTCTGCGGCAACGCCGAAACACTGCTCAAAATGAGCTTCTAACTTCCGCTTCTTCTCGATTTTCTCGGCGCAGTCATTCGGCGTTTGCCGGCTTCTTCTTGTTCTTCTTGCTTTCGCTCGAGCCGACGCCATGCACCGGCGTCCAGCTTGGCGGATCGCTGGCCGGAAAGCTCTCGTCGGAATTGACCGCGACCGCGTCCTCGTCGGACTCGATCCGCCCGCGCTCGTCTTCCGGGGCGCGCTTTGGCTTTTCCATAATTGGAAGCTCCACAATGCCGAACGGCCGCCCATCCGGCGGCCGGTTGTCGACACAATAACCGCCGACCCGGCAAATAGTTCCGCGGCGGAACCCGGCGAAAGGTCAGACCGGCTCGGCGGCAGCCTTCGCGCACGCTTTCAAATCCGCGACAAATTGGCGGTATTGCGCGCGTTTGTCGGCGTCGTCCTCGATGCGTAAGATGTACGAGGGATGGATGGTCGCCAGCATCTGGCCGCCTTCGAACGACAGCACGCGACCGCGGACCTTGTTGATGGCAAGTGGACGCCCGGAGATACTGCGCAGCGCGGTGGCGCCTAGCGCGACGACGATGGCCGGTTTCACGATCGTCCGCTCGAAATCGAGCCACCAGTGACACTGCTCGATTTCGTTGACGTTGGGACGCTTGTGCAGGCGGCGCTTGCCGCGCGGCTCGAACTTGAAATGCTTGACCGCGTTGGTGACGAACACGGTGTTGCGGTCGATCCCGGCATCGGTCAGGGCCTCCGCCAGCACGCGCCCGGCCGGGCCGACAAAGGGCCGGCCCTGCTTGTCTTCCTGATCGCCCGGCTGTTCGCCGACCAGCATGATGCGCGCCCGCGCCGGCCCTTCGCCGGGCACGACCTGCGTTGCATTCTTGTAGAGCGGGCACCGCCGGCATTCCACTTCGGCGGCGCGGAGCGCTTTCAGCGATTTGATCGATGGCAGCTCGGCCACGGCAATGCCCCTTCTGCCGGCAACGGCTCCGATCCTATTCTAGTTCCGCTATTCCGCGGCCACCTTATGCGCGGCGTCGAGGCGCGGCTTGACCACCACTTTGATGGCGTCGTCGACGCGGTCCTTGGCGTAGCGGATCGCGGTCGGCAGATCGGCGAGCGGGAAAGTGTGGGTGTGGATCTTGGTGGCGTCGAACCGCTTCTGCCGCATGAAGGCCTCGGCGCGGTGCACCGCGCTCTTGCCCTCGCCGCGGATGCCGTAGAGGTAGATGTTGTTGCTCACTATATGCGCGACGTCGACTTGCACCGGCTCGTGCGCGAAGGCGGCGAGACAGACTTTGCCGCCGCGATTGACCATGTGCACCGCGTCGTTGACCGCCTTGCTCGCAGCCGAGCACTCCACCACGTAATCGACGCCCTTGCCGCCGTTGAGCGCCTTCACCGCGGCCACCACGTCCGGCACCTTGCCGACATTGACCACTGCATCGGCGCCGAGTGCGCGCGCGATCTTCATGCGGTCGTCGCGCATCTCGGTGAGGATCACCGGCTGCGCGCCGAGCGCCTTCGCCACCGCGACCACCATCAAGCCGATCGGGCCGGCGCCCGAGACCACCACGCTTTCGCCGGCGACCAGACCGCCGAGTTCGGTCAACGCATACATTGCCGTGCCGGCGGTGACGACGAGCGCGCCCTCCGCGTCCGACATGTCGTCGGCGATGGCGACCAGCGTATTGATATTGTTGACCTGGTATTCGCAAAACGCGCCGTCGGTGGTGAAGCCGTTGGCGCGGTGGCCCTTGTCGACGGCGCCGTAATTGAGGCCGTAGTTGTGGCAGGAGGTGTACATGCCTTCGCGGCAGCGCTTGCACTGGCCGCAGCCGGCGTGAATCTCGCAGGCGACGCGCTCGCCGATCTTGTATTCATCGACGCCCGGCCCGAGCGCCACCACCGTGCCCATATATTCGTGGCCCGGCGTGAAATTTTTGTTGAACGGCAGGCCGCCCTGGATGATGGCCGGCGGGCCTTGATAAATGACCTCTAGATCGGTGGCGCAGATCGCTGCGGCGTCGATGCGCACCAGCACTTCCGCGCGCTGTGGGACGGGGACCGGCTTGTTGGCGAGTTTAAGCTCGCCTGGACCGCCCAGGACCCAGGCCTTCATGGTCTGCGGAATCGGATAATCCGTGCTGGTCTTCACCCCGGCCGGCGCGTCCATGCCATCCTCCAACGCGGTTTTGTCTAAGATGGCGCATCGCCGCGCCCAAACCATTGAGAAAAGTCAATTTTAGCTTCGCTTTCCGATGCAGGCTTGCCGCGCTCGGGCGCAAGCAACGGCACAGTTGAATACTCTACAAGCCATCGCCAGTCCGTTGTGCCAATCGCGGCAAACCGCTATGTTTGACGGGAATTTAAGGCGTGGGCGCGATTGCATGTTATCGTGCGGGGGCCGTGTGATGATTTCTTTGCAGACATCTTTTCGTGTCGCCTTCGGGCGCTGGGTCGGCCGGGCCTCAACCGCAGGCATGCTGGCGATCGCCGCTGCCGCGGCCATGTCGTTCTCCATCTCAAGCGCCGACGCCCAATGTCCGGCGAACACCGGAGCGAATTCCGCGACCGGAAGCGGCTTCGTCGCCGGCGGGCAGCTCGGCTACAACTGGCAGCAAGGTTCCTGGGTCTACGGCGTGGAAACGGATCTGTCCGGCACCGGCCTCCAGAGCTCGATGAGCGGCGGACTGAGCACCGCGATTCCGTGCGGCGATTCCGCCAGCACCACTGCCAAAGTCGACTGGTACGGCACCGTGCGCGGCCGCGCCGGCTGGACGGTCGACAAGTTTTTCTTCTACGGCACCGGCGGGCTCGCTTACGGCAAAGTCGACCTGAGCGGCACGTACACCAGCGCCGGCACGACGGTGAATGCCAGTACGTCATCGACGAAGGCCGGCTGGGTCGTCGGCGCCGGCGCCGAATATTGGCTGCAGCCGAATCTGGCGCTCACGCTCGGCTACCAATATGTCGATCTCGGTACGCTTAGCTTGAGCGCGTCGGTGCTGCCGCTCACAGAGACTGCCAACGCGCATGCGGCCTTTCATGTCGTCACGCTCGGCTTGAACTGGCACTTCTTTCCCGATCCGGCGATGGCAGGAAAGCCATGGGAAGGCGCCTATATCGGCGGCCATGGCGGCGGCGCCTGGGGGCTCAAGACGGATGCCACCTATTCGGCCGTCGCGCCGTCCGATATGCGGCTCAAGCGCGACATCGCGCTCCTCGGCCGCCGTGCCGACGGGCTCGGGCTCTACCGCTACCGCTATCTGTGGAGCGACACCGTCTATGTCGGCGTGATGGCGCAGGAGGTGGCGCTGATCCATCCCGACGCCGTCGTGCGCGGCCCGCTCGACAACTATCTGCGCGTCGACTACGCCCGCCTCGGCTTGCATCTGCTGACGCTGCCGGAGTGGCAGGCGCGGAGCGAAGGCGAGAGGCTTTAATTTTCTGATCGCTGCCCGGCGGACGTCAGCCTCGCCCGCTTTTCTGAACCCGGGTGGATCAGCGATTGGCCCCACCCGCGTTGAGAAAGACCGCTGTGAGGCGGTCTTTCTGTTTCTACTCAAGAGAATACGCCCAGCGTTTCGCTGACGGCCGCGTATGGGACTAAGCGAACAGTCCAGCCGAGCCGGAGGGTGTTTTCTATCGGGCCTGCGGCCTTTTACTTTTTCTTCTTTTCGGTCTTCTGCTCGTTTTGTTGCATGCTGAAATAAAGCGGAAGCGACCAGGTCGGCAGCACCACCGGGAGCGAGTCAACTAAGACGCGTTTGGTATATTCGTTCTGTTGGGCGATCTTCTCGGCCTCAGTGGGCTCCTTGGATTTCTTGTGTTTGTTGGCAGCCAGAGTTGGCGATGCGGCAAGAGCCGCGACGGCAAGCATCAGAACGAGCTTCTTCATATACCCCCCCTTTAGCCAAGGCGATTGTATCACTTGGCAGCCCTATCATCAGCCACACCGCAGGTTTTGCAATAGGGGGCCGCCCGCAACTCGCTCGGCATTGCTACCAACCGCGCGCAAGAGCAATGCCGCATATCGCTTCTTGGATGTCCGCCGGTGGCACTTGTCGGACACGCAAACGGCATCTCATGTCCGCTTGCGGAGGCAAGGCGGGCATTGCGTGCGCTTCTCACGAAGTCTGCTTTTGACCCCAATGTATGGTCCGGCCGTGCGTCGCAAGTGGATTTCGTCGAACTGGCGGTTAGCGATCTTGCATCAATGTATCCGGCCTTTGATTGGAGCGTGTTGTGCTCCTGGCCATCATGGATATCAGCGCGCGTGCGAGCTCATTAGCGGATAGGCCTCGAAGGGCCATTCGGGTCACCAGTGTTCGCATGCGCCGGGAAGACCGAACCTCCATCTCGTCTCGTCCTCTCGCAGACCTCGGCGGGTAAGGCGTATCGATTTGGCTACGTCATTGCGGGCTCCTATTTTTTGCGCGGCCCCTGTGATCGTCGGCATGGGGTGAGGATCAGACAAGCTGGGTAGAGGCCCCATCAACCTTCCTAACCTCGAAGTCCCGGCCATGAGCCAGAACGCTCCAGGCGATGCGGGCGAGCTTGTTGGCGAGCGCGATCGCCAGCACGTTGTGGTGCAGCCGCTTCTTGGCCGACTCGATCCACGGCTTGAGCCCATGACGCTCCCAACTCTTGGGTCTGATCAGCACGACCCATGCCGCCTGCACGAACAGCACACGCAGGTAACGGTTGCCGCGCTTGGATATCTTGCCGAGGATCGTGCGGTCCCCGGTCGATATCTGCTTAGGGACCAGCCCCAGCCAGGCGGCGAAGTCGCGGCCTTTTGTGAACGCATCTCCACTGCCGATCGCGGCTACCATCGCGCTGGAGATGATCGGCCCGATGCCGGGCACGCTCATCAGCCGCTCGCAACCGGCATCCTGGCGTGCAAGGGCCTCGATCTCACCCGATAGACCCTCGATGCGCTCATCGAGCCGGCGCCAGTCGCCGGCCAGGCCCTCGATTACCCGCACCATGCGCGGCGACAGGACATCTGGGGGCGTGGCCAGGATGCGCGGTAGCTCGGCGCGCAAAAACCGTTGTCCCTGCCGCACCGCAATGCCGCGCTCCAGCAGGAAGGCTCGGATTTGGTTGATGATGCCGGTGCGCTGGCTGACCAGACGCTCACGCACCCGGTGCAACGCTTGCAGGTCGAGTTGATCGGCGGTCTTGGTCGCCACGAACTTCATCGTCGGCCGTTGCACTGCCTCGGCGATCGCCTCCGCATCGCGGAAGTCGTTCTTCTGTCCCTTCGAATAGGGCCGCACATACTTCGCCGGCATCAGCCGCGCGTCGTGGCCGAGTGCGTTAAGCTTGCGACTGAGGTGGTGCGCTCCGACGCAGGCCTCCATGCCGATCAGGCACGGCGGCATGTTGGCAAACCGTGCCTCCACCTGGCCACGCGACCATTTCTGCCGCAGCACGATTGCACCACGCTCATCGTGACCTACGATGTGGAACGAGTTCTTGCCGATATCGATGCCAACCACGGCGATTACGGTAGTGAGCTTCTGAGACATGGCGTGCTCCTTGTCTTTGGCGCCCCTTGGCAGCTTACTGCTGCGGGGCAGGAGCACGGCCGGACCATCCCATTAGCGGACATCGCGAGGCCGATAGTGGGCAAGTAACGGAATGAATGCCCCGAGGATCTGCTGCGTCTGCGCGGCCGAAGGCCGGAACGTTGACAGCCAAATGGCGTGTCCATAGGCTCTCTTTAACGAAAAAAATATTGTCGTTGCAAAAACAACGAAACAGGGTCTCGGCAATCGCCACGGTACCGGCGATGTCGAAGGGAGGGTCGCCATGCTCGAGCAAAATCTGAAGACTGCGGCCAAGTCCGCCGTCGCCGCACTTTGTCTGTCGCTGGGTCTAATGTTCCTTTCCGGTGGGCAGGCGCCCGCTGCGGAGGTCTGGAACTTCTACATGCATCAGTCGGCGCCGAATTTCGCGACATCGCGTGGCGCGAAATTGTTTACCGAGGAGATCGAGAAGGCGACCAACGGCGAACTCAAGGTTCGGCTGCATTTGGCGGGCACCCTCCAGATCAACGCCAGCAATATTACGCAGGCCGTGGGCAGTAATGTCGTGCAAGTCGGCGACGACCTGTTCAACTCGGGAAACATCCCAGTCGCTGGCATTCTGCGACTGCCGATGCTCATTCAATCCTACGAGGATTTCACGAAAGCAGACGCGGTGCTCAAGCCGTACATCGAAAAGGCATACCGAGAGAAGGGCTCGACCCTGCTCGCCTCGTATACCTATCCGTTGCAGTTCATTTGGGGGCGCAAGAAACTTGAATCGCTCAACGACATCAAAGGCATGAAGCTTCGCGTCGCGCAGCCGGAACAGGGCGAGTTCGTGCGGAAGTTCGGCGGCACCTCGATCACGATGAGCGCGCCGGAAGTCCCCTCGGCGCTCGACCGCGGCGTGGTCGACGGTATTTTCACTGCCGGCGTCGGCGCAGTGTTGTGGAAGGACCTGCTCAAATACGGCTACGTCCTGATTATCAATGTCAACAATTCCTATTTCATCGCCAATACCGAGGCTTACAACAAGCTCTCGCCCGACCTGCAGGCCAAGCTGCGCAAGGTTGCCCAAGACTCGGCGCGCTGGGACCAGGAGACGATGCAGAAAGAAGAGGCGGAATCGGTTCAAGTCCTCACCGCTGCGGGATACACCTTCACCAAGGCGACACCGGAGGAGAATGCGCGCGCGGTTGAAGCAATGAAACCATACTGGGACGAATGGGCAAAGGCGCGCGGTCCCGACGTCATCGAGGCGCTGGCAAAGGTGCGGACTGCCCTCGGACGATAAATCCCGGCAATCATAATGGTACAGATCGAGCAGGGCCGCGCCCATGGCGGTCCGTCTGCGCGAAGGCTCAGGGAAAGTATTATCGAACGAGTCTGCAAGCTCGCTTGCGCCGCGGCATTGATCGTGATGCTGGTCGTGATCGGCGTCGACATATTGACGCGGTCGCTATTCAACTTTTCCTTCGAAATTTCAGATGAGCTTGGCGGTTACATGCTGGTGGTGATCACCTTCGTCAGCCTGCCGGTATGCCAGATCAGCGACAGCTTTCACCACGTCGAGTTGGTCCAGTCTCGCCTCTCGCCGTTCGCCCGCGCAGTTTCTCACGTCATCTTCGATCTTCTCTCGCTCGCTTTCTGCGTACTGCTGTTGTGGCAGCTGGTGAGATTCGAGATCACCTCGTTCCGATTCGGCGATCACGCCCCGACCTACTTGGCGACACCGCTCTGGATACCGCAAATCGCGATGATGCTCGGCGCGGCGGCGTTGTGCTTCTCCATGGTGCGGACGCTTGCGGCCGACGTTGCCCGCTTGCGCGCATTCGGGAAGACGACGGAGGGCGCAAGTGAGTCCTGACTTTCAGATCATCGTCACATTCGTCTTTTTTCTTGTCCTGCTCGCGTGTGGAATGGCAGTTCCTCTGGCGATCGCAGTTCCTGCGATGTTCTATCTGCTGTTGCAGGGCGGGCTACCGAGCCTCAACAGTCTAGGGCTCGTGAGTTGGGGAAGCATGAACAGCTTTGTGCTGACTTGCGTGCCGCTGTTCATGCTGATGGCGGAAATTCTTCGTGTCAGCGGCTTGAGCAGCCGCATCTATACCGGCCTCGCCAAGCTCGTGGCCCGACTTCCTGGCGGATTGCTGCAGACCAACATCGCGGGCTGCGCGATCTTCGCCTCGGTAAGCGGATCGAGCATCGCGACGGCGGCTTCGATCGGCGGCGTGGCGTTACCGCAACTCATCCGCCGCAATTACGATCGACGATTGGCGGCGGGATCGCTGGCGGCCGGGGGCACGCTTGGCATTTTGCTGCCACCGAGTTTCGGCATGATCGTCTACGGTACGTTTACGGAAACCTCGGTGCCGAAATTGTTCATGGCTGGACTTGTGCCCGGCCTCATCATGACCGCGGCCTTCATGGTCTATATCGGAGCCCACGCCTTGACCGTGCCCACCGTGGCGCCGCGCGAAACCGGACCGCGCTCGCTGCAAGAATTGATTGTCGCGTTGGGCGATGTCCTGCCATTCGCCATTCTGATTGGCGGCACGCTCGGCGGTATTTATGCCGGCCTCGTCACCACAACCGAGGGCGCGACAATCGGCTGCAGCCTGGCGATCCTTCTCGGCGCCGTGTTCGGCGAACTCACACTGCGCGGATTGGTCGACGCGATGTACAACACGATAAAATTTTCCGGAAATATCCTGTTCATAATCTTTACCGCTTACATTTTTTCCTACGCAATCAGCTTCGCGGGCGTCGGCGAAAAGGTGACGGGATTTATCGTCGGCCTGCATCTCACGCGACTGGAGTTTTTCCTGGCGCTGTTCATCCTCTACACCGTGCTCGGCTGCCTGATCGAAAGTCTGGGCATGATTGTGATTACGGTGCCGCTGATCTTTCCGGTCCTGCCGAGTTACGGCATCGACCCGCTGCTGTTTGGCGTCGTTCTCGTCCTCTTCGTCGAGCTTGGGCAAATCTCGCCGCCGATCGGAATCAATCTGTTCGTCATACAAAGCATTTGGGACGGCAAACTGAGCGAAGTGATCCTCGGCACCATTCCGTTCCATCTGACGATGTTCGTCGTGCTGGCGCTGGTGATATTGTGGCCCGATCTCGCCCTTTGGCTGCCTTACCATGTGTCGAGATGAGAAGAACGAACCGATGCAGCACAGCACGTCGAGGATATTGACGACCCATACCGGCAGCCTGCCGCGGCCGCGCGAGTTGACGCGGCTCTACGCCTCGCGCGCGCGCGGTGACACGGTCGATGCGGACGAAATTGATCGCGCCGGACGTGAAGCCGTGCGGGCGGTCGTGCGCAAGCAGCGCGACGCCGGCATCGATGTCGGCAATAACGGCGAGCAGCAGCGCGATTTGTTCTTTCTCTACCTTAAGGCGCGACTATCGGGACTTGGCGGCAGCTGGGAGCGGCCATCGCGCGCCGATGTCGACCGCTATCCGGACTTCAAGCGTATGTGGATTGAGCAGCACGCCAGCAAGACCCAGGTCTCGGCGCTTGGCGGCTTACCGAAGGCGATCGGCGAGGTGCGCTACCTCGACGATCGCGCGATCAACGACGAATGCCGCGATTTCAATGCGGTCCTGGCGGAAAATCCAGGCGTCTTCGTCGAACCGTTCATGAGCGCGCCATCGCCCGGCATTCTCGCCACGGCGGTGCGCAACGAGCATTACGATAGTCTTGCAAACTATCTCGCGGCGCTCGGCCGAGCGCTTCAGGTCGAGTACGAAGCGATCGTCAAGCACGGGTTGTTGTTGCAGATCGATGCGCCCGATCTCGCGCTCGAACGGCACATCACCTACAAGGACAAACCAGTTGCCGCATTCATCGCATTCGTCGAGCAGGTCGTCGCGACCATCAATCATGCGCTCAGCAACGTTCCGCGTGACCGCGTCCGGCTGCACGTGTGCTGGGGCAACTCCGAATCACCGCATGATTGCGACGTGCCGCTCGAAGACATCCTACCTGCCCTGCAGCAGGCCAATGTCGGCGGCTTCGTCTTGCCCTTCGCCAATCCGCGGCACGCCCACGAATTTCGCTGTTTTGCAAAACATCCGCTCAAAGACGATCAGGTCCTGGTGGCGGGCGTCATCGACAGCCTGACGAATTTCGTCGAGCACCCAGAGGTGGTGGCGGACCGCATCGAGCGCGTCGCCGCAGTCGTGGGCGATCCGTCGCGGGTGCTGGCGGGGACCGATTGCGGTTTCGACACCTCGGCCGGTTGGGGCCGCGTTGCCGAGGATGTAGTCTGGGCCAAACTCTCTAGCCTGCGCGACGGCGCGCGGCTTGCTTCGGATCGGCTGTTTTCGCGCGGGCGGTAGGGTCGGTTGAGCAAAGCGAAATCGACCGCGTGACCACTTAACGGACATCAAAACGCTGCCGCCTCAAGTCCGCTCGCGGAATGCCAGCTCAACCGGTCGACGCAACACAGGCGTTAAATCTCTCTGCTGGGGTTTCGAATTGCAAGGTCTCCCGCGGCCGTTCGTTGAGTTGACGCGCCACTTTGTTCAGATGAGCTTGCGAGTGCACCGACAGGTCGGTTCCCTTCGGAAAGTACTGCCGCAGCAGACCGTTGGTGTTCTCATTTGAACCGCGCTGCCACGGGCTCTGCGGATCGCAGAAGTAAACGTCGATGTTGGTCGCCAACGTAAATCGTCGATGATCCGTCAGTTCCTTGCCCCGGTCCCAGGTCAGGGACTTATATAGCTCATTCGGTAGCTTCTTGGCCTGCTTGATGAGTGCAGAGATGACCGTCTGGGTGTCCTTGTTGGCCACCTTCGCCAGCATCACGTAACGGGTATGACGTTCGACCAAGGTCGCGATGTAGCTGTTCTTCGATCCGGACAAGCAGATCGCCTTCCCAATGACCAGGCACCGCCCGATCTTCAACCGCTGCCGGGCGCTGACGGATCGAGACGATATCCTTGATTTGCCCGCGTCCATCGCCATTGGGATCCGCCCGCTTGGATCGACGGATCGTGCGCTTCGATCGAAGATGGCCAAGCAGCTCCTTCTTAAGCACCCCGCGGGCTTGAACAAATAGGCTGCGATAGATCGTCTCGTGCGACACGCGATAACTCTCATCGTCAGGATGCGATCTCTTCGAGCCACCCGGCGATCTGCTCGGGCGACCAATTCAATCTCAGCTTGCTCGCCACTGCCTGTCGTAGCCGCGGACTGCTCGCCAGCTTACAACGCTTCGGCCGACGGGCCCGGGTCCAGGCCGTCTCATCAGCCAATGCAGCTCGGTATCCATCATAGCCGCCGTTGCGGCTGAGTTCTCGACTCACCGTCGAGGCCGAACGGCCCAGCAACCTCGCCATCGATCGTGCCGATCGATGCGCCGCAAGACCTCTGGATATCTCCTCGCGCTCCGACAGCGTCAATGCCAACCGCGAGCGACGCCGTGGTGAAGGACGAATCCCGCCGTGCGGGGCCACCTGGTAATAAATAGACGATGACGGCTTACCAAACGCTCGCCCAATCGCTTTGAGCGACTCCCCACGCTGCCAGCGATCCCACAACTCCGTCTTCTCTGCCGCAGTGAATCCTCGACGAAACCTCTGACCCATCGCTGCACACTCCATCTTTTCCTCTAAGATAAAGTGTTGCGTCGATCAGTTGAGACCACCGAGCAAAACGGACATTGCGTGGGCTACTCGCCGTGTCGGCTCTTGACCCGGAGCCGTCGTAACGCGACCGGCGAACGTCTTATTAGCCAACCCTTAACCAATCCGTATAGCCTTCGGCGCACCTCCCACGTGAATGGGAACTGCCACTGCCGGTTGTCGATTAAGCTTGGATTCACGCAATCAGACAATTCAACGCCCATTTAAACGTCATTTTGAAATTCGTCACCTATCGATTGAGCGGACAATCTCACTCAAATGGTTTTGGCGCATGCCAATTCGTGCCCGCCAGTCACGCTTTCATCTTCTCCTTGCTGTGGCCGGCGGTCTCACTTGCGCGGCGGCGCTCGCTATCGGCTTGACCATTTTGTGGTTGCGCTCGGACGCGATCGCGAATGCGTCCAGGGATTCCGGCAACCTCGCAACCGTGCTCGCCCACCAACTCGAGAATTCCGTACAATCGATCGATCTCGTTTTGACGGAGATCAAAGATAAAGAAGAACTACGCGCCCAGCAGGGACCGAACAATCTTGATCAGGAATTTTCGCGAGGAGACACGTATCGGATTCTCATGGAACGCCAGTCGCACCTGCGACAAGCTGAATTTATCGCGGTAGTGGACAAGAATGGGGACCTTGTCAGCACGACGCGACAATGGCCAACACCGAAGATCAACGTCTCTGATCGCCCCTACTTTCAGCACCTCAAGCGCAACAACGAAAAGGGCGTTTACATCAGCGCTACGCTCTACGACCGCATAAAAGGACTGCCGGTCATCATTTTCAGCAAGCGAATTAACGGCGCGAATAACACATTCCTCGGAGCGGTCGTGGTTGGCGTCAGGCTCGCCTATTTCCAGCACATCTATGAATCGATCGCATCGCTCCCCGATCAGTCGTTTCTGTTGTTGCATCGCGACGGCACCATTATCGTCCGTTTTCCCGACCCGAAAAATCGCGCCTACGAGAAGATGCCGGCGGCATCACCTTGGTATCAACTCGTCTCGCAAGGAGGCGGGCAATATCGATCGCCAGGCTATTTTGACAACACGGCTCGATTGGTTGCCGTCCACCCGCTGCGCGACTATCCGCTTGTGGTCAATGTCGCCGTATCGGAAGCCGCCGCGCTCGCGACCTGGCGTATTCAGGCAATAACTCTTGGCAGCGGTGCGTTGCTGGTCATGCTCTGTGTGGCGTTTCTGCTCAAGGCCCAGAGCAAACAATTTCGTCGTCTCGCAACTTCCGAGGCGACGGTCGAAGCCGCCTTGAACAATATGTCGCAAGGCCTGGTGATGTTCGATGCGTCGAACCGGCTTGTCGTTTGCAATCGGCGCTATCTGGAAATGTACGGCTTATCGTCCGGATATCGTGAAGCCGGGCGCCACGCTTCGGGAACTCGCTCGAACACAGGGCCGCAACCGGCAGTTTCTGCACCGAAGAAACCGAGCAATATATCGCCGACATCCAAGCCGCCGTCGATCAGGGCGCCGTCTTCGACAAGATAACGAACCTGCGCGATGGGCGCATTATTTCCATCGTGAACCATCCGACCGCGGACGGCGGATGGGTCGCCACCCATGAGGACATCACCGAACAGAAGCGTGCCGAGGAGCGCATCTCGTACGCCGCCCATCATGATGCGCTGACCGGCCTGCCAAATCGCAAGCTTTTTAGCGAACAGCTTGAACAGGCGCTCAAGCGCGTTCGGCGCGGAGAACGGCTAGCGGTCTTGTACCTCGATCTTGACCACTTGAAGCGCGTCAATGATACGCTCGGCCATTCTGTCGGCGACAAGCTGCTCAAAGGCGTGGCCGACCGGCTGCGCGGTTGTGTCAGGGATATCGACTTGGTCGCCCGTTTGAGCGGCGACGAATTCGCGATCATTCAGACATCGATTGGCCGCCCATCCGACGCCGCGGATCTCGCTACGCGAGCCCGCGAAACGATCCATGAGCCGTTCGATCTCGATGGCCATCAAGTTATCGTTGACATCAGTGTTGGCATTTCCATCGCACCCAACGATGCCACCGAACTCAATGAACTATTGAAAACTGCGGATATCGCTCTCTATGAGGCCAAGAACACCGGGCGCGGAACCTATTGCTTCTATCAGACGGAAATGAATGAACGCATGCAGACCCGCAGCAAACTGGAGCGGGACTTGCAAAGCGCCCTGACCAATGGCGAATTTGAGTTATTCTATCAGCCAATTGTCGATCTCGAAGACAACAAGATCAAGACGTTCGAGGCGCTTCTGCGCTGGCGTCATCCCGAGCGGGGCCTGGTCTCCCCGACGGAGTTTATTCCAATCGCCGAGGAGACGGGCCTCATTGTCCCGCTGGGCGAATGGGTTTTGCGGACCGCTTGTGCCGAGGCAGCGAATTGGCCGGATGATATCGGCATCGCGGTCAACGTCTCGGCCATTCAGTTGACCAGCAAAAATCTGATCAATGCAGTCCTCGGCGCCATTGCGTCGGCCGGCTTGTCGGCCAGCAGGCTGATCCTTGAGATTACCGAATCGGTGTTCCTGGAGAACACATTCGCCAATCTCGCCACGCTGAAAAGCGTGCACGAACTTGGTGTGCGGTTTGCGATGGACGATTTCGGCACCGGCTACTCATCGCTCGGTTACCTGGTGAGCTTCCCGTTCAGCAAAATCAAAATCGACCGCAGCTTCATTGCCGGCTTGGCGGACAAAACCGAATCCCGCGCCATCGTTCGCGCCATCGCCGATTTGGCGCGCAACCTTAACATGCGGATCGTTGCCGAAGGCGTCGAGACAGCGGAACAGCGGGAGCAAGCCAGAATGCTCGGCTGCACGGACATCCAGGGCTATTTGGTTAGCGCTCCGCGGCCTGCCGGTGAGATTCGCGAGCTTTTCCTGCCGGATGCTCAGATATGCGCGTCATCACTCAGGTCGCATAGAAGCTGAAAGGCACATGCGTCGTGTGCGGCGGAAAATGTCAATTATTGGCATCTGGCGAACATCGCAAACCGCGCCGACCAATGCCCGCTTTCAAAAGCAAAACGAACATCGACAACTCATAGCTCGCCAGCTTCAATTTTTGCGGACGCGCCCCGAAAAACTCGCGCTCAGTTGGCCGCCGCCTGGGCGCCGCCGGCTTGCGCTGCCGGCGCACCGAACTCCGCGGACAACGCGCGCGTGGCGGCGTTGACCTCGTCGCGGATGAGGGCGATGTGCTCCTCGCTCGCGCGCATGGTCGGCGCCGAGGCGCTGATCGCGCCGATCACGGTGCCGGCCTGATCGCGGATGGCGGCGCCGACGCAAATGACGCCGGGCAGAAATTCCTCGCGGTCGATGGCGTAGCCGTTGCGGCGCACGACGCGCAGCGATTCGACCAGCGCCGGAAACTCGGTGATGGTCTTGTCGGTGAAGCGCTTCATGCCGCCGGTCAGGATGCGGTGAATCTCGTCCTCCGGCAGCCAGGCCATGATGGCCTTGCCGACCGAGGTAGCGTGCGGCGCTTCCATTCGTCCGATCTTGCCGGTGTCGACGCGCACGGCGTGGCGCGATTCGCGCACCGCCAGCGTGACCACCGCGTCGCCCTGCAGCGCCGCGAGATGGACGGTTTCGCCGGTCGCCTGGTTGATCTCTTCCAGATAAGGCTGCGCGCGGCGCGGCAGATCGACCTGCAGGCAGGCGTGCCCGAGATAAAGAATGCGCGCGCCCAGCGCATAGAGCCGGCGGCCCGGCACCTTGGCGGCGAAACCGCGCTGGATCAGCGTCGCCAGCAGGTGATGGCAGGTGGAGATGTTGAGGCCGGTGCGATTGGCAAGATCGGTGAGCGAGGCCTCGCCGCCGGCTTCGGCGATGGTTTCCAGTAGAAACAGCGCGCGGTCGACTGATTGGATGTTGTGACGGTCGCCGGCGGCGCGCGCGCGCGGCGGACGGGCCTTGCCGCGAGGCCCGGTCAAATTATTGCGTCCATGGGTTCTTTTCTCCCTGGACGTAAGGAAATAAGCCGGCCGGCCGGGAGTCAAGAGATTTTCAGAATGACGAACGCGATTTCGCGGCATGAAAATCAAAATCATGACCCGCGCAGCGGGTCAGCCGTCATTATTGCTGCCGGCCTCGGTTTGGCCAGTCCCAGCTCGATTTCCAGGGCGCCGCAGAGCATTTGACCCAAGGTGATGTGCATTTCCTGGATGCGCGCGGTCGTGTCGGACGGCACCACCAGCAGGTGATCGGCGAGTCCGGCCATATCGCCGCCGCCTTTGCCGCCGAACGCCGCAGTGACCAGCTTCATCGCCTTGGCCTGCCGCAGCGCGGCGATGATGTTCGGGCTCTTGCCCGAGGTCGAAATCGCGATGGCGACGTCGCCGGGCCGGCCCAGCGCCTCGATCTGGCGCGCGAAAATCCTGTCGAAGCCGAGATCGTTGCCGGCGGCGGTGAGCGCGGAGGTATCGGTGGTCAAGGCGATCGCGGCGATGGCGGCGCGATCGGATTTGTAGCGGATGGTCAGTTCGGTCGCGAGATGTTGGGCGTCGCCGGCGCTGCCGCCATTGCCGAAGAACATCAGCTTGCCGCCGCCGCGGATCGACTTGACGCAGGCGCCGACCAGGCCGGCAAATGCGCTCTGACAGCGCCGCTCTCGGTACGCCGCGCAACGTCATGATGCTCGGCAAACTCGGCTTTAAAAAATGCTGCGAGGTCCATGCGGCTATCGCTTTCATGCGGCCTCGCCGCGGAATTCCGGCACGGCGTCGCGCAACACATTGTAGATGACCGCGCGGTCGTTGCGCGAAAGGCCCTGCTCCAATGTCGCCACCCAGGCCCGGATCGCCTCCAGCGACGGCTGCACCGGCTTGGTGGCGACGATGCCGGGGATGCCGATCTCGTTGGTCTCCTCGTCGCGCGCGAACAGAATCTCGTGCAGCCGCTCGCCCGGGCGCACGCCGGTGAAGACGATCTGGATGTCGCGTCCCGGCTCGAGGCCGCTGAGCCGGATGATGCGTTCGGCGAGATCGACGATTTTGACCGGCTGGCCCATGTTGAGCAGATAAACCGACACGTCGCCGCTGTCGGGCCCAAGCGCGTGGCTCGCGGCGGTGATGACCAAGTCGCAGGCTTCGCGGATGGTCATGAAATAGCGCACCATGTCCGGATGCGTCACCGTCACCGGGCCGCCGGCCTCGATCTGCGCCTTGAATTTCGGCACCACCGATCCGTTCGACGCCAGCACGTTGCCGAAGCGCACTGCGATCATGCGCGTCGGCGTTTTGCCGGCGGCGTGGTGCGCCAATTCCTTGTCGAGCGCCTCGCAATACAGTTCCGCGAAACGCTTGGTCGCGCCCAGCACGGAGACGGGCTCGATCGCCTTGTCGGTCGAAATCATCACCATGGCCGCAGCGCCGGCCGCTGCGGCGGCGTCCGCGACGTTGATCGAGCCGAATACGTTGGTCTTGATGCCCTCATCCCAGTCCGTTTCGAGCAGCGGCACGTGCTTGAGCGCGGCGGCGTGAAAGACCATGTCGGGCGCAAATTGCGTGATCAGGCTCATGATGCGCGCCCGGTCGCGGATGTCGGCGATGCGGCCGGAGATCGCGGTCTTCGACTGCTTCGCCCTTGAGCAATTCCTGCACGGCGTGCAGCGCCGGCTCGGAATTCTCCAGCACCAGCAGGCGCGCGGCGCCGAAGGCGACCATGCGTTCGCAGATTTCCGAGCCGATCGAGCCGCCGCCGCCGGTCACCACGATGGCTTTGCCGCTGACGAACGTCTCGAGCCGCCGGTAATCGATTTTGACGCTGGGCCGCAACAGCAGGTCCTCGACCGCGACCGGCGCAAGCTGCACCGCCTGGCCGCCAGCATCGAGCGACGGCATTTGACTCATGGTCAGGCCGAGCTTGCGCGCGCGGATCAGAAGCGCTTCCGGCCGCGCTTCCGGCGAAAGCGCCGAAGGCGTGAGCACGACGCGCGTCACCACGGTGCCGCGGCCGGAGAAATCGGCGACCACGCGTTCGAGATCGTCGATGTCGCCGAGCACCGGCACGCCTCGGATCGATTGACCTCGGTCGGCCGAGGACGGCGACAAGACGCCGACCGGCCAGATCTTCTTGACCGCGCCGCTTTCGATCGAGCGCAACAGGATCTCCGCGTCGGCCGCCCGCCCGAGCACCAAAGTCGGCGTCGCATCGGCAACCTTGGCGCGCTGCAGCGTGCGCGCGTAATGGAAGTAGCGGTAGGCGACGCGCGAGCCGCCGAGGAAAAACATCTGCAGGAACCAGTAGAGCAGGATGGTGATCTTGCCGAAGAAGAACTGGCCGTAGACGTTGGGCGCGACCAAGACGTAGTCGAGGGCGAGCAGCGACACCGCCAAGACGGCCGCGACGCGGAAGATGTCGTAGAGGTCGGGGACCGAGGTAAACCGCCACTTGTTGCGGTGTAGTCCGAAGATCAGATAGACCGCCGCGGCATAGAGCAGAAAGATCGGCAGATATTTGATCTGGGCCAGCCGGGCGCTCAGCGCCTCGCCCTCGAAGCGCACGACAAACGTCAACACGATCGCCGCGGCGGTGGCGACGAGATCGTGCAAGACGATCAAGATCTGGCGCGGGGTCAGTTTTGGCAGCCGTATCATTCCGCCGAGTTCCAAGCCGTCCGTTGATGTCCGTTTAATTCCGCCGGGCGCAAAAAACGCCGCACCCGGCCGCGCCCTAGCCGGATAGGCATAGCGCTAGGGACTATGTTATCCCGCCGATAGCAAGATCAACACGTTAGTACCCCCACCTGCAATGCCGGACCCTTGTCATGCCTAACCCGGGCGAGCCGCGCGCACAGACCCGCTTCCTTAGCACGCTGCTGCTGTTGTGGCTCGCGGGGGTCGCGCTGCGGCTGACCATTCTCGCGGTGCCGCCGGTCATTCCGCTGATCCACGACGGACTGCAACTCAACGCGACCCAGATCGGCATTCTCACCGGTTTGCCCTCGATGCTGTTTGCATGTGCCGCCGTGCCCGGCTCGCTGCTGATCGCGCGCCTGGGTGTGCGCACGGCGCTGGTGGTCGGGCTCGGCGTGACCGCGATCGGCGGCGCGCTGCGCGGCGCCATTCCAGACGTCATGTGGCTTTACGCGATGACGATCGCCATGGGCGCCGGCGTCGCCGTCATGCAGGTGACCATGCCACCGGCGGTGCGCGCTTGGTTGCCGCAGCGCATCGCATTCACCACCGCGGTCTACACCAACGGCCTGCTGGTCGGCGAAATCCTGCCGGTGGCACTGATGCTGCCGCTGGTGCTGCCGCTGGTCGGCGGCAGCTGGCAGTGGGGCTTCGTCGTCTGGAGCGTGCCGGTCGCCGCGATCGCCGTGCTGATTTTGGCGCTGGCGCCGCGTTCGGCCAACGGGATTGCCTTCACAACTAGCCGCCGCTGGTGGCCGGACTGGAACAGTCACCTGATCTGGCGGCTCGGCATCATGCTCGGCACCATCAACGCCACCTATTTCGCGACCAACGCCTTCCTGCCCGATTACCTGCGCAGCAACGGCCAGGGCGAGTGGATCAGCGCGGCTTTGTCCGGCCTGAACGCGGGGCAGATACCGGCGTCGTTCCTGTTGCTCGCCGTCGCCGGCCGCCTGGAGCGCAAGGCGTGGCCTTACGTCGGCTGTGGGCTGCTGTGCGTGATTTCGACCGCCGGTATCGTGTTCGGCTCCGGCGCCTGGATCGTGGCGGCGGCCACGCTGCAGGGCTTCGCCGCCTCGGCGATCCTCATTCTGATTTTGGCGCTGCCGCCGTTGCTGAGTGACCCGGATGACGTGCACCGCGTCACCGCCGCCATGTTCACCATCAGCTATAGCTGCGCGGTGATCGTGCCGGTGATCAGCGGCCTGGTCTGGGACTTGAGCGGCATCGCCGCCATGGCCTTTGCGCCGATCGCACTTTGCGGCATCGTGCTGGTGGTGCTGGCGCCGGCGATCAACCACGTGCGGCCGGCCGAGGAGGATGTGTGATGCGGCCCATTCCGGTCGGAGCCAAGGGCACCTTCACCCTGCGGGTGACGCCGGCGCATCTCGCCAATCAGTTCAAGGACGTCAGCCTGCCGCAGGTGTTCGCCACGCCGATGATGGTGACCGCCATGGAGAATGCCGCGCTCAACGCGGTGCGCGGCTATCTCGATCCCGGCGAAAGCGCGGTCGGTACGATCGTCAATATCCGCCATCTGGCGGCGACGCCGGTCGGCCATCTGGTAACAGCTGTGGCCGAGGTGACCAAAGTCGACGGCCGGCGCATCGAATTCAAAGTCTCGGCGCGCGACGAAATCGAGGAAATCGGCAACGGCACGCACGAGCGCATGGTGGTCGACATGGCGCGCCTCGACAAACGGCTTGCCGCGAAGAAGCCGCGGTGATGCTTCACCCTTCCCTGGAGGGTGAATCGCGCATGCGCCATCGCCCGTATTCTTTGCGGCCCCGGGCAGGCCGTCGTCCGTGTTCCAACCGCCGCTCCCGAAAAGGTACCGAGGGCGCGCGGGATGCCGAGGGTCCTGATGGACCCGCGGACCTCGACGCCTCGCGACATCGAGGCCTGTCGAAATCCGTAAAACCGCAAGTCCGCCAAACCCAAGGCGTCCCGCGCGCGGTGTTTGAGGTTTGCTCCGCGCAATCCCCGGTGGGCAGACATTGTTACCACCGCTGCAGGGCATTCCCGGCGCCGGAGGGACTTACTCCCCTTTTGGGTGGAGCAAGACCTTGCGGACACCGGCTACGCCCAAGTGGTCACCTGCCGGGTGGCCGGGCGTCGCGCGGCTTGGACCGCCGGGACTTCGCGCCGCATCTCCGACGCGCATAGCAGGCGTCTGCCCGTGCGTCTTATGGTGATGGCCGATCTGGTCCCCATCCTCGCCAAGCTCGAAATGAACACGATTCAACAGCGTCGGCAGGCGCTTTTGCCACAATCAAACTGAGACACTACCCAAGCAGGCAACTCCTTATCCCCGCTCATTCCGGCCCCCGCCTGCGCGGGGGCAGGTTCCAGCAGGAATCCAGAGGCCATGAATGACAGCGCCACAGGTAAAACCCTGGGTCCCCGCTTCCGCGGGGACAAACGAATAATGGCTAGGCGCCGTTCTGTTTGATCGCAGCGCCCGGGCGGTAGCCGGATGGTGCTTGCTATCGGATAATTGCCAGTATAATTGTCAAAAAGACCATATGGTCTATCGATTCTGATGTTTAAAGCATGATCACCGGCCCTCAGATGCGGGCGGCTCGGGCCCTGCTCGGCCTCGACCAGCGTCAATTGGCGCAGGCAGCGGGCTTGTCGCTGCCGACCGTCCAGCGCATGGAAGCCTGCGACGGCGTCGTGCGCGGCAACGTCGATTCGCTGATGAAACTGGTCGATGCGCTCGCCGCCAGCGGCATCGAATTGATCGGCGAAGGCGCCGCCAGCGGCGGCGGCGGCCGCGGGGTACGGCTCAAATGATGGTCGTCTACGCGCTCTACGGCGTGGCCGCGCTGCTCGTCTTGGCGCCGGTCGCCGTCGCGCTCGCCGCCTCGCCGCGCGCGACAAGCGTAGTTTATGGCGCAAGCCTGATGATCACGCTCACGCTCGGCATGATCGCGCTGCTGCGACTGTTCGGATTTGCCGACACATCCGCCGTGACGCTGCCGTTCGGCCTGCCCTGGCTGGGCGCGCATTTCCGCATCGATCCGCTGGCGGCCTTCTTTCTGGTGGTGGTCAATCTCGGCGGCGCCTCGGCGAGCCTGTTCGCCCTCGGCTACGGCCGCCATGAAGACGCGCCGCAGCGCGTGCTGTCATTCTATCCCGTTTATATCGCCGCCATGAACCTGGTGGTCATGGCGAACGACGCCTTCAGCTTCCTGGTGTCGTGGGAATTCATGTCGCTCAGTTCCTGGGCGCTGGTCATCGCGCATCATCGGACGGCTGAAAACGTGCGCGCCGGCTACATCTATCTGTTGATGGCGAGCTTCGGCACGCTGGCGCTGCTGCTCGCCTTCGGCTTGCTCGCCGGCGCCGATGGCAATTACGCCTTCGACGCCATCCGTATGTCGCATCCGTCGGCGGCGCTGGCCGCGCTGGTGCTGGTGCTCACCATCATCGGCGCCGGGTCGAAAGCCGGCGTGGTGCCGCTGCATGCCTGGTTGCCGCTCGCGCATCCCGCCGCGCCGAGCCACGTTTCCGCGCTGATGAGCGGCGTGATGACCAAGGTCGCGATCTACGGCCTGGTGCGCATCGTGTTCGATTTGCTCGGGCCGCCGGCCTGGTGGTGGAGCATGGCCGTGCTCGCCGTCGGCGGCGTCACCGCAGTGATGGGCGTGCTCTACGCGCTGATGCAGCACGATCTCAAGCGGCTGCTCGCCTATCACACCGTGGAGAACATCGGCATCATCTATATCGGGCTTGGCCTCGCGCTCGCCTTCAAGGCCGCCGACATGCCGCTTGCCGCCGCGCTCGCGCTCACCGCCGGGCTGTTCCACGTATTCAACCATTCCGTCTTCAAGAGCCTGTTGTTCTTCGGCGCCGGCGCCGTGCTCAATGCCACCGGCGAACGCGACATGGAGCATCTCGGCGGGCTGATCCATCGCATGCCGCAGACCGCTTTCGTGTTCCTAGTCGGCTGCGTGGCGATCTCGGCGCTGCCGCCGCTCAACGGCTTCGTGTCGGAATGGCTGACCTTCCAGGCCATTCTGCTCAGCCCGCAATTGCCAGCCTGGGGCCTGAAATTCATGGTGCCGGCCGTCGGCGCGCTGCTGGCGCTATCTGCGGCGCTGGCGGCCGCCTGCTTCGTCAAGGCCTTCGGCGTGACCTTCCTCGGCCGCGCCCGCACGCCGGCCGCGGCGAATGCGCAGGAGACCGACAGCAATTCGCTGGCCGCCATGTACTTCCTGGCCGCGCTCTGTCTCGTCGCCGGAATTCTCCCCGGCTTCTTCATCGACGCGCTGGCCCCGGTCACCAACAGCCTGGTCGGCGTCGCCATGCCGCATCAGGCCGGCGTGCAATGGCTGTCGATCGTGCCGATCGCCGAAAGCCGCAGCTCGTATAACGGGCTGCTGGTGTTCGTCTTCGTCGTGATGTCGGGCTCGATCGCGGCCTTTGCCATTCACCGGCTGGCGTCGGACAAATTGCGGCGCGGGCCGGCCTGGGATTGCGGCTACCCGGACCCGAGCACGACGACGCAATACACGGCATCGAGCTTTGCCCAGCCAATCCGCCGAGTTTATGGCACGACCGTATTCCGCGCGCGCGAGGTCGGCGAAATGCCGCCGCCCGGCTCGATCGCGCCGGCGCGCCTGACCGTCGATCTGCACGACCTGATTTGGGACGCCGCTTATGCGCCGATCGCCGGCTTCATCGGCTACGCGGCCGACCGGCTCAACGTCCTGCAATTCCTCACCATCCGCCGTTACCTCACCCTGGTGTTCACGGCTTTGGTGCTCCTGCTTCTGGTGCTCGCGATATGGCCCTGATCCGCGATTTCATCTCGCAAGGCGCGGAGATGCTGCTGGTGCTGCTGCTCTCGCCGCTGCTCACCGGCTTTGTGCGCAAGGTGAAAGCGCGGCTGTTGCGCCGGCAGGGTCCACCGCTGATGCAGCCCTATCGCGACCTGGTCCGGCTGATGCGCAAGGACGTGGTGCTGGCGGAGAGCGCGTCCTGGCTGTTCCGCATCATTCCCTACATCATCTTCGCCGGCACCTGGGTGGCGGCCTCCCTGGTGCCGACGTTCCGCAGCGGCTTGTTGTTTTCCTGGTCGGCGGATCTCATCGCCATCATCGCCTTGCTCGGCAGCGCGCGCTTTTTCCTGGCGCTGGCCGGCCTCGATGTCGGCACCAGCTTCGGCGGCATCGGCTCCAGCCGCGAGATGATGATCGCTTCGCTCGCCGAGCCGGCGATGCTGATGATGGTGTTCACCGTGGCGCTGATCGCCGGCTCCACGCAACTCTCAACCATGGCCGCCTACATGGTGTCGGGCGAAGAGGGCTTGAGGGTTTCGCTTGGTCTGGCACTGCTCGCATTGATCATGGTGGCGATTGCCGAGAACGCCCGTATCCCGATCGACAATCCGGCCACGCATCTTGAACTCACCATGGTGCATGAAGCGATGGTGCTGGAATATTCCGGCCGGCATCTGGCGCTGATCGATCTGACGTCCGAATTGAAGCTGCTGCTCTATATGTCGGTGATCGGCTGCCTGTTTGTGCCCTGGGGTATCGCGCCGCCCGACGCCGACCCGCGCGCTATCGCCATCGGCCTCGCCGCCTATCTGGTGAAACTTGCAGTTGGCGGCTTCCTGCTGGCGGTGTTCGAGACGGCTATCGCCAAGATGCGCGTGTTCCGCGTTCCGGCTTTCCTCGGCGCCGCGCTGATGCTCGGTTTGCTCGCCACCTTGCTGCTATTCGTGTCGCGGAGCCTTTAAGACCATGCACGGCATCACCTTCGACATCGCCCATATGCTGGCCGGCTCGTTGGTGCTGGTGAGCTTCATGCAGCTCTATCAGGACCGGCTTTATGCGCTGCTCAATACCTTCGCGCTGCATGCCTTTATCCTGGCCGCCTCGGTCGCCTGGCAGGCCTTCGTCCAGGATGCGCCGCATCTCTATCTGACCGCGATGATCGCGCTGGTGTTCAAGGCCATCGTCATCCCGGTGGCACTGCACCGGATCATCGTCAAGCTCGGCATCCACCGCGAGATCGAGACAGTGGTCGGCGTCGGTCCCGCCATGCTGCTCGGCATGGGGCTGGTCGCGCTGTCGATGGTCGTGATGCTGCGGGTGACGGCGGAAGCCGACCCGCTGGCGCGCGAAGACCTGGCGTTTGCGCTGTCGGTGGTGCTGCTCGGCCTCTTGATGATGGTGACGCGGCGCAACGCCGTGAGCCAGGTGATCGGCTTCATGTCGCTGGAGAACGGCCTGGTGCTGGCGGCGACCGGCGCCAAGGGCATGCCGCTGGTGGTCGAAATCAGCGTCGCCTTCTCGGTACTGATCGCCTTCATCGTGATCGGCATCTTCCTGTTCCGTATCCGCGAGCGCTTCGACACCGTCGATATCCAGGCGCTTGATAAGTTTCGCGGAGAGCGGCGATGAAATTCGACGCGCTCACCGGCGTATTGCTGATCCCGGCGGTGGCTGCGGCGCTGCTCGCTGCCCTGCCCGGCTACCGGGTAACCGCGATCCTCAATGTGCTGGCGGCGTTTCTCAGCTTCGCGACCGCGGTGTCGTTATTCATCGTGCAGCCGACGTCAGGTCCGTATCTTCTGGTGGACGACCTCAACAAGGTCTTCATCGTGCTCACCACGTTCGTCGGCTTCACCACCAGCGTGTTCAGCGCGAGCTACATCGAGCACGAGATCGAGATCGGCCGGCTAACTCCCACTTTCGTGCGCTTCTATCACGCCATGTACCAGGTGCTGATGTTCGCCATGAACCTTGCGCTGGTGGCCAACAATATCGGCCTGATGTGGGTGGCGATCGAGATGGCAACGCTCACCACCGTGCTGATGGTCGGTATCTATCGCACGCATGAGGCGCTGGAAGCAGCCTGGAAATATTTCATCCTTGGCAGCGTCGGCATCGCGCTGGCGTTGTTCGGGACCATTCTCGTTTACATGGCGGCGCGCCCGGTGATCGGCGAAGGCCTCTACGCCATGGTGTGGACCGTGCTGGTGACCAAGGCTGACAAGTTCGATCCCGCACTGCTCAACGTCGCCTTCGTGTTTCTGCTGCTCGGTTACGGCACCAAAGTGGGCCTGGCGCCGCTCCACGCCTGGCTGCCCGACGCGCACGCGGAAGGCCCGACGCCGATTTCGGCGGTACTGTCTGGCCTGCTGCTCAACGTCGCGCTCTACGCGCTGCTGCGCTTCAAGATGATCCTCGCGCTCAACCCAGCGGCACTCGCGCCCGGCCCGCTGATGGTGACCATGGGCCTGATCTCCTGCGTGTTCGCCGCCTTCATGCTGTACCGGCGGCGCGACATCAAACGCATGTTCGCCTATTCCTCGATCGAGCACATGGGCATCATCGTGTTCGCCTTCGGCATGGGCGGGCCGCTCGCTAATTTCGCGGCGCTGCTGCACATGACCATGCACTCGCTGACCAAGTCAGCGATCTTCTACGCGGTCGGCCATATCTCCCAGGTCAAAGGCACGCAGAAAATCGCCGACATGGGCGGGCTGACGGTGAGCAATCCGGTGCTCGGCTGGGGCCTGGTGCTCGGCGTGGTCGCCATCGCCGGGCTGCCGCCGCTGGGAATTTTCATGAGCGAATTCCTGGTGGTGTCGTCGACCTTCGCGCGCGAGCCGTGGCTGGCGACCATTCTGGTGTTCGCCATTCTGGTCGCGCTGGGCGGCCTGTTCCTGCGGCTCAACACAATTGCTTTCGGTGAGCCGCGCGGGCCGACCGCGCCGGCGCAGGCTTCTTACGTGCCGATGTTCGCCCATCTCGCCATCGTGTTCGTGGCGGGCATCTACATTCCGCCGGCCTTGGTCGCCGGCTTCCAGAACGTCGCCCGGCTGTTGGGATAGCGCCATGATCCGCACCACCGTCAGCGAGCAAGGCTGGAACGACGCCATCGAGCAATTGGCGGCGGGCCAGCGCACATTGCTCGGCCTGTGGGGCGATCCGCCAAACGTGCGCATGGCGACGATCGATGAAACAACGGGCGATATCGCCGTGCTCAGCTACGCCTGCACGGAGGGCCGCTACCCGAGCGTCGGCGCGCATCATCCGCCGGCGCTGCGGCTCGAGCGCGCGATCCGCAGTTTGTTCGGCTTGGATGCGGCGGGCTCACCCGATACGCGGCCCTGGCTCGATCTCGGGTTCTGGGACGTACAGCATCCGCTGGGCCAAAAGCAGCCTGCGCAAAAGCCGGCCCCTTACGCCTTCCTGCCGGTCGAGGGCGAGAGCCTGCACCAGATTCCGGTCGGGCCGGTGCATGCCGGCATCATCGAGCCCGGGCATTTCCGTTTCACCGCCAATGGCGAACACGTGGTGCGGCTGGAGCAGCGGCTCGGCTATGTGCACAAGGGTATCGAGTTGTTGATGACCGGCGCGACACTTGAGAACGCGGCAAAGCTCGCCGGCCGCACCTCCGGCGACAGCACGGTCGCTTATGCTTATGCTTTTGCGCAGGCCGCCGAAGCCGCGCTGCAGATCGAGCCGCCGCCGCGCGCGGTTTACTTGCGCGCGCTGATGACCGAACTCGAGCGTCTCGCCAATCATTTCGGCGACATCGGCGCCATCTGCAACGACGCCTCGTTCGCGATCATGCACGCGCAAACCGGCATCCTGCGCGAGCGCGTCTTGCGCGCGGCGGATGCCAGTTTCGGCCACCGCCTGATGATGGACGCAATCGTGCCCGGCGGCGTCGCGCGGGATCTCGCGCCCGCCGCAGCGGATGAGCTTCGCGCCTTGCTCGCCGAGGTGCGGCGCGTATTCCCGCGCCTGGTCGAGCTCTACGACAACACGGCGTCGCTCCAAGATCGTACCGTGACCACGGGCATTGTGAAACCCGACTACGTGCGCCAGTTCGGCGCCGGCGGCTATGTCGGGCGCGCCTCCGGACGCGCTTTCGACGCGCGGCGCACGCCCGGCTATGCGCCCTATAACGCACTCACCTTCGAGGTGCCGATGCGAAACGAGGGCGACGTCAATGCCCGGGTGTGGATCCGCATTCGCGAGGTCGAGCAGAGCCTGGCGCTGATCGAGCAGATTCTCGACGCGCTGCCGGCGGGGGATATTCACGCCGCCGTCAAACCGGCGGGCGAGCCATGCGAAGGCCTCGGCCTCGCCGAGGCGTTCCGCGGCGACGTGCTGGTCGCCTTGCGGCTCGACGAGAAGGGACGCGTCGCGCGCTGCCATCTGCGCGACGCCTCCTGGTTCCAGTGGCCGCTGTTGGAGACCGCGATCGAAGGCAACATCGTCGCCGACTTCCCGATCTGCAACAAATCGTTCAATTGCTCGTATTCGGGGCACGATCTCTGATGCGCCGGACGCTGTTCGAAAGCTTCATCCACGGCCCGCTCACCGAGCCGCCGCCCAAGCCCGACGAGGCCAGCCTCGCCGAGCTGGCGCAGAGCGTCAACCGCGCCGCGCGCGCCAAGCTCGGGCGCTCGCTGTCGATCCGACAGGTCGACGCCGGTTCCTGCAACGGCTGCGAGCTGGAAATCCACGCGCTGAACAACGCCTTCTACGACCTCGAACGTTTCGGCCTGCACTTTGTCGCCTCGCCCCGCCACACCGACGTGCTGATGGTGACCGGGCCGGTGACCAAGAACATGCGCGAGGCCCTGCTGCGCACCTACAACGCCACGCCCGATCCGAAATGGGTGATCGCGGTCGGCGCCTGCGCCGTCGATGGCGGCCTGTTCGCCAGCAGTTACGCGGTCGCCGGCGGCGTCAAGGACATCGTGCCGGTCGACCTGCACATTCCCGGCTGCCCGCCCAATCCGAAAGCGTTGCTGGCGGGGCTGTTGGCGCTGTTGCAGACGGCGTCGTAAGGGCCGCTACACCGCCACTTTGGTGAGGAAGCCTTCGACCTCGCCGCGCAGCTTGGCGGCGGCCTCTTCCACCAATTCCGACGCGGCCAAGACGGTCTGCGCCGATTGCTGGCTTTCGGTGGTGGCGCCGGCCACTTCGTCCAGCACGGTGACGATCAGCTTGGCGCCGTCGGCCGCGCTAGTCACGTTCTGCGAGATCTCGCTGGTCGCGGCGTTCTGCTGCTCGACCGAAATGGCGACAGCGGAGGTGTATTCGTCGATTTCCCGCATGCGATGGGCGATGCGCCCAATCGCCTCCACCGCCTTGTCGGTCGAGGTCTGCACCGCGAGAATCTGGCTGGAAATATCCTCGGTTGCCTTGGCCGTCTGCACGGCAAGCGATTTGACTTCCGACGCGACCACCGCAAAGCCGCGGCCGGCTTCGCCGGCGCGCGCCGCCTCGATGGTGGCGTTGAGCGCCAAGAGATTGGTCTGGCCCGCGATGTTGCGGATGAGCTTGGTGACGTCGCCGATCTTGCGCGCGCCTTGCGCCAGCGCGCCGATATCCTGATTGGTGATCTGCGCTTCTTCGACCGCGACCCGCACCACCTCGGTGGTCTGATTGAGCCGGCGCCCGATCTCGGCGATCGAGCTGGACAGTTCATCGGCGGCGATGGCCGCGGTCTCGACGTTGGTGGAGGCGTCGTTCGAGGTCTTCACCGCGCTTTCGGCGCGCTTCGAGGTATGGCCCGAGGCGTCGAACAGGCCCGCTGCCGTTACGCGCATCTCGCCGGCGCTGTCGGTCACCGTGCGCAGGAGAGTCTCGACGCGCTCGCGGAACGCCGCGATGGCGTTCTCGATGACGGCGCGGCGCTCTTCCTGGTGCAGCAGGGTTGTGCGCTGCTGTTCCGCCTCGCGCCGCTCGGTGATGTCCTCGTGCGTGCCGATCCAGCCGCCGCCGCGCATCGGGTGATTGGTGACCAGCAGTAGATGGCCGCCCTTGGACTTGACCTCGTGCACGATGGTGCGGCCTTCGGCGACCGCGGCAAGAAATTCCTTCCGGTAGGCCTTCGGATCGCGCGAGAATGTGCCCTTGGCAACTCGCTTCTCCAGCACGTCGGACAGCGTCGCGCCCGGCTTCACGTCGTCCGGCGTCAATTCGTACATTTTATAATATTGCGCGTTGCAGACGACCAGCCGCTCCGATGCGTCGAACATGCAAAGCCCTTGCGCCATGCTGTCGATGGCGGTGCGGATCTGCTCGACCTCGCGGCTCTGCCGCCGGTTGAACCAAGCGCCGCTCAGGCTCATCGCAAGCTGGCCGATCGCCACGGCGGCGATGACGGTGAGCGCCGTCGCCGACAGATTGGAAATAACGGCAGCGGCCCAGCCGGGGGCAAAGACAGCCAGCGCGCCGTATGCGAGCGCGAAGGCTGCAAGTCCGATCACGATGACCATCGACGAGGCGCGCATGAAACTGAGCGAGAAGAACATCTTGATCATGAATTGATTGTCCCCGGCCGACCCGGGTGGATTATTACCTTGCCTACTTTTTTTGCGGTTAATTGATGGTAAAGAGATCGTTAACAAACAGCCGCCCGAGACGCGGCAATGACGTGCGCGGGAGGATGAATTCGTGAAGCTCGTGCTGTTCCAATCCGCGCCAGCCGCCGAAACGACGCCGGGCGTGCTGACGGAGCGCGGCATTGTCGATATTTCGCCGGCGGTGAAGAAAAGCTACACGCCGCAGTTGACGATGCAGTGCATCATCGACGACTTCGAGCGCCTGCGCCCGGCGCTGGACAGGCTTAGCCGCGAAGCCGACGCCGTGCCGGTCGAGAGCGTGCGGCTCAAGCCGCCTTTGCCGCGGCCGGGCAAAATCCTCGCCTGCATCGCCAATTACTGGGAACATGCGCAGCGCGAGCCGCGCCCGCTCAACATGTTCATGAAAAATCCCGACGCCGTCATCGGGCCGGGCGACACCATCATGCTGCCCGAGTTCACAGTGCCGTGGATCTTCATGCACGAGGCCGAGCTCGCCTTGGTGATCAAAGGCCCGGCCAAGATGGTGAAGGCCAAGGATTGGCGCAGCGCGGTCTTCGGCTATACCGCGATGATCGACGTGTCGGCGCGCGAGCAAGGCCGCAAGACCTGGCCGGCGTCGCCGCTCACCAGTTGGCTCGGTAAATCGTTCGACACTTTCGCACCGATCGGCCCGTGCATCGCCACGGCGGACGAAATCGCCGATTCCAACGATCTGATCGTGCGCTTCTGGAACGACGGCCAGTTGCGCCACAACTACAATACCGACGACATGGAACATCGCGTTCCGGAACTGATCGAGTTCGCCACCACGGTGATGACGATGAACTCGGGCGATCTCATCGCATGTGGCACCAACCACGAGGGTCTGGGCGCTTTGCAGGACGGCGAAACCGTCGAGATCGAAATCCAGACCATCGGCAAGATGTCGCTGAAGGTCGCCGATCCGCTGAAGAGAACGTGGGAGCGTGGAATCTACATGGGCGTGGATTCGACGAATCTCGATGCCGTCAAGCGGCACCGCCCGCAAGGCGGGCCGCTGCCGCCGTAAGAGGAAGTGACGATGGACCAAGCCAAGAGTGAAATCCGCGATAACATGCAGATCGATTGGGATGCGCCCATCCGCGTGGACGAGGGCGTCGTGCTGCGCGCCGACGTCTATCGGCCGGTCGGCGGCGGCAAATACCCGGTCATTCTCAGCTACGGCCCCTACGCCAAGGGCCTGTCGTTCCAGGAGGGCTATCCGAGCCAATGGGGGCGCGTGATCAAATCGGCGCCCAACGTGCTGGAGGAATCGAGCAACAAATATCAGAACTGGGAGCTGGTCGACCCGGAGAAATGGGTGCCGGACGGTTACGCGTGCGTGCGCGTCAACTCGCGCGGCGCCGGGCGCTCGCCGGGTCATCTCGACGTCTGGTCGGCGCGCGAGGCGCAGGATCTCTATGAGTGCGTCGAATGGGCCGGCACGCAAAGCTGGAGCAACGGCAAGGTCGGCATCAACGGCATTTCGTATTACGCGATGAACCAATGGAACGCCGGCGCGCTGAAGCCGCCGCACCTCGCCGCGCTGTGCATCTGGGAAGGCTCGTCCGACTATTACCGCGAACTGTGCCGGCACGGCGGCATCCTCTGCGATTTCCTCTCGAGCTGGCATCCGCGCCAGGTGGCGAGCGTACAGCACGGCGTCGGCGAGCGCGGCGCCAAAAGCAAGGTCACCGGCGAGCCGGTCGCTGGACCCGAAACGCTGCCGAAGGAAAAACTCACCAAGCTTTGCGCCGACACGCCGGGCGAAGCCAAGCGCCGGCCGCTGCGCGACGACTACTACGCCGCGCGCACCGCCGACTTCGCGCAGATCGAGGCGCCCATACTCTCGGCCGCCAATTGGGGCGGCGTCGGCCTGCACACGCGCGGCAATTTCGAGGGCTGGCTCGCCGCCGGCTCCAAGCAAAAATGGCTGGAGGTGCACGGCGATACTCATTTCACCCATTTTTACAGCGCCTACGGCGAGGCGCTGCAGAAGCGTTTCTTCGCCCATTTCCTCAAGGGCGAGGACACCTGGAGCCAGCAGCCGCGCGTGTCGCTCAACATCCGCCATCCGGGCGAAAAATTCGTGGCACGTGCCGAGAACGAATGGCCGCTCGCACGGACGCAATGGACCAAATATTTCCTGCAGCCGAATGGCCTCGCGCTCGGCACCGCCGCGCCCAAGGGCGCGACCACATTGCGCTACGAAACGACCGGCGATGGCCTCACCTTCCGCACGGCGCCGTCCGACCAGAGCCTGGAGATCACCGGCCCGGTCGCGGCCAAGCTCTGGGTGTCGTCGGACACCACAGATGCTGACATTTTCCTGGTGCTGCGGCTGTTCGACCCGGCCGGCAAAGAGGTCACCTTCATCGGTTCCAACGACCCGCGCACGCCGATCGGGCTCGGCTGGCTGCGCGCTTCGCAGCGCAAGCTCGACCCGAAACGATCGCTGCCCTACCGGCCCTGTCACCCGCACGACGAGGCATGGCCGCTGACACCGGGTGAGCCGGTCGAGCTCGATATCGAAATCTGGCCGACCTCGATCGTGGTGCCGCCGGGCTACCAGCTCGCCCTCACCGTGCGCGGCAAGGACTACGAAGTGGATGGACGCGACGCGGCGCTCCCCGACGCCCCGTACCCGATGAAAGGCGTCGGGCCGTTCCTGCACATCGATCCGGACGATCGGCCGGCGCGCATCTTTGCCTGCGGCAATGCCCTGCACTTTGCGCCCGACAAGGCACCATACCTCTTGTTGCCAGTCATTCCCGAAGGGTAGGCTTTCGGCGGAGGCAACAACAAGGAGACAACAATGAAACCGATCCTTGTCGCCGCGCTCGCAGCGGGCGCTTTGGCTTTGGCCGCACCGGTCCACGCGGACACCTATCCGAACCGCACCATCACCATCATCGTTCCCTACCCGGCCGGCGGGCCGACCGATGAGACTGCGCGCGTGGTCGCGCAGTCGCTATCGGAAAAGCTCAAGCAAAACGTGATTGTCGAGAACGTCACCGGTGGCGGGACTATCATCGCCACCAACAAGGTCGCCAAGGCGACGCCCGACGGCTACACGCTGCTGCTGCACAATCTGCAGATCTCGGCCAACGTCACGCTCTACAAGAACCTTCCTTTCGATACTGAAAAAGACCTCATCCCGGTGATGCTGATCAACGAAAATCCGTTGATCCTGGTCGGCAGCAAAACGCTTGCGCCAGACAACTTAACCGAACTGCTCGCCCTGATGAAAAAACAGACGCTAAAGGCGGCCATTCCGGGATACGGCGCCACCGGTCACCTCACGACCACGCTGCTCGCACAGGCCGCCAAAGTACCCATCAACCAAATTCCGTATCGTGGCGCGGCGCCGGCATTGACCGATCTCTTGGGCGGCCATGTCGATCTCTACTTTGCCACGCCGCAGCAGATCGAGCCGCAGGTCAAGGCCGGAAAGGTGAAGGCTTACGGGATCACCGCCAAAGAAAAATCTGCCGAGATGCCGACCGCCGAGAGCCTGGTGACGGCCCTCGGGCCAAAATTCGACATCGTCTACTGGCAGGCCCTGTTCGCGCCGGCCGGCACGCCGCAATCGGTCATCGACACGCTCAATGAAGCGCTGCAGGCGACGGTATCCAATCCGGCGATCGTCAAGCACTGGCACGACGAAGGCATGTCGACTTTCCCCAAGGATCGGCGTTCGGTTGCGGCTGCCCGGGCGATGATGAAGAGCGAGATTGCCCGCTGGGGCGAGACGATCCGTGACAACGATATCCACGTCAGCCAGTAGCCTCTTGTTGCCGGTCGTTCCCGAGGGGTAAGCTTCCTCCCAAAAAACAAACCAATTCAGGGAGGATCTAACATGAGGCGCATTGTTGCCGTCGTCTTAAGCGTGCTTGGCGTCTTGGCTTTCGCCGGCCCGGCCGCCGCGGCCTATCCGGACCGCAACGTCACCATCGTCGTGCCCTACCCGGCCGGCGGACCCACCGACCAGCTCGCGCGCGTGCTTGCCGAAAAGCTGCAGAAGAAGTTGGGACAGAATTTCATCGTCGAAAACGTCACCGGCGGCAGCACGATCATCGCCTCCAACAAGGTCGCCAAGGCGGACCCGGACGGCTACACGCTGCTCCTGCACAACCTGCAAATTTCCGCGAATCCGTCGCTGTTCAAGACCTTGCCGTTCGACACGGTGAAGGACTTCAAGACGGTGATCATGATTAACCGCAATCCGCTGGTTCTGGTCGGACGCCCGGGCCTTGCGCCGAACTCGTTCAAGGAACTCATGGCACTGATGAAAAAGCAGCACTTGAAGGAGGCGCTGCCGGGCTTCGGCACCACCGGGCACCTCACGTCGCGGCTGTTCGCGCAAGAGACCGGGCTCAAGTTCGACGAGATTCCATATCGCGGCGGCGCGCCGGCGGTGACGGATGTTCTCGGCGACCACGTCGATTTCTTGATTGGCACGCCGCAGCAGATGATGCCGTTGGTCAAGGCCGGCAAGCTCAAGGCCTATGCCGTCACCCAGAAAGGCAGGATGCCGGAATTCCCCCAGGCCGACAGCATGGCCGACGTGCTCGGACCGAAGTTCGCTATCCACTATTGGCAGGGGATGTTTGCCCCGTCCAAAACGCCGGACGCGGTCATCAGGACGTTGAACGTGGCGATCAACGATATTGCCAATGATCCGGAGGTCCTCAAGATGTGGAAGGACACCGGCGTAGAGGCGTTCCCGAAGGACATGCGCACGCCGGCCGCGGGCGAAAAATTCCTGAAGAGCGAGATCGCGCGCTGGGGCAAGGTGATCAAGGACAACGATATTCACGTCAATCAGTGACGAGAATCGCAAGTTGTCTTTGTTCGGCGTTGGTGGATGACACGTCCGCGTTGCTCGCAAGGCGGCCGCGCGCGGGCGCGGCCGAGCAAAAAATGCGGGCTATGGTTGCGGAAGTGTAAAGCGGCCGCCGCGCCCGCGGCGGCTCGCTTCGCCTAGCCGATCTTTTCGCCGCGCGACGGCCGAACGGGGCCCTTTCACTCTCTCTTAAGGTCAAGCAAAGCTTAATTTATTCAATAAGTTAAACTGACAATCCAAATGATCCGGTCGACATGTCGCGGCGTTTTGGCGGCAGAAAAACCGGCGGCCGGTCGGAAGCCGGCCCGATGCTTGCCGCTGCCGATACGATCGCTAAGGGCCCTCCGCAGCACGCGTTTCCGCGGCGGAATGCCGGCGCATTGGCCTACCATTAACCGTTTTGGCGACTTGATCGGCGGGCGATACCTCCGCGACGTTGTGAGCCGAGACGATGAGTACAGATCAACCCGCACCGATGATCTTCGTCGCCACGCCCTGCTTCGGCGGCCTGGTCACCACCGGCTACATGATGTCGGTGGTCAAGCTCATGCAATATGCCGAGCGGCACAAATTCTCGGTGAGCCTGAACGTACTCGGCCGCGACTCGCTGATCACGCGGGCGCGCAACACGCTGGTCGCCCAGTTCATGACTATCCCGCAGGCGACGCACCTGATGTTCATCGACGCCGACATCGGCTTCGAGCCCGAGCTTGTCCACCGCATGCTGGCGTTCGACGAGGACGTGGTCGGCGGCATGTATCCGGCCAAGGCGCTGTTTTGGAATCCGCCGGACAAGATCGCCTACTCGGAGCCGCCGAATCTGGCGACGCTGAACTACGTCGGCAAGTTCTGCGAGCGCGACGAACTGGAACGGCGCGGCCCCTTCGCCACCGGCGTCTATGCAGCCACCGGCTTCATGATGATCAAGCGGCAGGCGATCGCGCGCCTGATGACGGCTTATCCCCAATACGCCTACACCTCCGACCACGTCTACACGCCCGACAAGACCGAGCGAAAATACTACGCGCTATTCGAGTGCCGCATCGATCCGGACAGCGGCGAATATCTGAGCGAGGACTTTGGCTTCTGCCAGCTCTGGCGCAAGCTCGGCGGCAAAATCTGGCTCGACGTCGAAGGGGGACTGGTGCACACCGGCTCGCACGACTTCGTCGGCAATCCGGCGCTGCGCTACGGAACGAGCGACGTGGTGGCACTGAAAGTGGCGTGAACGCCTGAATGGCGTTTGGTCGAGCGTGCTAGCGCGCCGGCTGCAGCACCTGTTCGAGCCAGTCCCACATATAGGCCGAGCAGATCGACTGGTTGTCGATCTGGCAGTGGTGGTAGCCGCCCTCCTCGCGCGTGAACAGCTTGAAGGTCTTTTGCTTTGAGCCGACGGCGTCGAAGCATTTGCGCGCCTCGGGCAGCGGGATCTGTTCGTCGCCCTGCCCGTGCAGCATCAAAAACGGGCAGGAGATTTTCTGCACCACTCCGTCGAGCCTGAACGGCTCGAGCGCCCTGAGGACCTCGTCCTGTGTCTTCACATTCAGCACCCAGGAAATGTGCTGTGCGGCGACCGATAGCGACGGCGTGTCGGCTTTGGCCAGCCGCTCGAAACGAGCGCGCCAGATTCGCTGATAGTCCCATTGCGCGCCCCAGGCGATGCAGCAGGCGAAGCGCTGCTCGAAGGCGGCGGCGCGCGGCGCATAATAGCCGCCGAGGCTGATCGCCATGACGCCGATACGCTTTTCATCGACTTCGGGCCGCGCCGCCAGATAGTCGAATACCGGCGTCGCGTAATGCTCGGTGTCGGGCCGCAGGTAGAGATTGCGGAAGCGGATGCTTTCACCATTGCCGGGGCCGTCGACGATCAGGCAGGCGATGCCGCGCGCGGCGAGATCGGCGACGCCTTTGAAATACTGAATTTCCTTAGTGACATCGAGCCCGTCGAAGAACACCATGGCCGGCACTTTGCCGGAGCGGTTGGCCGGTTCGGCATGCACGAAGATCGCCGGCAGGCTGGTGTCGCCATAGGGCACCTCGACGTGTTCCATGCGCGGCCGCTTGACGTGTTTGGCGGCATCGCGAAAGCAATCGACGCCGCGCCGATAGGCGTCGTTGCCTTCCTTGCTCTTCGGCTGCAGGAAGCGTTCGCCGACATGATAGTAAGCGCTGGCGCGCTGCAGATATTGTGCGCCGCTTGTCATGTGACCTTCAGCCATGCGCGCGCGGCCGCCCTCCTCGACGGTGCGCGCCTCGCGGGTCCATTCGCGGAACCAGGCATCGTCGTCGCCGACGCATTCTTTGAGCCGCAGGCCGATGCGGTTGACCTCGCCGATCTCGGCGCCGCCCCAGGGCGCCATGTTGAGCCCGATCAGGAGGCCGTGCGACCAGCGGTAATTGTCCGGAAAATACGTGAACGACAGTTCTTCCGCGGCCATGATTTCAAGCCTTGCCGTTGCCGTCTTTGTCGGGCCGGAACTTGGTTTCCGGCTTGAGGCCCTTGCGCTTCTGCTTGGCGCTGATCAGGCCGTTCTCCAGATAGCGGCCGAGCGCCGCGCGCTTGGCGGCCTCGTCCCATTGCGGCAGCCAATCTCCCAATGAGTAGCCGAACCAGGGCGGCTGCGGGCGCAGCGGCTCGAAGCCGAGTTCGTTCCAGATTTTCCGCGCGCGCTCCATGTATTCCTGCTTGGGCAGCGCCAGCGGCGGCATGTCGCCCTTCATGGTAGCGTCCATCAGCAGCGTCGAATCCTCTTCGTTATCGTGCTCGCGCTTGGGCCCATGGCCTTGGCCGCGATGCGGCACCAAAGCGACGTCCTCGACCGGGTTCATGCGATAGGCCATGGCCCAGAGCAGCGCGTCGGCGTTGTCGGCGGAGATGTCGTCGTTGACCGCGATGCAGATCTTGCCGCAGTCGGCCTTGAAGAACGCCGCGCCGCGCAGCGCGCGCCACACTTCCGTGCGCGAGCTGCCCTTCTCCACGGTGACGATGAGGACACGCAACAGCCCGGTCAGCGGCTCGTGCAGGTTGACCTTCTTGACGCCGCGAATGCTGAGCGTGTGACGCAAGTGGTGCAAAAACAGCGGCTCGTAGGCGACGCGCTTGATCACGCTCGATTCCGATGGCGCCACCTGGCTGATGTAGGAGGGAATGACCGGCTTCTTGCGGTGGGTGATCGCGGTCACCCGCATCGGCATGTTGAATTCCTCGAGCGCGACGTGGCCGTGCGACTCGCCGAACGGAGCCTCAGGCTCGAGATACTCGGTGTCGATCAGACCTTCAATCACCACCTCGGATTCGGCCGGGATCAGCAGATCGACGGTGCGCGCACGCACGATATTGATCGGCTCGCCGGCAAGACCGCCAGCGACAGTGAATTCGTCGACGTCGAGCGGCAGCTTTTGCGGGCCCATGAAGGCCACATACGGCGGACAGCCAAGCACGATGGCGCAAGGCATCGGCTCGCCGCGTTTCTGGTATTTCAGATAGTGCTGATAGCCGCCGGCGCCGCCGACGCGCGTCGCCATGCGCACCACCAGCCGGTCGGGCGCTTTCAGCGCCGCGCGGTAGGTGCCCATGTTCTGGATGCCGCTGTCGGGGTCGCGCGTGATGACGTTGGTCGCAGTCAGCGTCGGCGCTGAGTTCGAAGCCCGGCGTCGACACCGGAATCGGCAAAGCGTCGAGGCCATGGCCCTCGCCTTGCAGATCTTTGCCCTCGATCACTACCTCATGGCAGACCGCTTCGTTCACCAGCCGCGGCGCGATCGGGTTGGCAATGGCCTGATCCCACTTGGCCTGGATGTCCTTGACCTCGGCGTCCATGCCGATGCTGTAGATATCGGGATTGGCGGCGATGGCGCCGACCACAACCGGAATGTCGTATTTGCGCCCGCGCGCGTCGACGATGTTGGTGAACAGGAAGGCCTTGCGCTGCGCCTCGTCGAGGCCGCCGACGAATTGCCAGCGCACCAGCGGATGCAATTCGGAATCCTTATCGATCGGCCGGTCGATGGTGCGGAGCAGCCCCCGCTTCTCCAGAACTTGCAGGTGTTCGTGCAGATCGCGATAGCCGCGCGTCGATTGCGTCATGTGGTGGTTCCCGGCCGCCCGGAGAGACGGGCGGCGGGCAGCATAGCGACTTCGACGGAGGCGACAACGCCTATCGACGGGACCGCGCGAAATCGGGACGCCGCGCCGGCGCAAAACCCGCCGGCGCAACGCCTCGTCGTCAACCGCGCAGCGAAGATTTCATCCGATTCAATTGGTGGCCACGTCTTCCCATTTCGGGCAGGCGCGCGCCTCGACCGGCATGTCGAATTCCTTGTAGTTGCTCTTGTCGATCACCGATGGCTTCAGGAACAGCTCCATCGGCACCGCCTGGTGACGCAGATTGCGGATGGCGATGATGGTCGCGAGGCAGCCTTGCATGAACGGATCGGCCTGGCCGCTCGCCAGCAGCTTGCCTGCCTTCACCGCGTCGACCGCTTCCTTGGTGCCGTTGATGCCGACCACGACCGCCTTGCGGTTGGCGGCTTCCAGCGCCTCGATCGCGCCGATCGCCATCGCATCGTTGGCGGCCATGACGCCGTCGATCTGCGGGAACGACTGCATCATGTTTTCCATCACCTGCAGCGCGTTCAACCGCTGGAAATTGCCCGGCTGGGTGGCGAGCAGCTTGACGTTCGGATAGGCCTTGACCGCGTCGGTGAGGCCGCGCGTGCGATCCTGGTTGGACAACGAGCCTTTCACGCCCTCGATGATCACGACATTGCCCTTGCCGGCGAGCGCCTTCATCAGCGCCTGGCCGGTCGCCAGGCCGACCTTGTAATCGTCGATGCCAACAAAGGACACGAGCTTGCCGCCCGCCATGTGGTCGGTGACGTTGACCACCGGAATTCCGGCGGCGTTCATCTTTTCGACGCTCGGAATCAGCGCCTTGTAGTCGACTGGCGTGAACACGATCGCGCTCGGTTTCTTGACGATGACGTCCTCGACCTGACTTATCTGCTCGGGGATGCTGTCCGGCTTGGTCGGCACGTATTGGATGACCGTGGCGCCGAGCTGCCTGGCCGCATTGGCGGCGCCGACGCGCACGTTTTGGAAAAACGGATTGGTCTGGTTCTTGGTGAAGACGGCGACCGTCTCGTTATCGGCGCGCGCGAGACCTAGCCCCGCTCCGAACGCCACCGCCGTCGCTAGAATGAGCCGCATCGATTTCACGGTATTCCTCCCTCATGTTTCGAATGGCATTGCTGTTCGATTGTTGGCCGTCCGGCCGCGGCGCCCGGCACGATGGCGCTAGCGAAAGCGATTGCCCGTCGCCGGCGGAGCGGCGACAGGCAAAATGGAAATTGTACAAGCTTGAATTACATCGCCCCAAGTGTCGCAAGCGCAGCGAAACGGTATTTCGGCCGATGCTGAACTCTCGCGTGCGGTAAGCCGCGCTCTCATTGACTTAAATCAAGCAAGTTGCGGATTGCCCTTCGTATCTTTCCGCGTCGACGGTCTCACATGACAATCGGCAAGGGACGTCGCGTCGGATTTGATTCTGGGCGAATAGGTGGCGCGTGGCAGACGTTCCTCTTTTTGAACTGCGCGGAATTTCCAAGGAATTCCCCGGCGTCAAGGCGCTCGACGACGTGTCGTTCGAGATTCGCGCCGGCGAAGTGCACATGCTGGTCGGCGAAAACGGCGCCGGCAAATCGACCTTGATGAAGATCCTCTGCGGCGCCTATCGCGCCGACCGCGGGTCATTCTTCAACAACGGCGAGCCGGTGACGATCCACGATGCGGGCGCCGCACGCCAATTCGGCATCGCCGTCATCTTCCAGGACTTCACCCTCGTCCCCTATCTCGACATCGCGCAGAATATCTTCCTCGGCCGCGAATTTCTCGGCCGCCTGCCCGGCTTCATCGACCGGCGCCGCATCTATGCCGAGGCCAAGCGCGTGCTCGACGGCATCGGCTTCGATATCGACCCGCGCGAACCGGTGCGGGGCCTCGGCGTCGCCCAGCAGCAGATGGTGGAGATCGCCAAGGCATTGTCGCAGGACGCCCGCATCCTGGTGATGGACGAACCGACCGCGGCGCTGTCCGACCATGAGACCGAAAAGCTGTTCGCGATGATCGGCCGGCTGAAGGCGAAGGGCGTTGCGATCATCTACATCTCGCATCGCCTGTCGGAAGTGTTCGCGCTCGGCGACCGCATCACCGTGCTGCGCGACGGCCGCAAGATCGCCGATCTTCTGCCGAAGGAGACGACGCCGGACCAGTTGGTGACCCTGATGGTCGGCCGGCCGGTCGACACGACCTACACCCGGCCGGCGCGGCCGGTCCCCGGCGAGGTGGCGCTGGAAGTGAAGAATCTCTCGGGCCCAAGCGGGTTTTCCGACGTCAATCTGACGGTGCGCGCCGGCGAAATCGTCGGCCTGTGCGGGTTGGTCGGCTCCGGCCGCACCGAAGTCGCGCGCGCGATCTTCGGCGCCGACCGGGTGACGTCAGGCGAGATCAGGCTGTTCGGCGAGCCGACCGCCGAATCGATCGAAGCCGCGACGCGCCGCGGCATGGCGTTGATCCCAGAGAACCGCAAGACGCAAGGCCTCGCGCTCACCCGCTCGGTCGGCGACAACATCGTGCTGGCTAGCTTGCGCAAGATGTTCCCCGCCGGGATTTTCGTGCCCCGGCGCGCGATGAAGGCGGCGCGCGCGGTGATCGACAAGCTGCGCATCGCCACGCCGACGCCGCGGCGGCCGGTCGGCACGCTGTCGGGCGGCAATCAGCAGAAGGTCGTGATCGGCAAATGGCTGAACGCCGACGCGAAATTCTTCATCTTCGACGAGCCGACCCGCGGCATCGACGTCGGAGCCAAGTCCGAGATTTTCCGGCTGCTCGACGGCCTAGTGCATAACGGCGCCGCGGTGCTGATGATCAGTTCCGAGCAGATCGAGATCGTCCACATCTGCGACCGCGCCTATGTGATGCGCAGCGGCCGCATTGCCGGCGAGCTGGCGCACAACGAACTCACCGAAGCCAACATCGTCCGTCTCGGGATCCACCAATGAGCGCGCAAGGAGTAAGGCTGGGGTCGCTGCCGATCTCCCGCGTGCCGGGCGTCGCGATCGTGCTCATCGTACTGTGCGCGATTTTCGGCCTGTTGAGTCCGGGATTTACAACACCGGCCAACATCGCCAACATCCTCACCCAATCGACCATCTTGCTGCTGCTGGCGCTGCCGATGACGGTCATCATCATGACCGAGGGCCTTGACCTGTCGATCGGCGCCGTCCTGACCTTCTCTTCCATCGTGCTGGCGGTGACCGTAATTGCGACCGGTTCGCCGACGCTCGCCTTCCTGGCCGCGCTGGCGGTCGGATTGTGCTTCGGCCTCGCCAACGGCATGCTGGTCGCGCTGTTAGACATACCGCCCTTCATCACTACGCTTGGCACGCTCGGCATCGCGCAAGGACTGTCGCTGCTGGTGACCGACGGGCAAAGCGTCGTCGGCATTCCGCCCTCGATCGAGCACATCTATTCCGCGACCTTCGCCGGCATTCCGCTGCCCATCGTCATCGCGGCGCTGGCCTACCTCGGCACGCACGGGCTGCTCTACCACACGCGCTTCGGCACCTATGTCTTCGCGCTCGGCGGCAACCGCGAAGCTTTGCGCGTCGCCGGCATTTCCGTGCGTGGCATGCTGATCCGCGTCTATGGCTTCGGCGGCGTGATGGCCGGCTTTGCGGCGCTGCTGATGACGGCGCGGCTCAATTCGGCGCATCCGACCGCCGGCATCGGCATGGAGTTCGACGCCATCGCCGCCGTCGCGGTGGGCGGCACCTCGTTCGAGCGCGGCAACGGCTGGCTGCTCGGCACTCTGCTGGGCGTCATTGCTGTGGGCGTGCTGCGCAACGGTCTCAATCTGCTCGCCGTGCCGTCTTCGACGCAAGTCGCCTGCATCGGCGCGATGGTGATCGTCGCATTGTTCATCGACGGACTGCGGAGCGAACGATGAGCACGATCGCGCACAAAACCGTCCGCCCGCACCACCTGCTGTCGCGCGACGTGATGCAGGCCTTCTACCGCCTGCTCGCCGTAGCGCTGATCTGCGTCGTGCTGACGGCATTCAACGACGTTTTCCTCACCGTGAACAACATTCTCAACGTGCTGCGGCAGACGGCGCTGTTGTTCCTGATGGCCTCCGGCCTCACTTTGGTCATCCTCACCGCCGGCCTCGACCTCTCGATCGGCGCGAATGTCGCGTTGTCTGCCTGCCTCGCGGCGAGCGTGATCAAGCTCACCGGCTCGCCGCTGCTCGGGGTGGCGACGGGCATCGGCTGCGGCGCCCTGATCGGGCTCGCCAACGGCATCCTGGTGACGGCGCTGCGCATCCCGTCCTTCATCGCCACCTACGGCATGATGTGGATGCTCACCGGCGTGACGTATTACTACATGGCCGGAGAAACGATTCACGGCTTTCCGGCCGGCTTCCGTCAGCTCGGCAGCGGCTACCTGTTCGGCGTGCCGATGCCGGTCTACGTGATGGTGCTGTTCCTGCTGATCGGCGGGCTGTTCGCGCAACGCACGGTCTGGGGCCAGCAGATTTACGCCATCGGCGCCAATCCGGTCGCCGCGCGGCTCTCCGGCGTGCCGGTCGAGCGGCGCCTGGTGCTGGTCTACGCCATGAGCGGCGCGATGGCGGGGCTCGCCTCGCTGATCATCCTCGCCCGCATCAACTCGGCGCAAGGCGACATCGGCGAGGACCTCACCCTGCCCGCGGTCGCCGCGGTGCTGGTCGGCGGCACCTCGCTGTTCGGCGGCTCCGGCACCGTGACGGGCACGCTGATCGGCGCGCTCATCCTCACGCTCGTGCTCAACGGCATGAATCTGCTGCAGATCAATTCGTCATGGCAGCCGCTGGTCACCGGCGTGATCGTGCTCTTGGCGGTCTGGATCGATACCCGCACCCGCCGCATTGGCGAATAGGAACCGAAGACCCAAAGTTCACAACAAGCGAAACGGCAGAGGAGTAGACGAGATGAAGTATCTGACCCTAGGCGTCACCGCCGCGTTGGCGACGCTGATATCCGGCGCGGCATCCGCCGGCGATGAGACCATCGCGGTGTTCACCAAGAATCAGACCAACCCGTATTTCCAGGCCGTGCGGGTCGGGACCGAGACGGCGGCCAAAACGCTCGGCGTCAAGGTCATTCAATACGTTCCGACCAAACCGGACAGCATTCCCGAGCAGCTGTCGCAGGTCGAAGACGTGATCGTCAAAAAGCCGAGCGCGATCATCTTCATCCCGGTCGACTACAAGGCGATGGTGCCGGCAGTCGAGAAGATCAATGCCGCCGGCATTCCGGTCACCAACATCACCGACCGCGCGGCGGGCGGCAAATTCGTCGCCTATGTCGGTGCTAACGACTACAGCATCGGCCTCGAGACGGCGCGCGCGCTGATGAAAGCCATAGGCGGCAAGGGCAATGTCCTCATCCTCGAAGGCGTCAAGGGCTCGCTCACCAACACCGACCGCGTGCGCGGCTTCAACGACGCGATCAAGGAGAACCCGAACGTCAAGCTGCTGGCCTCGCAGCCGGCCAACTATCAACGCCTCAACGCGCTGCAGGTCATGGAAAACCTGATGCAGTCGTTCCCGCAGATCGACGGCGTGCTGGCGGCGAACGATCCGATGGCGGTCGGCGCGATCGAGGCGCTCGAAGGCGCTAACCGCAAGGCGCTGGTGATCGGCATCAACGGCAGCAAGGAAGCCGTCGAACTGATCAAGTCCGGCAAGCTTTTGGCGAGCGGCGACTTCAACGGCTTCATTCAGGGCTGCATCGGTACCGAAATCGCCGTGCGCAACTTGCGCAAGGAGCAGACGCCGCAGGAAGTGATCCTCAAGCCGGTGGTGATCGACAAGACCAACTTCGGTCCCTACCAGACCCCGGTCGAGCAGCGCACCTGCCCGACGCTGCAATCGCTCGCCGCTAGCTGACGGCGCATAAATGCAACGGGCCGGCCGATGAGGCCGGCCCGTTTTCTTTTGCCCGCGTGTTCGGTCAAATCGATTCCGGCACCATCTTGATGGCGCCGCAGGGGCATTCAGTGGCGCACAGCGAGCAGCCCTTGCAGTAATCGTAGTTGAATTTGAAGCGGTTGCCGGGACCGAGCTTGATCACCGCATTGTCCGGGCAGACGCCGTAGCAGTTGTCGCATTCGAAGCAATTGCCGCACGACAGGCAGCGCCGCGCCTCATAGAGCGCGTTGGTCTCGTCGAGTCCGCCTTGCACTTCCTCGAAGGTGTTTTGCCGGCGCGGCCCTTCGATCATCGGCCGCACGGTTTTCGGCGCGTCGGCGTAATACCAGGCGTTGAGCTTGTCGAAGCTCGCCAGTTCGTGCTTTTCCTCCGGCGCGAAGACAGCGCCGCGCAGCCAGGCGTCGATGTGGCGCGCGGCTTTCTTGCCGTGGCCGACCGCCACCGTCACGGTGCGCTCGGAAGGGACCATGTCGCCGCCGGCAAAAATCCCGGCGTGGCCGGTCATCATGTTTGGCGCGACCTGCACCGTGCCGTCCTTGATCTCCAATCCGGGCACGCCGTCGAGCAGCGACAGGTCGACGTCCTGCCCGAGCGCGAGCACCAGCGAATTGGTCGCCAGCGTCTCGAATTCGCCGGTCGGCTGCGGGAAGCCTTTCTCGTCGAGCTGCATCTTCTCGACGGTGAGCATGCCCTCGTCCACCCGTTTGATGGTCGAGAGCCATTTCATCATGATGCCTTCCTGCAAGGCCTCCTCGACCTCGGAATCGTGCGCCGGCATGCGGTCCCGCGTGCGGCGATAGACGATGATCGCTTCCGTTGCGCCGAGGCGCTTGGCGGTGCGCGCGGCATCGATAGCGGTGTTGCCGCCGCCGTAGACGACGACGCGGCGGCCAAGCAGCGGCTTGTCCTCGCCTTCCATCGAGCGCAGCAGGGTGACGGCGTCGAGAACCTTCGACGCGGAGCCGGCCGGAATATAGGCGCGCTTGCCGATATGGGCGCCGACGGCGAGGAACGCCGCGTCGAATTTGCCGGCCTTCATCGTCTCTAGAATATTGTCGACCTTGGCGTTGAGCTTGAACTCGACGCCGATATCCAGAATCCGCTTCACCTCCGCATCGAGCACGTCGCGCGGCAGGCGATATTTCGGGATGCCGAAGCGCATCATGCCGCCGGCCGCTGGTCCGGCATCGTAAATCGTGACGGCATGGCCCATGCGGCGCAGGTGATAAGCCGCGGACAGGCCGGAGGGACCTGCGCCGACCACCAGCACGCGCTTGCCGGTTTCCTGTTCCGGCGGCGTGAAGCGCCAGCCGAGCTTAATCGCCTCGTCGCCGAGGAAGCGTTCGACCGAATTGATGCCGACCGCTTCGTCGACCTGTGCACGATTGCAGGCGCTTTCGCAGGGGTGATAGCAGACGCGCCCCATCACGGCGGGCAGCGGGTTTTCTTCCGTCAACACGCGCCAGGCTTTTTCATAATCGCCCGCTTCCGCGTGATAGAGCCAGGCCTGGATGTTTTCGCCGGCCGGGCAAGCGTGATTGCACGGCGGCAAACGGTCGACATAGACCGGGCGCATGGTGCGCCAGGAGCCGGTCAGATTGAGCAGGCTGCTGCCGGTATCGAGCGTAATGGCGAACGGGTGTTTCATCCCTCGTCCTCACCCTGCTCGAGCAGCTTGTATTCGGCGATATTGCCGTCGGCGATCGACTGAAGATGCGCGAGGCGCGCTGCGCCGGCGGCATCCTTGAACAGATGCGCGAAGCGGCGCTGCAGCTTGAGATATTCGTCGATCGGAACGGGACGGCGGATTTTCCGGCTGCTGGTGACGACGCCATACTCGGCCTCGAACACCGGGAACAGACCGCTTTCGACCGCGAGCCGCGCCAGATGAATGGTCTGGTGCGAGGCCGAGCCCCAGCCAAGCGGGCACGGCACGTGAATATGCACGTAGCGCGCGCCGTGGATCCCCATCGCCTTGATCACCTTGCGCTCGAGATCGTGCAGGTCGGCGACCGAGGCGGTGGCGACATAGGGAATGCCGTGGGCCACCGCGATCTTGGGCAGGTTCTTGCCGGTGCCGAACACATTGCCGGGCTCCGGACCGATCGCCGGCGTGGTCGCGGTGCGCGCGGTCGGCGGCGTGGCCGAGGAGCGCTGCACGCCGGTGTTCATGTAGCCTTCGTTGTCGTAGCAGATGTAGAGCACGTCATCGTTGCGCTCGAACATGCCGGACAGGCAGCCGAAGCCGATATCGGTGGTGCCGCCGTCGCCGCCCTGGGCGATCGCGCGCACCTCCTTGCGCCCTTTCACCCGCATGGCGGCGGCAACGCCGGTCGCGACCGCCGCGGCGTTACCGAACAGCGAATGCAGCCAGGGAATTTGCCACGAAGTTTCCGGATAGGGCGTGGTGAAGACTTCCAGGCAGCCGGTCGCGTTGACGGCGATCAGATTGCCGCCGGCCGCCCGCATCGCGGCGTCCATGGCGTAACGCGCGCCGAGGGCCTCGCCGCAGCCCTGGCAGGCGCGATGGCCGCAGGTCAGCGCGTTGGAGCGGTCGATCGAGGCCTGCACCGAGCGTTCGGCGGTCGACACCAGCCGGTTGCCAACAGTGAACGTGCCCTTTTGATAGAAGCGGAGCTTCTGGGTGGCGGCGATTTCGGTTTGATCGGTCATCGGACGTGCCTTTATTCTGCGGCCGGGACCTGCGCGGCCTGCTCGAGCCGGCGCAGCAGGTTCTCGGCGGTCGGCCCGGACCGGCGCACTTTGCGCACGTGGTGCAGTTCCTTGCCGATGATGTCCTCATTGAGGTCGAGGAAATGCATGCCCTCCCAGGGTTGCGCCATGGCGCGGCGAAACACGCGGTGCAATGACGCCCGCGTAATCGACCGCCCGCCCAAGCCGGCGACCACCGAATGGACCTGCGGCGCGGCCGGCGTGTTGCGCAGCGCGAGATCGACATTGTTGGCGAGCTGTCCGCCCATGCCGACCGCGAAGCTTTTTTCGATCACGACGACATGTTTCCGGCCGGCCAACAGCTTGCGCAATGCGGCGGTCGGAAACGGCCGGAACGACACGATGGTCACGAGGCCGATGCTGAAACCATCGGCGCGCATCTCGTCGATGGTGTCCTTGATGGTGCCGTTGATCGAGCCCATGGCGACCACCAGCAATTCCGCATGATCGGCATGATACGTGCGCAGCAGGCCGCCGGTATCGCGCCCGAACCGCTCGCTGAATTCGGCCGCGAATTCGGGTATCAGGCGGAGCGCCAACGTCTCCTTATAGTGCTGCAGGAAGCGTACCTCGGTGAAGGCATCCGGCCCCACCATGGCGCCGATGGAGATCGGCGCCGCGGGATCGAGCACCTGCACTGGCTCGTAGGGCGGTAGGAATGCGTCGACGTCGGCTTGATCGGGCATGTCCACGCGTTCGACCGCATGGGTAAGGATAAAGCCGTCGACGCAGACCATCACCGGCATCGACAGTTCCTCGGCCAGCTTGAACGCCTGGATGTGCAGATCGATCGAATCCTGATTGGATTCCGCAAACAACTGCAGCCAACCGGCATCGCGCATCGACATCGCGTCGGAGTGATCGTTCCAGATATTGATCGGCGCGCCGATCGCCCGGTTGCCGAGCGTCATCACGATCGGCAGGCCGAGACCGGCGGCGTTGTAGACCGCCTCCGCCATGAACAAGAGGCCCTGGCTCGCGGTCGCGGTATAGGCGCGCGCGCCGGCCGCCGACGCGCCGATCGCGACCGAAAGCGCGGCGAATTCCGACTCCACGTTGATGAATTCGCAATTTTTGAGTTCGCCGGCGCGCACCATCTCGCCAAGGCCTTCGACGATATGGGTCTGCGGCGTGATCGGATAAGCGCAGATGACTTCGGGACGGCACAAAGCGATCGCCTCGGCGGTACTATAGGAACCTTCGATCTGCTTCAGCATCGGATTGTCCTTACGCCGCCGTCTTGACGCGGGCCGCGACCGCATCATGCGCCTCGGTCGCAGCAGCAATGTTGGCGTCGCCAACCTTTCCGGGGAACTCCTCGCGGATGGCTTTGGCGACCAATTCGAGACGAACCACGCCGGTCAACGCCGCAAAAGCGCCGAGCAGCGCGGCGTTCGGCACCGGCCGGCCGATATGCTTCAGCGCGAGTTCGGTCGCCGGTACCGTGACGGCATGACCGGCCGGGAGCTTGGCCACAACTTGATCAAGGTGGAGATCCTCAAAGCTTCGGTGGGTATTGACGAGGAGATAGCCACCGTCTTTGAAGCCGTGGAAGACATCGACCGCCTTGAGCAGCGTCACATCCTGGATAATCAACGCATCCGGCACGACGATGGGCTCGCGCAGGCGGATTTCCTTGTCATCGATGCGGCAGAACGAGACGACCGGAGCGCCCATGCGTTCGGAGCCGAAGCTCGGAAAGGCCTGCGCGTGTTTATCCTCGAGGAACGCCGCGACGGAGAGCACGGCGGCCGCCGTGACGACACCTTGGCCGCCCCGGCCATGAATGCGAATTTGAAACATCAGCATTGTTCCCGATCAAGCGGTGCCAACATAAGGCCGCGTTCGTCGCGCCGTATTGATTTGCCGCAATTTAAGCCAGTGGGTACCGTGCGCCGGTTCGACTCGGCACGAATTCAACTTATTGATTTTTCGTGACTTTAAAGCGTGGCCAAACCGGCAACGGAGGCGGCCGCAGGCACGGTCAGACCTTCCTGCCGTCCTCGACTCCACGCTCGATCTGGTCGCGCACGGAGGCGAAAAGTTCCGCGTTGGGACAAAACGCCGGAGCTCTCTCGATGCTTTCGGGCGCGCGCACCAGCCATTCCTGGCAGACCTGATCGGCGGCGCAGTGCTGGCAACTGGTTACCGCGGCGCGGAGGTCGCTGGCCAAGCGGCCATGCGCGAGCATCGATGCGTCCAGGCCCAGCCGGTCGAGCATCGCGCACATATTCTGCCAGCGGTGGTCGGCGTCATACGTGTTGGACATGACATCCCCCTACGTAAGATAAGCGTCCATACAGGGCGCCTTATAAATAAACTAATCGAACGGCGGGGGAAATGCGTTGATCTAGCGCAAAGCGGCCGGGGCGCGGCCGCTTTGGCTTGCGTTCATTTGATCTCGATGCCGGCGCGCTCGACCAGGTCCTTCCACATCGGCACCTCGCGCGCGATGCGGGCGCGCAACTGGTCGGGCCCTTCGTACTCAACCGCGAAGCTCGCCTTGAGCATGCGCTCGCGCACGTCGGGCTTGGCCATGATCGCTTTCACCTCCTTGGCGAGCCGCTCGATGATCGGCTGCGGCGTGCCGGCGGGGGCCAGCAGCATCTGCGTGGTTTCCACCACCGCGTTGGGGATGCCGGCTTCCTGCATGGTCGGAACGTCGGGCAGATCGGGCCAGCGCTTCTCGCCCGTCTGCACCAGCGCCTTGAGCTTGCCGGATTGGATGAAGCCGATCAGGCCAGCGATGTTGACCGAACCGACATCCGTCGTGCCGGCCATCGCGGCCTGCGCGGCCGGCGCCGCGCCCTGGAACGGAACATGGATGAGCTTGGTTCCGGTGCGCAGCTCCAACAGCTCGACGGCGAGCTGCGAAACGCTGCCGACGCCGGGGCTTGAATACGTGAACTTGCTTGGCTCGGCCTTCGCCTTGGCGATCAGATCCTTGACGGTCGCGATCCCCGACGCTGGGCGCGTAAGGATGACGTTCGGCGACGCGCCGAGATAGGCGACCGGCGCGAAATCCTTCATCTCGTAGCCGGACTTGCGAATGCTCGGATTGATCTCGACGACGCCGGAGGCGACAACCAGCGTGTAGCCGTCGGGTGCCGCATGCGCGGCATAGGTCAGACCGATATTGCCGTTGGCGCCGGGACGATTCTCGACGATCACGTTCTGCTTGAGCGCCGGGCCGAGCTCGCTGGCGATCAAACGCGCGAGCAGATCGTTCGATCCGCCCGGCGCGAAGTGCGCGACGATCGTGATCGTGCGCTCCGGCCACTCCGCGCGCGCCGAACCTTGACCAATCGCGAGCAATGCGACCGCAGCAACGCCGACCCACAACCATTCGTGCGCTCGCTTCAGCATGGTTCGCCCCCTCTACATGGTTTTAATTTTTCCCGCTGCCGAAGTTCGGCGGCGCGTTCAGTGAAACACTTCGGCAAGTGTGGAGCAAGGCGCGCTTGCGCAACCATGTTCACATTGCGGACACGTTGCGTGGCTCTCCTGCTTGTCGATATAGTGACCGCATCATTTTCAGTTTCGCACGTGCAGGGAAACGCCCATGGCAAAGCCGCTCGCCGGCATCAAAGTGATCGAGCTGGCCAACTTCATCGCCGGACCGCTGTGCGGAACGCTGCTCGCCGACATGGGCGCTGACGTGATCAAGGTCGAGCCGCCGAAAGGCGACATGGCCCGCGCGACGCCGCCGATCCGCAACGGCGAGAGCGTCAGCTTCGTCGCGCTCAACCGCAACAAGCGCAGTCTCGTGCTCGATCTCAAGCGGCCGGAGGCGGCGGAAATTCTCCTGAAGCTCGCGGCCCAGTCCGACGCTTTCATCGAAGCCTATCGTCCCGGCGCGCTCGACAAGCTCGGGCTCGGCGGCGCGCAGGTGAAAGCGGCCAATCCGCGCATCATCTACACCTCCGTGTCCGGGTTCGGGCAAAGCGGGCCTTACCGGCGGCGCGCCGGCGTCAACCTGATCATCGAAGCATTTTCCGGAATGCTGTCGGTGACCGGCGAGCGGGGAAAAATGCCGATGCGGCCGGGCGTGCAGACGGCGGACGTGTTCGGCGCCCTGTTCGCCACCTACGCGACGCTCACCGGCTTGGTCGGCGCCGGCCGCACCGGCGAAGGCTTCGTTGCCGACGTGTCGCTGGTCGAGACGGCGATCGCGGCCTCGGCCTGGGAGGCGGCGGATTATCTCGAGTCCGGCAAAATCCCGCAGCCGCTCGGCAACAAGCATCGGCTCAACGCGCCGTACCAATTGTTCGAATGCAAGGACGGCCGCTATCTCGCGATCGGCACGCCCAACGATCAACTGTTCAAGAACCTGATGACGGTGCTCGGCCTGCAGGCGCATGTCGACGATCCGCGCTACGCCTCCTATGCCAGCCGCAAAGCCAACGAAGACGCGCTGATGGCGGTGGTCGAGCCGGCCGTGTGTGCGCGGAACTCAAAGGAGATCGAGGCGGCCTTGATGGAGACGGGCGTGCCCTGCGCCTGCGTCAACAATTTCAAGGAAGTGTTCGACGATCCGCACATTGTCGCGCGCGGCATGGTGAAAGATGTCGAGCATCCCCGCCTCGGTCACATGCGCGCGGTGCGCAATCCGATTTTGTTCGACCATGACGGCCCAACCATCGAACGCACCGCACCGATGCTGGGCGAACATTCCGAGGAAATCCTGCGTCAGCTCGGCTATTCGGCGGAATTGATCGGACAGTTCATCGCCACCGGCGTGACCCGCAAGGCGCAGCCGAAGGCGGCGGTGCAGGCGGCGGAATAGCTACGACTGCTTGGCGGCGCCGAACGGCGCGTGGCCCTCTTGGAATAAGTCGATCAGCGTCCCCGGCCCCGATTCGTCGCGCAGGCCGACGGTGATGCGCGGGCCATTGGCGGTGCGCACATTGGCGAGACGGCGAGGCGCCCAATCCGTCTGTCCGAGCACGTGGCGGATGACGGTGATTTCCTCGACTACGCCTTCGGTGACGCGGTCGGCCGCGAAATCGTGACCGTGGCAGCGCGAGCATAACAGCCGCTCGGGAAAATAAGCAGCGCCGCAGGCCTTGCAGCGCCAAATGCCGACGCCCTCACTCATTCTATGCGCTCCAGGATGGCCGCCGCGGCAGTGCCGCCGTAACGATACAGCGTCATGCCGTAACCAGTCGTCACCGCGCGGCGCGCGCCCTTCACTTGGCGCTTGCCGGCGCGATGTTGCAACTGGAGCACCGCCTCGGAAATGCCGTTGAGCCCACCGGCCGGGCCGCCCGGCTGACCGGCCGACATCATGCCGCCCCATGTGTTGATCGGTTTCCGCTTCTCGCCGATCTCGCGGCGGGCAAAACGCACAAGGTCATGACCCGAAATCATGCCGAGATCGTTCAACTGCGCCAGCACCATCGCCGGATAGTCGTCGTAGATGCTGGCAACGTCGATGTCGTCCGGACGTGCGCCAGCGGCCTGCCACAGCTCATCGGCGAAGGTACTGATGCCGGTCTGCAGGCCGTCGCCTTCCTGATTGTCGTAATTGAAACTGTTGCGGATCGCGCGCACGCGTACCGGCGCGCGCCCTTTCGGGCAGCGGTCTGGATGTGCGATGACGATCGCCTGCGCACCGGCGACGACCGGAACGCAGTCGTATCGCGTCAACGGATCTGCGACCATCGGCGCGGCGAGGTATTCCTCCATAGTCAGCGGCTCGCGATAGACCGCGAACGGATTCTTCGCAGCCCAGGCGCGCTGCGCGATGGCCATGTGGCCGTAGTCGGATTTTGTCAGGCCGTATTTGTTCATCTGTCTTGTGGTCACCAGCGAATAAACACCGTTAGGACCGCCATGGCCGAGCGGCGCCAGATGCTCGCGTGTGGCAATGTTGTAGTTGGCGGCGATCTTGGCGTAGCCGCCGAGGCCGGTCGCGTCGCCAGCCGCCACCAGAATTGGCGACGCCGCGCCGGTCTCGACGCCGCGCAGCGCGTGGCCGAGCATGTTCATCGACGAGGAGCCGCCATTGGTGTCCTGCAACAGCCAGCGCAGCGACAGACCGAGGCGCCAGGCGAGATCGACCGCGGTGTCGGGCGCGAGCGAGAACGACGTCACCGCCATGCCCTGAATCTCGCTCGCGTCGATCTGCGCATCCTGCAAGGCCGCGACGACCGCATCGCGAATGAACGTGTGCGTCGATTGTCCGGATTGTGGACGCCGCACATAAGCCGACTGACCAACGCCGATGATCGCCGCGTTCATGGACATCGCAATTCCGAATGGCTGAGCGTCACTGGATAAGTTGTAGTCGGCACCACATCACGTTAGCATTTCCGCACCGTGACGCCAGCCCTGCACAAAGTGACAACATGATTCGCGCAGCCATCATCGGATTGGGGCGTTGGGGACGCTCTCTCGTGAATTCGGTGCAGGACAGTGCCGACGATATCCGTTTTGTTGTCGGCCACACGCGTACGCGCGCCAAGGCGGAGGAATTCTGTCGCGAAAAAGCCCTGCGCCTGGTCGACGACTTCGCCACGATCCTGTCCGATCCTGCAATCGACGCGGTGGTGCTCGCCACGCCGCACAGCCAGCACGCCGAGCAAATCAAGCAGGCGGCGGCGGCGGGCAAGCACATTCTGGTGGAAAAGCCGATCACACTCGATCACGCGAGCGCCGTCGCCGCCGCCGAGGCCGCGCGCAAGGCGGGCGTGACGCTGGCGGTCGGCTATTGCCGCCGTTTCCATCCCTCGTTCGGCGAGATCCGGCAGCGGCTCGCCGACGGCCGGCTGGGCAAGATCGTTGGCATCGTCGCGCAGCACACCACCAGCACGCAGACCTTCATTGCGCCGGAAAACTGGCGGGCCGATCCCGACGAGGCGCCGGCCGGAGCGATGACCGCGGTCGGCTTGCATGCGCTCGACCTGATGATCGAGTTCGCCGGCCGCGTGCGCGACGTGCAATGCGTGACCGGGCTGCATGGCGACGGCCCGGCCGACGACACCACCACCGTCTTGCTGCGCTTTGCCAGCGGCGCCACCGGCACGATCTTCTGCTCGGTCGCCACCGCCACAAATTTCAGCTTCAGCGCCTATGGCTCGCTGGGCCTTGCCGAAGTGCGCGGCGCGGCGCTGCAGACTTTCCGTTTCGTGCCGATGTCGCAACAGGCGCCGACCGGCCCGGTTCTCGCGCCACCCGATCAGCTCATCGATCACGGCGGCTTCAACATGCTGCGCGCCGAACTGGTCGAGTTCGCCCGCTGCATCCGCGACAAACGCCCCTACCCGGTCGGCATCGACGATGTCCTGCACGGCATGGCGGTGTTCGATGCCGCCGTGCAGTCGGCCAAGGCCGGTGGCATCGTCACCGTGCAGGAATAAGCGCGTGGCCTATTTGATCTTCAAGCCGGCCTTGTCGATGACCTCCTTGTACATCGGCACTTCGCGCGCGATGCGGGCCTTGAAAGCCGCGGGGCCTTCGGCCACCACCGGCAGACCGAGCTTGTTGTATTTCGCCTTGATTTCGGGATCGGCCAGAATCTTGGCCATCTCCTTGGCCAGCCGGTCGATGGCCGCTTGCGGCGTTCCCGCCGGCGCGAACACGCCCTGGAAGGTGTCCGACTCGGCGTTCTTGATGCCGAGCTCGTCGAGCGTGGGCACGTTCGGCAGATCCGGCCAGCGCTGCTTTGACGTCACCGCGATCGGCCGCACTTTGCCGGCGCTGAGCAGCCCGGTGAGCGATCCATAGTTGGCCGTGTACATATCGACCAGGCCGGCGAGCACGGCATTATTGGCGGGACCTGCGCCGGCGTAAGGAATATGCACGATGTCGATGCCGGCCTTGATCTTCAACAGTTCGCCGGCGAGCTGCGGCGTGGTGCCAACGCCGGGGCTTGTCCAGTTCAACTTGCCCGGATTGGCTTTCGCCTGCGCGATGAATTCCTTCATGCTTTGGATTTTGGATTGTGCGGGAACGACGAAGACGTTCGGCGAGGCGCCGATCACCATGATCGGGACGAAGTCCTTGAACGGATCGTAAGGCACTTTCGCATAAAGGCTCGGGTTGACCACAAAGGCGCTCGAGCAGCTCAGCAGCGTGTAGCCATCTGGCGTGGCGCGGGCAACGACGCCGGTGCCGACCGAACCGCCGGCGCCGCCGCGGTTTTCGATGATCACCGGCTGACCGAGCACCTGGCCAAGTTGGACATTGATCATGCGCACCGCGAGGTCGGTGCCACCGCCGGGCGGAAAACAAGCGATGATGGTGACGGCGCGCTCGGGATATTCGGCGCGCGCGTTGCCGAGTGACAGCGTGGCGAAAGCCGCGACGGCGACGAGCGCCGTCAGTAGCCGCGCCAGCCGGACGGCGCGGAGCGCCGCGAAGAGTGTGGACATGGACTTTCCTCCTGCAAGGTGTTGCCTGTTTGTTGTGTCGTCTTGTGACGATCTTGATCGGTTTGGTCGCTCGAGTATTCCTCTATGCTGCCCTCTGTTTGGCCGAGAGACGATTGACTTCCGCCATCTCGGCCTCGCTCAGCCGCCAACCGATCGCCGCCGCGTTCTGATGCACCTGCTCCGGCGTGCTCGCCCCCGCAATCACACAGCCGACGAGAGGTTTTGACAACAGCCAACCGAAGGCCAGTTCGGTTAGCGAGCGGTTGCGCGCGGTGCAGAACGCACGCAGCTTTTCCACGATGTGAAAATTCTCGTCGTTGTAGAAGCGGTCCGAGTAACGCTTGTGGGACATGCGCGAGCCCGGCGGGATCGGTGCGCCGGCCGCGTATTTCCCGGTCAGCATGCCGCTGGCCAGCGGAAAATAAGGGATCAGCGCCAGTTGCTGCGCTTGCATCGCCGGAATGAGGTCGGTTTCGATCTGCCGCGACAGCAAGTTGTATTGATCCTGGGCAACGATGAAACGGTGCAGACCGTTCTCGCGGGCGATGCGTTGCGATTCCGCGAGTTGCGCCGCCGTCATGTTCGAGCAACCGATGTAGCGCACCTTGCCCTGCGCGATCAGCGCATCGAGCGCGCGCAGCGTCTCCTCGAGCGGCGTCGCCGGATCGGGACGGTGGTAATAATAAAGATCGATCCAGTCGGTCTTCAGTCGTTTCAGGCTCGCCTCGATGGCGCTTGCGACGTAGCGCGCCGAGCCGCCTTTGACCTTACCTTCGTCGTCCATGGCGACGCCGAACTTGCTGACCAGGAAGATGTCTTTGCGCCGAGCGCCGAGCACTTCGCCGAGGATCGTCTCCGAGCCACCGCGCAGGCCGTAGACGTCGGCGGTGTCGAAGAACGTGATGCCAGCATCGAGCGCTGCGGCGACGATGTTGCGCGCCGCCGGCAGGTCGGTGCGCACGCCAAAATTATTGCAGCCGAGCCCGAGCGCGGACACGCGGACATCCGTCGTGCCGAGCCGGCGGTCAAGCATGCGCGCCCTCGCCGAGCAGGGTCTGCGCATAGCCGCCGAGGATCAAATCGCGCGCGGCCGGATCGATCGCCGCCGCACGCACGCGCGCCACGCAATCCAAATTGCCCATGTCGAACGGGTAGTCGCTGCCGAGCAGCACGCGGTCGGCTCCGGCCTCTTTAACCAGGAATTCGAGCAGAGACGTCTTGTGCAGGATCGTGTCGTAGTAGAGCCGCGCGATCGACGCGGCCGGGCCGTTCGGCAGGTTCACCTTGGCTTCCGGGCGCACGTCGTAAGCGTGCTGGAAGCGGCCGGCCTGATAGGGCACGAAGCCGCCGCCATGTGCCAGGCAGATTTTCAGTCGCGGATGACGTTCCAACACGCCGCCGAACACGAGGCTGGCAGCGGCGATCGTGGTGTCGAACGGCAGCCAGACGAAATTCTTCATGTAGTAGGAGGAAAGCCGCTCGCCAATACCGCCGCCGTGCGGATGGATGAAGAGGAAAGCGCCGAGTTCCTCCGCCGCGGCCCAGAACGGCTCCAGCGCCGGATCGTCGAGATTGCGGCCGTTCACGTTGCTGCCGATCATGGCGCCGCGCAGGCCGAGCTTGGTCATGGCCCGGCGCAGTTCGGTGGCGGCCTGCTCCGGCGCCTGCAGCGGCACGCTGCCGAGGCCGATGAAGCGGTCGGGCTGACGCCTGACGACGCCGGCGATCTCCTCGTTCTGGATCGCGGCGCAAGCGAGCGCCAGCTTCGGCTCCTGATGGTAGAAAAAAGTGAAGACCGTCGGCGACAGCACCTGCACGTCGACACCGTTGGCGTCCATGTCGCGCAGGCGCATGCCGAGGTCCCAGATTTCGCTGGGCATCGGGTCCTGCACCACGCGGCCGTCGATCTTGAGCGTGGCCTTCGGCGTGCCCGCATTCTTGAGGATCGGCGCGACTTTCGGCGATTCCTTGGCGAGCAGGTGCATCGCCTCTTCGGTGAGGACATGCGTGTGCGAATCGACGGTTCGAACGTTCGGCATCGGCGCTCCGGGTTACACGGCCATGGTGGGGGTGCCGCTCGCGCGCTCGGCGCAGATATCGGCGGCGATCTTCTCGGCCAGCATGATGGTGGGGATATTGGTGTTCCCGCGCGTGATTGCCGGCATGATTGACGCGTCGACGACGCGCAGCCCGGCGATGCCGCGGACGCGGCCGGCATTGTCGACGACCGCGTCGGGATCGTTGGTGCGGCCCATGCGGCAGGTGCCGCAGACGTGGAACGTCCCCGCCACATTGTTACGTACATGCTCGGCGAGCGCGGCGTCGTCATTGACGAGCGCGGCGAGATCAATGCGGCGATCAGTCAATTGGCCGAAGACGAGATCGGCCAGAGCCGGCACAGCGTCGAGCGCGCCGGCGACGAGCGCAGCCTTGATCGCATTGGCGCGATTGAGCTGATTGAGCTTTCGAATTTTGTCGGTAAAACGCACCGGAAACACAGTGGTGCACAGCGGGCGCACCGGGTCGCTCGAGACCAGCGCGATCATGCGGCAGAAGCCGTCCATCAAGCGGCGCAGGTCGATGTCCTCGCCAGCGAAATTGAACTCGATACGCGGCGGCTGCATCGCCTCCGCTGAAGCAAGGCTCACGCGGCCGCGCGAGGCCGGCTTGAAGATCGCCGCATAGAAATTGGCGATCTGCGCGCCGAGCGCACTCCAGGACGACTTGCTGTGGCCGGCGATGAACATGTCGCTCGGCACCGCGGCCGAGAGGCCCGAGGAATAACGCAGGCAGGTGATCGGGTGCGGGCGCAGCGCCGCCGGCTGGCGCGCGCTGAGGCGCAAATGCGCGCCGACGAAAACGATCGGGTGGTTCTGCAGGTTGCGGCCGACGCCGGGCAGGTCGCCGACCACGTCGATGCCGAGCGCGCGCAGCTCCGCCGCCGGGCCGATGCCGGCGCGCAGCAGGAAAGCCGGCGAGTGAATGGCGCCGGCGCAAATGAGGATTTCCGCGCCGTGGATGTCCCGGCGCGCGCCGTCAACGGTCACTGAAACACCAATCGCGCGCCGGCCGTCGACAATGAGCCCGGTAACGGTCGCGCCGGTCATGATCGTGAGGTTCTTGCGCGCTCGCACATTGGCGTCGAGATAGCTCATCGCCGTCGACGCCCGCCGCTGCGGCGTGTTGCTCATCGGCAGCGAGCCGTGACCGTCGCGGAAATCCGTATTCATGTCGGCGATGTGCGGCATCTGCCGCTCGCGCGCGTAGCGATCGATGGCGCGCGTCAGCGGCGGCCATTGCTCCGTCGGCGTGCGACGGATCGGGATCGGGCCGCTGTCGCCGTGCAGATCGCCGTGGAAATCGGTGTCGCTCTCGAGCTTGCGGAAGAACGGCAGGACCTCGTTCCAGCCCCAGCCCTTCGCGCCCTGCTCGGCCCAGCCGTCGTAATCGGCGGGCGTGCCGCGCAAGGCCACCATGCCCATGACGCTCGAGCCGCCGCCCATGATGCGGCCCTGGTCGAACACGGTTTCCGGCGAGTTGTCGCGCGTGCGCCAATGGCATTTCAGCCCCGGCCACATGTAGGACTTGTTGTAGTAGGACGAAGCAAACGTATCGAGCACATCGGCCGGCTCTTGCCCCGGCGCAGTGTCGCGGCCGGCCTCGATCAGCAGCACCGAGCGCCCCGATTGCGCCGACAGCCGGTTGGCCAGCACGCAACCGGCCGAACCGGCACCGATGATGATCGTTTCATACCCAGTCACGCAAAGCGCTTTCCGGGGCCGCGCGAACGGACGGCCCTGTGTTCGTCGTTCACTGCTTGGCGAGGCCGAGGATCTTGCGAGCCTCTTTCGGCGTCGCGATGTCGCGGCCGAGCCCTTGCGCGATTTTCACCATGCGTTCGACCAAGACGGCGTTGTTTTTCGCGAGCTCGCCGGGCGCGATATAGGGATTGTCCTCGTAGCCGACGCGCACATGGCCGCCGAGCGACACGGCGAGCGCCAGCAGGTCCCACTGCTTCTGCGGGTTCATCACGCTGACGTTCCAGATGCAGTTCTGCGGCAAGTGATCGACCATGTAGATCAACGCCTTCTCGGTCGGCGGCGTCCAGGTGCCGCCCGGCCAGCCGAGGAACAACGTGGTGTAGGCTTTCTCCTTGAGATAGCCGCCGTGCTTGCGCACGAATTCGAGGTTCCAAAAGGCGCCGGTGGTGAAGCACTCGACCTCGAGCTTCACCTTGTGCTCGTCCGCAGCCTTGGCGTAGGCGAGCAGTTCCTCGACCGGATGGATCGCCATCATACGCTTGGGCGGAAATTGCGGATCGGGATTGAAATATTCGTCGTGCGCGTTGAAGGCGACCGCCATCATGTCGGGGCCGAGCCCCATCAGCTTCACCTTCTCCTCGATGCGTGCGCTGGCGACGCCGAACTGCATCACCGGCTCGCTGCGCGACAGGATCGCGTCGTTGAGCCGCTTCCAGCCCTCCTGATTCATGCGCGAGACCTGGCGGCCGTCCGGCTGCATCGTTTCTTCCAGCGTGCGGATGCCGTGGATATGCGCGATGGCCGCGCCGGCCTTGATGCCGTCGAGATATTGCTGCGCCACGCCCTCGATGTCCTCCTGCGGCGGGCAATGATGGTTGATCGGATAAGAGGTCCTCGAATCGCAAGCGACAGTAATGATCAGCTTGTCCATGGCGTGTCCGGCCTTCGCTTTCGTTGCAGGGAGTAGCGATTACAGCAGGTGGTGGGAGATGACTTCGGCCGTGTGGCGCACCAATTCCTCGTGCCTGACCAGCGGCTCGAGGTCGCGGCCGCTGACGCCGATGGCGCCGATCGGCCGGTTGTTCGAATCGAAGATGGGCGCGGCCACGCAGCACGACCCGAGCGCGTGCTCGGCCCGGTCGACCGCGTAGCCGCGTTCGCGCGTCTTCGCCAGCTCTTTCGCGAAGGCGGCGGGATTGGTGATGGTCGTCGGCGTGAAGGCGGTGAGCGGCTTGCGGGTCAAGAGCGCGCGCACTTCCGTGTCCGGCTGGAATGCCAAAATCGCCTTGCCGAGCGACGAGCAATGCGCCGGCGCGCTCTTGCCGAAGCGGGAATAGATCGTCGGCAGCGCCGGTTTTTCGACGCCGGCGACATACATCACGCGGTCGCGGTGGAGCACGCCGAGATTGGCGCGCTCACCGGTTTGCTGCGCCAGCGATTGCAGATGCGGCAGCGCCGCGACCCGCATTCTGTTGCGGTCGAGCAGGCTGGAGGCGAGCGGCAGCACGGCAAAGCCCATCGACAGCCGCCCGTCGTCGGGATCCTGGGTGAGATAGCCGGCGGCGACCAGCGTCTGCACAAAACGATAAGCGGTCGGCCGGGCGATGCCGGCATTAATCGCCACCTCGGCGACCGTCAGCGGGCGGTCGGCGCCGGCAACCGCGTTCAAGACGGTCAGCGCCTTGCGCAGGCTCTTGACGGCCGAGCGCTCCGGATCGTCGGGGGCAGCGGAATTGGCAAGGGTTGAGCGGGCCACGGGAGTTGTCCTCATTGTGGACAGTTTGTCTGAATAATATTCGTTAGTTCTGTTCTCCGGTCAAGCCGCCCAAATGTCTTCGAACGTGCAGCGGACGCTGACAAGACAAAATGTCACGCCGCGCCGAGCGTCGCCCTGTGTGGCGCCCGCTGCACTCGACGAGCCGCATTCAGAATATGGAGTGCAGACGACGCGCGCGGCGGCCCGCATCGGGGCGCGACAGTACTAGCCGTCGATCAGCGTGTTGGGCTTGGCAAATCTTTCCAAAGCCGACGAATCCACGATGAGGATATCGCGGCCCGAGCTCTTCACGCCGTATTTCGCAAGCAACGCGAGATTCCGCGACAGGTTCTCCGGCGTCATCCCCAGGCGCGACGCCAGCGTGCGTTTGTCGAATGCCAATTCGACGCTATGCCGATGGCCCTGTTGGGCGTCGGCCTGCAGAATCCAGTTCGCCAGCCGCTCGGCGCTGGTCCGCAGCTTCTCGTTTTTCAGCGACCGCACGATCGAGCGGTAACGTTCGGCCAATTCGTTGACGATGGCGCGCGCGAAGGCGGCATCGTGGTCGAACACGTCGCGTACGGTCTGCGACGGGATCATCAGGATCTGTGCCGGCGACAGCGTGCGCGCCGACTTGAGATAACGCTCGTCGCGGATCACCGCGGCGAGGATGAACGTGGTCACCGGACGGAGGATGTCGATGGTGGTTTCGTGCCCGTTGTGGGCGCTGAACATTTCGACCGACCCCTCGACCACGATATGCAGGAAATCCGGCAACTCGCCTTCATTGATCAGGGTAGTATGCAGCGGAAAGCGCTGCAAGAACGCGGCGGCAACGAGCTTTGTGAAATTTTCCTCGCTCATGGCGCTAAACAGCGGCAACGCGCGGATGAGCTTCCAATCGGATTGACGCACGGCGATCTCCGGATTGCGCAACAGTCCCGGTAATCTAGTGCGGAGCCGCGCGGCCGGAGTTGATAAAGATCAAGTCGTAGTTGTCCTTCAGTCAATCCGGCGAACGATATCAGTAGAGCGGAAAGACCGGTTCAAAATTCGAAGTATTATTGATCAACGTCAAGCATATCCGCTGAGCCAGCCTGTAAGCGGATTAGGTCAACCGCAGCAACATCCTATGCCCGAGACCGCCGGCCCAGCCCGCTTTCCCGCATTCGCGACCGGCGTATTGCCGTGGCTCACGGGCGCGACCGTGCTCGCCTTCGCCGTCGCCTTGATGCGGGCCTTCAACGCGCCGAACGATTTCCAGCAGGGCGCCACCGTGCAGCTCATGTTTCTGCACGTTCCCGCCGCCTGGCTGATCACGCTGATCTGGGGCGTGATGAGCCTGGCCGCCATCATCACGCTGATCTGGCGGCAGCCGCTGGCCGACGCCGCGGCAAAGACCGCCGCCCCGATCGGAGCCGCGTTCACCTTTCTCTGCCTGGTCACCGGCTCGCTGTGGGAGCGCCCGATGCTCGGCACCTATTGGGCGTGGGACGCGCGGCAGACCTCCGTGCTGGTGTTGTTTCTGATGTATCTCGGCGTGCTCGCACTGTATTGGAGCGAGGAGCAATCCGCGCGCGTCGCGCGGCTCGCGGCCGTCCTGATCCTCGCCGGTGCAACCGTTTTGCCGGTCATCAGGTATTCGGTGCTGTGGTGGAACACCTTGCATCAACCGGCCACGCTGGGCGGCATCGCCGTGCCGATGATCCATTCATCGATCCTCACCCCGCTGCTGCTCATGACCGCGGCATTCGCGTTTCTGTTCGTGACATTGCACGTGGCGGCGATGCGCAATGAAATTCTGCGACAGCGCGTGCAGGCGTTGCGGCTGATCGAAGCGGCGCGCGGCGAAACTGTGGAACTCCGGAGTCGATGATGTATTCAAACCGCGTTTGTCAGAAGCTGCATGACGAGCACATGGCGACGCTCGCGGTGCTGGAGAGGCTGGAGCGCTTCGTTGCGGCGGGCGAGCCGCCGGCGGCGGCTGACGTCGGTGCGCGGAGGCTGCTGGTCGATCTCGCCGTCGCCTTCGAGAACGAGATCTGGCGCCATTTCGCCTTCGAAGAAAAACATCTGTTCGAGTATTTTGGTCAATCCGGCGAACCCGAGATGGCGCAGCATCTGACTGCCGAGCACGGGCAAATCAAAGGGCTCGGCGAGCCTCTCATCGCGCTGGCGCGAACCGCCGCATCGTCGGGCTTTACGCCGCAAACCTGGAACGAATTCCGCCCGCTGGCGCGGCATCTCGCCGATCAATTGGCGGCGCATGCGCAGAAGGAAGAAGGCGTTATGATTCCGCTGCTGCAGGACAATATGGATAGCGAGACCGAGGAGCAGCTTTATACGGCCTATGTGATGAACGAAGAGGCCTATTAACGGACGCGATCAAGCGGGCCACTTGAGCAAGGTCTTGGCGCGCGTGCTGAGAATGCTGTCGCGCTGCTCGCGTGGGATGTCGATTTCTTCGACGTGGCGGACGCAATCCAGATTGCCCATGTCGAACGGATAGTCGCTGCCGAGCAGGACGTGGTCGTAGCCGGCGATGTCCACGAGGTATTCCAGCGTCCGTTTCGAATGGACGATACTGTCGTAATAGAAACGGGAAAACGATTCTTCCGGAGATTTCTTCAGATTGACCTTCGGCTCCGGACGCACCTCCCATGCATGGATGAAGCGTCCCCGCTGGTAAGGCACAAAACCGCCGCCATGCGACAGGCAGATTTTCAGATCGGGATGGCGGTCGAGGACCCCGCCGAACACTAGCGAGGTGGCCGACAGCGTCGTTTCGAACGGAAGGCCGACAAAATTATTTTGCAGATAGGCGTGCAGCCGCTCGCGCGCGCCGAAATTGTGCGGATGGATGAAAATGAACGCGCCGAGCTCCGCGGCCGTTGCCCAGACCAACTCGAGCGCCGGATCGTCGAGATTGCGCGAGCAGATGTTGGACCCGATTTCCATGCCGCGCAGCCCGAGCTTGGTCATGGCGCGGCGCAGTTCGGCTGCGGCAAGCTCGGGCGCCTGCATCGGCACCGTCGCCATACCGATGAAGCGGTCGGGGTGCGCGCTGACCGTCTTGGCGATCTGCTCATTCTGCAAAGCAGCGCACTCGGCTGCGAGTTTCGCCTCCTCCTCGTAGTAGAATGTCTGCGTGGTCGGCAGCAGCAACTGCACGCCGACATCGTTTTCATCCATCTCGCGCAGCCGCCATTGCACGTCCCAGAGGCCGCGCGGCACCGGCTTCTGCATGACCTTGCCGTTGATCTCCATGACCGCGGCGGAATCGCGGCCGATGTCCTTCATGATGGGAGCGACGCGCGGCGAAATCTTCGCCAGCAGAGCCATCGTCTCGTCGGTCAGGATGTGGGCGTGAATATCGATGCTCGACCACGCGGTCATTCTGTCGTTTCCCTGTTAGTGAAAAAGATAACGAGATGGCGGCGGCCCGCCATCTCGCTTTCGGAGAGCCTCGCGGCCTTGTCGCAGCGGCTAGTCGATCTTGATGTGCGAATCGCGGGCGACGGCCTGGAGGCTCTTGGCGTTGGTCTGGAGAAACTCGCGAAACTCCTCCGGCGTATTACCGACCGGGAATTGGTTGAACTTCACCAGTTTGTCGCGGACCTCGGGCGTCCGCACCGCCGTGGCGACGGCGTTGTGCAGCTTTTCGACGACCGTCTTTCGGCGTGCCGGCCGGTGCCACCACGCCGGCGAAGGTCTGCACGTTCACGTTCGGATAGCCGAGTTCGGTGAAGGTCGGCACATTGGGTAGCGCCGGCAAGCGCTCGGCGCTGGTCACCGCCAAGGCGCGCAGCTTGCCCTGCTGCACATAGGGCGTGATGCCGGAGCCGACCATCATCATGTTCATCTGCCCGCGCCAGCAAAGCGACGATGCCCGGCCCCGAACCCTTGTAGGGATCGTGCACGATCTTCAGATCGAACACGTGGCAGAACTGCTCCATCGCCATATGCCCGCCGCTGCCGATGCCCGGCGAGCCGTAGGTCAGTTTGCCCGGGTTGGCCTTGGCGTAATCGAGCAGCTCCTTGAGCGACTTGAACGGCGATTCCGGCGGCACCGCAAAGATCAAGCGGCGTCGCCGAAATCAGCGACACCGGCATGAAATTCTTCAAAGGATCATAATTTGCGCTGCTTGAAATCGTCGGGTTGATGATGAAGGCGGGATCGAACACGCCGAGCGTATAGCCGTCGGGCGCGGCGGCCTCGACCACTTTCGTCCCGATCAACGTGCCGCCGCCGGCGCGATATTCGATGATGAACGACTGGCCGAGCACTGCTTCGGTCTTTTTCTGCACGGCACGCAAGGTGATGTCGGTGCCGCCACCCGCGCCGTAAGGCACGATCACCCGGATCGGCCGGTTCGGATAGCCTTGCGCGAGGAGATCGTTTCCGCTCGCGGCGAAAGCGACAACGGCAACGAGCAAAACGCCAACCGATAAACGACAGCGCAGCATCGTCAACCTCCCTCGAATTTGCGCATCCCTTTTTTGTCAGCGCCATGTCCGCATCGCGGACAGTGAAGATAAATTTTGTAACTCGAACATTAAGATGTAATTTCCGCATTGGCCAGCAATTCGGATTGGCCCGTCATGTTGGAAGCAGCCGATGACGGAAAAAGTGCGCGTGGCGTTTGTCGGGCTCGGTTGGTGGTCGAACATGCTCGCCGACGCGGCGACGGCCAGCGAGCGGATCGTCATCGCCGCCTGCATGTCGCGATCGGCCGAAAAGCGCGCGGCCTTCGTGAAAAAGTTCGGCGGCGTCGCCAAAGACACGTTCGACGAGCGTGATCGGCGATCCCGCCATCGATGCGATCGTGCTGACGACGCCGAACTCGCTGCACGCCGCGCAATGCCTCGCGGCGGCAGCAGCGCGGCAAGCATATCTTCATCGAAAAGCCGATGGCGCTGACGGTCGCCGACTGCCAGCGCATGATCGCCGCGACCGATAAAGCCGGCGTCGTGCTGGCGACCGGCCAGAACAAGCGGCGCATGCCGATGTTCCGCAAGGCCTACGACCTGGTCAAAGCCGGCGCCGTCGGAACGATCTCGCTGATCGAGGCAAATTCATCGAGCGATACCGGCTTCAACACGACGCCGGCGCAGTGGCGTTGGTTTCGCAACGAGAGCCCCGGCGGACCGCTGACCACTCACACCGTCCACCATGCGGACTTTTTCAATCATCTGATCGGCCTGCCCAAGCGCGTCACCGGCTTCGCGCGCAAGATCGGCGGCGCGATGGAGGCCGACGACGTGGTCAATGCCTGCCTCGAATTCGAGACGCGGCGCGCTCGGCTATCTCGGCGGCAGCTTCATGTCGCCGGTGCGCAAATACGTCAACCTGTTCGGCACGGACGGACTGATTTTCATCGATGAAGACGCCGGCACGCTCTCCTACAAGAAGAAAGGCGCCGCGGCGTTCGACATTGTCGGCACCTGGGAGCCCAAGCAGCAACAGCGCGCCTCGCTGCGGGAAGAATTGGACGAATTCGCCGCCTGCATCCAGAACGGCGCGCAGCCCGAGACCGGCGGGCGCGAGGGCATGCAAGCCGTCGCGGTCATCGAAGCGATCGTCCGTTCGTCGGATAGCGGCCGGGTCGTGCCGATGAGCGAGCTTGCTCGCCGGCTAGGTCCGGCGCGCCGGCCAGACCTCGCGGTTGATGAACGTCTTGGGCTGCCGCCCGGCGAAAACGTCGTCGACGATTTCGACGCAGGCCAGCCCGACATTGCGGTCCGCCTCGATCGACAGGCTGGCGCTGTGCGGCGTCATCACCAGATTGGGCGCGCGCAGCAGCGGATCGTCGGGCGAAGGCGGCTCGACCTCGAACACGTCGAGCCCGGCGCCGCCGATCCAGCCCTCCTCGAGCGCGCGGCAGAGCGCCTTGCCGTCGACCAGTTTGCCGCGCGCCGCATTGACCAGAACGGCGCTCTTTTTCATCAGCTCGAGTTCGTCTTCGCCGATCAGATGATGGGTCTCGGCGGTCAGCGGCAAATGCAGGGAGACGACGTCGGCGGCTGCGCAACAAAGCATCGCAAGATCGTCGACCTTCTCGACGCCGATCCGCGGCCATGCGCGTCACGATCGACGAACGGATCGTAGCCGAGCACTTTCATGTCGAAGCCGGCGCCGCAGATATGGGCGACGCGCGCGCCGATATTGCCGAGCCCGACGAGGCCGAGCACGCGGTCGGTCAATTGCTCGAAATGCAGCTCCCAGCGCCGCTCGAACTGGTTCGACTTGACGAAATCATGCGCGACCGGCGTGCGCCAGATCGCGCCCAGCATCAGCGCGACCGTCGCTTCGGCCACGGCCTTGCCGTTGCCGCCCGGGACGTTGGCGACCACGATGCCCAGGCGGCGTCGCGGTCGCCATGTCGACGCTGTCGACGCCGGCGCCGTGCCGGGCGATGACCTTGAGGCGCGGACAGGCTTCGAGAATCTCCTTGCGGCATCTTGAAGCTGCGCGGGATCACCGCGTCGGCCTGCGCCAGCGCCGCCTTTCGGTCGCGGGCGAATTCCTCGCCGCCCATGACGCGGAAGCGCGGCTTGAGCGCTTCGAACACGTCCGGATGCACGGGGTCGGGAATGACGACCAGCGGCCTATCCATTCTTCTTCTCTCCTGCCGCGCTCGAGAATTTCCTCGATCGTGGCGCGCGTGACGCCGAGCGCCTCGGCCGAGCGGATAATGTCGTTCCAGCCGTCGACCGCGAGCGGAATTCCGTTGGCGAGGCGATCCTTGCGCTGGCGGCGCTCGGGATCGCCCGGCACCATGACGCTTCGACACGCCGGGTTGCGGCTTGCACGAGCGCACGAAGTCGATGTAGCCGGCGACCATCTCGGGGAAATTCCGCCCGCCGTCGAGCATCTTCGGATCGATGTAGATCGACAGCATGCCGTTCCACGGCTGCGCTCCGTTGCTTGCGGTGCCCGAGCCGGTGACGACGCCGGCCAGCAATTCGCAGGCGAGCGCGAGGCCCGATCCCTTGTGATCGCCCATGGCGACCAGCGCACCGGGCCCGCCGCGCGGATTCGGCGCCTGGCCTTCCGGCACCTCCCGTAGAGCGCGAGCGGATCGGCGGTGAATTTGCCGTCGCCGTCGATCAGATAGCCTTCGGGCACTGGCGTGCCGGATTTGTAAGCGACCAGGATCTTGCCCTCGGCGCTGCGCGCCGTCGAAAAATCCAGAATGAAGTGGTCGTCGGCGCCGTTGGGAATGCCGATCGCGACCGGCGCGGTGGACATGCGCCGCTCGCGGCCGCCATAGGGCGCAACCAGCGATGCTGTTCGCCACATTGACGAAATGGATCGAGACGTAGCCCGCTTCCGCCGCGAGCTCGGCCCAGGCGCCGATGCGGCCGAGATGCCCGCCGTGCTTCAGCGCGACCAGCGCGAGGCCGTTCGGCTGCGCTTTCTTCAGCCCGAACTCGACCGCCTGCCGCCCGAGCACCTGGCCGAAGCCATAATTGCCGTCGAGCGAGGCCATCACCGCGTTCTCGGTGATGACGCTGATGTGGCGGCCGAAGTTGTGATAGCCGCGCTTGAGCCAGTCGAGATAACGCGGAATGCGGAACAGCCCGTGGCTGTCGTGGCCGGCGAGATTGGCGCCGACAAGATTGGTGGCGATCTCCAACGCCTCGTCGCGCGACGCCGCCGGCGGCCTGGAAAATCCGCGCCGCGACTTCGGTCAGCCCCGATGCCGGAAGGCGAACGTATTCGACCATGTGTCCGCCCCGCCGCTAGCTGGCGATTGTCTGTTTAATCTCTTTCAGGCGCGCGGCAGGATACTGGATCAAGGCGGCGCCATCGGACATGCAATACATCATCGTCATGCCTTGCTTGACCCAGTGCTTCATGATGTCGAGCACGAACACGCCGCCGAGGCCGGAGGCGACGCTTGGCCTTCTTGCAGGAGGCGACGATGCTGTTGAGCGCGTCGACGAAGGGCTTGCTCTCCCATTGGCCGGGCACGCCCAGCGTCATCGACAGGTCGTTGGCGCCGACGATGATCGCGTCGAGAACACCGAGCACCAGCAGGTCGTCCAGCCGCTCCACCGCCTCGGGCGATCTCGACCATGCCGACGGCGAGCGTGGTCTTGTTTCCCTGCTCGCCGAGCTCCTTGTGCGAGATCGGCAGAAAATCGTTGATCGCCATCGGACCGGGCAGGCTGCGGGCGCCGCGCGGCGGGAAGAACAGCTCGCGTTCGATCAGCTTGACCTGCTCGATCGTTTCGACGTGCGGAAAGATGATGCCCTGCGCGCCGTTGTCGAGATATTGCGTGCACAGATGATGATCGAAGCCGCAGACCCGGACGACCGGCGTCACGCCGGCATCAAGGGCGGCGCGGCACAGCGCGGTCCCTTCCTGCAAATTGAAGGCGCCGTGCTCGGAGTTGATGAACAGAAAATCATAACCGGCATTGGCGGCGAATTTGGCGTGTTCCGGGCCGGCGAAAAAGCGAATGCCGTGCCCGTAGGCCGGCTCGCCGCGCTGCAATTTCTCCTTGGTGCGATTGGGATGCATGTCGTCTCCTCGGACGTTGGTTTGGTTGGGGTCGCTCAGCGCTCGGGTTGGGCCTGGCTCGTGCCGGACGGTAGCGCAGACGGCTCATCGCGCGGCAAGCTAAATCCGGATGGACCGGTTGCGCAATGCGCGCATGCGAAAACAAGCATCTTGCTGTCCGCGCCTCGGACAGCGCTTCGACGACCCCGCCCCGCCCCCTCGATTGCCACCCCAGCGAATTGTCGAAGCGGGACTTGTGCTAAAGTCAGTCCATGAAGCTGCAACAGATCCGATATCTCTGCGCGATCGTCGATCACGCAATGCTGCTCTCTGGCGCGGCGGCCGCGCTCAATACCTCGCAATCCGGCGTCAGCCGGCAGATCAAAGCGCTTGAAGCCGAACTCAGAAGTCCGCTGCTGGTCCGAAGCGGCAAACGCATTCTCAGTCTGACAGCCACGGGAAGCGAAGTGTTGGAGGTCGGACGGCGGATGCTGTTCGATGCCGAGCGTATCCAACGTGTCAGCGATGACCAATTGCGTGAAACCGAGGGCGAATTCGTCATCGCCACGACGCATTTGCATGCGCGCTACGCGCTGCCCGAGTGCGTCCGCACCTTCATCTCGCGCTTTCCGAAAGTTTCCCTCAGCTTGCGTCAGGGAACGCCGGTGCAACTTGCCGAGTGGGTTTCCAGCGGCCGCGCCGATCTCTTTATCGGGGCAGCCCCACCGGTTCCCATGCCGGGCCTGCTTTTGCTGCCGTATTATCAGCTTCACCGCATTGTGCTCGCCACGCCCGGCCATCCGATTCTAAAGGCTGGCAAGCTGACGCTGGCGACCATCGCCCGCTATCCGATGATCACCTACGATCCCAGTTTTCCCAGTCGCGCCACCATTGCGACTGCGTTCGAACGCGCGGGATTGCAGCCGCGCATCGTCCTCAGCGCGACGGATGCCGACCTGATGAAGACCTACGTGAAACTCGGCTTCGGTATCGCCGTGGTCGGCGATATCGCCTTTGACGCCCGCGGCGACCGCGATCTGCGGGCGATCGATGCAAGGCATCTGTTCGCGCCCAACCAGATTTATATCGGGCTCAATCGGAATCGAATGTTGCGCGGCTATATGTTCGATCTTATCGCGATGGTCGCACCGCATCTGACGCGCAAGGCCGTGGAGAAAGCGCTCTCCGCTCCGGCGCCAAGCAAGCAGGCGCCCAACACACGCCGGCGCGCGCCCGGCCGCGGCAAGGCATGACCGCTCCTTATGCGATTCTCGCAAAAGCATGCCACAAAATTTTGCTTATATTCATTGATGGGGCCGCCTAGGGTAGCGGCAGAAAAAGCCGACAGCGCCCGCTTGGCGGCGCATTTCGGCGACCAGAAAAAACGGAGGAGACGCGACCAATGTCCCGTGCATTCAAGATCGGCATGCTGGCCGGCGACGGCATTGGACCCGAGGTCAGCGCGGCAACGGCTGAAGTGTTGAGCGAAGCGGCCCGGCGCACCGGCCTCGGCGTGCGCCTAATCCCTGCTCTGGTCGGTTGGAAAGCGCGCGAGAAATTCGGCAATTTGTTGCCCGACGAAACGCTGGAGGTCCTGCGCGACGCCGACGCATGGATCATGGGGCCGACCTTCGCGGGCGAATATCCGAAGGACGATCACACCAAAGGCCATCCGAGCGGTTACCTGCGGCGAAATTTCAAGCTGTTCGCCAATGTTCGGCCGGTGCAGGCCTGGCCGCAACTGAACCCGCTCATCCCGGACCTCGATATCACCGTGCTGCGGGAGAATACCGAAGGGTTCTATCCGGACCGCAACCTCGCCTGGGGCTACGGCGAATTCAAGCCGACCGAAGACGTGGCGTTGTCGCTCCGCGTCATCACCGGCGTTGCCTGCAAGCGTTTCGCCCGATTCGCGCTCGAATACGCCTCCAACTCCGGCGTGAAGCGGCTGCACGTGGTGCACAAGCGCACAGCGATGCCACAGACTGAAGGTCTGTTCATCGGCGCGTTCGAGGAGCTGAAATCGGAGTTTCCGAACGTCGAGCTTAATCTGCTGCGCGTCGACACGTTCAGTTCGTCGTTTCCGCGCCACCATAAAGAATACCGCCTTGTGGCGACCACCAACCTGTTCGGCGACATTTTGTCCGATCAGGCCTCCGGCCTTGCCGGCGGCGTCGGATTGGCGGCTTCCCTCAATGCCGGCGCCGATCATGCGATGGCGCAGGCGGTGCACGGCACTGCGGCCGACATTGCAGGCAAGGGCATGGCCAATCCGGCGGCATTGATCCTGTCGACCGCGCTGCTGATGCGGTGGCTGTATCAGCGGACGAAAGTTGAAGCCGCGCGCGCCACCGCGCAGATTATCGAGCATGCGGTCGCGGCGGCAATCCGCGGCGGGACACACACAGCCGATCTTGGCGGCAAGGCGGGCACCGACGCCTTTACCAAAGCCGTCATCAACGAACTGCAGACTGCAAAAACAAAAGCGGCCGAAACGTCGCCGGCTTAAGGCGGCACGCAGCCGCTTGGTCTGTCGCAAGGCGCAGCGAAAAGGACAGCGTATGTCAACGAGCAGCTTCACCCCGGTTGCGCCGACCATTCCCGGCCCATTGCCGCATACGGTGCAACCGAGCTTCGTGTTGCCGCCGGACTCCTGCGATTGTCACGCGCACATCCTGGGGCCGCAAAACCGCTACGCCTACAATTCGAAGCGCCGTTATACGCCGCCGGACGCCCTGCTCGCCGACTACGTCCGTATGCTGGCGGTGCTGGGAGTCGAGCGTGCGGTTTTGGTCCAGCCCAGTGCCTACATGACCGACAATTCGGCAATGCTGGACGCGTTGCAGGAGTCGCCGATACCGATGCGCGGCGTTGCGGCCGCCGGCGCCGATGTGAGCGATGCACAGTTGGAGCGCATGCACGCGCTGGGCGTGCGCGCCTTACGCGTCAATTTTCGCGTCGACAACGGGGTCGGCGCCGACGCTATCCCGAGCCTCGCGCGCCGGATCGCCCCACTCGGCTGGCATCTGCAGTTCCGCATCATGAGCGAGAATTACGCCGACGTGCGGCGCATGCTCGATACTCTGCCCGTCGATATTGTCGTCGATCATATCGGCCAGGTACCGGTTGAGCAGGGTCTCGAGGGCAAGGACTTCCAGGCTTTGCTCGGCTTGGTTCGCACCGGGCGGATCTGGGTCAAGCTGTCGGCGCCGATGCGAATGTCGCGCGAGGAACTCCCCTATGCCGATGTGACTCCGTTTATCCGCGAGTTGGTGGCGACCGCGCCAGGTCAGATGCTGTGGGCAACCGACTGGCCGCATACCACGATCAAGGCGCGCATGCCGAACGATGGCGCGCTTGCCGATTTGCTGCTGGACTGGATTCCGGACGAGGCAGCGCGCCGCCGGGTATTGGTGGACAATCCCGCTGCGCGATACGGATTTTAGAGTTCGGAGGACGGCTCGACCATGCCAAACCTGCCGAAAGCAAAAACGCCGCGGACCGAAAAGCGCGGCACGAGGGAGGCGCAATGACAAGCACGTCCGGACCCCGGCGACACCGCGCGCCATGCGCCCGTTTCTCGGCGCTGGCAGCGCAACTGCTCGCCTGCATCGCCATTTTGTTCATTCCTCCGATCGCCAACGCGGCGGATTACCCCGACAAGCCGATCCACATCATCGTGCCGTTCGGGCCCGGCGGCGGCGGCGACATCATCGTCCGCCTCGTCGGACAGGAGTTGTCGAAACGTTTGGGTCAGCCGGTCGTCGTGGAAAACCGGACCGGAGCCAGCGGCAATATCGGCACCGAAGCCGTCGCGCATGCCACCCCCGACGGTTACACCTTGTTGATGGCAAACGTTGCGCCGATGGCCATCAACGCCGCGGTGTTCAAGCATTTGCCTTATGACCCGGTGAAGGACTTCACGGCCATCTCGCCGCTCGCGGTGTTCGCCAATATCCTGGTGGTGCCGCCAAGCCTCAACGTGCACAACATTCGCGAACTAGTCGCGCTTTCAAAAAGCCGAGCGGGCGGACTGAATTATGCATCCGCCGGGATGGGGAGCATCACCAATCTTTCCGCCGTGATGTTCCGTTTGGCGACCGGCGCCAAGATGGTGCAAGTGCCGTATCGTGGCGGCGGACCGGCCGTCACCGCGCTGCTTGGCGCCGAAGTCGATTTGTATTTCAGCAGCCTGCCGGCCGCCCTGCCGCACATCAAGGGCGGGCAATTGATCGCGATCGGTGTCACCAGCGAAAAACGTTCAGCCTCGGCGCCGCAAATTCCAACCTTGGCCGAGGAAGGTCTTGCCGATTTCAACGCCGTGACCTGGATCGGCCTGGTCGGTCCCGCCGGCCTGCCCAACAACGTCGTGGCGCGCCTCAACAGCGCGCTCGCCGAGATTCTGCGGTCGCGCGCGGTCATGGAGCAGATGACCCGCGTCGGCGCCGAAGCATCTTACAGCACCGCGACGGACTTTGCCGCGTACATCGCCAAGGAAAACAAACGATGGGCCGAGATCGTGCGGCAGGGAAATATCCCGACCCAATAGGCGCAGCGCGACGAAAACGGACGTTGAAAACGATGAAATCCTCTGGGTCAACACGAGCGATCTGTGCTCGCGCTGCCGTTCGGCGCCGCGGCGGCGTTTGTGGCCGCAAGGCGGGCGCGCGCGGCGTCCTATCCGCAGACGTCAATCCGTTTCGTCGTGCCATTCACGCCCGGCGGCGGCGCAGACACGCTGGCGCGGCTGACGGCAAATTTCGTCTCCAACAAATTGGGTCAGCAAGTCTATATCGACAATCGGCCGGGAGCCGGCGGCAATATTGCCGGCGAGATCGTGGCCAAGGCGCAGCCCGATGGCTATACGATCCTGGAAGGCAACTTGGCCCACGCCATCGCCATGAGCCTTTACCGCCATGTGCCGTTCGACATCGAAAAGGATTTCGTGCCGGTCATTGCGCTCGGCTCGGTGCCGTTTGTGCTGGCGGTGCCTCCCAGCCTTCCTGTAACGTCGGTGAACGAACTGCTGTCGCTCGCGCGCAAGCAGCCCGGCACGCTCAACTATGCGTCGTCCGGCATCGGCGGCCCCAGTCATTTGGCGATGGTGCTGTTCGAGTCGCTTTCCGGCACCAAGCTCACCCATGTCCCTTACAAGGGCGCGTCGCCCGCGGCGACGGATCTGATTGCCGGCCGCGTGCAGGCCTCATTTCTCACGACGCCGGCCGCCGAACCGCTGATGAAAAGCGGTAAAATCCGCGGTCTCGCGATTTCCTCGTCGCGCCGGCAGGAAACGTTGCCCGATCTGCCGACCATCGCCGAAGCCGGAGTACCGGGATACGAGGCGACGACCTGGTTTGGCGTGCTCGTGCCGCGCGGCACGGCCGATGACATTGTCCGATTGCTCAACCAATCGTTTGGCGCCGCCATTGCTGACGCCGAGATCCGCAAGCGCTTGCAGGCGCAGGGATTTGACATCATGGGCGGGACGCCGGAGGAGTTCGGCAGCTTCGTTCATGCGCAGACGCAGAAATGGGCGGCCGTGGTTGCGTCCGCCAACATGAAGCTCGACTGAATGCGCGCCATGGGCTTTGCGTGACCGCCCCATCACCCGCGCTGCGCATGGTCATCGGCTTTTCGCCGGGCAGCGCGTCGCATGACGTGGCGCAGGCGATCGTCCCCCGTCTTGCCGCCAATTTGCGCCGTCCAGTGGAACTGGAATTCCACCCGGGCGAAAGCGGCGCCATCGCAGCCCGCATGGTTGCCGCGGCGGCGCCGGACGGCAACACGCTGATGATGGCGACGCTCGGGACCCACGCGCTGGTGCCGGCGAGCAATTCAGCTTGCGGCTATGATCCTTTGACCGATTTCACGCCGATATCGTTGCTGCTGAAGGCGCCGCTCATCTTGGTGGCGTCACGATCGTCCGGCATCCGCAGCATCGCCGGTCTGATCGATGCCGCGCGTGCAGCCGAGTCTCCGTTTACTTACGGAAGCTCCGCCTTTGGCGGCGCTCCGCACGTTGCCGCAGAGCTTTTCGCGCGACGCGCGGGCATCAAGCTGCGCCATGCTCGCTATTCCGACACACGTCAGCTCTACGCCGATCTGGCGGCTGGGAAGATCGACCTGAGCTTCAACAACCTGATGTCCCTGCTACCGTTGGTCCGCGAGAACCGGCTTGTTGCGCTTGGCACCACCGATTTGCGACCGCACGTGGCCTTGCCGGACGTTCCACCCATCGCGGATGTCGGTCTCTCGGACTACGTTTTGACCAATTGGGTTGGAATGGTTGGACCCGCCAAGATCGATCGTAGGATTGTCACTGAAATTAGCGCCGCGCTCGGAAGCACCTCCGAAAATTCCGCCATCAAGAGGCAAGAGCCTGAAATCATAGCGAGCAGCCCCGAAGCATTTCAGGCGCACCTTGAGCGCGAATCGCAGTTCTGGCCTGCGGTGATACGCGATCTCGATTTGCTCAACTCGTGATGATCGCGGGTTGCACCGCGCGTCCGCGATCGACGAACTTTTTGAGTTCCGGCAGACAGGAGCCGCAATTGGTGCCGGCGCGCAGCGCCGCACCAATGTCTTCCACGCTCGCCGCACCGCCGCTTTCGATCGCGGCGCGGATTGCATTGAGGCCAACGCCGAAACAAGCGCAGACCACCGCGCCGGATTCGACGAGACCTTCGATCGATTTTCCCGACAGCACGGCGCGGCGTTGCGCCTCGCCCAAGCGCTCTGCCTCGAACAGCGGCTTTCAGTTGTGCCCCATTGCGGCGGCGCATCGGCTGGCCCGATGAACAGACAACCGACAAGCCGCCCTTCGACGAAAGCCGCCAAGCGAAAGCTGCCGCGCGGTTCGTCGACATATTCCGCGATCTCGGCATCGGCGCCGAATAGTCCCGGAGCGAGCTCGCGCCAGACGGCAGGCGGGGTATCGCTGGCAATGAGCAGGCCCTGCACCCTTCGCCAAGGCCACCCGAGACCACCATGTTTCCGCCGGCAGATCGATCGGGTCGCGCGCCAGCGCAAAGCCGCGAAAGCGAAACTCGACCGGCTCGACCGAAGCCGGCGTCGCTTTCGCGTCCGGTTGGCCGGAATAACGGATCGGTTGCCGGCGTGACCAGTTCGCCGATGCGGGCGCAGGACGCGGTCTCGTCGCTCCAGTGGATCGGTGCGAACAGCGAGCCGCGCTGCTGACCGTCGCTCACCACGACCTTGAGCACGCAGGCGCCGTAGGGCGTCCGCACGCGCGCAAAGCCATCGTGCCGCAGCCCCGCCGCCGCCGCATCGCTGGGGTGGACCTCGACGAAAGGCTCCGGCATATGCGCGGCAAGCCGCGGGCTCAAGCCGGAACGGGTCATGGTGTGCCATTGGTCGCGCACACGGCCGGTATTGAGCCGGAACGGGAATTGCGCCGAGACGGACGCATATGTCGCGGGGTTTTCGGGCGCGATCAGCCGCGCCTTGCGGTCGGCGGTGAAAAATCCGCCTTGCGCGAAGAACCGCGTCTCGCCGCGCGGCTCGCCGATACGAGCCGGCCATTGCACGAGCCGAGCGCATCGAATTCGTCGTCGCTCAGCGACGCGAGCGCGCCGATATCGAAATCGCGGCTGCCGTCGTTCTCGAACGCCGACAACGCGGCGTGTTCGCGGAACACGTCTGCCGCGGAGTTGTAATTGAACGCCTCGGCATAGCCCATGCGCCGCGCCACCTGCGCAACGATCCACCAGTCGGGCTTGGCCTTGCCCGGCAACGGCAGAAACGGCCGCTGGCGCGAAATGCGCCGCTCGGAATTGGTGACGGTGCCGCCTTTCTCGCCCCAGGCCGCCGCCGGCAGCAGGACATGCGTGTTCGCTTTGATCGTGTCGTTACTGGCGACGTTTTCCGAGATCACCAGCAGGTCGAGTTTGCCGAGGGCGTCGCGCATGGCGCCCGCGCGCGGCAGCGACACCGCCGGATTGGTCGCCATCACCCACAGCGCCTTGATCTCGCCCCGCTCGATCGCTTCGAACATCTGCACGGCTTTGAGACCTTCGCGCCGCGCCATGGTCGGTGCACGCCAGAAGCGGCCGACGCGATCGATCTCTTCGGGCGAGAAGTTCATGTGTGCGGCAAGCTGATTGGCGAGCCCGCCAACCTCGCGGCCGCCCATGGCATTGGGCTGGCCGGTGAGCGAAAACGGGCCTGCGCCCGGTTTGCCGATGCGCCCTGTGACGAGGTGGCAGTTGAGGATGGCACCGACCTTGTCTGTGCCTTGCGCCGACTGGTTCACCCCTTGCGAGAAGCAGGTAACGACCTTCGGTGTCTTACGAAAAAGATTGAAAAGCCGGGCGATGTCGGCTGGCGCAAGCCCGGTCAAGGCTGCGGTCGTCATGACGTCCGGCGCGATTTCGCGCGCGCGGGCGAGCGCTTCCGGTAACCCCGACGTATGTGCGTCGACGTACTCGTAATCGAGCGCCAGCGCGTCGGCGAGATGAACCAGCAGGCCGCTGAACAGCGCGGTGTCCATGCCCGGCGCGATGGGCAAAAACAGATCGGCGTCTTCGGCGGTCGCCGTGCGGCGCGGATCGATCACCACAATCTTGGCGCCGCGCGCGCGTTTGTTGGCGACCATGCGCTGGTACAGCACGGGATGGCACCAGGCAGCGTTGGAGCCGACGAGGATGATGAGATCGGCAAGCTCGAGGTCCGCGTAGGTGCCCGGCACGGTGTCGGCGCCGAATGCGCGTCGGTGGCCGGCGACCGACGACGCCATGCACAGCCGCGAATTGGTATCGACATTGCCGGAGCCGATGAAGCCTTTCATCAGCTTGTTGGCGACGTAATAGTCCTCGGTGAGCAACTGGCCGGAGAGATAGAAGGCGACCGAGTCGGGTCCGTGCCGGGCAATTGTGCGGGCGAAACCGTCGGCTACGGCGCTGAGCGCGGCATCCCAACCGACGCGCGCCATGGTTCCGTCCGCCTGCCGCACCATTGGATGCAGAAGGCGCGTGTCGAGACCGAGCGTCTCGCCCAGGGCCGAGCCCTTGGAGCAAAGCCTGCCGAAATTCGCCGGATGGTCGGGGTCTCCGACGATCACCGCGCCCCCACGCCCATCGGGCTTGGCCAGGACGCCGCAGCCGACGCCGCAATAGGGGCAGGTGGTGCGCACTGCGGGCGGAAGGTGCGTAGGCGCGTTCATCGATAGACATCCGCTCGAAAACGGTCGTTCTTCTTCAAGTCGGCGACGTATCGCGCGGCGTCTTCCGGGATCAGCGGCATGGCCGATGAGGACAAATCTTGCGTCATTCCACCGCCCTTATGCCGCTCCACCAACGCGCGGCCAAATACCAATTCATCGCGGATTGCTTCGGTGGGGGCGCCGGAACGGATCAAATCGAGATACCAGAGCCCGTCGCCGGTATCGCCGAACAACACGACGCCGACCAGCCGACCATTGGCAATGACCAGCTTTTTGTAGATCCCGATGCCGGGATCATTGAGGGTTACCAATTCCGTTCCCGGCGCGCCGAGGAAGTCGCCGGCCGAGAACACGCTGACGCCGCTGACTTTGAGATGTGTTCCGAGGTCGATCGGGTGGAAGGCCGCATCTTCGCCGGCCAACGTTTGCGCGGCGACGGCAGCCATGGCGTAGATCGGATCGATCAGACCATAGCAAATGCCCCCGTGTTCGACGCATTCCCCAATCGCGAGGATATCGGGATCGGAGGTCCGCATCTGATCATCGACAACGATGCCCCGCTCGACGTGAAGTCCGGCATCGGTGGCGATGCGCGTCTCGGGCCTGAATTCCCGTGGCCATCACGACCAGATCGGCCGGAAAGATCGTGCCGTTATCGAGCAGAACGGCTTCGGCACGCCTGTGGCCGAGAATGGCTTTTGTCTGTGCGCGGCAATGGACTTCGATGCCGCGGCCTTCTAATTCTTTCTGCAACAAACGGCCGGCGCTGGGATCGAGCTGCCGCTCCATGAGATGGCCCATCAGATGCAGCACCGTCACGCTCATGCCGCGCGTTTTTAACGCCGCCGCAGCCTCGATGCCGAGAAGTCCGCCGCCGAGCATAACGGCATTCATGCCGGGCCTCCCGGCAACCGCCAGCATCGCGTTGACGTCATCGAGGTCGCGGAACGAAAGCACCCCCTGCAATTCCTTGCCGGCCACCGGAATGATGAAAGGCGCCGAGCCGGTAGCGATCACCAACTTGTCGTAAGGTGTTTCGCCGTTTCGCGTATGCACCGTCTTGGCCGCGCGATCGATTTTGGTGACCGTCTCGCCGAACCGGCAGCTCAACGTTGTGCTCTGCGTACCAAGCGGCGGTGTGAATGACGATCTCTTCGTACTTCGCCTCGCCGGCGAGCACCGGTGAGAGCATGATGCGGTTATAGTTTCCGCGCGCCTCTGCGCCGAAGAGCGTGACCTCGTAGGCATCGCCCGTCGCTTTGAACAGATGTTCGAGCACGCGACCCGACGCCATTCCGGCGCCAATGACAACAAGCTTGCGTTTCATGCCAGCCAGGCTCCTCGGGAATTGCGCGTGAGCGTTGGAAGCTTCGTGAACAGCGGCGTGCCGTTGCTGTGAGGCGCTGGCCGCGCCGGATGGGCGCGGCCAGGTTTTCGCGAATGCGCCCCAATGGACCATTGGTTATCGTCGCGATACGGTCCGATGGCGGCACGCACCTGTCTCAAACCCGCGCTTCGGCGAGACTTGCCGTGCTCGGCGAACCGAAGCTCTTTCGCAGGTAGAACCACCACGTGAGCGCCAGGCAGGTCGCGTAGAAAGCGAGGTAGATTTCCAGCGCCAGATGCGGGCCGCCGGTGGCGGCGATCGAGGCGCCGAAGCCGCGCGGGATCAGGTAGCCACCGCAAGCGCCGATGGCACCGATAAATCCGAGCGCCGCGCCGCTTTCGATCCTGGCGGCATTCACGGCCGCCGCCCGGGCCGCCTCGCCCGTGCCCTTTGATTCGCGAAGTTTCTCCTCGCGGAAGATCGACGGGATCATCCGATAGGTCGAGCCGTTGCCGATGCCGGTCGTGACGAAGAGAATGAGGAACATCGCCAGGAAGCCGGCGAACTCCTTGACCTCCACGAAGTACATCACGCCGATCGTCGCGGCGCCCATGGCGATGAAATTCCAGAACGTCACGATCGCGCCGCCGATCTTGTCGGCAAGCAAGCCGCCGAACGGACGCGACAGAGAGCCGACAAGCGGCCCCAGGAACGCGATGGCCACCGTGACCGTCGGGAATTGGGTCTTTATCAGCAGCGGAAACGCGGCCGAGTAGCCGATGAAAGAGCCGAAGGTCCCGATGTAGATGTAGGACATGATCCAGGTATGCTTGCGCCCGACGATGGCGAGCTGGTCTTTGAACGTCGAGCGCGCCGACGTGAGGTTATTCATGAAGAACACCGCGCCGATCACCGCAATGATCAGCGGCAGCACCCACATCAGGCCCGCGTTTTGAAGATAGACGCCGCCGACCGGCGTTGCCTGGTAGAGATTGATCAGGCAGACGCCCATCAAGATCGGCGTCAACAACTGCACGCTGCTGACGCCGATATTTCCGCCGGCCGCGTTCAGGCCGAGCGCCCAGCCCTTCATGCGGTCCGGGTAGAAGAAGGAAATATTGGCCATACTCGAGGCGAAGTTACCGCCGCCGAGGCCCGCGGTTGCGGCCACCAACATCATCAGCCAGAACGGCGTTTCTGGATGGCCCACGAAATAGGCGAGCGCGATGCGTCGGGATGAACAGCACCGACGCGCTGAAGATCGTCCAGTTACGGCCGCCGAACGTCGTGACCGCGAACGTGTAGGGAAACCGCATGAGCGAGCCGATCAGTCCGGGCAACGCCACGAGCTGAAACAGCTGCTCGGTCGTGTAGTGAAAGCCGGCCTGCGGCAATTTGGTCGCGACGATGCTCCAGATCAGCCAGACCGAAAAACCGATATGCTCGGCAACGATCGACCAGATGAGATTGCGCCGGGCAATAAATTTGCCCTTGGATTCCCAGAACTTCTCGTCCTCTGGGTTCCAGTCCGAAATCCAGCTCGTGTGCTTGCTCATCGCAGATTCCCTTTCGTCGACTCCGTTGGTGTTGCCCCGGTCGATGCGCCGCTTCGTCGTTTCGCCCCGCGCCAACAAAAAAGCCGCAGCCTGAAGCGCGCATGTGCGCATCCCAGGACAGCGGCGTTGCTTGGCGGCCCGTCGTTGGACCATCGGCGCGGGACGAAATCGTCCAGCGGCTACGTCCTATCTAATTCAAGTGTCGTGCCAAGTTTCCCAGAAATGAGAGAATCGCCTTTGAATCCGGGCGTTTCTCGACAATATCGCGAGCGCGGAGGCCGAGCCCGAATGGGCTCAAGGAAGCGCGCGTCTGCTCACGCCCGACGCATCATGCGAAAACATTGTGCAATGCAATAACGTCAGCGCACCACCGACAGGCGCGGCCTTCCCGGCCGCTTGATGCGCCACGCGGCGAGATGACCGGCGATATCACCGGCATCGAAAGCAGGACCGATAAACCCGCCGATCCCGTCATGCGGCTCGCCAACGTCGAACGGTGGCGCAACGCTAAGCGCGGCGTCGTAAAGATCGGGCCGGAACACCGCTTGCGCGGTGGCGTTCAATTCCTCCGACAATGGCGCCTGTCCCCAGCGAACCATCTGCGCGTAGAGCCAAGCCGCCTGGACCGGATCGGGCCGGCTCGCGGCCTCGCGACCGATGAGGATGTAGCGGCCGTTCGTGCGGGTGGCGCCGTCGGGCGCGATCTTCAGGTTCCCTCCGAGGGTACGGACGATCAGATCGGCGTCGACGCCGAGCCGGCGCGTCACCGCAGCCGCCACCGCCGGGCGATTGTCCGGCGCAGCGATGAAGTCGCTCGCTTGCGTCAGCGCGCGAATGAGTGCGCCGAGCGTCTCGTTATTGTCGGTGGCCCAGCGTTCGCGCACCCCCAGCACCTTCTCCGAGGCGCGCGCCATGATCTCGCAGCCGAAATGCAGGATCCGGCCGACGCCGGAATCCACCGCCACCGAATTCCACGGCGCGCCGACGCAGAAGCCGTCGACATGGCCGCTGGCGAGGCTCTCCACCATATAGGGCGGCGGCAGCACGACCAGCCGCACGTCTTCGTCGGGATCGACGCCGCCGGCCGCCATCCAGAAGCGAAGTTGGTAATTGTGGTTGGAGAACGGAAACGTCATTCCGAACGTGAGCGGCTCGGCGCCCCGCGCCTTGCGGTCGGCCACGAGGCGGGCGAACGCGCGCGCCGAGACCATCGGATCGGCGATGTCGCCATCGGCAAGCTCGCTCAGGCTTGCAAACAGACGCGGCGATACCGTGATGGCATTGCCGTTAAGCCCGAGATTAAAGGGCGCAATGATCGGCACCCGCACATGGCCGATGCCGAGGCTGGAGGCGATCGCCATCGGCGACAAGAGATGCGCGGCGTCGAACAAGCCGATATTGAGCTTATCGCGCACGTTCGACCACGACACTTCCCGCACCAATTCGATGTCGAGATGTTCTGCGGCGGCAAAGCCCATGTCCACCGCGACGATCAGCGCGGCCGCGTCGACCAGCGGGATATATCCGATGCGAAGCTTGGCATTGCTCATTTGAACAGCTCCGCGGCGGTGAGCAGCGATTGCGCGATGTCGACGATCTTCTTGTTTTCGTTCATGGCGGTCTTGCGCATCAGCGCATAAGCCTCCTCTTCGGTCAGCTTCTTCGCTTTCATCAGCACGCCCTTGGCGCGGTCGATCACTTTGCGCTCTTCCAGCGCATCCTTGGCGCGATCGAGCTCGCCCTGCAGGCGCGAGAAGGCGTTAAACCGCGAAATGCACAGATCGAGGATGCTGGTGACGCGCTCCTTCTTCAGCCCATCGACGATATAGGCCGAAATACCCGCATCGACCGCGGCTTGGATCGAGGCGCTGTCGCTCTGGTCGACGAACATTGCCACCGGGCGCTTCACGGCACGGCTCATCTGGAACATCTGCTCGAGCATGTCGCGGCTTGGGCTTTCCAGGTCGATCAAGATCACATCGGGATCCAGCGCATAGATTCGCGCCAGCAGATTACGCGTCTCCGTGATGCGTTCGACCAGCACGAAGCCGGCCTCGCGCAGTCCATCTTCGAGGATGGCGGCGCGGATCGGGCTTTCGTCGACGATGGCGATCTTGAGCGTGGAATCCCGATGCCCGCCCGGCGACGGTGCGCCGGCGCCGGGGAAGTGCGCGCAAGGGACGCATCCCGCTCGACAAGCGCCTGCTGGCGCATGCGGTCATGGTGCAGGTCGTGGCCGTAGACCGCGATGCGCGGCCCGTGAGCGGCGGCGCAGCAGCGGCAAGTAGCGCGCCGCCACGTCAGGCCGGCTCAGCAGCACATGATCCAGCGCGGCGCCGTTGACGCCGATCCAGGCGCCGAAGCACCACAAGTCGCCGCGCTGCACCTCGACGCCCTGAGCCTGCAACGCGGCTTCGTGGGCCGGGCGCGGCGTCGGGCAGTCCGACCAGAACTTGACCACGGCGCCGGCTTGCAGCAGCGCCTGGACGAACGCCAGCATGGTGCGCGAACCGGCGTCGCGATCCGGCTCCGGGACGCGATGGTCGATCACCAGCACCACGGCGCGCGCCGGCTGCCGCCTCGCCGGCCAGAGCGCGATCGCGGGCGCGCAGCACCTGGGTGCCCGGCGGGAGCGTGTTGGGTTGCCAGGATGTCCGCCCATCGCGCGACGAAGATGTCGCGGTTGACCTCCTGGTGGCCTTCACGCCGTGGCGCGGGTCGGTGCCGTGCGACACGCCCTCGTGATGCATGACCACGGCGCGCGGCTGGTACAGCACCTTGTAGCCCGCCTCGCGCAGCCGGAAGGCCAAGTCGGAGTCCTCGAAATAGGCCGGCGCGTAGCGCGGATCGAAGCCGTCCAAGGCGGCGAACACGGCACGCGGCACCAGCAGGGCGGCGGCGGAGCAATAGTCCACCTCGCGAACGTAATTGTATTCCGGCCTTTCCGGGTCGTCGCCGCGGCCGTAGTTCCAGCCGGTGGCGTCGTTCCAGATGATCCCGCCGGCTTCCTGCAGCCGGCCATCGGGGTAGATCAGCTTGGCGCCGACCGCGCCCGCGTCGGGGTGGGCCGTGGCGCAGCGCCAGCATCGCGTCGAGCCCGCCGGCGCGCGGCTCGGTGTCGTTGTTCAGGAACAGCAGGTGCGCACCGATGGCCAGTTTGGCGGCGGCGTTGCAGGTGCGCAGGTAGCCCAGGTTGTCGGGGTGACGGATCAGGCGGATGCCCGCGACCTGGTCGAGCTGGGCGACCGCGGGATCGGGCGAGGCGTCATCGACGACGATGACCTCGATCGGGGCGGCGGGCGGGTGCGCGGCGATCGCGGCGAGGCAGCGCAGCGTGCAGGGGACTTGGCCGAAGGTCGGGATGATGACCGATACCGCGGGATGTGCCCGCATGGCGCAGGCGGATGCGGTCGGCCGGCGGCAACGGCGGGGCGGCGGGGCGCGGCGCCCTGGCGGCGGCGCGGCGGGCGCGCCGGGCGCGCAGCCAGAGGGCGGCGTGGTGCGGCAGCCGCAGCGTCAGGGTCCACCATGCCAGGCGGCAGAGGTGGCGCAACAGCAGCGGCAGGCGCCCGCCGCGGGCGGCGAGGCGCTGGTCGACGTGCAGCACCAGATCGGCGACGGCCTCGGCCACGCGATCCCGGGCGCGTGCCGGCCAGGGCGACGGGATCACCGGCGTGTCGATATCCGGGGTTGGTCTGCCGCGCACGGTCCCTTGCAGTCGCGGTCCGGCCGCTGGATGCGGCGGACGCACGCGACTGTAGGAGCGGGGTGGGTTAAGGTTGGGTTAATGCCGGCCACAACAACGCGTGAAGGTTCGCAGAGGTGCCAGGGTTCGCTGCCGATCGCTGCGGTCTTGCGTCCTGCCAGCAAACACCTACGAGTCAAGCGCCCACAACAA
>CAVTCV010000003.1:0-88000 GCA_963733315.1 uncultured Alphaproteobacteria bacterium | reverse complement strand
CATGCCTTTTCCCACGCCGCGCGTGTGATCAGATGGATGGCGGATGAACGGTCCCGAGCCAGCCTGTGCCATCCCCGACTTGGGGCCTGAAGTCTATACCCGGTGGCGCGCCTCGGAGATCGGCGCCACCACCGAGCGGCTCGAAGGCCAATTGATCCTTGCGCTCCTCGGCGACGTCAGCGGCTGCAGGGTCCTCGACGTGGGCTGCGGCGACGGAAAGTTTGCCCTCGAACTCACCAAACGCGGCGCAATCGTGACGGGCATTGACGCCTCCGCCGCGATGATCGATGCGGCCAAAGGGCGGGCCAACGACACGATACGGATATCACCTTTCAGGTGGCGACGGCCGAGCATCTTCCGTTCCCAGCCGAGCAGTTCGATGCGGTGACGGCAATCGCTATCCTTTGCTTCGTCGAAGACGCGGCCCCTGTCTTCCGCGAGATCGTGCGCGTGTTGCGACCCGGAGGCCGTCTCGTCATTGGCGAGCTCGGCAGGTGGAGCACATGGGCGGCTGGGCGTCGCGTTCGCGCCTGGCTGGGCTCGCAGCTGTGGCGCCAGGGCCGGTTCTGGACTGCAACCGAGCTTCGGGGCCTCGCCGAACGGGCGGGTTTGGCCGTCAAGAGCGTGCGCGGGGCGATCTACTATCCGCGGTGGGGCCTCATCGTGCGGCTACTAAGCCATTGCGATCGCGTGCTGAGCCGACTTACCACGATTGGTGCTGGTTTCGTGGCGCTCTCTGCGATCAAGCCTGGAGAAAAGGCCTAGAACGGAGCCGCATGTTTCAATGGTTTGCCCGATAGTCGAAATATTGGCCAATTCGAGTACAATATGGTGTCTGCGATGTCCGAAATGGATCCCTGGCCAAGGACTTGATTGTCAGCGGGCTTGCATCAAAAAAGCAATTGACCGCCTCCTATGCGACAGCGAGGCAAAAAACAAAAAAGCCCCGGAGTCTCCTCCGGGGCTTCGTCGTTAGCTGGTTCTGGATTCCGGGGTCGTCCGCCTTCGCCCTCTCGGGCTTCGGCGGGCAAGCAGCCCTACTCCGCCGCCTGCGCTTGCGTCTTGCCCAGCACGCTGCGGGCGAGATCGCGGAATTCGGCGTGGCTGAGCATCTTCTTGTTCTTCAGCGAGTACAGCTTGGTCGCCTGCAGCACCTTCATGGCGTCCTCTTCCGACACCTGCATGCCGACGTCCTGCAGCCACATGTTGATCGAGTCGATGCCCGAGCCCTTGCCCATGACCACTTCCGCCGGCGGCTGGCCGACCGCCGACCAGCGGATCGGGAACAGCTCGGTGGCGTTCTTCTCGCCGCAGTTCTTGAACCACGAGGCGATGATGCCGGACTCGATCTGGTAGAGGCCCGAGCCGACGATCGCCTTGTTGGTCGGCACCACCACGCCGGTGAGCCGCTGCACCAAATTGGCGAGCGAGGTGAGTTTGGTGGTGTCGATGCCGACGTCGACGCCGTACATGGTCTTGAGCGCCATGACGATCTCTTCCATCGGCGCGTTGCCGGAGCGTTCGCCGATGCCGAGCACGGTGGTGTGCATCACCTCGACGCCGAGCGACAGCGCCATGATGGTGTTGGCCACGCCCATGCCGAAGTCCTGATGGAAGTGCGCTTCGAGGCGCTTGGGGATGCGCTTCTGCACCTCGGTGACGAAGTACTTCATCGCGTGCGGCGACAGTACGCCGAAGGTGTCGACCAAGGCCAGCGCGTCCATGTGGCCTTCCTTGCCGACCTTGGTGATCAGGTCGAGCGCCCAATTCAGCTCGGCGCGCGAGAAGTCGATCGGGAAGAACACGACTTCGAGGCCGTTGTCGTGCGCGTATTTGGTGGCCTCGATCGAGGTCTCGATCGCCTTCTCCATCGGCCAGCGGTAGGCCAGATCGACCATGTGCTTGGACGACGGGATCTCCATCACCACGCCGTTTACGCCGGTGTCGATGGCGCGCTTGACGTCTTCCTTCATGCAGCGGGCGAAGGAAAAGATCTGCGGCCCGAGGTTGCGCTTGACGATCTCCTTGATGGCATCGTTGTCGGACGGCGAGACGATCGGCATGCCGGCTTCGATGCGGTGTACGCCGGCTTCGGCCAGCGCCTCGGCGATGCGGATCTTCTCGTCCTTGGAGAGGATGATGCCGGTCTGCTGCTCGCCGTCGCGCAGGGTGACGTCGTGGATCTTGATGTTCTTGGCGAACTTGAAGTCCTTGGTGACTTCAGGCGCGTAATTCCATTCGCTGACGAACCAGTCGTTGGTTTTCCAGGGGGTTGGGTTGGCCATCCGGTTACTCCTCTCGCATGGGCTTATGGGTGATTGTGCGGCGTTTTTCAGGGCCGGCCAAGGCGGATAAAGGTCAGGGCAATCGAGGCAAGCAGATCGCGTTTGCTGCCGCTGGCATTGATATTTCGCAAGACCGGGCCAAAAATCCTTGTTTTTCCGGTGCCCTTATAGGCGATGCCGGCGCCTCAGACTACCGGGTTTCAAGCCACCGGGTTAATGAGCTCGCCGATGCCGGAAATGGCGATGCGGACCACGTCCCCCGCCTGCAGATACCGCGGCGGATCGAAACCGATGCCGACGCCGGCCGGCGTGCCGGTCGCCAGCAGGTCGCCCGGCTCGAGCGGCACATAGGCCGTTACCGTCTCGATGAAGGTCGGCACGTCGAAAATCATGTCCTTCAACTTGGCGGATTGGCGCCGCTCGTCGTTCACGTAGGTGGCGAGTTCCTGCTCGGCCGGCACGCCGAACTCATCGCGCGTGACGAGATAGGGCCCGACTGGGCAGAAGCCGTCGAGGCTCTTGCCGAGGAACCATTGCTTGTGGCGCTGCTGCACGGCGCGCGCGGTGACGTCATTGACGATGGTGTAGCCGAACACGTAATCGAGCGCGTCCTCGCGTTTGACGTTCTTGGCCGGCTTGCCGATGACCACGCCGAACTCTCCCTCGTAGTCGACCGTGTGCGTCGGGTCGAGCGCGGCGACGATCTTGTCGCCAGGACCTGCGAGCGAAGACGGCGACTTGGTGAAGATCACCGGATCGGCCGGCACGTCCTGCTTGTCGCCCGACTGATCGACGCCGCTCTGCGCGAATTCGCGGGCGTGGTCGTAGTAGTTCTTGCCGACGCAGATCACGTTCTTGCCGAGCGGGCCGACCGGCGCGGCGAGCTTGGCGCGGGCGAGCCCGACCGGCTCGCCATAGTCCGGCGGGGTGCCGGCCGCGAGCAGCTTGATGACGTGGCGCAGGTCGCGCAGCGCGCCGCCGCCGACCGAGAACGGGCGGAAGCTGTCGCCCTCGACGGCGCCGAAAACCTTGCCCTTTGGGGTGTTGATGGCTGCAATTTTCATGGGGAATGGTTGACCTTTAAGGGATTAGCGGCTCGCAGGTGGGATGCGTGCATGGCGCTAGCAAAGACAGGGGTAAGGTTCAAGGCGTGAGGCCGTCATTCCGGGGCGCGAGCAAAGCGAGCGAACCCGGAATCCATAACCCCAGCGCTGTGGAGTATGGATTCCGGGTCCGGCACTCAACGGCGATCCCATAATGACGATAGGAATCGACCTCGCACGAGGATGAGCAGTTGGAGACTGCGGGGCTTCAGTGCAGGCGCACGAGGCCGCTATTCTTTCTTCAAGCTTGTAATCGTCGGCACGCCGTTCACGGTCTTGGTCGTCACCGACACCTGGTCGCCCAGTTTGATGGCGTTGAAGATCGAGGCATCCTGAACCTTGAATGGTGTCGGCGCCGGCGCGCCGGCCGCGCCGCTGGTGCTGGCCGCGCCGCTGAGCTGGATGGAGATTTTGCCGCCGGCCTTGTCGACGCTTGCGACTTTCCCGGTGATCGTCTGCTGCGCGTAACAGAAGCCGCACGCGCCGATGACCAGCGCCGCGGCCAAAAGAGTACCGGCGCATCGCATGGGAACTCTCCTTCACTGGTGATCGGAGATAACCCGCGATGCGCCTACTCTGTTCCCCGCCCGCGCCTGCCGCATCCTCGTCAATCCGGGGCGCGAGCGATTTCTTCACCCTCCCCTGGAGGGGGAGGGTCGCGAGCGAAGCGTGCGGGGTGGGGTGATCTTCTTCTTGTCGCTAGTTCACCACACCCCGACCGCCTTCGCTGGCGCTCGGCGGTCGACCCGCCCCCTCCAGGGGAGGGTTACCCCCTCGCCCTGAGCACCGCCTCGATCGACACCCGCGACCACGGCGCGGTACGTTCGCGGAAGTTGTCGTAGGAGCCGGAGATCTTGCCGGTGATGTCGCTGCGCACGGCAAAACCGAGCATGATGTCATGCGCCTCCTGGCGCGCCGCGGCGACCAGGTCGTCGGGAAACGCCGCGAGCTTGACGCCGTGATCCTTGACGAGCGCGGCCAGCGCCTCGGCGTTGAGCCGCTCCATCTCGGCCAGCGCGTAGTTCGCCTCCGTGGCGCAGGCGTGCGCGACGATCGCCTTGAGCTCGTCGGTGAGCGCGTTCCACACCTTCAGCGCGACGATGCACTCGCCGGTACCGTTCGGCTTGTTGAAGCCGGGATAGTAGTAGAACGGCGCGACGCGATAGAGCCCGAGCGCGATGTCGGTGCCGGGGCCGACGAATTCCGCGCCGTCGAGCACGCCCGATTGCAGCGAGGTGAGGATTTCGGCGGGCGGCGTAGTCTGCGGCGTGGCGCCGAGCCGGCGGTAGACCTCGCCGCCGAGGCCGAGCGAGCGCAGCTTCAAGCCGCGCAGGTCGGCGGCGCTCTTGAGCTCGTGGCGGAACCAGCCGCCCATGCAGACGCCGGTGTTGCCGGCCATGAACGGCTTGACCCCGAACGGCGCGTAGAGCTCGTCCCACAGCGCCTGCCCGCCACCGGCCTCGATCCAGGCGACGTGCTCGAACGGCGTGAGGCCGAACGGCACGGTGGTGAAATAGGCCGCGGCCGGCATCTTGCCCTGCCAGTAGAAGGCGGCGGTGTGGCCGATGTCGGCGACGCCGTTGCCGACCGCGCCGAGCACCTCGAAGGCCGGCACCACTTCGCCCGCGGCATAGACGGCGATGTCGATGCGCCCGCCCGACAGCGTGCGGATGCGCGAGGCGACGCGCTCGGCCGACATGCCGGGGCCAGGCAGCCGTTTCGGCCAGGAGGTGACCATGCGCCATTTCATCGTTTGCGCGCGCGCGATTTGCGGCGCGGCGAGGAGGCCGGCGGCGCTCGCGCCGGCAAGGCGGGTGAACTGACGTCGCGTGGTCATGGCGTGCTCCAGTGCTGGTAGAAGTGGTGCAGCGGCCCGCGGCCGTGGCCGATGTTCAATTCGTCCGCGTGCGCGATGGCGGCGGTGACGTAAGCCTTGGCCGTCTGGACCGCGGCGACGACATCGCGCCCCTTTGCCAGCCCTGCCGCAATTGCCGACGACAAGGTGCAGCCGGTGCCGTGCGTGTTCTTGGTCGCGATCCGCTTCGCCGACAGGCGCACGACCTCGCCCTGCCCGATCAGCAAGTCGACGCTTTCGTCGCCCTCGCCGTGCCCGCCTTTGATCAGCACAGCGTGCGCGCCGAGCGATAAGATTTCGCGCGCCTGCGCTTCCATTTCCTGCTCGTTGCGGGCGAGCGAAGCGCCGGTCAGCGCGGCGGCCTCCGGCAGATTGGGCGCCACAATCAATGCGCGCGGGATCAATTCACGGCGCAAGGTTTCGAGTGTGTCGTTCGCCAGAAGGGCATCGCCGGCGGTCGCGCGGATCACGGGATCAAGCACAATGCTTTTCGCGCGGTGGCGCGCGAGGCCCTTCGCCACCGCCTCCACCGCCGCGCCGCGCGACAGCATGCCGATTTTCACCGCGCCGATTTCGAGATCGGCAAACACCGCGTCGATCTGCGCGGCGATGAAATCCGCCGGCACATCGTGGATCGCGCTCACGCCCTGCGTATTCTGCGCGGTCAGCGCGGTGATGACGCTCGCCCCATACACCCCGAGCGCGGCAAAGGTTTTCAAGTCGGCCTGGATGCCGGCGCCGCCGCTTAAGTCCGAGCCGGCGATGGTCAGCGCGATCGCCGTCATGCGGCCCCTCGCCGCTTGAGCGCGCCGTCCACCACGGCGCGCAAGTCGCGCGCGGCCTGCGCCGGATCGGGCGCGAGCGACAGCGCGGAGATCACCGCCACGCCGTCCGCCCCCGCCGCGATGGCATCGCCGGCATTGCTGGCATTGATGCCGGAGATGGCGCAGACGGGGAATCCAGGTTTGCGCGCACGCACCGCCTGCACGATCTCGCGCAGTCCGGAAACGCCGATCGGCGCTTTGGCGTCGTCCTTCGAGCCGGTCGGGTACACCGCGCCGATGCCGACATAGTCGATGAGGTCGAGCGGCGCGGCTTGTGCCTGCCGCACCGTGCTCAGGCTCAGACCGATGATCGCGGTGCGGCCGAGCAACAGCCGCGCATCGGCGGGAGACATGTCGTCCTGGCCGATATGCACGCCGTCGGCTTCCGCGGCGAGCGCGACATCGACGCGGTCGTTGATCAGCAAGGGCACGCTCGCCAGCTCCAGCACGGAGCGCAACGCGCGCGCTTCCTCGACCATGGCGCGGGTGCCGCCGTGCTTGTCGCGCAGCTGCACCAGCGTGGCGCTCCCCGCGATCAGGCTCGCGAGATCGGTCAGTGAGCGCCCGCCAGCGACGGCGGGATCGACCAGCGCGTAAATCCGGAGATCGAGGTCCATCAGTCTCACCTTTGCCCGCGCGATGAGCGTCGGCCCATCGAGATTGAACAGCGCATCGAGAAACGCGACCGCAAAGCTGCCGGGGCCTGAGGCCTTTTCGGCCGCCAATTCACCGGCAACACCGGTAATGGTGAGCGCGGCCGCAGTAGCGCGCCAGACATCCGCTTCGACGCCGAGACAGGCGGCGACCAGCGCCGAGGCGGCGCAGCCCATGGCGGTGACCTTGGCCATCAGCCGGTGCCCATTGGCAATGGCTGCGAGACGCTCGCCGTCGCTGACCCAATCAATTTCGCCCGACAATCCGACCACGATCTTTGTCGCGCGCGCATAAGCCGCCAGCGCGCCGCGCGTCGGTTCGCCACCAGAAAACACGGAAAATTCCGCCGCGTTGAGCCGGATCGCCTTGGGCCCGCGCGCGACCAATGCGCGAGCAAAGTCCGCGCGCGCCGGCGAACGATCAATGAACACAGGGTCGAGCACCCAAGGCACATTCGCTTGCGCGGCCGCTTGTACAGCGATCTCGGTCGCCTCGCGGCGCTCGCGGTCGAAGGTGCCGAGATTGACCAGCAGCGCATCGGCGCGAGACACGAAGGTGCCGATTTCCTCCGCCGATAGCGTCATCGACGGCACACAGCCTGCCGCCAGCAGCACATTGGCGGTAAAATTCTGCGCCACCGCGTTGGTAATGCAGTGGACGCGCGGCGAACGCGCACGCAGGCGATCGAGGAGCGTGGCCGCGCCTTGCGCCATATCGTCGCGCGTTACTGGTCCGGGATGGCGCATCTCATCTCCCTCCGCCGGCATGACCCGGATCAGGTTCGTTGGGTTGGCCCGGATGGCCTCTCAGTCCGGCCTTGGCCGGACACCCCACGAGATTGCTGGAACTAACTAGTCCGCGCGACAGGGCAAGGCAAGGCCGCCTTGCCAGGGGTGCGGGTTTTTGCTGCATTGCTGGCAAATCGGAGGCGCGAGATGACCCCTTTCTTCGTCCAGATCAAATGCGAACTTGGCAAGTCCTATCAGGTGGCCAACGAATTGGCCGAAGCCGAGATCGCCTCCGAGATTTATTCGACCGCCGGTGATTACGATCTGCTGGTGAAATTCTACGTCGATGCCGGCACCGATATCGGCCATTTCGTCAACGAGAAGGTGCAGACCCTGCCCGGCATCAAAGACACCTACACCATCATCACCTTCAAGGCGTTTATGGCCTAAATCTCCGGCCGGCGCGGCCCCTCGGCTTCGCTCGCGCGCTGCACGCCAAGCCGGCGCTCGCGCCAGATCACGAATAGCCCCGCGCCGGCGACGACGCTCGCACCGAGCGTAGACGAGCGCGCTGGGCAATTCGCCGAACACCCAATAACCGAGCAACAGCGCCCATAGCATCGAGGAATAGTCGAACGGCGCGACCACCGAGGCGGTGGCATGGCGATAGCTTTCGGTCAGAAAAATATGCCCGATGCCGCCGAAGACGCCCATCGAGATCAGCATGAGGAGTTCGGAGCCGGTCGGCGTGTGCCAGGCAAACGGTAGCGTCACCGCACCGGCGAGCGCGGTGACCAGCGAGAAATAAAATACGATCGACGAGGTCGTCTCGCTCTGCGTGAGCCGCCGGGTCTGGATGACGGTGCCGGCGTTGCAGAAGGCGGAAATCAGCGCCAGCATCGAGCCGAACGTCGCCGCGTTGGCCGCGCCGGCGGCGGCGTAGTGGTTGACGTCGAAATGCGGGATCAGCATCACGATCACGCCGCCAAAGCCGACCAGCACCGCGCTCCAGCGATAGAAACGCACTTTCTCTTTCAGAACGATCGCAGCCAATGCCACGGTGATCAGCGGCGAGGCGAAGGAAATCGCGGTGGCGTCCGCCAGCGGCAGCCGCGCCAGCGCGGAGAAATTGGTGAACATGCCGCCGACGCTGAGCGCCCCGCGACCGAGCTGGCCGAACGGCCGGCTGGTGTACAGCGCGCTCGCCAACTCGCCGCGGTAGGCATAGATCAACAAGACCGGCGGGATTGCGCAGGCGCTGCGGAAAAACACGAGCTGGCCGACCGGCACCGCGTCGCCCAACTGGCGTACGAATGCCGACAGCGCGGCGAATAAGAGCGCGGAGATCAGTTTGAAGCCGATGGCTTTGAACAAATTCATCCCGGACTACATAGCCGCGCACGGCCGCGCTTGTCCCGGGCGGATTATTTCTTCGGCGGGGCTTTGCGTCCTTCGACCGCCGGCAGCGACTTGATGTAGGCCGCGATCGCTTGGCGGTCAGCCGCGGTCAGTTGCGAGGTGTTGCGCACCACTTCCACCATGTTGCCGCCGACCCGGTCGGCATCCGGCGTCATGCCGTCCGTGAGCGTGTCGGCGATGTCCTGCTCCGTCCAGGTCTTTAGCTTGAACTGCGTGATATTGGGCACGCCGCCGTTGCCATCGGGGCTTGGGCCGCCGGTAAAACGCAGGCTCGGAATCACGCCGCCGAGGGCATCGCGGGGCGAGTGACACTCCGCGCAATGGCCGGGTCCGTTGACCAGATAGGCGCCGCGGTTCCACTGCGCCGATTTCGCCGGATCCGGCACGAACGGCTGGCCGTCGAGATAGAGCAGTTTCCACAGCCCGAGCGTGCGCCGGATGTTGAACGGAAACGGCAGATCGTGATCGCGCACGCGGCCCTGCACCGGCGGCAGCGTCTTGAGGTAAGCGAACAGATCGCGCAGGTCGTCGAAGCGCATGCGCTGATAAGACGTATAGGGAAAGGCCGGATAGAGATGCTCGCCCGCGGGCGAGGTTCCCTTGGTCATCGCGGTGATGAATTGCGCCTCGCTCCAGGCGCCGATGCCGTCTTTCGGGTCAGGTGAAATATTGGGAACATAGAACGTGCCGAAAGGCGAGTTCAGCGCCAGCCCGCCGCCAAGCCTGGTGCTGTCGTCCTGTTTCGGCACCGCGTGGCACGACGCGCAGCCGCCGGCGTAGAACATCTCCTTGCCGTTCGCGAGATCGGGCGTATGGGCCGTTAGCGCGCTCGCCGGAACGGTCGCGGGGATGGTCAGAATCCAGAACGCCGCAAGCCCCAGCACAGCGGCGACCGCCGCCAGCAAGATCAGCCTCCGAATCATCGCGTCCCCCGGCTCCGCAGGCCGCCTGTCATAAGCGAAATCAAAACGCCGACGCGACTGACATCGCGGCGACGGCACGCATCCAAGTGGACAAGGCCTATTGCTTCGACAGGCGATATTCCTTGTGGCAATCGTCGCAGGCCTTGCCGACCACCGGGATCGCGGCCTTGAGGCCGTCGAGCGAGGATTTCGCCTTGTCGTGGTTTTCCGTCACGGCCTTGGCGAAGGCCGCGGCCTTGGCGTCGAAATCCTTTTTGTTCAGCCAAATCTTCGGCGAGGCGCGGTTGTCGCCGCCGGTCTTGGAATTCTCCGGGAACAGGCCCGGCAGCTTCTGTGCGGTGTCGGCCCATTGCTTGAAGGCTGCATCGACCGCGGCGGCATCGAACGGCTGCTGGCCGCGCATCATGAGCACGACGGCTTTTGCGTGGTCGTCGTTCTGTTTCATCAGGTCTTCGCGCATCTTCACCGGATCTTGCTGGGCCATGACGGCGGTCACGCCGAAGCCAATGGCGAGGACGGCAACAGTGATACGAATAAACATTGAATCCCGCTTTCTGCGATGCAAAGGGCTGCTCAAAAGAAACCCTCGCGCGATGGTGTTATTCCCTCCAACGGCCATGGGTTTGGCGCGCGCACCGCCGAGCTTTCCGCCGCGATCACAAATACGTGATCGTCTAAGTGTTTAAGGTTACTAAGATTTTTGTGCCGCCGCGATCGCCGCCCAGACCTTTTGCGGGGTCGCCGGCATGTCGATGTGGCGGATGCGGTAGTCGCGCCAGAGCGCATCGAGGATGGCGTTGATCACCGCCGGGCACGAGCCGATGGCGCCCGCCTCGCCCGCGCCTTTGACGCCGAGCGGATTGTTCTTGCACGGCACGTTGCGCGTCTCGAACACGAAGGCCGGCGCGTCAGCCGCGCGCGGCATGGCGTAGTCCATGAAACTGGCGCTGAGCAATTGCCCGGAGGCCGCATCGTAGACGGTGTCTTCCATCAGCGCCTGGCCGATGCCCTGCACCGCGCCGCCATGCACCTGGCCCGCCAGCAGCAGCGGATTGAGCGTGGCGCCGAAATCGTCGACCACGACGTAGTTCAGGATCGCGGTGGCGCCGGTGTCGGGATCGATCTCGACTTCCGCGATGTGCGTGCCGTTGGGGAATGTCGGCTGCTCGACGCCGAACTCGCTCGAGGCGCGCAACTGCTCGGGCTTCGCCTGCGGATGCGCGGCGAGATCGGCAAACGAGATCACGCGGTCGGTGCCGGCGACGCGCACCGCGCCGTCGGCGATTTCCATGTCGGTCGGCGCGGCCTCGAGCGCGTCGGCGGCGAGCTGCTTGAGCTGCTCGGCGAGCGTCTTCGACGCGCGGTCGACCGAGACGCCGCCGACCGGAATCGAACTCGAACCGCCGGTGCCGGCGCCGGTCGCAATCGCGATCGGTGTCGCCCTGCACGACGCGCACGCGTTCCGGCGGCAGGTCGAGCCGCTCGGCGACGAGCTGCGCGTAGGACGTGGCGTGCCCCTGCCCGGTCGATTGCGAGCCGATCAGCACGGTGACGCCGCCGTCGCGCTCAAGCCGCACGTTCGCCGTTTCCGGCCCGTTATTGCCGCAAGCCTCGACATAGGTCGCGATGCCGATGCCGCGCAGCTTGCCGGCGCGCTTGGACGCGGCGGCGCGCTTGTTGAAGCCGTTCCAGTCGGCGATCTCCTGCGCGCGCGCCAGCGTGCCGGCGAAATCGCCCGAGTCGTAAATCTTGCCGGTCGGCGTCGTGTAGGGCATCGCCTTCGGCTTGATCAAATTGCGCCGGCGCAACGCGTCGGGCGCGATGCCGAGTTCGCGCGCCGCGGCATCGACCAGCCGCTCGATCAGATAGGACGCCTCCGGCCGCCCGGCGCCGCGATAGGCGTCGACCGGCACGGTGTTGGTATAGGCCGCGCGCAAGCGCACGTGCGCCGCCGGAATATCGTAGGCGCCGGTCGCCATGCCGGCGCCGAGCCAGGGAATGTAAGGCGCGTAGCAGGACAGATACGCGCCCATGTCGGCGACGATGTCGAGGTCGAGCGCGAGAAAGCGGCCCTTGTCGTCGAGCGCCAGCCGCGCGGTCGAAATATTGTCGCGGCCGTGGCTGTCGCCGAGAAAATGCTCGGAGCGCTCGCAGACCCATTTCACCGGCTTGCCAGTGCGCTCGGCGGCGACCGCGGCCAGCGCATATTCGCGATAGGGAAACAGCTTGGTGCCGAAGCCGCCGCCGACGTCGGGCGTGATCACGCGCATTCTATCCGGCGGCAGCTTGAGCACCTGGCCGCAGATGATGTCGCGGATGATGTGGCTGCCCTGGCTGCCGAGCGTGAGCGTGAAGCGCTTGCCGTCGTATTCGGCGATCACGCCGCGGGTATCCAGATAATTGGTCACCAGCCGCTGGTTGACGATGGTGAGCGTCGACCGTGCGCGCGGCCTGCGCGAAGGCCGCCTTGGTCGCCGCCGCGTCGCCCAGCGTCGGTCTCGAAGGCGAGATTGCCCGGCCGGTCGGCCCATACGCGCGGCGCGCCGGGCGCGAGCGCCGCCACGGCGCCGATCACATGCGGCAGCGGCTGCCAGTCGACCGCGATCGCCTCGGCGGCGTCTTTCGCCGCGGCGAGACTGTCGGCGACGACGAAGGCGACGGCATCGCCGACGTGACGCACCACGTCCTTGGCCAGGATCGGATAGTTCGGAATCTTGATGTCCACGTCCGGCAGCACGCCCGGCGTCGGCAGCGGCCCGAGTTCGGCCACCTCGGCGGCGGTGAGCACCAGCCGCACGCCGGGCATGGCGCGCACGCGGTCGAGATCGTCGATGACTGAAGCGCGCATGCGCGTGCGGCGAGCGCAGCACCACCGCATGCAGCGTCGCGGCCGGCGCAACATCGGCCACGTAGCGGCCGGCGCCGCGCAGCAGCGCGTCGTCCTCCTTGCGCGTCAGCGGCTGGCCGAAGCCGAATTTCATCGTCATGGCTTCACCGCCTGCGGATTGCGGGCGACGCCGCGCGAAGCGCAGCGCGATCCAGCGCGTGACCACATAGAACACCGGCGTGAAGATCAGGCCGAAGACGCGTGACGCCGATCATGCCGGAGAACACCGCCGTGCCCAGCGTCTGGCGCAGTTCGGCGCCGGCGCCGATCGCCCAGACCAGCGGCGTGACGCCGAGGATGAAGGCCATCGAGGTCATCAGGATCGGCCGCAACCGCAGATGCGCCGCCTCCACCGCCGCGGCGAAGCGGTCGCGGCCGGCGTCCTCCAGTTGCTTGGCGAATTCGACGATCAGGATGGCGTTCTTGGCGGCGAGACCGATCAGCACGATGAAGCCGACCTGCGTCAGAATATTATTGTCCTGCCCGCGGATCACCACGCCGACGATGGACGCGATCAGGCACATCGGCACGATCAGGATCACCGCCAGCGGCAGCGTCAGGCTCTCGAATTGCGCGGCCAGCACCAGGAACACGAACACCACCGCCAGCACGAAGGCGAACATCGCGGTGTTGCCGGCGCGCAATTGCTGGAACGCGAGCGTCGTCCATTCGTAGGAGAAGCCCTCCGGCAGTGTTTGCGGCGGCCAGTTGCTCCATGATCTTGATCGCCTGGCCCTGGCTGTAGCCGGGCGCCGCCGCGCCGTCGAGTTCGGCCGCCGGATAAAGATTATAGCGCGGCACGCGGTAGGGCCCGGTGACGGTGCGCACGGTGGTGAAGGCGCCGAGCGGCACCGTGTTGCCGCTGTTGTTGCGCACGCGGATGCGCAAGCACGTCCTCGGTGTCGTTGCGGTAATCGCTCTCGGCCTGCGCCACCACGCGATAGGTGCGGCCGAACAGATTGAAGTCGTTCACGTAAGCCGAGCCGAGATAGATCTGCAGCGCGGCGAACACGTCCGGAATGTTGATGCCGAGCAGCTGCGCCTTGACGCGGTCGATGTCGAGATAAAGCTGCGGCGTGGTGTTCTCGAACAGCGAGAACACCTGCACCAGGCCCGGCGTCTGCGCCGCGCGCCCCATCATCGCATAGACCGCGTTCTGCAAGGCCTGCGAGCCGCGGCCGGCGCGGTCCTCGACCATCATGCGGAAGCCGCCGGCATTGCCGATGCCCGCGACCGGCGGCGGCGCGGCGACGAAGATCAAGCCGTCCTTGATCGCCTGCAGGCGCATGAACAACTGGCCCTGGATCGCAGCGGCAGTCTGCCGCGGATCCTTGGCCCGCTTCTTCGAACGGAGAGAGCGTGACGAAGACCGCGCCCGCATTGGGCGCGTTGGTGAAGGTGGCGCCGGAAAAGCCGACGATGTTCACCGCATGCGCGACGCCCGGCACTTTCAAGCGCAATCTCGACCGCGCGGCGGTTGACGTCGTCGGTGCGGGCGAGCGAGGCGGCCGGCGGCAGTTGCGTGATGATGATGAGATAGCCGCGGTCGAGCTGCGGGATGAAGCCGATCGGCGTCTTGCGGAATTCGTTGAGGCCGAAGGCGATGACGCCGGCATAGACCACCAGCATCAGCACGGCGATGCGGACGGTGCGCGCCGACAGCCAGCCGTAGCCGCGCGTCAAGGCGTCGAAATAGCGGTTGAACACGCGGAAGAAGCCGTGGATCGGCTTGCTCCACCAGGTATCGTCTTCCGGCCGCCCGTGCGGCTTGAGCAGCAGGGCGCACAGCGCCGGCGACAGCGTCAGCGACACGATCAGCGATATGATCGTCGCGCCGGCGATGGTCAGCGCGAATTGCCGGTAGAACTGACCGGAAATTCCGGTGATGAAGGCCGAGGGAATGAACACCGACGACAGCACCAGCGCGATCGCGATCAGCGCCGCGCCCACCTCGTCCATGCTCTTCACTCGCCGCATCGTGCGGATTGCAAGCCCGCCTCGATATTGCGCTCGACGTTTTCGACGACGACGATGGCGTCGTCGACGACGATGCCGATGGCGAGCACCAGGCCGAACAGCGACAAGTTGTTGAGCGTGAAGCCGAACAACGACATCACGAAAAAGGTCCCGATCAGCGATACCGGAATGGCGACGATCGGGATGATGGCGGCGCGCCAGGTCTGCAGGAACAAGATGACGACCAGCACGACCAGGATAATCGCTTCGCCGATCGTCGATTCGACGGCATCGACCGACTGCTGGATGAACTGGGTCGGGTTATAGACGATCGTGTATTTCAGGCCGGGCGGGAAGCGCTTGGACAGATCTTCCATGGTGTTCTCGATCGCCCGCGCGGTCGACAGCGCGTTCGAGCCCGGGCGCTGGAAGATGCCGATGGCGATCGCCGGATCGCGGTCGAGATAGGAATTGGTCGAATAATCCTGCGCCGCCAATTCAACTCTCGCGATGTCCTTGATTCGCACGATCGCGTTGGCGGTCTGCTTGACCACGATCTGGCCGAACTCGTCCGGATCGGCGAGGCGGCCTTGCGTTTGCACCGAAATCTGGAACGCGCCCGGCTTGTCCATCGGCGGCTGGTCGAGCACGCCTGACGCGACCTGCACATTCTGGCCCTGCAGCGCCGTCACCACGTCGGCGGCGGTCAATCCGACCGATTGCAGGCGGTCGGGGTCGAGCCAGATCCGCATCGCGTAATCGCGCGCTGCCGAACACGATGAGCGAGCCGACGCCGTCGACGCGGGTCACCGCATCGGTGATTTCAAGCGTCGCGTAGTTGGAGATGAACAGCGTGTCGCGCGAATTGTCCGGCGAATAAAGATGCACGACCATCATCAGGTCGGGCGAGCTTTTGGTCACTGTGACGCCGATATTGCGCACGTCGGCCGGCAAACGCGGCTGCGCAATGGCGACGCGGTTCTGCACCTGCACCTGCGCGATATCGAGATTAGTGCCGATGTCGAAAGTGACCGAAATGGTGAACCGGCCATCTGCCGTCGAGTTCGACGACAGGTAGATCATGTTCTCGACGCCGTTGATCTGCTGCTCGATCGGCGTCACCACCGTCGAGGCGACGACGTCGGCGCTGGCGCCGGGATACTGGCCAGATACGGTGATGGTCGGCGGCGCAATCTCCGGATATTGCGCAATCGGCAGCCGGAAGAACGCCACGCCGCCGAGGATCACGAACACGATCGAGACCACGGAGGCGAAGATCGGCCGGTCGATGAAGAAGTGCGAAATGCGCATCGGTTGCGGCCGCGGTTATTTCGGCGCCTGCGGCGCCTGTGCACCTTGCGCCGGCGCGGCGCCCGGTTTTCTCTCTTCCTGCGGCGTGACGGCCTGCCCCGGCCGTGCTCGCATCAAACCGTTCACGATGATGCGGTCATCGGGACCGACGCCGCTCTTAATCACGCGCAGATTGTCCTTGGTGATCTGGCCGAGCGTGACGTATTTCGGGATGACCTTGTTGTCGGCGCCGACCGTGAGGACGAACTTCCGCGTCTGCTCGGTGCCGACGGCTGCATCCGGCACCAGCAGAGCCTCGTAAGGCGGCGAGCCGGCGACTTGCACGCGGGCGAACATTCCGGGCGTGAAGAGATTGTTGGCATTGGCGAACACCGCGCGGCCGCGGATGGTGCCGGTCGACGGGTCGATCACGTTGTCGACGAAATCCATGTGGCCCTGGTGCATGAAATCCTGTTCGTCGATCAGCTTGAGCGCAACCGGCACGCCGGCGCCGCGGCTGGCGATGTCGTTGCCGGTTTTCGCCATGCGCTCGTAGCGCAGGAACGAGGCCTCATCGAAGGTGAACTCGAAGTAGATCGGGTCGGTAGACACGATGGTGGCGAGCAGCGTCGTGTTGCCGGCGGTGCCGCCGGTCACCAGGTTGCCGGGCGATACGCGCCGGTCGCCGATGCGGCCGTCGACCGGCGCGCGCAATTCGGTGAACTCGATGTCGAGCGCCGCCTGACGCACGGCCGCCTCGTTGTTGTTGACGGAGGCCTGCGCATTGCGGAAAGCCTGTGCGCGCTGCTCGAAGACTTGATCGGTGATGGTCTTGTCGTGCACCAATTGCTGGCCGCGCGTATAGTCGGCTTGGGTAAATTCGAGATTGGATTTGGCCTGCACTAGATTGGCGCGCGCCTGATCAAGTGTGTTCTGGAACGGCCGCTTGTCGATGGTGAACAACAGATCGCCCTGCTTGACGATCTGGCCGTCCGTGAAATGTACGCCGTCGAGATAGCCGGAGACGCGTGCGCGCACCTCCACCGAATTGATCGCGGTGAAGCGGCCGACATATTCGTCGTAGTCGGTGACCGTGCGTTTCACCGGCGAAGCGACGGTCACCGCCGGCGGCGGCGGCGCACCCGCTTGCTTCTGCGGCTCGCCACAACTTGCGACCAAAGTCGCAAGCGCGCACGGCAAAACGATGCGCCAGCCACGTATCAAAGAAAATGATGAATTTGCCCGCGCGAAATTCATGAATACCTACATTATCGGCCGACCACGAACAACCGGTCGTCCCCATAGCGTCGAGCACCAGTTATGTCCACCGCGGCCGCTCGGCAATAGGACCATGCCCGCGCTGGAACTTAAGTCCTCAGCCTTGCCGCTGGGTGCGAAATGCGGCGAGCCAGCGCGAACCGAATAATACCAGCACGATGCCACCATAGACAGCGCCGCCGATCACGGCCAGCAGCGCGAGGCTCGCGACATCGCGCAGGCGGTGCCAACCGGCGAAAACATGCGCGACCGGCGCCTCGCACAACCATAGCATCGCCGCCAATGCGAGTCCCGCGGCGGCAAGCTTCACAGTCGATTGCCGCAGCCGCTCGTCGATATGCACGTGGCCGGCGCGCGCCGCAAACCACACCACCAGGCCGAGGTTGATCCAGGCGCCGATCGAGGTCGCCAGCGCCAGGCCGACCTGCGCCAAGGGACCCATCAACATGAATTTGAACGCGATGTTGACGGCGGCGGCGACCAGCGCCGCTTTGACCGGCGTCGCGGTGTCGCCGCGCGCGAAGAACGTCGCCACCGTGCTGCGGATCAGCACGAAGGGCAGCAATCCAACCGCATAGGCGGCGAGCGTGTGGCCGGCAGCGGTCGCATCGTCCGCGGTGAAGGCGCCACGCATGAACAGCGCCCGCATGATCAACTCGGGGATGACGACGAAGGCCGCGAGACAGGGGATCGACAATAGCAGCGTGAATTCGATCGCGCGGTTCTGCGCGCTTGAGGCACCGGTTTCGTCGCCGGCGGCGAGGCGGCGCGCCATTTCGGGCAAGATCACCGTGCCGGCGGCAATGCCGATGACGCCGATCGGCAGTTGATCGATGCGGTCGGCGTAATATAGCGCCGACAGCGCGCCGGCCGGCAGGAAACTCGCGATGATGGTGTCAGCGAACAATGCGAGCTGCACGCCCATGGAGCCGACCGTGGCCGGCCCGAGCGCACGGAAGAATTTTCGCACGTCGGCATCGAGATCGGGCCAGCGCAAGGCGGTCATGGCTCCCGCACGCCAGGCGTCGCCGCCGACCAGCATCGCCTGCAGCACGCCGGAGATCAGCACGCCCCAGGCGGCGGCATGGCCGGCGGTCGGAAAGAACGCCGCCAGCGCCAGCGTCATGATCATCGCCAGATTGAGCAGCGTCGAGGCAAAGGCTGCGGCGGCGAAGCGCTGTAGCGCGTTGAGGATGCCGCCGTAGAGCGTCACCAAAGTGATCAGTAGCAGATAAGGAAAGGTGATGCGGGTGAGATCGACGGCCAGCCCGAAGCGCCCGGGATCGTGGGCGAAGCCGGGCGCCAGCACTTCGATCACCGTCGGCGTGAACAGCAGCGCGAGCGCCAGCAGCAGGATCTGGCTGGCCAGCAGCAGCGTGAAGATGCGATCGGCGAACAATTCGGCGCGCGCCGCCCCGCCCTGCTCGCGGATGCGGGCATAGGCCGGGACGAAGGCGGCATTGAAGGCGCCTTCGGCGAAGATGGCGCGGAAATGATTCGGCAGGCGAAAGGCGACAAAGAAAGCGTCGGCCGCTGGCCCGGCGCCAAGGATCGCCGCCAGCACGATGTCGCGAGCAAATCCGGTGATCCGCGACAGCAGTGTCAGCCCGCCGACCGTGAGAATCCGTTTGATCATCGGTGAACTTGCCTGGCGCCGCCGGAAATATGCCGAAGTTTAATGGACTTAAACGTTGTGCAGCGATAGGGATAGTCAGACCGGCCCAACTGCCTTAAGACGATTCCCGCCCCAAACATAGAGCCCCGAGCGGTCACGCCATAGCCATGCCCTCGCCCATCATCCCTATTCTGCTTGCCGGCGGCGCCGGAACGCGGCTTTGGCCGGTCTCGCGCGACGCCCTGCCCAAGCAGTTCCTGCCTCTGGTCGGCGATCGCTCGACCTATCAGGAAACACTGCTGCGCGTGCAGGACCCGATGTTCGGGCCCCCGATCGTCATCACCGGCCCGAATTTCCACTTCTTCGCCCGCCGGCAAGCCGAAGACATCGGTGTCGACGCAACAGTGGTGATCGAGCCGCTGCGCCGCGATTTGGCTGCCGCTATTGCGGCGGCCACAGCGGTGGCGCGCCAGCGCGACCCGCAAGCCGTGGTGCTGGCGCTCGCCGCCGACCACATCATTCTTGACGTGCCGCAGTTTCGCGCCACCTGTCTCGCCGGCCGCGAAGCCGCCGAGGCCGGACGCATTGTCACCTTCGGCATCAAGCCGAGCGAGCCGAAGACCAGTTACGGCTACATCCTGCCGGGTGAGCGCATCGGCAAGACAAGCGTGCAGGCGGTCAAGCGCTTCGTCGAAAAGCCCGATGCCGCCACCGCCGCCGGCTATGTCCGCGACGGCTATCTATGGAACTCCGGCAATTTCCTGTTCCGCGCCGACGTGCTGCTGTCCGAATTGGCAAGGCTGGAGCCGGCCATCGCCGAAGCGGTCGAAGCCGCGGTCGCCGAGGCCACCACCGACCTCGGCTTCCTGCGCCTGCACCCGGAGGCTTTCGCGCGCGCGCCGATGAAGTCGATCGATTACGCGGTGATGGAGAAGACCGACCGCGCCGCCGTGGTGGCCGGCGATTTCCGCTGGTCGGACATCGGCAGTTGGGATGCGCTGTTCGACATCACGCCGCACGATACGGCAGGCAATGTCGTGCAGGGTCCGGTGGTCACCATGGATGCCACCGGTTGCGTGCTGCACTCCGATGGCCGGCTCATCACCGCGGTCGGCGTCAAGGATCTGGTGGTGGTGAGCACGTCGGACGCGGTGATGGTGGTGCCGCGCGCCCGCGCGCAGGAGGTCAAGCAACTCGTCGACAAGCTCAAAGCCGCCAAGCGCTCCGAAGCGACCGACCACAAGCGCGTGCACCGGCCCTGGGGTTATTACGAGTCGATCGACATGGGCGAGCGCTTCCAGGTCAAGCGCATCGTCGTCATCCCGGGCGGCGTGTTGTCGCTGCAGAAGCACCGCCACCGCGCCGAGCATTGGGTGGTCGTGCACGGCACCGCCGAGGTCACCGTCGGCGATACGATTCAAGCCGTGCACGAAAACGAGTTGGTCTATATCCCGATCGGCAGCGTCCACCGCATGGCCAACAAGGGAAAAATCCCGCTCGAATTGATCGAGGTGCAGACCGGCAGCTATCTCGGCGAGGACGACATCGAGCGCATCGAGGACATCTACAAGCGCAGCTAGCGCGAGCGATCAGACGGGCGCAACCACCGCCTTCGCCGTTGCCGCCTTGAACTGCTCGAACGCGTCCAGCGCGTGGTTAGCGTACATCACCGATGGGCCCGCGCCCATATAGACGGCCATGCCCAGCGTCTCCGTGACCTCATCGCGCGAGGCGCCCTGCTCCAGCGCCGCCTTGACATGGAAGCCGACGCAATCGTCGCAGTGGATGGCGACGGCAATGGCGAGCGCGATCAACTCCTTGGTCTTGACGTCGAGCGCTTTGGGCGAGAGCGATGCCTGCGCCAGACTGGAAAAGGCCTTCATGACTTCGGGCGCGGCGGTGCGCAGGTTACGCAATTGAGCACTGCGTTCTTTGGTGTATTCCGGCCAATTCGTCATCGGGCGATCTCCATTTCGACGCGCCGAGCGCCGCACAGGCGCACGATTTCATATTCTTAAATTAATATACGATACCGCGGCTGCGTCCGGCGGCGTTGATTTCGATCAAAACCGGCCGCGAAACGCGCATTGTAGACGCTGCAGTCGCGTTACAATATTTTCCGCCGCACCAGCGCGTCGACCACTTCGCTGGCGAGCCGGTCGGCATTCTTCGCTCCCGCCATCAGGTGCAGTTCGGGATTTTCCGGCGTCTCGTAGGGCTGGTCGACGCCGGTGAAATTCTTGATCTCGCCGGCGAGGGCGCGCCGGTACAGGCCCTTAGGATCGCGCGCGATGCACTGCTCCAGCGGGGTGTCGACGAAGACCTCGATGAATTCATCGCTGTTCAGTTGCTCGCGCACCATGCGCCGCTCGGCGCGGAACGGCGAGATGAACGAACACAGCACGATGAGGCCGGCCTGGGTCATCAGCTTGGCCACCTCGCCGACGCGCCGGATGTTCTCCACGCGATCGGCCTCGGTGAAGCCGAGGTCGCGGTTGAGCCCGTGCCGTACGTTATCGCCGTCCAGCATGATGGTATGCGCGCCGCGCGCGTGCAGCGCGGCTTCGACCAGGTTGGCGATGGTCGACTTTCCCGCGCCGGGCAAACCGGTAAACCACAGCACGGCCGGCCGCTGATGCATCAGGTTTGATCGCTCGGCCTTGCTCACCGTTTGCTGCTGGTGATGGATGTTGGTGGCCCGCCGCAAAGCGAAATCGATCATGCCCGCGGCGACGGTCTCGTTGGAATAACGGTCGATCAGGATGAAGGCGCCGGTGTCGCGGTTGTCGGCGTAGGCATCGAAGGCCACCGGCCGGGCAACCGAAAGATTGCACACGCCGACTTCGTTGAAGCCGAGCGTCTTCGCGGCAAGCTTCGCCAGCGTGTTGACGTCGATCTGGTGTTTGAGCTCGGTGACGGTCGCCGCCAGCGTGCAGTCATTAATCTTCATGAAATACGATCGCCCTGGAAACAGGCGTTCATCCGACATCCAGACCATATGCGCGACGAACTGATCGGCGACCTGCGGACGGTCGCGCAGCGCGGCCAGCATGTCGCCGCGCGAAATATCGATTTCGTCGGCGAGCGCGATGGTGACCGAATCGGTTGCCTGCGCGCCGTCGAGATCGCCGCCGGCGCCGGCAATTCGCGTGATCCTGGTTGTCTGTCCGGACGGAAGCACGGCGATTTCATCGCCCGCCTTGACGCTGCCGCTCACGATGGTGCCGGCGAAGCCGCGGAAATCCGAATTCGGCCGGTTGACCCACTGCACCGGCATGCGGAACGGCTTGACCGCGCGGTCGTCCTCGACGTCGACCGTTTCGAGATAGTCAAGCAAATGCGGACCTGAGTACCAGGGCGTGCGGCCGCTCAACGACGCCACGTTGTCGCCGTGGCGCGCCGACACCGGGATCGCCTGGATGTCCTTGAAACCAAGCTCGCCAGCAAAACGCCGAAAGCTCGCTTCGATCTCCTCGAACACGGCGCGGTCGAAGCCGACGAGATCGATCTTGTTCACCGCGAGCACGACGTGGCGGATGCCGAGCAGGCTGGCGATAATCGCGTGGCGATGGGTCTGGCTCAGCAGCCCCTTGCGCGCGTCGACCAGCAGCACCGCAAGCGCGGCATTGGACGCGCCGGTCGCCATGTTGCGGGTATATTGCTCGTGCCCCGGCGTGTCGGCGACGACGAAGGCGCGGCGCGGCGTCGAGAAATAGCGATAGGCGACATCGATCGTGATGCCCTGTTCGCGCTCCACTTCGAGCCCGTCGAGCAACAGAGCGAAGTCGACGTCCGCTCCGTTGGTGCCATTCTTTTTCAAATCGCGCTCGAGCGCGGCCATCTGGTCGTCGAAGACGAGGTGCTGCTCGTAGAGCAAGCGGCCGATCAAAGTTGATTTGCCGTCGTCGACCGAGCCGCAGGTGAGAAAGCGCAAGGCCGGGCGTGCATCGACGCCGCTCACGTGCGTGATCTCTTCGGCGACGATGGACGCGGGGCGGTTCATTCAGAAATATCCCTCGCGCTTCTTCTTTTCCATCGATCCGGACTCGTCGCGATCGATCAAGCGGCCCTGCCGTTCGGAGCTGGTCGCGCCGCGCATTTCCGCGATGATCGCGTCGAGCGTATCGGCGCTCGATTGGATCGCGCCGGTCAGCGGATAGCAGCCGAGCGTCCGGAAGCGCACTTGCGTCACGCGCGGTCGTTCGCCGGGCAAAAGCGGCAGGCGCTCGTCGTCGACCATGATCAACATGCCGTCGCGCTCGACCACCGGACGCGGCTTGGCGAAATAGAGCGGGACGACCGGAATGTTCTCGGCCCGGATGTATTCCCACACGTCAAGCTCGGTCCAATTGGACAGCGGAAAGACGCGCATGGATTTACCCGTTTTGATGCGGGTATTGAACAGCCGCCATAACTCGGGCCGTTGGTTGCGCGGGTCCCAGCCGTGGCTAGCCGTGCGATGCGAGAAGATGCGTTCCTTGGCGCGGCTCTTTTCCTCATCGCGCCGCGCGCCGCCGAAAGCCGCGTCGAAACGCCACTTGTCCAAGGCCTGCCGCAAGCCTTCGGTCTTCATGACCTGGGTGTGGATCGCAGAGCCGGACTTAACCGGCGAGACGCCGCGGCTGAGTCCCTCTTCGTTGACATGGACCAGCAGATCCATGCCGAGCCGCGCCGCGGTCTCGTCGCGAAACACGATCATCTCGCGGAATTTCCAGGTGGTGTCGACGTGCAGCAGCGAAAACGGCGGCTTGCCCGGCGCAAAGGCTTTTTGCGCGACGTGCAGCAGCACGCTCGAATCCTTGCCCATCGAATAGAGCATCACCGGGTTGCGAAACTCGCTGACGCCTTCGCGCAAAATGTAAATCGCTTCGGCCTCGATCTGCCGCAGCCGAACGTTCTGGTGGCGCCAATCCATCCGATAAATCCGAGCCCTTTGCCCGGTAGTGCTACTGCATTTCGATCGTTTGCGGGAGAAACTGATATTTCAATTTTGCAAGCCGCGCGGAAAAAATAGCCTCTAAATCATTACTAGACTAGTGCACGACGCACGGCATCGATAATGCGGTCTTGCGTCACGTCGTCGAGGTAGGCGTGCATGGGCAGGCTGATGACTTCACCGGCAACCCGGTCGCTCACCGCCACTCCGCCGTCACCCACCGGGAAATGCCTGTAGGCCTGCTGCCGGTGCAGCGGGATCGGATAATAGATCGCGGTTGGAACGCCTTCCGCCTTGAGCGCGGCCGCCAACTTGTCGCGCCGGCCGCCGGCGACACGAATGGTGTATTGCGCCCAGACCGAGATCGACCCGGATGGCACCTTGGGGACAATCACCGTGCCGGCGAGCGCTTCGGAATAGCGGCGCGCGACCCGGTTGCGCGCTTCGATCTCATCCGCAAAAATCTTCAGCTTCTGGCTCAGAATGGCCGCCTGGATCGTATCGAGCCGCGATGCAAGGCCGATGCGGATGTTGTCGTAGCGGTCGCTGCCCTGCCCGTGCATGCGCAGGCTGCGCAGCATATCGGCCATCTCGTCGTCATCGGTGATCACCGCGCCACCGTCGCCGTAACAACCGAGCGGCTTCGCCGGAAAGAAACTTGTCGCGGTGGCATGACCGAACGTGCCGAGCCTGCGGTTATTGAAGCTCGCGCCGAAAGCCTGCGCGGCATCGTCGAGGATGAACAGGCCTTCGGCGGCGGCGGCGATCCCGCTATGGTCGACCGGCAAGCCAAACAGATCGACGGGGATGATCGCCGTCGGCGTCAGCCCGGCACGCTTTGCCGCCGCGATCGCGCCGGCAATCTTTGTCACGTCGATATTGAAAGTGTGCTCGTCGATATCGACAAATACCGGGGTCGCGCCCACCAAGGCGGCCACTTCGGCGGTTGCGCAGAACGTGAACGAGGGGCAGATCACCGCGTCGCCGGGACCGATACCGCGCGCGCGCAGCGCCAGCACCAGCGCGTCGGTGCCGCTCGCGCAAGTGACGACGTGCTTGGCCCCGCAGAACTCCGCGAGCTCCGCTTCGAACATGCGCACTTCTGGCCCGAGAATGAACTGGCAGTGGCCGAGCACCTGCGCGACCGCGACGTCGATGGCGCCGCCGAGCCGGCGGCGCTGCGCGGCCACGTCGATGAAAGGAATCATGGGCGGATTTGTTCGCTGATTCATACTCGATCCAACTATCGGCGCCGGTCAGCCGGCAACCACGCGGGGCGCCTGCCGCTGCGACGTGGCCGCCGCCGGACGCGAGGCGAGACAACGGATGGCGATCTCAAGGCTGGCGACGCCCTCCTCGCCGGTCACCGCCGCCGGCGATCCGGAGCGTACGGCGTGCAGGAACGCCACGAGCTCGGAGCGCAGCGGCTCGGCATGCCCGACCGAGAGATGGCGCATGGAATAGCTGCCGTCCGGCTGGAACCCGAAACATTCGGTCACCTGGCGCGTGAGCAGATCGGCCATGATGTATTTGCCGCGCGTGGCGACGATCACCTGGCGCGCCTTGAACGGCGTCAGCCAGTTGGTGTTGATGTGGGCGAGTACGCCCGAGGCGGTGCGGAACTGCAGCAGGGCGATGTCCTCGCGCTCGGCCACGGCGCTAGAAAGCTGCGGCTGCACTTCGACGATCTCGGAATCGGTGAACCAGCGGATCAGGTCGATATCGTGCACGGCCAGATCGATGACCACGCCGACATTCGACATGCGCGGCGGGAACGGTCCGACCCGGGTGATCGCGATCGAGAGAATGTCCTCGTTGCGCAGCGCTTCCTTGATCGCCTCGACCGCCGGATTGAATCGCTCGACATGTCCGACCATCAAGGTCACGCCGGCGCGGCGCGCCGCGGCGATGATGTCGCGTCCCTCCTCGACCGAAGACGCGATCGGCTTTTCCACCAGGACGTGGACGCCGCGCGCGATGCATTGCAATGCGATGTCGTGGTGCAAGTGGGTGGGCGCCGCGACGGTGACGGCATCGACTTGCAGATCGAGCAACTCATCGACGCTGGCGACGGCCGCGCAGCCGAGCGTGCGCGCGACAAAGTCGGCCTGCCTGACGTCGGGATCGGCGACGCCGACAAGCGTCGCTCCCGGTAGCCCCGCAAGCACGCGGGCATGATTGCTGCCCATCACGCCGACGCCGATCACGCCGACACGCAACAAATGCTCGGCATCCGGTTTGACCGCCTGCGTCATGATCGAACAGATTTCCCCTGACCTTGCCCCTTCGATAAGCGTTCCCCTAGCACGCTCGGCGGCGGCTGGCGACCGCCCCGGGGAAAGCGCCGAACACGTTTTGATTCAAAGCGTTACAGCAATATCGCGGACGTAAATCAGGCCGGAGCGAGCGCCGGCGCGGGGCCAGTCACTCGGCGGCGCGCGACGCCGGGACGGAAAGCTGCAAACCGGCGGCGAGCGCATCTTCGCGGAATGCTTTCACCGCCCCAAGCGAAAGCTCAGCCGCCGACTTGGTGCCCAGCGCGGGCAGCTTCTTGAGCACGTCGGCCGGCGCGGTAATGATGTGGCAGCCCAGGTTGTCTGCTTCCACCACGTTGAAAACTTCGCGAGTCGAGGCCCAGATGATTTCGATGTTGCGCGTCTTGCGGGCGCGCGCGACCGCATCCTGCATGATCGGCCGGTAGTCGATGCCGAAATCCGCTAGGCGGCCGGCGAAGACCGATATGCAGGCCGGCGCGCCGCCGTCGAGCGCCTCCACCGCGCGCGCAACCTGCTCGGGCGTGAAGATCGCGGTCATGTTGATCTTGACGCCGTCGCGCGAAAGGGTCCGCACCACGTCGAACAGCGGCTCGTTGCGCGTGGTGGTCACCGGCAGCTTGACGTAGACGTTCTTGCCCCAGGTGGTGATGACGCGGGCCTGCGCGACCATTTCCGGAATGTCATCGGAAAAGACTTCGAACGAGATGTGACGGTCGGGCACGGCGTTCACCAGATCGCGGCCATAGCGCTCGTAGTCGCTCACCCCGGCTTTCTTGAGCAGCGAGGGATTGGTGGTAAATCCGGCGATCCAGGCTTGCTTGGCCATCTCGACGATCTGCGCTTTGTCGGCACCGTCGGTGAAAAGCTTGACCTTGAGATCTGAAAAATTCTGCATGCTGCCACCTTTGCGGGCCCGCGCCCGGCCCTGCCCTGCCCTTATCCCATTCTCAACGCGCGACAATCAAGCTATGAGCAAGGGAACGGTTGAATTTCCCCCAATATCATGCTTGTCGGACGCTGCATTAGCCACCGCGCAATCGTCAAAAATGTTCGTTGGTTTCCCCCACCGCGGAACCTGGAATGCGAAACTTGCTCACTTTCGCCCTGAAAGCGGCCATCTCCGGGGTTCTGCTTTATGTCGCCTTCGCGCATGTGGACTTCGGCCTGGTCGGCCGGCAGCTCAACAATCTTCAATATAATTGGTTTGCGGCGGCGATATTGATCCTGGTCGCGCAAATCATGCTCGGCGCGTTGCGTTGGCGGATGATCGTCCGTCACTGCAACACGCCGGGAGAGCCGGCGTTCACCGTCCCCAAAGCATTTCGCTACAATTTCGCGGCGGCATTTTTCAATCAAACGCTGCCGTCGACGATCGGCGGCGACGCGGTTCGAATCTGGCTGCTGGCGCGCGACAACGGCGGCTGGCGCAGCGCAACCTACTCCGTCCTTATCGATCGCATGGTCGGCGTGCTGGTCTTGGCCTCGCTGGTCATCGTTTGCCTGCCATGGTCGTTCGCACTCATCAGTGACGTCGCCGGCCGCATTGCCTTGCTGGTTGTCGGATTTGGCAGCATCGCCGCCTGCCTGGCGTTCCTGGCGGTGGGATTTCTCCGCTGGCGATGGCTGGACCGCTGGTGGGTGACGCGCCAGATCACGGCAGCCGCCGCGAATGCGCGGCGAGTATTCGGCCCGGCATCCGGCTGCGCCGGTATTGCTGCGTATTCCGTCATGATTCACATCACGCTGGTGACCGCCGCCTGGTGCCTCGCGAAGGCAGTGGCTGCACCGCTCGAATGGACCCAGACTTTGTTTTTGGTGCTACCGGTACTGCTGATCGCAACCGTTCCGCTGTCGGTCGGCGGCTGGGGTACGCGCGAAACGGCGATGGTGTTGGCGTTCGGCTATGCGGGATTGGCCAAGAGCGACGGCCTCGTGGTGTCGGTGCTGCTCGGGATCGCGATGTTCGCCGCCGGATTGCCGGGTGGCCTATTGTGGATTCTGGATCGCAGCAAACGTCCGTTGGCGGCGGCAGAATCCGGTCAGGCCGCGGGCGCGCCCTGAGCTTTCGCTCGGCGTTGTCCGGCCCTTAACCGAGTCGATGGTACTCTTTGTACCAGGCGACGAAGCGCGCAATCCCCTCGGCGATCGGCGTCGACGGCTTGAACCCGACGTCGCGCATGAGGTCATCGACATCGGCATAAGTCGCCGGAACGTCGCCGGCCTGCATCGGCAGCGGTTCGCGAACGGCTTTTTTACCGATCGCCTGCTCCAGAATTTTAACGACCTCAAGAACCTCGACCGGACTGTTGTTGCCGATATTGTAGACGCGCCACGGCGCCGAACTGCGCGATGGGTCGGGCGCATCGCCCGACCATTTGGGATCGCGCTCGGCCGGGCGATCGATCAGCCGCACCACCGCCTGCACGACGTCATCGACATAGGTGAAGTCGCGCCGCATGTTGCCGTGATTGAATAACTTGATCGGCTTGCCGGCGTTGATCGCGGCGGTGAAGATCCACATCGCCATATCCGGCCGGCCCCACGGCCCATAGACGGTGAAAAAGCGCAACGCCGTCGTCGGCAAATCGAACAGATGCGAATAGGAATGCGCCATCAACTCGTTCGCCTTTTTCGAGGCGCCGTAGAGACTGAGCGGATGATCGACATTATCGGTCGTGCGAAACGGCATTTTGGTATTGGCGCCGTAGACCGAGGATGACGAGGCATAGAGCAAGTGGCGGCAACCGTTGTGCCGGCAGCCTTCTAGGATGTTGAGGAAGCCGTACAGATTGGCGTCGGCATAGGCATAAGGCTCGACCAGCGAATATCGGACACCGGCTTGGGCGGCGAGATGCACCACGAACGGAAAACGATGTTCGGCGAACAGCGCCGCGGTCGCGGCACGGTCGGCCAGATCGAGCTCCACGAACTTGAAATTCTTGGCACCGGCGAGCTGCTGCAGCCGCGCCTGCTTGAGCTTCGGGTCGTAGTAAGGCGAGAAGTTGTCGACGCCGACGACGTCGCGCCCGGCTTGCACCAGACGCCGCGCGGTGTGGAAACCGATGAAGCCGGCGGCGCCGGTGACGAGAACGGGATTTACAGCTGCCACGGATTCGATGCCTCCTGGCCTATGTTGACTGCCGAGCCGGGAAAATAACGTCGTTTACGGCAAGTTGTTGCAAAGCGCTTGAGCGGGTAATGAATATCCGGAATGGCGGGTCTGGAGCAAATGGGTAACTGGCATGTGCGGCATCGCCGGCGTCATTGACGGGTCCGCGGTCCGCAGCAGCGACCTGGAGACCGTCGCCGGCAGGATGACCGGCAGCTTGCAGCATCGCGGGCCGGACGACGTGGGCGTCTGGACCGATCCAGAGGCCAGCGTCGCACTCGGTCATCGCCGGCTTTCCATCGTCGATCTGTCCGCCGCCGGACATCAGCCGATGCTGTCGCAGAACGGCCGTTACGTGATCACGTACAAGGGCGAAGTCTACGGCTATGCGGCCCTGCGCGCGGAATTGCAAGCGCGTGGCGTCAGCTTCGTCGGACATTCGGATACCGAGGTCATCGTCGAAGCGATCGCCGCTTATGGCCTGGAAGCGACGGTGCCGCGTCTGATCGGCATGTTCGCCTTCGCGGTCTGGGACCGCAAGGAGCGGACGCTCAAGCTCGTGCGCGACCGGCTCGGCATCAAACCGCTCTATTGGGGAAAATTCGGCTCGCTCTTCCTGTTCGGCTCCGAGCTCAAGGCCCTGCGCGCGCATTCAGGCTGGACGCCGCAAATCGATCGCGTAGCGCTCGCGCAATTCCTGCGCCTGTCGCACATTCCGGCGCCGCGTACGATCTACGAGCACGTGCAAAAACTCGAGCCCGGCATGATCCTGACTTTGCCCTGGCGCGGCGAGCCGAGCATTGCCGCCTATTGGAGCGCGCGCGACGTCGCGCGTAAAGGTTTGGCTAATCCGATCGAGGCCGGCGACGGCGAACTCGCCGACCGGCTGGAAACCTTGCTCACGGACGCGGTTCGCCTGCGCATGATCGCCGACGTTCCGCTCGGCGCGTTGTTGTCGGGCGGGGTCGATTCCTCGACCGTCGTCGCGCTTGATGAAGGCGGCCAATGCGGGGCCGGTAAAGACTTTCACCGTCGGCTTCGATCTGCCGGGTTACGACGAATCCACGCATGCCGAGAAAATCGCGCGCCATCTCGGCACCGACCACCACTCGCTGACGGTGTCGGCGCAGCAGGCCTTGGATGTGATCCCGCACCTGCCGGAGTGGTACGACGAGCCGTTCGCCGATTCATCGCAAATTCCCGACTTATCTGATTTCGGTGATGACACGGCAGCACGTCACGGTCGCCCTGTCCGGCGACGGCGGCGACGAGCTCTTTGCCGGCTACAGCCGCTACCAGGCGGCGGACCGCTACGCGAGCGACGTTGGCCGCTGGCCGCGCGCCTTTGCGAAAGGCCTTCAGCGCGGCAATGACCGCGCTCTCCCCGCAGCAATGGGATCGGCTCGCCCCGCACTTGCCGTCGCGGCTGCGCGTGCCGCAACTCGGCGACAAGCTCTACAAGCTTGCCAATCTGATGCGGGCGCAGGACGCCGACGACAGCTATCGCAGCATCGTCACGCATTGGGAGCCGGCCGAGCTTATGCCGGACACGGCGGAGCCGAGCGCACTCTGGGCCGACAAGTCGGTCAATGCCGACTTTCCCGATCTGGTCGAGCGGATGCAGTTCCTCGATCTGGTTGGCTATCTGCCCGACGACATTCTGACCAAGCTCGATCGCGCCAGCATGGCGATTGCGCTGGAGGCGCGCGTGCCGCTGCTCGATCACCGCGTGGTCGAATTCGCCTGGCAATTGCCGCGGCGCGCCAAGCTGCGCGAGGGCAAGAGCAAATGGCTGCTGCGCCAGGTGCTCTACCGCTACGTTCCCGCCGCGCTGGTCGAACGGCCGAAGATGGGCTTCGCCATTCCGCTCGCCGAGTGGCTGCGCGGCCCGTTGCGCGACTGGGCGGAGGCCTTGCTCGACGAACGGCGGCTGCGCGAGACGGGTCTCGTCAATACCGGCCGCGTCCGCGCCTTGTGGACGGAACATCTCGACGGGCGCCGCAATCACCAGCATCTGCTGTGGGATATCCTGATGCTCGAGGCCTGGCGGGCGCGATGGGACACGTCCGCGGCCGCGGCGGCATAGGTTGTCGGCCCGATGGCGCAAAAAATTCTCTACCTCGTTTCCGAAGACTGGTTTTTCGTCTCGCATCGCCTGCCGATGGCGCGCGCGGCGAAGGCCGCGGGTTACGACGTGCATGTCGCCGCGCGCGTCGGCGATTGCGCCGACAAGATCGACGAGCGAAGGATTCACCTCTGCATCCGATCGAATGGCGGCGCGGCAGCATGAACCCGTTCCGCCTGCTGGCGGCCGTCGCGGAAACCCGACGCCTCTATCGGCGGTTCAGCCCGATCTCGTTCATCACGTCGCGGTGCTGCCGGTCGCGATCGGCTCGCTCGCCGCGCTTGGCCTGCCCGTTGCGCGTGCTCAATGCCTTCACCGGATTGGGCTTTGCCTTCGCATCCAAGACGGCGCGGGCGCGGCTGCTGCGTCGGCCTCGCCGGCGCCTTGCTCGGCTGGCTGCTGAGGCGGCCCAATTCCACGGTGCTCGTGCAAAATCCCGACGACCGGGCCGTCATCGCGAAGCTCGGCGTGCCGCCGGACCGGATCGCGCATGATCCCCGGCTCGGGCGTCGATGTCGATGCGTTCACGCCGCTGCGCCGAGCCCGGCGATTCCGTTGTCACCGCGGCGTTTGTCGGCCGCCTGCTCGACCACAAGGGCGTGCGAACGCTGGTGCGCGCGCATGAAATCCTGATCGGGCGCGGCGTTACCATTCGCCTGCTGCTCGCCGGCGCGCCCGACCCGCTCAATCCGACATCGATCCCGGACGCATCTGCTCGACCGATGGCGCAAAATCCCGAACCTCGTCCTGCTCGGCCATGTCGACGACGTGCGCAGCGTCTGGAGACAAGCCCATATCGCCGTTCTACCTTCGCGCGGCGGAGAGGGAATTCCGATGAGCCTGTTGGAAGCCGCCGCCTGCGGCCGGCCGTTGATCGCGACGGACGTGCCCGGTTGCCGGGAAATCGCGCGGCACGGCGTGAACGGGCTGCTGGTTCCGCCGGACGATCCCGCGGCGCTGGCGGATGCGATCGAGACGCTCGCGAACGATCGCGGCCATGCGGCTGCGCTTTGGCCGCGCCGGCGCGCCAACTCGTCGTCGATGAATTTTCCAGCGCGCGGATTCAGCGCGAGATCGTCGCGCTTTATGCGCGTTTGCTGGGCGGCGGACCAAACGCGGCCGGGGAGCGCTTGACCTCATGAGCAGCAGCGCATCGCTGGATGGGTTGGGCGCGGTCGGCTGGATCGTTTTCATCGCGGCCGCCGCGGTCAGCTTCGGCCTGCTGTTGCTGCTGCGTCCCTGCTTCGGCGCCATGCGCTCGCGCATCCCAATGCGCGCTCCTCGCACAAGACGCCGACGCCGCAGGGCGGCGGAATTGCGGTGATCGCGGCGACGGTCGGCGTCGTCACCGCTGCGATCTGTTCTGGTTGGCGGTCCCGATGTCGGACATTCCGTTTTGGCTCGTCCTCGCCGCCACTGTTTTCATCGCCGTTGTCGGCGCAATCGATGACGTTCATTCGATCGCGGTGATGCCGCGGCTGATCCTGCAAGCCGTCGCGGTTGCGATCGTGCTGGCCGCGCTGCCGGGCGATCTGCGCGTCGTGCCGTTGCTGCCCGTCTTGGCTCGAGCGCGCGCTGCTGGGTCTCGCGCTGCTCTGGTTCGTCAATCTGACCAATTTCATGGACGGCATCGACTGGATGACGGTCGCCGAAGTCGGTGCCGCTCAGCGCCGGCCTTGTCCTGTTCGGCCTCATGGGCGCGCTGCCGCGCGAGGCCACGCTCGTGGCGCTGGCGCTGTGCGGCGCGGTGATCGGCTTTGCACCGTTCAACCGCCCGGTGGCGCGGCTGTTTCTCGGCGACGTCGGCAGCCTGCCGATCGGCCTGTTGCTCGGCTGGCTGCTCGATCGTGCTCGCGGGAGCCGGGCATTTCGCGGCGGCGCTGCTGCTGCCGCTCTATTATCTCGCCGATGCGACGATCACGCTGCTGCGCCGGCTGGCGAAGGGCGAGCCGGTCTGGCAGGCGCATCGCAGCCATTTCTATCAGCGGGCGACGGACAGCGGTTACAGCGTCTATCAGATCGTCGGCCGCGTGTTCGTGCTGAATATTGCGCTGATCGCGCTCGCCGCCGCGACCTTGCTGACGGCGTCGTATCGTTGCTGCACGCCGCCGCGCTGATCGCCGGCTGCGCTCTGGTCGCGCTGGCTGCTTTACCGTTTTTCGGCCGCCAAGGCCTGATCGACGGCGGCGATCACCTGCTCCGGCGGCAGTTCATCGAGGCATTGGCTGTAGACTGTCGAGCCGCCGCTCGCAGCCTTCAAGCTGGCACGGCATGCACGGCAACGCGTTTTGCACCAGCCAGACATTGCCGCGGCGCTGGATGGTGCCCGAGGCCGCCCAGATGTGCGTCCATGCCGCCGACCGGCCATGGCCCCCACAGCCGCGGATCGGTCGGCCCGTAGAGCGCGACCGTCGGGCAGCCCGCGGCGGCGGCAAGATGCGTCACCGAGGTGTCGGGGCCGACGTAGACGCGCGCCTGCGCCAGCAGGCCGGCGAGTTGCGGCCAGACGAACTGGCCGTCGCGCCGCGTGACGCGAGCGCCGTCCCACACCTCGTCGAGATAACGCCGCTCGGCCTCGGCCGGCCCGCCGGTCGCGATCACGCGCGAGCCCGCGCGCGGCGAGCGCGTCGGCAAGCTCGCGCCAGCCGCTGCATCGGTCCATTGCTTGTAACGAAACATCGGCGCGGCATGGATCACCGCATAGGGCGCGGCCGGCCGCTCGCCCGCATCCGGCGCCGCGCGGGCAGACCAGCTCCGGCACGCGCGCAATACCGAGCGCGTCGGCAAGCCGCAGCATTTCCTCGACCCGATGCAGGCCGGGCGCGGCGGCGACGCTGCGGGTCAGCAGCGCGCGCTTCACGCGGCCGTTGAGGTTCGCCGCGCACCGGCGCGACGCGCGCGCGTCCGGCGGCGATGGCGAAAGCCGGTCGGACGGTCGCCGCTTTGCGTGGAGATCGCGAGGTCGTAGCGGCGGAACAGCCGCGCTCCCAAGCGCAGCGTCTGCGCCGCCGACGGCTGCGGCGGAACGGTCACGACACCATCGAGATCGGGATTGCCGACAAGAATGCCGGCGGTGTCGGCGAACACCAGCGCGTCGATGCGGGCTTGCGGCCAGGCGCGCCGCAGGCTGCGGATCAGCGGCGTCGCCAGCAACACATCGCCGAGACGGCGCAAGGTGACCACCAGGATGCGCGGCCGGGGCGGAAGCTCGAGCCGGTTCATGAGCCTGGCGCCGCATTGGCGTCTGGATCAGACGACCGCTGCACCATGCCCGCCGCCACGCCGACGCCAAAGACGTAGATCCAGCCTTCGGTGAAATCGAAAATAAATGAATTGAACAGCGAGCCGACGATGTTCGACGTCACGATCACCAAGCCGACCCACGCCAGCAGTCCCGTCGCCGCGAAAAAATACGACTGGGAGATCCACATCGCCCACAGCACCGCAATGCCGATCAGGCCGAGCTGAATGCCGACCGCGAAGGTTTGATTGTGGGGGTTGGTCGAACGGATTGGCACGCGCGCCCATCTGCCCGGCCGCGGCACTGCTCGAACTGCTCGTGATCGAGCCGGTCCCGTGCCCGAAGAGCGGCGCGCTTTCGATGAAGCGAAGCGACTTCTTCCAGAATTCAATGCGCACGCCAGACGACGTGCCCTCGTTTTTCTGTTCGTAGATCTCGGTTTCGCTGTAAATCGCCGTCACCCGCTCGCGGACATAGGGAGAGGCGAACCACACGATCGACGCAATGACGGCCGCCGCGATCGAAGCGCCGAGCAGTCCCTTCCAGCCGGCCCGCCAGACGCCATAAACGACGATGAGCGCGGGAATGATGACCAAGGCGGTGCGGCCGGTGGTGACAAAGAAGATATCGGCAAGAAACACCAGCGCCAAAGCGCCACAGGCCGCAGCGCTTTTCCATTGCCGCAAGGACGCCTTCACGCGGGTGAGATCGAACAGCACCGCCGCGCACATGGCGAACTCGAGGCTCTGCACGATATAGCTTTTGACCGGAACGCCTTCGTTGCCTTCCGGCCGGGGATGAATGTTCGGCCAGATCTTCACCACGAACGAGGCGGCGAGCAGCACAACGCAGGAAACGAAGAAGCCGACGAGCACCCGCTGCCCGCCATCCGAGCGGCGGAATTGCGCCATCAGCAGCGGGATCACCAACAGCCGCACGAAGCCATCGAGCCCGCCCAGGCGAGCGTGCCAGGAGACGTCCGCCCAAATCATGCCGACGGCGCCGAGCAGAAACAGCAGAACCGGCAATCCGCCGGCGGCGGTCGTCACCTGGCGGCGCACGTCGCTCCATGCGAGCGTCGAGAAGGAGCGCGATCAGCCACAGCACCAGCAGAATGCTGGTCGCCGACGTCGACCACGGCAGCGATACGGCGACGGCGACGGCAAGGCCGTCGGCGATTTCGGTCGAGCCGCGTGTGGATGGATCCCTGACACCGATGGAGAGAGTGGCCATCGGTTACCCTGCCAGTGCCGGCGACGGCGCGGACCGCAGCGCCGACAGCCCGCGCCGCGCGCGGATGCGCGTCGCTCGCGATGATATCGGACAGCTTGCGCTCGTTCTCCGCCAGCCGGTCGCGGCCGGCTTCCGCATGCCACAGATGCAGCACGCCGGTGGCGAACACGCCGTCCTTGCGCCGCACGCCGGCATGCAGCAGGCGCACGATGATGTCGGAATCCTCCTTGCCCCAGCCGCTGTAGTCGCCGTCGAAGCCGTCGACGCGATCGAGATCGGCGCGCCAGATCGCGAGATTGCAGGAGCGCGCGCCGCGCCATTCGCGGCTGCGCAGCCGCCGCAGCGGCCCGAGCGGAAGCTGCAGCAGCGCCGACAGCCGATTGACGCCGCCGCGCCGGCGTTCCGCCAGCCAGCGTGCCAATGTCCATGTCTCCGGCATAAGCTTGTCGCGCAGCACGGTTGCCGTCAGTTCGCGCGACAGCAGAATGCGGTTGCCGGTGACGAAGCAGCCCGGTTCGGCGAGACGGCGATGGGTGGCGACGAAATCCGGCCGCACGATGCAGTCGCCGTCGAGGAAGATGCAGTAGGCGCCGCGCGACGCCAGGATCGCGCGGTTGCGGATCTCCGCGGCGCGAAAGCCGCGATCCTCGTGCCAGACGTGGCTCGAGGCGGCGGCCGACTTTGCCGTTCCACGCATCGATCACCGCGGCGGTCGCCGCGGTCGAGCCGTCGTCGGCCACCACCACCTCGAAATCCGCATCGGTCTGCCGCGCGAGCGAGCGCAGCACGGCGTCGAGCGCGTCTTCGCGGTTATAGGTGGTCACGATGACGGATATCAGATCGCTCACAAGGCGCCTCGCATCGACATGTTTTGACAAAACATGGATTTTCGGCAGACCGCAAGCCTGCCACAACGCCCTATGAAGTAACGCATTTCGCCGTTTGCGCTGTGCACCGGGCAGCGGGGATGTTATTTTCGCGCGCGTCCAGACAAGTCGTCATAGCCGAGCCCGCCATTGCGCTGTTCCGTCGTCATCCCGAGCTACAATCGCCTGAACGTGCTGCCGCGCGCGGTGGCCAGCGTTTTGGCGCATGACGAGCCCGACTTCGAGCTGATCATCGTCGATGATTCGACGGACGCGACACGCGACTGGCTGGCGAAACTGACCGACCGGCGGGTCAAGGTGATCCTGCCGGAGCGCCGCCGCGGCGTCAGCGCCGCACGCAATCTCGGCATCGCCGCCGCCCGCGCGCCGGTTGTCGCGTTCCTCGACTCCGACGACTGCTATCTGCCGCAACGCTTGCGCCGGGCGCTCGACGTACTGGACCGTGAGCCCGACCTCGTTTGCACGCTCTCGTCGGCGCGCAAGGAGGTGCGCAAGGGGATGCGCGCGAGCCCGTTGCCGCGCATCAAGCTCGGCCCGCAGGCTTTCGAATGGGCACTCTATAGCGACCTCATCCGCAAGCTCGGCAGCTACCTCGTCAGCAAGATTCTGGTTTCCGATTTGCGGCACGGAGATTTCGCGACGCTGGCGACCGACTGGTCGGCCTTTCGCCGCGCCGGCCTGTTGCGCGGCGGCCTCGCCCGCATCTGGCGCGACCATCGTGAGGTGCGCAACTATCGCCGCGCGATGTCGAACCGCTACGCGCTCGCGCAGCTCGCCGGCGCGCCGGCCGAGTGGGCCTGAGCATTCATGCAAAAAATCTCAGCCTGTATCCTGACCTACAACTCGGCGGACAAGATCGAGGCCGCCGTTTCCAGCGTGCTGTGGGCCGACGAAGTCGTGATCGTCGATTCGTTCAGCACCGACCGCACCGCTGAGATCACCACCGCGCTCGGCGCCCGCGTGGTGCAGGTGCCGTTCAACGGCTTCGGCGATTTGCGCAACCGCGCCGTCGAAGCTTGCCGGTACGACTGGGTCTTCAGCCTGGACGCCGACGAACGCTGCACCGAGGACGTGCGCGACGAAATCTTGAGCCTACTCGCCGGTTCGCCACCGCATGAGGTCTATCTCGTCCCGCGCCGCAGCTACATGATGGGCCGCTGGATCAAAGGCTCGGGCTGGTATCCGAATTTCCGCCAGCCGCAGCTCTTCCGCAAAGGCGCGATGCGCTACACGCTCGAGCCAGTGCACGAAGGCTATGAGGTTCTCAACGGCAAGCCAGTCGGCACGCTGAGCAATGCGATCTGGCAATTCCCCTTCCGCAATCTGGACGAAGTCATTCAGAAGATGAACCGTTACTCCACGCTGGGCGTGCCGAAGCTTGCGGGGAAACGCGTCTCGATGGCGTCGGCGCTCGGCCACAGCGCGTGGTCGTTCCTCAAGCATTATATTTTCAAGCTCGGCTTCATCGACGGCTGGGCTGGCTTTGTCATCGCCTTGGGCAATTTTGAGGGCACCTTCTACCGCTACGCCAAGCGTTACGAAGAGACGCAGAACTGGCAGCCGCCGGAGGGCAAGCCGCTCGAGCGGAAGGATTAGCGCCTTTCGCAGTGTCGCCGATTGGCTCGACGGTCATGCCCGCGCAGGCGGGCATCCAGTAATCACAAGATTCGCTGCGGAGTACTGGGTCCCCGCTTTCGCGGGGACGAACGGGGGAATGCTCAGCGCGGCTTGGGCGCGCGCGTGCGCTCGACCATGGACGTGGTCGAATGTCCCGGCACCAGATCGATCAGCACGATCTCGCCGCCCAATGCCTCGACGATCTCGCGGCCGACCACCTGCTCGCGCGTGTAGTCGCTGCCTTTGACCAAAACCGTCGGCTTCACCCGCGCGATCAGCTTTTCCGGGGTGTCCTCGTCGAACACCACCACGAGATCGACCGCTTCCAGCGCCGCCAGCACCTCGGCGCGCGCCTGAACCGGCTGCACCGGACGGCCCTGCCCTTTCAGCCGCGTCACCGAGGCATCGCCGTTGAGGCCCACCACCAGGCGGTCGCAGGCCGCGCGCGCGCCGGCCAATAATCTGACGTGGCCGGGATGCAAGAGATCGAAGCAGCCATTGGTGAAGCCGACGCGCAAGCCCTGCCGGCGCGACTCGGCGAGATGCTCATCGAGCTCGCCCCAGTCGAACACGATCTTCTCCTCCGGCGCGAGCGTCGCCGCCGGCAGAATGCGCGAGCGCAGCTCGGTGACCGAGAGCGTCGCGGTGCCGCGCTTGCCGACCACCACTGCGGCCGCGGCATTGGCGGCGCGCATGGCGGACTCGAAATCGGCGCGCATCGCCAGCATGGCCGAGCAGACCGCCACCACGGTATCGCCGGCGCCCGACACGTCGCGCACGCGCACCGGATAGGCCGGCACGTGAATGGCCTCGTCGTCGCAGACCAAAGTCATGCCGGCTTCGCTGCGCGTCACCAGCACCGCTTGCGCGCCGAGCTCGCGGCCAAGCTCGGCGGCGGCCGCCGCGACCTCGTCGTCGGTTTGCGCCGGGCTCGCGGTGGCGTCGGCAAGCTCCTGCCGGTTCGGCGTGATCAAGGTCGCGCCGCGGTAGATGCCGTAGTCGCGACCCTTCGGATCGACCACCACCGGCTTGCCCGCGGCGTTGGCGGCGTCGATGACGGCGCGGATCACGCGCGGGGTGAGTGCGCCCTTGGCGTAATCGGACAGCACCACGGCGCCGACCCGCGGCATCGCCTTGACGACGTGGCCGATCAGCGCGTTCTCGCTCGCCGCATCGACCGGCGAGGCCAATTCCCAATCGGCGCGCAGCATATGGGTGGAGTGGTGTTCCGACACGAAGCGGACCTTGCGCGTGGTCATGCGTGCCGCGTCGACCACCAGGTGGTACTCGATGAGCGGATGGGTGGCCAAGGCCTCGCCCAGCGCGCGGCCTGCATCGTCATTGCCGACGACGCCGATGAAAATGCAGCGGGCGCCGAGCGCGACCAGATTGCGCGCCACGTTGCCGGCGCCGCCGATCATCAGTTCGGTGCGCTTGACCGCGATTACCGGCGTCGGCGCTTCCGGCGAGATGCGCGTGACCTCGCCATAGACGAACTCGTCCAGCATCAGATCGCCGACGCAGAGCACGGTCTGCCCGTTCAGGTCTGCGAGATGTTTGTCGAAGTCGAACATGACTTATTCCTGGCGCATGATCTTATCCGAAAACCGGTACCTACTTTTCGGGATCATGCGCTACCGATATCTATCTTCGCGGTCGAGATAGCCGGTGACGTATTGGCCGACGGCGATCTTGAGCGGGGTGAAGCCGGCATTGTAACCGGCGCGGCGCAGGTTCGCGACCGAGCCTTGCGTGAAATACTGATACTGGCCGCGGATTGCCTCCGGCATCTCGATATACTCGATATTGGCAGGCCGCCCGAGCGCCTTGAACATGGCGACGATCATGTCGCGGAAGCTTTCCGCCTTGCCGGTGCCGACGTTGAAGATGCCGCTGACCGAGGAGGCGTCGAGCAGCCAGCGCAATACGGCGACGGCATCGTCGACATAGATGAAGTCGCGCCGCTGGTCGCCGTCCGCGATGCCCTCGCGGTGCGACTTGAACAGCTTCACCGGCTTGCCGGCCTTGGCCTCGTCGAACACCTTGGCCAGCACGCTCGCCATATGCCCTTTGTGATATTCGTTCGGGCCGTAGACGTTGAAGAATTTCAAGCCGACCCAGTGCGGCGGCAGATTTTGCTTTTTGATGTAGCGGTCGACCAAAGCGAGGTCGAACAAGTGCTTGCTCCAGCCGTAGAGATTCATCGGCCGCAGCTTGCGCAGCGCGTCGAGCGACCAGTCGTCGTCGAAGCCCGCGGTGCCGTCGCCATAGGTCGCCGCCGACGAGGCGTAGATGAACGGCGTGCGGGTCGCGGTGCACCAGTCGAGCAGGCGCAGCGACAGGCGGAAATTGTTCTCCATCACCAGGTCGCCGTCGGTCGCGGTGGTGTCGGAGATGGCGCCCATGTGGATGACGGCGTCGAGCTTGCGGCCGTCGAGCCAGGCCATCAATTCGGCCGGCGGCACCAGGTCGGCGACCTGGCGCTTGGCCAGATTGCGCCATTTGGCGTCGTCTTTGCCAAGCAGGTCGTTGACCACGACGTCGCTCGCGCCCGCCTCGTTGAGGCTGGCTACCACGTTCGATCCGATGAAACCGGCCCCCCCGGTGACTAAAAACATGCCTAATTCCTGGTCCCGGCAAAGCTTTGCCCCAGTCCGTCGACCGGCGCAATGTCAGGGCGTATTTCCCTGTAAATGGCTCAGGATACGGTAAAAATTGCGGCTGGACAGGCTTGGGCCCCGCAGGCTAACGCCCTGCGGGCCCACCGCAACGGACGCATGAGGGGCTGCGGCGCCGAACGCATGAGCCAAGACACAAACCGACCGCCAAATCCGATCCTGATCGTGCCCTACGTCTGGATCGGCGACTTCGTGCGCTGCCATTCGGTGGTGAAGCTGTTGCATGAGCACGCGCCCGAGCGGCCGGTCGATATCGTGAGCAGCACGCTGTGCGCGCCGCTCGCCGACTATATGCCGGGCGTGCGCAAGGCGATCGTCATCGACCTGCCGCGGCGGCGGCTCGGCCTGGCGCAGCAGCAAGAGCTCGCCGCGCGGCTGCGCGACAATCACTATGCGCAGGCGCTGGTGATGTCGCGCAAATGGAAAGCGGCGCTGGCGCCGTTCCTCGCCGGCATCCCGCTGCGCACCGGCTTTGCCGGCGAATTGCGCTTCGGGCTGATCAACGACATGCGCTACGGCGAACGCAAGCTGCCGCGCATGATCGATCAGATGGGCGCGCTGGCTTTGCCGAAGGGCGCAGCGTTGCCGAGCCGAATGGCCGCTGCCCGAATTGAAAGTGCCGGCGGACGAGGTGACGCGCTGGCGCGCGCAGCGCGGGCTTGCGGCCGACGCGCGGCCGATCGTCACGCTGTCGCCCGGCGCGGTCGGCGAAGGCAAGGCCTGGCCGCCCGGCCACTACGCCGCCCTGGCGCGCGTGCTCACCGATGATGGCGCGACGGTCTGGGTCCTCGGCGGACCGAACGAAACGCCGCTCGCCAAACAAATCGCCGAGGCCGGCGGCGCCCACGTGCACGATCTTACCGGCAGCGATCTGCGCAATGCGATCCTGGCGCTTGCCGCCGCCGACGCCGCGGTGACCAACGATTCCGGACTGATGCATGTGTCGGCGGCGATCGGCACGCCGACGGTCGCGATCTTCGGCCCGACCAGTCCGTGGCACTGGAAGCCGCTCAATCCGATCGCCGCCATCCTTGAGCCGCCCGGCGACGAGGCGGCGCGCCAGCGCGCGCGCAGCGAGGGCAACGACGCGGTGCGCCACCGCCGCACCGCCGATGTCGCGGTCGAGACCGTGCTGGCGGCCGTGCGCGAGGTGCTGCGGAAAAAGCGCTAATTCCCGCATAGCCGCGGCATTAACGGCCGGCCCGCCGACCGCCTGACGCGCGGCTCGTTCCGTGCTATCAAAACCGCGAAGAAAAAGGATCGTGAGCCCGAATGGCTAAACCGAAGCCAGCCGACATGAGCAGCGAGCGCGCCCAGGCCGCGATCAAATCCGCGCTGCGCACGCTCGACGCGGAAGGCGGCGGCATCGACGCGCTCGCCGCCGCGCTTGCGCGACGGGCTGGGCGCGACATTCGCCGCCGCCGTCGACCTGATCCGCGCCGCGCAAGGCCGCGTGATCGTCACCGGCATGGGCAAGTCCGGCCATGTCGGGCGCAAGATCGCCTCGACCTTCGCCTCCACCGGCACGCCGGCGCTGTTCGTGCATCCGAGCGAAGCGAGCCACGGCGATCTCGGCATGATCACCAGCAACGACGTCATCATCGCGCTGTCGTGGTCGGGCGAGACGGCGGAGCTCAAGGATCTCACCGACTATTCGCGCCGCTTCCGCATCGGCCTGATCGCGATGACCGCCAATGCGGACTCGACGCTGGCGAACACCGCCGACGTGGTGCTGGCGCTGCCGCAGGCGCGCGAGGCCTGCCCGCACAATCTGGCGCCGACCACCTCCTCGCTGATGCAGCTCGCGCTCGGCGACGCGCTGGCGATCGCGCTGCTGGAAAGCCGCGGCTTCACCGCGGTCGATTTCGGCCTGCTGCACCCGGGCGGCAAGCTCGGCGCGCTGCTCAAGACGGTGCGCGAGTTCATGCACACCGGCGAGACGGTGCCGCTCACCGCGCTCGGCACCCGCATGTCCGACGCCATCCTGGTGATGTCGGCCAAGGGCTTCGGCTGCGTCGGCATCACCGATGCGGGCGGCAAGCTGGTCGGCATCATCACCGACGGCGACCTGCGCCGCCATATGCGCAACGATCTGCTCGACGCGCGCGTCGACGACGTGATGACGCGCGCGCCGAAGACGGTGCGGCCGGATCAACTGATCAGCGAGACGCTCGAATTGCTCAATGCGACCAAGGTGACCGCGCTGTTCGCGGTCGAGGCCGGCAAGCCGGTCGGCGTCATCCACATCCACGATCTGCTGCGCGCCGGCGCGGCGTGACGTTTAGGGCCTCTCCACCGCAATCGTCTTTGTCGTCGGCGGGCCGGCACCGGCCGCCCGCTGCGCGTGGTGACGATACGGACCATGTCGCCGGCAATACTGATCTTGCCGTCCCAGCGGTCGCCCAGGACGACGCTGCGCAGCGAAGTGAGATTGGTGCGGCGATAAAGCTTGCCGTCGAGGTCGAACGCGCGCGCTGTGGCAACATCCAAGATGTGCAGCGTATAGAAGGTCCCGGAACCGCCGCCGTTGTAGCTCGCGAGCACGACCAGCAGCCCATTGTCCGTCGCGCCGATGAACTTGTAGCCGGTCTCCTCGCTGCCGTTCAGGCTCGGGTTGGCTCGCTTCTGGCTGAGCCAGTCGCCCTCCTTCTTGATGTCGTCGGCATAGAGATTGCTGCCGATCGCCGCCTCGATATCGACGGTGACCCAGATCGCGCCCGAATCGGCGATATCACCGTCGCCGAAATCGCGGAACACCTCGGGCGGGATCGGCTTGCCGTGCAGCGTGATTGCGCGATGCACCTCAGCCAATAACGTAGCGTCCGAACCGTCGGACTGCGCAAATGCCTTGCGCGATCGCAGGGCGCGCCGACAATGGCCGAGCAGCCACATTGCGAGCGACCGCCGCGAGCAGCCGGATCAGCGATTTCGTCTGCATGGGCACCTACGAAACATCAGCGCAAGAAAGCCTGCGCCGCCGCAACAACCTCTTCCACCGATGGCGGGGCTCCGTCCGCGCCGAGCACGGCGATCGGCCCGCGGCCGACCGGGCCGGTCAGGCCCGGCTTGCTGCCGGCAAAGATTGCCACCAGCGGCACGCCGAGCGCGGCGGCCAAATGCATCAGCCCGGTATCGACGCCGACGACGAATTGCGCGCCGGCAATCAGCCGCGCCACCGCATCGAGCGGCGCGCGTTCGGGCACACGCGCGCGCGGCAACGCGGCGGCAAGCCGCTCGCTGCGCGCCCGCTCGGCTTCCGTGCCCCAGGGCAGGACCAGAGTGAGCATCGCCGAAGCGCCTGGCCGAGCGCGATCCAATTCGCTTCCGGCCATTCCTTGCTCGGCCGCGCGGTGGCGTGCAGCAGCACGGCATAGCGCTCGGCCGGCGCGGCAAAGCGCGCGCGGTCGAGCCCGAAATCGGGCGCGCCCTGCGGCGTATAGCCGAGCGCCAGCCCGCTGAGGATGCGGTTGCGCTCGACCGCATGCAGATCGTAACTGACGCGATGGCGGACGTCGTAGAACATCGCGGCGAGCGGCTCGCGGATGCTGGCCGCGTCGTAGCCGTGGCGGCGTCCGTGCGCGAAGCGGGCGAGAATGGCGGTACGCAGCAGTCCCTGGCTGTCGACGATCTGTCGTAGCGCCGCGCCCGGATGGCGCGCAGGCTGCCGGCGATCTCGGCCGAGCGTCGCCGGCGCTAACGACCGACTTCCGCCAGCGCCGCCAGGCGACCGGGATCACCTCGTTCACCGCCGGATGCAGGCGCACCAGCGGGGCGAAGGCCTCCTCCACCGCCCAGGCGAAGGTCGCCTGCGGCAGCGCCTTGCGCGCCTCGGTCAGCGCCGGCATGTGGTGAATCACGTCGCCGAGCGACGATGTCTTGATGAACAGGATATCGGCCATTGTGCCTCGCTGGCGCTCATATACCGAGCATTAAGCATGACCGCCATAACCCTGGCCGCTCACCGCACAGCCTAAGCGCTCTTTCACCGTCATTCGGCTAAAACGCGCGGCAAATTCGAGGGACACAGTTCATGACGATCCTGGTCACCGGCGGGGCCGGCTATATCGGCAGCCACATGGTGCATGAGCTTGTCGACGCCGGCGAGCCGGTGGTCGTGCTCGACAACCTGTCGACCGGGTTTCCGCTTTCTGGTCCCGGGCAAGGTGCCGTTCGTCGTCGGCTCGACCGGCGACCGCGAACTGGTGCGCAAGACCATCGCGCGTCACCGCGTCGACGCCATCATCCATTTCGCCGCGTCGATCGTGGTGCCGGATTCGGTCGCGCGATCCGCTCGGCTACTACGCCAACAACACCATGAACACCTGCGCGCTGCTCGATGCCGCCATCAAGGCGGGCGTGCGCCAGGTCATCTTTTCCTCGACCGCCGCGGTCTACGGCAACGCCGACACGATGCCGGTGCGCGAGGACGCGCCGACCGCGCCGATCTCGCCTTACGGCACGTCGAAGCTGATGTCGGAGATCATGCTGCACGATGCCGGCAAGGCGCACGGGCTTGCGCTTCGTGATCCTGCGCTATTTCAACGTCGCCGGCGCCGACCCGAAGCTGCGCACCGGGCAGTCGACGCCGCACGCGACGCACCTGATCAAGGTCGCCTGCGAGGCCGCGCTCGGCAAGCGCGCCAAGATCGACGTGTTCGGCACCGACTATCCGACGCCGGACGGCACCTGCGTGCGCGACTACATCCACGTCAGCGACCTCGCCCGCGCGCATTCGGCGGCGCTCGCGCTATCTGCGCCGCGGCGGCGCCAGTGCGACGTTCAATTGCGGCTACGGCCACGGCGCCTCGGTGTTCGAGGTGATCGAGGCGGTGCGGCGCGCCAGCGGGCGCGATTTTCCGGTCGAGATCGCCGGCCGCCGCGCGGGCGATCCGGCCGCGCTGGTGGCCGATGTCTCGCGCATCCGCTCGACGCTCGACTGGCGCCCGCAATTCGATGACCTCGATACCATCGTCGGCCACGCGCTCGCCTGGGAGCGGCGGCTGCCCGGCCGGCAGGAAAGCGCCTCGGCGTAAGCCGCGTGCGGTTTTCGCGGTTCCGGCCGCCAAGTCCGCTTTTTGACTTGAAAATTCCGCTGTCAGCAGGCAAGGAACGCCTGCTCCGGCCAGCATTCGTCTGTGCCATAATCAGACGCCCGATAGAGGGCGGATGAACGACCAGACTTTGCCATCGGCCGACGACGAGCATTACCGGCACCCTCGCCTTGATCCGGCGGCTGCTGACCGAGCAGGGCTTGCTGCACTGGCGCAAATATGCTGTTCGCCTTCACGCTGATGGCGGTCGCGGCCGGCTGCACCGCGTTTTCCGCCTACCTGATCGGCGACGTCGTCAACGAAGGCTACGTCGGCAAGAATCTGACCACCATCTTCATCCTCGGCGGCGTGACCGTCGCGCTGTTCGCCACCAAGGGCCTCGCCACCTACGGCCACAGCGTGATGCTGTCGCGCATCGGCAACCGCATCGTCGCCGACAATCAGCGGCGCGTCTTCGCCAAGCTGCTCAGCGAAGGCCTCGGCTTTTTCTCCGAGCGGCATTCGACCGAGTTCATCGCGCGGCTGTCGACCGGCGCCGCCGCCTGCACGCAGGTGATCAACCTCTTGATCACCTCGGTCGGACGCGACCTGCTGACGCTGATCGGGCTGGTCGCCGTCATGGTCGTGAAAGACCCGCTGATGTCGTTCTTCAGCTTCGTGGTCGCGCCGCCGGCGTTCTTCGTCCTGCGCAAGCTGGTCCGCCGCGTCTACGCCATCGGCCGCACCCAGTTCCAAGGCGGCACCCGCATCCTGGAGACGCTGCAGGAGACGCTGCAGGGCATCCGCATCGTCAAGGCCTTCACGCTGGAAGACGTCATGCGCGATCGTTTCGACCGCAATGTCGCGGCGGTCGAGCACGAAGCCAACAAGATGGCGCGCGTGTCCAACCGCTCCTAGCCCGCTGATGGAAACGCTGGGCGGCTGCGCCATCGCCATCGCCATCACCTATAGCGGCTACCGCGTGATCGAGACGGGTGCCACGCCCGGCCAGTTCTTCTCCTTCATCGCCGCCTTCCTGCTGGCCTACGAGCCGGCCAAGCGCCTGGCGCGGCTCAATATCGAGCTCAACAGCGGGCTGGTCGGCGTGCGCATCCTGTTCGAGGTGATCGATAGCCCGCCGAGCGAGCCGTCCGACCTCGGCAAGCCGGGGCTGCGCATCGAGACGCCGCGGCTCGTCATTCGACGACGTGCATTTCCGCCTACCGCAGCGACGAGGCGGTGCTCAACGGCCTGTCGCTCGTCGCCGAGCCCGGCAAGCTGACCGCGCTGGTCGGTCCGTCCGGCGGCGGCAAGTCGACCGTATTCAACCTGATCCTGCGCTTCTACGACGCCGAGCGCGGCCGCATCGTCATCGACCGGCAAGACGTCACGCAGGTGTCGCGCCGCTCGCTGCGCCAGCATGTCGCCTATGTCGGGCAGGACACCTTCCTGTTCCGCGGCACCGTCCGCGAGAACATCGCCTTCGGCAAACCGGGCGCTAGCGAAGATGAGATCGTCGCCGCCGCCAAGGGCGCCTATGCGCACGATTTCATCATGGCGTTCCCACGCGGCTACGACACGCCGGTCGGCGAGCACGGCTTGCAACTGTCGGGCGGCCAGCGCCAGCGCGTGGCGATCGCGCGTGCGCTGATCAAGAACGCACCGATCATCCTGCTTGACGAGGCGACCGCCGCGCTCGATTCGGAATCCGAATTGCAGGTGCGCGAGGCGATGGAAATCCTCTGCCGCGGCCGCACCACGCTGGCGATCGCGCACCGCCTGCATACCGTATCGCATGCCGACCGAATCTTTGTGCTGGAAAGCGGCCAAGTCACCGAATCCGGCCGGCACGACGATTTGCTGCGCAAGAACGGCCGTTATGCCGCGTTCTACCGGCTCCAGCTCAAGCAGCAGGAAGCGCCCGCGCCGGTCGCGGCGGTAGCGAAATAAGCGAAGGCGGCACCGCGTTTTCCGCCTTGTTCAGGCGCGTGGAATGCGATACCGGATGGCCTCGCCGGATCACGGATTCTCCACCACATTCGAAGAGGGTACATCCTCATGAGCGCGGATTACGTCATTTCGCCGCCGCCCCAGGCGACCATCGCCGTCGCTGGCACCAGCAAAGTTTTTCCGGTTCGCCGCATCTGGTGCGTCGGGCGCAATTACATCGAGCACATCCGCGAAATGGGGCAGGACGAACGGCTGCCGCCGTTTTATTTCGCCAAGCCGGCCGACGCGATCGTGGCGGACGGCGGCACGGTGCCCTACCCGTCGCTGACCAAGGACATGCACCACGAGGTCGAGTTGGTGGTCGCGCTCATGAGCGGCGGCCGCAACATCCCGGTCGCCAAGGCCAATGACTGCATCTACGGCTATGCGGTCGGCATCGACCTCACCCGCCGCGATTTGCAGATCGCCTCGCGCGACCTCAAGCGGCCGTGGGAAATCGGCAAGGCGTTCGACCATTCCGCGCCGTGCGGTGCGATCAAGCCGGCGAGCGAGACCGGCTATCCGACCAAGGGCAAGATCACGCTCAAGTGCAACGGCACGCTGCGCCAGGACGGCGACCTCAATCAGCTCATCTGGAACGTACCGGAAATCATCTCCAACCTGTCGGAGATGGTGGAACTGGTGGCCGGCGACATCATCATGACCGGCACGCCCTCGGGCGTCGCGGCGACGGTGGCCGGCGACAAGCTCGAATGCGCGGTCGAAGGCGTCGGTACGCTCACGGTGACCATCGGTCAGCCGCTGAAATAACTATCCGGTTACCCGTTCGAAAAAGCGGCCGGCGGATGGAACCGCCGGCCGCTTTGCGTTGTTGGGTATTGCGCGGCCGGTTGACGTGGATCAACGAATTGTTAATGGCCGCGCCGCAGATTGTGCCTGCCGGGCCCCGAACTGCAATTCCGTCCCGCAGGAATGATGAATATGGGCCAGATTTTCCGTACCGACCACAGCGTTTTCGCAGCTGTCACCGATCCGGCCGCCATGGCCGAGCAGGTGATGCTGTTTTCGCCGGCAAGCGACGCCGAGGCGCTCAAACTGCTGCGCGCAAGTTTCCCGGATTGTCCGTTGAGCACACGGGTCGCGGCGCTTGGCTTCCTGATGCGGCGGCAGAACGCCCGCGCCGGCTATAGCCCGAGATAGGCCTGCCGCACCCGGTCGTCGCCGAGCAAAGCCTCGCCGGTGCCCGCGAGTGTGATGCGGCCGTTTTCCAGCACGTAGGCGCGGCTGGCGAGCTTGAGCGAGACCGCGACGTTCTGCTCCACCAGCACGCAGGTGAGGCCCTCGCGGTTGAGGTCGCGCACGCAGCGGAGCACGGCCTGCACGATGGCGGGCGCCAAGCCCAGCGACGGCTCGTCGAACATCACCAGATCCGGCGCGCCCATCAAACATCGCCCAATGGCGAGCATCTGCTGTTCGCCGCCGGACAATGTGCCGGCGAGCTGGTGCTTGCGCTCGGCGAGCGCCGGAAACAGCGCGTAGACGCGATCGAGATTGCGGTCGCGCGCGCTCCGCGCGCGCGGCAGCATGGCGCCCATGGCCAGATTTTCCGCAATCGACAGCGTCGGGAAAACCTGCCGGCCTTCCGCCACCTGCCCGATGCCGAGATCGCACACCTTGTGGCTCGGCCAGCCGGCGATATCCAGACGCCGCGATAGAAAATATGCCCGCGCGCCGGCTTGTGCATGCCGGCGATGGTGCGGATCAGCGAGGTCTTGCCGGCACCGTTGGCGCCGACAATGGCGACGATGGCGCCCTCTTCGATCTCGAGCGACACGCCGTCGAGCGCCTGGGCGTCGCCATAGAACACGTCGAGGTTTTCGATGCGGAGCATTAAATTGCCTCCACACCGAGATAGGAGTCGATCACCGCGCGGTCGCGCATGACCTGTTCCGGCAGGCCTTCGGCAATCGCCGCGCCGTGGTGCAGCACCAGGATGCGCGAGGCGAGCGCCATCACCGCGCGCATGACGTGCTCGATCAGCAAAATGGTAAGCCCGGTCTCGCGATTGAGGCCTTGCAGGATCGCCACCATCCGGTCGGTTTCGGTCGGGCGCAGGCCGGCCATCACTTCGTCGAGCAGCAGCAGTTTCGGATCGGTGGCGAGCGCACGCGCGACTTCCAGGCGCTTGCGGTCGGGCAACGTCAGCGACGAGGCGCGCTGCTCGCGCTTGTCGTAGAGATCGAGCCGGCGCAGCACCTCCTGCGCCCGCCCGCGCGCGTCATTGACGTGCCGGCGATGCAGCAGTGCGCCGACGATGACGTTGTCCTCGACGCTCAGCGCCGGGAACGGCCGCACGATCTGGAAGGTGCGGCCGATGCCGCGCTGGCAGATGCGGTCGGGCGGCAGGCCGTCGATGCGCTCGCCGGCAAAGGTGATGGTGCCGGCGTCGGGCTGCAAGACGCCGGCAATGGCGTTGAACAGCGTGGTCTTGCCGGCGCCGTTCGGGCCGATCACCGCGAAGATGCCGCCCTCGGGCACATCGAAGCTGGCGCGGTCGACCGCGACCAGGCCGCGGAACCGCTTGCTCACGCCGTTGACCGACAGGAGCGCGCTCATGGTTGCCGCTCCTTCAAGCCGATGCGCGCGCGCAGCCACGGCCAGACGCCGTCAGGCAACGTCGTGATCACCAAGAGCAGGCAGATGCCGTAGAACACCTGCTTGGCGCCGGGCAGATCGATGCCGAGCGCGGCGAGCGCCGCCGTCAGCGTCTCCGCCAATCCGGTCAGCACGGCGGCGCCGAGGATCGGTCCGAACAGCGTGCCGACGCCGCCGACGATTGGGCCGAGGATGATCTCGATCGAGCGCAGGATGTGAAACACCTGCTCGGGAAACAGGTTGTTGTAATAGAAGGCGTAGATCACGCCGGCGAACGACGTCATGGCGGCCGAGATCACCACCGCGATCATCTTGTAGCGAAAGGTATCGATGCCGGCCGCCTGCGCGGCCTCTTCGTCCTCGCGGATCGCCAGCCAGAAATAGCCGATGCGGCTTTGCAGCAGCGCGCGGCAAAAGATCAGCGCCAGCACCGTGGCGGCGAGCAGGATGTAATAAAACATCGCCGGATGACCACGCAGGTGCCAGAGGTCGTTGTGCGCGTATTGCGCGACCGGCAGGAACAGCCCGGCCGAGCCGCCGGTGAAGCTCAAGTGGTCGAAGCCGACCCGGGCGAACTCCGCTAAGGCTATGGTCAGAATAGCGAAATAGACGCCGGCGACGCGGAAGCGGAAGGCCAAAAAGCCGATGAAGGCGCCGGCGAGCGCCGCCACCGGCACCGCCACCAGGAGGCCGAGCCACGGGCCGATGCCGTAATGAACGTAAAGCGCTGCCGCGGTATAGGCGCCGAGCCCGACATAGAGCGCATGGCCGAGCGACAAGAGACCGGCAAAGCCCATCATGATGTTCCAGGCTTGCCCGAGATAGGCGAAATACAGAATCAGAATCAGCACGGTGAGGAGATAATCGCTGGCAAAGAGCGGCGCGATCGCCAGCACGACCAGCAACGCCATCAACAGAACCAAATTGCGCCGCGGCACGCCGGCGATCAGCTTTCCGATCATGCCGCCCTCTTGCCCATGATGCCTTGCGGGCGGAACAGCAGCACCAGAACGAGGATGGCGAACGAGAACATGCTCTTGGCCGACGGCGAGAACAGCAATCCGGCCATCGCCTCGGTGAGCCCGATCAGCACGCCGCCGACCAGCGCGCCCGGCATCGAGCCGAGCCCGCCGGTGATGACGATGACGAAGGCGAGCAGCGTATAGGCGGGCCCGAGCGTCGGCGTCACGTCGACGATCATCACCAGCATCACGCCGGCGGCGCCGACGCAGGCGGCGCCGAGACCGAAGGTCAAAGCGTAGAGATGCTTGACATCGAGCCCAACCACCAGCGCGCCGGTGTAGTTGTCGGCGCAGGCGCGGATCGCCGTGCCGATGCGGGTGTAGCGGAAAAAGCAAAACAGCGCGCTTGCGACCACGATCGCGGCGAGACCGGCGTAGAGTTTGGTGGCATCGACGATCAACGCGCCGATCTGGAAGCTGTCATAGGCATACGAGGCCTGCACGGTCCGCGCGTCCGGCCCGAACGCGATCAGCAACACGTTGACGATGATGATCGCCACCGCGACCAGCAACAGGAACTGGCTGGTGTCAGGCCGCGTGATGAACGGGTTGATCAGCCGCACCTGCAGCACGTAGCCGAAGGCGAACAGCACCGCGGCGATCGGCACCAGCATGATGAGCGGGTCGAGGTGGAAGGCGGTGAACAGCGTCACCGCAATATACATGGCGATGGTCATCATCTCGCCATGGGCGAAATTGACCACGCGCATGACGCCGAAGATGACCGACAGGCCGAGCGCCATCAGCCCATAGACCAGGCCGGTCAGGATGCCGCCGACCGCCACGTTGAGATAGACGTCGAAAGACAAAGGTGAACGCTTTCGTTTGTCATCGGCGGGCTTGATGCGATCTCGCCTAGAGACGCAGGGCGTTGCCTACCTAAGCGGGATGGCCGGGACAAGAGCCCGGCCATGACAGTGTTGGGCAGCCGAACGCCCTAGCCGCGCTTGTTGTAGGGCTTGAGCGGCCATTCCGGCTTGCCGTTGGCGGCTTCCTTGGGCGCGACGGTGATCAGCTTGCCGCCGCGGTTCTGGATGGCGCCGCCGACGATCTTGTCGTTTTGCCCCTTGGCGTCGAACTGGATGCCGGGGCCGATGGCGGAGTTGTCCTTGATATTGGTCTTGCGGATGGCGTCGGCGAGCGCCTTGGGATCGGCGGAGCCGGCTCGCTTGTAGGCGTCGGCGGCGATCAGCAGCGCCTCGAAGGTGTAGACGTGATTGGTGTTGAGGTTGACGCCCGGATGCGCCTTGGCGAGCACCGCGTCGAGTTGCTTCGACAGCTTCTTGTTCGGGTCGTACCAGGGCGCGAAGGAGAGCGGCCCGTCCGACAGCTTGCTCAGCGTCTTAAGATATTGGTCCTCGTACCAGCCGGGGCCCATGCTCATGATCGCCATCGGCGTCCAGCGCTGCTTGACCAATTCGCGGGTGAGCAGGATGGCGTCGTTGAGGCGGCTGACCATCAGCAGCGCGTCGGCGCCGGTCGCCTTTGCTTTCGAGATCTCCACCGACAGGTCGCGCGCCAGCGGATCGTAGGCGATCGTCTCGACGATCTTGTACGGCATATCGAACTTGGGCATCACCGCGCCGATCCCGCCTTTCATGGCGGTGCCGAAGGTGTCGTTGACGTGCATGAACACCGCCGTCTTCGGCGCCGCGCCGACCGCCGCGAAGATTTCCTTCTGGTCGATGAAGGCGTCGCGCAGAATCATCGGCGCGGTCGGGAAATTGCGGAACACGAACTTGTAGCCCTGCTCGGTGATCGGCGGGGCGGCGGCGATGTTGATGACGAAGGGGATGCCCTTCTGCTCGGCGACCTGCGCGATGGCGGAGCTCTGGCCGGAATCGAAGGCGCCCATCAGCAACTGCGCGCCCTCGCCGATCAGCTTTTCGGCGCGCGAGCGGGCGACATCGACGTTGGATTCGGTGTCGGCGTTGACGATCTCGAGCGCCGGCAGGCCGAGGTCCTTGAGGAGGCCGTTGGTGATATCGACGCCGCGCTGGCAGTCCTGGCCGATGCCGGCCTGGAAGCCGGAGCGCGGCAGCAGCACGCCGACTTTAAGGGCGGCGCCCTGCGCGCGCACGATATTGAACGGGGCGGTGCCGGCCAGAAGCCCGGCGGCGCCAAGTCCTGCGGTGAAGGTGCGGCGGCTCACGCGCGCCGTCGGCGATTGCGATTTGCGTTTCATGGTGGTTTCCCCTGACCCAGCACACCGGCATCTTTCCGATGATGCCGGAGTTTTAGCAGCTTTAACAGGCTCGGAAAGCGGCGCAATGGAGTACCGCTTTTACGCGGCCAACAGCCGCTCCACCGCCGCGGCGATGCGAAAAAGGCGGCGGTCGTGGCCGTTGCGCACCACCAGCATCAGCCCGGTGGGCAGGCCGCCCTCGCGCGGCAGCGGCAGCGAAATGGCGCAGAGATTGAAGAAGTTGACGATCACCGTGTTGCGCAGGGCCATCGCGTTCTTGCGCGCGAAGTCGTCCGGCGTGGCCACCTCGGCCATCGTCGGAGCGACGATGGGCGTGGTCGGCCAGCACATCACGTCAACGTCGGCGAGCCGCGCATCCATGGCGCGGATCAACTCCGCGCGCTCCCGTACCATGGCGATGAAGTCCGCGGCGCTGATATTGCGCGCGCGCTCGAGCCGGGCGCGCACGTTCGGGTCGATGTCGTCGGCGCGGCGGCCGAGCAGATCGCGGTGGATGGCGAAGGCCTCCGCGGGCTGCACGCCGCCTTTTGCGTTCACCCGCGCCATGTCGTCGAGCAGCGGCAGTTTCTCGTTGGACAGCCGGCATCCGGCTTTTTCCAGCATGTCGATCGCGCGCGGGAAGCTTTTGCCGACGGTCGCGTCGAGATTTTCCAGCACCGGGCCCTGTGCGATACCGACGCGCAGATTGGCAAGCGGCGCCGGCTCAAGCGGCGTCCAGCCGTCGCCGGCCATCACCGCGTCGGCCTTGGCGCAGGCCTCGACCGACTTCGCCAGGGGACCGATGGAGTCGATGCTGTAGGACAGCGGGAACGCGCCGTCGGTTGGGATGCGCTCGCGGCTCGGCTTGAAGCCGACGATGCCGCAGAACGCCGCCGGGATACGGGTCGAGCCGCCGGTGTCGGTACCGATGGCGACTTCGCACATGCCGTCGGCGGCGACGACCGCCGCGCCCGAGGACGATCCGCCCGGAACGCGCTTGCGGTCGGCCGGATTGCCCGGCGTGCCGTAGTGCGGATTGGCGCCGATGCCGGAATAGGCGAACTCGGTCATGTTGGTCTTGGCGACGATCACCGCGCCACCGGCGCGCAAGCGCTGCACCGGCGGCGCGTCGTGCGCAGCCGGTTTTCCCTCCTCGGCCAGCACCTTCGAGCCGGCGCGAGTGACTTCGCCGGCGACGTCGAACAGGTCCTTGATGCTGACGATGGCGCCGTCGAGGGTCCCAAGCGAAATGCCGGCCTTGGCGCGGGCATCGGCGGCGTCGGCGGCATCGCGCGCGGCTTGGGTATAGACGGTGAGACAGGCGCGCGCGCCCTCGCCCGCCGGATCGCTGATGCGGGCGAGCGCGGCTTCGAGACGATCGCGGGAGGTTTGCGTGCTCATGGGATCAAATTTCCGTTGCCGACGATGAACCCGGCGATCTTGTCGACGCCCTCGCCCTCGCGCAAGTCAGCGCGAACGGGCGCGCCACGCCTATCGCCGACCCTGTTTTGTTTCGCTCGCCGCCACGGTAGCCTTTCCGCAGGGCCGCGCACAGGCCGCAAGGGAGAACAGCATGTCAGCCAAGGGCAAGCACTCGCCGCCGGGCGAAGGCAACATCTACGCCAAGGCCAACGAGGTCATCGTCAAGATCACCGGCGGCGACACCGGACAGACGTTCGAAGTCGTCGAAGAGAACTGTAAGCCCGGCTTCCAGTCGCGCGCACATTATCACGTCAAGACCTACGAGACGTTCTACGTATTCGACGGCAGCGCCGACTTCCAGGTCGGCGACGAGCTGTTTCATGCGACCAAGGGGTCTTGCGTGCACATTCCGCCCGGCGTGCCGCATCAAGTGACGGCACCGAACGGCGTGCGCATGCTGATGATCTATTCGCCAGCCGGCACCGAGGGCATGTTCGCCGCCATGCACAAACTCACGCAGCAGGAACTGATGAACGCCGAGTTCACCAAGGCGCTGGCGCTCAAGTACGACACGGTGATGATCGAGCAGAGCAGAGACGGCCGCGGCAAGGGCACCATCCTCGGCTGAGCGTCACGGCCGGTCGATCTTGTCGGGCGTGACGATCTCGACCTTGCGCTCGGCGACGAATTCCGGGCTCGCGGCGCGCCACGCCTTGAAGTGCGGCGTCTCCATGTGGTGCTTGAGCGCCTTAGGCGATTCCCAGCGCTCGACCAGCACCAGGCGCGAAGGATCGGTGACGCTCTGGTGCATGTCGTAGCTGATGCAGCCGTTTTCCTTGACGGTTTTGGCAACACACAAACGCGCCGCGGCAATGGCCTTGTCGGCGGTGCTCGGCTTCACGCGCAACTCGGCAATGACGTAGATCACGGACGTTTCCTTTCCCGTTTTTTCCGGGAGAGTTCTAGAATAGCAAGCGATGCGGCGCCATTGGCGGCGGCCGGCCTAGGCCGCGCGTTTCATTGTGACCGCCATATTTCATCCCCAACGTTATCAACCGCCGATTTTAAGCTCTTGCCAGCGCCACCTACCCGGATAGGCTTCACCACAGGTCAGCCATCTTCGGTTCACGCCGGACACGGATGACCGCCATGACCGGAGCGGCATGGAACGTGAATGCTGGCAACAGCATTTGTGGTCCATGTTTGCCGGTCCGGGCTCTCAGTAACTGGGTACGGCTGCCGCGGGCTTCGGTTCGCGCGCCGGAAATGGATCCGAGAGCTTGTGACGGGTGGACGACGGTCCGCCCGTTATGGCTTTTTGGCACCCCCCCGCTCAGCAACCCACAGCCGGCTTCACCTTCAGCTTGCCGGCGCCCCGGGTTGAGCGGGCCGCAGCACCACGCTTACAACAACTCGTCGATCGCCATTCGGCGCGGAATGAGGCGCTGCTGCACGGCGTAATTCACCAGCAGTTCGAGACAGGCCCGATTGGCGGCCTTGCCGAACGGCGCCATGTCGATTTCGCCTGAGGGCCGGCCGGCCGCCGCTTTGCCGGCTTCCAGGAGCCGGTAGAGCTCGGCGACCGCGCCCCGGTTCGAGCGTGCCAGCGTATCCGTCACGACCACCATATGATTGACCGGCACCAAGCCGTGCTGGCCGTACCAGGCGCGCGCCGCCGTGTCCGGCTCGGGGATCACGCTTTGCAGGCGCGGGTCTTGCGGCAAATCGGCGCCGTAGATTGCCGCGTCGAGTTCGCCGTCGATCAGCATCTTGGTCATGTCGCGGCCGGCGGCCGCACGGATGACGCCGGAGGGATCCTTCGCCTCGGCGACATGCCCATCCTCGAAGGTCACCCACTGCACGCGGGACAGATCGGCCGCGTAATCGTTCTGCAGGATGCCGCGCAGCCAGACGCCGGTGGTCTGGCTATAGGAGCGCACGCCGACGCGGCAGCCAGGCAGATCGGCCGGCTCAAGCTTGCCGCGCGCGGCATTGTACAGCATGCAGCCATGCTGAAAGCGCGCCAGCATCGCGGCCGGCAACAGCCGCAGGCCTTTGTTGAAGACTTTGGCCTGCAGAAAGGTGACCAGCGCCATCTCGCTCGCATCGTAGGCGTGCTCGCGCACCATCGGCTTGAACGCCTTGTGCATCGGCTTGACCTCGATGAAGTCGAGCTTGAGCGAGGGCGACGCGATCTCGCCACGCTTGAGCGGCAGCGTGTGCGGGTAGTCGCCGATGGCAATGCGCAGCGTGGTCACATCAGGCATGACGGCATCAGTCGTTATTTCGCGTTGCGGCATGCCGGCGTGGCGCAAAGCCTTGACCCGGCTGGCCTATTGCTAGTTTAAAGAGCGACCGCGGAAAAGGGAGTCATCACGTCCATGCCGGAGCAAAAGACCGGGCTCGTCATCACCGCCCATCCGGGCGATTTCGTCTGGCGCGCTGGCGGCGCCATCGCGTTGCACGCCAAGCGCGGCTACAAGATGAAAATCGTCTGCATGTCCTTCGGCGAGCGTGGCGAGAGCCAGTTCGCCTGGAAGGAGCCGGGGCGACGCTTGAGAAGGTCAAGGCCGGCCGCAAGGACGAGGCCGAGCGCGCCGCCAGCCTGCTCGGTGCCGAGATCGAGTTCTTCGACTGCGGCGACTATCCGCTCAAGCTCAACGAGCAGCATTTCGACCGCATGGTCGACATCTACCGCGAGACCAATCCGGCCTTCGTGCTTACCCACGCGCTGGAGGATCCGTATAATTTCGATCATCCCAACGCCGCGCATTTCGCCCAGGAGACCCGCGTTGTGGCGCAGGCCATGGGCCACAAGCCGGGCGCGAAATATAAGTACTCGGCGCCGCCGGTTTTCCTGTTCGAGCCGCACCAGCCGGAGATGTGCAACTACAAGCCCAACCTCATTTTGAAGATCGACGAGGTGTGGGAGACCAAATACAAGGCCTTCCAGATCCTCGCCGCGCAAAAACACCTGTGGGCCTACTATGAACGGGTCGCGCTCAACCGCGGCATCCAGGGCTCGCGCAACACCGGCGTGCCGATGACCTATGGCGAGGCCTATCAGCGGCTGTTCCCGACGGTGGAGATGGAGTTGAAGTAAGGGCGCTGTTGCCACTCTTTCTTTCACCTCCCCCTGAAAGGGGGAGGTCGGATCGCGAAGCGATCCGGGTGGGAGTCAATCGAACGCTGCAATGCCCCCCTCCCCAACCCTCCCCCTTCAGGGGGAGGGAGTCCGAAACGCTCGTCGAGAGAGGAACCAAAATGAAACCCGTCGTCGTCCGCAACATCAAACGCGCCGATCCCAACGCCATCGGCACGCTCGCCGCCTGCGGCGTGTCGACCTCGCATGAAGCGCTCGGCCGCTCGGGCCTGATGAAGCCCTATATGCGGCCGATCTGGCCGGGCGCCTCGATCGGCGGGCCGGCGGTGACCGTGCTGGCGCAGCCGGGCGACAACTGGATGATCCACGTCGCGGTCGAGCAATGCAAAAAGGGCGACGTGCTGGTGGTCGGCTGCACCACCGACAACACCGACGGCATGTTCGGCGAATTGCTCGGGACCGCGCTTATGGCGCGCGGCGTGATCGGCCTTATCCTCGACGCCGGCTGCCGCGACGTGAAGGTGCTCAAAGAGATGGGCTTCCCGGTGTGGTCGAAGGCGATTTCCGCCAAGGGCACGGTGAAAGCCACGCTCGGCGCGGTCAACGTTCCGGTGGTCTGCGCAGGCGTCAATGTCGAGCCGGGCGACGTGGTGGTGGCCGACGACGACGGCATCGTGGTCGTCCCGAAGAAATGGGCGGTGGAAACGGCCGCCAAGGCGCAAAAGCGCAAGGACGACGAGGACGGCAAGCGCAAGCAGCTCGAGGCGGGCACCCTCTCGCTCGACATGTACAAGATGCGCGAGGGCCTGGAGAAGGCGGGACTGCGCTACGTCGACAATCCGGAAGACGTCTAGTCGATAGTGTTGACAAAACCTTAATCGCGCGGCGATCGGCTCGCCGCCAAAACGCTAGGAAATTCCGCGCTTTTTACGCTGCGCCGGCGGCTACCTGCGTTTCCACCGTCATAGTCGCCAGATCGCAGGTCCGACCGCGCAAATTTCGCATAAACGTTTAGCCAGTAAGTTGAAGGTATTTTTAAACCTCGGGAACAAAAGTTCCTACGCAAACAAACGCGGAGATTTCCATGTCGAAGTTCGTTGCTTTCTTGAAGAACGAGTCGGGGGCTACCGCCATCGAATACGGTCTGATTGCTGCCGGCATCTCGGTCGCGATCATCGCCGTGGTGAACGGCCTGGGCACCCAGCTCAACGCCACCTTCACCAGCGTCTCGACCCAGCTCAAATAAGGGCGGCCGCCTTAAAGGTTGAAACGAAGCCGCCGGCGACGGCGGCTTCTTTTTTGGCGGGCGGCGGCAACGGCGCTAGACGGACGGGCGCGGAGCCGGGTGAAATTTTAATCCCGCGATAACGCCGAGCACGAGGAAGACAAGCATCGCCGCCGCTTGCGCGACGATGAAGGGCGGCTCGTTTCCCTTCGGCGCCAGCGCGTGCAGGGCCGGCACCTTCATGAACCCTTGCACGATCAGCACCAGGACGTTGAACCACAGCGCGGTCACCGCGGTGGCGACGTACATCCAGCGCCAGCTTCCAGTCAGATGCCGGCCGTAAAGCGCGACGAGCGCAATGACGAGGATGACCAGCGACACGGCACCCACCCCGAGCGCCGGCGTGAAGCCCTTGATGGGAAACAGAAGCCCGGTGACGCTGGTGAGGATCGTCGTCACCAGGAACAGCGCGGTCCAGCCCGGGAGCCGGTGCGACCCGAGCATGCCGACGAGCACGACCAGTCCGCTCGCGATGGCAACGAGGCTGATGATGACGTGGAAAATCGTGAAAGCCTGGATCGACATGCCGAGGATCATGTTGCGTCCCCCAGGATTGTGGTGAGCCACCGGTAGCAGCCTACTCCGCCGGCCCCGCGATGAACAAGCGGCGCGCGCCGCGCATGTCGAGCCATAGCCCGGCCGGCGTATGCGTGAGGCGAAGTATGACAGCGTCACAATGCGCGCAGCGCAGGATCGCGCCCATCGCGCCGCCATAGTCCGGCACCGCGCCGATTTCGGCGACCGCGCCGCAGCCGTCGCAGATGAGTTCCGCCGCCGTGACGTCGAGCGCGAACAATTCGCGCAAGCGGCCGCCGGCCGCGTTGCCGTCGAGTGGGCTTTGCCGGTCCATGCGCACAGCCTCCTAGAGCAGATTCCGGTCGATTTCATGCATAGCCTGCGTGCCTGAAGTAATTGGAAGCTTCACGGGCAGTGAGGGTAGGCGCGAATCTGCCGATCCGGCGGCGCAGACGCGGAATTGTTCGTTCGGCGGCCTTGCGCAGATAGGCCTTGAGCTTGCTGAAAGGCATCTCGATCGGGTTCAGGTCCGGCGAATATTTGGGGAGGTAGCGAAGTGTCGCGCCGCGCGCTTCGATCGCCTCGCGAACACCGGCAGCCTTGTGTGCCGGAAGATTGTCGATCATGACAATGTCCCCGCGTTTGAGCGTCGGGGCGAGACACCGTTCGACATAGACCAAGAATTTCTTTCCGGTCATTGAGCCGTCAATGGTCTGCGATGCTCTCATGCCGTGCCGGCGCAGAGCGGCCACGAAGGTGATCGTCTTCCAGTGGCCCTGCGGCACATGGCTCACCAGTCTGTCGCCGCGGGCGCATCGGCCATACAGCCGCACCATCTTGGTGTTGGCAGAAGTCTCATCGATGAACACCAGCCGGGCCGGGTCAAACATGCCCTGTTCTCGCATCCAGCGCCGCCGTGCGAGCGCCACGTCCGCGCGTTCCTGCTCCGCCGCGCGCAGGCTTTTTTTTGAACGTGATCTTGTGGCGCTGAAAGAAGCGCCACACCGCGGTGCGACTGCCAGGCATCTTGTGCTTGCGCATCGCATAGACTACCTCGTCCAGCGTCAGATCAGGCTGCGCATTGATCAGAGCCAGCAAAAACTCCGCATGCTCCTCCAATGGCGAGGCGCTCCCGCCCCGCGGCTTGGCGGCGCAACGGCCAGTCTCGTGAAAGCACTTCACCCAAATCACCGCCGTACTGGCGCTGATATCGTAGTGTTCGGCCGCCTCGCGCCGCGAAGCGCCGCTTTCCACCCGAGCAATCACGCGCTCTCGCATATCCGCAGAATAGGCCTTCGGCATCGCACCGCCTCCCAAAAGCGAATCAATGCCGATAAACTCGCTCATCCGTGGCCCCACGGGAATCCTCCGATTTAATCGGGGCGGAACATGCTCTAGGTTCCCGTCGGTCCGAAACGCTCGGTCTTGATCAAATGCGGCTCGTGGCCGATGTCGCGCAAGGTTCGCGCGGCGGCCTCGACCAGCGGCGTCGGCCCGCACACGAACATGCGCGGGCTTGTCGCCGGCGCATAGCCAACATCCTCCAGCATGGCGCGGTCGATGCGGCGCGTGAGGCCGCTCCAGCCCGCCGGCCGTTCGCGCGTGAGCGTGTGCACGATCTTGAGCCCACCGCCCTGCCCGGCCAAGCGATCGAGCTCGGTGCGATAGATGATGTCGTCTTGCGTGCGCGAGGAATACAGCAGCGTCGCCGGCACTGTGCTCATCGCCGCGGCGCGCTGGCGCAGCATGGCCATCAGCGGCACCACGCCGGAACCGCCGGCGACCAGGAACAACGGGCCGCCGAGGTCGGGCGTCCAGACGAAATAGCCGCCGATCGGCCCGCGCAACTCGAAGCGGTCGCCGGCGCGCGCTTCGCCGGCAAGATAGGGCGACGCCTCGCCCTCGGCGATGCGCTCGACGGTGAGCGTCAGTGTGCCGGCCGCCGGCGCCGAGGCGATCGAATAGCTGCGCTGCGCCTGATAGCCGTCCTCGGCGGTGAGCCGCACGTCGACGTGCTGGCCGGCCTTGTGGCCCGGCCACTCCGGCACATCGAGCACCAGGCTGCGCACGCGCGGCGTCTCCTCGATGACCTCGCGCAACGTCGCGATCATCCATTGCAGCCGCTGCGGCGAAGTATTTTGTTGGCGCATGATCTGATCCGAAAACCGGTTCGCACTTTTCGGGATCATGCGCTAGTCGCCGGCATAGCGCTGCTCGCGCCAGGGATCGCCGTAAATGTGATAGCCGAGCTCCTCCCAAAAGCCGGGCTGCTCGGTGTCGATGAATTGCAGGCGGCGCACCCATTTCGCGCTCTTCCAGAAATAAAGATGCGGCACCAAGAGGCGCGCCGGGCCGCCGTGTTCGGGATCGAGCGGCTCGCCGTCGAAATGCGTCGCCACCATGGCCTTGCCGTCGACCAGATCCTCGGCCGGCACGTTGGTGGTGTAGCCGCCGTCGCTATGAACAAGCACGAACGCCGCCGGCGGCTCGGCGAGGCCGGCGGCCTCCAACAGCGTGTCGATGGTGACGCCGCTCCAGCGCGTATCGAGCTTCGACCAGGTGGTAACGCAATGGATGTCGGCCGTCACCTCGGTCTGCGGCAGCGCGTTAAATTCATCCCAGGTCCATTCGCCGACCGGGCTGTCGCCGTCCTCGAGCGTCAGCCTCCAGCTCTTGAGGTGCGTCTCCGGCGTCGGCCCGGCCGAGAGCACCGGAAAATCGGACACCAGATGCTGGCCGGGCGGCACGCGCGCGCTGGGCCCGCTTGGCTTGCGCCCGCGAAAGCCGCGCGAAATCGGAGGCTCGCTCATGATCGCAATCCGTCTAGCCGGCAGGTGAGTGTCGCGCCGGCAGACGACAAAAACAATACGGCGAACGCCCCGCTGTTCAGCGGTTGGCGTGGCTCCACGGCGCGATGCGCCGGCCGACCCATTTCAGCGCCGAAGTGAGCGAGACGCCGAGGATCATCAAGACGATCACCGGCACGAAGGTCTTATCCATCGCGAACTGGTTGGCGTATTTGGTGAGCATGAAGCCGAGGCCGGAGATCGTGGTGTAGAACTCCGCGATGATCATGCCGATCAGCCCGCGGCCGATCGCCAGCCGCACGCCGGCGATAATGTAGGGCAGCGCGAATGGCAGCAGCACGTCCTGCCACACCCGCCACTCGCTGGAGCGGAACGAGTGCGCCACCTCGAGCATGTTCTTGTCGCATTCGCGCACGCCCTGATAGGTGTTGATCAGGACCGGGAACACCGCGAACAAGAAGACGACGATGATCTTGGCCTTGAGATAAATGCCGAACCAAAGCACCAGCACCGGCACCAGCGCGACCAGCGGCGTCGCGTAAAACGCATTGATCGGCAGGTCGAGCGCCCAGTCGAGCCAGCGAATGCGCGCCATGGCGATGCCGAGCGGAATGCCGACAAGGATGGCGATGGCAAGGCCATAAATCATGACCTGCAGGCTCTGCCCCAGATAATACGGCAGCTCGCCGGAGACGGTCGTCTCATAAAAGGCGACCGCGATTTTCGTCGGATAGGTGAACAAGATCGGACTGATCGTCGGCCCGACGAGTTGCCAGACGATCAGCAGCAGCGCGACGAAGCCGTAGCGGAAGAACGCCCGGTGCTCCCACCAGCGAGTCTTCTTTTCCGCCGGAACCGCTTGCGCCGGCTGCGCGGTCGCGAGTGCGCCGGCGTGAACCTCGTTGGCGACGCTCATTGCAGTGTCTCCTGAACGTTCGACCTTAACGGCCGGGCGCCGCCGTCACCGGCAGCGCCCGCCCTGCCCGATTTGGGCAACGCGTAACGCTTAGAACACCGCAGTCGGGCAAACGGGTCCCTTCCATTCGCCGAGCTGCTTGATCGACTTTTCCGCGAAGGTCTTGTCGACGATCTGGTCGTAGGTCGGCGTCTTGCCCGCGTCGATATTGCCGACCTTGGTCATCAGGTTCGCGGTAAAGTTGATGCGCTCCGGCGACAGGCCGGTATTGGCGTCCCAGATGCAGCTCTTCACCAGGAAGTCGTAGGTGTCGGAGATGATCTTTTCCGGATAGCCGGTCTCCTTGACGATGATCGGCAGCACCTTGGCCTTGTCGGTGTAGAGGATGCGCGTCGCCTCGATCGTCGCGGTGACGAAGGCCTGCAACGCGGCCGCCTTGTTCTTGATGGTGTCCTCGCGCACCGAGTAGACCGTATAGACCTGCTTGGGCTGAACCTCCCACATGCGGGCGATGGCGTGCAGGCTCGGCACCTTCTGCTTGGCCAGCATTTCCTGCTCGACGTGCAGGATCGCGGTGTCGACCTGATCGGCGACCAGCGCCGGCACGTCTTCGCTGGCGATGCTGACGAAATTGACGTCCTTCGGATCGATCTTGGCGTTGCGCAGGATGGCCTTGCTCAGGATGTCGGCGAAGCCGCCGGGCTGCTGGATGCCGATCCGCTTGCCCTTCAGGTCGGCCATGGTCTTGATGTTGTCGTGCACCACCATCGAGGCTTCGAACTTGTAGAGCGTCGCCAGGATGCTCTTGACCTGCGAACCCTTGGAGATCGCGACGATGGTGGTGGCGCCGGGCGCCTGCGCGACGTCGAGACTGCCGGCCAGCATGGCGCGGAACACCTTGACGCCGTCCTCGAGCGCCACCGTCTCCACGTCGACGCCGTATTTCTTGTAAATGCCGAGATCCTTGGCGATCAGCACCGGCATGTGCACGACGTTCGGCGGCGTGGTCGGCATGCCGACCACCAGCTTGTTGGCCTGCGCGTTGGCCGCGCCCGGCAGCGCCAGCGCGGCGGCGGCAAGGACGGCCAGTGTCGAATAGAATTTGCGCATGTGAATCCTCCCAGATTTTTTTTCTTCACCTGTCCGAGTGCGCCCCACGCATCGGACGGATCGCGGGATTGCCCGCCAGAGGGCGGATATTGCCCGATTGGCCCGTTAAAAACAACGAACAAGGGCTGCGTAATCCCGCCGCCGGCTCATTTCGCCTTTGACCGCGGCGGCGCGCATAGGTTAATTGCGCCGCGCAACGCACCAGGGCGATGGCAGTCATGGCGGAATTCGTCGTCGAGTTCGGGAAAAAGGGAGCAGCGCCCAATGGCGGCTTGGACGCCCCGGCGTTCCATCGCAACCACGAGGCCATCTGGTCGGCGATCGGCCCGTTCCTGAGCGCGCAGACCGGCGACGTCCTGGAGCTTGGCAGCGGCACCGGGCAGCACGTCACCACATTCGCCGCGCGCACGCCGCAGCTCACTTGGTGGCCGAGCGATATCTATCCGTCGCATCTTGCCAGCATCGAGGCCTGGCGCCGGCACACCGGCCTTACCAACGTGCGCGCGCCGCAGCGCATCGACCTCACCGATCCCGCCTGGACATGGACGGCGGACGGGCAAGCCGGGCGGCACGCTCGCCGCCATGCTCTGCATCAACGTGCTGCACATTTCGCCGTGGGCGGTGGCGCAAAACCTCATCGCCGGCGCCGGGCGCTATCTTGCGCGACGGCGGCCGGCTGTTCGTCTATGGCCCGTTCAAGCGCGACGGCGAGCACACGGCGCCGAGCAACGCCGCCTTCGATCAGAAGCTGCGGGCGGAAAATCCCGCATGGGGCGTGCGCGACGTCGCCGATCTCAATGCGCTCGCGCAAGACGCCGGCCTGACGGCCGGCCGAAATCACGCCGATGCCGGCCAACAATCTGGTCCTGGCCTTCGCCCGCGCCGTCCGGCAGAATTGATCCGATCCCACACACCAGCAAGGTCCCATGACGCCGGAACCCAATCTCGACATCGCCCATCTCGGCCACCTCGAAATCCTGACGCCGACGTTCGACAAGAGCGCGCGCTTCTTCATCGACGTCATGGGCATGACCCAGAGCGGCGAGAAAGGCGACAGCATCTATCTGCGCGGCTACGACGACTACGAGCGCTATACGCTCAAGCTCACCGCGGCGAAGACCAACGGCATGGCGCATGTCGCCTACCGCACGCGCTCGGCCGCAGGCGCTGGAGCGGCGCGCCGCCGCGCTGAAGGGCTCCGGCTTCGACGTCGGCTGGACCGACGGCGATCTCGGCCACGGCAAGACCTTCGTCTGCAAGGATCCGGACGGCCACGTCATCGAGCTTTACTACGACACCGAATGGTACGAGCCGCCGCCCGCGTTGAAACCGGCGCTGAAGAACCAGGCGCAGGCTTTTCCCGGCGCGCGGCTGCAATGTGCGCCGGCTCGATCACTGGAACGGGTTGGCCGCCGACATCTCCGGCCTGCCGCAAATTCTTCGAGGACTATCTCGGCTTCCGCCTCACCGAGCGCATCGTGCTCAACGACGGCAGCGAGGCCGGCATCTGGTTCACCGCCACCAACAAGTCCTACGACTTCGCCTATACGCGCGACCACACCGGCGCGCGCGGGCGCTTCCACCACGTCACCTACGCGCTCAATTCGCGCGAGGAGGTGCTGCTCGCCGCCGATATTTTCCTGGAGAACGGCGTGTTCATCGAGACCGGGCCGCACAAGCACGCCATCCAGCAGACCTTCTTCCTCTACGTCTACGAGCCGGGCGGCAACCGGGTCGAGGTCGCCAATGCCGGGCGCGAGGCTGATCCTCGCGCCGGACTGGAAGCCGATCACCTGGACCGAGGCCGAGCGCAAGAAAGGCCAGGCCTGGGGCCTGAAGACCATCGAGTCGTTCCACACCCACGGCACGCCGGAAATTCCGGTGCACGCCAAGGCGTGACGCAATGCTAGCGCCTGATGCCGACGCCATGCAGGCCGACCGCGCGCTGGTGACAGCGCTCGCCGCCCGCGACGCGGCAGCAGTGGCCGCGCGGCTCGACGACGATTTCACCTGGGTCGATTTCAACGGTCGCGTTCTCGACAAGGCGCAAGCAGCCGGCGCCTTGCCCAAGCCGCCGCTTGGCGATGAGAACGGCCTTGCACCGTCCGTCCGTCGATTACGGCGACGTCGTCGCCGTCGCCGTCGAGCGCGGCAAGGAGTTCATGCTACGCATCTGGGTCAAACGCGCGGCCGGCTGGCGGCTGATCGCCTTTCACGAAGTGTCGCAGGCCTTGCCGGCCGTGCCGCACGGGCCGGGCCGCAAGGAATGGGATAATCCGTGCCATGTCGCTGCCCTATGAGGCGCGCAACAGCGATGAGCGCGATTGCCTCGCCTCCTGGCAGCAGTTGGAAATCGCCGTGATGCATCACGAGCCCGAGGTCTGGGCCGAGCACGTGGCCGACGAATTCCTGGTGGTCGGCGCCGCGCGCCGCCATTACAAGGCCGACCGCAAGGCGGTGCTGGCGGAGCAGATAGCGCACAAATGCCAACTCAGCCCCGGCCCCGCTGGTCTCGGCGCGGCTGTTCGGCTTCAACGATGCCATGGTGATGACTGTGCGAGCACCAGCCATTCCACGGCAAGGCCGCGCGCGTCTGCCGCGTTTTCGTCAAGCGCGACGGCCGCTGGCTGATGGCGGTCAGCTTCCAGACCACACAGCAAGACGCCGAAGTAAAAACGATTTAGAATGGGAAAGTCATGACCCGCCGCAACACGCCGCGCGTTTCCTTCATCGGCTTCGGCGAGGCCGGCCAGGCGATCGCCTCCGGCCTGCGCGAAGCCGGCATCGAGCGCATCGCCGCCTGGGACATCCTGTTCCCGGTGGCCGAAGGCGCGCGGCTGAAAGCGGCGGGCGAGAGCATGGGCGTGCGGCTGGCCAACTCGGCCGCCGACGCGGTGCGCGACACCGACATGATCATTTCCGCGGTCACCGCGGCTTCGAGCCTGGAGGCCGCGCGCTCGGTCGAGCCGCATCTTTCCGGCGCGCCCTATTATCTCGACATCAATTCGGTCTCGCCCGGCCGCAAGCAGGAAACCGCCAAGCTCCTGGGCGAGCGCGCGCGCTACGTCGACGTGGCGGTGATCGCGCCGATCCATCCGGCGCGCCACAAGACGCCGCTGTTGATCTCCGGGCCGCATGCCGAGGCGATCGCGCCGCTGCTCGGCGAATTGGAGATGAAACTGCGCGTGGTCAGCGCCGAGACCGGCCAGGCCGCCGCCATCAAGATGATCCGCAGCGTGATGATCAAGGGCATCGAGGCGCTCACCGCCGAATGCTTCCTCGCCGCCAGCCGCGCCGGCGTGCTCGAGGACGTGACCGCGTCGCTGAAGAACAATTATCCGTCGCTCGATTGGAGCAAGATCGCCGAATACAATCTCGAACGCATGGCGAGCCACGGCGAGCGCCGCGCCGCCGAGATGGAAGAGTCGGCCGCGACCTTGCGCGAGCTCGGGCTCGACCCGCTGATGGTCGAGTCCACCGTCAAGCGCCAGCGCGAGATGGGCGCGCTCGGCAAAGACGACAAGGTGCGCGCCTCGCTCACCTCCGGCCGCGCCGCCATGCTCGACGCCATCAACGCGCGGCCAAGGACAAGCGCTGAGCGGCGGCGGCCGTCTTTAGCCGATCATATTTCACCGCCACGACTGGAACGGAATTCGGCATTCGCCGGTTTTCAGTTTCGGCGAAGACGGAACTTCTCTCGGAGGAAGCCATGCATCCATCCAGACTCGCCTTGGCAATCGCCGCGACGGCGTCGCTGCTTGCGGCGCCGGCCCGCGCGGAATCGCTCGATGGCGCCTATCGCGGCAGCTATGTCTGCGAAAAGACGCAGGCGACCCAGAATATCTTGCGCGTTCCCCTCGACGTTCTCGTCACCGGCAAGGACGTCCGCTTCGGGCGGCCGCTGTTCAACCTGCGCGGCACGCGTGTCACCGGCACCGAGCTCGCCTCGGGGACGATCGACGACGGCGGCAAGCTGCATCTCGACGTCCGACTATGTCGTCCTCGGCTTCGCGGTGCATGGCGCCTACGACGGCACCATCGGCGCGCACGGCGGCACCTTCACCGGCACGCAGTCGTGGCAATGGCCCGACGGCCGTCGCGGCAGCCGCACCTGCGTCGCCGCCTTGGTGCCGGCGCCGCGCGCGACGCATCCTGCGGCGCCGCAGCAGCAGTAAAAAATTCTCCGCGGCGTCCGCTTTTTCGCGCTGGCGCAACATGAACGCGCGTTCAGGTTACGCCGCAGTGCAGCGGCGTAAATTTCTTGTAATCGCCGCGAGTTCCTTCCTACTATGGCTACGCCAATAATGTCGGGAGGAAACGATGAAACTGAAAACTATCGCTTATGCTGCGTTTATTGCCGCCGCGGCCGCCGCTTTCGTGATCGGCTCGGGCGGACCGAGCGAAGCAAAAGCCAAAAAGATGGCGCCGCCGCCGCCGCATCCGGGCCCCTGCTTTGAAGATCGCCGCGCCGGTCTGCGGCGTGAAGGGCGGCATGAAGTTCACTTACGCGAACGCATGCTTCGCGGCCAAGGACGGCGCCAAGGTGGTTTCGCAAGGCGCCTGCCCGAGCCAAAGCGCCAAGAAGCACAAGAAGGCCAAGAAGAAGGCCAAGCCGGCGAAGAAGATGGAAAAGAAGCCGGACATGAAGAAGCCGGCCGCACAAGAAAGCGACGAAAAGAAGAAGATGTAGCCGCGCCGAGTTTTGACGGCAAAAAAAACGGGCCGCTGCGCATGCAGCGGCCCGTTTCCGTTTTGCGACCTGCGCGTTTATTTCTTGCGCGGCGGAATTTGCAACATCTCCGCGATCTGCTCCTTGGTCAGCGGCTTGTCCAGGAATTTGAGCTTCACCGCGTCGCGCGATGGCGCCGTCGAGATCGGCGAACTGATCGGTCTGCAGCGCTTCCTTCGGCTGGAATTTTGCCATCAATTCCTTGAGCAGCTCGACCGGCCGGTTGATCTTCTCGGAATACATCTCGACCGCCTTCGGATCGGAATACATCCAGTCCACCGCCTCGCGATAGGCGTCCATGAAGCGCATGATCGCGTCATGCTTGGTCTTCAGCGCATTGGCGTTGACGATCAGCACGCGCACCGTCTGCCCGCGCAGCGACGGCACGTCGCTGCCGTGCGCGATGATGCGGATCTTGCCGTCCTTGATCTCCTGCAGGCCGAACGGCGGCGCCGCCCAGCCGATGTCGATCTGGCCGGACATCACCGCGGTCAGCGTGCCGGGAGGGCCGCCGGTCGCGGTCGGCTTGGCCTTGGCGCCGAGCTCGCTGATGAAGGCGACCACGATGTTGTTCGAGCTCGAGCCGTTGGTCGAATAGGCGATGGTGGTCTCGGGCGTGGCGTCCTTCAGGCTTTTGATCTTGGAGTCGGACCGCACGTACCAGAACAGATCGCCGGTGCCGGTGAACATCGGGCGCGAGGATGCGCACCGGCGCGCCCTTGGAGAAGGCGCGCATGGCGCCGGCGGCGCCGACGCCCGCGCCGATATCGGCCGAGCCGGAGATCACCGCCTGGATGGTCTCGCCGGCGCCTTGCGAGCCGGTATTCTCCAGCACCAGCCCGTGCTTCTTGAAGATGCCGGCGTCCTGGCCGAGCGTCGGCGCCTGGTTTTCCCAATTGTTGATCTGGCCGATCACCAGCTTGAGCGTGTCCTCGGCCGAGGCCGGGGTGCCGGCGAGCGCCAGCGGCACCACCAGCCCGAGCGCGGCGGCGACGGTCTTGAAGCTCTTCATTCGGTGTCCTCCCTTGATTATTTTCTATCGTTGACAGCCGTGCGTGGGCGGCATTCAACACCGAGTGCCGCCCACGGGGAAAGCCCAAAGTCTCAGCGCCGCCGCGTTTTTCGCGCCGCGGCGCGGCTTGGCCGCCGGCCCGGCGCTTGGCTTTCTTGGCCGCCGACGGCAGTCCCGCCGGCATTTGGCCACCCGCATCGTCCAATATTCCCACGAGCGCATCAGCCCGGTGGTCTTGGTGCTGATCGCGCCGGCCAGCTCCGCTTCGCCCGGCGTCAGCGAGGCGATCGTGCTGCCGATGCGTCAGGGCGCGCACCTGATACTCGGCATTGCGCGCCGAATAGATCGCAGCGGAACACGCAATCCTTGCACGCTGGTGCCGGCGACGGTGACGCCGTGGCGCTTCATCAGCACCATCCAATGGCTGCCGAGCGCGCGGGCGAGCGAAGCGCCCTCCTCCGGCTTGACCACCAGCATGTTGGTGTCGCCGAATTCGTCATGCTGGTCCCAGAAGGCGGCTTGATGCCGCCGACCGCGCCGAGATGGAAGACCGGCACGATAGTCGGTGCCGGTGGCGAGCAGCGGCATGAAGGCCGGGCAATGGTGATGGCACACCGACATCACGTCCGGCCGCGCCTTGTAGATTTCGCCGTGGATCACCCGCTCGGAATATTGCCCGACGCCGGGATCGCGCACGCGGCTGGGAGTCGAGGTCGTATTCGATGAAGTCGTCCGGCGTCACCAGTTCGGGCGCGCGCGAGCGCGACAGCAGATAGCGGCCCGGATTGTCGGGATGGCGCATGCTGACGTGGCCGAAGGCGTCGATGCACGCCTTCGTTGGCGACCATGCGGTTGGCGAGCGCGAGTTCGGCGCGGGCTTCGGCAAGTTTCTTGTTGGGCACTGACGTTTCCTCTTACGGTGCGGGATGGTTTGATGTCCCACATTATAGGACAACAATGCTGCTGAAACAGCGCCCGATGCCGCTTGACAGACGGCGGCCGTTAGGGACGCTTCATGCCGCCATGACCGCACCCGCACAAATCGTCGTCGACGGCGTCAGCCACCTCTATCGCCCGCCGCGCGGACGCGCGGTGCTGGCGCTCGACCAGGTCTCGCTCGAGGTGGCAAACCGCGAATTCGTCGCGCTGCTGGGGCCGTCCGGCTGCGGCAAGTCGACGCTGCTCTATCTGATCGGCGGCTTTCTGCCGGTCGAGACCGGCACGCATCGCGGTCGACGGCAACGCCGGTCGCCGGCCCCGGCCCCGACCGCGGCATCGTGTTCCAGCATTTCGCGCTGTTTCCGTGGAAGACCGTGCGCGGCAACATCCTCTACGGCCTGGAACGGCAGGGCATGCCGAAGGCCGGAGCGCGAGAAGCGCGCGCACGGATTTCATCGAGCTGGTCGGCCTCTCCGGCTTCGAGGACAGCTACCCCTCGCAGCTCTCCGGCGGCATGAAGCAGCGCTGCGCGATCGCGCGCACGCTCGCCTTCGATCCGAAAATCCTGCTGATGGACGAGCCGTTCGGCGCGCTCGACGCGCAGACGCGCGGACTGATGCAGAGCGAGCTGTTGCGCATCTGGCAGCGCACGCCGAAGACGGTGATCTTCGTCACCCACGACGTGCAGGAGGCGGTCTATCTCGCCGACCGGGTGGCGGTGATGTCGGCGCGGCCGGGCAGCATCAAGACCATCGTCGACACCAAGTTCGACAAGACCGATCCGCACGTCCACAAGGCCAAGGCCTTCGTCGAGAAGGTGGACGAGATCTGGAACCTGGTGAAGGACGAAGCCATCAAGGCGCAGGGAGTGCGCGCGCCATGAAGCAGGTCATGCGCTATCTGCCGCTCGCTGCTGCTCGCGCTCGCCTGGGAGCTGGCGGCGCGGCTCGAACTGGTGTCGACCACCGCGCTGCCGCCGCTGTCCGACGTGATCCGCGCCTGGATCGACCTGCTCAAGGACGGCGATCTCGTCAGCAACGGCGCCGTCCTCGCTCTACCGCGCCGGCGCCGGCCTGGCGCTGGCGATCCTGGTCGGCGCCACGCTCGGCATCGTCATGGCCTGGTGGAAGCCGGTGAACGCGCTGCTCGCGCCGCTCGTCGAGATGTTCTATCCGCTGCCGAAATCGGCGCTGATCCCGGTCACCGTGATCTGGCTCGGCTACGGCGACGGCTCCAAGATCCTGCTGATCTTCCTCGGCTGCATGCTGCCGGTCACCATCGGCGCCTTCAACGGCGCGCGCTCGAGCGAGCAGGTGCTGGTCTGGTCGGCGCGCAGCATGGGCGCCAACCGCCTGCGCATGCTGTGGGACGTGGTGGTGCCGAGCGCCATGCCGGAACTGCTCAACGGCGTGCGCACGGCGCTGGCGCTCTCCTTCATCCTGCTGGTGTCGTCCGAACTGATCGTGGCGCAGAAGGGCTTCGGCTATCTGATCGGCTCGCTCGGCGCCAACGGCTCCTATGACGCGATGTACGCGGTGGTGCTGACCGTGGCGTTCCTCGGCTTCGCCGCCGACCGGGTTTATCTCATGATCACCAAGCGGACGCTGGCATGGCGCGAGTAGACGCAAACCGTGCCGGCAGCGACGCGCCGGACGGCGTGCCGGAGAAGGCCGCCCGCTTCGTCTACGCGCTGTATCGCGGCGCTTCACGCGCGTGTTCTCGATCGTGCTGCTGCTGGCGGCCTGGGAAATCCTGGCGCGCAGCGGCACCTTCACGCATTTCCAGCTGCCGGCGTTCAGCGAGGTGGTCGAGCGCATCTGGAGCGACGCCTGGTCGCGGCGATCTCTGGATCAACACCGCGCTGACGCTCTACCGCGCGCTGGCCGCCTTCGCGATCTGCGCGGTGTTCGGCGTCCTCATCGGCATGGCGATGTCGCGCAGCGTCGATCGCCAACTGGTTCTTCGATCCGATCATCTCGGTCGGCTTTCCGATGCCGAAGATCGCCTTCCTGCCGGTGGTGATCCTGTGGCTCGGCGTCTACGACGTCTCCAAGATCACCATCATCGTCATCGACGCCATCTTCCCGGTGATCGCCGCGACCGTCATCGCCATCCAGGGCGTCGAGCGCGAGCTGATCTGGTCGGCGCGCAACATGGGCGCGAACAACCGCGAACTGCTGACGCAGATCGTGCTGCCGGCGGCGAGCCCGCAGATCATGACCGGGCTGCAGGTGGCGCTGCCGCTGTCGCTGATCGTGGCGGTGGTGGCCGAGATGCTGATGGGCGGCTACGGCCTCGGCGGCGCCATGATGACGGCCTCGCGCTTCGCCAATTCCACCGGCGTGTTCGCCGGCATCGTCGAGATCGCCGTGGTCGGCTATGTGCCTGGTCAAGGCGATGGCGCTGATCCGCCGGCGGCTGCTGATCTGGCACCAGGAAGCCAACGAGCCGACCACTAATTTTTGCGCATGGCTTTCCGAAAACCGGTACCGCTTTTCGGGGCCATGCGCTGTACCGCATGGCGGGTAAAACGCCGCAGCCGCGAGGCTTGCCAAAATCGGTTGGACCCCCGACAATCTTTCCGTTCGCGGCGTGAAGCTTGCCAAATCGAAGCGCAAGCCCGGCGAAACTGGGAGGAAACGATGCGCTTCATGAAACTCGCGCTGGCCGGCGTGTGCGCGCTCGGCCTGTTCGGCGCCGGCACCGCCAACAGCGCGGAGCCGGTCAAGATCCGCATGTCGTGGGTGGCCCCGGTCGCCAACTGGGGCTCGATCATTCTGGAGAAGAAGGACCTCGCCCAGCATATGGGCAAGTCCTACACGCTCGAGGCGATCCACTACCAGGGCACGCCGCAGACGATCACGGCGATCGCCAACAACGAGCTGGAAGTCGCCAGCCTCGCCTATTCCTCGCTCGCCATCGCCATCGAGAACGCCGGGCTCGACGACCTCCGCGTCATCGCCGACGAATTCCAGGACGGCGTGCCCGGCTATTACAGCGGGCAGTATTACGTGCGCAAGGACTAGCGGCATCAACAAGGTCGAGGACCTCAAGGGCAAGGTGATCGGCACCAATGGCGGCGGCAGCGCCATCGACGTCGCCATCCGCGCCATGCTGAACAAGCACGGCCTCGAGGAGAAGCGCGACTACACCATGCTGGAAGGCCCGCTGCCGGCGATGCCGGCGATGCTGCTGGAGAAGAAGGTCGACCTCATTCCGGCGGTGCTGCCGTTCTCGTTCAATCCCAAGCTGCGGGAAGACGGCAAGGTGCTGTTCGAGCAGCGCGACGTCCTGGGCGTGACCGCAGATGATCATGTTGACCGCGCGCAAGTCGTTCATCGACAAGAACCGCGCCGCCATGGTCGATTTCATGGAGGACATGCTGCGCATCGTGCACTGGTACCTCGACCCGAAGAACCACGACGAGGTCGCCAAGATCGCCTCCAAGATCACCAAGGCGCCGCCGGAGCGGTTCGGCTGGCTGTTCACCAAGGCAGGACACCTACAAGGATCCGAACCTGATCCCGAACCTCGAAGCGCTGCAGCGCAACGTCGACACCACGCGCGAGCTCGGCTTCGTGAAGAAGCAGATCGACATCACGAAATACGCCGATCTGAGCCTGGTGCGCGAAGCCGCCAAGCGGCTCAAATAGCGACCGAGCACAAGACAAAGCCGCCGCGCCGGACGACCGGCGGGGCGGCTTTTTTGTCGCTCGCGCGGCGGCTGTGTTACGCTCAGATGCGCTTGATCGGAATGGCGCCCAGGAAGTCGCGCTTGCCGACCTCGACGCCGCAATGGCGCACGATGGCGTAGGCGGCGGTGAGGTGGAAATAGAAATTCGGCAGCACGAAATGATTGAGGTAGTCGCCGCCCTTCATCTGGCCCTTGCTCGGCCCGAGCGGAAAGGTGATCTCGCGGTCGGCTGAAGCGTCGATCGCCTTGGCGTCGAGCGTCTTGAGATAGGCGACGGTCTTGGCGATGCGCTCCTTGAGCTGGTCGAGGGTCGTTTCGGTGTCCTCGAATTTCGGCGGCTCGGCGCCGGCGAGCCGCGCGGCGCCGTTCTTGGCCTGGTCGCAGGCGACCTGCACCTGGCGGGCGAGCGCGAACATGTCGGGCGCCAGGCGCCAGCCGAGCAGCACCGCGGGATCGACTTTCTTCGCCGCCGTGAAGGCCGCAGCCTTGTCGAGCACGCCCGACAGCGCATTGAGGCCGATCTCGAAGGTCGGCAGAGCAGTCTGAGACATTGAATAAGGCATGGGAATCGGGTCCTTGCAGGATAATGCAGGCCGGCGCATGCCGGCGCGGCGGACGATGGCACGCTAGCGGGCCGCCGTTCAATCGGCTGCCGCCGGAGCGGCCTTGTCTTCGCCTTGATGCGCCCGCTATCTAGAGGCGGCGCTCGGCCGCAAACCGAAAAACCGGTCGCAATGGAAGCCATCCGCGAAATCGTCACCGTCGCCGCGCCGCCCGGAAACCGGGCGTTGGGCGATCTGTATCGCGCTGGCGCTCGGCATTCACGCCGCCGCGGCGGCCGCCTTGGTGGCGCGCTGGAACGCCGAGCCCGATCAGGTGGCGAACGCGCCGCTGATCATGGTCGAGCTGGAAACGCTTCCGGTCGCCCCCGACATCAAGCCGACCGAAGCAGCCGCCCGGCCCGCAGCAGCAACAGGCCGCCGCCGAGCCGGAGCGCCCGAAGCCGCTGGAAAAAACCGCCGAGGCACCGCCTCTGCCGCAGCAGACCGAAGCGCCGCCGCAGCCCGCGCCGCAAAAGCCGGTCGAGCAGACGGCCGCCTTGCCGCCCGAGCCCAAGGCCGAGTTGCAACTCGCCGCGCCGCCGCCGAAGCCGCTCGAAAAGCCGGTCGAAAAGCCGGTTGAAAAACGGGTCGAAAAGCCGGCCGAAAAGAAGCACCGGCAAAAGCATGCCAGCCTCGCCAGCGCGCCCAGCACGGCCGAACAAACAGGCCGAACGCGCGGCGGCGCCGACGCCGGGCGCCGCCTCGCACAATCCCGACGCGGTGCCGAACTGGAAATCGCAACTGGTCGCCCGGCTCGAACGCTACAAGCGCTACCCGCCGGAGGCGCAGTCGCGCGGCGAGCAAGGCGTGGCGCAACTCGCCTTCAGCGTCGACCGCAGCGGCGGCGTGCATCACGCCCGCATCGTGCGCAGCTCGGGCTCGAGCCTGCTCGACGCGGCGACGCTGGCGCTGGTCGAGCGCGCCGCGCCGCTGCCGCCGCCGCCGCCGGAGACTTGCCGGCGCGCAGATCGCGATCTCGGTGCCGATCCGCTACGATATGCGCTGAGGCTCAGCCGGCTTTCTGGCCGGCGCGCGTGACGCTTGCTTGCGCGCCGGACTGTTCGCCGAACACGCTGTCCCAGCATCACCAGCACCGGCCCGGTCAACGCGGCTTGCGCGAGCCGCGTCGGCAGTTCGCCGATCGGGGCGGCAACCACCGCCTGGTTCGGCCGCGTGGCGTTGGCGATCGCGAGCGCCGGCGTCTGCGGATCGAGCCCTTCGGCGTGGCTTTGCTCGACCAGCGCCGTCAAGCGTGCGCACCGGCATGTAGATCGCCGAGGTCGTCGCCGGATCGGCGAGGCTCTGCCAATCGAGGTCCGCCGGCAGCGCGCCGTCCTTGGCGTGGCCGGTGACATATTGCAGCCGGCGGGCATGCATGCGGTCGGTCAGCGGAATGCCGAGCCGGCTCGCCGCGCCCTGCGCCGCGGTGATGCCGGGCACGACGTCGACCGCGATATTCGCCGCCCGGCAGGCCGCGATCTCCTCGGCCGCGCGGCCGAAGATCAGCGGATCGCCGCCCTTGAGCCGCACCACGCGCTTGCCCTGCTTGGCGAGGCTCACCATCAGCGCATTGATATCGTCCTGTTTGCAGGACGGGCCGAAGCCGGTCTTGCCGACCAGCATCTTGCGCGCCTCGCGGCGGGCGAAGTCGAGCACGTCGCGCGACACCAGATCGTCGAACAGGATCACGTCGGCCGATTGCAGCGCGCGCACCGCGCGCAGCGTCAGCAATTCGGGATCGCCGGGGCCGGCGCCGACCAAGGTCACCGAACCGTTTTCGACCGCGGCGCCCAGGCCTTGCACCTCGGCGATGAAGCGATCGAAATCGCTCTGCGCCGGCTCGCTGTCGGGATTTTTGACCGCGTGCGCGGTGAACAATTGCCAGAACTTGCGCCGGCCGGAGAACGGCAGGCCGGTCGCCTTCACCGCCGCGCGCCAGCGCGCGGCGGCCGCGGCCCAGGCGGCAAAGCCTTTCGGCAGCAAGCGCTTCGAGCTTGGCGCGGATCGCCTGCGCGAACACCGGCGCGGCGCCGTCGGTGGAAATGCCGATCACCAACGGCGAGCGATTGACGATGGCGCCGAAGGCGAAATCGCAAAACGCCGGCTTGTCGATCACATTGACCGGCACGCCGGCGGCGCGCGCGGCGGCGGCGAAAGCCGCGGCGCCGTCATCGTCATCGAACGCGCCGATGGCGACCGCCGCGCCGCGCAAGTCAGTCCGCCGTCCAGCCTCGCCGGTTGATCGCAATGCCGCCGCGCGGCGGATCGCTGGCAATCTGCAACAGTTCGTCGGACGGCGCATCCGCGTAAACCTCGACGCGCGCGCCGGCGGCCGACAACAGCTCCGCCTTCCAGGCCGCCGCGGCGCTGCCGCCAGCGACCACCGCGCGTTTGCCGTCGAGCGCCAGGAACACCGGCAGCCGCGCCAGCGGCTCCATTCGCGCCGGGCGGGTTTCGGAGGGGTGCGTATCAGGTCCACGGCATCGATCCTTTAATACGACATCTCGAATACACATCCGCTTGATAGCGGTCGTTCTTCTTCAACTCGGCGACGTAGCGCGCGGCGTCTTCCGGACTGCGCTTGCCGTGCTCGGCGACGACGTCGATCAGCGCGCGTTCGACGTCCTTCGCCATGCGCAAGGCATCGCCGCAGACGTAGATGTGCGCGCCGTGGCTGATCCACTCCCAGAGATCGCGGCCGTCGTCGCGCATGCGGTGCTGCACGTAGATCTTCTCCTTGCCGTCGCGCGACCAGGCGAGCGTCAGCCGCGTCAGCAGGCCGCTCTTGCGCATCTCCTTGAGCTCGTCCTCGTAGAAGAAATCGTAGTCGCTGCGCTGGTGACCGAAATAAAGCCAGTTCGGGCCAGGCGCGTTGGTCGCCTGGCGCTCCTGCAGGAAGGCGCGGAACGGCGCGAGCCCCGTGCCCGGGCCGATCATGATGATCGGCTTATTCGGATCGGCCGGCAGCGCAAAGTGCTGCGCCTTCTGCACATAGACCTTGATCTTGTCGCCGGGCTTGGCGCGGCCGGCGAGGAAGGTCGAGGCGACGCCTAGCCGCGTGCGCTTTTCGACCTCGTAGCGCACCGCGTCGACGGTGAGCGAGACGCGGCCGGGATTGCATTTGAGCGACGAGGAGATCGAATAGACGCGCGGCTGCAGCGGATCGAGCGCCTCGATGAAGGCCTCCGGGTCGGGCCGGATGCCGGGAAACTTCTGCAGCGCCGCCAGCACGTCGAGCGTCGCGGCGTCGCCATCCGGGTCCTTGCCCGACGGCCAGCGCCTTGGCCTTCTGCTTGCGCTCGCCGCCGGTGAGGTACGAAATGAACTGGAACAGCATGTCCGGCGCCGGCGACAGCGAGACGCCGTCGGTCAGCACCTCGCGCAGCGTGCGCCCGCCGATCGGAAAATCCGGCGGCGCCTGGAGCGCGGCGATGACGGCGTCGACCAGCGCGCCGTCATTGGCGGGATAGATGCCGAAACTGTCGCCGACCACGTAATCGAGCCCGCTGTCGGCAAGATCGAATTCGATATGCCAGGTTTCCTTGGCCGAGCCTTCCTTGTTGAGGCGGCGGCGCGAGACGAACGTGGCGATGGCCGGATTGTCGCGCGAGCGGCCGGGCGCCGAGACCGGCGCGGCCGGCGCCGGCGCGGCGTCCGCCGGCGCCGGCGGCTGCGGCGCGCCAAGCTCGGCATAGAGATTCTTGAGCATGCGGGCGGTGTCCTTGCCGCCGGGCACGCACAGATTCAGCCGCGCTTCCTTCTTGGTGAACAGCGCGTCGGCGTAGTCCTTGCAGTTATAGCCGCACTGGCTGCAGTCCTGCTGCGCCATCGCCGCCATCATCCGGCGCGGCAGCGGCTTGCCCTCGGCGAGCTTCATGCGGTCCGGCAGCGGCATCGCCGGATCGTGCCAGGGCGCGCCGTCGTCGGCCTCCGTTGGGGGCGCGATCACGTCGGGCAGCAGCTTCGCCGCCTCGGCGTTCGACAGCGGCGTCACGCTCTCGTCGAGCGAGATCATGCCGGCGAACAGACCGTTGAGCCAGGTGCGCTGCTCCGGCGTGAACGGCGCGGATTCCGGGATCAGCGACGGGATTGGCGGGCGCGGCGCGATGCTCATTCTGCCGCCTCCAGTTCGACCATGGATTTGAACGCATCGATCTCATGCCGGCGGGCGAAAGCGATGAAGCTTTCCTTCGGCGACTCGCGATGCGCCAGGTATGTCTTGAGCACGCGCTCGATGGTTCGCGGCGCGTCCTCGGCCTTGACGTCGCGATAGAGCTCGCGGCCGAGCGCCGCATAGGGGCCGAAGCCGCCGCCGATCAGGATGTGATAGCCCTCGATCGGATCGGCATCCTCGCTCTCCTGCACCTTGCAGGCGAGCAGACCGATCTCGGAAACGAAATGCTGCGCGCAGGAATGATGGCAGCCGGTGAGATGGATATTGACCGGCGTGTCGAGGGAAACGTGTGTCTCGCACCAGGCGGCGATCTCCTCGGCGTGGCGCTTGGTGTCGGAGGCGGCGAATTTGCACCCGGTATTGCCGGTGCAGGCGACGAGGCCGGCGCGGATCGCGTTGGTTTCGATGGCGAGACCGAGCGCTTCGATTTTTTCTTTCGCCTCGTCGAGCTTGCCCGTCGGCACGCCGGAAATCAGCAGGTTCTGCCAGACCGTGAGGCGGATATCGCCGTCGCCTAAGTCGCGCGCGATGTCGGCGAGGCCCCTCATCTGCGCGACGGTCAGTCGACCGACCGGCACGACGACGCCGATCCAGTTGAGGCCGTCCTGCTTCTGCGGATGAATGCCGAGATGCGCGATGCGGCTGAACGCCGGCCGGGGCTCGGTCGCACCGGGCACGGCGCGGACGAGCTTGCGGCCGAGCTTTTCTTCCATGAGGCTGAGGAATTTCTCGACGCTCATCTTGTCGAGCACGTATTTGAGCCGCGCCTTGGTGCGGTCGGTGCGGTCGCCGGTATCGATGAACACGCGCACCACCGCGTCCGCGACCAGGGTGGCGTCGGCCGGCTTGACCAGCACGCCGGTGTCGCCGGCAAAGCTATGATGACCGGTCAAGCCGCCGAGACAGAGGCGGAACCAGACGCCCGGCTCGAGGCCGAAGCCCTCTTTCACCTGCACGGCCTGGAAGCCGATATCGTTGGTGTCTTCCAGCACCGGAATGATGCCGGCGCCGTCGAAGCCGACGTTGAACTTGCGCGGCAGGCCGTAGAGCGAGCGGTCGTTGAGAATGTGGAAGTGCCATTCGCGCGTATAGGGACGTGTGTCGATCAGTTCCTGCGGATCGATGCCGGCGGTAGGCCCGCCGGTGACGTTGCGAATATTGTCGGCGCCGGAGCCGCGCGAGCACAGCCCCAAGTCCTGCACGCCTTCGATCATGGCGACCGCGTTCTTCGCCTCGATCTCGCGCACCTGCAGATTGGCGCGCGTCGTGACGTGCGCGTAGCCGCCGCCATAGCGCTCGGCGAGATCGGCGACGCCGGCGAACTGCTGCGCTTTAAGAATGCCGTTCGGCATGCGCAGCCGGCACATGTAGGAGTTCTGGTTAGGCGCGACGTAGAACAAGCCGAAGAAGCGCCAGCGGAAATTGTCCGGCGGCTTGGGATAGGCGTTCTTGGCGGCGTGCTCCTTCAGCCGCTCATAAGTGTCGAACGGGTGCTGCTCGCGTTTGAACTTCTCCGGGTCCGACAACTTGCCGCCGGCCTTGAGCACGCGGTCCTGCGCCTTGAAGGCGGCGGCGTCCGGCCCGACCGGCTCGGGCGGCGGCGCGGCCGCCCCAGCCAGCGTGGCAGCCGAACCGGCAAGGCCCTTCGCAGTCCGCGCGATCTGCAAGCCGGCGGCAAAGCCCTCCAGATAGCGCTTCTGCTCGGGCTCGAAGTCGCCGGCCGCCGTGACGCCCGCCGGCTTGAGATCGGTGTCGGCCACGGTCGTCATTCCGCCGGCACCTGTGTCGGCATGGCGAGCGGTGCGGGCGCCTTGCTCGGCTTGTGCGTGACGTAGAGCGCGAGGCCGGTAAAGATGAAGCCGCCGACCAGATTGCCGAGCGTCACCGGGATCTGATTCCACAGCCACCATTCGGCGGCCGAGATCTTGGCGCCCATGATCATGCCGGTCGGGATGATGAACATGTTCACCACCGAATGCTCGAAGCCCTGGGCGAAGAAGATGAACACCGGCATATAGGCGCAGGCGATCTTGCCGATGGTCGAATTGGTGGTCATCGCCGCGACGATGGCGAGGCAGACCATCCAGTTGCACAGGATCGCCTTGACGAAGACGGTAATCAGACCGGCGTGGCCGATGGTCGCGTAGCCTATGGTCTTGGCCTCGGCGATGGCGACGATCTTGGCGGCAACTCCCGCCGGCGCCGCGGTGCCGAAATTGGTCAGCGCGATCGCCAGCAATGCACCATAGGCGACGCTGCCGATGAGATTGCCGGCGAAGATCCAGCCGAAATTGGCAAGCAGGCTCGGCCCACTGGCATCGCGCTCGACCCAAGGCAACGGCACCAGGCCGAAGGCGCCGGTGACGAGATCGAGGCCGAGCAGCACGATGAGAATCAAGCCGACCGGGAAGATCAGCGCGCCGACCAGCGGCTGGCCGGTTTGCACCGTCCCGGTAATCGCAAGGCTGGTGGCCGCCGCCAGAATCCCGCCCGCAAGCGCGCCGCGAATGAGCAGATCGGTCGGCGACAAGCTGAGCTTGCGGCGTCCGGTTTCGATCATCGCGCTGGCGACGTCGACTGGCTTCACATAATCCATCGCTCGAACTCCCTGCTGAGAGGATCGCCGAGCGCGGAATCGGGGCCGTGCTGGCGACCCCGTTGTCGAACCGGATTGGAATTTGCAAGGAGCGTGCCAGACGAATATGGCCCGATATGTTTGATTTATTTACGGTATTTTTAGGCGATGGAACTTTTTTTAGGCAGTTGCCTCGCAAAGCAGCAAAACGCGCAGAATTACTAAGCACTGCTGCATCAAGCCGCTGCACCGGGCTCACCGGGCCGCGCGACGGCTGCCGACGTTCGCATGGAAGTCGCGGCCGTTGCCGGTCGCCGCGACAAAGCCGGCGCGGATGGCGAAGTCGCCGAAGCGCTCGCCCTTCTGCCGATCGCGCGCGTAGGCGGCGAACACCGGATCGAGCGCGGCGACGATACCGGCGTGATCGATATCCTCGGCGTAGAGCTTGTTCATGCGCGTGCCATCGAAAGCGGCGCCGAGGTAGAGATTGTAGCGGCCCGGCCCTTTGCCGACCAAGCCGATCTCGGCGAGATAGGGCCGCGCGCAGCCGTTCGGGCAGCCGGTCATGCGGATGACGATGTCGTCGGCGGACAGGCCATGCGTGGCGAGCCGCTCGTCGAGCGCTGTCATCAGATCGGGCAGATAGCGTTCGCTCTCGGCTACCGCTAGGCCGCAGGTCGGCAGTGCGACACAGGCCATGGAATTGCGGCGCAGGCCCGAGACGGGCGCCAAGAGCCCTGCCTCTTTCGCCAGCCAGTGAATTTCCGTGCGCCGCTCCGGCGGAATGTTGGCGACGATCAGGTTCTGATTCGGCGTGATGCGGAATTCGCCGTCGTGACTTTGCGCGATCTGCCGCAGCGTCGACATCTGCTTGGCGGCGGCGGTGTCGTGCAGGCGGCCGTTTTGCACGAACAGCGTGAGATGGCTGCGGCTGTCGGCGCCGTCGCTCCAGCCATAGCGGTCGCCGGTCGAGGTGAAGGTGAACGGCTTGGCCGGCTCCAGCAGCACGCCCGCGCGGCGCACCACTTCGGCGCGGAAGACATCAAGGCCGCGGTCCTCGATGGTGTATTTGAGCCGCGCGTGCTTGCGGTTCAGCCGATCGCCCCAATCGCGCTGCACCGTGACCACGGCTTCGGCGATTTCCACGACATCTTTGGTCTTGCAGAACCCCATCACGTCGGCGGTGCGCGGATAGGTGTCCTCCTCGCCGTGGGTCATGCCCATGCCGCCGCCGACGGTGACGTTCCAGCCGGCCACGTTGCCCTTGCCGTCGAGGATCGCGATAAACCCCAGATCGTGCGCGAAGATGTCGACGTCGTTCGACGGCGGCACCGCCACCACGACCTTGAATTTGCGCGGCAGGTAGGTCTTGCCGTAGATCGGCTCGACCACCTCGTCCTCGCCGCCAGCGATCTTTTCGCCGTCGAGCCAGATTTCGCGGTAGGCCGGGGTGCGCGGCAATAGATGGTTCGAGAGGGCGCGGGAAAGGTCAATCGCGGCGGCATGCGCCGACGATTGTTCGGACAACACATTGCACATCACGTTGCGGTTGATGTCGCCGCAGGCGGCGATCGAATTGAGCAGCGCTGCGTCGATCTCCTTCAGCGTCGCCTTCAGGTTCGACTTGATGACGCCGTGCAGTTGCACCGTCTGCCGCGTGGTGAGCCGCATGGTATGGTTGCCGTAGTCGCGCGCCACCTGGTCGAGGGCGAGCCACTGCCGGGCGTTAAGCACGCCGCCCGGAATGCGCACGCGGACCATGAAGGCGAAGGCCTTCTCCATCTTCTTGCGCGTGCGCTCGGGCCGCAAATCCCGGTCGTCCTGCAGATACATGCCGTGGAATTTGACCAGCTGCTGATCGTCCTCGACGATCGCGCCGGTGATTTCCTCGCGCAGTCCTTCCGCGAGCGTGCCGCGCAGGTAGTCGCTCGCCTCCTTGATGCGCTCGTTGCGCGAAACTTCGTCGGTCATTGGTCTTCCAGACAATGCAGGCTCAATAGGTATCCTGCAAATAGCGCTTGTCGCGCTCCAGGCTCGCCACCGCTTGCTCGGCGGCGTCCGGCGATAGCGCCTTCACATCGGCAAAAGCGCGCACCAAAGTGGCGCGCACGTCTTTCGCCATCGCCTTGGCGTCGCCGCACACGTAGAAATGCGCGCCGCCGTCGAGCCATTCGATCAGATCGCGGCGCTTGTCCCACAGTCTTGTTCTGCACATAGATTTTCTCGGGCGTGTCGCGCGAGAAGGCGACGTCCATGCGGGTCAGCGCGCCGTCCTTCAGCGCCTCCTGCCAGTCGAGTTGATAAAGGAAGTCGTGGGTGAACTGGCGGTCACCGAAGAACAGCCAGCTGCGCCCCTTGGCCGCGGTGGCGCGGCGCTCCTGCACAAAGGCGCGGAATGGCGCGACGCCGGTGCCGGGGCCGACCATGACGATGTCCTTGTCCGACGCCGGCAGCGCGAAATGCTTGTTGGGCTTGAGCTTGACGCGGACGCGATCGCCCTTCTTCAGCCGCTCGGCGACATAGTTCGAGGCGACGCCTTTGCGGGCGCGGCCGTGGCTGTCGTAGCGCACGGCGGAAATCAGCAGATGCGCTTCGTCGCCGACTTCGCGGCGTGACGACGCGATCGAATAGGCGCGCGGCGCCAGCGGCCGCGTCACCGCGCGCAGATGGTCGGCATTGAGCGCGATCGGGAACATGGCGATCAAATCGATGAGCTGGCGGCCGGCGATCCACTCCTTCGCCTGCCCGTCGGCGATGAGCGCCTTGACGTATTGGTGGCCGGTCTTCTCGGCGTAGGTTTCGAGCGTCTTGAGCGACAGTGTCGTCACGTCGCGCGATTTGATTAGCTCGGCTGCGCAAGGCGTCGTCGCCGGCAAGCCCGGCGAGCTTCAACAGCTCGTCGACATAGGCCGGATCGTTCTCGGCGTAGAGATCGAGCGAATCGCCCGGCTCGTAGGCCGGCATCACGCCGTCGAAGCCAAGCGCGAGATGGATGGTTTCCTTGTCCGAGCGTGAGGAATTCAAGTTCACGTGCTCGCTGATTTCGGCTTCGACGATCTCGGTATTCGGCGTCGCCTGCCGGCTTGCCGAAATCGACCTCGATCACCCGGCCGCGGTCGGCATCTGGCGGCGTAAGAACTTTCAGCGCATCGCCGATCCATTTCGACGCAGGCGCGGCGAAATCGAGATCGCAATCGACGCGATCGACGATGCGCTTGCCGCCGAGCGCAGCCAGCCGCTCGTCGATCTTCTTGCCGATGGCGCAGAATTCCGCGTAAGCGGTGTCGCCGAGCGCCAGCACGCCGAACTCGACGCCGTCGAGACGCGGCGGCACCCTCACCCATCAATTCGCCATAGGCGCGCACGGCGCGCGCTGGCGGCTCGCCCTCGCCCCAGGTGGCGGCGATGAACACCAGCCGCTTCGCTTTCGTCGAGGTCGGCCAGTTCGAGATCGGCCATGTCGATCAGGATTCGGCTTCAGCCCGTTTTTGCGCGCGGCCTTGGCGAAATCATTGGCGAGCTTCTCGCAGTTACCGGATTCGCTGGCGTAGACGATGGTGATCGGCTCGGCCGGGCGCGCCGGTGCCGCGGGCTGCGCCTGCCCGGTGACCAACTCGACGCCGGCGAGGAAGCCAGCGAGCCAGGCGCGCTGGAGCGCGTTCGCCGGTCCGACCACGCGGTTGAGCAGGTCGATTTCCTCCTCGGCGAAAGGCGCGGTTTTCGGGATGGTGGCGAGGCCTGACATGGCGCCTCACCAGAACAAGCGCGGCAGGATGCCGAGGAGAACAAACGCCAACAGCGCGGTGGCGATGGCGACAAGCCAATCTTCCGGCGCATCGGCGCCAGGATGCGTCGCTGGTCTTGGGGGAAATCGGTCACCGCAGAAGGCTCCTTCGACGGGAGCCGTTAAATAGAAGCTTATTCTGTGCAATCGCAATAAGCCCCGGAAAATAAGAAGATATTTCCTGTTTTGACGCGCCAACAGCGCAACAATTTCCTTCTCCAGCTGGCTTGGGCAGAACGCCGGTTCTGCCGGTTTTCGGCGGCAAAAGGGCCGGCAACTTAGCTGTGGAGCCGTCGGCGCCAGGACCCCCGCCGCCCGCGTCGCCCGGATAAAGTCGCCGCGCGCATGATCACCACCGCTTACCGAAACCGCCTCCGCGCGCTGCTGACCCCCGCCGAACACCGCGTCTTCGCGCGCCTGAAGACGGCGCAGATCATTCAGACTTTCATCGACAGGCTGCCGCCGAATTACGAACTCGACGGCGACACCACCATGTCGCCGCGCCGCGTGCTGAAGGCGCGCACCGCGCATTGCTCGGAAGCGGCCATCCTCGCCGTTGCCGCGCTTCATCTATCACGGCAAGCCGGCCTGGCTGATGGACATCCAGGCGCTGCCAAGCGACCAGGATCACGTGGTGACGGTGTTCCAAGAGCGCGGGTTGTGGGGGGCGATCAGCAAGACCAATCACGCGGTGCTGCGCTGGCGCGATCCGATCTACAAAAGCGCGCGCGAAGTGGCGATGAGCTACGCGCATGAATACTGTCTGCCCGGCGGCAAGAAATCGATGCTGGCGTTTTCGCGGCCATTTTCGCTCACGCGTTATGCGCCGCAGCGCTGGGTGACGGCGACCGATGATCTCGACTGGATGCTCGAAGAGCTCGACGATTCGCCGCATCTGCCGGTGGCGCCCCGGCACGCGCTGCGCAAGCGGCGGCGGATGAGCCGGGTCGAATTGAAATCGCAGGACGTCACCGAATGGCCGGTGCCGCGGAAACACAGCATCAAGCCGACGAAGTAATGCTATGATTCGCGACAAAGATCCGGAGATATCTCGCGTGGCGTCTTTCATTTTCCGCAGGCAATTGACCGTCGAATGGGGCCAGTGCGACCCGGCCGGCATCGTGTTCAACAGCCGCTTTTTCGAGATGTTCGACATCAGCACCTGGATGCTGTTCGAAGCCGCGCTCGGCGTCACCGCGCATGAGCTGGCGGAGACCTTCGACATCATCGGCATTCCGCTGGTCGACGCCCGCGCCAATTTCCTCAAACCCGCGAAATTCGGCGACGTGGTGGAGATCGCCTCGCGCGTGAGCGAGTTCCGCCGCTCCAGCTTCGATGTCGAGCACCGGCTCACCGTCGGCGGCGAATTGGCGGTGGACGGCGGCGAAACCCGGGTCTGGGCGACGCGCGACAAGACCAATCCCGAAAAAATTCACGCCGTTGCGATTCCGGGCGACGTCATTGCCCGCTTCGGCTGAGCCGGGGCAATCGTCCTAGCCATTCCCGATTAAGGGTCTGGAGGGGGTGAGCGTGCTGGTGTGTCGTAACGGCATAATCAAGCAAGGCGCAAA
>CAVTCV010000002.1:0-11161 GCA_963733315.1 uncultured Alphaproteobacteria bacterium | reverse complement strand
CGCTGCCGGCCGGATTGTTCGTGTCCTCCGACCGCGGCGAGCATTGGGAACAGGTGAGCGCGCTGTGGAACGTGCCGGAGCGCGAGAAATGGTTCGGCGGCGGCTATGACGACGCCGGCATCCACACCATCTCGCCCGATCCGCGCGATGCCAACCGCGTCTTCGTCGCGATCTCCTGCGGCGGCGTCTGGGACATCGGCGATGCCGGCGACAGCTGGGCGCTGCGCGGCGACGGGCTGGTCGCCGCCTATATGCCGCCGGAGCTGGCCGGCCAGCGCGAGACGCAAGACCCGCATCGCGTGGCGCGCTGCGCCGCCGCGCCCGACGTCATGTGGATGCAGCACCATTGCGGCATCTTCCGCTCGACCGACGCCGGCGCGTCCTGGACCCAGCTCAAGTTGCCGTGCGACGATTTCGGCTTCGCCGTCGCGGCGCATCCGAACGATCCGCTGACCGCCTGGTTCGTCCCCGCCATCAAGGACGAGCTGCGGGTGCCGCGCGACGGCGCGCTGGCCGTGACGCGCACCCGCGACGGCGGCAAGACCTGGGAGATCCTTGCGCGCCGGCCTGCCGCAGCGCGACGCCTACGACCTGATCTACCGCCACGGCCTCGACGTCGATGAAACCGGCACGCTGCTCGCCATGGGCTCGACCACCGGCAGCCTGTGGGCGAGCGCGAATGCCGGCGAGGCTGGCAGCTGGTAAACGCCCATCTGCCGCCGATCTACGCGGTGCGGCTTTACTAGCGGCTGGATTGATCGACCGCAAAGCGGGCCGGTAGCCCGGAATGTACTAATATCGCTTCCGATTCCAGCGGAGTGTGCCATGGCCCGCGACAAGGTCAACGAACTGCGCCGCCGCATCTATCAGGTCCTCGAGCAGGGCCCGGTCGGCGACCGCACCAGCGTGGCGGTCGACCGGCTGCTGGTCGCGCTCATCCTGGTCAACCTGATCGCGGTCGCGATCGAATCGGTCCCGGAATACGGCGCGCGTTACGCGCTCGCCTTCGTTCTGATCGAAATTTTCTCGCTTGTCGTGTTCTCCGTCGAATACGCCTTGCGGCTGTGGGTGGCCGTCGAGCATGGACCGCACCGCCATCTCCGCTCCTGCGCGCGCGGCTTAAATACGCGCTCAGCCCGGCCGGCATCATCGATCTCGTCGCCGTGCTGCCGTTCTGGTTCGCGTTGGTGCTGCCCGACGATCTGCGGCTGCTGCTGGTGTTCCGCATCGTGCGCTTCTTCAAGATCGCGCGCTATTCGCCGGCGATGCGCTCGCTGCTCGACGTGCTCTACCGCGAGCGCCGCGCGCTGTTCGGCTGCCTGGTGATCACCTTGGGCACGCGCTGGTCGCCGCCGCCTTGATGCACCTCGCCGAAGGCAAGGTGCAGCCGGACAAGCTCGGCACCATTCCGGACGCCTTGTGGTGGGCGATCGTCACCGTCGGCACCATCGGCTACGGCGACGTGGTGCCGGTCACCGTGCTCGGCAAGTTTATCGCCACCGGCACCATCTTCCTCGGCCTGATCATGATGGCGCTGCCGATCGGCATTATTGCCACCGCCTTCGCCGATCAGATCCACCGCCGCGATTTCATCGTGACCTGGGGCATGATCGCGCGCGTGCCGCTGTTCGCCGAGCTCGACGCCGCCGCAATCTCCGACATCATGCAGCTTTTGCGCGCGCAGGTCGTGGAGGCCGGCGAGGTGATCGTGCGCGCCGGCGATACCGCGCATTCGATGTATTTCATCGCCGCCGGCGAGGTCGAAGTGGCGCTCAAGAAGGAGCGCATGCGGCTCGGCGTCGGCCAGTTCTTCGGCGAGGTCGCGGTGCTGCGCCGCGCCCGCCGCTCGGCGACCGCCACCGCGCTCACGCGCACCAACCTGCTGGTGCTCTCGGCGCAGGATCTGCACGCGCTGATGCAGCGCGACCCGCGCGTCGCGGCGCGCATCAAGGACGTGGTGGAAAAACGCGTCGGCCGCGAGCTGGTGTGCCCCAAAGGCGATATCGTGACGGAAGAGATTGAGTAATCGGCCTCATGCTGAGGAGCCCGCCGCAGGCGGGCGTCTCGAAGCATGGGGCCGCCCTACGTCCTTCGAGACAGCGGCTTCGCCGCCTGCTCAGGATGAGGGCGGATGATGGTATTACGCCATCGCCTTCTTCAGGTTCTCGTCGACCTTGTCGAGGAAGCGTCCGCCGCCGCCGGACTTAAGCGTCAGAGCGCGGCGATCGCGGCGTTCAGCGTAGCACTCGGTCTCATAGCGGCCGATGTCTTGGCAGAATCGGGCAGGAAGTAACCGCCGATGTCGACCGGCTTGCCTTGCGCGCCGATCAGTTCGCCATTGATCTTGGCCTCGTTTCTGGCGAGTGTCTCGGCCAGCGGTTTGAAGCGGGCTTGCAGCTCCGCGTCCTTGGTCTGCGCGGCCAGAGCCTGAGCCCAGTACAGGGCGAGGTAGAAATGGCTGCCACGATTGTCGATTTCGCCGACTTTGCGCGCAGGATTGCGGTTGAACTCGAGGAACTTTCCGATGGCCGTGTCGAGCGTCTCGGCGAGAACCTGCGCCTTGGCGTTCTTGTAGGTCTGCGCCAGATGTTCGAGCGACGCGCCGAGGGCGAGGAACTCGCCGAGCGAATCCCAGCGCAGATAGCCCTCTTCCTGGAACTGCTGCACGTGCTTGGGCGCCGAGCCGCCGGCGCCGGTCTCGAAAAGACCGCCGCCCGCCAACAGCGGAACGACCGACAGCATCTTGGACGAGGTGCCGAGCTCCATGATCGGAAACAGGTCGGTCAGATAATCACGCAGCACGTTGCCGGTGATGGAGATCGTGTCCTGCCCCTTGCGAATGCGCTCGAGCGAAAACTTGATCGCTTCGACCGGCGGCAGAATGCGGATGTCGAGCCCCGAAGTATCCTGATCCTTCAGGTACTTCTCGACTTTGGCGATGACCTGCGCGTCATGCGCGCGCTTGGCGTCAAGCCAGAACACCGCCGGGGTGCCGGTGAGGCGCGCGCGGCGCACGCCGAGCTTGACCCAGTCCTGGATCGGCGCGTCCTTGGCCTCGCACATGCGGAAGATGTCGCCGGTCTCGACCGGACGCTCCAGCAGCACCTTGCCGTCATCGGCGACGACGCGGACCGTTCCGTTCGCGGGAATTTCGAACGTCTTGTCGTGCGAGCCGTATTCCTCGGCCTGCTGCGCCATCAACCCCACGTTCGGAACCGAGCCCATGGTCCGGGGGTCGAACGCGCCGTGGGCCTTACAGTCCTCGATGGTCGCCTGATACAACGTCGCGTAGGCGCGATCCGGGATCACGGCCTTGACGTCGTGCAGCTTGCCGTCGGCGCCCCACATGCGGCCGCCTTCGCGGATCATCGCCGGCATCGAGGCGTCGACGATCACGTCGCTGGGCACGTGCAGGCAGGTGATGCCCTTGTCGGAATTGACCATGGCGAGGCCCGGCCGTTTTGCGTACTCGGCCGCGATGTCGTCCTTGATCGCTTTTTTCTCGGCGTCCGGCAGGGTCTCGATCTTCGTCAAGAGATCGCCGAAGCCGTTGTTGAGATTGACGCCGAGGCGCTTGAGGGTGGCGGCGTGCTTGTCGATCACATCTTTGAAGAATACGGAAACGACATGGCCGAACACGATGGGATCGGCGATTTTCATCATGGTCGCCTTCACGTGCAGTGAGAACAGCACGCCTTCCTTCTTTGCGGCTTCGATCTGCTCGGCATAGAAGGCGCGCAGCGCCTTGCGGCTCATCACCGCCGCATCGATGATCTCGCCGGCCTGAAGCGGCGTCTTTGCCTTCAGCACCGTGACGGCGCCGTCGGCGCCGACCAGCTCGATGCGGGCGTTGGTCGCCGACGCGAGGGTGGTCGCGATTTCCGAGCCGTAGTAATCGCCGGCCGACATGTGCGCCACATGCGATTTGGAGTTAGAACTCCAGGCGCCCATCTTGTGCGGATTGTTGCGGGCGTATTGCTTGACGGCGCCGGCCGCGCGGCGGTCGGAATTGCCCTCGCGCAATACTGGGTTGACGACGCTGCCGAAAATCTTGGCGTAGCGAGACTTGATGTCCTTCTCGGCTTCCGTCGCGGCGTTGTCCGGATAGTCCGGAACGTTGTAGCCCTTGCCTTGCAGTTCCTTGATCGCGGCCTTGAGCTGCGGGATCGAGGCGGAGATGTTGGGCAGCTTGATGATGTTGGCCTCGGGCCTCATCGCGAGCGCGCCAAGTTCGGCGAGTTCGTCGTTGATTCGTTGCGCCGGGGTGAGCTTCTCGGGGAAATTGGCGAGGATGCGACCGGCCAGCGAGATGTCCTTCAGCTTCACGGACACACCCGCCGCGCCCACGAAGGCTTCGACGATCGGCAGCAGGGAATAGGTCGCGAGCGCCGGGGCTTCATCGACCTTTGTCCACACGATTTCGAGATCTGGCATGCTTGCACCTTTGGTCGCCGTGCTTGTTTGGGCCGACCGGAAACTCAACATTGATGGGCGCGGTGGAATGGCTTCTCCCGCGGGCCCTCAAATGAATTGTTCTCGGCGCGGACAGCAGGGAATTCGACTGACCGGAGTTCGGTGCGCGCCCTATAGCATCCGCCCCCGGGGGAGGCAAAGCACGGATAAATACATAGGTGCGTTGCGCGGCTGGGGCGGAAGTCGGCGGCGCCGGCCCAAACCATAGAAAATCGACGGTTTCCCACGGCGCCCGCGCGGTGGTAACGAGCACCGGTCTGGAGGGCTAAGCGTCATGCCGGGTGCCGGCACCGACAAAACCAAACGCTGGAGCGTAGCGCCGGCGCCGATCGTGGTCCTGGTCGAGCCGCAGCTCGGCGAGAACATCGGCGCGGCGGCGCGCGCCATGGCCAATTTCGGGCTGTCGCGCCTGCGGTTGGTCAAGCCGGTGCAGGGCTGGCCGAACGAGAAGGCGCGGGTGATGGCGGCGGGCGCCGACCGCGTGCTCGATGGCGCGCAGATCTACGACAGTCTGGCCGACGCGATCGGCGATTGCACTTTTGTCCTAGCGGCGACCGCGCGCAATCACGACCAGGCCAAACCCGTGATCGGCGCGGCGGAGGCGGCGGCCGAAATGGCGCCGCGCGTCGCGGCCGGCGAAAACGTCGCTATCGTGTTCGGGCGCGAGCGCAATGGGCTGGAGAACCACGAGGTCGCGCAGGCCGACCGCATCCTGACGCTGCCGGTCAATCCGGCCTTCGCCTCGCTCAATCTGGCGCAGGCGGTGGTGATCGTCGGCTACGAATGGTTCAAGCAGGCGGGCGGCGAGCTGCCGTTTGCCATGCCGGAAAAGTCGCCGCCGGCCGCCAAGCAGCAGCTTGAGGCCTTCTTCGCCGATCTCGAGCGCGAGCTCGACAAGGTCGAATTTTTCCGCCCGGCGGAAAAACGCGGCACCATGGGCGTCAACCTGCGCAATATCTTCCAGCGCATGGCAGCCGACGCAGCAGGACGTGCGCACTTTGCACGGCGTCATCACGGCGATCGCGCAGGGGCGCAAAGGTCCGGCGCGCGGCGGCGTGCTCGACGGCGCCGGCGCCGAGAAGCTGCGCGCGCTGCTCGCCGAACATGGCGCCGGCCGCGCGCCGTCCGAGCGCACGCCGTTGCGCGGCCTGCCGCGGCTGTTGCGCCGCAATCCGACCGACGCCGAGCGCGTGCTGTGGCAGGCGCTGGTCAACGACCGCCGCTTCGCCGGCCGCGGCTTCAAGCGGCAGGTGCCGATCGGCCCGCATATCGCCGATTTCGTGTCGTTCCCGCTCAAATGCGTGATCGATCTGGTGCCGGCGGCCGAAGACGATGCGGCGGCGCGTTTGCGCGCCGACAAGCGGGTGTGGCTGGAAGAGCACGGCTACCGGGTGACCGAGGCGAGGGCGGACGGACGTGAGCGGGATGTTGCGGAGGTGCTCGATGACGCTCGCGGCTGGCGTCCCGGACGAGCGAAGCGAGATCCCAGGGAACCCATAACCCCGGTAGGCGCGATATGCATAGACAGTGGTTATGGGTCCCGGCCTTCGCGGGGAGGACCGTCAGCCCTTTAGCGCCTTCAGCTGCGCCGCCGCGCCGTCGCGCAAATAGCCGACGTCGCCGCCGACGGTGATGAAGCGGAAGCCGCGCTTGGCCATGGCCAGCGCGCGCTCGGCATTGGTGCAGTAGATGCCGGCGATCTTGCCGGCCTTTTTCGCCGCTGCGCCGATCTGGTCGATGGCGCGCTCGACTTCGCGGCGCCTGCACGTCCTGCGCCTTGCCGCGCGGACAGCGACGTGGAGAGGTCATAGGGGCCGATGAACAGCGCATCGATGCCCGGCGTCTCGGCGATAGCTGTCCACCTGCGCCAGCGCCATCGGCGTCTCGATCATCGCCAGCGTCAGCGTGCCGTCATTGGCCTCGCGCAGGTAATCGACCGTCGCGGTCCTGCCTTGCAGCGTCATGGCGCGCTGCGGGCCCCAGCTGCGCTCGCCGAGCGGCGGAAATTTCGCCACGGCTGCGAACCGGCGCGCGTCGGCGGCACTGTTGATCATCGGCGCGATGATTGCCGCGGCGCCGAAATCGAGTGCGCGCGACACGAAGGCGAAGTCGTTGAGCGGCACCCGCACCACCGGCGAAGCGCCGCCGTGATCGACCGCGCCGATGCCGGCGATGATCGAGGCGGTGTCCCACAGCCCGTGCTGCATATCGAGGACGACCGCGGAAAAGCCGTCGCGCGCGACGGTCTCGGCCACCATCGGGCGAGGCGAGCGCTGCACCAGGCGGCATAGACGGTTTCGCCCGCGCGCAGCCGCCGGGCGAGGTCGAAAGCCGCCACCTCAGCCGCTCGCTTTGATCTGGGCGATCGCCTGCACCATCAGCTCGTCCATGGCGCGGCGGAGTCCTGGTCGGAGACGGCCACTTTCTTGCCGTCGAAGTCGGCGCGGATTTTCTTGAAAACGTCGTGATCGCCGGCTTCCTGGAAGTCGGCCATCACGACCTCCTTGGCGTAGGCGTCCGCCTGCGGCCCGGAAAGGCCCAATTTTTCGGCCGCCCACATGCCGAGCAGCTTGTTGCGCCGCGCGGTCGCCTTGAATTTGAGCTCCTCGTCGTGCGCGAACTTCTTCTCGAAGCCTTCCTCGCGCTTGTCGAATGTGGTCATGCCGCCCTCACTCCTTGCGACCGGTCATGATCGCGTACACATATGATCCGCTGCGCCTTGCATATCGCCGCGGCAAGCGTCAAGGCAACATGCGGCAGCGACGGTGACGTAAAATTGGCAAGTGGAAAACGCCTTGCACCCGCGATTGTACTCACCCGACCGATCGGCTAGGTTGACCTCGTGCCCGGAGCGTTTTAGCGCACTTGCAAATGTCCGGTCCCGCCGCCGCGGATCTCGACACGACACGAACAGGAGCCACGGCATCCCATGGACTTTCAAAAACCACGGTATACCCCGATGAGTCGCCGCCGCCGCATTTATGAGGGCAAGGCGAAGATCCTCTATGAAGGCCCTGAACCGGGAACGCTGATTCAGCACTTCAAGGACGACGCGACCGCCTTCAACGCCAAGAAACACGAAGTGATCGAAGGCAAAGGCGTCCTCAACAACCGCATCTCCGAATACGTATTCCAGCACCTCAACGAAATCGGGGTTCCCACCCATTTCATCCGCCGGCTCAACATGCGCGAGCAGTTGATCCGCGAGGTCGAGATCATCCCGCTCGAGGTGGTGGTGCGCAATGTCGCCGCCGGCTCCCTGGCGACGCGGCTTGGCATCGACGAAGGCACGCAGCTACCGCGCTCGATCATCGAGTTCTATTACAAGAATGACGCGCTCAACGACCCGATGGTGTCGGAAGAGCACATCACCGCTTTCGGCTGGGCGTCCCCGCAGGAAATCGACGACATCATGGCGCTCGCCATCCGCGTCAACGACTTCCTCTCCGGCCTGTTCCTCGGCGTCGGCATCCGCCTGGTCGACTTCAAGATGGAAACCGGCCGGTTGTGGGAAAACGACGTGATGCGCATCGTCGTGGCCGACGAGATTTCGCCCGATAGCTGCCGGCTGTGGGACATCAAGTCGAACGAGAAGCTCGACAAGGACCGCTTCCGCCGCGATCTCGGTGGGCTTTTGGAGGCCTATACCGAGGTCGCCAAGCGGCTCGGCATCATGAACGAGGGCGAACCGCCGCGGGGCGCCGGCCCGGTGCTGGTAAAAGGTTAGGCAACCGTCCGATTTCGGCCTTTTTGGCCGTGAATTACCTGAAGCCCGGCCTTGTGCCGGGCTTCGGCGTCTTTAGTTTAGGCCTGCCCGGCAAATTTAGCGGAAGCCGCCCCCGCAACTCGTGCCATAAGCGGAGAAACATGAAAGCCCGCGTCACCGTCACCCTGAAATCCGGCATTCTCGACCCGCAAGGCAAGGCGATCGAAGGCGCGCTGCGCTCGCTCGGCGTCGCCGGCGTGGCCAGCGTGCGGCAAGGCAAGGTTTTCGACATCGAGATCGAAGGCAGCGACCGCGCCCAGGCCGAGGCGATGCTCAAGCAGGCGGCCGACAAGCTCCTGGCCAACACCGTGATCGAAAATTACCGGGTCGAGGTGGTGGGATGAAAGCCGCCGTCCTCGTCTTCCCCGGCATCAACCGCGAGCGCGACATGGCGCGCACGCTGGAACTCGTGTCGGGCAAGGCGGCGGCAATGGTCTGGCATGCCGAAACAGCATTGCCGGCCGGCACCGACCTGGTGGTGATTCCGGGCGGCTTCTCCTATGGCGACTACCTGCGCTGCGGCGCGATCGCCGCGCGCGCGCCGATCATGGACGCGGTGCGCACGCACGCGGCGGAAGGCCGCCTGCTGCTCGGCGTCTGCAACGGCTTCCAGATCCTGTGCGAAGCCGGCCTCTTGCCCGGCGTGCTGATGCGCAACGAGAACCTGCGCTTCATTTGCCGCGACGTCTATCTGCGCGTCGAGCGCTCCGATACGCCGTTCACGCGCGGCTACAACGCGGGCCAGGTGATCCGCGTGCCGGTGGCGCACGGCGAGGGCAACTACATCGCCGACGGCGAGAACATCGCGCGGCTGGAGGGCGAGGGGCGGGTGATCTTCCGCTATTCGTCGCCCGACGGCATGATCGACCCGAACTGGAACCACAACGGCGCGATCAACGCCATTGCCGGCATCGTCAACGAGCGGGGCAACGTGCTAGGTATGATGCCGCACCCGGAAAATCACGTCGAAGCCGCGCTCGGCGTCACCGACGGGCGCGGCCTGTTCGCCGGATTGGTCGAGGCGCTGGACCGGGCGGCGTAGCGTGACTTCGAACGAGCCTGCCATCACCCCCGAACTGGTCGCCGAGCACGGCCTCAAGCCGGACGAATACCAGCGCATCCTCGATCTGATCGGCCGCGCGCCGTCGCTGACCGAGCTCGGCATTTTCTCGGCCATGTGGAACGAGCACTGCTCGTACAAGTCCTCCAAGGTCCATCTGCGCGGCCTGCCGACCAAAGGTCCCTGGGTGATCCAGGGCCCGGGCGAGAATGCCGGCGTCATCGACATCGGCGACGGGCTCGCCTGCGTGTTCAAGATGGAGAGCCATAACCACCCGAGCTACATCGAGCCCTATCAGGGCGCGGCGACTGGCGTCGGCGGAATCCTGCGCGACGTGTTTACCATGGGTGCGCGGCCGATTGCCTGCCTGAACGCGCTGTCGTTCGGCGATCCCAAGCATCCGAAGACGCGGCATCTGGTCTCGGGCGTGGTCGCCGGCATCGGCGGCTACGGCAATTCGTTCGGCGTGCCGACGGTGGGCGGGCAGGTGCGCTTCCATCCGCGCTATGACGGCAACAACCTGGTCAACGCCATGGCCGTCGGCATCTGCGGGAAAGACAAGATCTTCTACGCCGCCGCCTCGGGCGTCGGAATGCCGATTGTCTATCTCGGCTCTAAGACCGGCCGCGACGGCATCCACGGCGCGTCGATGGCCTCGGCCGAATTCGGCGAGGATTCCGAGGCGAAGCGCCCGACCGTGCAGGTCGGCGATCCGTTCTCGGAGAAGCTACTGCTCGAGGCCTGCCTCGAGATCATGGCCAAAGGCTGCGTCATCGCCATCCAGGACATGGGCGCGGCGGGCTTGACCTGCTCGGCGGTGGAGATGGGCGCCAAAGGCGATCTCGGCGTCACGCTCGATCTCGACAAGGTGCCGTGCCGCGAAGAGGGCATGAGCGCCTACGAGATGATGCTGTCCGAAAGCCAGGAGCGCATGCTCATGGTGCTCAAGCCGGAAAAGGAAAAGGAAGCCGAAGCGATCTTCCGCAAATGGGGGCTCGACTTCGCCATCGTCGGCGAGACCACGCCGTCAAAGCGCTTCATCGTGCGGCACGGCGGCGACGTGATGGCCGATCTGCCGATCAAGGAACTCGGCGACCAGGCGCCGGAATACAAGCGGCCTTTCGTCAGCGCGGCCAAGCCCGCGGCGATCGACGCCGAGGACGTCAAGCCGCCGATGGGCATCGCCGACGCGCTGGAAAAGCTGATCGGCACGCCGGATCTCTGCTCCAAGCGCTGGGTCTGGGAGCAGTACGACCACATCATCCTCGGCAATACCGTGCAGCGCCCGGGCGGCGACGCCGCGGTGGTGCGCGTCGAGAACGGGCCGAAGGGCCTCGCGCTCACCACCGACGTGACGCCGCGCTATTGCGAGGCCGATCCCTTCGAGGGCGGCAAGCAGGCGGTCGCCGAATGCTGGCGCAACCTGACCGCGGTCGGCGCTAAGCCGCTCGCCGTCACCGACAATCTCAATTTCGGCAATCCGGAGCGGCCGGAGATCATGGGCCAGTTCGTCGGCTGCATCCGCGGCATCGCCGAGGCCTGCAAGGCGCTTAATTTCCCGGTCGTGTCCGGCAATGTGTCGCTCTACAACGAGACCAACGGCCGCGCGATCCTGCCGACGCCGTCGATCGGCGGCGTCGGCCTCATCGACGACTTCACCAAGTCGGCCTCGCTCGGCTTCAAGCGCGACGGCGAAGCGATTTTGCTGATCGGCGAAACGACCGGCTGGCTTGGCCAGTCGATGTATCTGCGCGATCTGTGCGGGCGGGAAGAGGGCGCGCCGCCGCCGGTCGATCTCCTCGAGGAGCGCGAGAACGGCGATTTCGTGCGCGCGCTCATCCTCGACGGCACCGCGAGCGCCG
>CAVTCV010000001.1:0-123584 GCA_963733315.1 uncultured Alphaproteobacteria bacterium | reverse complement strand
TCCCGGCAGTCCGCCGATCAGCGACTCGATCAGCAGCGCCTGCGGGTGCGCGGCGGTGCGGTCGTAGAGCGGCAGCAGCCCGTGCCCCGTATCGACGTCGCCACCGAGCCGGCCGAGCAGCGCCAGCCACGCCCCGCGCAAGCGGCTCGGCCAATCCGCGCCGTTTGGCAGGTTCGCGCTGTTGTCTTCGCTCGCCATGGTCAATCGGCGTTGATTTTCTTGGCCTCGATCTCGCTACGCAGCGGCGCGCTGGCCCTGACCGCCTGCCGCGGCGGCCGCACCGGCTTCCGCGCATATAGATCAGAATCTCGCGCGTGCCCAATATCAGCAGCGCCACGATAAATGGCACGAGATAATAAAGCAGCCGGAAGATCAGCAGTCCGGCCAGCACCGATTCCTTGTCGAATTGCCACAGCGCCACCAGCATGGCCGCGTCAAACACGCCGAGACCGCCGGGCGCGTGGCTGGCGAAGCCGAGCATCGTCGCCGACACGAAGACTACCGCCAGCATCACGAAGCCGATATTCGGCTCATCCGGCAGTAACATGTACATGGCCAGCGCGCAACAGCCGAGATCGAGGATCCCGATGCAGATCTGCAGCAAAGTCGAGGGCCCGCTCGGCAGATAGACTTTCCATTCGCCACGGCCGATTTCGCGCGGCGCGCTCCACACCCAGCCGAGATAGGCCAAGAGCACCGTCGAGGATCGCACCGGCGATGCAACGGTTGGCCCAGTCCGGCAGTTGATCGAGCCAGCCGGCGGCTTGCGGCGAATGGCAATACGCCGAGACCCAGAACCGTGGCATTGCCGAGCCAGAAGGTCAGGCCGGCGATGAAACAGATTTTCGCGACTGCGATGGCGTCGAGGCCGTGCGCCGAATAGATGCGGTAACGCACCGCGCCGCCGGTGAATACGGTGGCGCCGATATTGTGGCCGATCGAGTAGCTGGTGAATCCCGAAAGCGCCGCGATCCGGTAGGGAATTTCCGGGTGCCCGATCGTGCGCAAGGCGAACCAATCATAGAAGGTGAGTGTGAAATAACCCCCGGCGACGAAGCCGGCGGCGGCGACGATGCGGTGGCGCTCGACCGCGCGCAGCGCGGCAAGCATCTCGTCGACCTTGATGTCGCGCAGCATATGGACCAGCACCACCGCCGCGACGGCGATGATCGCCAGACTGAGAAGCACGCCGATCCTGTTCCAGCCGATATATTTCTGGAAAAATCGCGCCCCCGCGCGCAACAAATTGAGCATCTTTCCTCCGGCACCCGATCTCGGATTTACCCGAGATCGGCTCCTGACAACGCAAGTGATTATCGCCGACTTGCGGCGCGCAGTTCCCCGGCCAAGGAACCCTGCAACGCCCCGCACCCGACGGCGCGCAGTGCCCCACTAGCAGAACTCACACCCCGGCGCGAGTGGACTGCCGCCGGGCGGCCGAATTTGCTAGTTTGACTGTTAAACGGCCGCATCCTTCAACCCAGGCCGATGGGAGGACACCCATGAGCACATTCCGATAGTTCCATGCCGCGTCGCGCGCGTGCTGCAGGGCGCCGGCGTCGGCCTAGCCCCTTGTTGACCGGGTTGATCGGTTCGGCCCAGCGCAAGCGGCCCCGGGCGGCGGCGACATCTGGAGCAAGGACTATTGGGCGAAAAAAGGCGAGGTGAAGCTCTATCTCTGGCGCAAGCGTGTCGGCGCGCCCCGCCCGGGCGAACCGGCGCGGCCGGTCGTGTTCCTGGTGCACGGCTCGTCGAACTCGTCACGCTCGTCTTATGACCTCACCGTGCCCGGCAAGGGCGAATATTCGCTGATGAACGTGCTGGCGCGCGACGGCTACGACGTCTGGACCATGGACCACGACGGCTACGGCCATTCCGGCTCGTCCGGCAACAATTCCGACATCGCCAGCGGGGTCGAGGACCTCAAGGCCGCGATGCCGGTCGTCGAAAAGGAGACCGGGCAGCAGAAGGCGCATTTCTACGGCACCTCGTCCGGCGGCATCCGCGCCGCGGCTTTTGCGCAGGCGGCGCCCGAGCGCGTCGCCCGGCTGATGCTCTCCGCCTTCACCTACAAGGGCAATGGCGCGGCGGAAATCGAACGGCGGCGCAAAAAGATCGAGGTGCTGCGCGCGAGCCCGCGCCGCAAGCGCGACGCCAAGATGATTAGTTCCATCTTCACCCGCGACGGGCATCCCGACCTTTACGATCAGGCGATGGTGCAGGCGCTGATCGCCGACGAGATGAAATTCGGCAACGAGGTGCCGAGCGGCACCTATCTCGACATGGCGGCGAACCTGCCGATCGTCGACCCGAAGAAGATCGTTTCACCGGTGCTGATGCTGCGCGGCGAGTTCGACGGCAACTCGACCAACGCTGACCTGCTCGACTTTTTCGGTCAACTGCCGAACGGCGACCGGCAATTCGTCATCCTGCCGCAGACCGCGCATAGCGCGGGCTACAGCAAGAACCGGCATCTGCTGTTTTACGCGCTGCGCAACTTCCTGGCCGAGCCGCCGCCGGCAGGGGCTTAAGGCGCGCCTAAGGCGCCGCGAAGAATTCGCGCAGCGCGGCCGTCGTCTCCGCCGGCGCCTCCTCGGACAGATAATGTCCGCTCGGCATCGCCTTGGCGGCGACGATATTCGACGCGTAACTCTTCCAGATTTCGGCCGGGCCGGGATTGTGATTGCGGCCGACGCCGCCGGTCGCGCCCCACAGCAGCAGCACCGGGCATTCGATCTTGCGGCCGGAGTTGAAATCTTTCGTGTCCATGTCGAGATCGACGCCGAAGGTGGCGCGATAATCTTCGCAGACGGCGTGGATGGTCTCCGGATTGCGGAAGCAGCGCTTGTATTCGGCGAGCGCGTCCGGGTCGAAGAAGCTCAAGCCCCTGTTTGGTCTTAGCCAGCTTCCTCTCGATGAACCAATCCGGATCGGCGCCCATCATCTTTTCCGGCAGCGGCTCGGGCTGGATGTTGAACAGCCAATGCCAGGAGAAGCGGCCCCATTCCTTGGTCATATGATTGAGCAGATAATGCTGCGGGATGATGTCGAGGATCGCCGCGCGTTTCACTTTATGCGGATAGTCGAGGCACATGCGGTGCAGCACGCGCCCGCCGCGGTCATGTCCGGCGGCCATGAATTGGTCGAAACCAAGCGCCGCCATCACCTCGACCTGATCCTGCGCCATGGCGCGGAACGAATAGCCGGAATGATCGTCGCCGCCGAGCGGCTTTTCGCTGTCGCCGTAGCCGCGCAGGTCGGTGGCGACGACGGTGAATTCTTTCGCCAGCGTCGGCGCGATCCGCAGCCACGACAGGTGATTGAACGGATTGCCGTGCATCAGCAGCAGCGGCGGCCCGCTGCCACCGGTGGCCGTGACGATGCGGGCGCCGGTGGTCTGGATGTCGCTGCGGGTGAAGCCGGGGATGGAGATCATGCGTGGCGGGCATCATAACCGGGCTTGTCCCGGCTATGTCCAGCCCGCCTTCCACTCATTTTTAGGCAAAAAGCCGCGTTTTACGGGGTTCCGGCCGGCTTTGCCTTGCCGAGTCATGGCGGAAGGGGGGAAACTGCCGCCACTCGTCCCGCCCCAGTTCCGGGCCGGGGCGGGCCAATTTTCTTCGATTTTGCTTGAACCTAGTCGCCGCTGCCAGCGACCCATTCATGAGCCGATAGGCCTGCGATGCAAACGACCTCGGACGAAGCTCTGATCGCCAGGATCGCAGGTGGCGACCGGCTCGCGATGCAGGTTCTGTTCGCGCGGCACCACGTGCGTGTGTACCGGTTCGTACTGCGTCTGGTGCGCAACGAGGCGACGGCGGAGGACATGATCAGCGAGGTGTTCCTCGACATCTGGCGACAGGCCGGAAAATTCGAGGGCCGCTCGGCGGTTTCGACCTGGATGCTGAGCATCGCCCGCTTCAAGGCTTTGTCGGCGCTGCGCCGGCGGCCGGAAGCCGAACTCGACGAGGAGACGGCAGAGCAGATCGAGGATCACGCCGACGATCCGGAGGTCACGCTGGCGAAAAAGGACAAGGCCGCGGTCTTGCGCGAATGCCTGAGCAAGCTGTCCGCGGACCACCGGGAGATCGTGGATTTGGTCTATTACCACGAGAAATCGGTGGAGGAAGTTGCGGGAATTGTCGGTATCCCGGAAGCGACCGTGAAGACGCGCATGTTCTACGCGCGCAAGAAACTCTCGGAGCTCCTGAAGGAGCAAGGAATCGATCGAGGTTGGCCATGAATACGAATAACAAAGAAGCGCACAGCGAGATCGAGGAGCTGCTGCCGTGGCACGCGGCCGGCACGCTGAGCCGTCGCGACAGCCAGCGCGTGGAAGAAGCGCTGGCCCACGATCCGGAGCTTGCCCGCCGCTACGCGCTGGTACGCGAGGAACTGGGCGAGACCATCCTGCTCAACGAGACGCTGGGCGCGCCGTCGGCGCACGCCATGGAAACGCTGTTCGCCAAGATCGACGCCGAGCCGGCGCGCAAGCGGGCACCGTCGTTCAATCTCGGCGCGCGCGTCGCGGAATTCTTCGCCAGCCTGACGCCGCGCACGCTCGCCTGGTCGGCGAGCGCCGCCGCCGTCGCCATCCTGCTGCAAGCCGGGCTGATCGCCGGCATCGTCCTCAAGGATCACGGCACCGGCGGCGGCTACGAGACCGCCTCGGCGCCGAGCACCGACCCGGGCGTCGGCGCCTTCACCATCATCCGCTTCGCGCCGCAGGCTTCCTCCGACGACATCACCAAGTTCCTCGAAGCCAACAAGCTGCAGATCGCGTCCGGGCCGGCGGCCGGCGGACTGTACAAGGTCCGCGTGTCGATGACCGGATTGCCGAAGGGCGAGATCGCGCGCATCGTCAAGAAGCTGCAGGAAGACAAAGTCGTCGGCTTCATCGCCACGACGGAGTAAGATTAGCGAGCCGCATCGGAGATTTCGCCATGCGTTTGCATCGTAGCGCCCTGCTCGCTTTCGCGGCCGTCGCGGCAACGCTGATCGTGGCGTCCGATGCGGCCTACGCGCAGAAAGTCTTCAGCCGCGGCGGGCCGCCGAGTGTCGGCGTCGTCCGCGGCGGCGGGTACGGCGGATACCGCGGCCGCGGCTATCGCAACGGCTGGGCGGGTGGATATTACGGCGGCTATCTGCCGGGCATCGCGCCGGGCGTCTTACAGACCTACGAAGGCGGTGACATCGTCGACGACGGCAATGGGCCGCTGAATCCGCGCCGGCCGCAACGCCGTGCCAGCGGCGCGCCGTCGGCCAACGAGCGCCGGCTGGTGCCCGACGAGGTGGTGATCGAGGTCGCCAATTCTGTCAGCCCGCAGCAGATCGACGCGCTGCAACGCCGGTACCGGCTCACCCGCATCGAATCGCAGACGTTCCAGCTGTCCGGCACCACGCTGTTCCGCTGGCGCATTCCCGACCGCCGCTCGGTCGCCTCCGTGGTGCGCGCGCTGGAAGCCGACCGCATCGTCGCCTCGGCGCAACCGAATTACCTGTTCGTTTTGCAAAGCGACGACGTGAAGGCCGAAGGCGACGCCGCGCAATACGAACTCGCCAAGCTGCATTTGCCGCAGGCGCACACCCTCGCCAAGGGCGACAATGTGCTGGTAGCGGTAATCGATTCCGGCATCGACGCCAGCCATCCCGAACTCATCGGCGCCGTGGCGCAGAGTTACGACACGCTGTCGTCGCCGATGAAGCCGCACAAACACGGCACTGCCATCGCCGGCCTGATCGCCGCGCACGGCAGACTGATGGGCGCGGCGCCGGCGGCGCATATCCTCGCGATCCGCGCTTTCGACGGCTCCGGCGCGGGCGCCGAGGGCACCACCTTCAATATTCTCAAAGGCATCGACTGGGCGGCCGCGCACGGCGCGCGTGTCATCAATATGAGTTTCGCCGGGCCGCCCGATCCGGCGCTTCACCGCAACATCGTCGCCGCGCACAAGAAGGGCATCGTACTGGTGGCGGCTGCCGGCAATGCCGGACCGAAATCGCCGCCGCTCTATCCTGCCGCCGATCCGGACGTGATCGCGGTGACCGCCACCGACGCCGACGACAGGCTGTTCGCGCAATCCAATCGCGGCCGCCACATCGCGGTGGCGGCGCCGGGCGAGCAGATCCTGGTCGCCATTCCCGACGGCGGCTACGAGATATCGTCCGGCACTTCTTATTCCGCGGCGGAAGTCAGCGGCATCGTCGCGCTGATGCTCGAGCGCCGGCACGATCTTTCGCCGGACAAAGCGCGCGATATTCTGCTCGCCACCGCGAAAGACCTCGGACCAAAGGGCCGCGACGTGATGTTCGGCGCCGGGCTCGCCGACGCCTACCGCGCCCTCATGGCCGAAGCCGCCCCCGTGGCTGCCGCCCCTCCGCGGCCGATCGAACGCGTCAGCACCGGCGCGCGCTGAGGCTTGCCCGCCCCACTTGCGGTCGCAGCGAAAAACCGCCACTTGTGGCGCGAATAGACAATTCATCGGGGACGAAATGACCGTAGGTGTTGCCCAACCGCAGATGCTGCCGCTCCGCGTCATGCGCAACGACAAGATCGCCGACGGCATCCATTTGCTGGAATTTCGCGATGTCGAAGGCAAGCCGCTACCGGAATTTTCCGCCGGCGCACACATCGCGATCCAGACGCCGAACGGCTTGCTGCGCAAATATTCCCTGTGCAACGACCCGGCCGAGCGCGACCGCTATCTGGTCGCGATCAAGCGCGAGGCCAACGGCCGCGGCGGCTCCTGCAACCTGATCGACAATACGAAAGCCGGCGACAACCTGTTGGTGGCGCCGCCGGTCAACGACTTCGCGCTGCCGCAGCGAGCGCAGGATTTCCTGTTCATCGCCGGCGGCATCGGCATCACGCCGATCATGGCGATGATCCGGGAGATCCGGCGGCAGGGGAAGCGCTTTCGCCTCTTCTACTGCTCGCGCTCGCCGGAAACGACGGCGTTCATCCACGAGTTGAGCACGCCCGAATTCAAGGATCACGTCGTCATCCATTACGATCACGGCGACCCGGCGCGATCGCTCGACCTCAAGCCGATCCTCGCCGAGCGGAAAAACCGCGAGCATCTCTATTGCTGCGGGCCGCGCCCCTTGATGGAGGCGGTACGCCGTTTCACCGACCACTGGTCGTCGGCGGCGGTGCATTTCGAGGCGTTCAGCGACGCCGAGACGCACAAAGCGACCGACAAGCCGTTCAAGGTGCGCCTGGCGCATTCCGGCGACGTGGTCGAGGTGCCGACCGACAAGACAATTCTCGAAGCCTTGCGCGCGCACGGCCTCGAAGTGCCGAGCTCGTGCGAGACCGGCACCTGCGGCACCTGCCGCACCAAGCTCCTCGCCGGCAAAGCCGACCACCGCGATCTCTATCTTCCCGACCACGACCGCGCCGACAACATCATGCTCTGCGTCTCGCGCGCCTTGACCGACGAGATCACGATCGACCGGTAAAATTACCGCTGGATCGACCGTAAATAGGCGGTCACCGCGCGGGCATCGTCGTCGCTGAATTTGAATTCCGGCATGGCGGGATGGCTGGACGAGATTCCGCGCCGCAGCAGCCGCGGAAACTCGTCGAGATCGAAGCTGCGGCCGAGCGTGCGCAGCGGCAGCGCGCCGCGCACCGGACTCTTGTCGCGCCGGCCGATCGCGTGACAGTCCGCGCAAAATTCCTTGAGCAGCGCGCGCCCCTGCCGGGCCGGATCCTGGGCGTGCGCCAGCGTGACGATGGCGCTGAGCGCCAGCAGCAGCGCGATCAGCGGAACGGCGATTGCAGGGATCCGTTGCATCAGACCGGCACACCCATAATGGCTTCGAAGCGCGCGCGATAGGCCGGCCAGGCGTCCGGATTGACCAGGCGCGGCGGCCGGCCGCCCTTGAGCAGAACGACAATCTGTTCGGCCGCCTGCGCGGCCATGTCCCGGCGTGTTTCGTGCGTCACGCCGGCGGTGTGGAACGTCGCGATCACATTGTCCAGCGTCAGCAAAGGATGCTGCAGCGGCGGCGGCTCTTTCTCCCAGACGTCGAGCCCGGCGCTGCTCAGGTGCCCGGATTGCAGCGCCGCGAACAGCGCCGCCTCGTCATGGATGCCGCCGCGCGCCGTGGTGATGAGGATCGCGCCTTTTTTCATCCGGGCAAAGGCCGCGCGTATCGAGCATGCCCAGCGTTTCGCTGGTGCGCGGGCAATGGATCGACACGAAATCCGATTGTGCGAGCAAGTCGTCGAACGTCGCCGCGCGGGCGCCGCGCCGGGCAATCTCCTCCGCGCTGACGTAAGGATCGTAGGCCAACACGCTCATGCCGAAGGCGTTCGCCAGATGCGCGACGCGGGTGCCGACATGGCCGATGCCGACGAGCCCGATCATCCTGCCGGAAAGATCGTGCCCCATCAGCTCTTCGCGGGCAAAGCCGCGGTCGCGCCGCAGGCGGCGGTCGGATTCGATGAGCCGCTTCGACAGCGCCAGCATCAGGCCGAGCGTGTGCTCGGCGACCGCTTTCGCGTTGATGCCGGCCTGGTTCACCACGATGATGCCGGCCTTTGTGCAGGCATCGACATCGACGGTGTCGTAGCCCGCTCCGCTGGTCGAGACGCAGACCAGCTTGGGGCAACGCGCCAGCAGCTCGGCGGTCGCGAACCATTGCCGCGGCAACTCATCCTTCGCCGACGAGATCAGGTAGACATGCGCCGCGGCGAGATCGGGCCACACGCTGCTCTCGGGTCCTTTGGCGTCGCAGGTACGCAGCTCGATATCGGCTTCGCGCGCGAACCGTTCGGCCATCGCCGGATTGTAGGGGAAGTTGAAGCGAACGACGAGCTTAGGATTTGCCGGCATCGGACTTTCATGATTGCGGCCCGCGCGCGTGCCGGCCGTGTTGAAGACTTTGACGCGGCGGTCAGAAGCCTGTTGGGGAAAAAACCATCAGCCGTTGGACGTGTACTCAAATCGAGATGGGTGGGCAACCGTCAGTCCAATATCCGACCAATGCGGCGACGAAATATCCGACACGTGCCCGAAGCGGGCGTTAAATACGACGCGCATGGCTTGCACACGGCCCCGCGCTTCTGGAGAATAACGTAAATGGAGGAAACGGCGATGCTGCGAAAATTGGCGCTGACGAGCTTGATCCTGCTGGCGGGTGCGACCGCCGCGCGGGCCGAATATCCGGACCGGCCGGTGAAGATCGTGGTGCCCGTCGCGGCCGGCGGCGGCGTCGACGTCATGGCGCGGTTGCTCGCGCAACGGCTCGGCGAGCGCCTGCACCAGACCTTCGTGGTCGAAAACCATCCCGGGGCGGCCGGCATCATCGGCAGCAAGGTGGTGATCGCCTCGCCGGCCGACGGCTACACGCTCCTCTACACGCCGAGTAGCTTGTCGCTCTCGGTGGTGGTGCACAAAGAACCGCCCTACGACGTCACCAAGGATTTCACGCCGATCATCAACGTGGCGATCAGCCCCTATGCGCTGATCGTCAACCCGTCGCTGCCGGTTCATTCGCTCAAGGAATTCATCGCCTACGCCAAGGCCAATCCGGGCAAGCTGAGCTATAGCTCGGCCGGCGTCGGCAGCGCGTCGCATCTCGCCGGCGAAATGCTCAAGTCCATGGCCGGGATCGAGATGGTTCACGTGCCGAACAAGGGCATGAACCCGGCGCTGCTCGATCTGATGAGCGGACAGGTGCAGGTGCTGTTTGCCAGCGTGCCCAGCATCGCCAAGCAGAAGCCCGATCGTCTGCGCGCGATCGCCATGGCGGAGAAAAAGCGCTCGGCGCTACTGCCGGAGCTGCCGACCATGGACGAATCCGGCTTGCCTGGATTTGCGGTCGCCAACTGGGCCGGCTTGCTCGGCCCGGCGGGCCTCGATCCGAAAATCGTCAAAAAATTGCATGACGAAATCGTCGCCATTCTCGCGACGCCGGACATGAAGGAGCGGGCCAAGCAGCTCGGCTATGACATGATCGAGAGTTCGCCGGAGCAATTCGCCGCGGAGCTGCGCGCCGACATCGAGCGATGGGGCCCGGTGGCCAAACGCGCGGGAGTGTCGGTGAAGTAAGCCGCGCTTCAATACACGCGGTTGAGCGGCGGCGCTTTCTCGATCAACACGCGTTCGATGTTCTGCCAGGCCGACCGGAAAAGAATGCCCCAGGACTGGCGCGTGACGCCGGCGATGTGCGGCGTGAGCAACAGCCGCCGCGCGGCTTCGCCGTCGAGCTTGAGCAGCGGATTGTCCGCCGCCGGCGGCTCGGTCGAATAGACGTCGACCGCGGCGCCGCCGAGGCGGCCGGAGCGCAGATGCGCGGCAAGCGCCGCTTCGTCCACCACGCCGCCGCGCGAAGCCTGGATCAGCACCGCGCCCGGCTTCATCAAGCGACAGTTCGCGCTCGCCGATCAGGCCCTGCGTCGCCGGCAACAGCGGCACGTGCAGGCTCACCACGTCGGCGGCGGCGAGCAGCGCATCGAGCGCCATCGGCTTGGCGCCGATCGCCGCGCCCGCCTTGGCGTCGCGCGGCGCCGGATCGTAATAGCAGACGCGGCAGCCGAGCGCGGCGAAGGCTTGCGCCACCGCCATGCCCGATGGCGCCGAAGCCGACGAGGCCGACCAGCAAGCCGTCGAGCCCGGCGAGATTGTCCGCCACCATGCGGGCGCGGAAGGCGACGTAGTTGCCGGTCTTGATTTCCGCATCGGCCCAGGCAAAGCGGCGCAGCAGCGCCGAGGCCGTGGTCACCGCATATTCGGCGACCGCGCCGTTGCTGCCGCCGGCGACATTGGCGACCGGAATGCCGAGCCGCATCAGCGCTTCGCGGTCGAGACGGTCGACGCCGGCGCCGGTGATCTGCACCAGCTTGAGGCGGCTGCCCTCGAACAACGCGGGCGCGAGCTTCGGGCCGACCGCCGGGATGATCAACGCGTCGGCCGCGCGCATCAGCGCGGGCACGTCGGCATCGTCCGGCTTGCGATAACTCACGCGCAGCGTCGCCGGCGCCGGCGCGCTCCACGCGCGTGAAATCGGCCTCGGGCCGCAGGCAGAGAACGTCGGTGCTCATGGGCGTTTCAAATTCGCGGGTGGGTCAGAAATCGGGGAAGTTTTCCGTCGAGCCGACGATGTCGGGCGTCGGGAAGAAGCAGAGCAGGACCAGCGGCTCGCTACCGGTGTTGCGGGTGACGTGCTTTTCCTCCGGCGGCACCAGCACGACATCGCCGGCTTGATCGCGAGCTCGCCGCTCTCGCTCAAGGTGCGGCCCTCGCCCTTGAGCACGTAGATGCATTCCTCATAGCCGTGGTGCAGATGCGGTCCGCGCAAGGCTTCGCCCGGCTTTTGCACCGGAATCTCGACGACGCGGAAGGTCAGCGCCGAGCCGATCTCGCCCGACACCATTTCCAGCGCCGCCCGCCCGGGCAGGCCGAGCCGCTTGCCCTCGCCTGCCTGAGCAGCCGCGCCATCAGACCGCCTGCCGCAACTGCTTGATCTCGGCGGTGCCACCCTGCACCGCGTCGAGCTGGCGGAAGATGTCGGCGGCCTCGCGCGCGATCGCGTCGGCGATGTCGGTGAGCATGCGCGCGCCCTTCTCGGCGGTGGCGTGCTGCGGGCTGCCGAACCAGCCGGTCGGCGCGATGGTGCGGATGTCGGTCAGCACCGGCTGATAGCTGCGCGTGCGCCGCAGCTTGTCCATCTTGTGGCCGTGGCTATGGTCGGAGGAATAGTCGATGCGGTCGAGATGGACCAGTTCCGGCCGGAACGCCAACACCGCCAGCGCCTCGATCTCGCCGCCATGGGTGAGGCCGTTGCAGGTCTTGCCGTAGAGCTCTTCGGCGACGTAGCAGGCCTGCACGGTCAGCACGCTCATGCCGTGGTCGCGGTGCAGCGATTCCGCGGCGATCGCCAGCGACGGGATATTGCCTTCGTGCCAGTTGAGGATCAGCAGGCGCTTGGCGCCGTGCTTGGCGGTGGAGACGCAGGTTTCGGTCACCACCCGCATATAGGTGTCGGGCGTGAAGGTGATGGTGCCCTCGAACGGCATGTGCATCGGCGTCACGCCGAACGGCGTCGCCGGCAGCACCAATCCGTCCATGCGCTCGGCCACGGCGGCCGAGATGACATTGGCGGCGAAAGTGTCGGTGCCGGTCGGCAGATGCGGCCCGTGCTGCTCGACGCTGCCGGCGGGCAGGATCACCAGCGGATTGGCTTTGAGCTGCGCGGCGATCTCCGGCTGGGTCAGCTCGATGAAATAGCGGCTAGGCAACATTGACCTTCCTCGCCGCGGCGCGCGCGCGCGCTTCATCCAGGATGTCGCCGACGCGCACGTATTGGCCGCTATTGTCGATTGAGCGCAGCGCGGCGTTCACCACCGCGACCGCGACATTGCCGTTGTGCGCGGTCAATTCGTTCGGCTTGCCGGTGCGGCAGCTCTCCGCGAACATTTCCAGTTCGGCGACGAACATGTCGCTTTCCGGCACCTTGAGATCTTCGCGCTTGCCGTAGCCGTCCTTGCCGCGCTGGATATAGAGCGCGGATGACAGATGCAGCTTGCTTGGCACGTCCCAGGTGGAGAAATCGGTCTCGCTGTGCATCAAGCCCTTGGAGCCGAACACGCGCACCGAGAAGATGCCCGGCGAAGTCCAGCAGGAGCCGACATAGCCGATCTTGCCATCGGCGAAGCGCAGCAGTGTCATCGACTGGTCGTCGACCTCGGCGCCGACCGGCGAAAGCTTGGAGGCCATCGAACTCGCCTCGACGATGTCACCGCCGAGATAATGCAGGATATCGAACTGATGAATCGCGAGCTGCGACAGCGGCCCGCCCGGCGCCTTGGCTTTGTACCAGCGCCAAGTGCTGGGATTGAGCTCGAGCGCGCGCTCGTTGGAGAAATTCGCCTCCATGAAGGCGACGCGGCCGAGTTCGCCGGCATCGATCGCCTGGCGAATGCGGCGAATGCTGCCGAGCAGCCGCGCGCTGTGGCCGACGGTGATGGTGACGCCGTATTTCTTTTCCAGCGCCTCGATCTCGATGCCGTCCTCGAGCGTGGCGGCGATCGGCTTCTCGGTATAGACGTGCTTGCCGGCTTTGGCGATCTCGGTCGCGACCGGCAAATGCTGTTCGTTCGGAACCGTGATGATCACGCCGCGGATCTCCGGGTCGGACAACAGCGTCTTCATGTCCGGCACACCGGCGACGCCGAATTCCTGCTGGAAGGCGCGGCGCTTGTCCTCGGTGCGGCTGTAGCCGGCGACGATCTTGAGCTTGTCCGATTTCGCGACCGCCCGGGTAAGCACCTTGGCCCAGCGGCCGAGCCCCACGATGCCGAGCTTCATTGGTTCAGCACTCATTCGGAGTCCTTTTCTACTGTGCTGGAATTTTATGGCGATTTTGCCGCCCGCGCGCAAGCGCAGCCAACCACCTTCGCATCGCAATATCATTCCAGGAACCCCTCGCCTCGTCGCAAATGACGCCGAGACGACGAGCTGGGCATGCGATTGTTTTTGGGTTTCGCGCGGCCTTGCGTCTATTTCGCGCGCGCTAGCGTCGGCGTTTCAGATCCGGATGCACCGTCTTTTCGATGATGTGGTTATCGCGGCCGATGACATGCTCGGTCGTGCCGACGATCAACGGGTCGGGACCTGTCACAATCGCATGGTCTTTGTTCGGATAGTCGAGCGCCGACAGAAAATATTGCATGCAGTTGAGCCGGGCGCGCTTTTTGTCGTCGGCCTTGATCACGGTCCATGGCGCATCGGCGGTGTCGGTGTAGAAAAAATTCGCTTCTTTGGCTTCCGTATATTCGTCCCATTTGTCGAGCGACGCGCGGTCGATCGGCGACAGCTTCCATTGCTTGAGCGGGTCGTTCACGCGCGATTTCGAAGCGCCGGCGCTGCTCTTTGCGCGACACGGAGAACCAGAACTTGAACAACCGGATGCCGGAGCGCACCAGCATACGCTCGAACTCCGGACATTGCCGCATAAACTCGAGATACTCGTGCGGGGTGCAAAAATTCATCACCCGTTCCACGCCGGCACGGTTGTACCAGGAACGGTCGAACATATAGATCTCTCCGGCGGCCGGCAGATGCGCGACGTAGCGCTGGAAATACCATTGCGTGCGTTCGCGCTCGGTCGGCTTCATCAGCGCTACGACGCGCGCGGTGCGCGGATTTAGATGCTCCATGAAACGCTTGATGGTGCCGCCCTTGCCGGCGGCGTCGCGGCCCTCGAACAGCGCGACGATCTTCTGCCCGGTCTCTTCCACCCAGCGCTGGCATTTCAACAGTTCGCGCTGCACCTCGACCATTTCCTCCTCGTACATCCGACGGCGCAGCATTTCATCGTAGGGGTATTTGCCGTTTTCGAACAGACGGCGGACCACCGCCGGATCAGCGCGCAGAGCGCTCGCTTGATGCGGATCGGGGTCGACGACCGCTGCGAGGAGTTTTTTTCTCGCGGCGCCGGCAGCGCCCGCTTTCAGCGCAGTTGCTGCTTCAGCCAGAGCACGCATGGCATCGAAAGCGTCAGCCGCCACCGCGGGCTTTGCACCTGAGCCTGATTTAGCCGCTGTCGCAGTAGCATCGGCGGTGCCTCGCTTGGCAATGTCGATCGTTACCCCATTATCCTTCATCGCCGTGCCCCAATACTGTTTCGCATCAAAAGACACGGCACCATAATGAGTCAGTGTTTTACCGCCCATGAATGCGGAATGAGTTGAGTGTGGATGGTTTACGCGCGGTAAGCGGAGCGCTGAACCCGGGCCGATGATGAATTAGTCGTGACAATCGGCGAGAATTCTCGCATCGCAATCAGCCGACGCATTGCCTCGGCCGCGAGCGAACATACGCAAGACGTAGACTGATACCGCCGGCGAGCGCGGCCATTCACCGAACGTAAGGCAAATTCGCGTTTATATGACAGCGACCCGTATTCTTCCGCGCGGCGGTCGAGAATTTCAAAATGGCATTCTGGGAAATCGTCCTGCGACTTGCCGCCGCCACCATCATCGGCGGCGTGATCGGCCTCAATCGCGACTTACATGGCAAGGCGGCCGGCGTGCGTACGCTGGGCCTCGTCGCGCTGAGCTCCGCGCTCGTCGTGCTCGCCATTACCGATGTCATGCCGTCGGCTGCAAGCGACCCCGATCCATTGTCCCGCGTCATCCAGGGCGTTCTGACCGGTATCGGATTTCTCGGCGCTGGCGTCATCTTGCAGGACAGCGAAGGCGGCTATCGCGTCCATAACCTCACCACCGCCGCGGTGACCTGGCTGACCGCCTGTGTCGGCATGGTTTGCGGCACCGGCAACTGGCGACTGCTCGTGGTCGCGCTCGTGCTGCTGTTTTTGCTGTTGGTTTTCGGCGGACGGTTTGAGCGGATATTCCGCGATAAAATGGGGCGCAACGACAGCGCCGCACAAGATGGCAGTTGGCGCGCCGGAAGGGATTTCGAACCCCTGACCCCCAGATTCGAAGTCTGGTGCTCTATCCAGCTGAGCTACCGGCGCTCGATGCCGAGAAGTAGTCGGCAGCAGCCTGTTTGTCCATCGGCTTAAACCGCCGCCACTTTAGGCGCGGGCGCGAGCACCTCGTCGGTCTTCGCCAGCGCCCCGCCGCGCAGCACCGCCTTGGCGTTCTCCACCGCGCGAGCGACGATTCCCGAAAAGTTATCGAGCGTCGCTCCCGCCAAATGCGAGGTGACCACCGTGTTGTCCAGTTCGAGCAACCGACTGCCGACCGGCGGCTCGCTGGAAAAGGCGTCGATGCCGGCGCCGAACAGGCGGCCCGCTTTCAGCGCCGCCACCAGCGCGGCCTCGTCGACCAAACCGCCGCGCGCGCAATTGATCAGCATCGCGCCGGGCTTCATGGCGCGAATGCGCTCGGCGTTGATGATGCCCGCGGTTTGCGGCAGCAACGGCAGATGCAATGAGACGATGTCGGCGGTGCGCACCAGGTCGTCGAGCGCGGCATAGCTGACGCCGAGGCTCTGCTCGACTTCGGGCGGAGCGCGCACCGGGTCGTAGTAGACGATCGTGACCTCGAAGCCGCGCAGCCGTTTCGCCACGTCGCGGCCAACCGCGCCCAGACCGACCAGGCCGATCGTCTTTCCCAACAGCTGGCGATGCGTGCCGCGCGCGTCTTCCTTCTGCCAGGCGCCGGCGCGGGTGCGGCGGTCGATCTGCGGCAACTGGCGGTAGACGGCAAGCATCAACAAGATCGTATGTTCGGCGACCGGAACGCTGTTGCCGGCGTGCAGCCGCGCGACGCCGATGCCGCGCGCGCGGCAGGCATCGAGATCGATACGGTCGACGCCGGCGCCGAGCTTCTGGATGAAGCGCAGCCGCTGCGCCGCCGCCACCAGTTCCGTTGGGATCGGCGCGGCCATGACGAAGGCGATGTCCGCATCGCGGACCGCCGCCGTGCGCGCGGCCAGGGTACTGGCCTCGATAAATACCACCGCCCAATTGGCGGGCACGGCCGCTGCGATTGCGGCCTTGATGTGCGGATGAAACTTGTCGAGGATGGCGACGATCACTTCAGGCATTTTCTTTTTCATTCTGCAAACTCGCTTTTGCGTTATCTGCATAAGACAAACCGCCGAAACGATAGTAATGCATGTTGCGAATAGCTGCTATCGTGCAGAACGAGCGAGCAATTGTTGGAGGCCGGCGGCACTCCTGTCATGGTGCGCCCGACAACAGAAAAATCTGCCGAACACATGGGGAGTTGAGCGATGACCACGACCGTCGAAGTGCTGGCTGCCGCGTTCAAGGATGCCGGCACGCCGTTCATTGTGGGCCATCCGGGCGGCGAGTTGGTCGAATTGATGGAAGCGGCGCGCCAGCGCCAGATGCGCTTTCTCCTGATGAAACAGGAAGTCGCCGGCGCCATGCTGGCCTCGACCTGGGGCGATCTCACCGGCAGCCCGGGCATCTGCCTGTCGACGCGTGGCCCCGGCGCCACCAACATGGTCAACGGCGTGGCGCACGCGTTTCTCGACCGCTCGCCGCTGATTGCAATCACCGATGCCTATTCGCGTCCGACCTACGAAACGGGACTGCGCCAGCGCATCAACCAGCACGCGGTCTACGAGCCGATCGTCAAATGGAGCACGACGATCGACGCCAAGACGGTGCGCCAGCAGGTGCGCCGCGCCATGCGCACGGCGACCGCGACGCCGCCCGGCCCGGTGCATTTCGAATTTCCGCAGAGCGAGACCACGCGCGAGGCCGGCGACTACGTCTGCCGAGCCGCCGCTGATGCCGAACTGGATCACGCCCGGCCCGGATCGCGCCGACCTCAAGCCGGCGCTCGATATGCTCGGCAAGGCGCGGCGGCCGATCCTGATCGCGGGGCTCGGCGTCTATTGGTGCGGCGCCTCGGCCGAGTTCGTGCAGTTCGCCGAACGCCTTGGCGCGCCGGTGCTCACCACCACCAAATGCAAGGGCATGATCCCGGAGGATCACCCGCTGCGCGCCGGCTGCATCATCGGCGGGTTGATCGAGCGCAAACTGGTGATGGAATCCGACCTGATCGTCACCGTGGGTCTCGACGCGGTCGAACTGCAGCCCAAACCCTGGCCCTACACCCTGCCGGTGCTGGCGCTGTCTTCGGTGCCGAGCGTCGACGCGCTGGTGCCGGCCGATCCGGAAATCATCGGCGACCTGAAGCCGCTTTTGGCCGGCCTCGCGCGCTGGGCGCCGGAAGGCACGAATTGGGGCGAGAAAGCCGCCAAGAACTTCCGGCAGGAGGTGCGCGACGCGCTCAACACACCCGCCACTGGCTTGTCGCCGCAACGCGCCATGGAAGTAGCGCGCGCTGTGCTGCCACGCAACACGATTGCTACCTGCGATGCCGGCGCGAGCCGCCTGCTGGTGGTACAGAAATGGGAATCCTACGGCCCGCGCGAATTCCTCACCTCAAACGGGCTTGCCTCCATGGGCTACGCCGTGCCGGGCGCGCTCGCCGCGCGCATGGCATATCCTGACCGACCGGTGGTCGCCTTCACCGGCGACGGCGGCTTCCTGATGACGGTCGCCGAATTGCAGACCGCCCAGCGCGAGAACCTGCCGATCATCGTGCTGGTGTTCGACGACAAGGAAATCGGCCTGATCCGCGTCAAGCAGGAGATCAAGGGCATCCCGCTGCACGGCGTGGCGCTCGGCGGCGTCGATTGGGAGAAACTCGCGCAATCCTTCGGTGCCGACGGCGTGGTGGTGGAAACCGAACAAGCGTTGAGCGCCGCGCTCAGCGCGGCGGTGCAATCCAAGCGCACCACCGTCATCGGCGTGCGAATCGACGCCTCCGGCTATGTCGCGCAGTTCAACGCGCTGCGCGAACTCTAGACCTTCAGCCCGTCGCGGATGCCGGTGGTCCATTTCGAGGCCGCCGCCGACAGGAAGCCGATGTCCGATTGGGTGGTGAGGAACAGGCAGCCCTTGCGGACCAGGTCGAGCTGACGCGCCACATCGCGGTTGCCGCCGCAGCCGGCGAATTTGCCGTGCTTGCGGCAGGCGGCGATGAGCCGCTCCTGCGCCGCGACCAGCACCGGATCGTCGAACTTGCCGGGCTTGCCCATATTGGCGAGCAGATCGTTGCTGCCGAGGTGCAGGACGTCGACGCCGTCGACCGCCGCGATCGCTTCGACGTTTTCCAGGCCCTCGACGGTCTCGATCATGCATACCAGGAGGCAAGCGTCATTGAGTTGCGGCACGCTCTCGCTGAGCGGCACCGAGCGGTAGTCGAATTGCGGATAACCGGCAGTGACCGAGCGCTTGCCGAGCGGCGCGAACTTGCAGATGTCGACCGCCTTCTTCGCCTGCGCGGCATTGGCCACGTCCGGGTAGACGATGCCGAGCGCGCCGGTGTCGAGCAGAAGCGACACGTCGGGATCGTCAATGCCGCGCACGCGCACCAGAGGGGCGACGCCGATCGACAGCGCGGTCGAGGCGATGTGGCCGATAGTCTCCAGATTGAACAGCGAATGCTGGCAATCGATGAAGATGAAATCGTGCCCCGTCGTCTTGGCGATGCGGGCGACGTCGCCCGAACGCGCCAGCCGCACCGGCATGCCGAGAGCCACCTCGCCCGCCTGCATGCGCGCCTTCGTACCGGTTGTTCACCAACGCCATGACGGTCTCAGGTGAACTTTCTCAGGCGACGCGGTCGAGCAATTCGCGGCCGGCCAGCGCCTCGAACAATTGCTGCGCCACCAACAGCGATGAGCGCGCCTGCGTCTCGTAGGTACCGCCACCGGCATGCGGCGTGGCGACGACTGTCTGCAATCGCATCAGCGGGTGGTCGGCAGTCGGCGGCTCTCGTTCGAAAACGTCGAGGCCGGCGCCGAACAACCGGCCATTTGCGATCGCGTCGTGCAGCGCGCGCTCGTCGACGATGCCGCCGCGCGAGGTGTTGATCACGACCGCGCTCGACTTCATCAGCGCCAGCGCCTGTGCGCCGATCATGCCGCGGCTCTCCTCGGTGAGCGGCAGATGCAGCGTCAGGATATCGGCGAGCGGCAGCGTCTCGGCGAGCGAGGCCGCACGCTTGTGCGGAATGTCCGGCCATTTGTCGGCCGGCACATAGGGATCGTAGGCCACGATGTGCGCGTCGAACGCGGCGTGCCATTTGCGCGCTACCAGCGTGCCGATATTGCCCATGCCGACAATGGCGACGGTCTTCTGCCAGGATTCCAGGCCGAGGAAGTTCGAGCGGTTGACCGCGCCGCCCGAACGGATATTGCGGTCGAATTCCGCGACCCGCCGTGTCACGCTGAGCGCCAGCGCCAACGCCAGTTCGGCGACGGCCTCCTTGTTGACCCCGGGCGTGCGGCACACGGTGACGCCACGCGCCCGCGCCGCGGCGAGATCGATGGTGTCGACACCGACGCCCTGCTTGGCGACGACGCGCAGCTTCTTGGCGCGCGCCAGATCGTCGGCGCGGATCGGCGTCATGCGCACCATCAGGCCGTCCGCGTCCTCGTGCCAATTCTTCACGCGCGGATCGTCCCACAGCACCAGTTCGGCGTGCTGCGCGGCGTATTCGATGCCGGTCGGATAGAAGGAATTGAGCACATAGACTTTCATTCGCCGGCCTCCCGCCCGCGTTCGCCAGTTCGAATTGGATTTCAGCTCAGGTGCCTTTGAGCTCGTGCGATTCCGGCATGTACATGTCCTTCCACGATGCCGGCAGCCGCTTCATGGTGCCCACCTTGTGCATGAAGGTGGCGAACTCCATCGACTGCTGCGGCGCCGTGGTCCACACGTTGTCCGGATCGGAAATGTATTTGACCATGTCGGCCTGGGTGCTGCGCTTTTCGTTGGTCGTCTTGATATAGATCTGCGCCGCCTCGCCCGCGTTTTTGTTGATGAAATCCTCAGCCTCGGAGAGCGCGGCGAAAACTGCAGCCGTGACCTTCGGATTCGCCTCGCGGAACTTTTTCGTCATGAGCATGACGCCATTGGTGGCCGGGCCGCCCAACGTATCGTAGGACTTAAGCACGTTATGCACGCCGGGCGTCGCCAGCTCGTAGTAGTAATAAGGTGCGACGGAGTAGTGGCTGTTGATCTCGGTCGATTTGGATATCACCGAAGTCGCCGCGTCCGGATGCGGACGAGTGATGGTGAACGGGTCGAGCCTGGCATATTGGTCCTGCCCCCACTCCTTGGCGGCCGCCATCTGCAGACAGATCGCCTGGCTCGACGTCTTGACCGACGGCAAGGCGATCTTGTCGTGCTCGTTGAAGTCCCTGATCGTCTTGATCGCCTCACGGTTGGTCACCAGCATGAACGGCATCGACTGCACGGCGGAGAGCGCGCGCACCTCCTGCGGCGTACCGGCGGTCTTGTCCCACAGCGTCGCCAGGCCGGGCACGCCGGTGACGCCGAAATTCATCTGCCCGCTCAACAGCGCGTCGATCAGCGATTGCGTGCCGCCGAGCGTCTTATAGGCGGGCTTGAGCGAGGCGACGCCGAGTTTCCCGGCGTGCTTTTCGATCAGCTTGAGCGTGTCCATCACCATCAGCGGCAAATAGGGCAAGCCGTGCTGGCTCACCAGCACGATGCTCGACACTTCGTCGGCGAATGCCGAGCGCATCAGCATCGGCGTTGCCAGAGCGGGCACCGCCACGAGGGCTTTGCAGAAAGCGCGCCTGTGGATCATGAATTTCTCCCGTTGAATTGAACTGGGCCTCGCACACAATCAGGACTGCATGCCCCAGCGTTGTACCGTTCTTGTCTCGATGAACCGGAAGATGACGTTCTCCACCGCAAGCCCAATCATGATGATGGTGAGCAGGCCGGCGAATACTTCCGGGATGTTGAGCTGATTCTTGCTCTCGAAGATGTACCAGCCGAGCCCGCCCTGGCCCGACGACACGCCGAACACCAGTTCGGCCGCGATCAACGTGCGCCAGGCGAAGGCCCAGCCGATCTTGAGGCCGGCAAGAATGCTCGGGAACGCGGCGGGGATCAGGATCTTGCCGACGAAACGCAGGCCGCTGAGATTGTAGTTGCGTCCCACCATGCGCACCGTCGTGGAGACGCTGCGGAAGCCGGCGAGCGTATTGAGCGCGACCGCCCACATCACCGAATGCACCAGCACGAAGATCAAACTGCCGGCGCCGAGGCCGAACCAGATCAGCGCGAGCGGCAGCAAGGCGATCGCCGGCAGCGGATTGAACATCGCGGTCATGGTCTCGAGGAAGTCGGTGCCGATGCGCGTCGAGATCGCAAACACCGTGAGCAACCCGGCAAGCAGCGTGCCGGTGGCAAAGCCAACGAGCAGCACTTCGATCGAGCTCAGCGCCCGATTCGGGATCGTGCCGTTGGCCACGTCCTCGACCAGCGCCCGCACCGTGTCGGCGAACGTCGGCACCAGCAGCGGGTTGTCGAGCCAATATCCGTAAAGCTGCCAGGCCGCGGCGAGCACGACGATGATGAAAACCTTGCGCAGCCAAGTTTGGTTGTAAAACTTCTCGGCCAGCGTCAGCGGCTTCTCGATGATGCCGAACTGCTCCGGTCCCACCGTTTCGTTGTAGACGATATTCGCCCGTTGAACCGCCTCAAGCATTAGGCGCCTCCTCGATCTGATCGGCGAACAGCATGTCGTGAATCTCGCGGCCGAGCGCGGCGGCTTCGTTCGAGCTCTCCTGCCCGCGCGGTACGCTGTTGATCTCGGCCTTCACCTGACCCGGATGCGGCGACAGCAACAGGATGCGGCTGCCGATCTTGATCGCCTCCGGGATCGAATGGGTGACGAACAGCACGGTGAATTGCGTGTCGTCCCACAGCGCCAGCAATTCGTCCTGCATGCGCGTGCGGGTCAACGCGTCGAGCGCGGCGAACGGCTCGTCCATCAGGAGAATATCCGGCTCCATCGCCATGCCGCGGGCGATGGCGACGCGCTGCTTCATGCCGCCGGACAGCGTGTGCGGATAGCTGTGCGCGAATTTGGTGAGGTTGACCTTCTCGATGTAGTGCATGGCGCGTTCGTGCGCGCCCTTGGCGTCCAGTGTTCTGGTCGTCTTGAGCGGAAAGACGACGTTCTCCAGCACCGTCTTCCACGGCAGCAGCTGGTCGAATTCCTGGAACACCATGATGCGGTCGGGGCCGGGTTTCTTGATCAGCTCGCCCTTCAGCCGGATCTCGCCTTCGGTCGGCTGCAGGTAGCCGCCGACCGCCTTCAGCAAGGTCGACTTGCCGCAGCCGGAAGGCCCAAGTAGGACGAAGCGGTCGCCCTGCAGCACGTTGAACCCGACGCGGTATGTCGCCGTGACCAAATGAGCTTGCGTCTTGTATTGGATGGTTACGCCACGGACATCGAGCAACGGCGTGGCGGGATCCGCGTCCGCGGCGGCGCGGCCGGCCGACGCCGGCCTCACGGTCGCTGCAGCCGAAAAGGCAGAATTCGATGCGAGTGTTGCGCCGCTCGCCATCAACCGTTTCCTCCCGCCGCCATTATCGTTATTTTTTTTGTGAGACTTCGGTATCTCGCATATCGCTGTCCAATAATAATTTGGACGGTTTCCATAAGCTTGTCTATTGCCCCTGCTCGGCGGCGACCTCCCGGGCGAGGTGGCCGACGAATTCGTTCATGATCTTGGAATAAGGCGCCGACCGGTGCCGGATCATCAGCGTCTTGACCTCGATGCGCGGCTTGAGCGGGCGCGCGACCAGGCCGGGCAAGCCCATCGAGGCGACCAGGAACGGCTCGACCAAGGCGATGCCGGCGCCGTGCCGCGCCAGCATGATGCCGGTGAGCGACAGGCCGACCTGCGCGGTGATGTTAGGGACGATGCCGGCGGCGCTCAAGGCGCGGTCGACATAGCGGCGGAACAGTGCCTGCGGCAGATAAGTGATGATCGAATAGCGTTCGAGGTCGCGCACCGCGACTTCCTTGAGGCGCGCCAGCGGGTGGTCGGAGCGCATGACGCAGGCGATGCCGGCGCGCATCATCACCTTGGTCTCGACCTCCGAACTGACCACCGGCTCGTAGGCGATCCCGAGTTCGACCTCGCGATTGACCACGGCGCCGAGCACCTGCGGCGAAGTCAGCGACTGCAGGGCCACGCGCACTTTCGGCCGGTCGGCGATGAAGGTGGCCACCGCCTTGGCGAGATAGCCATTGGCGATGGGGAACGCCGCGGCAATCGACACGCTGCCGAGCCGGCCGCCGGCCAAATCCTGGGTGAGCGCGTTGACCGCGTCGAGCCGGCCGAAAATGGCGGTGATTTCCGGGAAGATGACCTTGGCTTCCGCCGTCGGTTGCAGCCGGCCCGAGACTCGCGTGAACAGCTTCATATTGAGCTGGCTCTCGCAATGCTTGAGCACCGCGCTCACCGCCGGTTGCGTGACGTTGAGCGCACGCGCGGCGCCGGTCACGGAACCGGTCCGCATGATGGCGTTGAACACCTCCATGTGCCGCAGATTCATGCCGCCGCCGAAATCCAGAGTGACACGCCCCGAGGACATAAGCAGAGCTTATGGACTATGCCAAGCTCCTGATTGGACGCCTGCGGCCTGGGCCGGACATGCTCTCGCAAATATAACGACACGGCCGTGAGGAAACGCCTGATGAAATCGCGGGAGACAATACGCGTCGGCGCCGGCGCCGGCACGTCGGACGACCGCATGCTGCCGGCGCTCGAGCTTGCCGAGCGCGGCGAGATCGATTACTTGGTGTTCGAGTGCCTGGCTGAGCGCACCGTCTCGCGCGAAAACCTGGCGCGCAGCAAAGACCCGAATCTCGGCTATTCGCCCTCGCTGCACGCGCGCCTGCGCATGGTGCTGCCGACCTGCATCAAGAAGGGCATTCGCATCGTCAGCAACATGGGCGCCGCCAATCCGCTCGGCGGCGCGCGTGCCACGCGCAAGGAGGCTGCCGATCTCGGGCTCGGCGATGTGCCGGTCGCCGTCGTGCTCGGCGACGACGTGTCGAGCATCGTCAAGCATCAAGCCGGGCTGACGTTGATCGAGAACGGCGAGCCGCTGGAATCGATCCTGCCCGAAGATGATTTCCGCCAACGCCTATCTCGGCGCCGACGTCATCTGCGAAGCGCTCAACACCGGCGCGCCGATCGTCTTGTCCGGACGCGTGGCCGATCCGTCGCTGTTTCTGGCGCCGATGCTGCACGAATTCGACTGGGCCTATGACGATCTGCCGAAGATCGCGCAGGGCACCGCCGCCGGCCACTTGCTCGAATGCACGGCGTCGGTCACGGGCGGCTGCTTCGGCTGGCCGGGCAAGAAGGACGTGCCCGATCTCGCCCGCAACGGCTATCCCTTCGCCGACGTCAAAGCCGACGGCTCGATCGTCATCGGCAAGACGCCGGGCTCAGGCGGCCGCCTCGACGTGATGACCTGTACCGAGCAATTGATCTACGAGATCCATGATCCGACCGCCTACATCACGCCCGACTGCGTGCTCGACATCACCGGCATATCGCTGACGCAGGAAGCCCCCGATCGCGTACGCGTCGCCAGCGCGAGGGCCCGTCCCGCCACTCCCACCTACAAGGTCAATGTCGGCTATGCCGACGGCTATATCGGCGAAGGCGAAGTCTCCTATGGCGGCATCGACGCGGTCGCCCGCGCCAAATGGGCGGCCGAGATCGTCAAGGAGCGGCTGAAGCTGCAAGGCTTCGTCTACGACGATTTCCGCGTCGACTTGATCGGCATGTCCAGTCTGCACGATCAGGTTGATATCCGCCCCGAACCCTACGAGGTCCGCTTGCGGATGGCCGGACGGACGCGCGAACCGCAAGGCCGCCCATGCTATCGGCTTCGAGGTGCGCGCCATGCACATGCACGGGCCGGGTGGCGCCGGCGGCGCCTGCGAGCCGCGCGTGCGCGACGTGTTGGCGGTCAAATCGGTGCTGCTGCCGAAGAACCTGGTCAACGCCCAGGTCGTGGTGGAGGGCACGCTATGAGCGTCCGCGTCTACGATCTCGCGCATGCGCGCGCCGGCGACAAAGGCAATACGTCGAACATCTCGGTCATCTGCTACGATGCCAAGCATTGGGATTTTCTCGAGCGCGAGTTGACGCCGGAGCGTGTGACGGAGGCGTTCAAACACATCGCCAAGGGGCCGGTGAAACGTTATCCCTTGCGCAATCTCAAGGCGTTCAATTTCGTCATCGAGAACGCGCTCGGCGGCGGCGTCACCATCTCGCTGGCGCAGGACATCCACGGCAAGAGCCTGAGCAACGTGATGCTGGCGATCGAATTGCCCGATCCGAAGTAAGGAGACAGAGACGTGAAGGCGAGCGAAGTCGTCCGCAACATCGTCAAAGAAAAACTCGCGCGCAACGAGGTCGTCGCCTCGATGACCATCCGTCTCACGCGCGGCGTCGAGATCGCGCAGCTCGCCAAGACCGCCGGCTTCGACATGATCTATATCGATCTCGAGCATTCGACCATGACGCTCGACATGACCGGGCAGATTTGCCTCGCCGCATTGAACGCCGGCGTCGCGCCGATGGTGCGCGTTCCCGCCAATACGCCCGAATATATCCAGCGCGTGCTCGACGGCGGCGCGCTCGGCATCATCGCGCCGGGCATCGGTTCGGCGGCGGAGGCGCGCGAAGTGGTCAAGGCCGCGAAATTCCCGCCGCTCGGCGAGCGCGGCGCCGGCGGCGCCCTGCCCCATCTGCAGTACCGCTCGTTTCCCACCGCCGAGGCCAACGCCGCGGTGAACGACGCCACCATGGTCATTGTGCAGTTCGAATCCGCCGCGGCGCTCGAGCAGGCCGACGAGATCGCCGCGGTCGAGGGCGTCGACATGGTGCTGATCGGGGTCAACGACATGCTGGCCAGCATGGGCCTGCCCGGCCAATACGAGCATCCCAAAGTGCGCGACGCCTATGCCCGCACCATCGAAGCCTGCCGCAAGCACGGCAAGCATGTCGGCGTCGGCGGGCTGTCGACGCGGCCGAAGCTCGCCGCAGAATTCATCGCTATGGGCGCGCGGCTAGTGTCGACCGGAACCGACATCCAGTTCCTGCTCGCCGCCATGACCGAGAAGGCGAAACAGGTGCGCGAGATTCCGTTATGACGATCCTGGGCGTCACGCATACCCCGGCGAGGCACTATCAGTTCTAGAAACAAAAAACGTATGGAGGAACCCATGTGGAGAAAGCTCGCAGCCGCCGCTTTGTGCAGCATCGCATTCGCCGCCGCCGCCCAGGCGGAAGTCACCGAAGTGCGCATGTCGAAGCAGTTCGGCCTGCCTTATCTGCCGATGATCGTCATCGAGGCGCAGCACCTGATCGAGAAAAACGCCAAGGCCGCGGGACTGGGCGACGTCAAGACCACGTGGACGCAACGCGCGGGTCCGGCGGCCGAACTTGACGCGCTGCTTGCCGGCCAGGCCGACTTCATCGGGCCAGGCGCTCCGACGCTCGCCACCATCTGGGACAAGACCACCGGCACGCCGTCGGAGGCCAAAGCGCTCATCGCCATGCAATCGATGCCGTTTGTGCTGGTGACGCGCAATCCGAACGTGAAGACGATCGCGGACTTCACCGACAAGGACAAGATCGCGCTGCCGGCGGTCAAGCTCACCGGCCATGCGCTCATCCTGGAAATGGAATCCGCCAAAATCTGGGGCTACGATCACTACGACAAGCTCGACTTCGATCACCATCACCCGTTCGCATGCGGATGCCGCGGCCGCGGTGATGGCGCGGAAGTTCGGAAATCAATTCGCACTTCGCTAGTGCGCCGTTCTACTATTACGAATTGGCGACGCCGGGCATTCATCAGGTGCTCAAGTCCTACGACGTCGTCGGCGGCAAGCACACCAACGGCGTGCTGGTGACGAGCAAGAAATTCCACGACGCCAATCCGAAAATGTGCGCGGTCGTCATCAAGGCGTTCGAGGAAGCAAACGCTTTCATCAAGGCGCATCCGCGCGACGCCGCGCAACTCTATCTGACGGCGACCAAGGACAAGAACTCGCTCGATGCGCTGGAAAAGATGGTGGCCGATCCCGACGTCGACTACACGACGACGCCGGTCAATGTCATGAAATTCGTCGACTTCATGTACAAGGTCGGACGCCTGAAGAAGAAGCCGGCATCCTGGAAGGACCTGTTCTTCCCCGAAGCCCACGCCTTGAACGGCAGCTGACCATGACAATGACGAACGCGAGGACGCAAGGCACGGCGGCGAAAGGGCCGTTCTACGTGACCGTCGAGGCGGCCGAGGCCTTCGGCCGCCGCCTGCTGCTGGCGCACGGCCTGCCGGAGCAGGACGCCAATATCGTCGCGAGTTGCCTGGTGCGCGCCGACCTGCGCGGCGTCGACACTCACGGACTGCAGTATCTGCCGCATTATCTCGAGCGGGTGCGGCGCGGCCTGATCAATGCGAAGCCGGAGCTCAAGGTCGAGCGCGTGACGCCGATGGTCGGCGCGCTCGACGGGCAGGACGGCTTCGGCTTTGTCGTCGCGACTAAGGCGATGGCGGCGGCGATCGAGCTCGCGCGCGAGTTCGGCGTCGGCATCGTCACCGCGCGGCGCAGCACGCATTTCGGCATGGCCGCCAATTACTCGCTGCAGGCGCTCGATGCCGGCTTCATCGGCATCGCGCTCACCAATGCTTCGCCGGCGATGCCGCCCTGGGGCGGCATGGCGCCGATCATCGGCACCAGCCCGATCGCCGTGTGCGCGCCGGCGGGAAAAGAGATTCCCTTCGACCTCGACATGTCGCCGGCGGCGGCGGCGCGCGGCAAGGTGCGCCGCGCGGCGCGGCGCGGCGAGAGCATCCCGCTCGGCTATGCGCTCGACGCCAAGGGCCGGCCGACTACCGATCCCAACGCCGCGCTCGACGGCGGCGTGATGCAGCCGATCGGCGGGCCGAAAGGCTCAGGGTTATCGATGCTGATGGACGTGCTGTGCGGCGTCATCACCGGCGCGGGCTGCGCCGGCGACGTCGGCAATCAGTTCCTCGACTACGAACGCCCGCAGAACGTCGGCCACTTCCTGCTGGCGATGAAGCCCGATCTGTTCGTCTCCAAGGACGAATATCTCGGCCGCATGGACAAACTGGCGCAGCGCGTGCACGGCTGCGCGCTCGCGGAAGGCTTCAGCGAGGTGATCATGCCCGGCGAGCGCGAACGCCGGTTCGAAGCGAAGTACCGGCGCATCGGCGTGCCCTACAACGCCAAGGAATTGGCCAAGTTGCAGAAGGAGGCCGCCAAGGCGGGGCTGCCGCCATTGCCGGTTTCGGATGCCCCGCTCGCGGCGGAAGCGTCATGAAACTCGGCGAGTACGATATCGACATCGTGGTGCAGGGCTTCCCCGGTAAATCGGTCTGCCACGGCGGCCTCGGCTGGAGCTCGGTGGTGCTGATCCGCGCGCACGGCCGCATCGTGCTGATCGACACCGGCAACATCAGCATGCGCACCATGCTGCTCAAGCGCTTCGCCGAGCGCGGGCTGAAGCCGACCGACATCACCGATCTATTGCTCACCCACTCGCATCACGATCATTCGGTGAACTGGACGATGTTCCCTAAGGCACGCATCGTCATCGGCGCCGACGAGCTCAAGTGGTCGCTGACCGTGCCGTGGGGCGAGACGCCGGTGCCCGAGCTGTACATGCGCGAACTGAACACCTGGCCGACGTTGCATATCGCCAAGGAAGGCGAGGAAGTCTTCCCCGGCATCACCGCGCATCTCGCGCCCGGTCACACGCCCGGCTGCCTGGTGTTCGTGCTGCACGGCCCCGACCGCGACGTCATCTTCTCCGGCGATGCCGCCAAGAACCGCGCCGAACTGGTGTCGGGCACCACCGACATGACCTACGATGCCGCGGCGAGCAAAGCCTCGATCGATTCGATCTGGTCGCTGTGGCGTAAGCGGCCCGGCAACATCGTGGTGCCGGGCCACGATGTGCCCATGGTTCTGGAGAACGGGCAGACCAAATATATCGACAAGCGCGAAGCCGCGATCAGCGCCTGGTTCGGCGACTATATGGAGACGACGACGCTGTTCAAGCTGACGCTGTAAGACAGCCGGAGGAGCCATGCCCAAAGCATTGATCGTGGTGCCGGAGAACAACACGACCATGGAGTCGGAGATTTCCGTGCTCTGTCCGGCGCTGGCGCCGCTGCCGGTGGCGCGCGTGAAGCGTCCGCCGCGTACGCTGCTCCTGGAAGATCTCCCCGCCTATGCCGATGCGACTCTGGATGCCATCGAGCCATTCGCGAACGAGCAATTCGATCTGGTGATCTATGGCTGCACCGCCGCGGGCTTCCTCGGCGGACCGGCCGGCAATGCAAGCATGGTGTATAAACTGTGCGCGCGCACCGGCGCGAGTGTGGTCAGCACCGCCGGCGCCATGGTCGACGTGCTGCGCGATGCCGGCGTTTCGAACACCGCGGTGGTAACGCCCTATCTACAACCCGTGAACGACGGCCTGCGCGTCTATCTCGAATCCTCCGGCATCGCCGTCGAAACCTTGAACAGCTTCTTTTGCAAGACCACCGCCGAGCTTGGCGCGGTCACCGAGGAGCAAGTGCTCGATTTGGCGCTGCGCACGGTGACACCGCGGAGCAAAAGCCTGTTCATCGCCTGCTCGCAGTTGCCGACGCTGAACACCGTCGCCAAATTACGCGCGCAACTCGACATCCCGGTTTGGTCCTCAATCCAGGCGACTGCCTGGGCCGCCGCCGAAACGCTCTCGGCGCAAGGCCTGCCCGTGCAATTGAAGGCGGACGCCCCCGCCATTTAACGGAAGAAGCATGGACGACACGGCCAAACACGATCCCGACGCCGGCTACGAGCCGGCTTTCGCCGCCCCGGCCAATGCCTGCGACGCGCATTTCCATGTGTTCGGGCCGGCCGGCAAATACCCTTACGGCACCGACATCCGCTACAAGCCGCCTTACGAGCCGTTGGAGGCCTATCTGAAGCTGGCGCGCCGCCTCGGCTTCGTGCGCTACGTGTTCGTGCAGCCGAGCGCCTTCGGCTTCGACAATTCCTGCATGCTCGACGCCATGCGCGAACTCGATCCAGCCTTCCGCCGCGGCATCATCGATCTCGATGAGAGCAAGACGAACGACAAGAAGCTCGACGAGCTCAACACGCTCGGCGTGCGCGGTATCCGCGTCAACGTCTCGCCGGTGCGCAGGCCGGAGGCGGGCTTGGCCAGCTCGATGAAGCCGCGCATCGCGCGGCTGGCCACGCTGTGCAAGGAGATCGGCTGGCATCTCGACTTCCTCGCGCCGGGCTGGCTGGTCAGCGAGCTGATGCCGGTGCTGCGCGAATTGCCGATCGAGTTCACGGTGGCGCATATGGGCCTGTTCCCGGCAAAGGACGGCCCCGGGCAAGCGGGATTTCAGGATTTCCTCAAGCTCGCCGGCGACGGCTCCAAGCGCTGCTGGGTCAAGCTTACCGGCATCTATCGCTTCTCGGCCGCGTTGGATTTCGCCGATGTCAAGCCGATCGCGCAGGCGCTGATGGCCACGGTGCCGGACCAATTGATCTGGGGCAGCGACTTTCCGCACCTGTCGTTTCACGACCGCGTCGGCACCATCCAGCTCTATAATCTGCTCGGCGAATGGGCGCCGGACGCCGGCATGCGCAAGCGCATTCTCGCCGACAATCCGGCACGGCTTTTCGGCTTCAAGTAAGTGGGGGCGTCAATAAGCAAACTTTAATAAGCAAAACTGGGAGGATGACGTGAACAGACGCGAATTCGTCGCCGGACTCGTCGCACTACCTGCGCTGGCGCGGCCGGCTTCAGCCGAAGTCTCGAGCATCAAGCTCGGCAAGCAATACGGCCTGCCCTTCCTGCCGCAAATGGTCATGGAAGATCACAAGCTGATCGAGCAACACGCGGCTAAACTCGGCGTCAATGACTTGCAGGTCGGCTGGCAGACCATGGGCGGCCCTGGCGCGCTGAACGACGCCCTGCTCAGCGGCCAGATTCAATTCGTCAACGTCGCCGCGCCGTCGCTCGCCACGCTGTGGGACAAGACGCTTGGTTCTCCCATTGAGGTGCGCGCGATCTGCACCGTGCAGTCGATGCCTTATATCCTGACCACGCGCGATCCGAAGGTGAAGACGATCGCGGATTTCACCGACGCCGACCGCATCGCCGTGCCGACCGTCAAGATCTCCGGCCAGGCCATGGCGCTGCAGATGGCGGCCGCCAAGCTGTGGGGCCTCGACCACTACGACAAGCTCGACGCCTTCACGGTGACCATGGGCCATCCGGACGCCATGCAATCGATCCTGACGGGGCAGACGGTCAACAGCCATTTCACTGTGGCGCCGTTCAATTATTACGAGCTGCGGCATCCCGAAATCCATGCCGTGCTCAAGAGCTACGACACGGTCGGCGGCAAGCACACCAACGGCATCCAGGTCGCCACCAAGGCGTTCCATGACACCAATCCGAAGATCTGCGCGGCGGTGCGCGCCTCGCATGAGGAAGCCAACGCCTTCATCAAGCGCGAGCCGAAGGCCGCGGCGGAAATCTACCTGGAGCTCACCAACGACAAGAAGAATTCGGCCGACGATCTGGTGAAAATGATCACCGATCCGGACATCGACTACACCACCGCGCCGGCCGCGCTGATGCAGCATTTCGAGTTCATGCACAAGGTCGGCCGCCTCAAGCACATGCCGTTGTCCTGGCAGGATACGTTCTTCGCCGAGGCGCACGACCTCAAGGGCAGCTGACGCGTCAAAAAATCGCCGCGCCGTCACCGGCGCGGCGATGATGCCGGGCGGTGCGCGTTACTTGCTGGCCGTGATGTGGCCCTCTTTGACGACGCGGCCCCACTTTGCCGTTTCCGCGACGATATACTTGCCGAATTCGTCCGGCGTCATCTTGATGACGGTGGCGCCCTCCTTGGCGAATTGCTGCTGCAATTCGGGCGCGTCGAGCGCGGCGGACACGGCCTTGTTTAGCTTGTCGACAATCGCCGGCGCCGTGCCGGCGGGCGCCAGCATGCCCCACCAATTGTTCGCCTCGTAACCGGGCACGGTTTCGCCGATGGTCGGCACGTCGGGCAGCACCGGATTGCGCTTGGCGCCGCCGGTGCCGAGAGCCCTAAGCTGGCCGGTCTTGACGTGCGGCGTCGTCTGGATGAGCGAGCTGAAGATGATCTTGGTGTGGCCGCCCATCACGTCGATCATCGCCGGACCGCCGCCGCGGAACGGCACGTGCACAATGTCGACGCCGGCCAGGAGCTTGAACAGTTCGCCGCCCAGATGCTGGAAACTGCCGACGCCCGCCGACGCATAGTTCAATTCGCCCGGCTTCGCCTTGGCGAGTGCGATTAATTCCGCGACCGAGTGCACCGGCAACTCTGGATTGACCGCCAGCACGTTGGTGCCGCTGCCGAAGCTTGCGACTGGGACAAACGCTTTGTCGTGGTCGTAGGGCAGCTTGTAGAGCCACGGATTGACCGCGTGCGCCAGCGAAATTACCAGCAGCGTATAACCGTCGGGCGCCGCCTTGGAGGCGACTTCGGTGCCGATGCTACCGCCGGCGCCGCCGCGATTGTCGACAAAGACCTGCCGGCCGAGCGCATCGCTCAAATGCTTGGCGACCAGGCGGCCGACCACGTCGTTGCTGCCGCCGGGCGGGAACGGAATGATCAGCCTGATCGGCTTGTTCGGGTAATCGTCGGCGGCCGCAGCGGCGGTCAATGCCAGCAGCACGGCGCCGGCTTGCAATATCCGCATCATCAGACTGTACATTGTCTCCCCCTTGCCATTGGCCGCAGCGATCCGCGGCGCCGCATCATGCGCTTTGACCGCGCGCTTGAGAACCAATTTTCGAAGGAGAATGATCGGCAGGTCAACTGACCTGCAGGACCTGCACCGACACTTCCAGGCATTGCGCGCCCGCGGCGATGATCACGCCGTCGAGTGGCACCACGTCGGCATAATCGCGCCCGATCGCCAGCACGACGTGATCGTCGCTCGCCAGCGTGGCGTTGGTCGGATCGAGCCCGATCCAGCCCGTCTCTTCGCCGCACTAGGCGAGCACCTATGCATGCATGGCGTCGGCGCCCGCGAGCTGCACCTGCCCCGGCAATTGCGTGCACAGATAGCCGCTGGCATAGGCGGCGGGCAGCCCGAGCGCGCGCATGCCGGAAATCATCACGTGGGTGAAATCCTGGCAGATGCCGCGGCGCAGCGCGAACGACATCGGGTCCCTCGGACGCGTCCACTAACGCGCTAGCGCCATACGAGCCAGCCGAGATACCCATAGGCGAACATCGCGGCCAACATCGCGATGGCAGCCGTCGATATGTGTTTGCCGACGCGGTCGGCCCAATCCTGTGCGCCCTTATCGGTCATGGCCGCGATCCCGGAGCCAAAGCCGCGAAGGCGATGCACCGCGGCTAAAAATGGCCGCCCGCGAACGGTGCGGCCATAAGTTTAAGTTTGGGTCTATGCCACCCGCTCCAGAGGGGAAAAGAGTGGCGAAGATCAGTCTGCCCCGGCTCTGCCGCGCGTGCCTTCATCTGGATTATTGATTCAAATTAATGAACGAGGCTACGCTGGCTGCTGGGTTAAAGCCATGGCCGCACAGACCTTAAGCGATGCGTTGGACCGGCACCCGTTCGTCGCGCGGCTGCTGCAACTTGCCGATTTGAAAGCCGCCGATCTCAAGCGCCTCGATGACATCATCGACGGCGAACTGGTGATCCGCAAGCGGCGTGATCTTATCGCCGACGGCTACGAATACCGAAAGCTTTGTTTCGTGAAGGACGGCTACGCCGTCCGCTACAAGCTCTTGCGCAATGGCAAGCGCCAGATCCTCAACGTCATCTTGCCGGGTGACGTCGTGGGTCTTCCCGGCAGCTTCTATGAACGCGCGGTCTACGCCGTCACCGCGATCACAGACCTGCGCATGAACGTCTGCCCGCTCGAGTCTTACGTCCAGCTTTGCTGCCGGCATCCGCAATTCGGCCTGGCGCTCGCCTGGATCGCGGTGCAGGAGGCAACCACTTATGCCGAGCACGTGATCGATGTCGGGCGGCGGACACCGGTCGAGCGATTGGCGCATTTCCTGCTTGAGCTGCACGCCCGCCTCGAGGCGGTCGGCCGCGCTGAAAAGACGCGCTTCACTCTGCCCTTCTCGCAAGAGGTGATCGCCGATGTGCTCGGGCTCAGCGTGCCTCATCTCAATCGCGTGATGCAGCAGTTGCGCGCGGAGAAACTGATCGTCGACAGCGACCGCGTGGTTGAATTCGTCGATGCTGACGCCCTGCAATCGCTGGCCCATTATCAGCCGCAGGCGCTCGTGCCGATCCCGCTGCCGACAAAATCGATCTAGGGATGTGTTGCTTTGCCCCGCTGCGCTGAAACGAGCAGCGGTCCGAATGAGGCGGCAAAGCCGAAATAGGCCGCGACCCAGGCCACTACCGCGACATGCAGGAGCGGATCGCTCAGCGCCGGCTCCAGTGATGCGCAAATGCGCGCCAGCGCGGCGATGACGACGCCTGCGTAGATCGCCTGCGTGACCGGCGTGGCGGTGAGCGCGCTGCCGGTGTGCCCGAGGCTGGCGCGCGTCATCACCGCGAGCGTCATCGTGCCGGCCGCGCCAACCGTCCAGGCATGCGTGCCGATGTCGCCCGTAACCACGCCGAGCGCGGCGGCGCCGGCGAGCAGAAACCCGAGCGGAACGAAGGCGTAACCGACGTGCAGGATCAAGACCAGCCGGTCGCGCCAGGTGCGATCTCCGGCCCAACGCACCAAGCGCACGATGTGCAGCGCGCCGGCGGCAACGAGCGCAATAGCCGTTATTCTGCCGGCCGGCTGCGCGATCCACAGCGCCAGGACGGCGGCACTGAATAAAATGATCGCGCCGTCGAATTTTCCGAACGGCACCGGAAGCCGGCCCGGATTTTCGCGCGCTAGCCAATTACGGGTGAAACTGGGAACGATGCGGCCGCCGATCACCGCGATCAGCAACACGATGGCGGCGATGCCGATGCGGGCGCTGTACTCGGCGCTGCCCTGAAAATGCGCCTCGAGATGAAACGCGATATTGCCGGCGAGCAGCAACGTGACTATGACGACAACCCGGAGATTTCGCCAATTACTGCCGGCGACGATCTCGCGTGCCGTCGCGGCCACCACCAGGACGAGGAAACTCACGTCCATGATCGCCGCCGGCAGCCAGCCGATCGCGGCGGAGAAGGTGACCGCCATCCGGCCGGCGAGCCAAACCAGCGACCAGCAGCAGCAGCGGCATGCCTTGAATCGGCAGCCGCCCGGTCCAGTTCGGGATCGCGGTCAGCAGAAATCCGGTCACCACCGCCGGCAGAAAGCCGTAGAGCATTTCATGCACGTGCCAATCGATGGGGTCGAAGGCGGTCGACACCGCGAGTTCACCATTGAAGATCGGCAGCCATGCCGCCATGGCGAGTCCGGCCTGGATCGCGCCGAGCAGGAAAAACGGCCGGAAGCCGTAGGACAATAATGCGGGACCGCGGTAATCGCGCAGGCGGGGAACTGGGCTCATCGCGCCTCCACGCCGCTATCCGCGCAACGCATGTTCGAGTGCGCGCTTGATGCAAGTCGCGCCGGGATCCTGCGAACGGTTGAGCAGGCCCATCAGCGTGAGCCACTCCTCATCGGAGGCCTCGCTGGCGTAGCGTTGCACCGATTGCGTCACGAAAGGACCAAGATCGAGCCCGTCGGCGGCGGCCAGTTCCCGCGCCGCAGCCAGCAATTTCAGGTCGCCCGCGCCCATAATCGTTTCGAGCGCCGTCGCCTCATCGGTCAGGCTGGTCATCAGGTCGCCGAGCATGACTGCCTCCTCAATGCACGCGCAGCGCGTCGGCGCCGGCGAGATCGACGCCTTCGATCCGCGCCGCCGACACCAGCCGCGCGACGTATTGCGCATCCGCCCGCTGCCGCACGCTGTCGCGCAAGTAGTCGGCGATGCGGTCGGCGACCACTTCATAGGGCAAGGTCCGGCCCTCATGCTTGCGGTCGAGCCGGATGATGTGAAAACCGTAACGCGTCGCGACCGGCGCGTCGCACATTTGGCCGGGCTCAAGCGCGACGAGCGCCTGCTCGAATTCCGGCGTCGTCTGCCCCGCCGTGATCTGGCCGAGATTGCCGCCCTGCGCGGCCGACGGACAGCGCGAATAGGCCCGCGCCAGCGTGGCGAAAGCTGTCCGGATTTTCCTGCAGCGTCGCCAGCACGCCGACGGCATCGGCGCGCGCCTGGGCGTGCGCCTCGCGATCCGCAGGCAGCGCGGCGAACAAGAATGTGCGAGGCCTCGTAGATGTCGAGCGAACGGAACCGCGCGCGGTTCGCTCGTAATAGCGCCGGCAGGTGTCGTCGTCCGGCTCGGGAACGCTGACCTCGCGTTCGATCAGACCGCGGATGACCGCTTCCTCGTCGGTCTCGCGGCGCCCCTCGCCGTCGCTCAAAGGCTCCGGCGCGATGGCCAGACGCCGCGCCTCCTGCAGCAGCAGTTCGCGGATCACCAGAGCGCGCGCGGCCTGCTGCCACGCCGCGATCGGCTTTTCCGCCGCATGGTGCTGCATTTCGCGCTGGATCGCGTCGCGCGCGATCGCCACGCCATTGACGCTCACGGTGATCGGTTTGCCGGCGGGGAATCTGGACGTGAACCGAGCAGACGTCATCGCGGCGCCCCCGCGCGCAAGCGTACCGCCGAACTCCGCCGCGTGCGCACCACCTGATAGCCGCGCCGGCCGACATACCAGATCGGCGCGCTCCAGACGTGCACCAGGCGGGTGAACGGAAACAGCAGGAAGATGGTCATGCCGAGCGCGAGGTGCACCTTGAAGATCAAGCGGCACGCCGAGGATCAGCGCGGAGACATCCGGCCGCAACAGCAGGATGCCCTGCGCCCAGGTCATGAACGTCACCATCACGTGGCCGTCGAGATGCTGCAGCGAGATCATAGATGGTGCACAGGCCCAGCGTGAGCTGGGCATAGAGGATCAGCAGGATCGCGATATCGCCGAACGACGAGGTGGTGCGGATGCGCGCGTCGAACAACCGGCGATGCACCAGCAGCGTGATGCCGATGAAGCACATCACGCCGGCCACGCCGCCGACGCCGATCGCCATCCACTGCTTGAAGGTGTGCGAAATGCCGAGCGCCTCGAAGATCCAGATCGGCGTCAGCAGGCCGCCGAAATGGCCGAGGAAGATGACCAGGATGCCGACATGGAACAGATTGGAGCCCCAGGTCAGCTGCCGGCGGCGCAACAACTGGCTCGATCCGCTGCGCCAGGTGTACTGCTCGCGGTCGAAACGCAACACGCTGCCGAGCAGGAACACGGTCAGGCAGAGATAGGGATACCAGCCGAAGACGATGTAGTTGATCAGTTCGTTCATGACCCTGCCCTCATTGAGCGCGTGCGCGTTGCAGCCGGCATGTCCGGCGCCGGCCGCAAGCCGCCGCGGATACGCGCGATCAGCCCGTCCTTACAGCCATCGCTGGCGCCGGGGCCGAAGCTGACCGCCTCGTCCTCCCAGGCGGCATCGAGCGCCGCCATGTCGGTCGCATCCGGATCGGGCAGCGCGAGCAGCGCCGAGACCTCGTCGTCCTTCGGCTTTGCCGCGGCCAGCGCGACGAGCGCGCGGAAGACGCCTTCATAGGCCGAGCGGCGCTTGCGCAGGCGCTCGGCCATCGCGGCAAAGATGTGCGCCGGCTGGCCCAGCATGTCGCGCGCCTCCTGGGCCGGCAGCGTCGAAAGAAATTCCAGGAACAGCGGCAGGAAATCCGGCAATTCGCCCGCGCTCATGAACAGGCCGGCTTTCTCGTATTGCGCCTTGAGGTCGATCATGGCCTGGCCGCGGTCGCGGCTCTCGCCGTGCACGTGCTCGAACAGATGCAGCGACAGCGAACGGGTATGATCGAACAGCAGCACGTAGCGCTCCTGCAGATCATAAAGATCGTCGCTGGCGAACTCCTTCAGCAGCCGGTGCAATTGATCGCGCATGCCGGCTGACAGCGCCGTTTCGTTTTCGATCGCCTCGCTGATCTCGCCGGCCGCCTGCTGCAGCTCGGCGCTCGGATAGGTCAGCAGCGCCGACAGCGCCTTCAAGGCCTTGATCATCACGCGACCTCCATCGGTGTCTTCGCGCGCTTGGGCGTGCCGAACAGATTGGCTTCGCTGGTGCCGCCCGAGCAGCCGTTGCCGAACGAGAAGCCGCACGAGCCGCGCAGGTCATAGGCGTCCTCGTTGACCTCGCGGTGCGCGGTCGGGATGACGAAGCGGTCCTCGTAGTTGGCGATCGCCATGGTCTGATACATGTCCTCGATCGCGACCCGAGGTCAGGCCGACGCGCTTGGCGATGGCCTCGTCGATCACGCCGTCCACGGTTTTCGCCCGCATATAGGCGCGCATCGCCAGCATGCGTTCGAGGCCGAGCGCGACCGGCTCTTCCTTGCCCGCGGTCAGCAGATTGGCGAGGTATTTCAGCGGGATGCGCAAGGAGCGCACGTCCGGCATCTCGCCGTCGTGGCCGATCTTGCCGGCCTGCGCCGCCGATTGGATCGGCGAGAGCGGCGGCACGTACCAGACCATCGGCAGCGTGCGGTATTCGGGATGCAGCGGGAACGCGACCTTCCACTCCATCGCCATCTTCCAGATCGGCGAGCGCCGCGCGCCTTCGAGCCAATTCTCGGCGATGCCGTCGGCGCGCGCCTGCGCGATCACCTTCGGATCCTTGGGATCGAGGAAGATCGACAGCTGCGCCTCGTAGAGATCCTGCTCGTCCTTGGCGCTCGCCGCCTCTTCGATGCGGTCGGCGTCATAGAGCACGACGCCGAGATAGCGGATGCGGCCGACGCAGGTCTCCGAGCACACCGTCGGCTGGCCTGCCTCGATGCGCGGGTAGCACATGATGCACTTCTCGGACTTGCCGCTCGACCAGTTGTAATAGACCTTCTTGTACGGGCAGGCCGACACGCACATGCGCCAGCCGCGGCACTTGTCCTGGTCGATCAGCACGATGCCGTCTTCCTCGCGCTTGTAGATCGCGCCGGACGGACAGGCGGCGACGCAGGCCGGGTTGAGGCAGTGCTCGCACAGCCGCGGCAGATACATCATGAAGGTGTTTTCGAACTGGCCGTAGATGTCCTTTTGAATGCCCTCGAAATTGTAGTCCTGCGAGCGCTTGGCGAATTCGCCGCCGAGAATCTCCTCCCAGTTCGGGCCCCACTCGATCTTCTCCATGCGCTCGCCGGAGATCAGCGAGCGCGGGCGCGCGGTCGGCATCGCCGTCATTTCCGGCGACTTCTGCAGGTGCTCGTAGTCGAAGGTGAACGGCTCGTAGTAGTCGTCGATCTCCGGCAGGTCGGGATTGGCGAAGATGTTGGCCAGCACGCGCCATTTCGAACCGATGCGCGGCTCGATCTTGCCGTTCTTCTTGCGCCGCCAGCCGCCGTTCCAGCGCTTCTGGTTTTCCCAATCCTTCGGATAGCCGATGCCTGGCTTGGTCTCGACGTTGTTGAACCATGCGTATTCCATGCCTTCCCGGCTGGTCCAGACGTTCTTGCAGGTGACCGAACAGGTGTGGCACCCGATGCACTTGTCGAGATTGAGCACCATCGCGATTTGCGCGCGGACTTTCATTCTGCGGCCTCCAGTTTGGGCGCGACGGGCGAGCGGTTCGGGCTGATCGGCGGTCGGCTTATCGAGCCAATCGACCTTCGACATTTTTCGTATCGACGACGAACTCGTCGCGGTTGGAGCCGACCGTGCCGTAGTAGTTGAAGCCGTAGGACAGCTGGGCGTAGCCGCCGATCATATGGGTCGGCTTGAGCACCGTGCGGGTCACCGAATTGTGGATGCCGCCGCGCAGGCCGGTCATCTCCGAGCCCGGCACGTTCACGATCTTTTCCTGCGCGTGATACATCATGCACATGCCCTGCTTCACGCGCTGGGACACCACCGCGCGCGCGACCAGCGCGCCGTTGGTGTTGAACGCCTCGATCCAGTCGTTGTCGACGATGCCGGCCTTCTTGGCGTCGATCTCGCTGATCCACACGATCGGCCCGCCGCGCGACAGCGTCAGCATCAGCAGGTTGTCGGTATAGGTCGAGTGGATGCCCCACTTCTGGTGCGGCGTGATGAAGTTGAGCACGACGGCGTCGTTGCCGTTCGGCTTGCGGTCGATGATCGGATTGACCGACTTGGTGTCGATCGGCGGACGGTAGACGCAGAAGCCCTCGCCGAACGCCCGCATCCACAGATGATCCTGGTAGAGCTGCTGGCGGCCGGTCAGCGTGCGCCACGGGATCAATTCGTGCACGTTGGTGTAGCCGGCGTTGTAGCAGACCTTCTCCGACTCCAGCCCCGACCAGATCGGCGACGAGATGATCTTGCGCGGCTGCGCGACGATATCGCGGAAGCGGATTTTCTCGTCTTCCTTGGGGATGGCGAGGTGGTTGTGGTCGCGCCCGGTGAAGCCGCCGAGCGATTCCCACGCCTTGACCGCGACCTCGCCGTTGGTTTCCGGCGCGAGGCTCAGGATGACCTCGCAGGCGTCGATGTCGCTTTCGATCCGCGCCAGGCCCTTGCTGGCGCCTTCCTCGGTGACGGCGCCGTTGAGCCGCTTGAGGAAATCGACCTCGTGCTCGGTATTCCAGTTCATGCCCTTGCCGCCATTGCCGAGCTTGGCCATCAGCGGTCCAAGCGAGGTGAAGCGCTTGTAGAGATTGGGATAGTCGCGTTCGACCACCGTCACCGCCGGCATGGTCTTGCCGGGGATGGGATCGATTTCGCCCTTCTTCCAGTCCTTGACGTCGAAGGCTTGCGCGATCTCGCCCGCCGTGTCGTGCAGGATCGGCGTCAGAACCAGGTCCTTTTCGACGCCGAGCACTTGCGGCGCCACCGCCGAGAACGCCTTGGCGATGCCTTTGTAAATGTCCCAGTCGTTGCGCGCCTCCCAGACCGGATCGACCGCCGAGGTCAGCGGGTGGATGAAGGGATGCATGTCGGAGGTGTTGAGATCGTTTTTCTCGTACCAGGTCGCGGTCGGCAGCACGATGTCGGAATACATGCAAGTCGTGGACATGCGGAAATCGAGCGTGACCAGGAGGTCGAGCTTTCCTTCCGGCGCCTGCTCGTGCCAGACGACCTCGCTCGGCTTTTTCTTGCCGTCTTCGCCGAGGTTCTTGCCCATCACGCCGTGCTTGGTGCCGAGCAGGTGCTTGAGGAAATACTCATGGCCCTTGCCCGAGGCGCCCAGCAGATTAGAGCGCCAGACAAAGAGATTGCGCGGCCAGTTGGCCGGATTGTCCGGATCGTCGCAGGCGAGCTTCAACGCTCCCGACTTCAACGCCTTCGCCACGTAGTCCTTCGCTTCCAGACCCGATGCGGCCGCCTGCTTCGAAACCTCGAGCGGGTTCGCCTGCAGCTGCGGCGCCGACGGCAGCCAGCCCATGCGCTCGGCGCGCACATTGTAGTCGATCAGCGCGCCGTCCCACGGGCCGGCCGGCGCCGTCGGGGAGAGAATTTCCGATACGTCGAGCGTTTCGTAGCGCCACTGGTCGGTGTGCGCGTAAAACGCCGAGGTCGAATTGATCTGCCGCGGCGGCCGGCTCCAATCGAGGCCGAAGGCGAGCGGCAACCAGCCGGTTTGCGGGCGCAGCTTTTCCTGGCCGACATAATGCGACCAGCCGCCGCCCGATTGGCCGACGCAACCGCACATCACCAGCATGTTGATGATGCCGCGGTAGTTCATGTCCATGTGGTACCAGTGATTGAGACCGGCGCCGACGATCACCATCGAGCGGCCCTTGGTCTTCTCGGCGTTGAGCGCGAATTCGCGCGCCACCGTGATGATCTGGTCGCGCGGCACGCCGGTGATCTTTTCCGCCCAAGCCGGGGTGTAGGGCTGCAAATCATCGTAGCTCTTGCCGAGGTGTTCGCCGCCGAAGCCGCGATCGACGCCGTAATTCGCGACGAACAGGTCGAACACCGACGCGACTAGCGCCTCGCCCTCGACCAGTTGCAGCTTTTTCACCGGCACGTTGCGCACCAGCACGCTCGGATGATCGGTGCCGAGGAAATGGTCGTGCTCGCGGTTGCCGAAATAGGGGAAGCCGACCGCCGCGACGTCGTCCTTGATGGCGGCAAGCGACAGCCGCAGCTTGGTATCCTGCCCGTTCGAGGCTTTCTCTTCGAGGTTCCACTTGCCCTTTTCGCCCCAGCGGAATCCAACCGAACCCTTCGGCACCACGATCGCATTGCTGGTCTCGTCATAGGCAAGCGTCTTCCACTCGGGATTATTCGCTTCGCCGCATCCCTTCATGACGTCCGACGCGCGGATGAAGCGCTCCGGCACGTAGTGCGCGCCCTGCTTCACCAGCCGCACCAGCATCGGCATATCGGTGTATTGCCGGGCGTAGTCCTCGAAGTACTTGGCCTGCCGGTCGATATGGAACTCGCGCAGGATGACGTGGCCCATGGCCATGCCAAGCGCGGCATCGGTGCCCTGCTTCGGCGACATCCACAGATCGGCGAATTTCGAAGCTTCGGAATAGTCCGGGCAGATCACGACGCTCTTGGCGCCGCGATAACGCGCTTCGGTATAGAAGTGCGCATCGGGCGTGCGCGTTTGCGGCACGTTCGAGCCCCAAAGCAGCAGGAAGCCCGAATTGAACCAGTCAGCGCTTTCGGGAACGTCGGTCTGCTCGCCCCAGGTCTGCGGCGAGGACGGCGGCAGGTCGCAGTACCAGTCGTAGAACGACATGCAGACGCCGCCGAGCAGCGACAGATAGCGCGAGCCGGCGGCATAGCTCACCATCGACATCGCCGGGATCGGCGAGAAGCCGAAGACGCGATCCGGCCCATAGGTCTTCGCCGTATAGGCGTTGGCCGATGCGATGATTTCGTTGACCTCGTCCCAGGTCGAACGGACGAAGCCGCCGAGGCCGCGTTTACTGACATAGGCGGCGCGCTTGCCCTGGTCTTCCACGATCGACTTCCAAGCCGCGACCGGCGTCCTCAGCGCGCGCGCCTCGCGCCACAGCTTGAGCAGCCGCGAACGCACCAGCGGATATTTCACGCGGTTGCCGGAATAGAGATACCAGCTGTAGCTCGCGCCGCGCGCGCAGCCGCGCGGCTCGTGATTGGGCAGGTCGGGCCGCGTGCGCGGATAGTCGGTCTGCTGCGTTTCCCAGGTGACGATGCCGCCCTTGACGTAAATCTTCCAGGAGCACGACCCGGTGCAATTCACGCCATGCGTCGAGCGCACGATCTTGTCGTGCTGCCAGCGCTTGCGGTAGCCGTCTTCCCAGCGCCGGTCCTCATTGGTGACGATTCCGTGGCCGTCGGAGAAGTCGCTGACAACGCGGTTGAAGAAGGTCAGGCGATCGAGAAAATAGCTCATTATCGAGCTCCCATCATTCGGCCGGTTGCGCGGCTACTGGCGGCAGCGAGCTGCCGCGTTCGATGTCACGCAGCAGACCGCCGCGCCGGGTGTAGAAGAACCAGGTGAGCGCGACGCAGGTCACGTAGAACGCCATGAACCCCCACAGCGCCGCGCTCGGGCCGCCGGAGAGCGCGATCGAAGTGCCGTAGGCTTTCGGGATGAAGAATGCGCCATAGGCGGCGACCGCCGAGGTGAAGCCGATGATCGCCGCCAATTCCATCTCGGCCTGCTTCTGCCGCGCCGGCGCGCCGAGGCCAGGTTCGAGCCGCGGCATTTCCGCGCGCATGATCGCCGGGATCATCTGGAAGGTGGATGCGTTGCCGACGCCGGTCGCGAAGAACAGGACCATGAACATGGCGAAGAAGCCCCAGAACGCTCCCTCCTGATCCTTGATGCCGAGGAAGTAGAGAACACCGCCGACAGCCGCGATCATCAGCGTGAACACCCAAAAGGTGACGCGGCCGCCGCCGTAGCGGTCCGACAGCCAGCCGGTCGCCGAACGCGACAGTGCACCGACCAGCGGGCCGAGGAAGATGAACTTGAGCGAGTCGACTTGCGGGAACATGGTTTTGGCCAACAGCGGGAAGCCAGCCGAGTAACCGATGAACGAGCCGAAGGTGCCGGTATAGAGCCAGCACATCAACCAATTGTGCTTGCGCTTGAAGATCACCGCCTGATCGGCGAAAGAGGCGCGCATGTCCTCGATGTCGTGCATGCCGAACCAGGCCGCGAAGGCAGAGATCGCGATGAACGGCACCCAGATGAAGCCGGCATTCTGTAGCCAAAGCTTGCTGGCGCCGGCGGCCGCGACTTGCGGCTCGCCGCCGAACCAGCCGAACACGCCCGTCGTGATCACCAGCGGGATGACGAATTGCCCGACGCTGACGCCGAGATTGCCGAGTCCGGCATTGAGCGCGAGCGCGTTGCCCTTCTCCGCCTTGGGGAAGAAGAAGCTGATATTCGCCATCGAGGAGGCGAAATTTCCGCCGCCGAGGCCGCACAGCAGCGCCAGCGACAGGAAGAAGATGTACGGCGTGTCGGGGCTTTGCACCGCCAGGCCGATACCGACCGCCGGAACCATCAGAGACCAGGTCGAGATCGACGTCCACAGCCGGCCGCCGAAGATCGGCGGCATGAACGAATAGAAGATGCGCAGCGTGGCGCCCGACAGGCCGGGCATGGCTGCCAGCCAGAACAGCTGATCGGTGGTGAACTTGAAGCCGACCGCCGGCAGTTTGGCGACCACCACCGACCACACCATCCAGATCACAAAGGCGAGCAGCAGTGCCGGAATCGAGATCCACAGATTGCGCCGGGCGATGGCGCGGCCTTTGCTGTTCCAGAATTCCGGATCCTCCGGCTTCCATTCGACGAGCACATGGCCGGATAACGCGCCGACATGCTTCTCCTCGTGAATCGGCGCCATTTCGGGGAATTCGGGCAGCTTGCGCAGCCCAGCGGCGAGCGCGTCGCGTTCCATACGCTGAATGGCGAAATGCATCCACACCATGGAACCGGCGGCGATCAGGAACAGCAGCATGAAACAGCTGGTCCAGATGCCGGTGAGGTCGTTGAGCGCGCCGAACGCGATCGGCAGCACAAAGCCGCCGAGGCCGCCGATCATGCCGACCAGGCCGCCGACCGAACCGACGTTATCGGGATAGTAGACCGGGATGTGCTTGTAGACCGCGGCTTTTCCCAAGCTCATGAAGAAGCCAAGCACGAAAATCAGGCAGGTGAAGGTGACGACGCCGGTCGCCATGTGGAAATGCAGCGGGCCCTTCATGCCCTGCACCACGTAATCGGTCGGCGGATAGGCGAGGATGAAGGTGATCAGCGCCGAGACGCCGAACATCCAGTACATGATTCGGCGCGCGCCATAGCGATCAGAGAGAACGCCACCATAGATGCGGAACAGGCTCGCCGGAATCGAATAGGCCGCGCCCAGCATGCCGGCGGTCTCGATATCGAGCTTGTATACGCCGATCAGGTAGCGCGGCAGCCACAGCGACAGCGCGACAAAGGCGCCGAACGTAAAGAAATAATAGAGCGCAAAACGCCAGACCTGGACGTTCTTCAGCGGCTCGAGTTCGAGCCAGGCGCTGCGCGGCCGCTCGCTCTTGGCGCGCCGCGCCAATTCCACCGGGTCTTCCTTGGTGAAGAACCAGAACACCACACCCATGATGGCGATGGCTGCGGCCCAGACCTGCGCGGTCGTCTGCCAGCCATAGGCGACCAGCACGAACGGCGCGCAGAACTTGGTCACCGCCGCGCCGACATTGCCGGCGCCGAAAATCCCCAGCGCCGTGCCCTGCTTTTCGGCCGGATACCAGCGCGACACGTAGGCGATGCCGACCGCGAAGGAACCGCCGGCAATGCCGACGCCGAGCGCGGCGACGAGAATTTGCGGATAGGTGTGGGCGTAGGTCAGCAGGAACGTGGCGAGTGCCGCCGCCAGCATGACCACCGTGTAGATGCGGCGGCCGCCGTACTGATCGGTCCAGATGCCGAGGAAAATGCGCACCAGTGAACCGGTGAGGATTGGCGTTCCGACCAGCAATCCGAACTGCGTCTCGTTCAGTCCGAGCTGCTGCTTGATCTGCACGCCGATGATCGCGAAGATGGTCCACACCGCGAAACAGACGGTGAAGGCAATCGTGGACATCCAGAGAGCGCGGCTTTGTCCTGGCACGCCGGCGACTGTTTTGCTTTGCATGTTTAAGCCCCTGCTCTAGATCGAGTCTTGAATTTTGTTAATCCCGATAAAGCAGAGCGCTGGACTAACCGCTTTGAGATCGGTCAATAATTCTTCATTTCATTTGTCGTCTTCTTGGTCTGCCGAAATTAGTCGTCTGTTTGATCTTAACGTCATTATCGTTTGATATTTTTTTCTGTAGAATTGATAATTATCAATCACGATGCGTCGACCCGCCGTAGGTTTTTCGGAAATCAGGAGCCGCCCATGCGACAAGCTGACTGGACGCTCATCCGGGCATTGCCCTTGTTCCGGGACGTGCGCGAGCCTCAGTTCAAGCACCTGATGAGTGCGGCCTTCCTGCAGCGCTTTCCCGAACGGATGACGCTCATCAAAGAGGGTGAGCTGCCGGACTTTCTGCACATTGTGGTCGAGGGCTCGGTCGAATTGTTCGGCACCGACAAGGAGCGCGAGACGACCATCGAGATCCTGCATCCGGTGACCACCTTCATCCTGGCGGCCGTCATCCGCGACGAGATGTATCTCAAGTCCGCGCGCACGCTGACGCCGGCGCAAATCCTGATGATTCCCGCGGCCGCGGTGCGCGACGTGTTCGGGCGCGACGCCGCTTTCGCGCGTGCTGTCGTCAATGAGTTGGCCGAACGCTACCGCAACCTGGTGCGCGCGCTCAAGGACGAGAAGCTGCGCACCGGAGCGCAACGGCTCGCTAACTGGATTCTGCGCGCAAACGCGCCGGACCACCGGCAGCACATTGAACTGGAATTCGACAAACGCACATTGGCGTCGTTGCTGGGGATGACGCCGGAGAACCTGTCGCGCAATTTGGCGTTGCTGACGAGTCACGGCGTCAAGAGCTCGGGCCGCGATATCGTCGTCGAGGATGAGCGCGCGCTGGAGCAATTTGCCAAACCGAATGCGCTGATTGATGGCTGATTGGTGCGGCGTTTGGTCGCGTCGCCGCTTCGCTTGCGTACCGACCGGCCGCGGCCCGCGTCTTCGCTCAGGCCTCGAATTTCGGAAACAGGATATTGTTCTCGATGTGGATGTGTTCGGTTAGATCCTCGGCCAGCTTGCCAAGCCCGGCGTAGAGCGCACGCCAGGTGGTGCAAGCCTCGGCGGGGACCGCCAGGTCGCCGGTCAGCTTAGCCAGTGCGTCGAGTTCTTCGCCGTGCGAATCGTGCTCGTGCCGCATCATGCCGATCGGATGCACGATCATCGGATTGCCGCCGGCGCGCATCAGCGGGAAGAGAATCTGCTCTTCCTTCTGCATGTGCGATTCGAGTTCGCCATGCATGCGCGCGAGCAGCTCGGACAGACCCTTGGGCACGGCGGGATGCTCGGCGTGCACTTTCTCGACGCGCTGCGCGAGCGCGCGCAATTCCGGCAATTCCCGCCGGTGCACCTGATGATAGCGGCCGACAATAAGCTGGATCAGCTCGTCGACGTCGTCCGGCACGGTATTCGGCGCGGGGGATAGCGTCGCGAGTTCGGCTTCGACTGCCGCCGGGTCGATGTCGCGGCGCCGCGCGGCGTGTTCAAGGCTTTGCGATCCGCCGCAGCAGAAGTCGAGCTTATGCCGCCGGAAAACGGCGGTCGCCCCGGGCAGGCTGGCCGCGATGTCGCCCAGGCTGCGGGAGGCCATGGATTGGGGTTCGGCGCGGCTCATGCAAATTCTCCTTTGACAAACTGGTATTTTTATTACCAATTACTACGTAAAACTGGTATGGTCAATACCAATATAGAGTGATCCCATGACGGATGTGGGCGAGCCGGTAAGACGAGAATTCTTTCAAGGGCGGCCGGGCCGCCGCGCGCGCGAGTTCAAGATGATCGCCGCCATGCTGCGGATGTATTGCCGCGCCCATCACGGCGCGCAGGACGCGGCGCTTTGCGCGGATTGCGCCGCCGTCCACGACTACGCGCGCCGCCGTTTGGAGCGCTGCGTCTTCGGCGACGCCAAGCCGACCTGCGCCAAATGCACGGTGCATTGTTACAAAGCGAGCATGCGCGAGCGCGTCAAAGACATCATGCGATGGGCCGGGCCCCGCATGCTATGGCGTCATCCGCTATTGGCGATCCTGCACATGATCGATGGACGCCTGCCGGCACCGGCGCTTCAGCGAACCCCCTAGCGGACTCGCAAATTTTGGCTGCGCAGAAGCCCGCCCGCCAGCGCGCTGATCGCGGCGACAGCAGCGAGGATAAGGGCGGCGCGCAGCCTAGGCTGACCAAAGGCGACGCGCTCGGCCGCAACTTGCCACGCGGTCATCAGCCAGATGCCGGACGCGGCATAGGCCAGGGCCTGAAGCAGGAAGACGCTCCAGCGTCGCTGCACCAGAAACAGCAGCGGCGCCGCCAAACACATAGCGACGCCGATGAGATTGCCGACGCGCAGGAAGTGGGCGGCGATGAGCAAGGCGGCGACGATGTAAAGCGAAATTCTGGGAATCATGGCGAGCGCCCCCCGCGTCAATGCGCTGGTTAGCTACGTCCACAATGTGGTATCGTCAATACCAATTCTGGAGAATCGCGATGAGACTGCTGACCTCGACCGACTTCGCCTTGCGCGTGCTGATGCGGCTGTCGGCCACGCCCGATACCCATGTCAGCACCGATGAGCTGGCGCGCGAACTGGTCATATCGCGTCACCACCTGCACAAGATCGTGCAGTACCTCACCGAGGCAGGGCTGGTGCGCACGATCCGTGGCGCGCGCGGCGGCGTGATGCTCGCGCGGCCGGCGGGCGAAATCAAAGTGGGTGAAGTGATCCGCAGTCACGAGCAGGATCAGGCCTTGGTGGAATGTTTCCGCTCCGACGGCGGCGCTTGCAACTTGCTGCCGCGTTGCCGCCTGCGCGGCATGCTCGATGCCGCCAAGAATGCTTTTTATCAACAACTCGATCGTTACACGTTGGCGGATTGTCTCGCCGGAACCGGTTTCTCCGCCGTGGAGCGGCCTAACCATAAACGGCAACGCCGTTCCGCACGCTCGTCACTGCGCGCGCGATGAACGCGGACCTTGCCGGAAGATCCTTCGGCGGCAGACGAGAAAATTGCGGAAACAAAAAGAACATCGCGAACAACAGCTTAACGGCGCGCCCGAAGAGATTCAAACTCCTGACCCCCAAATTCGTAGTCTGGGGGGAGACCGTTGAAATCATTGAGGTCCGTTCCCATAAGCGCACTGGTTTGCCGCGCTTCCTTAGGAAATTCCAGCTTCGACAACCCTACCGTTACCACAAGAGCAGGCCTCATCCTTAAGACGTCCAGGTCGTCAGTGTTTTGCCGATCGTCTAATGCGCTCGGCGAGCTCCCTTGGTGTAACCTCGCCTAGTCATTAAAGATTCTACAACAGCGGCCATTACCGGAGGCGCCACACTCCATGCACCCACACGCCCTAACGCTTCAATGATGCTGGCCCCCGCCGCCCTTCTCAATCCGGAAATAATTGCGCCCGACGAATTCTCGATCATAGTGCAGCCAGGCAGTCGGATGGTCGAGCGCCGAGACACCGGCGAGCGTGACGGCATAAACCGCACATTTCATGTCGCGGTCCTGCCCGCCGATATTTTCCGGTAAGTTTCCGCTGGCGTAGCCGAGATGGTGGAGCCAACGAGCACCCGTCAGGTGCTGCGCTGCGTCGAGTGCAGCCTTCGCCGTCATGAAATGATCGGAGTGATCGTCGGGATTGATGATGGCATCGGCCTCGGGTACATGGAGATGAACCGACGACGCGGCTGCACGTTCGAAGTCAACGAGGCTTCGTAGCGTCGTCACCAGATCGCTCCAGCCATGATATGAAGTTGTGCCATCGATCGCTGATAATGCGTCGATTTGGCCGTCCGCCAGGCGCTTCAGCGATTGATAGCCGGTGTTGGCATAACCGGTGCCTTCGGGGCTGCCATCTGGCAGGCGTAAAAAATACGCCATTGTGTTGCGGTAGCTCACGCGCCGGAGAAGATGGCCGTTGAGCGTCACCGGCAATGCCACCATCTCCACCGGCAGGCGGTAGTCAGGGTCCGCCATGAAGCGGATCGCGCTTTCGGCACCGTTCTCGCGTGCGAGATAATAAGGGTGCTGGCGGCCACCGTTGCCCGTTCCCAATCCTGCATCGCCCGCGGTCACATGGACAAAAATACATCTCGTGTTGCCGTCGAGTGCGTCGAGGAATGCCGACGGATTCATGAATAGTTGCCAATCGTCCTCGTGCGCAGAAAAATAAAATGAGACGCGTTGCACCTCATGATTTTCAGCCGCACTTTCTGCCGTGCGTGTGGTCATCAGCGCCACCACATTCAAAGACAGGACCGAATATAAGGACGATTCACGTTCCACAATTCATCGAGCAGTTTGACCGCGGCCGACGCCGAGTTCACTACTGGATCGATCAGTAACGCCTGCAGCGCAATTTCCTTGGAGGCATGGATAGCGGCTTCGACCGCAAGCTGCTGGACGCTCACTTGCGTGTTGAGCAGTTTGGCGATCGGGTCGGGCAGAAGGCCGAGTGAGATCGGATGAATACCGGCGGCGTCCGTCATCACTGGCACCTCCACCGCCGCATCATCGGGCAGGTTCGGGATGGTGCCTCGGTTAGGCACGATGCCTGATTCCAGCATCCGTTTCTTGTTGTGCAGGATGCCGCCGATAGCCGCGGCGCCGCGTTCGCCCGATGGCGTTAGCCAGTCGGCCGGCACGGGCGCAGCGGCCAGCACGCGATTCAGCGCGTTGCCGAATTCCGCGCGGCTGCGCTCGTCAGCGGCGAAATCATAGCCGTGCTCGCCGCCTTCCCAACCATAGGCAAGATACTCGCCGAGATGATCGTCGCTGCAAGTCATCCAATAGCCGAAGGCGCGGAACAGCTGCCGAGTGAGCGGCGCGAACGACGCGGCGTAGTTCTCCTCTTTGCGACGCAGCAGCGGATAAAGGTCTTCGCCGGTTTCGCGGTGCCGGATGTGCAGCAGGCATTGGAAGTGGTTGATACCGGCGCCCCAGACCTCGACCTGTTCGAAGGGCAGTCCCATAATGCGCGCGACATCGCCTTGCCCCATGAAGATGCCGTGGCAAAGGCCGAGCGCGCGGATCGGACTGTACTTGCCGAGCGCCAGGATGATGCGGCTTTCCGGGTTGGAAAAGTTGATGAACAGCGCCTGCGGGCAGAGCTCCCGCATCTCGCGCACAAAATCGAACACCAGCGGCAAGGTTCGGAGTGTGAAGAATAGCCCGCCCGGGCCGCCGTTTTCGCCGAGGGTATGGCGGATACCGTATTTGCGCGGCACTTCCCAATCGAGCTTCCACAGTCTGTTGCGGTCGATGGCGGTGGCATTGACGACGAAGCCGGCGCCGTCAAATGCGGCGCGCCGGTCGGTGGTATGCTCAATGATCAGGCCCGCACCGGACCTGGCATTCAGCAGGCGTGCGAGCTCGGTCATCTTGCTGAGTGTCTGCGCATTGCGACCAACTAGCGTCAGCGTGCTGCCGCGCAGTTCGTCGCTACTGAAGATGTCGCGCAGCATGCTCAGCCCGAACGACATGCTGGTCGCGCCGATGAAGACGATCTTGGTCTTGTTTGTCATGGGCGTCATCTGTCAGGTGGCGGCGGCGGCCGCGGCGGAGTGAATGTGCTCCGCCTCGGCATTGACTGCGGTCATGGCGCGCGTGAGATCCTCATAGACGCGATCCTCGATCGTGACCGTGCCGAAATTGGAATTCTCGCCGTCGAAGCGGCCTTCGGCCGGTTGGTCGGCGTGCTCAAACCAGTGATAGCCTATCAGCGCCGGGTTCAGCAGAGCCGCGGTGACGTAATGCCGAAAGGCAGCCGCGCGCTGGCCTTGCGTCGCCACCTGCGGTCCGGCACCGTTGGTGTTAGGCAGCCCGGAGTCGGCGGCGCGGAAGGAAAACTCGCCGATCAAGCACGGCTTTCTCGTGACGGCATAGGCGTCGAGCGCGCCATTGGCGTCGGTCCCGTAACAGTTGAACGAGATCACATCGAGATGGCGGCCAGCGGACGCGATCACCGCCGGCGGCGGCGGTATCGCGAAGCGGCAGCCCAGCACGAGATGATTGGTATCGGCGGCCTTGATAGCGGCGACCGTCAGCGCGAAATAGCGGTCCGCCACTAGCCCGGCGAAGGCTTCGCCATCGGCTGCGGAGGGCACTTGAGCGATTTGGCCGTGACGCGCGCGCAACCACTCGCTCGCGGCGATGCGGCCGGGGCTTTGGGATGGCAGACTTTGAAATAGCGACAGGAGGTCGCCGGTGCCGCGCCAGTCTGCGCCCCAGCGCAGTTCATTGTCGATAAACCAGCCGATGATCTGCTGTTCGCCGCCGCGCTTGGTGCAATGCTCGTGCGAGCGCCGTCTGGCATGTGTGTCGAAGTCAGGATCGAACACGTCGGGGAAATCCTGACGCGGTTCGTTTGGATAACTATCGTTTCTCTGCCATGCAAACGACATGCCGAGATCGAGATTGGGCGTCACCGCAAGCGGTACTGATGCCGCGCTCGCGACCGCCTCGTCGGACCAGGAGCCGAGCGTGTTGAATCCCCAGCCTGCCAGTCGGCTGGCCGCGGCCGTCCGCCATGCGCTCCGCGAGCCGTATTTCTTTGCGCAGGCTTCTGCATAGGGAATACGTTTCGTGTTTTGAATCGAGTCCTGATCGAAGCGGACTGTGTTCACGCCTTTCGACACGAAGCGCCCGCCATCGGGGTCGACCAACCAGAACACGCCGTCACGCCGGTCGACGTGGAAATACCCGCTTGGCCGCAAGCGGCCGTCGGCGATGCCGCCCCATCGGGTTTTTTGAGCTTGCGTCTGCATGGGTCGCTCGACTTTAGCTGGAACAGATTGCTCCACAATGCAGCGCAATATATTGACATGTCTCAATAAAACGCATCGCCTTGGGGCTAATTTGTAAATCTAGACGTCAGCGGAGAATCATCGATGCCGGAAGGCGAGGCCGCCAATAAGCCGGCTGAAGCGCAGCAGAAGCTCGCGCCGGAGTTCCCGCCGATTGCTGCGCTGCGGCGCGATTTTATCTGGGGCGTGTCGACCTCGAGCTTCCAGATCGAGGGCGCCGTCAGCGAAGACGGCCGCGGCCCGAGCGTGTGGGACACGCGCGGCCATCTGGGCCTGGTCTCCAACAAGGAGACCGGCGACGTCGCCTGCGACCACTATCACCGCTATCTGGAAGACGTCGCGTTGATGCGGCGGCTTGGCATACAGGCTTACCGCTTTTCGGTCGCCTGGCCGCGCGTGCTGCCCCTGGGCCGCGGCGCACCGAACGAGCTCGGGCTTGCCTTCTACGACCGGCTGATCGACGCGCTGCTCGCGGCGGGCATTGAGCCGTGGCTCTGTCTCTATCACTGGGACATGCCGCAGGCGATCGACGATCTCGGTGGCTGGGCCACGCGCGACGTGGTCGACTGGTTTGCCGACTACGCCGCCCTGGTCGCGGATCGCTACGGCGACCGGGTCAAGCGCTTCGCCACTTTCAATGAGCCGTCGATCTTCACACTGTTCGGCTTCGCCTTCGGCAGCGGCCAACAGGACAAGCCGTCCTCCAATAGCCTACACGGCGCCATCCATCATGTGAATCTCTCGCACGGCGCCGCGGTCGACGTGCTGCGCGCACGCGTGAGGGGCAGCTCGATCGGCTGTGTGCACAATGTGCAGCCCTGTTTGGCGTCGACGCCGAACGACAAGGATGCGGCGGCCCTGGCCGACGCCTACTGGAATCGCGCCTATCCGGATCCGCAATCGCTCGGCACTTATCCGGAGCTGCTGCGCACGGCGATCGAGCCATTCACGCGACCTGGCGATCTGGAGCGGATCAAGCGGCCACTCGACTGGTTCGGCCTCAATCATTACGGGCCAATCTACATGAAGGCCGATCCCAATTCGCGCTTCGGCTTCTGGTTCGGCGACCGGCCCGCCGATGTTAAGCCCACGCCCATCGATTGGGCTATGTACCCGCGTGCCTTCCGCGATACCCTGTTGCGCGTGAGCCGCGCCTACGGGCTCCCGGTCTATGTCACAGAAAACGGTATGGGCGGCCACGAAACGCTGCCTGAGACCGGCGTCATCGTTGATACCGATCGCATCGATTATCTGCGCGACTATATCGGTGCGATGAACGAGGCGGTGACTGCGGGCGCCGACATTCGCGGCTATTTCGTCTGGTCGCTGCTCGATAATTTCGAATGGGACTCGGGCTACAGCGTGCGGTTCGGGTTGACCTATGTCGATTATCCGACCCAGCGGCGCATCCCCAAAGCGTCGTTTCATTGGTATCGCGATCTGATCAAGGCGGCGCGCGAGCGCCCCGGCCATGTCTGATACGGCCCACCACGACGGCGTTGAGAGCGTCGTGCTGGCGGACGTCGGCGGCACCAACGTGCGTCTTGCCGTGCTGGCGGGTGGTACGCTCGGCCCGATCGAACATATGGCGGTGCACGACCATCAGCGCTTCACCGACGCTCTCACCATCTTCATGGCGCGTCAGCGGGAACACGCGACAATTCGTAAAGCGATCCTAGCGGTGGCCGGCGTGGTGACCGGGGAGCGTTGCGTACTTACAAACAGCCCATGGGTGGTCGATGCGGCCGATCTGCGCGCGCGCTTCGGGTTTGTCCATGTCGAGATGATCAACGACTTCGAAGCGATCGCCTGGTCGCTGCCGCATCTGGCCCGCGACAACCTCCGCCGAGTCGGTGGCCGCGAGCCGGCGGCGGGAGCGCCCATGGTCGCGCTCGGTCCCGGCACCGGGCTCGGCGTGGCGGCCTATGTGCCGTGCGCGCCGGCCGGGCTCGTCCTCCGTAGCGAAGGCGGTCATACCACGGTACCGAGCGGCTCGTTGCGGGAGGACACCATCATCGAGAATTTGCGGCAGCGCTACGGGCACGTCTCCGCCGAACGGGTGTTGTCGGGGCATGGCCTGGAAAATCTCTATCGCGTCATCGCTTCGATCGATGGGCTGATCGTGCCAGAGCGTACGGCGGCCGAGATCACCCAGGCCGCTCTGGAAAGGCGTTGTCGCGGCAAGTTGCGCCGCGCTTGAGACGTTCTGCGCGGTGCTCGGCGATGTCGCCGGCAATTTCGCGCTCAGCTTCGGCGCGCAGGGCGGGGTGTTTATCGCCGGCGGAATCGTGCCCCGCTTGCGCGATTATCTTCCCAGAACGCAATTCCGGAGCCGCTTCGAGGCGAAAGGGCGGATGCGACACTATGTCGAACCGATCCCGATTTACCTGATCCTTCATGACGATCCCGCGTTTATCGGTTTGCGGTCGCTCGCGGCGCGACCTGCGAAGCGCGCGTAAGGACGGCGACCATGGCGGAAATTGTCACGTTAACGCCCAATCCCGCAATCGATCTTTCGACCTCGGTTGATCGCATCGTGCCAGTGCGCAAGCTGCGTTGCGCACCGGCGCGGCGCGATCCGGGCGGCGGGGGCGTGAATGTCGCGCGGGTGATCAATAGGTTCGGCGGCAATGTCGAGGCCGTTCTTCCGGTTGGCGGCTTTACCGGACAGTTGCTGCGACGCCTTATTGCCGATGAGGGAATTCCGAACCGTGTCATAGTAGCCGAAGCCGAAACCCGCGAAGACTTTTCGGTCTCCGAGTTGAGCGCGGCCCATCAATACCGCTTCGTGCTACCCGGACTGCCGTTGCGCGAAGCGGAATGGCGCGGGTGTCTCGACGCGCTCGCCGCTAGCACGCCGCGGCCGAATTTCGTCGTGGGCAGCGGCAGCCTACCGCCTGGCGTGCCCGATGATTTCTATGCGCAAGCGGCCGCGATTACGCGCAAGTTCGGCGCTAAATTTGTCGTCGATGCGTCCGGCACACCGCTCGCCGCGGCGATTGAGCACGGCGTTTACATGATCAAGCCAAACCTGCGCGAATTGCGGGACCTTATAGGCCTGGAATTGCTCAAACAGAATGACTGGATTATCGCGGCGCGCGAATACATCACAGCCGGAAAGGTCGAAGTGGTCGCTCTATCGCTCGGCCACCTCGGTGCGCTGCTCGTGACACGCGATCGAGCGTGGCGGGCAAGGGCGCTGTCAATCAAGCCGGTCAGCGCGGTTGGCGCGGGCGACAGTTTTCTCGGCGCGATGATATTCAGCCTGGCAAAGGGCAACAGCCTTGCCGATGCATTCCGCCTTGGCATGGCGGCCGGCTCATCAGCCTTGATCAATGAAGGGACCGAGCTTTGCCGGCCGGAGGACGCCTATCGCTTGTACGCCGCGGTAACGATCGAGTCGGTAGGGTCGGATTGACATCATCGTGGTTGTGACGGCGGGCTTGCAGCCCTTTCCTTCGCTTCGAGTTCGTCAAGCGCAATGAGCAAAGTTGCGACCCGGTTCGCCGAGGATCGCCAATCGGCCACGCGCTGGTAATTATCGACGAGCCAATTGAATGCGCCCTGCACGGTGACGAATGCGGCCGCGGATTGCGTGAGCTCGCCCAATGACATGGCGCCGCTAAGATATTTTGGCACGCACAAAAGCCACGCGACGACCGGCGCAAAAAGAAAATTTCCGTGGGAGACGAGCGTCGTACGAACGAGTTGCCAGCAGAACTCGCGCCACCAGAGCAGGACCGCCTGCAGCTTAAGCCACAATGCGGCTCGTTTGGCGCCATCGGCTGGACTTGGCTTGCTCGTGGTTAACATCTTCGCGAAAAGTGTCGGCCGCTGCGCGAAATTCCGCCTCGGTTTGGTTCATGCGCTCAATCACGCTCGTCAGGTGATGGCCGAAAAAAACCATGAGCGCGGACATGGCGCTGGAATAGACGATGACGCCAAGCACCAAATAACCGGGAATCGTTACCGTCACCCCGAATATTAAAATGTCGATGCTGCCACCGACCGTCCATAATACGCTAAAAAACGCTATCGCGGTCAACAACGATGAAAAAAACGCGAGCACGAGATCGACTGGCGCGTCCGTGGCGATGCGGATGTCCACGGCGATCCGGTATTCTGGGTTTTCGGAGCCCTTTACGAGATGATTGAGGTGCCGAAACCGCTCTTTGGTAAGCCATTTTTCGATGACGTGTCGCGTTAATGCCTCTCGCCATTTCCGCTGCGTCGTCATGCGCCCCCAGACCGATGCGGCGGCGAGCAAGATGCTAGCGGCGGCCAGCGGAACGAATAATTGCGCCAACACCCAAAGCGCGTGTGCATCCTTGCGCGCAAGTGAGTCGAAGAAATTGCGGTTCCAGAGATTGAGTAGAACCTGCACCAGTAATTGCAGTAGCACTACGACAACGAGATAGACGGCAAGAAATATGACCCACCCTTTCCTCGTCCGCCAAAATTGAGAGGCAGATTGCCAGAATCGCGCCAAGAGGTGCTTCTCGTCGAGGGTAAAAGAGATCTTATGGAAGAAGCGCATTCGTTCCATGCTTATGTCGCCCGGAAATAATTTAAATACTATGCGCACCTTCCGGCCATTCAAGCGCCATTTGCATCGGCTTGAGTCGTGGTAAGCTTCTATGAATTAGTGGAAAGAGCGAACTATGACGAAAACACCGCATCCTTTTTCGGTGCCGGCCACACTTTCTTCGGATCTGAGTTCGGGTCTGGGAGTACTGGGATGGTCTCAAGCGCGGCGAGAATACGGTGCCGTTCTCAGATGATGTGAAGCTGTCGGCGTTGCCAGGATTCGAGGGTCGCCTGATGCTGGCCGACGTATTCCAAAAGCCGCAAAGGTTCCGATTAAATATCGTCGGCAACGATATCCGCGACCGGTTTGGCGCCGATTTGGTCGGCAAGTTCACGGATGAACTGGAAGCCAAAGGGCCGCTGATGTTCTTCACGGCGCAAGCCAGTACAACCGTGGAAGCCGCCGCACCCACCTATTATCACGATGGGTTCGCGCGGCTCTTGTTGCCGTTGTGGGGTGGCGGGTATGTCTCGATGCTACTGGGTGCTCATCGCGCAACTGTAGAAGTCCAGTGCACACGAGTGGCTACGGAACCACAATCACGGTGCACGGCGCCAGGCTTGCCAGCTTCTGCGAAACGCTGCCGAGCAGCAGACCGGAAAGGCGGCTTCGACCGCGTCTGCCGACGACGAGGATGTCGGCTTTTCGCCGCCGAACAGTCTCGATGATCGTTTCCGCGGGGTCGCCCCATTCGCATCGCAGTTTGAGTTCCGCCGACGCCGATCGCGTTGCGCGCGCTTTTTGCGCCTGTTCGAGAACTTGATTCGATGCCGACTGCAACGCCTCGCTGACATCTCCGGCGATGCCGGCAATTTGTCTCAATTCCGCGCCCGTCATATCTCCGCCAACCGTCAAAATCGTAAGCTCGGCGCCCGTGGCTTTTGCGAGCCTGGCGGCAGTATCAACGGCGCGATTTGCGCCTGGCGAGCCATCGGTGGCGACAATGATGCGTTGCATGGCGTCTTCCGGTTCAGCGTTATCTGCCGGTGCCTAGACCCGTAATGAAGGCGATAGATCACGACATCGTCAAGAACCCCCGGGCTGTGTAATGGACGATTTAGGCACAATTCCAACTCCACATTCTTAAACGTGATAACTTTGGTTCGCCAGCGCTTGTAACCGGCGCGCTAGCGCGCGTAAGCATACCCAAATTCGATTGCCTTGGGATAAATCAATCTCTCAGATTTTTTTGAAAGAACGGACCACAGCGGCCGATAGTGTCGCGGCCGGTATATTTTTAGATCGTACAAAATTTATTCCACGGCAACGCAGGTTATGCGACCCACCTACGTTGAGTGTCGTTGTGATTTCAAACCTCGAAATTGAGGTTATTGTGGGACCGCGATCAAGCTGATTGGTCTTTCAATTCCATTTTCCAAAAACGTCGAGATCCATGCCGAGAATGAGTCGGTCGTCTATTGACCGATGTCAACGCGTCCAGTGTAGGTTTGCTGTCAGACTATTATCAACTCGCGGCGGTAGTGCGCGACGCTTTTTGCTCCGGTGGCAGATGATAAAGCCATGAACGAGTTTGCAAGCGAAATCTCCACGTCACGTGTGGCGATCCAAGTACCGGTACGTCGATCACACGGTGAGCGAACATAGAATTTGCGGACAGTTGGCGTCGGATCGCGCGCGCGCTCGCGGCGGTCGAACCCAAGGACAATGCGCTCTGGGAAGATCGCTTCTTCAGCATCCTGCAGGATTTCAAATTCCTTCCCGGCGGCCGGATTCAGGCCGGCGCTGGAACGGCCCGCAAAGTCACGCTGTTCAACTGCTTTGTCATGGGGACGATCGATGACTTCGATCCCAGGCATCTTCCGCGCCCTGCAGGAGGGCGCGGTTACGATGCAACAAGGCGGCGGCATCGGGATCGATTTCTCCACCCTGAGGCCGCGCGGCACGCAAGCGAAAGGTGCCGGCAGCATCGCGTCCGGCCCCGTTTCCTTCATGCAGGTCTGGGACGCGATGTGCGGCACCATTCTATCGACCGGCGCGCGCCGCGGCGCCATGATGGCGACGCTGCGCTGCGATCATCCCGACATTGAGGAGTTTGTCGCCGCCAAACAGCAGGCCGGGCGCCTACGCCGATTCAACCTGTCGGTCCTTGTGACCGATGCTTTTATGGCGGCGGTGCGCAGCGATGCCGATTGGCCGCTGGTGTTTCCGGCCGCGGCGTTCGAAGGAGACGGCGAAACGGTCTTGCGTGAATGGTCCGGTTCAGCCGGCCCGATTTCATGTCGTGTGGTTCGACACATCCGTGCCCGTCATCTGTGGGACCTTATTCTGCGTGGCACATACGACTATGCCGAACCCGGTGTACTGTTCATCGACCGCATCAACCAACTCAATAATCTCAGGTACCGAGAACAGATCAGCGCCACCAACCCATGCGGCGAGATTCCACTGCCTCCGTATGGGGCCTGCGATCTGGGTTCGCTCAATCTAACGCGCTTCGTTCTGTCGCCGTTCACACCGAAGGCGCGGATCGATTTCAGCAGCCTTGCAGAAACGGCGCGGATTGCCGTGCGGCTGCTCGACAACGTCATTGACGCATCGCGGTTCCCGCTTCCCCAACAGGCAGAGAATGCGCATGGCACGCGGCGCATTGGCCTTGGTATCACGGGGCTCGCCGATGCATTCGTCATGCTCGGGCTGACATACGGCAGCGATCGCTCGTTGGCCGTCGCGGCGGACGTTATGCGCCAGATCTGTCACGCCGCCTATCGGGCCTCCATCGACCTCGCTCGGGAAAAAGCAAGCTTTCCATATTTTGAACGCGATAAATATCTACAGGGCGTCTTTATCCGTAGCCTGCCTGAAGACATTCAGAATGGAATTGCGACGCACGGCATCCGAAATAGCCACCTGATTGCGATCGCGCCGACCGGCACGATCAGTCTCCTGGCCGGCAACGTATCGAGCGGGCTGGAGCCGATCTTTGCTGCTTCCTATGTGCGTAAAGTACTTGCAGCAGATGGAACGCCGAAGGAGTTCCTGCTGACCGACTATGCGTTTGAGCTGTGGCGCACGACCGACCGGAGCGACGACATCGGCCCCGGACGGCTTCGTCACGACCGCCGACCTCCCTGTCCGCGCCCATCTCGACATGCAGGCAGCGTTGCAGCCATTCGTCGACAACTCGATATCCAAGACCATCAACGTTCCGGAGCATTGCCCGTTCGACGAATTCAAGCGGATCTATGATCTGGCCTATGACATGCGCCTGAAGGGCTGCGCCACGTTCCGGCCTAATCCGGTGACGGGCGTCGTGCTGAGTGAAGCGGCATCTGGCGACGAGGCCCCGCACTGCTGCGCCCTCGAGCGCGAGGCGGACTGAGCGACCTTGCCCCGAACCCTAATGTTGACGTGGGTCAATGCAATTTATTCTGAAATACGCAATCTAAATAAGGTCGGTTTCTATGGAGGATTTTGCCATGGCTGAAACTGTGACCAAGCTACCCGTCAAACAGGAAAAGACACCAGAGCGCGCATCAGCCACTGGAAGCGTGGCGCCCGTTCGAAACCTTGCGTCGGGAAGTCGAGCAACTTTTCGACGATTTCGGTCGAAATTTCTTGCGGCTGCCCACTCGCCGCTCACTATTCGGTTTTGAGCCGCTGTGGCGGCGCGAAGCGGTATGGGAAGCTGCCCCGGCCGTCGACGTCGCCGAGAGCGAAAAGGCCTACGAGATCACGGCCGAACTGCCCGGGATGGACGAGAAGAATGTCGAGGTGAAGGTCGCCAACGGCAACCTGACCATCAAGGGCGAGAAGCAGGAGGAAAAGGAGGAGAAGAAGAAAGATTATTATCTGCACGAGCGCCACTTCGGCTCCTTCGAGCGCAGCTTCGAGATACCGGAGGGTGTCGACGCGGATAAGATCGAAGCGAACTTCAAGAAGGGCGTCCTCACGGTGACGCTTCCCAAGAAGCCCGAGGCGCAAAAGCCCGCGAAGAAGATTGAAGTCAAGGCTGCTTGAGCGGCCGGATCGAGCATGGAGTTGAGGCATCCGGGTTGCGTTTAAAAATGCAACCCGGATGGGGATTTGTGCGAGCTCTCAATGTGGAGAGACGTACATGTACGGACAAGGACGCGAACTTGAGATCGGCAATGCGACGAGCGCTGTGCTCATTTCATTGTTGCGAACGCTGGTTGATAAAGGCGTCGTCTCGAATACCGAAGTTCGCGCCCTCCTGACCAAAGCCGCCAGCGACCTCGGACCGCACGACTACACGGCGCCCGTCAAGGGTGCGATTGGCGTGATCCTTGACGATATTCTGCCTAAATTTCCTGAAAATGGCGGCGACTGATCGCGTTCGGTCCCTGCTGGGGCATATCACCATGACAACGATTTCGGACCTCAATGCCGCAGTGGCCGCGGCCGAAGATTGGGTCGACGATCTCATGCGGCGTCTGGGCTGGCAGGATCGAGAGCGCGTCTATCGGGCGTTGCTCGCGACCTTGCATGCCCTGCGCGACTGTCTGGCCCGAGACGAAGCCGTCTATATCGGCGCCCAACTGCCGACGCTATTGCGTGGGCTCTATTACGAAGGCTGGCATCCCGGCGCGCGGCCGGCGGCCCGAAGCCGGAGCGCGTTTCTAGAGCGGATCCATGACGGCGTGCACCGCGACCCTGGCATAGACACGGAACAGGTCGCACGCGCCGTATTTGCCCTGCTCGCGGCGCGTTTGCCTGCGGCCGAGATCGAGGATGCCAAAGCCGCCACGCCAAGCGTGCTGCACAACCTTTGGCCAAGCTGAGGCGAATGCCTAGCTCATGAGCGCCGCCGCGGAATTGAGTTCAATCGAGCCGCCGGCGCAGCAAACAATGCGGCTTTTTCTGTGCGGCGACGTCATGATCGGGCGAGGCATCGATCAAGTGCTGCCGCATCCATGCAGCCCAATCCTCCACGAAAGCTATGTTCACTCGGCATTGGATTATGTGCGCCTCGCCGAGGAGGCAAATGGGCCAATCCCGCGGCCGGTCGCGCCATCGTATATTTGGGGCGCGGCCCTCGACGAATTGAACCGTCGCCAGCCGGATGCTCGCATCATCAATCTGGAGACAGCCATTACGCGCAGTGAGGACTTTGCGCCGAAAGGCATCAATTACCGAGTAAGCCCGGAGAACGCGGACTGTCTCACCGCCGCAGCCATCGACTGCTGCGTGCTCGCCAACAACCACGTGCTCGACTGGGGCCGTGCGGGATTGCTCGATACTTTGACGACACTGGAGCGTCTGCAGATCAAGTCCACAGGCGCTGGCCGCAACCTCGACGAGGCCAGTACGCCCGCAGTTTTGCAGATTACCGGCAAAGGCCGCGTGCTGGTCTTTTCATTCGCCGCGGTGACGAGCGGCACCCCGCGAAACTGGGCCGCAACGCGAGATGCACCAGGTGTCAACCTTCTCCGTGAGCTGTCAGAAGCGACGGCCATCCGCATCTCAGAGCAGATCGCCCGATATAGACAACCGCATGACGTGATTGTCGTCTCGATCCATTGGGGACCTAATTGGGGTTATGACATCCCGGAAGAGCAACGGCACTTTGCACATACTCTAATCGAGCGCGCCGATGTTTCCGTCGTTCACGGCCATTCTTCGCACCATGCGAAGGGCATCGAGATCTATCGCGATCGGTTGATCCTCTATGGCTGTGGCGATTTCCTGAATGATTACGAGGGCATTCAAGGCTACGAAGACTATCGCGGCGATCTCGCTTTGATGTATTTCGCCGATATCGACCTTGCGACCCGGGCATTGTCCGCGGTCGAAATAGTTCCACTCCAAATTCACAAGTTCACCCTTGTTCGTCCATCCGGCCCTGACATCGATTGGGTGCAGCAAACGCTGGACCGAGAAAGCCGCAGGTTTGGGACACGCATTGCAGTGATACCGCCTGGGCGGCTTGCGTTGTCTTGGTCTAGCGTTTGATCGGCGCCTCTTCAGGCGGTCTCGGGCGAAGCGTCAGGTTTGACCAGCTCTCCAAGATCAGGTTCACCACAGTGAGCCAAAATCACCTTGCGGACGGCGTCACGTAACTGCAACAGGGAAGCGAACTCCGTTCCAGAGGGGCTGACCGCACTCTCAATCCGGATGCTGAGAGGCGTCCAGCGCGGAAACCATTGATCACTGCGCAGCATTGATCGCGTTCCGCGAATAATGCCGGGCAAGACCGATAGGCCGGCTTCTGCGGCAACCTTGAAAGCACCGAGATAGAAGCCGGAAAGCCCCGATCGGCGAGTGAACGTGCCTTCTGGAAAGTACACGATGATGCGGCCGTGCCGCGCAGCAGCGATGACGGCTTCGGTATCGGCGAGGCTCGCGCTGATGTCGTAACGCTCGACAAACAACACGCCCAGCCGGCGAAGCAGCGGTCCAGCGATAATCTGGCCGGCCAGCTCTTTCTTGGCCACATACACCGGCTCGCCCGGCAGGACCGCGCTGAGAACAAGCGCATCCATGTAGCTCGAATGATTGAACACCAGCATCGCATTGCCGCCTGGAATGCGATCGAGACCACTGACGGAAACCGGAACCCCCATGGCCGCCAGAGCGGCGCGGGCGATGCCGCGGATCGCCCGCCAGCGCCAATCAAGGCGCGGCAGGATCATGACGGCGGGCCATGCGACGACGGCACCCAACCCGACGACGACCCACCACCAAGTGGCGTAGAACGTCTCGCGCAACACTCTGCTCTGCCGCACGAGTTGCGGAGCAATACCGGCAAGCGTCAGGCGCAAGATCTGCCGCCACAGCGCGCGCTGCGGCGTATCGATTTGCCCGCTTTCATAAAGTTCCTTGGCGGCGCTCCGCCGGATCTTGCCGCTCGATGTCTTGGGCACCGTTCGCGGCGGGGCAAGGACAATCTCATCGGGTGGCGTCCCGGCGATGTCGCCGGCAATTTCCTGCGCGCGCGCTTGCATGTCCGCACGGGCGGCGGGATCGGTCTCACGCGTTTCCGCCAGGACGACTACCCGCTCCGTGCCGGACGCGCGGTCGGTCACGCCGAATACCGCGACGCAGCCCTTGCGGATTCCCGGAATTTCAGCGACCGCGTCTTCAACTTCCTGCGGATAGATATGGCGACCGGCGCGAATGATGATGTCCTTGATGCGCCCTGTAATGCAGACGTCGCCTCCGGCCATATACGCGCGATCGCCGCTGTCGAGCCAACCATCGTGAAACAGCTCGCGGGTCTTGGTCTCGTTGCGGAAATAGCCTCGTGTCGCCGAAGGTCCCCGGAACTCGAGCCTGCCTTCCCGCCGTTCGCCGAGTTCGTAACCAGCCTCGTCGACAATGCGGATTTCGTGGCCGGGCAGCGGCTGCCCGCATGGCACGATTTCCAGCGGCTTGGGATCGTCCGGCCGGGCCGGCTCGGCCACCCCGCCCGCGCTCAGCCGATCACGGTTGACACGATCAATGATGGGCAGGCGGCCGAGCGGCGGAAACGCCAAGCCGACCGAGCATTCCGCAAGACCGTAGACCGGCGCCATCGCCTGCGCGGGGAAACCGTAGTGGCCAAATCGGTCGATAAATCGCCGCAAGGTCTGCACGCTGACAGGTTCTGCACCATTCGCAACCATGCGCAATGAGCTGAGATCGAGTCCCTCAAGATCGGCATCGGCAATCTTATTGAGGCACAACTCGAAGCCGAAATTAGGTGACGCGGAGAAGGTGGCGCGAAAGCGATGCATTGCCCATAGCCAGCTTTCCGGCCGCACGAGGAAGCTTAATGGCGACATGGCGTAAAGCGGCGCTGCAAAGTGCAGGCACCCCAGCCACGCCCCGATGAGACCCATATCGTGATAGAGCGGCAGCCAGCTGACGAAGACATCGGCCGAGCTTGCGTCCATGACCTCACCCATGGCGCGGATGTTGGCAAGCAGGTTGGAGTGACTGAGCACCACGCCCTTTGGATCGCCGGTGCTGCCGGATGTGTATTGGATGAGGGCGACGGAATCGGAGTTCCCGGGCTGAGGCAGATTGACAGGCGGCGTCGACGCATCAACCAGATGCGCAACGCTCTCGACGGCATTCAAGCTTTCCACTTGCGCGCGCAGCAGTCCGGCCAGCCGCACCCCCTCGGGCATCGTGATCAGCAGGCAGGCCCCGGCGTTGCGCAGAATGCCGATCTGGCGCCGCAGATGATCTTCGATCTGCGATAGTCGCATCGGCGGATAGATCGGCACGGGAACAGCGCCGGCATAAAGGATACCGAAAAAGGCAATGAAATAATCGATACTGGTCGGCAGCATCAGGGCGACGCGATCGCCGGGCGTCACGTCACGCGCAATCAAGCCGCGCGCAACGGCGCGTGCTCTGGCTGCGAGTTCGGCATAGGTCAGGGTTCCAAGAACCGTCGCCTCGTCCTGCAACACTGTCAAATGCAGCCGATCGGGATGCCGCGCCGCATGCCACTCAAGAACCTCGATCAGGGTCCGCGCGTCGCTCGCCGCCGGCACAGTTGGAAGGGCGGGAGTCGGCGGCATTTCCAGCGCGGCCCGCCGCAGTGCAGGACCCGCCTGCTCCAATGCGCGCACGAGATCGTGGACTGTTTCCGCTTCGCCAATGGTCTGAGCAGGGAGCCGCACGCGGAATGCGCGCTCGATCCGCAGGATCAGCTCGGTTCGAGCCAGGCTGTCGATCCCCAAATCGCGTTCGATCCGACTGGCCAAACGTACGTCAATCGGCCTGATGCGCTGGGGATGCAGTTCGCGCACGAGTGCCGCGACAAGCGCGATCACATCGCGTTCGCGCAACGCCTGCTCAGCCAATGCGGCAGGCGGTTCCGCCTCAACGAGCCGCTCCGACATGGCCAAAGAATAGAAGTCCGGAGCAAGGCGGTATTGATACTGATCAAACCGCCAAGCGACGATTGAGCCTAGAAATCATTTGCTTTCGCCGCCAACGAATTGTGACTGCGATGGACACGGCGATCACCCAGCGACCGCAGCGGTCCGCCGTCTCCGGCGACACAATAATCGACGCTCACCAGGCGAGCACGTTGTGGGGCCTTTTTCGCGAACGTGTCCGGCGCAGCCCTGACGCCATTGCCTACCGCGACTACAACAGCACGGAAGGACGCTGGCGCGATCACACATGGCGTATGATTTCCGATCGCGTTGACCGGTTCCGTGCCGCCCTCGCGCAGGAGAATCTCGCGGCCGGCGATCATGTGGCGGTTTTGTTGCCGAACGGAATCGATTGGGCATGCCTCGATTTGGCTGCACATGGATCTGGCTTGGTTGTCGTTGGACTCTACCCGCACGACACCGCGGCAAGCAATGCCTACATCCTCGGCCATTCCGACGCCCGTTTAGTTCTTCTCGACACCGAGGCGCGCTGGAAGTCACTCTGGCCATTCCGCTCTCAGTTCCCATCGCTTGAGCGCGTATGGATCCATGACGCACAGGGTCGCTCCACCACCTCGCCCACCGGACCGATTGTACGCAACGTCGCCGATGTCCTCGCCGCCGCTCCTGAGCCGCCGTCGCACCACCCGGCAGCACCGAGTGACTTCGCGACACTGATCTATACCTCCGGCACCACCGGGCGGCCGAAAGGCGTGATGCTGTCGCACTTCGCTCTACTTTGGAACGCCCAAGCGTCCGCCGCAGTGATCCCACCGCGCCAGGACGACGTGTTTCTGTCGATTTTGCCGATTGCCCACGCGTTCGAGCGTACCGTCGGCTACTACCTTCCAATGATGGGCGGCTCCACGATCGCCTATGCCCGATCGGCACAGGATCTGCCCGACGATCTCGTCGCGATCCGCCCCACGGTGATGCTCGGCGTTCCCCTTCTCTTCGAGCGAATGTCCGCTGCTATCTGGGCAAAAGTCGCAGCGAGCGCGGCAAAGCGGAGCTTGCTGCGCATGGCCGTCGCTGTCGGCTGGCGCTGTTTTCTCGCCGCGCAGCACCGAGGGGGCGCTGGATTGGGTGCGCGATTGTTCTGGCCTCTACTCAAACGTTACGTCGCGATGCCAGTGATGGCGGCCTTCGGCGGCCGCCTGCGCGTCGCGATCAGCGGCGGGGCACCGCTGGACCAAGGCACCGCTCAACTGCTGATCGGGTTGGGCCTGCCGCTGGTCGAGGGATACGGCCTCACCGAAGCAGCGCCGGTGGTCGCGGCTAACGGGCTCGATGACAATCTACCCGGCTCGGTCGGCCGCCCTTTGGGCGGTATTGAGGTCAAGCTCAACTCGAAAGGCGAACTGCTGGTGCGTTCGCCTTCGATCATGATGGGCTATTGGAAAGATGACGCCGCGACGACGCGCGCGTTCGACGAGTCTCCAGGCTGGCTGTCGACCGGTGACGTCGCCGAGATCACGGAGGATGGCCGCATCTTCATTCGTGGCCGCCTTGCAGAAATTATCGTTCTTTCCATCGGCGAAAAAGTCAATCCAAACGTCGTGGAAGGGGAACTCACCCGCGATCCGCTATTCGAGCAAGCCGTCGTTGTCGGTAACCGCCGTCCGTTTCTCGCTGCCGTTATTGTCTTGAACGCCGAGGCCTGGGAACTCTTCGCCGCCAGCAAAGGCCTTGACCCGCAGCAACCAAATCACGCGGCCAGCAAGATCGAACTGCTCGCAAGAATCACATTGCTTCTCGCCGCCCTGCCGCGATATGCGCAAGTTCGTGCTGTGCATCTGGCATTGGAACCTTGGACAATCGAAGCTGGGCAGTTGACGCCGACGCTTAAGGTCAAGCGTGACGTTGTCGTTCCGCTCTTCGCCAAGGAAATCGACGACTTTGTACGCTAACCGGTAAGGCCTCTGCGTGCGTAGGTTAGAGCCGCGCGGCTCGCGTTGAAAGCGGCCACCCTGAAACTAGTCGGGGCGCAACACGTGATAGCGGGCTAGTTCCTCACGCGTCCACAGGCCAAGCCCGGCGCGATTATCGATGGTGTCAATCTCGATTACCACGTCCGGATCCGTGAACGATATCGTGCTTGGCATCCCTGCGCTCGCCGCCGCGTCGACAATGGCATTATTGAACAACCGCTCGGCCTCCTGTGTTTGCAGATCGTGTTTTGTGCCGCGCCGGCGCAATCGCACGTGAAATGACCGCCCAGCCAAGTCGCGGCAGCCATTCGAGAAAAATAGACTTTCGCTTTCTCGATGAATTCTTCCTCCGATAGAAAGTCGAAGTTTCGCATGGCCGGTGCCACGCGCGAGATCGCGTCGTAAAGCGCCGGGCTCTCTTCGGTTCTTTTTTCGATAGCTTCGAGCAGGATGGCCGGATCGTTGACTTTCATCACCAGCACGTTGTGGTATGGGCTGCGCTCGGCCACCCCTAGCTTCTGCAACGCTCGGAGCGCCCGGCTGTAGCCGTCCTGGAAAACGCTGACGACGACGTTCCAGTCCTTCACGAGCCGGCTCCCTCGGCACTTTGGCCAGCAAAAACAGTCATGACCTCGTTCAGCAGGCGTGTCTCTTGCCCGCCATAGCGCGGAGAAAAATGAAACGGCTCGATGCGGCGTACTCCGGCTTCGCGTGCGATCTGTCCCGCGGCCGCCGTCGTCAAATGTGCGCGCTCTGCCGCCAATGCCGTATCCGCTTGCGCAAACGCGGCTTCGATGAACAGCAGATCAGCGTTCTGCGCGAGCCTGATGATGGCCGTGCGATTTGCTGGCGTGTCGGCGACGTCCGTCACATAGGCCACCTTCTGACCGGGCGTGATCGTCAGCACGCTGCGCAGCGTGCCGAGCGGCAGTTTGCGCATATCCGGTGATGTCGGCCGGGAGCCAATCCGAATCAGGTGGTCGCTTGGCCTGTTCTCGATCACCGCGCGCTTGAGGTCACGCAGCCAGGGCCCGAGCGGCAACCCCAGTTCCGCAAGCCGGTTTTTCCAGACGTTGACATGCGCCGTTTCCTCGATCGCAAACCCTAGACACGGGATGCGATGCTCCAGAACCGCCGTCGAGACCCGAAAGGTCGGCTCGCTGTAGAGCACGCCCGCAATACTCCGGCCACTGCCGACGGCCTCGGCAAAAAACGCGTTCTTGAGACGGAACCGCGCAGTCTGAGTTTCAAGAGAAGAATCGACTTCGGTTACGACAAAGATCAGGTCGCTCACGTAACGATCGACAAGGTTCCAGTGATAGCCATGAAGCTTGTGCTGGACGCGCTCGATGAAACCCTTGGGGCCATAAAGCCTGATCGTCTTCTCCCGCCCAACCAACACCCGCAGCAGGTGATCAAAGCCGATGAAATGATCGATATGGGCGTGCGACACGAAGACATGCTCGAGCCGTTGGATCTTTCGCGGTGACAAATTCGAGATGTCGCCCAGGTCGAACAGAATTGCGCGCTTCTCGAAGAGCGTTTCGACGTAGAGGACGGGATCTCCGGATCGCCCGTTGACGAGGCTTGGGTGCAGAAGCGGCCGCATGCAAAATAGCTAGCCTTTTTCGAGCCGAGAGACTTTGCGCCAAATCACAATCTGGGCAGCGGCTAAAAACTCGGTCAGCGCGAAAGTCGCGGCCGCCAGCATTTTCAAAGGCGCCCCCGCGGGTCCTTTGACCGGGATCAACCCATTTGCAGCGAAGCAGAGGCACTCTTTGTGCCTGAAGGTATAGGGAGAAAAGCCATGCAGCTAAGCTCAACCGCCTTTTCCGACGGATCGGCGATCCCCAGCCGCTACACCTGCGACGGTGAAGATCTCTCCCCTCCCCTGGAATGGAGCGACCCGCCGAGGGAGACCCGCAGCTTCGTCCTGCTATGCGATGATCCGGATGCTCCGAGTGGTACGTGGCATCATTGGGCAGCCTACGACATCCCGGCCCATCTGACGTCGCTCGCGCAGGGCGCCGCCCAGCACACCGAAAGTCAAGGTTTCAAGCAGGCGATCAATGACTTCCAGCGGGCCGGCTACGGCGGTCCCTGCCCGCCACACCGCCACGGGCTGCACCACTATCACTTCCACCTGCTTGCGCTTTCGATCGATCGTCTGGCGGCGGGCAAGAACCCGTCCTGTCGCGACGTCGCCCGCGAAGCTCGGAAGTATGTACTTGCCGAAGCGACCCTTGTCGGCGTTTACGAGCGATAGTCGTGCTCGTGCTGCTTTCGCTCATAATGTTTCTCATCATGGCGGCGTTCTTTCCGTTCGTTTTTGGCGAGTTGATGCTCGCCAGCCTCAGCAAGCTGCATCTGAGTCCATCCACAGCGCTCACCTTGGTGATTGCCATATTCGTCGGCGGTTTAGTCAACATCCCAGTCAAGTCGGTCGTAAACGACAGGGACGTCGTCTCGCACCCGCTCGCGGTATACGGGCCTGCTGATTTATGGCCGCAACTGCAGCGCATCCGCCGGGAGACGATCATCGCCTTGAACGCGGGCGGCTGTTTGATTCCCGTGGGATTGGTGGTCTACGAAATCATTCAACTTGCCACGTTCAATCCGCCCGCACTTTTCGCTGTTGCTGCCGGCTGTGTCGTAAATAGTCTCGTTTGTTATTTTATTGCTCGGCCCGTGACAGGCATCGGCATCGTCATGCCGGGCGTGATCTCACCCTTCATTGCCGCCAGCGTCGCCCTGCTTTTGGCGCCCGACGTGGCCGCACCAGTCGCCTTCGCGATCGGCGTTATTGGCCCGCTCGTCGGTGCCGATCTCATGCATCTCAAGGATATCGAAGCCAGCGAAATTGGCGTCGTTAGTATCGGAGGTGCAGGCACCTTCGATGGCATCATACTGTCGGACATTGTTGCGGCCTATTTGGCATAAAAGTACCTTCACGAAGCAATGGCGCGGCTTTTATCAAGATCCTCCGCCTCGGATCATGTCGTGGCGACGATGCCAAGTTTCACGGATCTCGTTCTCGACCGCGGCCAGCGTGGTCGGCGAGGCCTCTGGATATGACTGTCTCAGCCAGTCCAATAACTGCTGCGCGAACTGATCGAGGGTCGCCGGCGCATCTCCCGCCATGATTCGGCGGTAAGCCTCCGCTTCAATGAGATGCTGCGATCTCTTATGGCCCGGCGAGGTCGTCATCTCTGCGATCCGCACAATATTTTTATGGACAGCTTGCCCGAAATCGACCGCGCGGGTCGCAATCTTTTCATCTCAGACTCGACTCTTCGGTCCCGGTAATTGCAATGGATCGAGTCCGAGATCTTCGCAGGCTTGGCGCACGACGCGCGGGTCGAGGCTCTGACGCGCGCCTCCGAGCGGAATGCGGGTCTTTCGGGCCTCTCGATGCACCGTCACTACGACATGACCTTCGTGCCCACGGGGATGCTCGTCACCATCGATGCGGCAGCCTTGCTCGAACAGCCACTTCCGAAATGTTGCGCTTTCCATCGCTCTGCTCCTGTCGATAACAGAACTGCGTCGGTCCGATCAGAGCCGTTCAATTTCGAATTCCTCACAGGAATAACCGAGCGTGGAAAGTCCTTCTTCCAAGAGGTCGCCCAGCATTGGCATGCCAAGAAGATAACTGGCCGTGCGTTCATTGTGCGCGCGGGCCGCCTCTTCGCGGACGTCGGCCCAATCGCTGGCGGAATAGTCTTCCCGACCGAGCCATGCCAAGGTAACGAGGTCGATCTGCTCGTCTTCCGACAAGGAATTGATAAGAGTTGTGAGTTCCTCGACGACTGGATCGTCTTCCCTGTCTTCGAGAACCGCAGTCGCCTTGTCGTCCGAAGGATTCGATCCAGGATCGGGTTCGTTCGCTTCTTCCTTGGCGTCGAATTCCCGTGCCTTAATGATGATGAAGCAGACTTTCTCAGGCGAAATCGTGAGGGACACCGCATCTTCGTCTGCCGACATTGCCGGTGGGCTCATTGCCTTTTGCATATGCGTCACCTCGACCATTGGCGTTTCGTGATTATTCCATAAGTATAATACGCAACTTCGCCACCCGGTCATTGAGGCAGCTCAATCTGGCCCTATATTCCCGATGGCACGAGTTTGAGAAAACGAAATTTGGCCGGCAATTTTTGATCGATATCAATGCGCGCGGCCGGCATCTGCGGTTGGTTGCTACACCGTCGCGCAGAGGCAAGATTGGCGAAGCACGGTAGTGAAACGTCTACGGGCGCGGATCTATCTAGGCGATAAACCAGTCTACCGATGAAGCATGGCGGAGGGACCCGTCGCTTGCCTGCCCGAACACACCGGAGGAGACTCCGGCCCGACGGGTCGGTGGCACGGGTCTCGCGCTTTGTATTCGAGCCATGCACGTTCCGGATCCTAAGTGGTTTTGGAGGATCTCAATGGAAACCTATCCTGTCGATATCGATCCTGGCCAAGTGACCCGTTGGGTAAAGGCGGAATCTGAAGTCGCACCATCCGCTTTCAAAATATCGGCGAGGCGCAAACAGGAAGCGCGAGAGATACCCCTTCGGGCAGAAACTCATCTCGGCGATGTAGAACGCGAGGATCTGACCGAAATCGCGACCATCGCGACGCTGGAAATCGCGCCCGTCCACGCCGGTGATGGCTGGCTGCTCAGCGTCGTCGTCGAAGATGAAATCGGCCCTCGTATATCCAATGGCAGCGCGGGGGGAGAGGCCGAACAACAGATCGATCTTGGGACATTTTACAAGGAATTCATTCGCCCGGGACGCGGCAACGCGACCGTGACTGCCGAAATAGCAGACGCTGCGGCCAAAGAGCATCTCGGCCGCGTCATTCAAGCGATTGAGACCAACCGCCACGGTGCTGGTCAGATCCGTTGAGACCTTAGGCCAAACTGCGCGGTTGGAAAAACGCCTTTAGGAGGCCGAAGATGTATAAACATATTCTTGTTGCGGTCGATGGAAGCGATACTTCAAATCTCGCACTTCAGGAGGCGATGAAGCTGGCTAAAGAACAGCAGGCCGCGCTCCGGCTTATTCATGTTGTCGACGAAACCCCAGTCTATATGACGATGGATATCGCGTATGCGCTGGCCGACTTTCAAAAGGCAATGCGCGAGGCGGGCCAAAAGGTGTTGGCGACTTGTGCCGCGACGGCCCGTCAAGCTGGAGTTGAAGTCGATACAAAATTCGTCATTCTTGAAGTCCTAACACGACGTATTTGCGACGCAATCAATGAAGAGGCAAAGGGTTGGCCGGCCGATCTTATCGTTATCGGCACCCATGGGCGGCATGGATTTAATCACCTGTTGCTTGGCAGCGTGGCGGAAGGCGTCATCCGCCTCGCGGTCAAACCAGTCTTGGTGATCCGCGGGGCTTGAACAATTCCGTCAGACCGCCCGGCTGGGTTACGTAAACGACAGGCGAAGAACGATAAGACCGCGGCTAAGATGCGATGGAGAATGCCCTTTCATTCCCTAATCGTGAAATTCGAGTGAGGTAGCATTAATGGCACACAAACAAATCCTGTTCCGCTCCGCCGCTCGCGAAAAGGTCCTGCGCGGCGCAACACAGCTCGCCGATGCGGTGCGCGTGACCTTAGGGCCACGATCTAAGTCGGTGCTGATTGAGAAAAAATGGGGCGCCCGATCGTGTGCAACGACGGCGTCACCATCGCCAAGGAATTCGACCTTAAGGACCCGGAGGAGAATCTCGGTGCCCGCATGCTCCGACAGGCGGCGGAAAAGACCGGCGACATGGTCGGCGACGGAACCAGCACGGCAACGATTCTGGCGCACGCCATATTTGCCGATGGCGTACGCAACGTGGTTGCCGGCGCGAGCGCGATCGACATCAAACGCGGCCTCGATCGTGCCGCGAAGCGCGTAATCGAGGCTCTGCGGGCCATGTCGCGCCCTGTCAAGACGCACAAGGAAAAGGCTCAAGTCGGCGCCCTTTCCGCGCATAACGATCCCGTCATTGGCGAACTCGTGGCTGACGCCATGGACAAAGTCGGTGGCGAGGGCGTGATCACGGTCGAGGAATCCAAGACCACCGAGACCGCACTCGATGTCGTCGAAGGCATGCAGTTCGACCGCGGCTTTATCTCTCCGTACTTCATCACAAACCCGGAGAAGATGGAGGCCGTAATGGAGGATGCGCTGGTCCTCATCTCGGATCGCAAGATCAGCATCCTCAAGGATCTAATTCCACTGCTGGAGCAGGTAGCGAAATCGGCACGCCCTCTGCTGGTCGTGGCAGAGGATGTCGAGGGTGAGGCCCTCGCCACGCTGATCGTCAATCAGGTTCGCAGCGCGCTCAAGAGCTGCGCGGTCAAAGCCCCCGGTTTCGGCGATCGTCGCAAAGCAATGCTTGAGGACATTGCAGTGCTGACGGGCGGACAGGTCGTCTCCGAAGATCTCGGCGTCAAACTCGAGCATGTGGCCATCGAGCAACTCGGTCGCGCCAAGCGCATCGTTGTCGACAAGGATAACACTACGATCGTCGGCGGCGCTGGCAATCGCAAGCAGATTGACGCGCGCATCGAGCAGATTCGCCGTGAGATCGAAAAGACCACCAGCGATTACGATCGCGAAAAACTGCAGGAGCGGCTGGCGAAACTCGCCGGTGGCGTCGCCGTGATCCGCGTTGGCGCGCCCGCCGAATCCGAGATGAAGTCGAAGAAAGAAGCGCTCGACGACGCCATCAGCGCCACCAAGGCGGCCGTCGCCGAGGGGATCGTGCCCGGCGGCGGGTTGGCGTTGCTGCGTTGCGTCAAGGCCTTAACGGAGGAAGAGGCCAAATGCGAAGGCGATGAGAAGACGGGCGTTCAGATTTTAAAACGGGCGCTTGAAGCGCCGACGCGCCAGATCGCGGAGAATTCCGCCGTGGATGGCGGCGTCGTGGTCGCTCGCATGTTGAGCGGAAGCGGCAATGAAGGTTTCGATGCCGGACGCAAAGAATACGTCGATCTGATCGAAGCCGGAATCATCGATCCGACCAAGGTCGTTCGCATTGCGCTCGAAAACGCCGTGTCAGTCGCCAGCATCCTGTTGCTGACGGAAGCCACGATGACGGAAATCCCCGAGGTCAACAAGGAACGTAACCCAGAACCGGAAATGGCAATGTAACGCGCTGTGCGCATTGCCGGTAAACATATCGGAGTGAGACCATGCAGACGCCGGTCGAAATCGAATTTCAAGGCATGGAAGCGAGGCCGCATATCCACGCCGCCCTCGCCAAGCACGTCGCTGACCTTGAGCAGCGGTCCGGTCGGGTGACCGCATGCCGGGTGGTACTGAAAGCGCCCGGCGGTCATCACCGGACAGGCGGACTTTACGAAGTCAACATCCGTCTGGCGCTTCCCGACGGACGGGAAGTCAATGTCGACCGCACCGCGCAGGCCGATGAGCGCCATTCCGATCTGGATTTCGCCATTAACGACGCGTTCAAAAGGGCGCGCCGGCAACTGCAGGATCAGGTTCGTCACCTGCAGGCACAGGTGAAGCATCATGAAGGCCCGCCGATTGGGACAGTGATGCAACTCGACCCATTAGGCGAATTCGGCCTTCTCGAATCGAGCGACGGCCAGGAGATCTATTTCCATCGCAACAGCGTGCTCGACGACGGCTATTCTCGTTTGGCGGTGGGCTCTCGCGTGACCTATGCCGAGGAAATGGGCGAGAAGGGGCCGCAGGCGAGCACGGTGAAGCTGATGGGGAAACACAGTCTGCGCACGTGAACCAAATCGCCACCGCGGCCGGCACGGCAAAGTGGGAACATTTCCCGCATGATGCCGACGTCGGAGTGCGCGGCTTTGGAGCGACGGCAGCGGAGGCGTTTGAACAAGGCGCGCAAGCGCTGACGGCGGTCGTAACGCGCACCGACATCGAGCCAAAGATTCGGGTCGAGGTGAGTTGCGAAGCCCCGGATCTTGAGCTTCTGTTCGTCGAATGGCTCAATGCCATTATCTACGAGATGGCGGTGCGAGGCATGTTATTCGGTCGTTTCGCGGTGCGGATCGAAGGCACACAGCTCGCAGGAACCCTCTGGGGTGAACCGGTCGATGTCGCGCGGCATGCACCTGCTTGCGAGCCGAAAGGCGCGACCTACACGGCGCTCAAGGTCGCTGCGGATAATACCGGAATTTGGTCGGCGGCCTGCGTCGTGGACGTGTGAGGGAGACCGGCGATGGACCCTGCCCGCTTCACCCGTGTCGATGAGACGACTTGGCGCGTCGAGCCGCATGGTGCGATGCGCGTTCCGGCGATCATCTACGCCGATGAGAAGCTTATCCGTGACATGGACGACAAGGTCTATGAGCAGGCGACCAATGTCGCTACGCTGCCTGGGATCGTCCAGGCGTCATACGCCATGCCGGACGCACACTGGGGCTATGGCTTCCCAATCGGTGGCGTAGCCGCCTTCGATCCGGATAAGGGCGGCGTGATATCCGCGGGCGGCGTCGGCTTCGACATCTCCTGCGGCGTGCGCACGATGCTGACCGGGCTAACGGTCGCAGACATTCTGCCTGTGCAGAAATCACTTGCTGACTCGCTGTACCGCCAGATTCCGGCCGGCGTGGGAAGTACCGGCGCGATCACGCTCGATGCCATCGAGATGGATGCAATGCTCGGAGGTGGCGCCTGCTGGGCGATCGAGCGCGGCTGGGGCGATGCTGCGCGACCTTGAACGGATCGAGGAACAAGGCCGGATGGTGGGCGCCAAGCCGGGCTGCGTGTCCGAGCGCGCCAAGGAACGTCAGCGCCGCGAGATGGGCACGCTCGGTTCGGGCAACCACTATCTCGAGGTGCAAGCGGTCGCGGAAATCTTCGATGCGAAGGTTGCCCAAGTCTTCTGCCTGGAGCAGGACGATGTCGTCGTCACCATCCATTGCGGCTCGCGCGGGCTGGGGCACCAGATCGGAACAGAATTCCTGAAAGAAATGGTCGTGATAGCGGAAGGCTCGGGCATCAAGCTTCCCGACCGCGAGCTTGCTTGTGCGCCGATCAATTCGGAGGTCGGCCAGCGCTACCTCGGCGCCATGCGGGCGGCGATCAACTGCGCGCTCGCCAATCGTGAAATCCTTGGACATTACGCACGCCGGATTTTCAGGCAGTTTTTTCCAGACCACGACCTGCGCCTGCTGTTCGATGTCTCTCACAACACTTGCAAAGTCGAGCCGCACGTCGTTGCGGGACAACGCCGCGACCTGTTCGTCCATCGCAAAGGCGCAACCCGCGCTTTCGGACCCGGCCACGAAAGCCTGCCCGAAGCGCTTCGTGCCGTCGGACAGCCGGTGCTCATCGGCGGCAGCATGGGAACGGCATCGTATATTCTGGTCGGCGAGGCAACCGGCGAGCAGAAGGCGTTCTCCTCGGCTTGCCACGGCGCCGGGCGTGCAATGTCCCGCCACGCGGCCCTCAAACAGTGGAGCGGACGCAAGATCGTGGACGACCTAGCGGCGCAAGGCATCTTGATCAGGAGTCCGTCGACTAGAGGCGTAGCCGAAGAGGCCCCGGGTGCCTACAAAGACGTAGGCGCGGTCGTCGCGGCGGCCGAGCATGCGGGCTTGGCCCGAAGAGTGGCGCGGCTCCGGCCGCTGATCTGCATCAAAGGCTGACCGCCGCTGGGAAGCAACTCATGTTGATCGGCGTTCCGAAAGAAATCAAAGCTGACGAATATCGGGTCGGCCTCATTCCATCGACGATCGAGGATTTGATCGCCAGGGGCCATGAAGTGGAAGTCGAAACTCACGCAGGCGATGGCGCCGGCATCAGCGATGACGACTATGTCGCAGCAGGCGCCCGTGTCATGCCAAGCGCCGATGAAATATTTCGACGCGCCGCATTGATCGTGAAGGTGAAGGAGCCGATTGCGGCCGAGCGCAGCAAACTGCACGGCGGCCAGATCATCTTTACCTATCTGCATTTGGCTGCCGATCCCGAACAGACGCATGACCTTATAGCGTCCGGCGTAACAGCCATCGCCTATGAGACCGTCACTGACGCGGCAGGAAAGCTACCTTTGCTGGCGCCAATGTCGAAAATTGCCGGCCGCATGGCACCCCAGGTCGCGGCCCACTTTCTCGAACGGCCGCACGGCGGGCGCGGAATCCTGCTGGGCGCGGTCGACGGCGTGCCGGCCGGCAACGTGGTCATTCTCGGCGGGGGCGTCGTTGGCGCAACCGCAGCCGAAGTCGCCACCGGGATGGGCGGCAACGTCACTATCGCCACGCGAAGCGCCGCGACCGTGCGCCGCCTTTCACAGGGCTTCGGCGGTCGCGTCCATGTCCTCACAGCTCAAACGGAAGAGCTTGAATCGCTCTGCAGATCGGCCGACGTTATCATTGGAGCTGCGCTGGTTGCGGGCGGCGTCGCTCCAAAACTCGTCTCCGCGCGCACGATCAAGGCCATGAAGCCGGGCGCGGTCATCGTCGACGTTTCGATCGATCAAGGCGGATGCATCGAAACATCGCATCCAACGACACATTCACGGCCGACTTTTTTGGTTGATGGCGTCGTGCATTACTGCGTCGCAAACATGCCGGGCGCGGTACCGCGAACGTCGACATTCGCGCTAAACAATGCAACGCGTCCCTTTATTTTGGCCCTCGCGGACAAAGGGTTCCCTCAAGCGCTGATCGATGATGCACATCTCCAGAGAGGGCTCAACGTGCACGCCGGCCAAGTCGCTTGCCGTGCCGTCGCGGATGCACTGCGGTTGCCGTATATTCCGGCGACCAAAATGCTCAGCGATTGATTTGATGATGGATATCTAAAACTGCTGCCATTTGGCGTAATCGTTCGGACGCGGCAGTATTGGCTTTGATGCACGTCAAGGCACGCACAGCCATTTCGGCTGAAATGCGAGCCTGAACGAGAGTGCACGACGTGGACGCTGCCGTTACCACCGGAAAGACTGCAGTTCGGCCGCTACGGCCCGAGCAGCTCTATCGCCCGACCGATCTTTCGACGTTGAAGTTTTCAACTACGGCAGAGCTGCAGCCGATCGACGGCCTTGTCGGCCAGGCGCGCGCCCTCGAAGCAATCCGCTTCGGAACGCAGATCGGCAAGGCCGGCTTCAATCTTTTTGTCATCGGCCCTAACGGCGCCCGCATGCAGGATGCCGTCAAGGCTGTCCTGGCCGAAGAGGCGCGGGGCAAGCCGAGTCCTTCCGACTGGGTCTATGTCAACAATTTCGCCGATGCGGATAGGCCCATTGCCATCGAGCTTCCAGCCGGCCAGGCGCCGAAAATTTCACGATGCGATGCACAAGCTCATCGACGATCTTAAGAGCGCCCTGCCGGCGGTCTTCCAAAGCGAGGACTATCAGACGCGCCGGGGCGCCATCGACGAGTCATTCCAGAAGAAGCAAGGTGAAGCCTTTTCCGCGCTGCACGACAAGGCCGCCGAAAGAAACATCGTGCTTCTGCGGACGCCGCTCGGCTTTGCGCTGGCTCCCGCCAAAGACGGCCAGGTCGTTCCGCCCGACGAATTCAGAACTTGGCCTGAAGCCAAACGCCACGAGGTCCAGGCCACCATCGAGGCTTTGGAGAAGGATCTCGAGCACATCATTCACCAGATTCCGCAATGGGAGAAGCAGCGGCGCGACGAGGTACGCCAACTCAATCGCGACACGGCGAAATACGCGGTCGATCAATTGATCGAGGATACGAAAGCTGCCTTTCAACGACATTCCGAGGGTCGTCCAGCACATCGAAACGGTTCGCGCCGATCTGGTCGAAAATGTCGGCATGTTCGTCGTCAAGGGCGAAGATGACGAGATCGAGACGAGCGAATTCAGGCCGGGAAGCGTGTTCGACCGCTATGAGGTCAATGTCCTGGTCACTCAGGACGGCGATAAGCCGGCGTCCGATCGTCGAGGAGCTGCATCCGGCGCTTGCCAACTTGATCGGCCGCATCGAATACATCCCCCTGCGCGGCGCGCTGGTGACCAACTTCCGCCTCATCAAGGCCGGCGCGATTCATCGCGCCAATGGCGGCTATCTCCTGCTCGACGCGCGCAGTGTTCTGCTGGAGCCGTTCAGTTGGGCGGCGCTCAAGCGCACGCTGCGGCGGGGCGAGATCGCCATCGAAGATATCGGGCGGTTTCTTGGGTCTGACCAGCACGGTGTCGCTGGAGCCCGATCCGATCCCGCTCAACGTGAAGGTCATCCTGTTTGGTGACCGATTGCTGTACTTTTTGCTCGCCGCCCTTGATCCCGAATTGGCGGAGCATTTCAAGGTGCTTGCCGATTTCGAAAACGATCTCGCGCGCACGCCCGAGAATGAAGCAATCCTGGCGCGGCTTTTGGCGACCCTCGCGCAGCGCGACGGATTAAACCCGCTTGATCGCGAAGCAGTCGCCCTCGTACTCGAACATGCGGCGCGCTCAGCGGATCATGCCAGCAAGCTTTCGTTGGTCGTGGAACAGCTTCGCGATATCCTGATCGAGGCGGATTTTTTCGCCCGTGAAGCAAAACGCAGCATTATCTCCCGTGCCGATGTGGATGGCGCTTTGCTGGCGCGCATCCGGCGCGCGGCACGGCTGCGCGATCGAACACAGGAAACGATCCTCGAAAAAGTAGCGCTTATCGACACGGTGGGAACGCATGTCGGCCAAATCAACGGCCTCAGCGTCACCGAGCTCGGCGGATTTTCGTTTGGGCGGCCCACCCGCATCACCTGCCAAGTGCGACCTGGCAGCGGCAAAGTCGTCGATATCGAGCGCGAAGTCGAACTCGGCGGGCCTTTGCACTCCAAGGGCGTTCTGATTCTGTCCGGCTTTTTGGCTGGCCGATACGCCCTTGATACCCCTATGTCGCTGTTCGCGAGTCTGGTGTTCGAGCAGTCCTATGGCGGCGTCGAGGGCGACAGCGCGTCCTCCGCCGAACTCTATGCCCTCCTCTCGGCGCTCGCGGACGTGCCGCTGCGGCAAGATCTGGCGGTGACCGGATCGGTGAACCAGCATGGCGAGATTCAAGCGATCGGCGGGGTCAATGAGAAGATCGAGGGCTTCTTCGATATTTGTGAGAAGCGCGGCCTGACGGGGGCGCAAGGCGTCCTGATCCCGCAGGCGAATGTCCAACATTTGATGCTACGCAAGGACGTCATCGAGGCCTGTGCCGCCGGCCATTTTGCGGTCTATCCGATCGCTACGATCAATGAAGGTCTTGCACTGTTAACCGACATCGCTGCCGGCGAGCGCAGCGCTGATGGGGTTTACCCACCTGACAGCGTCAATCGCCGGATCGAAGATCGGCTGCGGGCTTTCGCCAGCATCCGGAAGAATTTCGCCAGTCAGAACACGGGCGGGGCACCCGCCAACTAGTCATGTCGACGGAACCTCGCAACTTCAAACGGATTGTGCTTGGACTGCAGCCGAGCGCGCCCGATCGAACCATGCGGCTTGCTGCCGAACTTGCCGACTTGCTGCATCTCGATTTGCTCGGCCTATTTATCGAAGACACGAGCCTGCGCGATTTAGCAAAAATTCCCTTCGCACGCGAACTCAGGCCGCTCGGAGGCGGTTGGCATGCGATCGATCTCGATCGGCTGTCGCGCGACTTCGAACTTGCCGCCCGCAGCATCGAGCGCATGTTCACGGACGCGGCGAGGCACCTTACCACGAGATCCCAATTTGAGCTCGTTCGGGGGCCCATGGCGGAGACGATCGCATCGATTTCGCGAACCGATGACATCGTCATGATCGTCGAGCCCCTGAGTGCGGCCGAGCGTGCCACCCAGCAATTCACATGGCTCTTACAAGCGGCCTTTCGCTCAGCCGGGGCTGTCATGCTGGTCCCGCGGCACATCGTTCGAACCAAAGGTCCCGTGGTCGCGATTGCGGCAACGCCCGATGATCCAAGCGTTCATGCGGCTACTGCTATCGCAGTCGCTGCCAAGGAAGAATTGGTTATCATTGAAGCCAATGGCCAAGACACGGAAGGCCCGCGCGTCCGCACCCTCGCCGATACAGGTCTAACGATCAAACGTGTGTCCGCGACCAAGATTGCACTCCCCGACCCGGCGACCTGCGCCCAGGCGTTCCGGCACACGCAGGAGCGGCTGGTTGTCATGACCCGCGGCGCCTTCGCGGATGCAGCCGCCTCGGCGATTGCCGCAGCGCGGCGCGTTCCAGTGTTGGTCGTCGAGCCGCCACCGGACGAGAAGCCGGCCCCGTGAGAGACGTTATGGCGAAACGCAGTGCTGGCCTGCTTCTTTATCGGCGCACGGGCACAAATCCCGAACTCTTTCTGGTCCATCCGGGCGGGCCATTTTGGGCCAAAAAAGATGCAGGCGCGTGGTCGATTCCGAAGGGCTTAATTGAAGGGGACGAAAGCCCCCTCGCCGCTGCCAAACGGGAATTTAAGGAAGAGACTGGTACCCTTCCTCATGGCACGTTCATTGAGCTTGGCAGTTTCAAGCAACCCGGCGGCAAAGTAATTTTTGCCTGGGCGGTGGAAGGCGATTTCCATCCACCCAATCTCAAATGCAATTATTTTTCGATGGAGTGGCCACCGAAGTCGGGCCGCACGCAGGAGTTTCCCGAAGTGAATCGAGCGGCGTGGTTCAAGGGCAGAGAAGCCGCGCGCAAGATTACCAAGGGACAGCGCCCCATCGTCAAGGAGCTATTTCATCGTTCTGGACATTGAAGGCAGCGGGCGTCGAAAAACCTCACGCGCCCGACATAAATCCCCGATTCGCGCCCAGCGGCAGTGACACAAGAACTTTGTAGCCGCTCCCACCGGGAGGGGGCGATTGCATGAGCTCGACCGAGTCGACCCGCTGCGTGAACAAAAGGTCCTGATCGACCGGATGTTTTCGCGCGATCACGCGGCCCTTGTCGCGGAGCCGAGCGAGCGTGACATGCGGACGAAACGGACGTTCATCCGTCTGCCCAAAGGCTCGAAGCAGGGCCGCACGGAGCCCCGCGATCTCATTGTTGGCAGCGCACTCCACCCACAGAAAACGTGGGTGCCTTGGCTCGGGCCCATAGCCGATATGGCGGAATGCGAGGGGGAAAGCGACATAAGTGTCGGCCACGCGGCGAAGCTTCGCGACGGCGTCAGGGATTGAAACTTCATTCCATGGCGGCACCAGCGTGAGATGAATGTCGGCCGCCGACACCGGACGAATAGAGAATTGCTCCAGTCCTTTGCCATGCTGCGTAAGTTCCTGCGCAATCTCGCCCACGATCCGCAATGCCACGAAGATCCGCGCTGGCCGAACATTGGTTGTCGTTTCCGGTACGCCATCCAATTGCGTCGCGACCATGAGGCAAACCTGTATGCGGTTTGCTTCTCACGAGGAGAAGCGAACCGCCTTCGATGTTGGTTGAAACAGCAGCAATAGAATTGCTGCCGCCGCGATCAAGCCACTGAAACCGAAGGCCAATGGCGGACCACCGGTCATCCAAAGTGCGCCCGCGGCCGTGCTGGCGATGAATGTCGCAAAGCCGACGGACAGATCGTAAATTCCGAACGCTGTGCCGCGCAACGTCACTGGCGCGGCATCGGCGACCGATGCCGCCAGCAGCCCCTGCGTTACCGCCATTTGCAGTCCCCAAAGTCCTGCTCCAGCGGCAATCATCCAGCCTTCATTCGTAGTCGCCAGCACAACATCCGCTCCGATGAGAACGATCGCGCCGATCCCCAGTTGCAGGCGGCGATCAATATGATCAGCGAGAATACCGAATGGATAAGCTGCGGCTGCATAAACCAAATGCATAAGAACCAACATGATCGGCACATACGCAGCGTCAATGCCGATACTATGTGCCTTCAAAATAAGAAATGCATAACTGAACCGCGCCAGCGACAACAGACTCGCTATTGCGATCGCCCACCAAAACAAGCCGGCAAAAGCCGCAAGTTCGCCGCGTCGCGGCCACAGCGGCCGAGGGGTAAATTTTTTCGGCGTTTCCTCCTGGATGGCGAAAATCAAAACAACAATCGCCAGGGTCGCCGGAATTACCGCCAGCCAAAATACCAAGCGAAAATCGTCACCGCTCAATTTCATCAGCCCCATGGCCGCGAGCGGTCCGATGACGAATCCAGTGGTGTAGAATGCAAGGCGCAAGCCGAAGCCGGATCCCCGAATTTTCGCCGGCGTTACATCGGTCATGAAGGCGTCGCGTGGGGCGTCGCGCAGGCCCTTGCCGACGCGGTCGATGACGCGCGCCACGAGCACCGTGGACACGGCGCCCGCCAGCGGAAACATCACTTTGTTGACGGCCGATACCGCATAACCAAGTAGCACGAGCGGCTTGCGGCGGCCCATCCAGTCGCTTGCAACCCCAGAGAAAATCCTCGTAAGCGACATCATGGCCTCGGCAACTCCTTCAATGAGGCCAACCGATGCCGTTGTCGCGCCGAGGCTCTTGACCAGAAATACCGGCAGCAGGCCATAGACCATCGCCGAGGACATGGCCGTAAGTAGGCTGATCACTCCGAGCACCGCCACATTCCGCGGCAAGTGACGCGCAAGTCTTTCGGGGTCTAAAGCTTCTGGGCGTTCGGCGGTCATTCGCGCAGCCCCAAAATGTTATCTTACCAAACGAGGGTTTCTGGCGGTGCTTTGCCGTGACCGCGCCTAAAATCGGCCTGGTAGCGAACTATCGCAGCCCTGCCTCGCAACTGATTGACCCGGATCAATGCGGCCGCTGCCATGGGCGTATATTGGTTGCGTGCAAGGAATCCGGCCGCTGTCGTGGGCTGTTTTAACCGTTAGGAACCCACGCCGTCGCGCGCTAGGAACGTTGCATGGAAACGGCTCCGTTACGAGTTTTTGCGTTGGCCGCCAGTAAGGACTTGGGCGGCACCGTTGCTGCGGCATTGGGCCAGCCGCTCGCCGCTCATGAAGAGCGCGAATTCGAGGACGGCGAACACAAAGCGCGCCCCCTCGATACGGTGACCGGCGCCGATGTCTATGTCATGCAGAGCCTACACGGCGGGCCACAACAGAGCACCAACGACAAGCTATGCCGGCTGCTGTTCTTCATTGGCGCGCTCAAGGACGCCGGAGCCGCGCGTGTCACCGCGGTGACGCCATACCTTTGCTACGCAAGGAAAGATCGCCGCACCAAGCCGAACGACCCGGTGACCACCCGTTACATTGCCGGCATGTTCGAGAGCGTCGGCACCGACTGTGTGGTCACGCTCGAAGTTCACAACCCGGTTGCATTCGAGAACGCGTTTCGCTGTCGCACCGTCGCACTAACTGGCACGCCGCTGTTCGTCGATTTCGTCAAGACCGCGTTTGCCGGCGACAGGCTTGCCGTTATCTCACCCGATGCCGGTGGCATGAAGCGCGCCGAATTGCTGCGCGAGGCCCTGGAAGCGGCCTTAGGCCGCCCCGTGGGCAAAGGACTGGCCGAAAAGCACCGCAGTGCCGGCGTGGTTTCGGGCGATCTGTTCGTCGGCGATGTTGCGGGAACGACCGCGCTGATTGTCGACGACTTGATCAGCACCGGCAACACGCTGCTGCGCGCGGCCCGTTCCGCGCGCAAGTCTGGCGCCAAGCGCGTTATCGCCCTCCTCACGCATGGCCTGTTCATGCCAGGCGCGGCCGACGTGATCGCCGATCCGGCGATCGACCAACTGGTCGTCACCGATGTAGTCCCCGCATTCCGCCTCGATCAGCGCGCGAAGAGCAAGAAGCTCGTGACCCTGCCCGCCGCCCCGCTGCTCGCCGAGACGATCCGGCGCTTGCATGAGGAGCGTAGCCTGACGGATCTCATGGTGTTCTGAGAATCACCTCAAGCTTTCTTGCGCTTTTTTCGGCCAGCTTAAGGTAAGTGGCAGCAAGCCGCGGCCACTTTTCGGGCGTGCGCGGATGCTCTTCCAGAAGATGCGCGATGGCGAGCCGCGCGCGCAGCGTCGCGCGATGACAGCGATAAAACGTAAACAGCTCCTCCACAGCGCCATCCCGCAGCATGCGTTTTATCCGGCGTTCGGTAGCCGGCCGCCTAGCGCTTTAAAAGCTTCTGCAAATCGGCGAGCGACCGCGTGTTGATCACGTCGTCTGCGGTCAGCCAGCCGCGCCGCGCCTGATCGATCCCAAACCGCACATACTGGAACGCGTTCACGGAATGCGCGTCGGTCGAAACCGCGACCTTGACCCCTTTGCTCTTGGCCGCATGGGCATGGATATCGTTCAAGTCCAACCGATCTGGTTCAGCGTTGATCTCGACATAGCATCCCAGATCGTGCGCGGCCGAAAGGATGCCATCCATATCGATATCATAGGGCTCGCGCTCGCCGATCAAGCGGCCAGTCGGATGGCCGAGAATGGAGACATGGCGGTTCTTTATCGCCCGAACCACGCGATCGGTCTGAGCATCGCGCGAAAGATCAAAAAATGAATGTACCGACGCTACTACGACATCAAGCTTCGCGAGGATTGAGTCGGGAAGATCGAGGCTGCCGTCCTTGAGGATATCGACCTCGATGCCCTTGAGGATGGTGAAGCCCTTGAATTTGGCATTTAGCTTGTCGATCTCGCGGATCTGCCGCGACAGCCGCGCCGAATCGAGGCCATGCGCCATTGCAATACGGCGGCTGTGGTCAGTCAGCGCCATGTATTCATAGCCGCATGCTTGTGCCGCGATTGCCATGGCTTCGATGCTGGCTGTGCCGTCGGTCCAGTCGGAATGGGCGTGAAGATCGCCGCGAATGTCGGAGACGGTCACCAGACGCGGCAGCTTGCCTGCCTTGGCTAGCGCGATCTCGCCGCGATCCTCACGCAGTTCCGGCGGGATATAGGCAAGGCCGAGCTTCTCGTAGACGTCTTCCTCGGTAGCGCCGGCAATCCGCCGTTTGCCGGAAAACAACCCATATTCGTTGAGCTTCCAGTCGCGATCATTGGCGAGGCCGCGGAGCGCGATGTTGTGAGCTTTGGAGCCGGTGAAATAAAGTAGCGCCGCGCCGTAGCTTTCTTCCGGCACGGCCCGAACATCGACCTGCAAGCCGGAGCGCAGCACGACGGTCGTGCGCGTCGGGCCGTGGGCGAGAACCTCCGCGACATTCTCATATCGTACCAACTTATCGCCGACGGCCGTCCCGTGCTTCGACGTGACCAGGACATCCAAGTCGCCCACCGTATCGCGGCGCCGCCGATAGCTGCCAGCCACTACGACACGACCACCGTCACGTAGAAACCCGACCAGCGCCTCGGCTTCGGCTTCCGCCACCGCAAGCTTGAACCGCTTCTCAACCACCGGCTTTTCCAGCGCGCCGGCCAGTTTCTTTTCTATCGTCGGGCCGAATCCGCGCAGCTCGTGCAGCCGGCCACGTTTGATAGCGCGACGCAGATCATCGAGCGTGCGCACTTTGAGCTTGTCGTAGAGGAGCTTGATGCGCTTTGGCCCGAGGCCCGGAAGCGCTGCCATGTCGCCCAGCTCACCGGGTAGCTGCTTTTTCAGCTGGTCCAGCAGCGCGAAATGCCCGCTTTTAACGATGTCGGCGATCTTACCGGCCAGGTCCTTGCCAATCCCCGGAAGCTCCGTGAGGTCCTTTTCCGCTGAAAGCAGGCTCCTGACGCTTTGCGGCAAGCCTTCGATGGTGCGGGCCGCCCGGTGATAGGCGCGCACGCGAAACTGATTCGCGCCTTTGAATTCCAGCAAGTCGGCGGTCTGATCGAACATCGCCGCGATTTCGGCATTTTGTACCGGCATCGCCATGGGCCCTGATAGGCGCGATCGCGCGCCACAATCACAATTTCCTCATAGCTTCGATTGAGGTGGCCCGCCTTGATCCACATCAGAGATTTTGGCGTGTCGATTTATTTGACGGCGCAGGGAGATGACGAGCATCATCGCGCGCAGGCGACGCACCGCGCCCGCGCGGTCAGCCGGCGTCACAGATCCTGCGCGTTTGGAAGATCCTTTTTTAAGAGGGTTCTGCGCTAGTTCGATAGCCGCGGTGTCCACGATGAAATCGACGCTTGCTGTGGAAGCGGCTTTGCGCGCCCTCCGAAGGCAAAGGTCGGACGTTCGAATCGTCTCGGGCGCGCCAGTTTTTTCCGCGATTTCAGGACGGTTGCGATGGCATGCGCCGTTGAGCGCCGCCCGACCTGTTCTGGAACAAACCTCAGCAATGAACCAGCCGAATTATCCTTCCGGCATTCGCCATATCCCGCCATGGAACGAGGCGGGCCTCGGTGCTTATAATTGCGGCAGCCGCCTGCTGGGGCGCCCCACGCAAAGGACGGACCATGCAATCCAATTTTTGCTCGGCCCTCGCGGGAATTCTGCTGCTCGCGGGAACGGTGCTTGCGGCCAACGCCCAACCTCTGCCGCTTCCGCTGCCGGGTCCCTTCAACTTCCAAGGCACGCCGGAAGAACAGGCCGCCTGCTCACCGGACGCGACAAAATTCTGCAGCGACGCCATTCCCGACACGTTCCGCGTGCTCGCCTGCCTGCAGCAGAACCGCACGCGCATCCGCAAGGTGTGCCTGGCAGTATTGGAATTGCACGGTCAATAATCCCAGACAGCGCTTCGTCTGCGACAGGTCGGACTCCTGCGGCTTGCGCATGTTTGAGATGAAGAAATCGATGCTCGATCGGCCTTGACAGCAAGCCGGCGCGGTCTGAGTATTCACATCTCAGTAAGACACGGAGGTTTGAATGGCGCCACCGGGTCAGAGTGCCGCGACGATTGCGATCGCAAACGTTCGGGCGCTAGCATAGCGGCAACAATACGAACGGTACGCCGGGAGCGGCCTGCGCGGGTCGCATCAGTCAGGCAAGACCCCAATTAGGCCGTTCCCGACGCGCACCTTTCCGACGTGCATTTTTCCGGCATGTAATATTTCGGCATGCATTTAATGTCCGACGCGGACACGCATCACTGCTTCTTGCGATCTTCTTCGACTTTCCTGAGCTTGGCTTCTTCTTCGCGAAGCAATTTTTCGATCACGCGCCGTTGCGCGGAATCGGTCATGGTCTTGAGCATTTCACGATAATGCTCGATATTTTTCCGCTTGATGAAACGTTCCCATCACCGGCCGCCAAAATCGCTTCGCCGTTGAGCTAGATCAATGCGACGACGGACAATTTATGGAAGTTCTTCGTCATGGAAAATAAGTCCGCCCACAGTTCAATTTGGAACCCGGTTGCCACAGCTCCGGCGAACGTGGAGTTGGAACTTTGCATTTACGACAGCGGCGAATATCACGCCTTGGCATTTCCCTGCCGGCGCAATGGCGTGGGTTGGTCCGATGTGCGCCTCAACAAAATGGTGGCGGTCAGGCCCACCCATTGGCGGCTATGGCCGCGCGACCCCACCTAACAAAGGCCGCATGAATTGCCGGCTTTTACATGACCGAGCCAGGCCGGCGACCGGCGCAGCGGTTGCGTAATACCTTGATCCTTGGCACAAATCAGGCCCAAACAATCGGGCGGCCCAACGCCTGTCACCGGATTGGGGAGGAAACCATGCCGATCTCACGCCGCGCCTTGATCGCAACCTTTGGCCTCGGCTCCGCCGCAACATTGCTGCCGCGCAGCGCCTTTGCCGCCTATCCGGACCGGCCGATCCATCTGATCGTGCCGTTCGCGCCCGGCGGCAATGCCGACATCGTCGGCCGCATCGTCGGCGAACGGATATCGAGCGCGCTCGGCCAGCCGGTCGTCGTCGACAACCGCGGCGGCGCCGGCGGCAGCATCGGCGCGGAAGCCGTGGCGCGCGCGAGCCCCGACGGCTACACGTTGTTCGTCGGCTCGAATGGCCCGCTCACCGTCAATCCGTTCGTGCAGGCCAAGCTCGGCTACGATCCGCTGAAAGATTTTGCGCCGGTGGCGCTCACCAGCTACGTGCCGCACGTGATCATCCTGAACGACAAGGTCGAAGCCAAGACATTGCCGGACCTGATCGCGCTGTCGAAGAAAGCGCCGGTGAACATCGCCACCAGCGGCGTCGGCAGCGCGACCCACATGACGCTCGAGCGCTTCAAGGCGGCGACCGGCGCCAATGTCACGCACATCCCCTACAAGAGTGGCGGCGCGCTCATGCCCGATTTGATGGGCGGCAGCATCCAGGCGGCGATGACGGAATTTTCCACCGCACTGCCGCTGCACAAAGGCGGCAAGGCGCGCATCGTCGCCATCGCATCGGCGGTACGCTCGCAATTGGCGCCGGATATCGCGACCTTCATCGAGGGCGGGGTCAAGGATTTCACCGCTCAAAGCTATATCGGCATCCTGGCGCCCGCCGGCACGCCAGCGCCCATTATCGCGCAGTTGCAGAAGGCGATCGTCGCAGGCCTGACCGGCGCAGGTGCTGCCGACAAATTGCGCGCCATGGGTTCGGAAATCGCCACAGCTGAGCAGATGACGCCTGATGGCTTTGCTGCCTTCATCCACGCCGACTACGAGCATATGCGCGAGGCCGCCAAGCTCGCCGGCATCGTGCCGAAATGAGCGGCGCACCGGCGTGGCTATACCAAATGGGTGATACTAGGTTGAATAAATTCGCATTAGGCACCGGAAGGCATGGAACGCCGGCCAAAGTTTAGGAGAAATGAGTAATTGCATTGGAGAAAGTAATCTCGTTCGAAATCAATTCAAAACTTGGCGTTGCGATTCCGACGATAAACTCGGCTGCCTATATCGATATTATCCTTGGCTACTACGCTGCCATAGGCCTGCCGGTGACTGTCTTCGTTGATCGAAAGACGACAGATCACACATTGTCGATCTGCAAATCGCTGGCCAAGCATGTGGTCGACATCGTGAATCCGACTTGGCGCGTTGAATATGCGCTTCCGGACATTTCACAGCATCTCGGTACGCCCTGGATTCTGCGGCTGGATGACGATGAACTGCCCTCGCTCCCCATGCTCGAATTCGTCGCCCAAGTGATCCGCGAAAACACTGCGGATGTGGTCGGCTTTCCACGCTACCAATGTAGCGTTAGCCGGACTGGAAATATGCTTTTCCATCGCCTGCACGATCCCTTCAACGAGCATCGCCAGTGGCGGCTTTATCGGCCGGATCGTATGAAGTATGTCAGCAACATACATACGCCAGGACTCGTTTGGGACGAGAACGCCGTCAATGTCGCAGCGCCTGAAAAAGCAGCCATGATTCATCTCGATTGGACGGTGCACTCTGTTGCGGAGCGGGCCAAAAAACTCGAACGTTACGACGCCGATACGCCAGGCATGGGGAGCAAATACCGGCACTACTACTTGGCCGACGAACGGCCTGATTACCACGCCGGCTTTGCGCCGCTCGATGTGCCGGAATTTGCGGATATTGGCTATCAACTCGCGGCGCGCTTTCCCGAGGCGGCAATCAATTACGAAGCTATAGCCGCGGACACGCCGCCGAACCCGTGAGCGGACCCTGGTGATGCAGACACATGCCGCCATTTTCCTCACGCACATTGAGGACGAACGTATTTTTCGCAGCTTTCAAAGAATTCAGCAGCAAGCCGGATCATTAATCGACACGCACCTTTGCATGAACGATTTCAGCGGCCCCCTATCGTTCAAAGCTGTCCGCCAGAACGGACCACGACGCTGTATCCGAAAGCCGACTGCCCGGAATGGGCGCACTGGCCGTGGCTGAAAAGCCCTTCGGATCTGCCCGACGGGCAACTCCCTCGATGCTTTACCCGCACTACTGGATTTTCGCGCCGCTTTTTGCAGGCTTATGTAGAAACCATCAATCGATGGTCATGGCGTGGGCATCAGGAAGCGCTCTACCCGACGATCGCGAAACATTTGGGTTTTACGATCGAAGACATCGGCGGATCGGGGCCATTTACGCCGCCCGAACGACGAACTCGGCATTATCTAGACAACCCAGGCAAAGACGGCGAGCTGCGTACGGGGACGTTAGTTTTCCGGCCGGTGCAACAATTTTCATACTTCCACGAGGCTTCGAATGAATTTGAGATGCGCGACCTTCTCTATCATCCGATCAAGTTCAAAAACCCCTGAGGCAGAATTCATGTGTGGGAATAGCAGCGCATGGGTGCCGAAATGAGCGGAGCCCTGCCGCGCGGCGCTTGCGACTGCCACTGCCATGTGTTCGGCCCTGCCGCGCGCTTTCCCTATGCGGAGCCGCGCAGCTACACGCCCGCCGACGCCCCGCTCGAGGCTTATCTCGCGATGCTCGACCGTCTCGGCTTCGAGCGCGGCGTGCTGGTGCAACCGAGCGCCTATGGCTGCGACAACGCCGCCATGCTCGACGCGCTAACGCGTGAGCCCAAACGCCTGCGCGGCGTGGCGGTCGGCGGCGGCGAACTCTCCGCCGCGACGCTCAAGCAATGGCACGCGGCCGGCGTGCGCGGCTTGCGCGCCAACGAGTTCCAGCGCGACGGCAAGCCCTATTACCAGAACGGCGTCGGCTTAAGAGAGATCGAGCCGCTGCTGGCGTTGATCGCCGATCTCGGCTGGCATCTGCAGCTCTGGGTCGATGCGCGCGACCTGCCGGACATGGCATCCGCCCTGGCGCGGGTGCCGGTGCCGGTGGTGGTCGATCACATGGGGCGTCTTGAATATCATCACGGCACCCACAATCCCGGCTTCCAGGCGCTGCTGCGCGGCGTCGGCGAAGGAAGGCTGTGGGCGAAGCTGTCGGGCACCTACCGGCTGGGCGCAACGGCGCCCGACTACGCGCAAGCGCGGCCGTTCCACGACGCGTTGGTCGCCGCCAATCCGCGCAATCTGGTGTGGGGCACCGACTGGCCGCATCCGCGTCCGGAAGGTCCGGTGCCGGATGCCGCGCGACTTTTGCAAGTGTTCCTCGACTGGACCCCGGATCCGGCGCTGCGGCAGGCGATCCTCACCGACAATCCGGCGCGGCTCTACGATTTTCCGAAACCGTAAAGCTTGGGCCGTCAGGCCTTGCGCGCCGCTTTGGCTTTGGGCTCCGCCTTGGCGCTGCGCGGCTTCGGCACGTAGAGTTCGCCGAGCTGCATCATCGGCCGAGGCTTGGTCACGATCGACATCAGGCGGTCGCGCAGCGCCTTGGGCGACGTCGGCTTGATCAGAAATTCATGCACGCCGGCGCGCATTGCCGCGGTCACGGTGGAATGATGGGCGCGTTCCGTCAGCATGATGATTGGGATATTAGGACGCGGAAATACGCCGGGCGAGCGCACGATGCGCACGACCTCCATGCCGTTGAGCACCGGCATGTCCCAATCGAGCAGCACGATGTCGGGATCGTCTTCGCGGATCTTTTCCAGCGCGGCGAGACCGTCGGCGGTCTCCATCACCGACTTGGCGCCGAGATTTATCAGCATCGTGCGGGTCAGCCGGCGCATGTAAGCATTGCCGTCGGCGATCAGGATGTCGAGGCCCTGCAGCAAAACCTCTTTCGAACTTTGGCCCATTGGAACCCCAGCCGGTTGTCGCGAGACAGCGCGTAACCTAATTCAAAATGTCTGTAATTTTACTAAGCCGGACCATTCAATTTTTCCCTATTCCGGCTTTGCAACCGCCGCAATCGCTACCAAATGATGGGAGCGGAACGCCGCCAATTAGATAAAATTGTCTGTAATCGCAGCGAGGCGAACGGCATGAAGCTACCCGGTCTCGAACGTCCGATCGCCATCGCGCGCAACGCCAACCGCGTGCGCGTCACTTTTGCGGGCCAGGTTATCGCCGACACGACGCGCGCGCTCACCTTGCGCGAGGCGGGCTATCCGCCGGTGCAATACATTCCGCGCGCCGACGTCGCCATGCGCCGGCTTATACGCACTGCGCGTGCCAGCCACTGCCCCTTCAAAGGCGACGCCAGCTATTTCTCGATCGTCTCGGGCGGGACCACGGCCGACAATGCGGCGTGGAGCTACGAGAAGCCTTTGCCGGCCATGGCCGAGATTGCCGGCTATCTGGCGTTTTATCCGAACCGCGTGGACAAGATTGAAGAAATCTGATGGCGCCGCTCATTCCCGCGAAAGGGGGAGGCAAAGACGCGCTTACCAACCTCGATTGGGGGGCGCACGCACGTCTTACCGTGCTGCACCGCCGCTTTCACCGGGAAGCGCAAGCGACAGCTCGCGGATTTCGCTTGCCGGCGCACCGTAACCTTCGCGCATCAGTGGAAAGGCACTCTCAAGCCAAGTGCGAGGGAGCGGCTCGGCCGGTGTCAAAAAACGCGGATTGAGTTCAGCCATTTTGGTCACACCCAGGAGAGCCATCGACCGCACGATCTCGTTTTCGACGATCTCGAGCATGCGCACGACGGCGCTCTTCGCCCCCGGCTCCCAAGGCAATTCCCTGCAAACGGCCGATCCCGACCGCAGTCGCACCCAGCGCCAGCGCCTTGAGAACGTCGGTCCCGCGCAGGATGCCGCCGTCGACAATGATCTCGGCGCGGCCGCCGACCGCGGCGACAATCTCGGGCAGCGCCGAAATCGTTCCTTGCGAATGGTCGAGCTGCCGCCCGCCATGGTTGGAGACGTAAATGCAGTCAACCCCGCGCGCGACGCCGATCTCCGCATCTTCGGCCGTACTGATCCCTTTGAGGATCAGCGGAACCTTCACGTAGGATCGGATGCGATCGACATCGTCCCAATCGAAGGCTGCCTGAAACGTTTCGGAAGCATGCCCGACGCGCACCGTCGGCCGATGACCCTTGGCAATGTCGCGTTCACGGCGGCCGTAGGTGGCGCGATCGACCGTGAGGCAAATGGCGCGATAGCCGAACTCCAGCGCGCGCTTTATCGTGCTATCCACCCATTGCTTATCGCCGCGCACATAGAGCTGGAAGAATTTGGGATGATCGGCGGCACGGCTGACCTCTTCAAGACCGGGCGCGCAAACAGAACTCAGCATATGGACGACGCCGGCCCGTGCCGCGGCACGGGTCGGCACGACGCCGCCTTCGGCGATGATGTCCTGCATCGAACCGATCGGCGCGAGGACGATGGGGAGCTTGAGCGTCAGGCCCAGCAAGGTCGTGCTCGTATCGATGTGTTCGACATTGCGCAGCACGCGCGGGCGGAACGCGAGGCGATCGAGTGCCAGGCGATTTTGGTTGAGGGTTGTCTCGGTTTCCGAGCCTCCCATAAGGTAATCCCAGACGCCCGGCGAAAGCCTCTGCTTGGCCAAAGACAGAAGCTGAAACAACGTGTTCACTTGACTGATATCGGTCATGCCACGGTCTCGGATGATGGCTGCTCAACCGTCAATGGATGATAGTGGAAGGCCCCTAAGCCCCCGGGAACTGAGCCGCTTTAATGCATCCTTGGCGCCTTGAGAAACTTCGCCCGGTCGGATGAATTCACCCGCACGTCGAAGGTGACGCCTTCGCGATAGAGCGTGAGCGGCACTTCGACGCCGGCTTGGCCGAGCGCCCAGACCTTTCGATAAAAGCCCGCGAGCGTCGTCACGTTCTCGCCTTTGACCGCCAGCACCACGTCGCCGGTTTTCAATTCGGCGCGCGCCGCCGGACCCTTGGGCGCGATGCCGACGGCGACGATCTTGTTCTCGATCTCGGTCGAATAGAGCCCGAGCCAGGGCCGCGCCGGCTTGTTGACGCGGCCGAATTTGCGCAGGTCGTCGAGGACCGGCGGCAACAGATCAATCGGCACCACCATGTTGAGATGTTCGTTCTTGCCCTCGCGCGCGCGCTCGAGCTGCAGCGAGCCGACGCCGATCAACTCGCCCTTGGGCGAAATCAGCGCGGTGCCGCCCCAATTGGGATGCGCCGGATAAGTGAAGATCGCCTCGTCCAGCACGTATTCCCAGTAGCCGGCGAATTCCTGCTTGGCGGCGATGCGGCCGGCGAGCGAGCGCGTGCGCCCGCCGGCGCCGCCGATCACCACGCGCTCGCCGATCTCGGCCGCGCGCGATGAACCGATGGGCAATGCCGGCAGATCGATCTTGCCGAGCGCCTGCACCAGGCCGAAACCGGTCTCCTGGTCGAAGCCGAGCGCATGGCCTTCTACCACGTGGCCGTCGCCGAGATGCAGCCAGACGGTGGCGGCTTCCGTGATCAGGTAGCCGATGGTCAGCACCAGGCCGTTGTCGATCAGCACGCCGTTGCCGGCGCGCTCGACCCCTAGCGTTTCGGCGGTAAAGCTGTCGGGCGGAATAATCGAATGCAGACCGACCACCGAGGACAGCGCGCGTTCGAGGTCGTAAGGATAGTCCTCAGCGCGCGGCTGCGCCGAGGGAGGCACCTTCCATTCAGTCAACGCGGCCATGCCGGGCTCCATGTCTTTGCCTATCATACGCATCCGGGCGCGGGCGAGAAGATGGCATCCGGCATGATAGGGTAGAGCCAACCAACCATGATCCCACTCTCCATCCTCGATCTCTCACCCGTCTCGGCCGGATCGACCGGCGCCCAGGCCTTGCGCAATTCGCTCGATCTGGCGCGGCTCGCCGACGGTCTCGGCTTTGTGCGCTATTGGGTGGCCGAGCACCACAATATGCCGGCGATCGCGAGTTCCGCCCCCGACATCATGATCGGACAGATCGCCGCCGTCACCAGCCGCATGCGCATCGGCTCCGGCGGCGTCATGCTGCCCAACCACGCCCCGCTGATGGTGGCCGAACGCTTCAAGGTGCTGGAAGCGCTCTATCCCGGCCGCATCGATCTCGGCCTCGGCCGTGCGCCCGGCACCGATCCGGCCACGTCTTATGCGTTAAGGCGCCGCCAGGGCATCAGCGAAGAGGACGACTTTCTCGAGCGCTTCAACGAATTGATGCTGCTGGAGACGCGCGGGTTCCCCGCCGGCCATCCGTTCCACAATGTGCGCGCCATGCCGTCGGACGTGGCACTGCCGCCGATCTATCTGCTCGGCTCGTCCGATTATTCGGCGCAGCTTGCCGGCCAGATCGGCGCGGCCTTTGCCTTCGCCCACCATTTCGCCAATTTCGATGCCGGCGAAGCGATGCGGCTCTACCGCGACAATTTTCGCCCCTCGCCCGCGCATGCCAAGCCCTTCGCCATTCTCGGCACCCACGTGATCTGCGCCGACACGGACGAGGAGGCCGATCGTCTGGCCAAGACCGTCGATCTCAATATCGTGCGCCGCGCCAAGGGCGAATATCTCCCGCTCGCCTCGCCGGAAGACGCAGCTACCTACGACTACACGCCGGCCGACCGCGCGCGCATGGCGCAGAACCGCACCCGGCTGTCGGTCGGTTCAACGGCCACCGTCAAAGCCAGGCTGATGCCGCTGATCGAAGCCACGCAGGCCGACGAATTGATGGTGACAGCCATGATTTTCGACCACGAAGCGCGCAAGCATTCCTACGAGCTTTTGGCGCAGGCCTTCACGGACGTGTGAGCGCAACGCGTCTGCAATGACGAAGCCTATCGATTCATATTAGACTAAGCCTCTTGCAAAACGACGTGCGGAGCAAATCCGCAGTCATCGCCTCTTGGGGAGGAAGTCATGATCTCACGCAGTACGACAAGGATAATTGGTACGGCGATCATAGCGCCGGCGCTCGCATTGCTCGGTCTGTCGAGCACGCCCGTTATGGCGCAACAGGCGGTGCCTGAAATCCCCTTTGAATCGGTCCCCGATCCGCTGAAGCTGCCGACCGATGTGCATTTCGGCGAAGTGACCGGTGTTGCGGTCAATTCCAAAGGTCACGTCTTCGTTTTTTCCCGCGGCAATACCACGGGCCCTGCCTATGCCGCGGCGGCCGCGCAACTGTTCGAATTCGGACCTGACGGAAAGTTCATCCGGGAGATCGGCAAGAATTTTTATGCCTGGTCGTTCGCCCACGCGGTGCGGATCGACAAAGACGACAATATCTGGGTCATCGACAAAGGCTCGGACATGATCATCAGGTTCAACCCGCAAGGCCGCGTGACGATGGTGTTCGGACGCAAGCAGGAAGCCTCCGACGAAGAAACCGGGCCTTTGAAACATCCGGTCCCGCCAAAAGCCGCCGAGGACGGCCGGTTCAGACAACCAACCGACGTCGCCTTCGACCCGCAGGGGGATATTTTCATCAGCGACGGCTATATCAATTCACGCATCGCCAAGGCCGACAAGAACGGCAACTGGATCAAGTCCTGGGGCGATCGCGGCAATAAGCCCGGCGAGTTCAACACCCCGCACAATATCGCCGCCGATGCGAAGGGTAATCTCTATGTGGCGGACCGCGGCAACGGCCGGATTCAAGTATTCGACAGCGACGGCAAATTCCTGCGCATCATGAAGATCGACGCACCGGTCGACGAGAGCGCGCGGCCGGCGATCGGCAACAAGCCCACTCTGCAGACCTACCAGCAGGTGATGACCATGGCGCCGGGCGCGCCGTGGACGGTGTGCATTACGCCGCCGCCCAATCAAGTGCTGTACACTTCGGACGCTTTTCCGGGCCGCGTGTACAAGCTGAGTTTGGACGGCAAAATGCTGGGTATGTTCGGCCAATCGGGCAAGCAGCCGAAACAGTTCGGCTGGATTCACGAAATCGCCTGCCCATCCGAAAACACACTCTACGTCGCGGAATTGTTGAATTGGCGAGTCCAGAAGCTGATCCTGCATCCGGAGCAGCAGAAGGCAGCGCGCTGATCCAGCTTAACTCATGTGCTAGTTCACTTGCCGCCCGCCGTGCTAAAAGGACCGCGGGCGACAGGGTTTTCCGCGTGTCTCGGCATTTATGAAATGGGAGGTTTCCTTGGGTAAGCAGTTCAAACTCACCACCACCGACAAGCATTCGCTCGGCGCCTATCGCGCCGATCCGCAGGGCACGCCGAAAGGCGGCCTGGTCGTGGTGCAGGAAATTTTCGGCGTCAATCACCACATCCGCGCGGTGTGCGACCGGCTGGCCGCGCTCGGCTATGTCGCGGTGGCGCCGGCGGTGTTCGACCGTTTCGTGCGCGACTTCGAATGCGGCTATACGCCCGACGAGATCGCCCACGCGCGCAGCTATCTCGGCAATTTGAACTGGGAGCACATGATGGCCGACGTCGCGGCGGCGCAAGGCGATCTCAAGGGCGTCGGTCCGTTGGGCGTGATCGGCTTCTGCATGGGCGGCACTGCGGCGTTTCTGTCCGCGTGCCGGCTTCCCGGCCTGTCGGCGGCGGTCGCTTTTTACGGCGGCATGATCGGAAAATTCGCCGACGAGAAGCCGAAATGCCCGATGCAGATGCATTTCGGCGAGAAGGACGAAGGCATCCCGATGGACGTGGTGGCGACGATCAAGCAGAAGCAGCCGCAGGCGGAGATCTACACCTATCCGGACGCGCCGCACGGCTTTTATTGCGATGAGCGCGCCAGCTACCGCAAACCGTCCGCCGACGTGGCCTGGAGCCGCACCCAGGAGTTTCTCGGCAAGCATATGAAGAAGTAACTTTGTCGTCGTCCCCGCGAAAGCGGGGACCCCTACTCCGCAGTCTCTCGATAGTCCGGTGGCTATGGGTCCCGGCTCGCGCTCGCAAGCGCTCGCTTGGCCGGGACGACCGGTGGAATCTTAGAACCACCGCTCCTTGACCAGCACGGTATCGCCGGGGCGCAGCGGATAGTCGAGCGGCACCTCGCTCTTGATCTGCTGGCCCTGCGCGGTGTGGGTCAACTCGACGGTCCGCTTGAGCGCGCGCGGCGCAAAACCGCCGGCGATCGCGATCGCCTTTTCCACCGTCATGTCGGCGACGTAAGGATACTGCCCCGGCGTGGTCACCTCGCCCAAAATGAAAAACGGCCGGTAGGTCTCGACCTCCACCGTCACATGCGGCTCGCGCACGTAGCCCTGCTTGAGCCGCTCGGCGATGCGCTGCGAGAGCTGCTGCGCGGTGATGCCGCGCGCCGGCACGCTGCCGATCAGCGGCAGGCTCACATTGCCGCCGGCATCGACGATGTAAGTGTTCGAAATGCCGTCCTGGCCGAACACCACGACGCGCAATTTGTCGCCGGCACCGAGCGTGTAAGGCTGCTCATAGGATGTGGCCGCGGCATAGCTTCTTGGCGCCGCCGCGTAGGACGCGCCGGCGTCATATTGCGGCGAGGCGTACTGCGGTGTCGCGGGGCGCGGGGCGCGGTATTGCAGCACGGAGGGCGGCAGCAACCCCCGTTGCGCGTAAGCCTGCGGCGCGCTTGACCGCGCAACAAACAATCCGCGCTCACTTGCGGCCGGCTGCTGATAAGCCTGCTGGGCATATTGCGGCCGCGCGAATATTTGCGACGAAAACAGCCCGCGTTCGCCTGGTGCCGGCGCAGCCGCCGGTCGTGCGACCGGCTGCTGATCAGTCTGTTGAGCGTATTGCGGTCGCGCCAATCCTTGCGACGACAGCAGCCCGCCGCTGCTTGACGAGGGAGCGAGCAGCCCGCGGCCGGCGACATCGTCCGGCTCATGCCGCAAGCAGCCGCTGGCTGCAAGCGCGACCAACGCCGCCAATAAAAATCGGGCTCCCCGCATCAAACGAATCCGCGCCGTGCAAAGAAATTGAGCCCGATTAACGCTTTATATGGTTAATAAACCCTCACCACCCGGCCGCCGCCATAAGCCCCCGCCATCGCAGGGTTTTTCGCCACCGCCGCAAACGCAAAGGACACCCGACCGGGGCGTCCCGCGCTTTTTCGACCTCGCGTTGGATGACGTCAGGCGCCGGCGCCTTGCGTCAGCTTGGCTCCCGTGCCGATCGGACACGACACGCCGGTGCCGCCGAGCCCGCAATAACCGGACGGATTCTTGGCGAGATATTGCTGGTGGTAGTCTTCGGCGAAATAGAACTCGGGCGCTGCGACGATCTCGGTGGTGATCGAGCCGTAGCCCTTGCCCTTGATCGCCTTCTCATACATCGCCTTCGACGCCTCGGCGGCTTGGCGCTGTTCGGCGTTGAAGGTGTAGATGCCGGAGCGGTACTGCGTGCCGACGTCGTTGCCCTGGCGCATGCCTTGCGTCGGGTCGTGGCTTTCCCAGAACGTCTTGAGCAGGCTCTCGTAGGAAATCTTTTTCGGATCGTACACCACCAGCACCACCTCGTTGTGGCCGGTGCGGCCCGAGCAGACTTCCTCGTAGATCGGGTTAGGCGTCAATCCGCCGGCATAGCCCACGGCGGTGACATGGACGCCGTCGCCGAGCTCCCAGAACTTTTTCTCGGCGCCCCAGAAGCAGCCGAGCCCGAACATCGCCTTCTCCAGGCCCTCCGGATAAGGCCCTTTCAGCGCGTGGGTGATTGACGAAATGCGCGGCCGCGGTGCGGATCGCGTGGTCGCGGCCGGGCAGCGCCTGCGCCGCCGTGGGCATGGCAATTTTCTTGAAGCCGAACATGATTGGTTCTCCCTCAATCGATGAGCGCAATATAAGCCCGGAGTGACCGTTTCGAAATGCGGTCACCGATCACGACTGAGCCAGCCACGCGCACAATGCGCTCACGCGCGCGCGAGCTTGCTACCTCGCGTAACCGATCAGCGGCTTCTTCTTGCGGCCGAGCAGAAGCAGCAGGATGCCGACAAGGCCGAGCAGGCTCCAGGCCGGCGCCGCCAGCATGGAGACCGTCACCGGGTCCCACAGCAAGCCGCCGGCATAGGGCTCGATCAGCGGCCTGAGCTTGGCCAGGCTGCCCGCATTGATGAGCTCCCACAGAGCCCGCATGGTGGTGAGGGAGAGGCTGTTGCCGGCGATCGACTTGGTGCCGTCATAGATCACCAGGATAAAGGCGGCGGCCAGACAGATCAGGCCGAAGAAACGGAACAGAAAACGGATCATGGTTTAGGCGGTCTTTTCCTCAATTCAACCGTATCGATTACCCTGCGGCGCGGCCAGGTTCAACACGGGGCTACCGCCTCGCCTTCCCTTGAGCAATCGCGCCTGCTTCCGCTAACGTCGCCCTCGCCGGGCAGCACCGGTTGTGTCATGGAGTAGCAATGCCCGCAAAACCCCCCGCCGGCCGCAATCGGCCGACCTTTACCGATCAAGAAGCCCTCCAGTTCCACAGCGTCGGCCGGCCCGGCAAGCTGGAAGTCGTCGCCACCAAGCCGATGGCGACCCAGCGCGACCTCTCGCTCGCCTATTCGCCGGGCGTCGCGGTGCCGGTGCTCGCCATCGCCGAGGATCCGAGCCGCGCCTACGACTACACGGTGAAGGGCAATTTCGTCGCCGTCATCACCAACGGCACCGCCATCCTGGGGCTGGGCAATCGCGGCGCCTTGGCGGCCAAGCCCGTGATGGAAGGCAAGGCGGTGCTGTTCAAGCGCTTCGCCGACATCGACTCCATCGATTTGGAAGTCTCCACCGAAGACCCCGACCAGTTCATCAATTGCGTGCGCTATCTCGGCGCCGGCTGGGGCGGCATCAATCTGGAAGATATCAAGGCGCCGGAATGCTTCATCATCGAGCAGCGCTTGCGCGAGCTGCTCGACATCCCGGTGTTCCATGACGACCAGCACGGCACCGCGATCATCTCGGCGGCGGGATTGATCAATGCGCTCGATCTGACCGGGCGCGACATCCAGACACACCAAGCTCGTCTGCAACGGCGCCGGCGCGGCCGGCATCGCCTGCCTCGAACTGCTCAAGGCGATCGGCTTCACGCCCGAAAATCTGATCCTGTGCGACACCAAGGGCGTGATCTATCAGGGCCGCACCGAAGGCATGAACCAGTGGAAGTCGGGCTACGCGGTCAAGACCTCGGCGCGCACGCTGGCGGAGGCCTTCGAGGGCGCCGACGTGGCCTTCGGGCTCTCGGTCAAAGGCGCTTTCACGCCAGATATGATCAAGTCGATGGCGGCCAAGCCGATCATCTTCGCCTTGGCCAATCCCGATCCGGAAATCACCGCCGAGGAAGTGGCGGCGGTGCGCGACGACGCCATCATGGCGACCGGCCGCTCCGACTATCCCAACCAGGTCAATAATATTCTCGGCTTCCCGTTCATTTTCCGGGGCGCCCTCGATGTGCGCGCTTCCACCATCAACATGGAGATGAAGATCGCCGCCGCGCACGCGCTCGCCAATCTCGCGCGCGAGGACGTGCCCGACGAAGTCGCCGCCCTGTACGGGGCGCGGCCGAAATACGGACCCGAATACATCATCCCGGTGCCGTTCGATCCGCGGCTGATTTCCACGGTGCCGCCCGCCGTCGCCAAGGCGGCCATGGACACCGGCGTCGCCCGCAAGCCGATCGTCGACATGGACGCCTACCGCCAGCAGTTGAACGCGCGGCGCGATCCGATCGCCGGAACTCTCGTGCAAGTCTTCGCGCGGCTGCGCCGGCAGCCCAAGAGCGTGGTGTTCGCCGAGGGCGAGGAAGAGCAGGTGATCCGCGCCGCGGCCAGCTTCGTGCACCAGGGGCTGGGCACGGCGCTTGCTGGTCGGCCGCGAGGATCTGGTGCGCGGCGCCGCGCGCGAGGCCGGCATCGAGCTCGGCGAAGGCATCGAGATCATCAATGCCCGCGTGTCGACCCGCAACACCGTCTACACTCAACTATCTTGTACGAACGGCTGCAGCGGCGCGGCTATCTGCTGCGCGATTGCCAACGGCTTGGTGAACACCGACCGCAATCATTTCGCCGCCTGCATGGTCGCGCTCGGCGATGCCGACGCCATGGTGACCGGCGTGACCCGCAACTTCTCGGTCGCGCTCGAGGATATCCGCCGCGTGATCGATCCCAAGCCCGGCCACCGCGTGATCGGCGTCTCGCTGGTGGTGGCGCGCGGGCGCACCGTGCTGGTGGCCGACACCGCGGTCACCGAGATGCCGGAGGCGCATGAGATCGCCGAGATCGCCATCGAGGCGGCCGGCGTCGCGCGCCGGCTCGGCTATGAGCCGCGGCTGGCGCTGTTGGCGTTCTCGACCTTCGGCCATCCGCAGGGCGAGCGCTCGGCGCGGGTGATCGAGGCGGTGCGCATTCTCGACAACAAACGGGTCGATTTCGAATATGACGGCGAAATGGCCGCCGACGTGGCGCTCAATCCGGCGCTCGCCGCGTCCTATCCGTTCTGCCGGCTATCGGGCCCGGCCAATGTGCTGGTGATGCCGGCGTTCCATTCGGCCTCGATTTCCACCAAAATGCTGCAGGAGCTGGGCGGCGCCACCGTGATCGGGCCGCTGCTGGTCGGCCTCGACCGCCCGGTGCAGATCGTGCAGCTCGGCGCCAAGGACAATCAGCTCGTCAACATGGCGGCGCTGGCCGCCTATAATGTCAGCGGCTGAGTCCGGGCATACAGCGTACACGTCGCGACGGGAGAGATGCATTGGCGCAAGACCCTTTCCGGCGTGATCGCCGCCATCGCCACCCCGATCGACGAGAGCGGCGCGCCCGACCTCAAGCGGGCGGTCAATCTGGCGCGCTATCTGCTCGACAACGGCTGCGACGGCCTCAACGTGCTCGGCACCACCGGCGAGGCCACCTCGTTCTCGCGCGACGAGCGCAAGGCGGTGATGAGCGCCTACAAGGCGGCAGGCCTTCCGCTCGACCGCCTGATGGTGGGGACCGGCGCCGCGGCGGTATCGGATGCCGTCGCGCTCACCCGCCATGCGGCCGAGCTCGGCTTTGCCGGGGCGCTGGTGCTGCCGCCGTTCTACTACAAGGGCGTGCCCGACGACGGGCTCGTCGCCTATATCGACACGCTGGTGCAGGCGACGGCGGACAAGCCGATCCCGATCTACCTCTATCACTTCCCGGCCATGTCCGGCCTGCCCTGGCATGTCACGTTGATCAAGCGGCTGCTGGAATCCTTCCCGTCCCGCATCGTGGGCCTGAAGGATTCCTCCGGCGACATGGCTTTCGCCCGCTCGGCGGCGGCGATCGCGCCCGACTTCGCCGTGTTCCCCTCGACCGAAGCCGCGCTGCATCGAAGCGCGCGGCGGCGCGTTCGCCGGCTGCATCTCGGCCACCGCCAATCTCAATGCCGATCTGTGCGCGCGCGCCTGGCGCGCGCGGCGATGCGGGCGCGCTCGATGCCGCGGTCGCCATCCGCAAGCTGTTCGACGGCAAGCCGCTGGTCTCCGGCGTGAAGGCGCTGCTCGCGCATATCCATGACGATCCGGCGCTCGCCCGGGTCAAACCGCCGCTCGGCGGCCTTTTCCGCCGCCGACCGCGCAGCGGTGATTGCCGGCCACGATGCGGTACGGGCCAAGCGGGTGGCCTAACTGTCCATATTTGCGGACGTTGACGCCTGCGCGGGGCCTTACTATAAGCCTCGCCCGTGGCGGCGGGGTGTCTTGCCGCCACGCTTTCTTGCAAAGATCAGTCGCTTGGGCGGTCTTTCCGCCGCGAAACGCCAGTTGTGAACGAGAGGCTCATGGCCAATACCAAGTCCGCCCGCAAAGCCACGCGCAAGATCGCGCGCCGGACGATCGTCAACAAAACGCGCCGCTCGCTGCTGCGCAATTCGGTCCGCAAGATCGAGGAAGCGATCGCCAGCGGCGACCGCACGGCGGCATTGGCGGCGTTCAAGGAAGCGGAACCGGCCATCATGCGTGCGGCGCAGCGCGGCGTCGTGCATAAGAACAATGCCAGCCGCAAAGTGTCGCGCCTCGCCCATCGGATCGCCAAGCTCGCCAAGTGAGCGGCGGCCCGGCCATCACGCCGGGTTATACCGCATCAAATTCGTGAGAATTAACGGCTGAACGGTCGCGTGACGCGCGCCGCCGGCGCGCCTCGCCGTAGTCAAACCGTCATCGCGGCGTCAAACAAATCTGCTCGTCACGATATTGCTTGACAAAGCGCGGCACCGGCCGCGCCAGCGCCAATGCCCGCGTGCTTTTTTTGCGAGGGCTACCTTGAAAATTCGCACAAGAATTTTTTTGCGACATGAAAGACTTAACGGGCATACGAAGGCGGGGACCACAAAATGCATATTTGACGGGCATTTTTTGTAGCTCTCGTCTTTTTAAATATAATGCCGCCGCGCCGACGCCGGAAATTCAAATTCGACTTCGAAATTCCGCGCGACTGCATCAACACCTTGCAAACCAATTTATGCACAGGCACACCGTCGCTGCCGGTGCGCATTTTTATCATGTGACACGCGCATATCTGTGAATTCCATTGCGAGCCGATAATGCTTGTGTATTTTTGAAAAACGCGCCCGGAAGTCCCGGGCGTCATCAGGAAAAGGTCTCGCTTCACGCTCATCGCGGATGAGAACAGCTTTTGTTTGCCGTGTCGAACGTGGCAAGTCGGATTTCGAGTTCAACGTCGGCTGTACAGTCGATTAGCATCGCGCATTCGAATTTCGATCGGCGAAGACTGAGCGGACTGCCGCGAGGCGGACGTGAGCAGACCACCGGGCAAAAGCCCGTAAAGCAATTTGGGGGGAATATGACAGCAGCGGGACGAGTTTCGGTGAGCAACAGCCGGTATCATTGGATGGCCATCGTCCAATGTGGATTCATCGCCTCGCTGTCGCCCGTCCCGCCCGGGTTTCATGCGCCACGCCTCCGCCCGCGGGCTGAGGCGCAGCATCCTCGACCCGCGCCGATGTCACACCGCCCGGCCTTAAGGGCCTCCGGCGGACCGACAATCTCCCAACGACATCGTCATCGAGTTTGTTGCGTCCTGTTTCCGGCGCGTTGGCGGCATCACGCCGTCAAGCCGGGCAGCCGAGTCCGTTTCAACCATTCAATCGGATCGAGAAATAAGAAAATGTCGAACGCGGATCAAGAGGGTTGGGCACGGGTGAAGGGGCGTCTGCGCGCCGAGGTCGGCGACGACGTCTATTCGAGCTGGTTTGCGCGCATGGACCTGGAAGCGATCGAGGAGGGCACCGTGCGCCTGTCGGTGCCGACCCGCTTCCTCAAGAGCTGGATCCAATCGCACTATGCCGAACGGGTGCTGGCCTGCTGGCAGGCGGAACAGGCGCAAGTCGGCCGCATCGAGCTGATCGTGCGCTCGGCGGTGCTGCGCTCGGCCATCGTCAAGCCCAAGGCCGAGCTCGAAGTCGGCGCCGGCGATGGCGGCCGCTTCAACAGCAACGGCAACGGACGGCCGCAACCGGTCGGCGATGCGACCGGGCATGAGGCGCTCGGCGGCTCGCCGCTTGACGCCCGCCTGACCTTCGAGACCTTCGTGGTCGGCCGCTCCAACACGCTCGCGCAAGCCGCCGCCAAGCAGGTGGCCGCCGGCAAGCGTGGCGACGCGGTGATGTTCAATCCGCTCTACATCCATGCCGGCGTCGGCCTCGGCAAGACGCATCTGCTCCAGGCGATCACCTGGACCGGAAATGCCACAGGCGAGCGCAAAGTTTTGTATCTCACCGCCGAGAAATTCATGTACGGCTTCGTCTCGGCGCTGCGCACGCAGACCGCGCTCGCCTTCAAGGAAGCGCTGCGCGGCATCGGCGTGCTGGTGATCGACGACCTGCAATTCCTGCAAGGCAAGTCGACCCAGGCCGAGTTCTGCCACACGCTCAATGCCCTGATCGATGCCGGCCGCCAGGTGGTGATCGCCTCCGACCGCCCGCCGTCGGACCTCGAAAGCCTCGACGACCGGGTGCGCTCAAGGCTGGCCGGCGGCCTGGTGGTGGAAATGGGTCCGCTCGGCGAGGAACTGCGCCTCGAAATCCTCAAATCGCGGGTGATGGCGGCACGATCGCACCATCCCAGCTTCGACGTGCCGTTGCCGGTGTCTGAGCTATATCGCCAAGGCCGTCACCCATAACGGCCGCGACCTGGAAGGCGCGCTCAACCGCCTGCTCGCCCATAACAAGCTCACCGGCCATGCCGTGACCCTGGAAATGGCCGAGCGCGAGGTGCGCGACCTGATCCGCCCGCAGGAGCCCAAGCGGGTCAAGATCGAGGACATCCAGCGGGTGGTGGCGCGGCAATACAATGTCAGCCGGTCCGACCTGTTGTCGTCGCGCCGCACCGCCAATGTGGTGCGCCCGCGCCAGGTGGCGATGTATCTGGCCAAGACACTCACCTTGCGCTCGCTGCCGGAGATCGGCCGGCGCTTCGGCGGCCGCGACCACACCACCGTGCTGCATGCGGTGCGCAAGATCGAGGGCCTGGTCGGCAACGACATGGCGCTGGCCGAGGAAATCGAGATCCTCAAGCGCCAATTGCAGGAGTAACCAGGCCGGCCAGCCTCTACTCCGCTTGCGGGGAGAGGCGCCCCGGATGTCAAAGCCCTGGGGAAATGCCGCCCGGCCGGAAACGCGCCCTTGCGTAAATCCCGCACATTCGTCACCTTTCTCCCCCGGCCTCGCATTCCGCGAACCGCCGGCTTGCCGTCGCGCCTGGTTTCAGGGTCGTTTTCGAAGGCGCCGAAGCGGGTCTCCCTATGAAAGTTACTGTCGAGCGTGCAGAGCTGCTGAAGTCGCTGGGCCACGTGCATCGCGTGGTGGAACGGCGCAATACCATTCCGATTCTCGCCAACGTGCTGATCAAGGCCGAACGCGGCAAGCTCAGCATGAAGGCCACCGACCTCGATCTCGAAGTCATCGACAGTGTCGCCGCCGAGGTGTCGCCGGGCGGCGCCACCACCGTGCCGGCGCACATGTTCTACGAGATCGTGCGCAAGCTGCCCGAGGGCGCGCAGATCGTGATCGAGGGCTCCGGCGACCGCGCCGTGCTTTCGCTGCGCGCCGGGCGCTCGCGCTTCACGTTGCAGACGCTGCCGGAAAGCGACTTCCCCGACTTGGCCGCCGGCGAGATGACGCATTCCTTCAAGCTCGCCGCCGCCGATCTCAAGCGGCTGATCGACAAGACCCAGTTCGCGATCTCCACCGAGGAGACCCGCTATTATTTGAACGGCATCTACCTGCACACGGCCGGGACGGCCAAGGCCGCAACGCTGCGCGCGGTGGCGACCGACGGCCATCGCCTGGCGCAGGTCGAGCTGCCGCTGCCGGAAGGCGCCGCCGGCATGCCCGGCATCATCGTACCGCGCAAGACCGTGGGCGAGGTGCAGCGCCTGATCGAAACCGGCGAAGGCGAAGTGGCGATCGAATTGTCCGCCGGCAAGATCCGCTTCTCGATCGGCGACGTGGTGCTCACCATAAGCTGATCGACGGCACCTTCCCCGATTATGCGCGCGTGATCCCGGCCAATAACGACAAGAGCCTCGTCGTCGACAAGAAGGATTTCGAGGCCGCGGTCGACCGCGTCTCCACCGTGTCGAGCGAGCGCGGCCGCGCGGTCAAGCTCTCGATCACCGGCGGGCGGCTGGTGCTGTCGGTGACCAATCCGGACTGCGGCAGCGCGACCGAAGAGCTCGAAGTCGAATACGAATCCGACCCGCTCGATATCGGTTTCAATTCGCGCTACCTGCTCGACATCGCCGCGCAGATCGAGGGCGAGGTGGCCGTGCTCAAGCTCGCCGACCCCGGCTCGCCGACGCTGATCCAGGACAAGGACGCCAAGGGCGCGCTCTATGTGCTGATGCCGATGCGGGTTTGATCCGCGATCGTGTCCCGGACGAGCGACCCCGGACTTGATCCGGGGGAGCGATGATCCGGGACCCAGGAGATATGTTATGCGGCCGGTAGGCCGCATTACTTTTTTGCGCTAGTCAGTTATTGCGCTGGGTCCCGGTCTCCATCCGCTCGCGCTGCGCGCGTCGCTCCTGTCGCCCGGGACACGAGAATGAGATGACCTCAGCCTTCATCCGCCGTCTGACGCTGGCCAATTTCCGCAGCTATCACGCCGCGCAGATCGAGCTTGGGCCGGCCGGGCCGGTGGTGCTGACCGGGGCCAATGGCGCCGGCAAGACCAATCTGATCGAGGCGATCTCGCTGCTGGCGCCCGGCCGGGGCTTGCGCCGCGCCACCATGGAAGAGCTGGCATTTTCCGAAGGCGACGGCGCCTGGGCGGTGTCGGCCGAGATCGAGGGCATGCTGGGGCTCGCCACGCTCGGCACCGGCATTGATCCGCCGGCCGGCGAGGATTCCGCGCCCTCACGCAGATGCCGCGTCGATCGCGAGAGTGTCGGTTCGGCGGCGGCCTTTGCCGACCATCTGCGCGTGGTGTGGCTGACGCCCGCCATGGACCCGCTGTTCAACGGCCCGGCCTCCGAGCGCCGCCGTTTCCTCGACCGCCTGGTGCTCGCCGTCGATGCGCAACATTCCAGCCGCGTCGCCGCGCTTGAACGCAGCTTGCGCTCGCGCAACCGCCTGCTGGAAGAGGTGCACAGCGACCCGCATTGGCTCGATGCGGTCGAACACGAAACCGCCGAGGTCGCGGTGGCGGTCGCCGCCGCGCGCGCGGAAACGGTGGGCCGCCTCGCCGGTGCGTTGACCGCAGCGGCAAGATCCGCGCCCGGAATTTCCCGATGCCGAGATCGCGCTCGAGGGCTGGATGGAAAAACTGCTGCCCAATCACAGCGCGATCGAGATCGAAGATCGCTACCGCGCTCTGCTCAAAGACAACCGTGCGCGCGACGCCGCCGCCGGCCGCACGCTGGACGGCCCGCATCTGTCCGATCTCGCCGTGACCCATGCCGGCAAAGGCATCCCGGCGTCACAGGCCTCGACCGGCGAGCAGAAGGCGCTGCTGATCCGCCTGGTGCTCGCGCATGCCGGGTTGATCAAGGACATGACCGGTTTCGCGCCGCTGCTGCTGCTCGACGAGATCATCGCCCATCTCGATCCGGCGCGGCGCGCCGCGCTATACGACGCGCTGTCGAACCTCGACGCGCAGGTCTGGATGACCGGCGCCGATCCGGCGGCGTTCGGCGACATTATCGGCCGCGCGCAAGTGTTCGAGGTCCGCGGCGGTGCGGTAGAACCGCGCCGCTAAAGTTCCATTGGCCCACCGCACACTGTTCATTAGTCGAGAATGCTTGAGATCTCCGAAAACGGGAACCATCGCTCACCCAATGTCTTTACCCTTACACACGGCAACGCCACCGGCATGGGACAGGGGCAATGGGAACGGAACCAGCCACGGATCGGGTCAAGCGCGAGCTGGATGGCGCACTCGACACCCTGCGCGCCGATCTCGATCGCATCGATATCCTGTCGGCCGCGCTCAGAGCTTTCAGCATTCCGGTTCCCGACTATGAACCGACCTTTCAGCACATGCGTCATCTGACGCTGAATGCACACGAACTCGGATAGGCGCCGGAAAGCGTCTACAACTCGCCCAGCAGTTCCCGCCGCTGCCGCTCCGAAGCGTCGGAATAGCGCCGCAGCGCATGCGCCTCGCTGAGCAGGCCGATCACCTGCCGCCGCTCGGCCGAATCGACCACTGGGAGCGCTTCCGCTTCGAAGCGATCGAACGCCGCGATCGCTTCCTGCGCCGTTAATTGCGGCAGCAGCATATGATCGGCGTGGCGCAGGATGTCACGCACCGAGGCGGTGGCGGGGAGTTCCGCCGCATGCGCTTCGGCCACGATCACCATGCCGGCGTAACGGCCGTCCTCGTCCACCGCGACCACCTGGTTGGTCGAGCCAAGCGGAAAGGCCTCGCGAAAGGCCGCGATCGCCGTTTCAATCGGCGTCGTGCGCACGTCCGAGCGCATCATCTGGCCGACCGTCAGGTCCCTGATCCAGCCGACGTCGGCCGCGCTGCGGATGGTCTCGCCGCGCAGATGGAAGCGCCAGGTGGTGAAGGAATAGCCGAAGAATTCGCGTGTCACCTGCATCGAGATGATGACCGCGATCAGCACCGCGGTGGTCAACCACAAGTCGCCGGTAGTCTCCAGCGCTATGAAGGTCATGGTCAGCGGCCCGCCGATTACCGCCACCGACAGCGCGCCCATGCCGATGATGGCATAGGCGTCCGGGTTAGCGTGCAAGCCCGGAACCACCGCGTTGAGCCCGACCGCGAACAGTTGCCCGCCGAGCGCGCCGAGCAGCAGCGAAGCGAAGAACAAGCCGCCGCGGAACCCGGTGCCGAGCGACACGATCGAGGCGAGCGCCTTGAGCACAAAGATCAGCGCGATGGTCGCGAGCGGCAGTTTGAAAATGCCGGTCAGATGCAAGGCGCCGTGGCCGGACGACATCACCTGCGGCGACACCATCGCCAGCAGCCCGACCACCGCGCCGCCAATCATCGGGCGCAAGGCGGGCTTTACCCGCAGCCGCGAGAACAGCACCTCGCAGGCGGCGACGCCGCGCATCAGCGCGATCCCGAATATGGCCGCCAGCAAGCCGACGCCGCCGGCGATCACCACGTCATGCACTGCCAGGCTGGAGATCGCGCCGGCTTCGATGCCGAGCCGGTCGGGCGTGAAGATTTGTGCGGTCAGGTAGCCGAGCAAGGCCGCCATGCCGACCGGCGCCAGCGAGGCGGCCGAATAGCTGCCGATGATCAGCTCGAAGCCGTAGAAGGCGCCGCCCAAAGGCGCGCCGAAGGCGCCGGCAATGGCGCCGGCGGCGCCGCAGCCAACCAAAATGCGCATGTCGTTGCGGCGCAGGCGAAAGGCTTGCCCGATTTTGGAGGCGATGCCGCTGGCGAGCTGGGTATAGCCGGCTTCCAGGCCGACCGAGGCGCCGACGCCGCTCGACCATACGGTCTGCGCCGCCACGATCAGGCTGCCGCGGATCGACATGCGGCCGCCGTGCAGCGCATTGGCTTCTACGGGATCGACCTCGGTGCCGCGCCGGCGGGTGATATAGGCGGTGACGAGGCCAAACAGCAGGCCGCCGAGGCAGGGGGTGAGAAATGCGTAAAGCGGGTTGAGCGAGACTTGGGCCGAAAGGCGCTCGCCGGGATCGAGCCCGAAAAACATCACATGCATAAGGCCGACCGATTGGCCCATGGCGGAAACCGCCAGGCCGGCAATGGCACCGACGATGAGCGCCAGCACAATCACGCTCGATTCACGCGCGCGCACAATGGCGCGCAAGCGATGCGGAACTTCGAGCCGAGTGTTGAGCCAGTGCATGGGAAGCGAAATCAAGTCGGGAGGACGCGCCACTGCTTAGAGGCCAAGTGCTTAGAGGCCAAGTGCTTATAGACCAAGCGCTTAGAGGCCAAGCGCTTAGAAGCGCAGAAGCTGCGTCCACGTGCAAGAGAGGCGGATTTGGACGCGAGCCATGGCCGTTCCAAGGCTGCCAAAAGGCGGGTTTGCGAATCGGCTTTGACGCACCCGAATCGGCGTCCGGGCGGCCTCAAAAAACGGCTGTTTTCTGGGCCGTCAGCCCTTTAAAAAGTCATTTTGAATCAACATATTAACTGCTATGACTTTGCTCTGTACGGGGCGCAAATTTCGTGTCACACCAAACAACAAATTCGACTCATTTTTCCGCCCGTTTCGAGGCACCCGCCGATGGCTGAACCGGCCCTGAATATCCCATCCGAATACGGCGACTATGACGCGGAATCGATCAAGGTCCTCAAAGGCCTCGACGCCGTACGCAAGCGGCCGGGCATGTATATCGGCGACACCGATGACGGCTCCGGCCTGCATCACATGGTCTACGAGGTGGTCGACAACGCCATCGACGAGGCGCTCGCCGGTTTCGCCGACCAGGTGACGGTCACGCTCAACGCGGACGGCTCGGTGACCGTGGTCGACAACGGCCGCGGCATCCCGACCGACATCCACAAAGGCGAAGGCGTTTCGGCGGCCGAGGTCATCATGACCCAGCTGCACGCCGGCGGAAAATTCGACCAGAATTCCTACAAGGTGTCCGGCGGCCTGCACGGCGTCGGCGTCTCGGTGGTCAACGCGCTGTCGAGCTGGCTCAAGCTCAAGATCTGGCGCGACGGCAAAGAACATTTCATGGAATTCGCCGACGGCGTCGCGGTGGCGCCGCTGAAGGTCACCGGCGAGAGCGGCGGCAAACGCGGAACGGAAGTGACGTTCTTCCCCTCGCCGAAGACCTTCACCATGGTCGAGTTCGACTTCGCCACGCTCGAACATCGCCTGCGCGAACTGGCGTTCCTCAATTCCGGCGTCAACATCGTGCTCTCCGACATGCGCCACGCGGTCGAGAAGCGCGAGGAGATGAAATACGAGGGCGGCGTCGAAGCCTTCGTGAAATTCCTCGACCGCAACAAGACGCCGCTGATCCCCTCACCGATCATGATCAAGGCCGAGCGCGAAGGCATCACGGTGGAAGCCGCACTTTGGTGGAACGACGGCTATCACGAGAGCGTGCTCTGCTTCACCAACAACATCCCGCAACGCGACGGCGGCACGCATCTCGCCGGCTTCCGCGGCGCGCTCACCCGCCAAGTCACGCAATACGCCGAGACGCTGGGCACCACGCGCAAGGAAAAGGTGGCGCTCACCGGCGACGATTGCCGCGAGGGCCTGACCTCGGTGCTCTCGGTGAAGGTGCCGGACCCGAAATTCTCCTCGCAAACCAAGGACAAGCTGGTGTCCTCGGAAGTCCGCCCGGTGGTGGAGAACGTGATCAACCAGGCGCTGCAGGACTGGTTCGAGATTCACCCCGCCGAAGCCCGCGTCATCGTCGGCAAAGTGGTGGAAGCCGCCGCCGCGCGCGAGGCCGCGCGCAAGGCGCGCGATCTGACCCGCCGCAAGGGCGCGCTCGACATCTCGTCATTGCCCGGCAAGCTCGCCGACTGCCAGGAGCGCGATCCGGCCAAGTCCGAACTGTTCATCGTCGAGGGCGACTCGGCCGGCGGCTCCGCCAAGCAGGGCCGCAACCGCGAATTCCAGGCCGTGCTGCCGCTGCGCGGCAAGATCCTCAACGTGGAGCGCGCGCGCTTCGACAAGATGCTGGGCAGCCAGGAGATCGGCACGCTGATCACCGCGCTCGGCACCGGCATCGGGCGCGACGAGTTCAACCCGGACAAGCTGCGCTACCACAAGATCATCATCATGACCGACGCCGACGTGGACGGCAGCCACATCCGCACGCTGCTGCTGACGTTCTTCTTCCGGCAGATGGAGGAGCTGATCAAGCGCGGCCATATCTACATCGCGCAGCCGCCGCTCTATAAGGTCAACGCGCGGCAAATCCGAGCAATATCTCAAGGACGAGCGCGCGCTCGAGGATTATCTGATCGCGACCGGGCTTGAGGATTCGGTGCTGCGCCTCGCCTCCGGCGAAGAGCGCGCCGGCGAGGACCTGCGCAAGCTGGTCGAGGAAGCCCGCGCCATCCGCAACATCCTCACCGGGCTGCACAGCCGCTATAACCGCAAGGTGATCGAGCAGGCGGCGATTGCCGGCGTGCTCACGCCCAAAGTCACCGACGATCTCAAGACCGGGGCCGCCGCCGCCGACTACATCGCCAAGCGGCTCGACGCGCTCGAGGAAGAGACCGAGCGCGGCTGGAAGGGCTCGTTCGACGAGAACGGCTTCCATTTCGAGCGCACGGTGCGCGGCGTCAAGGAAGTCGCCATCATCGACCAGGCGCTGCTCGGCTCGGCCGACGCCCGCAAGCTCGACGAATTCGCCGCCACCTTGCAGCAGGTCTATCCGCGCCCGACCCCGCCGGCCATGCTGCGCCGCAAGGACGAGACCATCGGCGATCCACGGCCCGGTCGGCCTGTTCGAGGCGCTCACCGACCGCCGGCCGCAAGGGCATCGCGATGCAGCGCTACAAAGGCCTGGGCGAGATGAACCCCGAGCAATTGTGGGAGACCACGCTCGACGTCAATGCGCGCTCGCTGTTGCAGGTCCGCATCAAGGAAGTCGACGAGGCCAATGTGCTGTTCGACCAGCTGATGGGCGACCTGGTCGAGCCGCGCCGGCAGTTCATCCAGGACAACGCGCTGTCAGCGAGCGTGGACGTCTGATTTTCTGCCTGGATGCAGCGCAGCTCACGACATCACGCCGTCTCGACATCAGCTGCGACCAGCCAAGCCCGATCGCCAGCGCGCCGACGAACAGCACCAGGAAAATGCCGAACAGCCATTGCGCGATGGTGGCGGCGGCTGGCTCCACGTCGCTGAAGCCGAAAATGCCGGCGACGATGGCGATCAGCAGAAAGATAAAGGCCCATTTCAGCATCGGCGGCTCCCGCGCTCGGTTTCGCCGCCTTAAATAGGTTTGGCCCCGTTCGCGGTTCCAGGGCGGCGGGAACCGAGTTTCGGCGCAATCGAGCGCGGATCGCGCGGCGGCCAGCGGCCGGCATCGACGCGGGTCAGGAAATCGCCGACCACCTGGTTGAACAGATCGGGCTCCTCCAGGTTCACCACATGGCCGGTCTTCGGGAACACGACCAGGCCGGAGGCGGCGATCGCGTCGATTTCAGGAACAGGCTCGGCTCGATGCAGCGGTCGTCCTCGTCGCCGACCACGATCAGCGCCGGGATCGTCAGCTTGCCGGATGGCGTCCTCGAAATCGTACAGCGAGGGCCGCGCGCCCTTGAAAGCCGCGCGAGGTATGGGCCGAGCCTTGCGCGTCGTGCTCGGCCAGATGCTTTGCAAATTCCGCGAAGCCGCGCGCATCCTTGATCGCGAACGGCACGCGGCTCGGACCGTTGCCGTAGGTCTTGGCCACCGCGGCCGAGCCTTCGCGCTCGAACTGCTCGCGCGAGCTCGCGCGAATTCTTATGAAACGTTTCCGTGTACCAGCGCTCGCTGCCCGAGCCGGTGCCGGCGAGCGTCATCGAGCGCACGCGCGCCGGGATGATTGAGCGCGACCTGCAGCGTGGTGTAGCCGCCCATCGACAGGCCGACGATGTGCGCGCTTGTCGATCTTGAGATGATCGAGCACGGCGACGCAATCGCGCATCACATGCTGGTAGCTGTAGGCGTCGCCCGACGGCCGGCACGTCGGACGGCGTATAGCCGCGCGCGGCATAGGCGATGCAGCGGTAGCGCTTGCCGAATTCGCGCAGCTGCGGCTCCCAGCTGCGATGGTCGCCGGCGAATTCGTGCACGAACAGGATCGGCGTCCCCTGCCCCACCTCTTCGTAATAGAGCCGCACATTGTCGGATGTGATGGCGTAAGGCATGGCTGACCGATCCGTTCAGGCGGCGGCACTCTATACGGATATCGCGATCGACCGGAAGCCACCGCCGGCTGCCGCATAAAACGAAACGGCCGGCGAATGGCCGGCCGCGCGTATCGAATTTCGCTACGCAAAGTTCAGCCCGGGTGGCGGGCCGCCCAGCCCAGATCCATGCGCCGGCGCCAGGCGGTCTGCCGCAGGCCCAGCAGCCGTTGCGCGGCGGTCTTGGCGTCGGCGCGGCTGGCCGCCGCGCAGGTGCGGTATTCGAGGTCGGCGACGCGCGACACCAGCGGCTGCCGGCGGAAAAACCGGGCGAACGGACTGCACGCCGCCATTGAGCTTCAGCTCGGAGATGCGCATTGGCCACGTTGCCGGCATGCCCGAACGCCATCACCCGGCCGGTCATGCGTGTGGCGAACCTCGTAAACCCCGGGGCCGATCGGCGCTTCGACTGGTCGCCGCTTTTCACGTCGGGAAACCGTTTCCAGCCGCTCCAGGTTTGCATCATGCGGAAAACCTCGAATTGACTCAGAATACGCGCACCGTGAACGCGACAACTACGCTTTGGTTCCGCGCGGTCAACGGCCGCTGTTGATAATTCGCCGCGGCCGGCCGCGAAACCGGGCCGCGTCAACCATCACATATTCTTGATGACTGCGATGCCGACAGAGCGCGTCCGCCTCAATGGCCGGGCAGCACCAGGACTTTCGGCTTGGCCGGCAGGCTGGTCTTGGACACCACCGTCGACGGGACTTCGGCGATCTCCACGTCCCATTCCTGCCGCACGCGCTGCAGGAAGCGGTCGAGCGTATAGGCGCTGAAATAGTGCATCGGGATCATCAGCGGCGCCTTCAGCGCGTGCAGCACCTCGACCATGCCGTCGAGATCGAGCGTGTAATTGCCGTCCACCGGCACCAGCACCACGTCGACGCGGCCGATCTCGTTGAGCTGCTGTTGCGTCAGCGTGTGATGCAGATGGCCGAGATGGGCGATGCACAGATTGGCCATCTCGAAGATGAAGATCGAATTGCCGTGCCGCTCGGTGCCGCCGTCCCAGGTGCGGATATTGGTCGGCACGTTGCGCACGCGCACGTCCTTGTAGTTGCATGTCGATGCGCGCCGGCTTTTCGTCCTCGGCCCAGCCGCGCAGCACGTACTTGATGCCCGGCATCGGGATTGTCGGTGTAGTGGGTGGTGTGCGCGTGATTCATGGTCACGATGTCGGGCAGCACCGGCGGCCTCACATAATCGTTGTAGTCGGTGGCGATGCGCACGAGCTGCGGGCTCTCGATCAGGAAGGTCGAATGGCCGATATAGCTGATGCGCACCTGATCGGGCGTCGAGCGCGGCGAGCCGAAACGCGGCGGGCACCGCGAACGGCGGCCGGCGGCCACCAGGCCCGGGCAGCTTTCGGTCATTTCCGGCTTTGCCGCCGGCGGCGCCGCGCCTTGCGCCGAGGCCTGGCCCGCCGCGGCCAGGACTGCCGCAAGACTGCCGCAAGGATTTTCAGCAAAGTGCCAGCGCATGACATCGACCCACGCCACGTTCAACGGCGGCTGAAATCTGACATGGTTTTGGCAGGCTCGCCACTGGCCTCACGCACAAATGAAATAGCGGCGCCCGCAGGCGCGCCGTTTGATCGCAGGCTGAACTAGCGCTCAGAAATCTTCGAAATAGCGGCGGTCGCGCATCGATACGATGATGCCCTTCGGCGTCAGCACCACCCAGCGGCCGTCCTGCCGCTTGACCGATTGCACCGGGCCGAGGCCGGGCAGCGGCGCGCCGAGCACGACCTGATAAATCTCGCCGTGATTTTCCACGTAGACGTAGCCGTTGCGGGTGTCGCGGATGGTCCAGCCCGCCACCACCGGCGGCGCGCAGGCGGCTGGGGTTCCACCGCGGCATGCGCTGCGCCGGGCGCGGCGTCGGCAGCGGCGCGGAGCCGGCGCCGTCGTCTGCGGCGCCGAGATCGAGCCGGTGACCTCCGCGGCCGCATGGTCGAGCCGTTCGGAAATCTTGGCGATCTGGCTATGCGCCGACTTGTTCGCCTGCTCGAGGCTCGCCTTCAGCGTGGTGATTTCCTTGCCGAGCCGGGCGATCGATTGCTGCATCGCCTTGTTCTCTTCGACGGCGGCGACGTCGGGGCGCGCGGGCGCGGAGAATCCGCCGCTCGCCAGTGCGCCGACCACGGCGCCGAGCGCGGCCGCGAAAGTCACCGAGGCGGCGAGCAAGGCATAGCGCTTGTGGCGCGCCTCAAGACAAAGCGCGGCGGCGGCGCCGCCGGCGTCGCACGGTGCGGTTCGATCGCGGGCGCGCCGGCATCGGTCGATCCGGCGCTGACCGCGGCTATCGCGGGCGTTTCGGCGCCCGGCGATAGCGGCGGCGATTCGACCGTCGGCAATTCGCTCTTGATCGGCCGGCGCGGCGGCTCGGCGCCGCGCGCATCCGGTTTTCGGTGTCGCGCTTGCCATGACGGGTCCTCGCGATTGGTTGTTCACCAATCGCTAACCACGTTCGGTTACCAATCGGTTACCAATTGCGCGCCGCGAGTCCCGCCGCGCGCCGCTTAGTCCTGAGATTTTCAGATGCGCTAGACCGGCAGGCCGTTCTCGGCGGCCAGCGCCTTGAGCGAGACCGCCGGCCGCGCGCCGATATGCTGGATCACTTCGGCGGCCGCCAGCGCGCCGAGCCGGGCGGCGGTGCGATGGTCCTTGCCGCGCGCCAGCCCGACCAGGAAACCGGCGGCGAACAGATCGCCGGCGCCGGTGACGTCGACCACGCGGTCGATCGGCATCGCCTGCACCGCCTCGACCGCCTTGCGGGTGACCACCACGCAGCCTTTCTCGCTGCGCGTCACCACCGCGAGCTTGGCGTCGCCGCGCAGCGCCTTCACCGCGGTGTCGAAGTCGGCGGTCTCATAGAGGCTGTGCAGCTCGTGCTCATTGGCGAAAACAATGTCCACCGTGCCCTTGCGGATCAGCGCGAGGAATTCCGCGCGGTAGCGGTCGACGCAAAACGCATCCGACAGCGTGAGCGCGACCCGGCGCGACGGCCTTGTGCGCGATCGCCGCCGCCTTGACGAAGGCTTCCTTGGCCTGCGGCGGGTCCCACAGATAGCCTTCGAGATAGATGAGCGCGGCGCTCGCGATCTTGGCTTCGTCGATGTCGGCGGGTTTGAGATCCTGCGCCGCGCCGAGATAAGTGTTCATGGTGCGCTCGCCGTCCGGCGTCACCATGATGTAGCAGCGCGCGGTCGAAGGGCCGTCGCTCGCCGGCTTGGTGTCGAAGGCAACGCGGGCGGCGCGGATGTCGTGGGCGAAGGCGCGGCCGAGCTCGTCGTCCTTGACCTTGCCGACGAAGGCGGCGCGGCCGCCGAAGCTCGCCACGCCGACGATGGTGTTGGCGGCCGAGCCGCCCGAGCTTTCCACCGCCGGCCCCATCGCCTGATAGATCTTCTCGGCGCGCGCCTCGTCGATCAGCGCCATGGTGCCCTTGTGCATGCCGTGCGCGACCAGGAAATCGTCCTCGGCGCGGGCGATCACGTCGACGATGGCGTTGCCGATGCCGAGACGTCGTAGCGGGGGGCGGTCATGCGGTCCTCGAATGAAATCGTAAGCGCGATATCGGGGCGGCCGCGCACTATAGCGGCGACCGGCGGCTGGCAACGCCGACCGTTCGCGCGGTCTAGTGAGGGGGCGGAAGCCTTTTCAGCACCTCCAGACTCCACCAGAGAAAGTAGCCGCCGATCAGGATGCCGAGCGCCACTTTCACCAATTGGATGATCAGCTCGTCTTTGCTCATCTAAAGCCCACCCGCCGCTCGCCACCCCGCGGATTCCCGATGTCTTGCCTCTCTCCTATAACGGAAAGGCACCGCCTTTAATATTGCTATCCCGTGTCGGGGCAAAGCCTTTGTTGCGGCCCGCAACAGGGGTTGCGCGCCAAACGGCGTCATGCGATGTGGCCCACCACAATCCCCGGAGCGAGGCCATGGCGTTCAAGGAGCGCGTGTTTTCCGGCGTGCAGCCGACCGGCAACCTGCACCTCGGCAATTATCTCGGCGCCATCGCCAAATTCGTCGCGCTGCAGGAGCGCTACGACTGCATCTATTGCGTGGTCGACCTGCACGCCATCACGGTGTGGCAGGACCCGAGCGAATTGCCGCGCGCCACGCGCGAGGTGACCGCGGCGTTCCTGGCCTGCGGCATCGATCGCCAAGAAGCAGATCATCTTCAACCAGAGCCAGGTCGCCGAGCACGCCGAGCTCGCCTGGGTGTTCAATTGCGTCGCGCGCATGGGCTGGCTCAACCGCATGACCCAGTTCAAGGAGAAGGCCGGCAAGGACCGCGAGAACGCCTCGGTCGGCCTGTACGTCTATCCCAACCTGATGGCGGCCGACATTCTGGTTTACCGCGCCACCCACGTGCCGGTGGGCGAGGACCAGAAGCAGCATCTCGAGCTCTCGCGCGACATCGCGCAGAAGTTCAACAACGATTTTGCCCAGTCGATTCACGCGCACGGTTACGGCGAGGCGTTCTTCCCGCTGCCGGAGCCGCTGATCCAGGGGCCGGCGACGCGGGTGATGTCGCTGCGCGACGGCTCCAAGAAGATGTCGAAGTCGGAGCCGTCGGATTATTCGCGCATCAACCTGACCGACGACGCCGACGCCATCGCGCAGAAAATCCGCAAGGCGAAAACCGATCCCGAGCCGCTGCCGAGCGAGGAGAAGGGCCTCGAGCCGCGGCCCGAGGCCGACAATCTGGTCGGCATCTATGCGGCGCTGCAAGGGCGTGAGCAAGGCGCGAGGTGCTGCAGCGAATTCGGCGGCGGGCAATTCTCCACCTTCAAGACCGCGCTGGCCGACCTCGCGGTCGCCAAGCTCGGGCCGATCGGCGCGGAAATGAAACGGCTGATGCAGGACCCGGTCTATATCGATTCCGTGCTGGCCGACGGGTCCGAGCGCGCGCAGGCGCTCGCCGCCGAAACCATGAAGGCGGTCAAGGACATCGTCGGCTTCGTGCGCCGCTAGCGCATCGCGGCGATTTGCGCCCGCGCTTGTCCCGGCTGCGGCATGACACCGCTTGCGAGCGTCGCGCAGCCATTCCACGAGCGACATGAGCAGCAAGCGCCGCAGCTACGAGGCCGGCCACAAGCGCAAATATCTGGTCGTCATCGACGACACCGAGGAATGCGACCGCGCGGTCTATTGGGCGGCCAAGCGCGCCGGCCGCACCAAGTCGCAACTGGTCATGCTGCGCGTGATCGACACCGGCGACCGCAACCAGCAATGGCTGGGCGTCGCCGACATCATGAAGGCCGAGGCGACGGAAGCGGCCAATGCGGCGCTCGACAAGTTCGCGGCGCGCGCCAAGGACATCGCCGGCATCACGCCGGACCGCGTGATCCGCGAGGGCGACACCGGCCGAGGAAATCGTCAAGCTGATCGACGAGGATGCCGACATCGGCATCCTGGTGCTGGCGGCCGGCACCGCCAAGGAAGGCCCCGGCCCGCTGGTCTCCAGCCTCGGCAAGACCGCCGGCACCTTTCCGATCCCGGTTGCCATCGTGCCGGGGCATCTGAGCGACGAAGACCTCGACGCGATGTCGTGAAGCCGTCTCGCCCTGAGCGCGCTTGGAATCGGCAGGCATTTCCCGACCGTTGACCTGTCTGCAAGCGCCATTTATCGGCTATAGTGCATATGCCATCCCCGGGCCTTGAACCCGCTAAGGAGCAGACCGATGTTCATCCAGACCGAAGCCACGCCCAATCCGGCGACGCTGAAATTCCTGCCCGGCCGCGCCGTGCTGAGGCCGGCACCGCTCGACATGGCGAGCCGAAGCCGCACGCAATCGCCGCTGGCGGCGGCCCTGTTCGACATCGCCGAAGTCGGCGGCGTGTTCTTCGGCTCCGATTTCATCTCCGTCACCAAGGCGACGGCGACTGGCAACAGTCAAGCCGGCGATCCTCGGCGCCATCATGGAGCATTTCATGAGCGGCGCGCCGCTGCTGGCGAACGGACCGAACCGGCGCCGGCCGATGCGGACGAATTCTTCGACGCCG